>NZ_PGTO01000002.1 GCF_003284725.1 Paramagnetospirillum kuznetsovii | reverse complement strand
GACATTGGCCGGGGCCGCCGGAGCGGCAACGGCGGCGGCGGCCTTGCCCGCGCCAGCCTTGGTCGCGGCGGTTCCGGTCTTGGCGACGGTACCGGCCTTGGCGGCGGCGCCGCGCTCGATTTCACCGGCGGCGGCGGCCTTGGCGGCCCCACCCTTGGCGGCACCAGCCTTGGCGGCACCAGCCTTGGCGGTAACGCCTTCGCGCTCCATCTCGCCCATGGCGGCGGCGGCCTTGGCTCCGGCGGGGGTTCCGGCGGGGCAAATAACTCCGTTGGCGATCTGAGCTGGCACCTCTGTTCTCCTCACAATCAAGTAGCGCGGGACCGAAAACGCCAGACCCCGTCCGACAAGTGACGTGAATAACATGAGATCCGGGCAAAGGACAACACGTTATAAGAACGAAGTCACGACAGCCGAGAAGTTGCAATCGACTATCATTTTCTTTCGACATCAGCAAAAGAGAATTATTCGCACTTCCTCGTTCTTGTCGTCTTGCAGCCGCCGCAGCCGAGCCCGCAGCCCTTGCCCCGGTAGAATCGCCGCGCCGCCCACGCCCCTACCAAAACGACCACGGCAAGCATGGCGGTCGCATCCCAAAGATCAAGCATGGCAAGCACCTCATTGCCGGGGACTTCTGACTGCCATACCGGACAAGCCACCGTCAACACCCATAAGGAACACCAAATCTCAGTGATCGGAACCGATCACTGAGGCCCTCAGGCGCCGGGCGGGTTCCTCCGGAACCCTTGGCTTCCGCCGCACGAGCGGCGCGGCCGCCTTGCGGCCGACCAAGGCCCGATGAGTCTTGTTCATCGAGCCTTGGTAGAACACCCCAACGACAAGCAAAACCGAAGCCGAGACTCCGCCCATCAAATGCACCTGCAAATCATTCTCACACAGTAACCAAAGGTGAATTGCATGGAGATCCCCGGCTTATGATCACAAGCCCCCAAGAGAAGTTGAGAAGAGCTATCAATGCATTTTCTGTTTGCTTGGGCACTTGTTTCAATTATTCTGACCGCGCTGCATACAGGAATTTGAGGATTAGCGTCATGGCCGCTCAGGTTGGAGGGCAGATTTTGGCGAGTTCCGCCGTCCCGGCAAAGGCTTCGGCCGCCGCGGGTGTCGGAATCGGGGGCGCCGCCCTTGGTGTCGGGGGCGGCATCGTCGGCTCTCCGGCCGGAACCGCCGCCATCGGCAACGCCATGTTGACCGGCAAGGGCGTCTGCCTCGGACTCGGCCTGGGGCTCGGCGCCTGGGGGCCTGTGCTTGTCGGCATCGCCGGGCTGGCGGGTGCCGCCTATCTGGTCGACAGATTGAAGAACTGCAAGGCGGAGGTTAATGCCGCCGCGGAAGCGACTTAAGAGAGGACACGACAATGGCTGAGGCAATCTTGATCGAAACCGAAAACGCCCCCTGTGGCTGCCGCTCCTATCTGATGGCGGGCCTGAGCTATCTGGGCATCCTCTGCTTCGTCCCGCTGCTGATGAGCCGGGACGACGAATATGTGTATTTCCACGCCAAGCAGGGCCTCGTCCTGTGGATGTGGAGCGTCCTGGCCATGTTCGCCTTGCATCTTCCCCTGATCGGCAAGTGGCTGTTCGGCTTCTCGTCCATGGGCGTGCTGGTTCTGTCGGTGGCCGGCCTGGCCTCGGTGGCGCTTCGCCGCACCTGGCGCCTACCGCTGATCAGCTATTTCGTCGCGCTGGTCTGATCGCAAACCGTTGGACGGGTCCGACCGGCGCCGCGGCGCCAGATCGGGTCCGTCCGCCTTGATGCCGCCATCGGCGTCAGGCGCATAGCGGCGTTCTCGCCGCCGTAAAGAAAGGCAGACACGATGCAGGACCTTCTCCTGGCCAAGGTCGAAAGCGCCATGCAGGCGTCCCAGGTTTCCGCTCTCGCCGGTCAGACCGCGACGGTGACCAAGGTGTCGGCGGCCACCAATCTCGCCACCATCACCCCCACCGCCGCCGGACAGGCGCCGATCATCGTCAAGTTGGACGCGACCCGGCAGGTGGCTGAACTGCAGGCCCTGGTCGGCAAGACCGTGATGGTCGGCAAGACTCCCACCGCCATCGGCGGCATCGGCAACTGGATCGCCCTGACCCCGGTCACCGGCGCCAAGGCCGCCGCAGCAGTCGGCGCTGGCGCGGGGCAATTGGTGATGATGAAGGTGGAAGGCACCGCCGCCGCCGTCAACCTGCCCGCCCTGGCCGGCAAGAGCTTCACCATCGCCCAGCCGCCCGTCGTCGCGGGAACCAAGGCGGCCAGCATGCTGTATCTGAACCCGGTCGGCGGCGGCGATCTGATCGCCATCAATGTCCAGAACGCCGCGACGCAGACCGGCGGCCTGGTGGGCAAGACCTTCATGGTCGCCCCCAGCCCCGTCATCGGCGGCACCACCGGCAAGTTCCTGGTTCTGAAGCCCCTGACCGCCGGAGCGGGCAAGGCCGTCGGCGGCGGCGCCATCGCCGCCAAATTCATTCCGGCCGCCGTCACCGGTACCGGCGGAGCCGCCGCCGTGGGCGCCGGGTCGACCGCGTCGCTGTTGGCCGCTGGCGCCAATACCGTCACCCCCCTCACCGCCGCCGGAACCGGCAGCGCCATGCTGTCGGCCAAGGGACTCGGCCTGGGACTCGGCCTGGGATTCGGCGCCTGGGGGCCGTTCCTTCTGGGTGCCGCCGGACTGGCCGGGGCGGCCGCGCTCTATGCCTGGGCGCGACGCCGCCATGGCGCCCCCGACCTTTCCGACGATGCGCTTTTGGCCGCGGCCGGGGAAGAGTAAGACCGACATCCAAACCACAAGGACCATCGCAATGCCCTTTCACCTAGCCCCCTATCTGGCGAAATCCGTTCCCGGCGTCGGCGTTCTCGGCGCCCTGGTCGGCGGCGCCGCCGCCCTGGCCAAGAACGTCCGCCTCCTGAAGGAAAAGCGCATCACCAATACCGAGGCAGCCATCGATACCGGCAAGGAAACCGTCGGTGCCGGGCTGGCCACCGCGTTTTCCGCGGTGGCCGCGACCGCCGTCGGCGGCGGTCTGGTCGTGTCGCTGGGCACCGCCCTGGTGGCCGGTGTCGCCGTTAAATACGCCTGGGATCGCGGCGTCGACCTGGTCGAGAAGGAACTGAACCGCGGCAAGGCCGTCGACGGCACGTCCGACGAAGACATCCTGCGGGAAGAACTGGCCTGATGAGCCCCCTCCCGGCCACGCCGCCTCGGCGGGCGTCGGCCGGGACCATCGGGGGGGACCGGCTCCCCCCCCGTGACGAGTGCGGTCAATCTGCCGAAAGCTGGATTTTCCGCAATCCCATGACGCAAAGCCGCCGATGCCGCGCCCGCGCGGCCAGATCTCACATCATGCTCTCGCAATCTGGGGCAGTTGATCGCTTGATCGATGGGTCATGTCCAGTCCGCCGATCGGCGGACGTCGACGGTTCGTGCCCTACCGATCGCGGATCTCCGTGGTCGCGGATTTAACGCAGCGTCATCAAAACCGCCCCCACGCGGTCCCATTTCCGTTCCATCCGCTTGGATGTCCATTGGACCTAGGCGAAAGCGGGGAGAGCACCCCACCAAATCGCGGGACTGTCGTCGATCGCAACAGTCTTAACGAGCGACCGCGCCGTTGCCATGGCCTTGCCTTCAGTGTTCGCCATGACGAATCATAGTATATTTACCGACTGTTTATATTTATCACGACGCATTCACATCTTGACCTAAAAGCAAATGCATACAATCAAACTCACGATTTAAAGCAAATTAATATTATCATGCGAGTTGTTCGCAACAATTGTTCTTTTCTCCCCCCCCCCGTTCGTGTAAGAAGTTGTGACGAGACCATACGGATTTCATGGATATAGGGGGGGGGCGAATGCTTGCAGGGACCAAGGCGGCGGCAATGGCGCCGATGGCTGCGAAGACAATCTCCGTTGGCATCGGCGTGACAGTCGGATGGGGCCTTTTGTCCATCTTGGCCGTCGCTGCAGTGGGCAGCGTCTATTTCGCGCGGAAATACGCAGGTCCGCTTGATGTGCCAGTCACCGATCTTGAGGCCTAGGCCGTCGCCCTTTTGCTGGTCCACGCCATGCGTGACGATGATCTAGCCGAACTCGCGGAGCAAATAGCCCAGGCATGGGCTCGCGGTAGCGGTCGATCTGAAACTCAGAGACAGACGGCCGTGGCGTCGATTTTCATGACGCTCCGCGAAATCCATGATCATGGCCATCAGCTAAATGCTGCCTTCGCGGAAAAGCCCGAGCAAAAACAACGAATGAAGCTTGTGTGCTGTCCGCATTGTGAACGGGTGATGCGGGACAATTCCGCCCTCGGTCGTCACATCAAATTCTGCACGTACAATTTGCGCAATGTTCGCATCAAATAAGCTTGAAGGATCGTCGAATTGCACGACTGCCATCCGTCCGGATTATTGCGTCATGTGGATGACGTGCGGAACCGCGTGGGTGGCCGGGACAAGCCCACGGCGGTCCGGTTTAACAGGGTGCGGAAAAACTCCGTCGTTGCCGCGAAAGCGGGAATCCATGCATCAACCATTCAATATCTTGTGGCTAAAGCCCAGTCTTGCATCAGCATGGCCCCCCCCGTCTGCACGGGGGTGACGATAAAAAGGGGGCGGGAAGGAGTTTTTCCGCCCCCTGTTACATCGGCGTGGATTCATCGAGCGCCTGAGTCTGCCTGTACGTGAAGCCGTCATTCGGTATGGGACTCGAAAGCCGATTCACCACCAAGACGCCAAGGACACCAAGAGGGCGGCGCAAACGGCCAAGCCTCACTCTCTCGTCATGGCCGGGCGTGTCCCGGCCACCCGCGCGGTTCCGCTTGAAAGCCTTATGAGCCGATAATCCAGACGGACGGGCGTGGTTGCCCGTGACAAGCACGGGCATGACGGAAGGCAAGAAACCGTGTCGCCCTCTTGGTGTCCTTGGTGTCTTGGTGGTGAATCGGCTGCGGCACGCCCTGCATCCGACACTGTGGGGAACCGCCGTCCCGTCAGTTCGCCAGAGCAGGACTCACGCCCAGAACCTTTACGAAGGCCGCATGCAGCACCTTGATGGAAAAGGGCTTCTTGATGAAGCAATTGGCCCCGGCCGCCAGAGCCATGGCCTCGGCACTGCTCCCCTCGACCCCGGTGGCCAGGATGATGGGAATGTCGGGGTCGATCCCGTCCTGCCCGGCCCGGATGCGCCGGGTGCATTCAATGCCGTCCATGCCCGGCATCATCCAATCCATGATGATTACATCGGCCCCGCCGTCCCGCAAGGCCCGCATGGCCTCGTTCCCGTCCTCCCCCTCGATGATCTCCTTCACGCCGAACTGATGCAGCAAGACCTTGATCAGCGTCCGCATCTGCGGGTTATCCTCGACGATAACGGCTCGCTTGCACCGGTGATCCATGGTCCGACTCCAGACGGTGGTTGAGAGGGCTCGTCGCGCCCCGAGTGTATCGAGAACGTATCCGAACTACATCACCTTTCTCCGTATTGGGGTGCGGGAGACCGGGACAGGCGGCATCCTAGATCCGACCATCAGCCGCTTCGGCGGTTCAGCCCCGCCCGCAGCAGCTTCGCCTCCATGGTGCGGACATCAAAGGCCACTTCATCCCCTGGCGCCATGTCCTCCATCAGAACCGGGCAGGATCGGGGCAGTTCGATGGCGGTCGGTCGAAGCTGTCCAGCCGCCTCGCGGACCTGCTGCCAGATATCGTCCAGATTCAGATGACGCCGAAAGCCCGAACGCCAGACGAGGGCCAGTTGGGACTGGGCGAAGTCCAGGCGCTGCAATTGGCCGCGATCATCATAGGCCGCCAGTTTCACCAGGGCCAGCAAGGCGCGGAACATCCATCCTGCCGCCTGATCGACCTTCACAGTCGCCCCGTCTTCGATCTCTTGCGCCAACGCCTGGGGATCGAACCCCGCCGGACAGGCGGCGACGGACAGGCGCCGGAGCATCGCCGCCTGAGCGCGGCACCATTCCACCCAATCGGCATTGCGGTCCGTGGAGGTCATTGTTCACGCCTAGCCCTTCCGAAGCACGCACGCGGCCGAACCATCCATATGCACCGGCGCGGCGCTCCTTCTGTTACCGCCCTTGGAGATCCCTTTCTCCCAGGCTACCATGGCATGGCGAAAACGCCCCGCGAATCTGATAAGACCTAATCTCGGACCCCATGTGACAGGATGGACGCGGCAGTGACCAGGAAATGCGGAACGTCGGCTTGCGACAATGCTAACTCCTGTGCTTCGGACACGGAGCGGACGCCCTCCCCTTCCGCCGCCAAGCGCGCCAAGGCCAAGACGCCTCGGCCTCGGCGCGCGCATCTTCAGGACGCCGATCCGGTGGTTACCGCGCCCGTTCCGGCCATTGAGGCCGCACCGGTCGTCGATACCGCTCCGACCGCCACGACGGCCCAGTCCGTCAAGACCGGGCTGGGCGAGATTCATTGGCAAAAGCGGGACGCAGGCATCCTGGATGGCCGCGAAAGCCTGTTTCTCAAGGTCTGGAACGCCCTTTCCTCGTTCCAGATGCCCAAGGCGCCCCTACGCCCCAAAGCGCCGAAGAAACGGCCCGAAACGGAGATTGACCCTTTTGCCGATTTGTTCGACTGACACCAAGGCCTTCAAGCGCCGGGCGGGGATCGACGCATCCCTTGTGTTATCCGAAATCGCATAGACTGAGTGCCCCGGCTTTGAACGGCTGCGCGATTCCCCTGGTCGCCCTGTCGGTCTGGTTCGCCAGATTTTCCAGCCCCTTCGTGTCCGGAAGAATTACCTCCGCATTCCCCTATTTTTTCGCCTGGACGATCAATTCGAATCGCTGCTCCGTCACCGTCTTGCCCCAGGTCTGACCGGACAGTTCCTCGGCCAAGGCGAAGCCGCGGCTTTCGTAAAGCCGACGAGCCTCGACCAATCCCTCGAAGGTCCATAACGACACCCGCGCGAAATCGGCGTCCCGGCAGAAGGCCAACGCCGTGTCCAGCAGCCGCGAGCCAAGTCCAAGCCCCCTGCAGCAGGAATCGAGAATGAACCAGCGCAAATGCGCCCCCTGGTCGCGGCCATGGCGACCGTCGATGGCGATGGCCCCCACCACTCGGCCCATGGAATCCATGGCGCACCATAACTGGCTGGGATGCTGGTGAAGTTGCTTGATGAACTCAGCCAGATCGCTGGCGACCTTGGCCTCGAAAAAGGGGCCGAAGGCCCAGCGCTGCGCGTAATAGCGCCCGTGCAGCGCGACGATATCGCCGATGGCGCCCGCGCGCCACCCCGCCGCTATGATGATGTCGTCCGCCACATCGCACCTTCGAGACGCCTGTATGCCGTCCCGAATCATGCCGCGCTCGAACGGACTTGGCTACGGCTACAGAAGCAGTAGTCCCAATAGCCAGTAGCTGCCGCCGGGCAGCACCGCGAGGAACAGGTTCTTGGAAACATCGGCCATGGTTGGTCCCTCCACTCGGGCGACACATATACCCACATACGATATGAGGGAATCATGCCCCGAGCGGAGCGGTCCTACCACTGGGCAAACGGTTAGTCGCCCCTACTACTTTGCGATAAGGACGCCCTTGGCGGTCGCTTCGTGATATTCGCCGAAGAACGGATATTCGCCGGGATCGATTCGGCCGAGAATGACGCGAATCTCGGCGCCGGGATGGACGATCTTTTCACGCTTCAGCTTGGGGCTTTCGAATTCCTCGGGCTCGGCATCCTCGTTCTTGATGACCAGGACGATCTTGGTCTTGGCGGGAACCTCCAGGCGGTCGGGAATGAACTTGTGGTCCTTGATGGTCAACCGAACCACCGTCTCGTCCGCCGCGTTGGCGGAGCCGGAAGCCACGAGCAAGCCCAGGGCGAGGAAGGCTGCGGCGCTACGTTTAAGCATCAAGAAGTCTCCTGAACTGCGAATAGGTCTTAATTGCACTAGCCAGTCTTAGCGCCTTTCTCACAAGGTGTAAATGGGTCGATTTGCCCCGGGGCGATGCCAGAGGCGGCGATAAGGACACTATCCAACACCATTTCGCCATTCCCTCGCATTCGCATTCCCGTCTCGAGAATCTGCTCATGACCACGGGAAAGGCCACTTACTCGGCCTTGGGCTCGCCGTCGGCCTGCTTGCCGCCGCTCCCATGGCCCAGGCCGTTGAATACCGCAGGAGACCACTCTTCCCTGGTGGTTGCTGACCAATTCCGAGGAAACCGGCGAGGCCTTCAGCCTGTTGGACGGTCTCTGCCTGCTCTCCTGTATGGCCGGAACGGCAACAACCGTCGGCTCCCTTTCTCTGGTGATCGAGCGGGCGATCTCTCGGTTGTTACCCATATATGAGATGCTTGAATTAGATCTATTGCACTTTCGCGACAGCCGTGCATACTTCCTGCACATTTTATGGTCACTTTTGCTGGCGTGATCACTTTTTGTGCGATTGGGTGTTGGACATGTCGGAACCGGAACGCATTCTTGAACTGACCAAGGCCGTGCACGACGTGGCCACCGACAAGATCCGGCTGATCAAGCAGGTCACCGGCACCACCCGCATTCTGTCGCTCAACGCCTTGATCGAAGCCACCCGAGCCGGCGAAGTGGGTCGCGGCTTCGCCGTGGTGGCCAACGAGGTCAAGAACGTCTCCGACAGCATCAACACCATCACCCAGGCCATGGAGGGCGAGCTTTCGAGCTCCATCGACGACCTGATGAGTGTCGGCCAGACCATGGTTCAGCAGTTGCGCGGTTCGCGCCTGACCGATCTGGCTTTGAACATGATCGAAATCATCGACCGCAATCTCTATGAGCGCTCCTGCGATGTTCGCTGGTGGGCGACGGATTCGGCGGTGGTGGACTGCCTCGCCAATGACGGCCACGAATCGGCCGCCTTTGCCTGCAAGCGGCTGGGCGTCATCCTGGATTCCTATACCGTTTATCTGGATCTGTGGATCGCCGACGCCTCGGGCCGTGTGATTGCCAATGGTCGCCCCGACCGCTACCCCCGCGCCATCGGCACCAATGTGGCGGGCGAACAGTGGTTCAAGGATGCCATGGCCAGCCGCGACGGCAGCGAATATTCCGTGGCCGACATTTCGGTCAATGCCGCCTTGAACAATTCCCTGGTCGCGACCTACGCCGCCGCCATCCGCAAGGGCGGCGAGCTCCATGGCGAGACTTTGGGGGCCTTGGGAATCTTCTTCGATTGGCAGCCCCAAGCCGACAGCGTCGTCAAGGGAGTGCGCCTTCGTCCCGACGAAAAGGCGTCCACCCGATGCCTGCTGCTGGACGGTAATTACCGGGTCATCGCATCCTCCGACGGCACCGGAATCCTGACCGAAACCGTGCCGCTGGATACCCGCCACGGTATCGCCGCGTCCTATTTGGATGATCGCGGCAGCGTGATCGGATATTCCGAAACGCCGGGCTACGAAACCTATGAAGGACTCGGCTGGTACGGCGTCATCATTCAGCGCCCACGCGACGGCGCTCCCTTGCCTTCGGCGCGCTGAGTACTCAGCCACAACTTCAAGCGAGCGGCACCTCCGGCCCATTAACCAAGGGCATGGATTGAACAGGCAAGTTCCGCCACGCACTCATGGTAGCAGGCTTAGTAATTGCCTCCGCCCATTATTCCAATATAATACCAGTGCGATATCGACACAGAGCGACACACTTTGCCACAGTGCGCGGCCTGTGTTGGGCGGGGAGTTTCCGGGCACCCGACGGTGATGTCCTTGGGGAAATTGGTAATTTTGGATATGGCTCCCCTTTATCTTTGGACCTTGCCTTCGTCGCGAATTACGAGGGTGGCGGCGTGAGCACCCGGCTGGCCCAGGTTCCGTCCATTTCCGAGCACGAGTCATGGCTGCTGCAAGTGGTCTCCGGCACGCCGGTGCCGACCTTCGTGATCGATGCCCAGCACCGAGTCACCCACTGGAACTTCGCCTGCGAGCTGATCACCGGCGTCAAGGCCGCCGATGTGGTCGGCACCACCAAGTCATGGGCGCCGTTCTACGGTGAACCGCGCCCGGTGATGGCGGACCTGATCCTGGACGGCAGCTTCGAGGCCGAGGGGGATCGCTATTACGCCGGCAAGTATCGCCGCTCGGCGGTGGTCGACGGCGCCTGGGAGGCCGAGGACTTTTTCCCCCACTTCCCCGGCGGCGGCAAGTGGCTGGCCTTCACCGCCGCCGCCCTCTACGACCATCAGGGCCGTCTGGTCGGCGCCATCGAGACCCTGCGCGACGTCACCCGCGAAAAGCAGTTCGAAGCCAAGCTGACCCACCAGGCCAGCCACGACGACTTGACCGGCCTGGCCAACCGGTCGCTGCTGACCGACCGCCTCAACCATGCGCTGACCCATGCGCGGCGTGACAGCCGATTGATGGGGGTGGTCTTCATCGACCTGGATCACTTCAAGGTGATCAACGACACGCTCGGCCATCAGGTCGGCGACGCGCTGGTGCAACAGGTGGCGCACCGCATTTCGTCCTCGGTGCGCGAGGGCGACACCGTCGCCCGGGTCGGCGGCGACGAGTTCGTCGTCATGCTGTTCGCCCCGGAAACCGAGGATGTGGTCGTCGAGATCGTCAGCCGTCTGATCGAGGAGGTCTCGCGACCGACCACGGTCGACGGCCATGAACTGGTGGTGGGATGCAGCGTCGGCATCGCCCTGTATCCCCGCGACGGCGCCGACAGTTCGACCCTGCTGATGAATGCCGACGCCGCCATGTACCGGGCCAAGGACAGCGGCCGCAATACCTTCCATTTCTTCACCCCAGAAATGAACCGCCGCGCCAATGAACGGCTGTCGCTGGAGCGTGACCTGCGCTATGCCCTGGAGCGCGATGAATTGCGGCTGCTGTTCCAGCCGCAGATCGATCTGGCATCCGGCATGGTGGTGGGCGCCGAGGCGTTGCTGCGATGGGAACACCCCCGCGAAGGCCTGATCATGCCGTCGCGCTTCATTCCCGTCGCCGAGGAATCCGGCCTGATCGTTCCCATTGGCCGTTGGGTCATCGAACAAGCCTGCCGCCTGGGCCAGGAATGGGTGGCGAAGACCGAGCGCAAGCTCAGGATCGGCGTCAATCTGTCGCCCCGACAATTCCGCGCCAAGGCTCTGGTCCAAGAAGTCGCCACCATCCTCGACCAGCATGGCGGTGGCAAGCTGAGCCTGGAATTGGAATTGACCGAGGGCACCGTCATGCACGACCCCGACGCGGCGGCCACGATCCTGAACCGGCTGAAGGACATGGGTGTTCGCCTGTCCATGGACGATTTCGGCACCGGCTATTCCAGCCTCGCCTATTTGCGCGATTTCCCCTTCGACATGATCAAGATCGACCGCTCCTTCGTGGACTCGCTGCACAGCGGGCGCGGCAGCGAGGCCATCGTGCGCGCCGTGGTCGCCCTGGCCCGCTCGTTGGACCTTGGCGTCATCGCCGAAGGAGTCGAGACCGACGCCCAGCGCCGATTCCTCCACGAGGAAGGCTGTCAGGAGATGCAGGGCTTCCTGGTCAGCCGCCCCATTTCACCCGACGCCTTCGCCGCCCTGCTGGACAAGCAGATCACTTAGGCCATACCCTGCCGCCATGTTCGCACCAACCGCCGGCTTCCTGCTCGACAGCGCCGCCCAGACCATGTCCGAAGCCTTCCCCAAGCCCACCGTCGCCGGTGTGACGGCGGCGCTTGACCGGGTCTTCGCCATGGCCGACCAGTCCTGGGACGCCACCCGATCCTCCGTGTCCTTCCGCCTCAACACGCCGCCCATGGCCTGCAAATCCGGCTGCGGCTGGTGCTGCCATCAGCAGGTGGGGATTTCCGTGGTGGAGGCCGTCCGCATCGCCGTCCACATCGCCGCCCTGCCCGCCGATGACGCCGCCACCATCACGACCAGGCTGCGGGAACTGGACGCCAAGACCAACCGCCTGACCACCTCCAAGCGGGCCAAGGCCAAGCTTCCCTGTGCCTTCCTGCAAGACGGTTCCTGCTCCATCTATACGGTCAGGCCGTTTCGCTGCCGGGGTCTGATCTCGGTGGATGTGGGATTTTGCGTCGCCAGCTTCGAGGACGAAGCCGCCGCCAGGGCCAGACTGGAAAAGGGGGAACTCCGTCCCGCCTTCCTCGGCGCCCCTCAACATGTCTATGACCAGGCGCTGAACGGGGTGTTGAAGGCCCTGCACTTCGCCAAGATCGCCGATTACGGACTGGAGCTGACGGCGGCGGTGCGTGAATTGGTGGATCAGCCCAAGCGCATGGCCGATTGGCTGAGGCAACGCGCCGCGCCCAAATCCGCCGCCCTGATCCCCGACCCCGGCGCAGATCTCAAGGGCCAGTTCCGATAGAGAGGTTGCGGGCGGGACGCCCGCAACATCACCCCAGGATCTGATCGGCCGACATCTGGATCAACGCGCCGATCAGCATGTCCAGCAGGACCAGCAGACCGGCGGTTCCCGGCTTCACCGCCAGGGCCACATGGGCGATATAGGCCTGATAGACCAGCAGCAGGATCGCCGCCATGGCGTTGAGTGGAACCAGCCCGGCATTGGGAAACAGGTAAACCACCAGCGCCACCGGCAGCAGCACCGCCATCTGGATCACCGCCGACCAGTTATAGGCGACGATGTAGCGCATATAGGTGTGCGACCGTCCCAGGCCTTCCGAAATATGGGAGACCGCCAGCGGGAAGGCGACGCAGCCCATGACATAGGCGATCAGTTCCACCAGCAGCGGCCGCGCCAATTCGTCGGAAAAGCTGCCGTCGATGGTGCGCAGCACCAGGAAGCCCGGCAGCACCAGCGCCGGGCCCCAGAACGAATGCCAGAACCCTTCCGTCGAATCGTCGAACCAGATCAGGGCGCCGGGATCACGCTTGGCCAGCTTCCACGCCCCATAGACGCCGCCGACGATCTCGCCCGTGCTGATCATGCCGACGCCAGCAGGCGATGATAGATTTGGGTCAGGGCTTCGAGATCGGCGACGGCCACGTGCTCGTCGGATTTGTGCATGCTTTGCCCGACCAGCCCGAATTCCACCACCGGGCAGTGGTTCTTGATGAAGCGGGCATCGGAGGTGCCGCCGGTGGTGGACAGTTCGGGAGTAAGGCCGGTTACCGCCGTGATGGCGTCGGCCAACCGCTGCGACAACGCCCCCGGCGGGGTCAGGAACGACTCGCCCGACACCTCGACCTTTATCTCCACCTCGCCGCCCGCATCGGCAACCACCTGCCTGATCCAGCCTTCCAGGGCTGCCCCGGAATGCATGTCGTTGAAGCGGATGTTGAACCCGGCACGGGCCTCGGCCGGAATCACATTGGTGGCCGGATTGCCCACATCCACCGTGGTCAGGGCCAGGGTGGTGGCCTGGAAGTGATCGTTGCCCTCGTCCAGCGGCGAAGCGGTCAGCCGTGACAGGATGTCGAGCAGGCGCGGAATGGGATTGTCGGCCAGATGGGGATAGGCGGAATGGCCCTGGGTTCCGAATACGGTCAGGCGGCAGTTGAGGCTGCCGCGCCGTCCGATCTTCATCATCTCGCCCAGGCGGCGGGGATTGGTGGGCTCGCCGACCACGCAGGAATCGATGGTCTCGCCCCTGGCCTTCAGCCATTCCAGAACCTTCACGGTTCCGTCCACCGCCGGGCCTTCCTCGTCGCCGGTGATCAGCAGCGAGATGGAGCCTTGCGGCTTGCCCTCGTCCAGACGGCGGGCCACGGCGGCGACGAAGCAGGCGATAGCGCCCTTCATGTCGGCGGCGCCGCGTCCGAACAGCTTGTCGCCGATCACCGCGCCGCCGAATGGTTCGACGGTCCAGCCCTTGCCGGGCGGCACCACGTCGGTGTGACCGGCGAAGCAGAAATTCGGCCCCCGATCGCCCAGGCGAGCATAGAGATTGCGGATTTCCGGCCCGCCCGTATCGAAGCGGATATCATGGCAGACGAACCCCAGCCGCCCCAAGGCCTCGGCCAGCACATCCAGCGCCCCGGCATCCTCGGGGGTGACGCTGGCACAGCGGATCAGGGATTGGGCCAAGTCTAAAGGGGTCGTAAGGTTCATTGGTCCTCTATTTCTTATCGTCATTCCCGCGAAGGCGGGGGTCCATGGTGGGGTGGGCGCATGGATTCCCGCTTTCGCGGGAATGACGACATCAAAGACTAGTCGCGCAGCAGCTCGTTGATGGAGACCTTGGAGCGGGTACGCTCGTCCACCTTCTTGACGATGACGGCGCAATACAGGCCCGGTCCGGGGGTTCCATCGGGGAAAGGCTTGCCCGGCATGGTGCCCGACACCACCACCGAATAGGCGGGAACCCGGCCCATGAAGATCTCGCCGGTCTCGCGGTCGACGATCTTGGTGGAGGCCCCGATATAGACGCCCATGGAGAGCACGGCGCCGGTTTCCACCAGCACGCCTTCGGCCACCTCGGCCCGGGCACCGATGAAGCAATTGTCCTCGATGATCACTGGACCGGCCTGCAAGGGCTCCAGCACGCCGCCGATCCCGGCGCCGCCGGAAATATGCACGTTCTTGCCGATCTGGGCGCAGGAGCCCACGGTGGCCCAGGTATCGACCATGGTGCCGGAATCCACATAGGCGCCCAGATTGACGAAGCTGGGCAGCAGCACCGCGCCCGGCGCGATATAGGCCGAGCGGCGCACCACGCAGCCGGGCAGCGCCCGGAAGCCGGCGGCGCGGAAGCGGGCGTCGTCCCAGCCCTCGAACTTCATGGGCACCTTGTCGAACCAGGCCGAGCCGTTGGCGCCGCCGGTCATCACCGCCATGTCGTTGAGGCGGAAGGACAAAAGCACCGCCTTCTTCAGCCACTGATTGACCACCCATTTGCCGTCGGTCTTCTGGGCGACGCGCAAGCGTCCACCGTCCAGCGCCTCCAGGGCGGCTTCCACCGCGTCGCGGATTTCGCCCTTGGTCTGGAGATTGACGCCGTCGCGGGCCTCCCAGGCGGCGTCGATGGTCTTTTCAAGGGCGGCGAAGCTCATGTGGGAATCCTGCTCATGCGGTCGAAAACGGGGGAGATGAACATACTCCCGGCGGCGGGGGAGTCAACTGGGCGACTACTCGACCGCCTGCACGCGGCGGACAAGATCCTTCAGGTCCGGGTCGGCGGCGAAGCGGTCGTAGAGGGGCCGCATCAGCAGCGCGAACGGCTTCTTGTCCACCTCTTCCACCATGGCGCCGCCACGAACGACCATGGTCCGGCTGCTTTCCTCCCGCTCTTGCCACCAGCGCCGCATCATGGGCACCGAATCCTGCGCCGCCTTGCGGATCATGATCTGATCCTCGGGCGACAGGCCGTCCCACACCTTCTTGGACATGGCCAGCACCTCGGGCGCCATGGTGTGCTCGGTCAGGCCGTAATACCCGGCCGTCCGGAAATGACCGGCTTCCTGATAGGAAGGAATGTTGTTCTCGGCCCCGTCCACCACGCCGGTGCTCAGGCCCACCTGCACCTGTCCGTAAGCCAGCGGCACCGGGATGGCGCCCAGCGCCTCCACCATGGCCATGAACAGCGGTGATTGCTGTACTCGAATGCGCAAGCCCGCCAAGTCGGCCGGCTGCTGTATCATCTTCTTGGCGGTGTAGAACGACCGCGCCCCGGAATCGTAATAGGCCAATCCCACCAGACCATGCCTTTCAAAGGCCTTCAGGATTTCGGCGCCCAGCGGACCGTCCATCACCTTGTGCATGTGCTGGACCGAGCGGAACAAGAAGGGCAAGGACGGGACCACCGTTTCCGGGACCAGTTCGTTGAACGGCGCCAGATTGACCCGGACCAGATCCACCGCCCCCATCTGGGCTTGGCGGATGGTTTCCTTTTCCTCGCCCAACTGGCGGGAGTGATAGACCTTCAGGGTCAATCGCCCCTGCGAACGATCGGCCAGCAGTTTGCCCATGAGCTTGAGGGCTTGAACGGTGGGATAGTCTTCCACATGGGTGTCGGCGACGCTGAGTTCACGCCCTGAAGCCAGGCCAGGCGCCAAGCCGACCAGCACCACGGCCACAAACCGCCACCACAGACCCAATCGACGCGCCAAAGTCCACCCTCCCTTGTCCGGACGCGAAACCATAACCGCATCGCGTGCCGGGCAGAAGCCATCCGAATGTCAGGTGTGGCCCAACAGATCGGCAAGAGCCTTCGCCATGGCCGCCACTGGTGTCTTGAAATCGTCGGGAGTGGGCTGGCGGAACAGACGCATGGTGGGATACCACGGCGAGGTCAGCGGCTCGTCCTGCCAGCGCCAGTCCGAGACATGGCGCAGCAGCACCCAGACCGGCCGCCCCAAAGCCCCGGCGAGGTGACCGGTGGAGGTGTCGATGGTGATGATCAGGTCCAGGCGTTCCATCACCGCGGCGGTATCGGCGAAACTGGTCAGGGCGGGGGCGCCGTCCACCACCAATCGGTCCACGCCCAGACGGGTGAGATCGGCGGTCCTCGGCCCCATCTGGAGACTGCAAAATGTTACCAAGGGGTTTTCCAACAACGGCAGCAGTTCTTCCAGTGGCCACGACCGGTCACGCGGCGTCGTCTTGCCGGCCCAGACCAACCCCACCATCAGGCGTGAGCTTTCCGGGCGGGGAATCATCAAATTGGGCCTGGGCGGCGCCTTCAGATACGGCATCCGGGCGGGAATGGTCTTGAAGGTGGTGCCCATCAGATGGGGCAGGCTGGTCATGGGGGCCCACAGATCATAGGCAGGCGGCGGCGCCCCCTTGGCGATCAGCGCCTTGACCCCGGCCAGACCGGCGAACAGTTCCGCCAGTTCTGGCATGCATTCCAGTACGATGGACGCACCGCGCTCCGCCAGCAAGGGAACATAGCGGGCGAACTGCAGGGCGTCGCCGAATCCCTGTTCGCTGGTCAACAGCACCGTCTTGCCCGCCACCTCGCCGCCGTCCCAGCGCGGCCCGGCAATATGGCGGGGCGGATTCCGAGCAAGGCGCAACCTTGCCTCATAGCCTGCAAATCCCTTGGCATAGTCGCCACGGTATAGCCGCGACAACGCCAGATCCCATTGGAATTCGGCGTTGTCGGGGTCCGAGGCGGCGATCTTTTCCAGCAAGGCCTCGGCCTCGTCATGGCGGCGCAGATCGCGCAGCACCAGCGCGAGGTTGTATTGATAGCCGATGGATTTAGGGTCCAGCTTCACCGCGCGGATCAAGGCGGTCTCCGCCTCGGCGAACCGGCCCAGGTCGCGCAGCGCATTGCCGAGATTGGACAAGGTCGCGGCATGATCGGCGTCAAGCGTCAAGGCGCGCCGATAGCAGGTCACCGCCGCCTCCGATTTGCCCTGCCTGCGCAAGATGGCGCCCAGATTGGCGTGGGCCGCGGCCCAGCCGGGAACCAATTGCACGGCGCGGGCGAAGGCTTGTTCGGCCAGATCCATCCGCCCCGCCTGCCATGCTTGGGCGCCCACCTTGAAGCAGCGCTCCGCCTCGGCCTGGATATCCCCATTGCTCATGATTCGGTCGTGGCCCCCAAAGTGAAGAAGAATGTGGTTCCCTCGCCGTGAACCGAGTCCACCCAAATTCGACCGCCATGGCGTTCGACGATTTTCTTGCAGATGGACAGTCCGATGCCGGTGCCGTCGTAATGCTCTCGGGTATGCAGTCGATGGAATATCTTGAAGATCCGGTCGAAATAAATCTGCTCGATACCGATGCCGTTATCGCTGATGGCGAAACGCCACAGACCACCGTCTTGCTCGGCGGAAATGGTCACCACCGATGGCCTGCCATGGGCCCGGAATTTCACCGCATTGCTGATCATATTCTGGAACAGCAGGAAAATCTCGTTGGCGCAGCAGACCACCTTGGGCAGGGGCATGGGACATCTGACTTCGGCGTCCGCGTCCGCGATCACGGCCCGCAGCACGCGCAGCACATTGGCCAACACCAGATCAAGGGAGGTCTCGACCGGAGGGTCTTTGATCCGCCCGACGCGGGAGAATTCCAGCAAGTCCTGCACCAGCCGGTCCATGCGGACCGCGCCTTCCTTGGCGAAGGAAATGAATTCGTGGCCGTCCTTGTCCAGACGGTCGCCATAGCGGCGCTCCACCAGGGCCATGTAACTGCTGACCATGCGCAAGGGCTCGCGCAGGTCGTGGCTTGCCACATAGGCGAACTGTTCCAGATCGGCATTGGAACGCTCCAACGCCTCGGTCCGCTCGGTGAGCGCCTGTTCGACCTGCTTGCGTTCGGAGATATCGCGCACCACCACCAGCAGCCGGTCGTTGTCGCCGCCGATGCGCGAACGGCGCATATTCACCTCGACCCAGAACAGACGTCCGTCGCTGGTCTTGGCCCGCCATTCGAACATCTGCGGCTCGCCCGCGGCGGCCTTGCCGATCCAATAGCGGGCGGCGGCATCGTCATAGGGAGGCGCGCCGTCGCTGAGTTCGCCGACATTGAGGTGAATCACCACGGCTTCATCGCGGTAACCGTACATTTCCAGCATGCGCTGGTTCACCGCCAGAATGGCGCCGCTGTCGAGATCATGGATGAAGATGGCGTCATTGATATTGTCGAAAATGGTCCGGAAGCGGGCTTCGCTGGCGGCAAGGGCGGCTTCGGCCGCCTTGGCCGCCGAGATATCGGTGATGGTGCCGATATAGCCGACGATCAGTCCGGTGGGGTCTTGCTTGGCGCGGGCCTGCCCAAGCACCCAGGTCTCGCGCCTGCCAGCGGCCACGAAGCGGTATTCGGACTGGAACATCACCCTGTCGCGAGCGGCGGTGGCCCATTCGGCGAAGATCCTGGCGCGATCATCGGGATGCAGCCCGTCGGCCCAGCCATCGCCTAGGGCGCGCTCGGCGGAGATCCCCGAGATCTTGCTCCATCGGTCATTGACGAAGATGCAATGCCCGGCGGCATCGGTCTCGAACACGCCCACCGGCGTCAGGCTGACCAGTTCGCGATAATGCCGCTCGCTGCTCTTCAGGGCATCGACCGCCATTTCCAGCTGACGGGTGCGCGATGCCACCTGACGGCGCAGCAGCCAAGCCCAGGCCGCCAACACCAGCGCCCCCAAAGCGGCCACCTCAAGCGCCAGGGTGATGGCCTCCACGTAGCGAGAATCTGGCCGGGTCAGGGCCGAGCCCATCCACTTGGTCTGGATGGCCTCGACGTCTTCCTCCGGAATTGCCGCGAAACCCTTGGCGATCAGCCGATACAGTTCGGCATCGCCCTTGCGAACCGCCCAGTGAAACTGACCCGAATAAAGCGGGGCGCTGCTGCGAAACTGCGACTCCAACCCCATCTTATAGAGAAAATAGCTGGCTGGCGGCTGATCGATGCACAAGATTCGCAGTTCATGCTTGCCTGCGGCGTCAATCATGGACTCGTAGCTTGGATAGCGGCGAAGGCTCTTGATGCCTCGGCTGTCCAGCCAGTCGATGCAGGCGTCGCCGTCCTTCACGCCGACGGTGAAGCCGCGCAGGGTCTCGGCGCCGGTGATGCCCGAAATGCTGGAGTGGAAAAAGATGGGAACGTCGATGGTGGCATAGGGCTTGGAATAGTCGTAGAGCTTCAGGCGTTCCGGCGTCTCGAACAAGGTGTCGATGACATCGGCCTCGCCCGCGTTCATGACCGCCTGGGCGCGGGCCCAATCCATGGCGAGAAGCTGGACCCGAATACCGGTCTTTCTACCCCATGCCTCCCATCTATCCTTCAGGATTCCTTGTACCGCGCCATCGCTGCCGCGGAAGATATAGGGGGGGTAGTTGTCGTCCAGGACCACCGTGATCGATGTGCGCTGCCGTGCCCAGGCGGGCAAGGCGACAACCGTCGCAACCGCCAGAATAAGCGCAAGAACCCACCGACGGCGCCAAAGGGTGCCGCCGAATAAAAATGTCCCGTCGGTCGCGTGTCCTTGCCTCATGGCCCCCGCAGCACCGGTCGTCGCGGTGAAGGGTCGCCCCCTCATCGGGTCAAGATACGCGCCGCATCTCCAATCGGCAACCGATCGTAACTCATGGGCTTGACCTTCCGCTTCGCTGCGAGAGGACGATGTGGTCGGCGGCATGAAGGCCGACCAATCTGAAAGCCATCCCTTCGGGTCACCAACCGTCAACGAAGAAATAGAGAGATTGGCACAGGCAACATAGCCTGATAGAGGTGTGCCCCATGCATCGGGCCGGGAACCTGACATGGCAGGATCTTTCAAATTGGCCTCATCCGAAGTTCTTCGCCGTGAAGTGTCGCTGCGCAATCCCTTCCGGATTGAAATGCTTCCTTGGCTGTCTCGCCTTCACAGCGCCGCATTCCGGCCGCGTCGTCGCCTGTCCAAGCGCTTCATCGGCAAGCCCGCCAAGCGATTGTTTCGGCTGCTGATGGGGTTGGGCGCGACGGCAACCGGACATTTCAGTCTGGCTCTGCCCGATGGTCCGCGCCGGATCGGGTTCAACGCTCGGAACACCCAGTTTGGGGCGCTCTACCAGCCGCAAAGTCAGCCACTGTATGAGGCAGAGACGTCGGCCTTGCTGGATTTATTGGTCGGCGACGACGATTGTTTCGTAGATATCGGCGCCAATTGGGGATGGTATTCCCTGCTTGTCGCCAGCCGTCCAGGCTTCAAGGGAAAAATCCACGCCTTTGAGCCCTTTCCCAGCACCTTCTCCGATCTGATCGGCGGTGTCCGTGGGGCCGGACTGGAATCCATGATTCGCGTGTCATGAACTGGCACTGGCTGACAGCATCGGCAGCAGCACCATGGCATTTTCCGATAGTATCCAGAGCGGTCTGGCCCGCATTGGGGAAGCAAATGGCGTTACCATTCGCCTAGCGACCCTGGACTCCCTGGACCTGCCGTCACCGGATGTGATCAAGATCGATGCCGAGGATCATGAGCTTGAGGTCTTGCATGGAGCCACCGCCACCATAGAGAGGGCGCGGCCCTACGTGGTGTTTGAGAATTGGCTCCACCGCGACCGCCCTGGATTGACGCTGGATCCGTTCCACTGGTTTTCCGACCGTGGCTATGGCTTCTACCTTGCGGGATGGGAGGCGGGAGAGCCCAGCTTCGTCGTTCAAAACCTGCCAACCGTCAAGGATGGACGCGCCACCCTCGTTCTGCTGCCCTTTCTGCCCGAGCAGCGGTTTCATCTCCCATCTCAACTGAACGTGCTGGCCGTACCGAATGATCGGCGGGATGATTTTCATGGCCGGATCACGGGCAGCCCCCCGAAAGGGTAATCCCCCCGTTCACAATGGGGTCTGCACGGTCACCGCCGCCCAGGCCGCGCCGCGCCGGTCGGCAGCGCGTTTGGCGACCGGCGCCAGGCGTCCCGAATCCACGTGCTCGTCGACGCAGACCACGATGCGCTCACGCGCGGGCGTCGATCAGGACTCTGTCGCGCCCCGCTTCCTGTGGCATAAGGGGGCGCCCCCGCCACAGGAACCCAGCCGCACATGATCCGTTTCGAAAATATCAGCAAGCAGAACAGCCACCGGATACTGTTCCTCGACTCTTCGGCCGCCCTCAACCGAGGCGAAAAGGTTGGCCTTGTCGGCCCCAACGGAGCAGGCAAGACGACGCTGTTTCGCATGATCACGGGCGAGGAGGTTCCGGACGCGGGCCAGATGTCCATCGAGAAACAGGTTTCCATCGGCTATTTCAATCAGGATGTGGGGGAAATGTCCGGCCGCAGCGCGGTCGCCGAGGTGATGGACGGCGCCGGGCCGGTCAGCAGCGTGGCGGCGGAATTGGCCGCGTTGGAAGCGGCCATGTGTGATCCCGACCGCGACGACATGGACGCCGTCGTCGAGCGCTATGGCGAGGTGCAGGCCCGCTTCGAGGAACTGGGGGGATACGAATTGGAGGGCCGGGCGCGCGAAGTCCTGGCGGGCCTGAGCTTCAGCCAGGAGATGATGGAGTCCGACGTGGGGGCTTTGTCCGGCGGCTGGAAGATGCGGGTGGCGCTGGGGCGCATCCTGCTCATGCGGCCCGACGCCATGCTGCTGGACGAGCCCAGCAATCATCTGGACATCGAAAGCCTGATCTGGCTGGAGGACTTCCTGAAGGGCTACGAGGGCGGCCTTCTGATGACGTCCCACGACCGCGAGTTCCTCAACCGGATCGTCGGCAAGATCATCGAGATCGACGACGGCTCGCTGAACACCTATTCCGGCGATTATGCTTTCTATGAGCGCCAGCGGGCGCTGAACGAAAAGCAGCAGCAGGCCCAGTTCGAACGGCAGCAGGCCATGCTGGCCAAGGAGATCAAGTTCATCGAACGCTTCAAGGCGCGGGCCTCCCACGCCGCCCAGGTGCAAAGCCGGGTCAAGAAGCTGGACAAGATCGAGCGCTTCGAGCCGCCTCGGCGGCGCCAGACCGTGACCTTCGAGTTCCCGCCCGCGCCCCGCTCGGGCGAGGATGTGGCGGTCTTGAAGAAGGTGGACAAGGGCTATGGCGGACGGACCATCTATCAGGGTCTCGACCTCACCATCCGCCGCAAGGAGCGCTGGTGCGTCATGGGGGTCAACGGCGCCGGTAAATCGACGCTCTTGAAGCTGGTGGCGGGAGCGACCCAACCGGACAGCGGCACCGTCACCGTCGGCGCCAGCGTCAAGATGGGCTATTTCTCCCAGCACGCCATGGAGCTGCTGGACGGCGAGCGCACCGTGTTCGAGTCCCTGGAAGACTCCTTCCCTCAGGCGAACCAGGGATCGCTGCGCGCCCTGGCGGGTTGCTTCGGCTTTTCCGGCGATGACGTGGAAAAGAAATGCCGTGTCCTATCCGGCGGCGAAAAGGCCCGCCTGGTGATGGCGATCATGCTGTTCAACCCGCCCAATTTCCTGGTTCTCGACGAACCGACCAACCATCTCGATCTCGATACCAAGCAGATGCTGATCACGGCCTTGGCCAATTACGAGGGGACCATGCTGTTCGTGTCGCACGACCGCTATTTCCTGGCCGCCCTGTCCAACCGGGTGCTGGAACTGACGCCGGACGGTATCCACCAGTACAGTGGCAGCTACACGGAATACGTGGCCCGTACCGGGCATGAAGCGCCGGGGCTGCGCAGCTGAGCGGGAGATTGAGCGTAAGCGCCGTTGGCCGCCCTTGCCGTTCCCAATGGCAAAGCCGGGTCAGGAACCGGGTCCGATTTCGGCTTCGATCAAGGTATCGCGAATCTTGCGAAGGCCGTCGGGCATCCGAAGCGTCACCCGATCCCAGCCCTCGTAGTCCATGACGGCCGCCAGACAATCCTCCATCACCTTATGGGTGGCCATCACCGATTCGGCGATCAGACCGTGGACATGGGGATCGCCGCTTCCTGCCACGCAGTCCTGCTGATAGCGGTAGAGGTTGCGCAGATTGAGGATTTCACGACAGACCTGGGCCGGACAGGCGCACATATAGATGGCGGCGTCCTCCAAGACGCTTTCGATCTGAGCCTGGGTAAAGCGAAGCGGCAGTTCCATTCATGTCTCCTTCCGCGTCTTTTCCGTTCGACTACTTCTTCTTAGGCTTCGGCCGCCCCCCCGCCTTCAGCCGCCAAGGCGCCTGATGGGGCGGCTTGACCGGCTTGACGAAGTCCTGGGCCTGTGGCGGCTGGGCGGGTTTGGCGTCATGGGTCCGCGGTCTGCGCGGCGCGTGCTCGACCGGCGCTGCCTCTTCCAGCGGCTCGATGCGGACATCGGCGCGCTCCACATGCCGGACGGCAGCCAGGAAGCGCCCGGCCACCGCCGCGTCGATCTCGACCTTGGTCTCGCGCTCGAAGATGCGGATGGCACCGATCTCCTGCTTGGTGATCTTGCCCTGGCGGCAAATCATCGGAATCAGCCAGCGCGGATCGGCATTCTTTTGCCGCCCCACATTGAGCCTGAACCACACGCTTCCACCGGCAAAGCCGTTGCTGCGCTCGCCCCGGGGCTCGCGCGGTTCCCTGAACGGGCGCGGCTCCGGCGACGGCGTGCCGGGACCGGGATCGAACACTTCCTCGGCGGCGGGCAGATGGGCGCGGTACATGCGGACCAGGGCGGCGGCGATATCCTCCGGCGATCGTTCGGCCAGCAGGGCCTTGGCCATGGCCATGTCGTCCTCGGTCAGATCCTCGGTGACGAAGGGGCTTTGCAGCAGGCGCTCCTGATCCACCTTGCGGATGTCGTCGGCCGAGGGCGCGCCGCCCCAGACCGCCTGAACACTGGCGGCCTGCAGCAGCATCTCGGCCTTGCGGCGCCGCGACAACAGCACCAGCAGCACGCTGATCCCCTTGCGCCCGGCCCGGCCGGTGCGGCCGCTGCGATGCTGCAAGGTCTGGGCGTTCTGCGGCAGCTCGGCATGGATGACCAGACCCAGATTGGGCAGGTCGATGCCACGCGCCGCCACATCGGTCGCAACGCAGACCCGCGCCCTGCCGTCGCGGAGCGCCTGAAGCGCCTGATTGCGCTCGTTCTGGCCCAGTTCGCCCGACAGGGCCACGGCGGAAAATCCCCGTTCCAGCAGGATGGCCTGAAGATGGCGGACGGATTCGCGGGTGTTGCAAAACACCAGGGCGGTGGGGGATTCGATGAAGCGCAGCAGATTGACCACCGCGTGCTCGATCTCGTTGGGCGCCACCCGGACGGCGCGGTATTCGATGTCGGCATGGCCTTGCTCTCCGGCCGACACGGCGATGCGCCAGGCGTCGCGCTGGTATTGCTTGGCCATGGTGACGATGGCTTTGGGCAGGGTGGCCGAGAACAACAGCGTCCGACGGGTCTGCGGCGTCGCTTCGAGAATGAACTCCAGATCTTCGCGAAAGCCGAGGTCCAGCATCTCGTCCGCTTCGTCCAGCACCACCGCCCGAAGATTATTGATGCGCAATCCGCCTCGTTCCAGGTGATCGCGCAGGCGACCGGGAGTCCCCACCACGATATGGGCGCCACGGCCCAGCATGCGCTGCTCGGCCCGCGGGTCCATGCCGCCGACGCAAGACACCACCCGTCCGCCCGCATGCTCGTACAGCCAGGTCAGTTCGCGGTGCACCTGCAGGGCAAGCTCACGGGTGGGTGCAACGATCAGCGCCAGGGGCTCGGCTGCCGCTTCCAGGGTGAATTCGCCGCCGAGCAGGGTCTCGGCCATGGCCAGGCCATAGGCCACGGTCTTGCCCGAGCCGGTCTGAGCCGAAACCAGCAGGTCGCGGCCTTGCGCGCCCGGTTCGAGAACGGCGGCCTGCACGGGCGTGGGGTCGGTGTAGTCACGCTCGGTCAAAGCGCGGAGGAGCGGATGCCCCACGGGAAAAAGATCCATATCCGATGTCATGCTTTCATTGCCTTGAGCGGCAGGCGCCGGGCATATGCCGGTGGCCCGTATCCGCGAAGATAAATACCCCCTCGTCGCGGTGTCGAGGGAACGAACGGCCAAGCCCGGTCACGGAGCCGGGCGCGGCAGACCATATCACCACAGCCGGGCCAAGGGGAAATATCGCATTCACATGCCACGGAAACGGATGCTGCATATAAGCTAGATCCGATGTACTATCTCTTTATGGTTAGTTCACCTTCTCGATGGTCCAAGGCGGCAGTCTTCGCCGCCATCCTGATCGGTGCCGTCGCCGGTTCCGGCGCGGCCGCCGAGAACGCCACGCTGGTCTTGTCCACGGGCATGATCGCGCCCTGGAGCAATTCGGACGGAACCGGCTTTCACCAAATTCTGGTCCGCGACGTGTTTGCCCGGACGGGCGTCCAGGCGAAGGTGGATGTTAATTTGGCGGCGGCCCGGGCCTTCCACTTGGCCGATGACGGCGTGACCGATGGGCTGGCCGGGCGGGTGGCGGGGATGGAAAAGGAATTCCCCAATCTGGTCCGGGTGCCAGAGCCGATGTTCTTCAACGACTTCGTGGCCTGCACGGCGGGGCCGCCGCCGCCGCAACGCTGGGACGAGCTTACGTCTCATGGTGTTGCCTATATCATCGGCTGGCAGATCTTCGAGCGCAATCTGCCGAC
Organism: Paramagnetospirillum kuznetsovii; assembly: GCF_003284725.1. Lineage (GTDB taxonomy): Bacteria > Pseudomonadota > Alphaproteobacteria > Rhodospirillales > Magnetospirillaceae > Phaeospirillum > Phaeospirillum kuznetsovii. The sequence goes on along the minus strand of NZ_PGTO01000002.1, from coordinate 455,241 downwards.
TGTCCGCGATCTGGCCGTCGCCAAGGATGCGGCGCAACTGGTGGGACTTCTCCGCATCGGCCGCACCGAGGTGATCCTGCACGAACGCTGGCAAGCGCTGTGGCAGGCCAAGGCCATGAATCAGGCGATCAAATGCGGCGAGACGCCGTTGGCGCGGGTTCCCATGTATCTCTATCTCAACCGACGTCATGAAGGCCTCGTCGACAAGGTCGCCGTCGAGTTGCGGCGAATGAAGGATGACGGTTCCTATCAAGCCCTGGCCGAACGGGTGTTCGGCGGACTCGGTGCCTCCGTCACCGGCGTGAAGTGATGGACAGCGCCCTGCTTCGACCACGGCGCCCCTTGGCCCGTCGGTTGATGGCCAGGCTATTCCTTATCAGCCTTGCCGTGACCATTGCCGTTTCGGTGGCGCTGGTGGGGGCGGAATACGTCCAGGCCAAGACTCATGCCATCGAGCGATTCGAACAGATCGAGGGCAGCACCTTGGCCAGCATACGCGAGAATGCCTGGCTGCAGGACCGCGAACGGTTGGACAGTCTTGTGCAGGGCATCACCAACCTGGCCTATATCCGCCGGGCCGTGGTGGCCGATGACGATGGCCGCGTGATGGCGGCGGCGGGCGAGGAGGGGGGCGAGGATCCGCTGGTGCGGACCTATCGGCTGACACGGAGCTATCTCGGCCGCGAGGTCGATCTCGGCACGCTGACCATCACCGCCAGCCTGGCCGATATCCGTCGCCCGATCCTGGAGCGCGCCTGGATGGTGCTGCTGGCCGATCTGATCATCGCCCTGGCGGTATCGGCCGCCCTGTACCGGTTGGTGCAGCCGCTGGTGACGCTGCCTTTGGAGCGCATGGCGGCCCATGCCCGCGCCTTGGGCCGGGCGGATCTCGGCGCCCTTCCCGCTCCGCCTTGGCCGACCGATGGCGCCAATGACGAATTCCTGGACCTGGCCATCGCCTTCGGAGATATGAGCCAGGCTATCCGACAGTCCTATCAGGCCATGGTCGATAGCGAGACCCGCTACCGCACCTTGTTCGACAGTTCGCCGGTTTCCTTGTGGGAAGAGGATTTTTCCGCCGTCAAGGCGGCCATTGATACCGTGCGCCGAAATATCGGAAGCGACTTCTTCGGCTATCTACGCCAGCACCCCGAATTTGTCCGCCAATGCGCCGCGCTGGTCCGGGTGATCGAGGTCAATACCGCCACCTTGGCCCTGCACGGAGCGCCCGACCGCGACGCGCTGCTCGGGAATCTCGGCACCACCTTCACAGCGAAGTCGTTCGAGGCCTTCGAGCGCCAATTGCTGGCGATCTGGGTCGGCGAATGGCAGTTGGCGGTGGACGCCGAGGTTCGGACCCTTGATGGCCAGCGGCGTCAGGTGGTGGTCAATTGGCTGGTGCCCGAGGGTCATCGCCAGACCCTTGAACGGGTCGTTGTCGCGCTGGAAGACGTCACCGAACGGGTCGCGGCCGAACATTCGCTGGAAGCCTCCATGACCCGCCTGATGGAAGCCAACAGCGAATTGGAGCGGTTCGCCTTCGTCGCCGCCCACGACCTTCAGGAGCCGGTTCGCGGCATCGTCAGCTTTTCTCAATTGCTGCGCCGCAAGCTGGGCGAGACCATCGACATCGAGGCCCACGAATTCCTCGACTATCTTGCCGCCGCCGCCGAGCGGATGCAGGCGCAAGTCCTTGGCCTGATCAGCTATACACGGGTCGGCGGCGCCAGCCGGAGCTTCGACGCCACGGCCTTGGATCAGGCCCTGTCGGTGGCCCGTGACACCCTGGCGGCCACCATCACCGCCACCGGCGCCGTGATCGAGACATCGGCGCTGCCGATGGTGCATGGCGATGCCTCGCAACTCAGCGAAGTGTTCCGCAATCTGATCGACAATGCGCTTAAATTCGCCCAGCCCGGCGTGTCGCCGCGAATCCTGGTGGACGCCAAGCGGAACGACAGCGAATGGCTGATCCGCGTCGAGGACAACGGCATCGGCATCGATCCGCGCTATGCCGGTGAGATCTTCCAGGTGTTCCGCCGTCTGCACGGCCCTGGAATCTATCCCGGCACCGGTATCGGCCTTGCCACCTGCCGCCGCATCATCGAACGTCACGGCGGCCGCATCTGGGTGGATTTCAGCCGGAGCGAGGGAGCGACGCTGTGCTTCACCCTACCGGCGGCGCAGACCGTCCAGCAGCTTGGGCTCCGGCCCCAGGGAAGCCCGAACACGGCAAGATAGCCCATCCGTGCATGCCCGTCAGGGAGTGCCCGCGGCCTGTTCCAGATATTGCTTCTTCTTTTGCATGTCGCCGTCGCTGTCGGCGAATCGGGCGGCGATGGCTTTGAATTCGTCCTGCAAGGACAGGAAGGCCTCGACGATGTCGGGATCGAAGTGAGATCCGCTGCTCTCCCGGATGATCTGGACCGCCTTTTCGTGGGGCATGCCGTCCTTGTAGACACGGCGGCTGATCAGGGCGTCGTAGACGTCGGCCACCGCCATCAGCCGGGCGGAAACAGGAATGTCGTCGCCGCCGATCCCCATGGGGTAGCCGCCGCCGTCCCACTTTTCCTGGTGGGCGAAGGCGATTTCCTTGGCCATGGCCAGGAAGGCCACCGGGGTGCCCAGGCTTTGCTCCGCGTGCTCGATGGCGTCACGGCCCAGGGTTGTGTGCGTCTTCATGATCTCGAACTCATGGGGTTCGAAGCGGCCGGGCTTCAGCAGGATCTTATCGGGAATGCCCACCTTGCCGATATCGTGCAGCGGCGCCGACTTGAACAGCATGTCGATGACGCCGTCGTCGAGAGCGCTGACAAAGCGGGGGTGATCCTTCAGCTTCTCCGCCAGTGCCCGGACATAATACTGGGTCCGGCGGATATGATTGCCGGTGTCGGAATCCCGCGTTTCCGCCAGTGATGCCATGGCCAGGATGGTGACGTCCTGAATGGCGCTGATCTCGCGGGTGCGACGCGCCACCTCGGATTCCAGGTAATCGGCCTTGTCGCGCAGGAAATCGGCGCTGGCCTTGAGCTTGAGATGGGTTTCGACGCGGGCGAGCACCGTCGCCGGGCTGATGGGCTTGGTGATGTAGTCCACCGCGCCGAGCCTAAGACCCATCTCCTCGTCCTCGGCGGAGGTCATGGCGGTCAGGAAGATGACGGGAATGTCGCGGGTGGCGCGATCGCCCCTCAGCCTGCGGCAGACCTCGTAGCCATCCATGCCGGGCATCATGATGTCGAGCAAGATCAGGTCGGGCGGTGTGTCGGAGGCGGCGATGGAGAGGGCCTTTTCGCCGCTATTGGCGATCTTGACCCGATAAAGATCCTTGAGCAGGCCGCTCATCAGCTTGAGATTGTCCGGAGTATCGTCGACCACCAGGACGACGGGACGGCAGTCTTCGTTCATGGCAGGGTCACCTTCAGGGCGCGTTCGATACTTTTCTTGACGGCGGCGATGGAGACCGGCTTGACCAGATAGCCCGCGACGTTCAGCCCCTTGGCGATGGCGACGGCCTCGGCGCCCGCGTCCGAGGTCAGCATGATCACCGGAATGGTCGCCGCCTCGGGAATAGGCGCCTTGTGAAGACTGGAAACGAAGGCGAAGCCGTCATAGCCCTCCATGTGGATGTCGCAAATGATGAGGTCGGGACGGACGCGCAGTGTTTGGTTGATGGCGGCCATGGCGTTTTCCGCCTCGTAGACATTGGTCTTGGGGATGCCGATCTGCATCAGGATCTGGCGGATGGTGCTGCGGATGAAGGCCTCGTCGTCGACAAGCAGAACCTTCAGATGGTGCGGATCGAATTCGCTCATGAAACACCTGTCCTGGACACGATGGGGGCAAGGGCGGCCTGAAGCTCCGCCAAGGTTATGGGCATCAGCGGAACCAGCATGGCGGCGCCATCCTGGTTGCCTGCGATGGCGGTGTTTTCGATATCCGCCGCCAAGCGACCCAGCCGGACCGCACCGGCGGTATTGGCGGTGCCTTTCAGGCTGTGGGCGATGTTGCGCAGAACGGCAAGATCGCCGCCTGCGTCCAGTTTGGCGACCTTGGACGCGGCATCGTCGAGGAAGGCGGCCAGGATCGGGCCGAGCCGCTCCATGTCCCATTTGTAGATCGGCCCCATCTGGTCGAAGTCGAACACGTCGGGATCGATTTCGGGCAAGGGCGGCCGGTCATCGGCCTTGGCCGGAGCCAGCAGTTCCAGCGCCTTGTCGAAATCGAAGGCGCGCACATGGGCGGCAATCTCGTCGGCCCGCCCCGATAGGGCCGAGCGCAGAAGGCGAAGATTGGCCTCCACCAATTCTTCCGCCTCGGGATCGTTGTCGGTCAACAGGGCGCGCAGGCGCTCGATCAGCCCTCCGGCATCCTGGCCGCCGCCATCGGATTCCACCGCCGGAGCCAGCCGTTGTTCCAATTCAACGGTCATGGCCGACAGGGGTATGTCCAGCGCCGCCAATTCCGCCACCGCCGCCCCGCCGGCCTTGATGGCGGCCTCGGCTTCCGCCGCCAGCGTCTGAAGCCCGGCCGCTCCCACATTGCCGGCAATGCCCTTCAGCGTATGGGCAAGACGTTCGGCGGTCGCGCCGTCGCCCGCGGCCTGGGCGGCCCGGATCCGGGCGACGGAATCCTTTTGGCCAAGGGCGAATTTACGCAGCAGATCCAGATAAAGCGGCCGCTTGCCGCGAACCCGCTTCAGCCCGGCGACGGTGTCCAGACCGTCGATATCGGCGGGAATGCCGTCGTCGTCGGCCACCGGGACCGGCGCGGCGACCTTCGGCTTGGTCGATGCCGCGCCCGCCAGTTTGGGCCCATGCCACCTCAGCAAGGCGGCGAACATTTCGTCGGGGTCGATGGGCTTGGTGAGGTAGTCGTTCATGCCTGCCGCCTCGCAGCGGTCACGATCGGCCTGCATGGCATTGGCGGTCATGGCGATGATGGGAAGATCGGCATGGCCCAGCTTGCGGATTTCCTGGGTGGCGGTGACGCCATCCATGACCGGCATCTGCATATCCATCAGCACGATGTCGTAAGCGCCCGACTTGACCTTCCCGACGGCGATGGCGCCGTTCTCGGCGATGTCGACCACCACGCCGCCATCGGCCAGGAGTTCGGTGGCCACTTGCTGATTGAAGTCGTTGTCTTCCACCAGCAACACCCGCAATCCCTTGAGCGAGGCCAGGGCGGCATCGGTGACCTGGACGGAGTCGGCGTCATCCTCGGGGTCATCCTCCAGCACCGCGCCCAAGGCCCGCATGACGGCATCGAACATGATGGACGGATTGACCGGCTTGATCAGCACGTCCTCGATCCCGGCGGTCTCGGCGGATTTGATGATCTCCTCGCGGCCATGGGCGGTGACCATGATCAGATGGGGCGGCTGGGACAGGCCAAGGCCCAGGATGGCCTGGGCCGTCTCGATACCGTCCATGCCCGGCATCTGCCAATCCAGGAAGACCACTTCGAACGGCTTGACGTTGGCCATCTCGCGCACCAGGGCAATGGCGGCCTTGCCGGACTCCACCGCATCGACGCGGAAGGACATGCCCGACAGCATATCCACCAGCACCGCGCGGGCATTCTCGTTATCGTCCACCACCAGCATGTGGCGCCCGCGCAGATCGGGACGCGGCACCAGGGCGCGGCGGGGCTTGCCCTTGCCCAGGCGAGCGGTGAACCAGAAGGTCGAGCCCTTGCCCGGCTCGCTTTCCACGCCCACCTGTCCGTCCATCAGTTCGGCCAGCTTCTTGGAGATGGCCAGCCCCAGACCGGTGCCGCCATATTTGCGGGTGGTGGAGGAGTCCGCCTGTTGGAAACTTTGGAACAGGCGGCCCATCTGCTCTTCCGTCAGACCGATACCGGTATCCCTGACCTCGAAGCGCAGCACGACCGTCTCGCCCGCGTCTTCCTGCAGTCGGATGCCGACCACCACCTCGCCCGTCTCGGTGAATTTGACGGCATTGTTGGCGTAGTTGATCAAGATCTGGCCCAGCCGCAACGGATCGCCCACCATGTCGTTGGGAACGCCGGGGCCGATGTCGAAAATCAGTTCGAGGCCCTTGGCGACGGTCTTTTCCGATATCAGATTGGCCACATTGTCCAAGACTGTATCGAGATGCACCGCCGTCTTTTCCACCGACAGCTTTCCCGCCTCGATCTTGGAGAAATCGAGAATATCGTTGATGATTCCCAGCAGGTGCGAGCCGGACTGCTGGATCTTCTTGACGTAATCGCGCTGACGCGGATTGAGCTCGGTCTTCAGCGCCAGATGGCTCATGCCTATGATGGCGTTCATGGGGGTGCGGATTTCGTGGCTCATATTGGCCAGGAAGTCCGCCTTGGCCTGGGAGGCGGCCTCGGCCCTGTCCTTGGCCACTTCCAGTTCGGCGGTCCGTTCGTCCACCAAATCTTCCAGATGCTCCTTGTACTCCACCACTTCGGCACGGGCGTGGTCGGCGTCTTCGGCCAGGCTGATGGCCGCCAGGCGTTCGCGCTGAACCTCGGCCGCGTGGGTGCGGATGCTGATGGCGGCTTGGCTGGCCTTCCATTGCTCCACCGCGAAGGATCCGACCAGCTTCGAGAAGCGGGCGAGGAAGCCCAGGATCGAGGGGAGACGTTCCTCGTCCATGACCGGCGCTTCGTGCACCGCCCTCAGGTAGTCGTCACGTTCGAAGCCCAACGCGTCGGACTGGGAGATGAAGAAGGCGTCGTCGATCGCGCCGGTATGGAACTGGCCGATGAACACATTGGCAATGTGATGGCCCGCGATGATGATGGGCGAGGCGCAGTCGGTCATGCCGTTCTTGCAGCGATACATGGCGTAGTCCTTGCCCTCGTTGAGGTTCAAGGCCAGCCCGGTATCGCTTTCGATGCATTTGGCGCAGCTTTTTTCGTTGACCCGGTGGAAGTCGGTGCAGACCCGCTGCCACCGCGACGAGGCCAGGATGTTCGCGTCCACATCGATGATGGCCGCGGCGATGCCGACGGCCTCGCAGAAATTGGAGAACAGCTCCTGCAACTCGTTTTCCCGCAGAAGCTGGATGAAGGCGCCCCGCACCGCCGCGATGTCGAGAGCGGCAGGCGCGATTGCGTCGATGGACTCTTCGATATCGTCTTCCGGCTGTTCGGGTGACTGGTAAGGCAGGCCCTGCCCCAGCCGATCCGCCAGGCCGTTGATCTCGCGCTTCAGATCGATGATGCGCTGTTCACGTCCGAGGGCAAGGCGGTTGAAGCGCTCGATTTCCTCGACCTTCTTCCGATCCGAGACATCGACGAAGGTTCCGACCAGGCCGCCCGGGGCGCCATCCGCCTTCCGGAAGCCCGACACATAGTACAAGGTGTCGTGGATCTTGCCGTCGGCGAAGGGAATGGGAACTTCCTTTTCCACCGATGTGGTTGAGGCGATGACGGCTTCGTCCTCGGCCTGATAGGCGAGGCGATCCGTCTCGGGGAGATAATCCAGGTCCATGACGCTCTTGCCGATCAACTCCTGACGCCGCACCCCGAAGGTCTGCTCGTAGGCACGATTGAAGCCCAGGAAGCGGGCGTCCGGTCCCTTGTAGAACAGCGGATAGGGAATGGTGTCCACCAAGGCTTCCTGGAAGGCCGCCTGATCGCGGATGGCGTTCTCGGCCTGCTTGCGCTCGGTGATGTCCAGCAGCCAGGCCAACACGCCGGTCTCTCCGTCATAGGGAAGCGGCATATAGGTCACCAACATGTCGAGCGGCGTCCTATCGGCGCTCCACATCTGGACTTCATGATTGGCGACGATGCCGTCCCGCTTCAACTTGGCCAGCAGCGCGTCGCGATCCTCCTGGCGGACATAGACATCCGGAGCCTTATCACCCACATGGAAGCCGAATTTCTGGTTCACGATGGGATTGGCGAAGCGGATCACCCCATTGGTGGTGATGGCGATGCTGATGGGGCTCTTGTCGAGGATGGTTTGCAGCCGCTCGCGTTCGACGGCCAGCGCCTCGGCGGCCTCCTTCTCCTTGGTGACGTCCTGATACGCGCCGTACATGTAGCGGATCTTCCCCGCGTCATCGCGCACCAGCTTACCGGCCGCGTGGACCCAGACGATCCGCCCGTCGCTGGGACGCTTATAGGCATAAACCGAATCGTAATGGTCATAGCGCCCCTCCACCGCGCCGAGATAGCGTTCCTCGGTCAGCTTGGCGGTCTCGGGATTGGCTTCGACCAAGCGATTGAACCATTCGTCGGCGAGATGGTAGCGCCCGTCGGGCTTGATCTCCTCACCCAGGATATTGGCCGCCCGCTCGGACTGGTAATAGTATTCCGGGTCGCTGTAATCCACCTGCCAGAAGCCGCTGCCGGTAAGATCCAGGGCGATATCGGCCTGGAAATTGGCGCGGTTAAGCCGCTCCTCGGCGGCTTTCCTCTCGGTGATGTCGCGGAACGACACCACGGTGCCCACCACATTTCCGTCCTTCATGACCGGCGTGGTCGCGTATTCCACCGGGAAGCTGGTGCCGTCCTTGCGCCACAGCACCTCGTTGTCCACCGTGCGCGGCTGGCCGTCGCAACTGGTGTGGTACATGGGGCATTTGTCGCGCGGAAACGGCGTGCCATCGGGATAGGCATGATGCACCGTGGGATGCATCAACTGGCCCACGAGTTCATCGGGTTCATAGCCCAGCATGCGGGCACCGGCCGGATTGATGAAGCTCATCCTGCCATCGTCGCCAAGCCCGGCGATGCCTTCGTTGATGGAGCCGAGGATCAGCCGCGACCGCTCCTCCGCCTCGTACAGCGCGACATCCGCCAGCTTGCGTTCGGTGATGTCGCGGGCAACCCCGATCAGCCCCAGCAAGGCGCCGTCAGGGCCGCTGAGCGGAACCTTGGTGGTCTCCAAATAGGCATGGCGGCCGTCGGGATAGTCGACCTCTTCCTCGTTGGTGTGGCGTTGACCGTCGCTGGCGATCTGGATATCGCGATCGCGGAACAGTTCGGCGAATTCCTGGGGGAAAAGATCGAAGTCGGTCTTGCCGATGATCTCGTCCGAAGGCTTGCCCACCAAGGAGGCGAACGCCTGGTTGCTCACCAGATAGACGCCCAGCATGTCTTTCACGAAAATCATGTCGGGAATGGAATCGATCAGCGAGCGCAGCAGCGAGCGTTCGCGGCCCAAATCTTCCGCCTGCTCTTCCACCAGCCGACCCTGTTCGGCCAATTGCTCGTTGATGGCCTCCAGCTCTTGCTTGCGGGCGTTGATCTGGCGTTCCGAGGCCGCCAGGGTCGCCGCCTGGATCTGGGTTTCCGCCAGCAGTTGCTGGGTCTTTAGCGTGCGTTCGATGATTTCGATGCTCATGGCCAAGAGGGGCATGGCACCGTCAAGCAGAGCCTGCTCGGCGGGACCGAACGCCTCCATGGTGGCCAATTCCACCACCGCCAGCAGCCGCTCGCCCCGCAGCACCGGCAACACGGCGATGGCCTTCGGAATCATCGCGGCGGTGCCGGTCTGGATGCTGATGTAATCGGCGGGCGGCTGGGTGATGATGATGGCCGAGCGCTCCAGGGCGCACTGGCCCACCAACCCTTCGCCGATGGCGAAGCCCTGCTCCAGGCTCTTGCGCTCGCGATGGGCGTAGCCGCCCAGCAGAGCCAGCCGATCCCCCGCTTCGTTCATCAGATAGAAGGCGCCGTGTCCCACCTTCAGCAGCGGCGCCACCTTCGACAGGAACCGCCCCGCCAGTTCCACTTGGGACTGGGTCTCCTGCAAGTCCCCCGATATGTCGGCCAGATGGGTCTTGATCCAGCGCTGGGCCTCCATCTGGCGGGCCTCGCTGCGCAAGACCTCGATGGCGCGGGCGAGTTCGCCGATCTCGTTGGGGAAATCCACATGCGGAACCGCCAAGTCGCGGTCTCCGGCTGCCAGTTTCTTCACCACATCGCGGACCCGCTCGGCCGGGCGCCGAATGGACAGGCTGATCAGCCATGCGAACAAGACCCCGAACCCGACGCCGCTGGCCAGGATAAGAACCGTCGTGCGGGCTCCGTCCTCGGCGACGGCGGCAGCCCGCAGGGCGGCTTGCCTGGCCGTCTCCTCCTTGGCACGGGACACCGCTTCGAGCGCCTCGTCGGCGGCGATGGCCACTCGTTGAAAATCCGGCGCCGAGACAAAAGCGGCGGCATCGGCGGGGGTCTTGCGGAACTGCGCCAGGGCCTGATCCACATTGCTTTTATAGGTGCGGAATTGCTCTTCGAATTTGGCCAGATGGCGCTTGTTCTCTTCCTTGAAGACATGCCCGCGGGCTTGCTCTATTTCCCGGCGCACGCCGCCGTCCGCATCGCTCAGCTGGGCCAGGGCGCGGTCACGTTCCGGCATATCGCGCGCCAAGATGGCCTGGCGCAGGGCACGCCCCATCTTCGCCAGTTCGACGCGGGCGTCCTTGAGGTCGGAAATACCCCGCAATTCCTGTTCGTAAAGAACCTGCACCTCACGATTGAGGCTCGATTGCGTATGCAGGCTGAACAGCCCCAATACCATCAAGACGAGGAAAGTGGCCGAAAACCCAAGCGCCAGCTTGCGCGGCAGCGGTAAGCGTTCCAGTACGTCCAGCAGGAAGGTCATGGATTTGCCTCGGTCAGGGCCGTTCCGGCAGGGGAATGACGGCGTAGAATTTCCAGATTGAGGGCCAGCAGAGAGGCCAATTCGACGAATTGTTCACGGGCATGCTGATCGGGATGGTTCAGCACCGCGATCTCCACCACGCCGAGGACGGAATCGTCCAAGAGCAACGGCGCCATCATCACCGCCGCCGGTCGCGCATTGCCAAGGGCAGAGCGGATGGTCCAGGAATGATGGTCGGTGGTGTCAAGCACGCGCGGCTGGCGATCGATGACGCATTGGCCCAGCAAGCCCTGGCCGGACTCCAGCGCGTCTGGAACCCGCTCGTCACAGGCATAGGATGCGGCCAGCCGCATCTGTCCCTGGCCGACGCAGACATAGATCATGCCCTGCAGCGCCCCCAAAATCCGGTGGGTCTCCGCCAGAAATGTTCGGGCCAGTTCATGGGTGGACTTGGCCCGCTGGAAGTTCAGCCCCGCTTCGGCGCGCCTGGACTTGCGTTCGGCGCTGGCCGCCTGGGCCAGGGCCAAATCCTCATTCTTGTGGATCGCCAGCGTCTGGGCGTGAAGGTAGCGCAGCATGGTCAATGCCAGGGCACCCATGATCAGCAGAACCGCCGCGGTGCCAAGGCCCGCCCACAGGCTGTCGGCCGGACTCACCGTGCGCGACAGATCCTCCATCAGCACCACCGACCATTCGCCGTAGGGATCGTTCCACTGCACCTTTGCCGAAGCCAGGGCAAAGTGCCGCCCGTCCAGGGTCAGCATGCCGCCATCGACGGCGAAGGGCAGCAGCGGCGGATCGGCGCGATCGAACATGGCGCCGAACTGCTTCAGGTCGCGAATGGCCTTGAGACGTTCGGGGCTCGGCATTCCCGCCAGGGTGCCGATCCATTCGGGGCGGCTCGACGCGAAGACCACGCCTTGGGGCGATAGCAGCAAGGAGATATCGGCCCGTTCCCGCAACAAGGAATCCACCCGGGCAACACTGGTTCGGGCCACCACGGCCCCGACGACGGCGCTGTTTCGACTGTTCGCGGCGAATACCGGCGTCGCGAAATAGAGCGAGCGGTCGCCCCGAGCCAGGCTGACGGCGGCATAGACGTTGTCGCGGCCCTGCATGGCCATTTGGTAGTATGGACGGAAGCGAACATCCAAGCCGGTGGACGGCCTGCCGCTGATGTCCCAGGACGATTTCAAGATCCCGTCCTGGCCGATGACGAAAACGCCGTCGGCGCCATGGGCGCCGCTCAGAGCCGCGAGCAATCCGGTCATATAGGGGCTGTTGGGAGCCAGGGTGCCGAGGGCGTCGCGCTTGACCTCGTCGTCGATCACGCCCAACAGGGACAGCGAGCCCATCACGTTGCCGTTCAGGGTCTGCGACATGATTTCGATGCCGCGCCGCCCCACTTCGGTCTGGAGCAGGGACAACCGCTCCGCCTCCCGCCGATCGCGAGATTGATGGGCCGCCAGGACTGAAGATGCCACGACGAACAAAAGCGCCACGACCCAAGCCAGCCTGGCGTTCTCCGTCACGAAGGCCGCGATGCGATTCAAGAATCCTCCCGCCCTCGGCAATTGCCCCACCTCTGTACAAAAGTACTGTATCCGAGGTCCATATGAAATCAGGTTATAGCAAGATCAATGCGAGAAAAACCATTCAGGATGAGGGACCGGGCTTTGACTGGTGGCCCGATCTGGACATCGATCCCGCCCGCGCCTTCCGTTATCATCGTCGGGCAATCGCCAACGCCTGACCGTCCTAAACCCTTTCGGAGCATCCCGGCCATGTCCGCCCACGACCACCCCAGGCAGACAAGCGACAGAGGCCGCGGCGCCGCCCTGACGCTGGCCGCGCTGGTGCTCTTTCACTGGGCAAGCGCGGCGCGAGCCGCCGATCTTGGTGCCATCCTGGCCGACGTCACCGCCAAATTCGCCCTTCCAGGCGCCATCCTGCTGGTCTCCGGTCCCGAGGGGCGCGAGACGGCGGTTACCGGCCTTGCCAATCTGGCCACCGGCGCCCCGGTCACCGAGCAGACCCGCTTTCATGTGGCCTCGGTGGGCAAGATCCTGACGGCGGCGGCGATCCTCCAGGTGGTCGACGAGGGCAAGCTGGGCCTTGCCGATCCGGTGCTGAAATACGTCGATCCCCGCGATGCCGACCGCATCACCCATCTGGACAAGGCCAATCTGGCCAGCTTGCTGTCGCACACCTCGGGCCTGCCCGACTGCCTGCGCAACGCCTTGTTTTCCATCCCCGAGCATCCGTCCATCAGTTGGACCGCCGCCGAGGCGTTGCGTCTCGGCCGCTGCCGTCCGGCGACGCCGCCGGGCAAATACGCCTATTCCAACACCAATTACATCCTGCTGGGCCATATCCTGGAACAAGTGGAGGGCGAAGGCCTTGCCGCCATCCTGGCGCGGCGCATCCTCGCTCCCCTGGAGATGGCTGACAGTACGGCCGAGGTCGCGCCCGCCGACCCCCGGTTGGCCCATGGCTACCGCTTGGCCACGCCGCAAGGCGAACGCCGCGACGCCAGCCTGCTCGCCTGGTCGTCGCGGCTGGGCGACGCGCCGGTGACCACCACCGCCGCCGATCTGGACCGTCTGTTCAAAGCCTTGTTCCGCCCAGACTCCAAGCTGCTGTCGCCTGCCATGCTGTCGGCCATGAAGACGGAATGGGGCAAGGACGAGGACGAGTCCTATGGTTACGGCCTCGTCCAGATCGCCAGCGATTTCGGCCCGCGCTTCGGCCATAGCGGCCGCTTCGCCGGATTTTGCGCCGAGGCTTGGCACTATCCCGACAAGGACACCACGGTGATCATGCTGGCCAATGGCGACGAACATACCGCTGACGACGTCATGGATTTGATCGAGGAACGGCTGTTTCCCCCGGTGGTCGCGGCGAAATAACCCTATTGGACGGGTTCGTCGTCGACCATTACGGCATAGCAGGTCTTGCGGGCGTTCTTGCGGCAATAGCCGGTGGCGCCCTCGACCGCTTCCGCCGCCGTCTTCTGGCCGCTGCGCCAACCAAAGCTGCCGTCCCCCGCCATGACGAAGGCCTTGTGGTCGGAAGCGTCCAAATATTTGCGGAAGGCCTCCTGGCCCTGGCTGCTCAGCCCCTTGGGATAGTGAATGGAGGTCGGGTCGCGACTCGCCAGCAATTGGCCGACGAGGACCAGCTTCTGGCGGGCCAGGAAGTCGTCCACATAGCGGGTCCAGATGGGGGTTCCCTTTTCCGAGAACAGACTGTGCCCGTCGCTGCCGAAGGGGGCGGCGGCGATGAACTCGGCCCGGCCGCCCGCCTCGGTGAAGGCGGCGTGGAAACGGCGCGCCAGCGAGGGGCCGAAGAAATGGTCGTTTTCGGAATAGACCCACAGCATGGGAACGCGCGAGGTCTTGCCGAAGGTTCCGAAGGCCTGCGCCAACCGCTCGGGCACGCACACCTCGTCCGGGCCGGTCGAGCCCCGGCCGCCCGCGAAGCTGATGGCGGCGATCAGTCCGGGCGGCGGATCGGCGGTCAAGGCAACGGTGGCCAAGCCTCCGGCCGAACGGCCGACGCTGATGATCTTGCCATCATCCACGAAGGGGGCGTTGCGCATGGTCTGGATCACCGCCCGGATGTCCTCGGCCGAGGTCCGGCCCGACTTGACGTAGTCGGGCGAGGCGCAGTTGCCGCTGCTTTCGGCGTAGTCGCCTTCCGACTCGCCGTAACCACGCCGCATGAAGGTCACCACCGCCCAGCCCCGGCGGGCGAATTCCCTGGCCTGGGCACGCATGCTGCGCGGAGACATGCCCGCCCGGTCGTCGGCATTGCGCGGCGCCCCGTGATTGATCACCGCCAACGGATGGCGTTGGCTGTCGTCGGGCCGGATGACCAGGGCGTCGAGCCTAAGGGTACGGCTGCTTCCATTCACCTTGAACGTCACCGGCAGGCCGAAGGCCTCCTCGATCAGACCGGCCGCCTGGGCCGATCCGCCAAGGCAAAGGAGCACGACGAAAACCGTGGGAAAAAGCCTCATTCAGTCCTCCCCTAAAGGCCAATGGGCCATACCGTCAGCACTAAAAAGGTTCCCACCACCACCACGATGAGGCTGAGCGGCAGACCCAGCCGCCAGTAATCGCCAAAGCGGTAACCACCGACGCCCATCACCAGCGTGTTGCACTGATGCCCGATGGGGGTAAGGAAGTCACAGGCTGCCCCCACCGCCACCGCCATCAGGAAGGGATCCATGGCCAGCCCCAGCTTGACCGCCATGGCCGCCGCCACCGGCCCCATCAACAGAACCGTCGCGGCGTGATGGAGGAAGGGCGCCAGCAGCATGGAGGCCAGCAGCACCAATCCCACCGCGACCGGTGCCGGAACCTGCGACGCGGCCATGGCCAGCCAACCGGCCAACAGGTCGGAGGCGCCGGTGCTCTTGATGGCGTCGCTAATGGGGATCAGTCCGCCCAGCAGGATGATGATGGGCCAGTGCACCGCCTCATAGGCTTCGCGCAGGGGCAGGCAGCGCAGCACGATCATCACCACGGCGGCCAGGAAGAAGGCGGGCGCGACCGGCAAAATGCCCAGCGCCACCAAAAGCATGGCCGCCAGGGCGATCGTAATGGGCAGAATAGCGCCCGACCGGCTGGTGAACCGGATATTGCGCTGGGCCAGCGGCAGGCAGCCCAATTGCGACAGCGTCTTGGGCAAGGTGTCGTTGACGCCTTCCACCACCAGGACGTCGCCCGCCAGGAATTCGATCTGGCGCAGACGGTCCACCAGATGACGGCCGCCGCGACTGATGGCCAGAACCGCGATGCCGTATTGGCGGCGCAGCGCGTTCTGGACGATGGTGGTGCCCACCAGCAGGGAATTGGGCATCACCACCGCTTCCATGATCACCATGTCCTCGCCGACAAGACCATGGCCGCCTTCGACCATGGCGAGACCGGCCGATTCCAGCAGCGGCTTGATGGCCATGGGATCGCCCTCGACCATCAGAATGTCGTTTTCGGAAAACTCCCAATTGCCGCCCGGCACATAGCGGCGACCGTGATCGCGCAGGATGGTGACCACGGTCAGGGCGCCGCCGCTGAACAACTGCTCCAGATCCACCACGGTGGCGCCAATCAGCGGCGACTGGGGCAGGATGCGGACTTCGGCCAGATAATCCTCGATGCGGAAGCGCGCTTCGGCCGAGGCGGCGCCCTGGCGGTCCTTGGGCAGCACCCGCCACGCGAAGGTCAGGAAGGCGATGGCGCACAGACAGATGCCCAAACCCACCGGGGTGAAGTCGAACATGGTATAGGGATGGCCGGTCAGATCCTCCCTCACCCGCGAGACGATGATGTTGGGCGAGGTGCCGATCAGGGTCATCAGCCCCCCCACCAGGGAGGCGAAGGACAAGGGCATCAACACCTGCGACGCCGGAATGTTGTTGGCCTTGGCAAGGCGCAGGGCGAGCGGAATGAAGATGGCCAAGGCCCCGATATTCTTCATGAAGGCCGACAGCACCATCACCAGCGCCGACAGCGTCCCGATCAGGGCATCGGGGGATTTCAGGCGTCCCAGCGGCCCCACCAATCGCTCGATGATGCCGGATCGTTCGATACCGGCGCTGACCACCAGGGCTGCGGCCACCACGACGACCACCGGATCGCTGAAGCCGTGAAACGCCTTGTCGGGCGGCACGATGCCGCTGATCAGCCCGGCGGACAGGGACAACATGGCGACAAGGTCGTAGCGCAGCTTGTCCCAGGCGAACAAACCGATGGTTCCGATCAGAATGGCGAAGGCAAGTCCCTGCTGAACCGTCATGTACCCAAATCCCAGATGATCCACCCCGCGAATGGTGGCCGGCCGAAGGTATATCACTCCGCGCCCGCCGCACAGAGCGGGAAAAGGTTAATAAACTACTTCACGACTTGCTTATATTTTATCCACCCAAGTCCAATAATCGGGCTCGTACCGTATTTTCTCAGGTCTCTATTTCAGATAGCATCGGTGGGATTTTGTCCTATGGGAATGCCGTCGGGCAAAGAGCGGGAAAGGGACGTCCACATGAGAAAGAAAGCTCTGTGCTTCGTGGCGGGATCCGCCATTTTGCTGGGCAGCATGACCGCCCAAGCCCAAGCCCCCGGTGGTGGCGGTGGTCCCCCGCCGCCCGGCGGCGGTGCCCCGCCACCCGGTGGCCGTCCCCCGCCCCCGCCGCCCGGCGGCCCCGGAATGGGTGGGCCAGGATTCGGCGGCCCAGGCATGGGCGGACCTAGCATCGGCGGTCAAGGCCCCGGCGGCTCCACCGGTGGCGTCGGAGGCCCGAGCCTCGGCGGGGCCAGCGGAAGCGGAAGCGGCGGTCCCAGCCTCAGCGGAACCGGTGGCGCCGGTGCTCCTGCTCCCGGCGTTCCCGGAACGCCCTCCATCGGAGGGCCCGGTGCCCCCGCCATCGGCGGCCCAGGCTCGCCCAGCCTCGGCGGCACCATTGGAGGCCCCAGTGTCGGCGGAAGCCCCGGTGGTCCCAACGTCGGCGGTGGCGCTATCGGAACGACTGGAACCGGACTTGGCGGACAAGGAACCGGTGGTCCCGGACTCGGTGGTCCCGGACTCGGTGGTCCCGGACTCGGTGGTCAGGGCATCGGTGGTCCGGGCATCGGTGGTCCGGGCATCGGTGGTCCGGGCATCGGTGGTCCGGGCATCGGTGGTCCGGGCATCGGTGGTCCGGGCGGGCCCGGCGGTATCGGCGGCCCCGGTGCGGGCGGTCAAGGGGTCGGCGCTCAGGCCCAAGGTGTTGGAACCGGTACCGGCGCGCCTGCGGGCGGGACGGGGACGGGGACGGGGACAGGCGCAACGGCTACCGGGGCTCAGCCCGCTGCCAATGCTCAGACCGGTGGTCCCGGTGGTGCCGGTGGTGCCGGTGGTCCGGGCGGTCCGGGCGGTCCAGGTGGCGGCGCCCAGCAAGGTGGACAGGGTGGACAAGGTCTCGGTGGCCCTGCCCCTGCGGCGAATACCTTCGTCACGCCCGGAACGGCGGCGCAAGGTGGTGTCGGCGCGGCGGGCGGTGTCGGTGGAGGACAGGGTGGAAGCGCCCCTGGCGCCCTGGGCGGCGCCGGAGCTCTCGGCGGACCGGGCGGTGCCGGAGGCACATTGGGCGGAGTCGGACAAGTTGGCGGCACCGTCGCGGGAACAACCGCCGCTCCTGGCGGCGGCGGTGGAATTGGCGGTCCCGGCGGTGGCGCGCAAGGCGCCCTGGGCGGCCCAGGCTCTCTTGGCGGACCCGGTGGAGTCGGTGGACCCGGTGCGGTCAGTGGACCCGGTGCGGTTGGCGGACCCGGCGCGGTTGGTGGACCCGGCGCGGTTGGCGGACCCGGCGCGGTTGGCGGACCCGGCGCGGTTGGCGGACCCGGCGCGGTCGGTGGGCCCGGCGCGGTCGGTGGGCCCGGTGCGGTTGGCGGACCCGGTGCGGTCGGTGGGCCCGGCGCGGTTGGCGGACCCGGCGCGGTTGGCGGACCCGGTGCGGTCGGTGGACCCGGCGCGGTCGGCGGACCCGGTGCGGTTGGCGGACCCGGCGCGGTTGGTGGACCCGGTGCGGTTGGCGGACCCGGCGCGGTTGGTGGACCCGGCGCGGTTGGCGGACCCGGTGCGGTTGGCGGACCCGGTGCGGTTGGCGGACCCGGTGCGGTCGGTGGACCCGGCGCGGTTGGCGGACCCGGTGCGGTTGGCGGACCCGGCGCGGTCGGTGGACCCGGCGCGGTTGGCGGCCCCGGCGCGGTCGGTGGACCCGGCGCGGTTGGCGGCCCCGGCGCGGTTGGCGGCCCCGGCGCGGTTGGCGGACCTGGCGCGGTTGGCGGACCCGGCGCGGTTGGCGGACCCGGCGCTGTCGGTGGCCCCGGTGCGGTCGGCGGACCCGGCGCGGTCGGTGGACCCGGCGCGGTTGGCGGGCCCGGTGGTCCTGGCGGTCCCGGCGGTCCCGGCGGTCCCGGCGGTCCTGGCCCAGGCGGAGGCCCGGCATTGGGCACCGCGGGCCCGGCTCCGGCCTCGCGGTAGCAGAGGTTCTGACCGTGATCCGCTGGGATAGGGTGTTTCTTTGATGAACTGGCGAAATGTGGCGCGGCCGTTCGGACGGACTTTGCGGTCCGAACGGCTGAGGTCTGTTCCGACGGTGGCCGTCGCCCTGCTGTTGACGGGCTGCGCCGTGGCCATGACGCCGACCACGCCCGAGGAGCGCAGTGCCCGGGCCGAACGCGACATCCGCGCCCTGTTCGGCGGCATGCAGTCCCTGCAAGGCCCGATCACCCTGTATCAGGCCCAGGCCTATGCCTTGAAATACAACGTTGATCGCCGCCAGAAGATGCTGGAGGAAGCCCAGGCGGTGAAGTTGAACGAGGCCATGGGCTATACCTTGCTGCCGCAGATGGTGGTGGGTGCGGGCTATACCCAGCGCGACAACAACTATCTCAGCACCAGCCTTACTCCCTCCACCGGAACCAAGTCGGATTCCTCCATTTCCACCGACCGGGCGCGGGCCACCGGAACCTTCGCGGTGGCCTGGAATGTCCTGGATTTCGGCGTCAGCTATCTGCGCGCCCGTCAGGCGGCCGACCTTGCCTTGGTGGCCAAGGAGCGACGCCGCAAGGCCGCCCAGACCATCATGAACGACGTGCGCACCGCCTATTGGAAGGCGTTGGGCGAACAGAAGCTGGGCTATGAGGTCGACAGCCTGATCGGCAGGGTTCAAGGCGCCTGGGACCGCGTCCAGAACGACCGGACCTACAAATGGGCCAGCCCCGCCCAGGCCTTGGAATACCAGAAGACCCTGCTTGGCGTGGTGCAACACCTCCAGGCGCTGCGGCGTGATCTGGCGACCGGCCGCCTCGAGTTGATGTCGCTGATGAATCTGGATTTCCAGCGCCCGATCACCCTGGCGGAGCCGGCCGGTTTCAATGACAAGGCCTCGTTCCTGTCCATGGACATGCCCACCATGGAACGCACCGCCCTGACCAACCGCCCGGAACTGCGCGAGGCCGATTATCAGGCTCGCGTCGATACCGACGAAACCCGCAAGGCGATCCTGCGCATGCTGCCGGGATTGGAATTGAGCACCTCGCTCAACCGTGACAGCAATTCCTATCTGGTCAATCACAACTGGGCCGAGGCCGGATTGCGGCTGACCTGGAACCTGATGAACCTGATCGCCGGACCCAGCACCGTTTCCGCCTACGGCACCCAGGAACAGGTCGGCGAGATGCGCCGATTGTCCACCAGCATGGTCATCATCGCCCAGGTCAATGTGGCGCTGCGACGGTTCCAATTGGCGGCGGGCGATCACGACATCATGTCGCGCATGGCCGATGTGGAGGGGCGTCTTTACGACGCCAATCTGGGCGTCGCCGTCAACGAGGCGGAATTCCTGCGGCGCGCCGCCGTTCGGATCGATTCGCTCTACCGCCGCAACCTCTCCTATATCGAGCTGGAAAGCTCGGCCGGTGCCCTGGCGATCACGCTGGGCAAGGATCCCATCCCGGAAGACGCCAAGTTCGATGACCTGGAGGGGACCGCCCGCCTGCTGGAACGGGCGGCCGCCGAGGATGCCCTGGTCAAACCACCGGTCTTCGCCGCCGCCATGATTCCCGCTGCGCCGCCGTCATCCGCCAGCCAACCGGCCGCCCAGGCCACGGTGCAACCGATCCCCGAGATCGCGCCGCCCCCCCCTGCCGCGATGTCGCCCGCCCCGATCACCGAGGTCGCGCCGCCCCCACCCGTGGAAGGCGGCCTGCCCTCCAAGCTCTCGGCGGCGGTCGGCGTCTTCGCCAACGACCCGGTGGTGAGCCGCTTCGTGGTCTTGCAGCAATTGGCCGAGGCGGGCCTGATCACCCCGGACGAATTCGCCAGCCGCCGCTCGGCCAATCTGGGCGGCTTGCTCCCCTATTCCACCACCGCGCCAACTCCGTTCGCCGGTGCGGGACGCTTCGACTTCAGCCAAGCGCGGCAGGCCTTGCAGGCGGGCGACGGCCAAAGGGCCCAGGTGCTTGACGCCATCCTGGCCGCCAATCCGCCGCGCCTCGCCGCCAGCCGCCCGCCCCTGGACCGGGCCAAGGACAGGGTGGTGATGCTGGCCACTGCCGGGCTGGTGGGCCTGGACGAAATGCAGCGCGAGGTCCAAGCCATCCAAGCCGCCACCCAGACGGCCTCGAACACTGCCCGCAAGCCGAAGGCGACCACTCCGTACAAGGCCAACCGGCCATGGGTGCAATAGAAAGCGCCGCACCGATGCCTTACGCTCTAAATAATAAGTATTATTAATACAGTGCGCCTATCAGCTTTCGTTGAAAAACATCATCCACTGTTTCTTTGTCAGGCCTTAGGCATGGCCTAGATTGATCGATCGGTCGCCCGTGTTTTCAACATCATGGGCCCATTTCGATCGGTCGGGGCAAGGAGCGCCCCGGTAACGCTACCGGGGAAGGAACGCCACAGTGTCGGCCCAGGACGCCAAGCTCCTTATTCACTTGAAGCAGTTGGAACGCACCCCCATCGGCTATCGGGTGCTTCATTGCCATATTTCCGCCCTGCCGGGCCATCTGCGAACCCGGGATAATATGACCCAGGCCTTGGCGGCATTGCGCGACGCCACCCGCAATAATTTGACGTCCAGCATCTTCCTGATGAAGAACATGGAATTGATCTGCGTCTGCCGCGATATTGACATGGGCGCCTTGCGCTCGACGGCGTCCAAGGCCCATAAGGCTTTTGGACATGCGGGCCTGCAGCGCTCCAACGTCTACGGGGACCAGGAATTCTACCATCTGTTCGAACTTGGCGAGAACGATGCCCGACTTCGCCAATACGCCGAGGCCGCCGCCGGTCCCAAGGGCGAGCTCACGGACGCCGCCTCGGACGGAAAGACCATCGACGGCTCCATGTTGTCGCGCATCAAGGCCCAGCTGCAGACCACCAATATTAGCCCCATGATCCTTAGTCAGCAAATCTACGCGGTGGACAAGGATCGCAAAGTCATCCCGGTGTTCCGCGAGATCTATGTCTCCATCAAGGCCCTGGAGGACGCGTTCTGCCCCGGGGTCAGCCTGATGGGACGTTCCGGCCTGTTCAACGAATTGACCGAGGATCTGGACGCCGCCGTGCTCGGCATGCTGGCCCGCACGCCCGATCTGTCCAATCGCCGCTTCAGCCTGAACCTCAATCTGTCGGCCATTTCGTCCAAGACCTTCGCCGCCTTCGACGCGGCGCTTCGCCCCGAACAGCGCGCCAACGTGGTCATCGAGATCCACCGCAACGATCTGGTCGCCAATTTCTCGCTGTTCCGCAAACTGGCGCCGGGACTGGTGGAAAAGGGCTATTCCCTGTGCATCGACGCGCTCGATGCGTCCTTCCTGCCCCATCTCGACCTCAAGGGCCTGAATTTCCGCTTCGCCAAGATGTTCTGGCACGAGGACGCCCTGACAGAATCCGAAAAACTGAAGACGGAATTGACAAGCCGCACCGAGGACGGCGAGGGCGTCAGCTATATCCTGGCGCGCTGCGACAATGCCAATGCCATCCGGGTGGCGCGCTCGGTGGGCATCGACCTGCTGCAAGGCAAATTGGTCGATCACATGGTGAAGAACAATATCCCCATATAGGGCGCGGCAATCCCCATCATGCCATCGCCACGCCTCTTCCATCTGTGGCACAATCTTCCATACCGTCACCGCGCTGGGAGCCCGCCCGCATGTCCACCTATATTCCGCCGCTGCGCGACATCCGCTTCACCATGGAAGAGGTCGTGGGGCTTGAGGCGATTTCCGCCCTGCCCGGCTTCGAGGAAGCCACCAGCGAGATGGCCGATTCCATCCTGACCGAGGCGGGCCATATCGCCGAGGGCGTGCTGTCGCCGCTCAACCGGGCCGGCGACGAAGTGGGCGCCGTCCAGGAAAACGGCGTGGTCCGCACCGTTCCCGGCTGGAAGGACGCCTGGAACACCTTGGTGGATGGTGGCTGGAACGGCTTGCCCTTCCCGGCCGAATACGGCGGCATGGGTCTGCCCAATCTGTTCAACACAGCCGTGCACGAAATGTGGCAGGCGGCCAACATGGCCTTCACGCTCTGCCCCATGCTGACCCAGGGCGCCGTCAACGCCATCAGCCTTTACGGTTCCGACGCCCAGAAGGAATTCTATCTGCCGCGCATGGTCTCGGGCCAGTGGACCGGCACCATGAACCTGACCGAGCCCCAGGCCGGGTCGGATCTGTCGGCGGTGCGTTCCAAGGCCGTGCCCGACGGCGACAAGTTCCGCCTGTCCGGCCAGAAGATCTTCATCACCTATGGCGATCACGACATGGCCGAGAACATCGTCCATCTGGTGCTGGCCCGCCTTCCCGACGCGCCCCCCGGCGTCAAGGGCATCTCTTTGTTCGTGGTGCCCAAGATCCTGCCCGGCGGCATCGCCAACGACGTCAAATGCGTCTCGCTGGAGCATAAGCTGGGCATCCACGGCAGCCCCACCGCCGTCATGTCCTTCGGCGACCACGAGGGCGCCTGGGGCGAGTTGATCGGCCAGCCCCATCGCGGGCTGGAATACATGTTCGCCATGATGAACCACGCCCGCCTCGCCGTCGGCCTGCAGGGCCTCGCCATCGCCGAGCGCGCCTATCAGCAGGCGGTCTCCTATGCCCGCGACCGGGTGCAGGGCAAACCGGCGGGCTGGACCGCAAGCGGATCGGCCGGAATCGTCCATCATCCCGATGTGCGGCGCCTGCTGATGACCATGAAATGCCAGATCGAGGCCATGCGCGGCATTCACTACACCGCCGCCGCCGCCTCGGACATCGTCCACCACGATTCCGATCCCGAGCGCCGCCGCCAGGCCGGACTGCGGGTGGAATTCCTGACCCCCATCGCCAAGGGCTGGTGCACCGAGGTGGGACAGGCCATCGCCTCCATGGGCGTCCAGGTCCACGGCGGCATGGGCTATATCGAGGAGACCGGCGCCGCCCAGCATCTGCGCGACGCCCGCATCACCACCATCTACGAAGGCACCACCGCCATCCAGGGCAACGATCTGGTCAATCGCAAGATCCTGCGCGACAAGGGCGCTTTCGCCGGGCAACTGCTGACCGAAATCGCCGATCTGGCGGGCGACCTGTCGGCAAGCGCGGATCCCGCGCTGCGGGCGATGGGCGGGCGCCTCGCCGCCGCCGCCGCCGCCGCCGCCCGCGCGGTATCCTGGCTGGTCAAGGACGGCGCGGAACATCCCGCCCTGGTGGCGGCTTCGGCGGTTCCCATGCTGGAACTGATGGGGGTGGTGGTGGGCGGCCAACAGGTGGCCCTGGCCGCCAGGGTGGCCAAGGCGGCCATGGAGACGGGCAAGGACCACGACGGCTTCTACGGCGCCAAACTGGCTACCGCCCGCTTCTACGCCGAGCACATCCTGCCCCATGCGGAAGCGTTGGAGCTTGCCGTCACCAGCGGCGCCGCCGTGGTCATGGGGATGGACGAGGCGCTGCTATAGCAGACTGCGGAAAAATTCCTGACGGGTCTTATTCCTCGTCACCCCCGCGAAAGCGGGGGTCCATGGTGCGGCGAATCTGCGCCATACCCATAAAATATCGGGCGTTGACGCATGGATTCCCGCTTTCGCGGGAATGACGAATGGGACAAAGGCATTTTTGCGCGGCTTGTTAACCGCCCGACGGCGCCGCCAGCGCCTTGTCGATGGCGGCGCGCAGACGGGTGGCGTCGGGGGCGGTCATGCTGGAGAACCAGTCCAGCAGCCGCCCGTCCTTGCCGATCAGCAACTTGTGGAAGTTCCAGCGCGGCACGCCCAGCGGGCCGGTACGCTCGGCCGCCCAGCGATAGAGCGGATGGGCGGCCTCGCCCACCACCACCTGCTTTTCCATGAGCGGGAAATCGACGCCGTAATTGATCTCGCAGAAGGTGGCGACCTCGGCGTTGCTGCCCGGCTCCTGAGAGCCGAAATCGTTGGACGGCACCCCCAGCACCACCAGACCACGGCCGCGATATTCCTTCCACAGGGCCTCCAACCCCTCGTATTGCGGGGTGAAGCCGCATTTGGACGCGGTATTGACCACCAGCACCACCCGGTCGCGGAAACTGTCGGGTTTCAGGACGCCGCCGTTCAATGCGGGCAGCGGCAGCGCCGCCCAGTCGAGACGACCGGCGTCGGCGGCGGCGGCGCTGCCTCCCACCCCCATGACGGCAAGCGCCGAGGCGACCAGGGCTCCCAGCGGATTACGCGGCAACAATCGGTGCATGTCTGTCTCCTTCCGCCCAGAGATTGGCGGCCGAAGCCGCCGAATCAAGGGGGAGGGAGGAAGGCGGCTATTTCAGCGTCTTGAGATAGGCGATCACGGCGGCGATCTCGTCGGGATTCTTCATTCCGGCGAAGACCATCTTATTGCCCGGGATCGATCCCTTGGGGTCGGCCAGATAGGCGGTGAGAGCGGCATCGTCCCAAACCTTGCCCCAGCCGGTCATGGCGGGAGAATACTTGAAGCCCGCCGACGCGGTCCCGGCCTTGGCGCCCGCCACGCCGAACAGGCTGGGGCCGACGCCGTTGGCGCCCGCATCCACCTTGTGGCAGGACTTGCAGACCGTGAAGGCGGCAGGCGGATCGGCGGCCCAAACGGGAGTGACACCGGCGAAAGCGGCGATAAGCGCGGCAGCGACGAAAACCCTCATGAAACACTCCCCCTCGATTGGCTGGATTCGGTGTCGTGGACGGGCCGACTCTTCGCCCGGCACCAAGGGCATGGTAGCGCAAACCCCCGGACGGGTGAATGAAAACAGTTCAAAGGGCGGGCTTGACTCTTCCAGATCAAAATGTGAACATTTATCGAACATTTGGAGATGCCATGCCCTCCCCCGCCCTTGCCCGCCTGCGCCGACGCATCGCCGCCCTGGAAGGAGTCGGCGGAGACGGGCACGGGCCGGTCATGCCGCTGGGCCTGCCGGGGTTCGAGGGGATTGGAACCGGCGCGCTGCACGAAATTTCGCCCGCCGCCCTGGCTTGCGATCACGATGGCGCCGCCTTGGGATTTTCCGCCGCTCTGCTGGGCGGTCTGGTTCGCCTCATGGGCAAGCCCGCCCTGTGGCTGGCCGAGGGAGGGCTTCCCCATGCCCCCGCCCTGGCCGGGTTCGGACTCGGTCCCGAACGGCTGGTGGTGGGAATCGCCGGTCAGCCCAAGGCCAATTTGTGGGCGTTGGAGGAAGCGGCCCGCTCCCCCGCCCTGGCCGCCGTACTGGGCGAGGTGCGCGGCATGGATTTCACCGCCGCCCGCCGCCTGCATTTGGCCGCCAGGGGCAGCGGCGTGACGGTTCTGCTGCTCAACCGCGCCGCCGCCGCCATCGCGCCCGCCCAAACCCGCTGGCGGGTGAATGGGCTGGCCGGAGCCGACGACCGCTGGCGACTGGGTTTGCTCCGCTGCCGGGGGCGATCGCCGGACGAACGGGGGGTGGTGGGGGAATGGGAGGTGGAATGGGATGGAACGGCGCGTCGTCTCGGTCTGGTTGCCTCGACTGGCCACCGACCGGCTGTGCCGGACGCGGCCCGCGTGGCGTAGCGCCAAGCTGATCACCGCCAATTCGGGAACCACCCGGCAGGTGATGGCGGCCAATGGCCCGGCCCAGACCCACGGCTTGCGGCCCGGCATGCCCCTGGCCCAGGCCATGGCCTTGGCCCCCGACGCCGTCGTCGCGCCCCATGACCCCGATACCGACCGCCGCCTGCTGGACGTGCTGGCGGAACGCTGCGGTCTGTATTCCCCCTGGACGGCGACGGAAGGCGCCTGCGGTCTCTGGCTGGACGTGGCTGGCTGCGGCCATCTGTTCGGTGGCGAAACCGACTTGCTGGATCAATTGAGCGGCAAGCTGAAAAGCCTGGGCTTGACCAACCGCGCCGCCCTGGCTCCGACCCCCGGAGCTGCCTGGGCCTGGGCCCGGTTCGGCGATCCCGCCGCCCCCATCTTGGAGGAGATGGATCAACTGGCCCCGCTGCCCCTGGCGGCGCTGCGACTGTCGCCCCGCATGGTCGGAGATCTGGCCGCCCTGGGCCTGCGCCGCATCGGCGAGCTGTTGGATCTGCCACGCCCACAGGTGTCGTTGCGCTTTGGCCGTGACGTCCTGTGGCGGCTGGACCAAGCCCTGGGCGTCGAGCCCGAGCCCATCTCCTCCATCCGGCCGGTGGCGCCCCACCGGGTCCATATGGCCTTCGTCGAGCCCATGTCACGGGTTGAAGACATCGCCGAAGCCCTGAGGCGCCTGCTGGCCGAGTTGTGCAATCGCCTGATCCAAGACGGCTTGGGGGCACGACGGCTGGACTTCACCTTGTTCCGGGTGGATGGAACCCTGTGTCGGGTCGAGATCGGCACCGGGGCGCCGTCCCACGACCCCGGCCATCTGTTCCGCCTGTTCCGCGACAGGCTGGCCGATATCCGCCCCGGCTTCGGCATCGAGGCCGTTCGCCTGGACGCCGTCGCCACCCAGGCCCAGACCGCCGAGCAGAGCGATCTGGACGGCCCGGCGGGTGGCGGCGATCTGCCCCATCTGCTGGACAGCCTGAGCAATCGGCTGGGGCCGCGCCGTCTGATGCGCCTTCTGCCCCACCCCAGCCATATCCCGGAACGCTGTGTCCGACGTCGGCCGCCCGGCGCCCCGACCACCGTGGGGGAATGGCCGGCCGGGCGCTATCCGATCCGCCTGCTGGCCCATCCCGATCCCATCGACGCCATGGCCCCCATCCCCGACGCGCCGCCCTTGCGCTTTCGCTGGCAGGGCCGCCTGCATCAGGTGGTGCGGGCCGATGGCCCCGAGCGCATCGCCCCCGAATGGTGGCACGAGGATGCCGAGGAGCGGGATTACTATCGGGTGGAAGATACCCAAGGCCTGCGCTTCTGGCTGTACCGCCAGGGCCATTACGGGCAGCCGGAGCCGCCGCGCTGGTATCTGCACGGGGTCTTCCCATGACTCCATATCCCGAGCTTCAAGGCCTCTCCAACTACAGCTTTCTGGAAGGCGCCTCCCATCCCGATGAATTGGCCGTCACCGCCGCCGCCCTGGGCCTGTCCGCCATCGCCATCACCGACCGCAACACCTTGGCGGGAATCGTGCGCGCCCATGTAGCGGCCAAGACGGCGGGGATCCGCCTGGTGGTGGGAGCGCGGCTGGATCTGACCGACGGCGCCTCGCTATTGTGCTATCCCACCGATCGCGCCGCCTATGGCCGTCTGTGTCGCCTGCTGACCCTGGGGCGTCGACGCGCCGCCAAGGGGGCATGCCATCTGAGCCGCGCCGATCTGGCCGAGCATGCCGAGGGCCAGATCTTGATGCTGATCCCGCCCGATCCGCTGGACGACGGCTTTGCCGCCCAGGCGGCCGCGTGGCGCGCCTTGCTTGGCGATCGGCTGTATCTTGCCGCCGCCCGCCGCTTCAGATCCGATGACCGCCAGCGGTTGAGGTTATTGGCCGGGCTCGGCATTCCCCTGGCGGCGGTCAACGACGTGCTGTATCACGCGCCGTCGCGCCGCCCCCTGGCCGATGTGCTGAGCTGCATCCGGCGGGGCTGCGCCATCACCGAGGCGGGCTGGGCGCTGGCCGCCAATGCCGAGCGCCACCTGAAGCCACCGGCCGAGATGGAGCGCCTGTTCGCCGATCATCCCGAGGCCTTGGCCAATGCGTCGCGTATCGTCGAACGCTGCCGCTTTTCCCTCGACGAGCTGCGCTATGAATATCCCGACGAGGTCGCCGCCGGCCAGGATCCGCAGGAGCGGCTGGACCATCTGACCTGGGAGGGGGCGGCCCAGCGCTATCCCGAGGGCGTGCCCGACAAGGTCGCCGCCACCCTCCGCCATGAACTGGCACTGATCCGCCAGTTGGGCTTCGCACCCTATTTCCTGACGGTCCACGCCATCGTCGCCTTCGCCGAAAGTCGCGGCATCCTGTGCCAGGGACGCGGCTCGGCCG
Organism: Paramagnetospirillum kuznetsovii; assembly: GCF_003284725.1. Lineage (GTDB taxonomy): Bacteria > Pseudomonadota > Alphaproteobacteria > Rhodospirillales > Magnetospirillaceae > Phaeospirillum > Phaeospirillum kuznetsovii. Next base: position 426,692 of record NZ_PGTO01000002.1, on the reverse strand, counting down.
CCAACTCGGCGGTGTGCTACTGCCTGCGCATCACCCCGGTCGATCCCGCCCATATGGATCTGCTGTTCGAGCGGTTCATGAGCGCCGAACGGGGCGAACCACCCGATATCGACGTGGATTTCGAGCACGAGCGCCGCGAGGAGGTCATCCAGCACATCTACGACACCTATGGCCGCCACCGCGCCGGGCTGACCGCCACGGTGATCCACTACCGCACCCGCTCGGCCATCCGCGACGTTGGCAAGGTCATGGGACTGAGCGAGGATTGCATCGCCGCCCTGGCCAAATCCAATTCCGGCTGGGGGCGGCGCGGCATCAAGGACGAGCATGTGCGAGAGCTGGGGCTTGATCCCGACCAGCCCGATCTGGCCCGTACCCTGGCCCTGGCCGAGGAGCTGACCGGCTTTCCCCGTCATCTGTCCCAGCATGTGGGCGGCTTCGTCATCTCCAAGTTCCGCCTGGACGAACTGGTTCCCATCGAGAATGCCGGTATGGACAACCGTACCGTCATCCAGTGGGACAAGAACGATCTCGACGCCCTCGGCCTGATGAAGGTGGATGTGCTGGCGCTCGGCATGCTGTCTTGCATCCGCAAGAGCTTCGACTTGCTGCGCGCCCATCATGGCCGAGACCTCAGCCTCGCGACCCTGCCGCGCGAGGATGGCGCCACCTACGACATGTTGTGCAAGGCCGATTCGGTGGGGGTCTTCCAAGTGGAAAGCCGCGCCCAGATGAGCATGCTGCCGCGCCTGAGGCCGCGCCGGTTCTACGATCTGGTCATCCAGGTCGCCATCGTGCGGCCCGGCCCCATCCAGGGCGACATGGTTCACCCCTATCTGCGTCGCCGCCAGGGCAAGGAAGCGGTGGAATATCCGTCCGACGCGCTGCGCCGCGTATTGGAAAAGACCCTGGGTGTACCGCTGTTCCAGGAACAGGCCATGAGAATCGCCATGGTGGCCGGAGGCTTTACCCCCAGCGAGGCCGACGGCCTGCGCCGTGCCATGGCCACCTTCCGCCACGCCGGAACGGTCGGCGCCTATGGCGACAAGCTGATCTCGGGCATGCTGGCGCGGGGCTACCAACGCGACTTCGCCGAGCGGGTCTTCAAGCAGATCGAGGGCTTCGGCGAATACGGCTTTCCCGAAAGCCACGCTTGCGCCTTCGCCCATCTGGTCTATGTCTCGGCCTGGCTGAAATGCCATTACCCCGCCGCCTTCGCCTGCGCCCTGATCAACAGCCAGCCCATGGGCTTTTATGCCCCCGCCCAGATCGTGCGCGACGCCCGCGACCATGGGGTGACCGTGCTGCCGGTGGATGTGAACCACAGCCGATGGGACTGCGCCTTGGAAGACGGCCGCTTGCGCCTTGGCTTGCGTCTGGTGGACGGATTGGCGGAACGCGATGTGGCCCGCCTGCTGGCGGCCCGTGCCGCCGGCTATGCCAGCCCTTACGACCTGTGGCGGCGTTCCGGGCTCGCCCGGGCCACCCTGGAGCGACTGGCCGCCGCCGATTCCTTCGGCTCCATGGGATTGACGCGGCGCGACGCGGCATGGGCTGTCAAGGCGCTGGACGCGCCCCCATTGCCCCTGTTCGACGATGCTCCACCGCCGCCCGAACCCAAGGTCACCCTGCCCAAGGCCAGTGCCGGGGAAGAGGTGATCGGCGATTACGCCGCCCTTAAGCTGTCGCTGAAATGCCATCCCCTGGCGCTGCTGCGCGACGATTTCAGCCGCCAGGGCATCGCGCCCAACGTCTCGCTACAAAGCCGCAAGGGCGGCAAGGCCGTGGTCTCCGGGCTGGTGCTGGTCCGCCAGCGGCCGGGCAGCGCCAATGGAGTGCTGTTCATCACCCTGGAAGACGAGACCGCCATCGCCAATATCGTGGTCTGGCCCGACCAGTTCGAAAAATTCCGCCGCCCGATCCTGGGGGGGCGCCTGCTGCGGGTGGACGGCCGCGTCCAGGCCCAAGATGGCGTCATCCATGTGGTGGCGGAACGGGTGGAGGATCTGACCGCCCATCTTGGCCGACTGGCCGAGGGCGGCAAATACCCGTCGCGTGATTTCCGCTGATCGGGTCAAAGCCCGGGACCGATTCCGGCGCCCCTATGGATTCCCATCGTCCTCGCCGTCGGGAACCTCGTCGGTTTCCACCTTGTAGACGCCGCTCAGCCAGCGGTGCAGATCCACGTCGGCGCAACGGCCACAGCAGAACGGCTTGTATTTGGGCTCCAGCGCGGGATTGCCGCAGATAGGGCAGGCTGCTGGCTGATCGGTCATGCACGGATCTCCTCGATCATCGCCTGGTCGAGACCGACCTGCGGCCGCAGGACCAGCTTGCGGCCCAAGCGCCGTTCGGTCTCCGCCACCGCTTCGCCCAATCGGGCAAGGCAGGCCAGGGCCTCGGGCGCCATGACCAGGGCCAGACGAGCGCCTGGGCGGGCTTCGGCTTCCACCAACAGGCGGCGCAGACCGGCCAGGGCGACCGATTCGGCGGACGGCTCGTTCACCCGACGGCACAGCAGTTCCGTCAGCGAAGCCCCCGACCTCTCCCGCGTCAGTTCCACCAGACCCAGGGGCGAAACCCCGAACACATGGGTGGGGACGGGGTCATCCACCACCGCCTTCTTCAGGGCCGCCGCCAGCTTGTAGGCGGTGCCCTTGGGACCGGAGACGAAATCCACCGCGATCTGGCCGCCGATGCCGCGCAGGCGCAATTGGCGGGCGATCTCGGCCACCGCCTGACGATTGGCGTCATTGGGGCGCGCCGCGCCGGAATCCACATCCACGGCGGTCAGCGCCGCCGTCTGCTCAAGAATAATACGCCCGCCGCACGGCAGACCGACCACCGGCGACAGCGCCGCTTCCATCTCGTCGTCCAGGCTGATGCCGCGATCCAGCCGGGCGGCGGGAAACAGGCGGCGCGCCTCGGCCAGGGCGGCGGCATCGCTGACCGCCACGTCGGAAACGCCGGGATGGGCGGCCAGTAGCATTTCCAGCGGATGGGGACGGCGGGCATCGCCCACCAGCTCGGGGGCGTGGACCAGCTTCGGTCCCTTGGCGCCGACCGCCTCGGCCTTGACCCGGACGGGGACGCTCATGCCCTCGGACAGGCCCAGCGCCTTGGCGCCGTTCAGGAAACCGGGGCGATCCCCCTCCCCCAGATCGACGAAGGCGGCATCCAGGGACGCTTCCACCCGCGCCACCCTTGCGCGAAAGGCGCAACCCAGCAGCATGGAGGGGCGATGAACCCGCAGTTCCAGCAACCGGTCGCCGGCCAGAAGGGCGAAACGGGAGTCCCCCGGCCCCCACGACCAGACGATCCGGTCGATCCCCATCATTTCAAAGGCTCGGCACTCTTGAACCCCAGACCGTCCAGCATGGCGGCGGTCTCGAACAGCGGCAGGCCGACGATATTGGAGTACGAGCCCGACACGGCGGTCACGAAGCGCGCCGCCAGGCCCTGGATGGCATAGCCGCCCGCCTTGCCGTCCCATTCGCCGGACGCGACATAGGAATCGATCTCGCCGGGGGTCAGGCGCTTGAAGGATACGATGGTGGAGACGACGCGCAGCCTTGCCCGTCCGTCGGGACCGATCAGGCAGACCCCGCCATGGACCCGATGACGGCGGCCGGACAGCAGCGCCAGGCATTTGCGGGCGGTGGCGGCGTCTTCCGCCTTGGGCAGGATGCGGCGACCGCAGGCGACCACCGTGTCGGCGGCAAGGATGTAGCAGCCGGGATGGCGGGCGGCGACGGCGCGGGCCTTTTCCTCGGCGAGACGGCGGGCATGGGGAGCGGGCAATTCGGCTGCGCGCGGCGACTCGTCCAGATGGGCGGGATCGACGATCTTGGGCGCAATGCCGATCTGGCGAAGCAGATCAAGGCGTCGAGGCGACGCCGACGCCAGAACCAGCGCCGGGTTCTCGACCGCGTCCGCCATTTACTTGTAGCGGAAGGTGATGCGGCCCTTGGTCAGGTCGTAGGGCGTCATTTCCACGTTGACCCGATCACCGGCCAGCACGCGAATGCGATTCTTGCGCATCTTGCCCGAGGTATGGGCAAGGATTTCGTGTTCATTGTCGAGCTTAACCCTGAACATGGCATTGGGCAGCAGTTCCGTCACTGTTCCCGAAAACTCGATCACATCCTCTTTCGCCATTGGTCCTCCGAACCGGGTTCTTGCGAAGCGTCGAAAGTTGAGCGCTGGCAGGGGTTTGGTCAAGCCTTTTCGCAAGAGCGGAAAAGGTTTGGCCATTCGGGAAAAAGTCCTTCGGCCTTTGGCCTCAGTGTACTTTTCCCCGTTCTCTAAGGCCAATCCCGTGCTCAAGGCGGCTTTCCGCGCGGGATTGATGTTGTTTTCCCTTCGGACCGGCGGACAAAGTCCGCCGGTCCGAAGGCCGCTTTTGCAAGATTCCAGGCCCGATGGGCCTGCAATCTTGCAAAAGGAAAAAGGTGAGGAAATGAGCGCAGGGCCGCCCCGAGATCATTTCCTTCACCATCATCCACTGTGAGAAAGTACACCGAGCGCAGCGAGGGACTTTCTCACAAGCGACGATTTACTCGCGGGCCATGCCGCCGATGGGGAAGCGCCTGCGGATATGGGCCTCCAACTCGTCGCGCACCTTGCGGTAGGCGTCCAACATCACCTCGCGGTTTCCCTCCACCATGGACGGGTCGAAGGTGGGCCAATACTCCACCTCGCAGGCGTTGTGCCGGGTCAGATCCACCGCCTTGTGCTGGGCTTCCGGCGACAGCGAGACCACCACGTCGAAGCTGTCGTCCTCCAACTCGTCGAACAGGCGGGGCCGGTGCTTGGACAGATCGACGCCGATCTCGTCCATCACCTGGACCACGAAGGGGTCCAACTCGCCGCGCCGCACGCCGACGGAATAGACATAGACACGCTTGCCGTGGATGCGCTTCATGATGCCTTCCGCCATGGGGGAACGCACCGCGTTCATGGTGCAGCAGAACAGGACGGCGGACGGCAGATCGCCCACCCCCTACCCCCTAATGTGCAAGACGCAGATAAGGGTAAACAGGCGTCGAGCCGTATCGAAATCCACGTCCACTCTCCCCCCCAGGCGTTCCCGCAGCAGTTCCGAGCCTTCGTTGTGCAGGCCCCGTCGTCCCATGTCGATGGCCTCGATCTGAGCGGGCGACGATTTCTTGATGGCGCTGTAATAGCTTTCGCAGATCAGGAAGTAGTCCTTCACCACCGACTGAAAGGTCTTGAGCGGCAGCGGAACCTCGGTCAGCGGCATGCCGTCCTCGGTGCGCACGTCGAAGATCAGCCGGTTGTCTTCCAGACGGATATGCAGGGCATAGGGACCGACGAAGTCCCCGTGCAGCGCGAAGTAGTTCTCTTCCAGCAGGTCGTAGATGGCGACGGCGCGCTCATGCTCCACCTCGGCGGCGCGCCGAACCATGGTCTTTTCGTCCAGTTGCACATGGATCAGCTTTTGCCGATGGGGCATCAGGGCTCCCCTGGATTGAGCCGGATGGACACCGACAATCCATGCGCCCCCAACCCCTCCGCCTCGGCCAGGGTCACCGCCACCGGACCGATGGCCCGCAAGCTGTCGGCGTCGCACCCCAGCAGCGTGGTCCGCTTCATGAAGTCCAGCACGCCCAGTCCCGAGGAGAAGCGGGCCGAGCGCGCCGTGGGCAGCACGTGGTTGGGGCCACCCACATAATCGCCGACGGCTTCCGGGGTATAGCGGCCCAGGAAGATGGCGCCCGCATTCCTCACCTTGTCCGCCAGGGCATCGGGATCGTCCACCGCCAGTTCCAGATGCTCCGGCGCGATGCGGTCGATCAGAGGCACCGCTTCGTCGATGGTCGGCACCACGATGATGGCGCCGTATTTGTCCCAGCTTTCCTTGGCGATGGCGGCCCGCGACAGGGTCTTCAGATGAGACTCCACCGCCTGGACCACCCTTTGGCCGAAGTCCCGGTCATCGGTGATCAGGATGCTCTGGGCGGCGCTGTCGTGCTCGGCCTGGCTCAGCAGATCCGCGGCGATCCAGGCGGGATCGTTGGTGCCGTCGGCCACCACCAGGATTTCCGAGGGCCCCGCGATCATGTCGATGCCGACGGCGCCGAACACCCGGCGCTTGGCGGCGGCCACATAGGCGTTGCCGGGCCCGACGATCTTGTCCACCTGACGGATGGTCTCGGTGCCGTAGGCCAGGGCGGCCACCGCCTGGGCGCCGCCGATGCGGTAGATTTCCTCGATGCCGACCACCTTGGCGGCCGCCAGCACCAGCGGATTGAGCCGCCCACCCGGTGTCGGCACCACCATGACCAGACGCTCGACCCCTGCGGCCTTGGCCGGGATGGCGTTCATCAGCACCGAGGACGGATAGGCCGCCGTGCCGCCCGGCACGTACAGACCGGCCGCCTGCACCGGCGTCCAGCGCAGGCCGAGACGCACCCCGACCTTGTCGGTGAAGGCGTAGTCCTTGGGCAATTGCTTCGCGTGGAAGGCGTGGATGCGCTTGGCGGCGGCGTTGAGCGCCTTGATCAACGCCGGATCGCAGGCGGCCACCGCCTCATCCACCTCGGCTTCGGTGATGCGCAGGGTCTCGGGCTTCAACTCCATGCGGTCGAAGCGGGCGGTGTAGCTGATCAGGGCGGCATCGCCCTGCTTCCTGACCTCGGCCAGGATCTTGGCGACCTGGGTATCCACGTTCTCGTCGGCTTCCCGCTTCATATCCAGCAGGGCGGCGAAGGCGGTCTCGAAGCCCGGATCGGAAAACAGCAGCTCGATCATGCCTGGCACGCCTTGCGAAAGGCGTCGATCCAGCCCGACATCTCGTCGGAGCGGGTTTTCAGCGCGGCGCGGTTGACGATCAGGCGCGAGGTCACCTCGGCGATGACCTCCACTTCCTTCAATCCATTGGCCAGCAGCGTCGCCCCCGACGACACCAGATCGACGATGCGGGTGCACAGACCCAGGCTGGGGGCCAGTTCCATGGCGCCGTTGAGCTTGACGCATTCCGCCTGCACGCCACGGGCGGCGAAGTGGCGGCGGGTCACTTCCGGATATTTGGTGGCGATGCGCACATGACTCCAGCGCGACGGATCATCGGACTCGGCGTCTTCCGACGGCTCGGCCACCGACAGGCGGCACTTGCCGATGCCCAGATCCAGCGGCGCGTAGATTTCGGGATAGTCGAATTCCATCAAGACGTCGTTTCCCGCGATTCCCAGATGGGCGGCGCCGAAGGCCACGAAGGTGGCCACGTCGAACGAACGCACCCGGATGATATCGATATGGGGATGGTTGGTGGCAAAGCGCAACAGGCGGCTTTTCGGATCGTCGAACGCCGGTTCGGGCTCGATGCCGGCGGCACGCACCAGCGGCATCGCTTCGTCGAGGATGCGGCCCTTGGGCAGGGCGATGACCAATTTGTCTTGCAACGGCACGATTCCAGAACTCGTTCCTTCGGGGGCTGAAATATCTACAAGGTTTCGCGCCAACACACCAGAACCTAGAGTCCGCCAGAGTTTGGTGGAATCGGTTTTTTCTTTTCGTCACCCTCGGGCTTGACCCGAGGGTCCATGGATGGCCGGGCCTGTCCCACGGCTATCCGGTTTCATTCCCGGCCGCCGCCCCCATGGCCGCCGCCGCAGATTCACCACCAAGGCACCAAGGATACCAAGAAGCCGACACGGTTCTTCGCCTTCCGTCTTGCCCCGACAACTGGGCATGGCGAAAGAGGAAGGACTGACCGTTTGCTCCGCTCTCTTGGTGTCCTTGGTGCCTTGGTGGTGATTCCTTTTCGAGTTCCATGCCGAAGAGAGGGCGCTTCGACATAAATCGGCCAGACTTTAAGTCGCTGTTACCATCGGTTACCGAAATCAAACCGACGCCGGAACGCCGCCGCGTTATAAAGGTGTCATGGAAACCAATGCTCACATTCTGGTGGTGGACGACGACCGCGACATCCGCGACCTGCTGGCGCGATTCCTGACCCGCCATGGGCTGCGCGTCACCACCGCCAAGGACGGAGCCGAGATGATGCGGCTTTTGACCGAACGCCGCATCGATCTGGTGGTGCTTGACCTCATGCTTCCGGGCGAGGACGGGTTGAGCCTGACGCGGCGCCTGCGCGAGGCCCGTTCCAACATGCCCATCGTCATGCTGACCGCCATGGGCGAGGACACTGACCGCATCGTCGGCCTGGAAGTGGGCGCCGACGACTACGTCCCCAAGCCCTTCAATCCGCGTGAACTTTTGGCCCGCATCAAGGCTGTTCTGCGCCGGGCGCAGCCTTCGGCGGACGGCGCCCCGGCGGCGCCGCATGGTGCGAAATTGCGCTTCGAGGGATGGACCCTCGATCTCGCCACCCGCGACCTGACCTCGCCCGATCAGGTCATGGTGGCCCTGTCGGCCGGAGAGTTCAGCCTGTTGCAGGTCTTCGTGGAACATCCCCGGCGGGTGCTGTCGCGCGATCAATTGCTGGACTTCGCCCGTGGCCGATCGGCCATTCCCTTCGACCGCAGCATCGACATCCAGGTCAGCCGCCTGCGCCGCCGCCTGGGCGACGACGCCAAGGATCCGCAATTGATCAAGACGGTGCGCGGCGGCGGCTATCTGTTCACCGCCGAGGTGACCACCTCATGACTCTGCGCCTGATCCCCGACAGCGTCTTGGGTCGCACCGCGCTGGTGCTGGTGGCGGCGCTGCTGCTGTCGGCGGCGGCGGCGGTCGCCTTGTTCACCATCCAGCGCCAGGAGGCCTTGACGGCCATCGGCGGCCGCAACGCCGCCGAACGGGTCGGAGGCCTTGTTTCCATCGCCGAGCAAACCGCGCCAGAGCGGCGCCAGGCGACCTTGCGCAATCTGGAGACGGCCCGGTTCCGGGTCGGCTGGGGGACCGCGCCGGTGGTGACCGAGGACGAGACCCTGGGCCTGGCTGGCTATGTGCGCACTGTCCTGGAAAAAGGCCTGGAAGGCCGTGAAATCCTGATCTCCACCCGGCCCGGCCCCCTGGGCGGCCCCGCCACCGGCCTGGGCGGCGGCGGTCGCGGCCATGGCATGGGACCGCATATGGGCGAGGGCGACGGACTGGGCGGACCGGGCGGACCGGGCGGACTGGGCGGACCGGGCGGACCGGGCCGCATCTTTCCCCCGGCGCTTCGCATCTCCGTCAAGCTGAACGACGGCTCCTGGCTGAATGTGCTGTCCCCCTTCGATTTCGGCGACACCATCTGGCGTCCGCGCTTTGTGCTGCCCCTGCTTCTGGCGCTGGTGCTGGTGACGGTGGTGGCGCTGCTGGCGGTGCGCAAGGCGACCCGCCCCTTCGCCCTGTTCGCCACCGCCGCCGAACGCCTGGGCGTCGATGTCGCGGCGCCGCCCATGGCCGAGGACGGCCCGCGCGAGGTCCGCCAGGCCGTCCAGGCCTTCAACACCATGCAGGGCCGCATCGCCCGCTTCGTGCAGGATAGGACGCAGATGCTGGCGGCCATCAGCCACGACCTGAAGACGCCCATCACCCGGCTGCGGCTGCGTGCCGAATTCGTCGAGGACGAGGAATTGCGCGCCAAGATGCTAAGTGATCTGGAAGAGATGGAGGCCATGATCGCCTCCACCCTGGCCTTCGCCCGCGACGACGCCGCCAGCGAGCCGCGCCTGCGGGTGGATCTGGCCGCCATGGTCCAGGGTCTGGTGGAGGATATGGAAGACCTGGGAGCGCGCTGCTCCTATAGCGGGCCACGAGACCTTGTCATCCAAGCACGACCGGCGGCGCTGAAACGCGCCATCACCAACCTTGCCGACAACGCGGTCAAATATGGCGGCTGCGCCCATGTGACCCTGGCCCCGTCCGAGGACGGCGTCGCCCTGACCATCGACGACAGCGGCCCCGGCATTCCCCAGGCGGATTTCGAGCGGGTCTTCGCCCCCTTCGTCCGCCTGGAAGCATCGCGCTCCCGCGATACCGGCGGCTCCGGCCTCGGCCTCGCGGTCGCCCGCGCCGCCATCCGCGCCCATGGCGGCGACATCACCCTGGCCAACCGCCCGGAAGGCGGCTTGCGGGTTACGGTGAGTTTGCCGAGGGGGTGAAGACGTCGCTTTTTCTCTTCCGTCATTCCCGCGAAAGCGGGAATCCACGCCTCGGCACCCGTCGCTGTGCGATCAAGGACATTTATCACCGCCACCATGGACCCCCGCTTTCGCGGGGGTGACGAACTGGCGTCTACACGAAATAGGTCTTGAGCGGGGCGAAGCCGTTGAAGTTGACCGCCGAATAGCTGCTGGTATAGGCGCCGGTGGACAGAATGCGCACCTTGTCGCCCACCTTCAGGGACAGCGGCATGTGATAGCCGCACTTCTCGTACATGATGTCGGCGGAATCGCAGGTGGGGCCGGCCAGGGCCACCGGGCCGGTCTCGTCGTTCTGGTAAGGGGTCTCGATGCGGTACTTGATGGCCTCGTCCATGGTCTCGGCCAGACCGCCGAACTTGCCCACGTCCAGATAGACCCAGCGCACCTCGTCGTCATAGCTCTTGCGGCTGATCAGCACCACTTCCGCTTCCAGGATGCCGGAATTGCCCACCATGCCGCGACCGGGCTCGATGATCATGGTGGGGATGTTGTTGCCGAAGTGATCGGTCATGGCGGTCATGATGGCGTCGGCGTAACGCTCCATGGCCGGAATGTCGGTGCGATACTTGGTGGGCAGGCCGCCGCCCAGATTGACCATGCGCAGCTCGATGCCCGCCTCGGCCAGGGCGGTGAACAGCATGGCGGTCTTGCCCACCGCGATATCCCACTGCGACAGGTCGGTCTGCTGGCTGCCCACATGGAAGGACACGCCATAGGGGTCGAGGCCGAGGTCGCGGGCGCGCACCAGCAGGTCACGGGCCATGTCGACCTCGCAGCCGAACTTGCGCGACAACGGCCATTCGGCGCCGTCGCAGGTCATCAGGATGCGGCAGAACACCCGCGCGCCGGGGGCGGATTCGGCCAGCTTCTCCAACTCCGCCTCGGAGTCGAAGGCGTACAGGGTGACGCCCTTGGAATAGGCATAGGCGATGTCGCGCTGCTTCTTGATGGTGTTGCCGAACGAGATGCGATCCGCCGAGGCCCCCGCCGCGAGGCAGAGATCGATCTCGCCGGGGCTGGCGACATCGAAATTGGAGCCCAGCCCGGTCAACAGCGCGACGATCTCGGGGGCCGGATTGGCCTTGACGGCGTAGAACACCTCGGCCACCGGCAGCCAGTGGCGGATGTCGAGATAGTTCTGTCGGACCACGTCCAGATCCACCACCAGGCAGGGGGTGGCGGGCTGAACATCATCCAGGAAGCGGGCAATCTTGGCGGTCATGGCGAGAGCTCCAAACGAACCGTAAAGTCTACGATGAGGCGGAAAAGAGACGTCGGCACCGGCGCTCCATCACGCGGATGGCGCCAGACCGGTCAGTGACGGCAATGGAGGGATGCCGTCAGGCCCGTTTGGACGTACTTCGAACATCGGACCACAGCAGGGCCCAGCCCGGCTGGAATACGGGTTCCGAAAAGTGCGGGGAAATGAATCCGGACGACGCCGAAGCGTGCCGAGCAATCGAGTTCATAAGATTTCCTCCAAGCACCGGGGGCTTTCACCCCGCTTGCACCCGGAAGACGCCTTTGACGTCGTTGCCTGACCAGACCCTGGTCAGAGGCACGTGCGCTGTACGTCTGTCCTGACGGCGCTATATACGCCGTTTTCGAGGGATGAAAAGTAAAAATTTCCGGCGATTGCGCGTTTTTTCACCGCCCCCAAATGACCCTTTATAAATCAATCCGTTAGAACCCTTCCCCATCGGCCCCGCCATGGTCACGGCAACCCCATCGTGCGGATGCAAGTATGATGAACCACAGATTGAATTACCCCCACCGCAAGAGAAACTCGTAAAAATATGATGGATTTACTATAGTGACGTACTCGGCCAACTAAATAATCCCACCAAAGCAATCGGGAAATATGACTTATCCCTGGCTAAATAGGGCTCCACGGTCATTGGAACTGCGGCTTGCCGCCATCATATTCGGCTGCCTGCTATTGCCGACTATTGTGGTTGGGTGGGTCAGCTATGACGCGACATTCGACAGCATTGTCAATGAACGGTTTCACAGCGTCGGCCGAGTCGCGACATCCAAGCATGACCAGTTGGTCACCATTTTCCAGCGGACAAATGCCCGCGCGCGGGCATTCCTGGCGGACACCGACCTGCGATGTTCCAGTCTGAACCGTCCCGTCCAATCCCTGTGCCTTCAAAGCGCGATGGAGGCCTTTGTCCACAGCGAGCGTGCCCTTGGGGCGGTACTTCATCAAACTGGTCGCAACGATGACATACGATTTGGAGAAGCTCCGGATCAGGTCGCCGCGCTCCCGCCATTAGGTCGCGATCAACTTGTCGGAATTCTGCCGAAGCTCGGTGAGGACGAGCGAAGCTACTTCATGGTCGTCATCGACTCGAAACGCAACCTGCAACTGGCTTTGCTGTTCCCGTCCAGCCTTCTTCAGGGCCTGTTCCTGCCCACCGCCGATCTGGGGAATTCGGGCGAGGTCTTCCTGGCCGATGGCGAGGGAATGTTCATAACCAAGGCCCGCTACGAGTCGACCCAGGGCCACGACCACCCCATTTCAGCCCGCCCCATGCAGTCCTGCCTGTCCGGCAAGACGGGCCAAGTGCTCGATCTCGATTACCGCGACGTGGACATCATCCACGGTTACCACTTCGTGCCCGAAATCGGCGGCGGCTGCATCATGGCCCATGTGGATCAAGCGGAAGCACTCGCGCCTCTGGACCAGTTGCGGACAAAGATGTCGTCCCTTGCCGTCGTGTTCTTTTTGGCTGCCGCGGCGGTGTCGATCGCCGTGGCGCGAAGCTTCGTCAAGCCGGTGGCCGCCCTGACCAAGGCGACCCGCGACTTCACGCTGGGGCGTCCAGGACTATCGCTCGATACCTCGGCCCCCGGCGAGTTGGGGGAATTGGCCCGCGCCTTCACCGCCATGCGCATCGCCGTCAGCGAGGGCAACCGTATCTTGCGGGCCTCGGTGCGGGACGCCGAGATCGCCAACCGCGCCAAAAGCGAATTCCTCGCCAATATGAGCCACGAGCTTCGCACCCCCTTGAACGCCATCATCGGCTTTTCCGAAGTGCTGCGAACCGGAATCATCGTGCCGGTGGACGGCAAGGTGAAATCCTATTGCGACGACATCCACAATGCCGGCCAACATCTGCTGGCCATCGTCAATGACATCTTGGACATCGCGAAGATCGAGGCCGGGCATGTGGAATTGGACCTTGATGAGATCGACCTCGCCGATTTGATCAAATCCAGTCTCGCCATGCTGGGCGCCCGCGCCAATGCGGGTGGCGTCACCCTCCGTCACTCTGGCCTGGACAACCTGCCGCCTTTGACCGCCGACCGCACGCGGCTGATGCAGATCATGGTGAATATTCTGGGCAACGCGGTGAAATTCACGCCCGATGGCGGCAGCGTGACCGTGTCGGTGGACGTCGAGCCCCTTGGCCTTCGCATCAACGTGAAAGACACCGGCATCGGCATCCCCCCGGAACATATCGCCAGGGTCACCGAACCCTTCTATCAAGTGGAATCCGCCACCAGCCGCAATTTCGGCGGCACCGGCCTGGGGCTGGCCCTGGTCCGCGAGATGGTGGATCTTCACGGCGGCAGCCTCGCCATTCATAGCCAGGTGGGCCAAGGAACCATCGTCACCGTCACACTGCCGCGACATGATGTGGAAGCGGACGATCGGCAGGGTACCGGACAACATTATCAGTACGACATTTGACGTCATTCCCTATTCCAGGGGCGGGACGGGTTTTGCCCTGGCCCGATTACCTTGCCGATGTGTCCAGCGCGTTGACAGGCCGGGCCCCGGTCCATAGTGTGCGGTGATCGCACTCCATTTCCGGCCGATTCTCAATGTCTGATGATCTTTCCATTGCGCTCGCCCAAATCAATCCCATCGTGGGCGATGTGGTCGGCAATACCCGCCTGATACGCGACGCACGGGCCAAGGCGGTGGAGATGGGGGCCGATCTGGTGGTGTTCGGCGAGCTCTGCATCAGCGGCTATCCGCCGGAAGATCTGGTGCTGAAGGGCTCGTTCCTCGACACCTGCGAGACGGCCGTCCAGGAACTGGCGGCCGAGACGGTGTCTGGTCCCGCCATGCTGATCGGCTCGCCCTGGCGGGTCGGCGGCAAGACTCACAACGCCGCCCTGCTGCTGGATCACGGCCGCGTCGCCGCCACCCGGCTGAAGCATCACCTGCCTAATTACGGCGTGTTCGACGAAGCCCGCGTCTTCGCCCACGGCCCCGCCCCCGGCCCCATCTCCTTTCGCGGCATTCGCCTTGGCGTCATGATCTGCGAGGACATGTGGTTCGCCGACGTGGCCGAAACCCTGGTGGAAAGCGGCGCCGAAATGCTGGTGGTGCCCAACGGCTCGCCCTTCGAGGCCGACAAGTCGGGCATCCGCCTCGAACACGCGCGGTCCCGCGTGGAAGAGACCGGCCTGCCGCTGATCTACGTCAACCAGGTGGGCGGCCAGGATGAACTGGTGTTCGACGGCGCCTCCTTCGTGGTGGACGGCGACGGCCAGGTGGCGGCCAGCGTCGCCCCCTGGGGCAGCGAGGTGGTGCTGACCCGCTGGAGCCGCGAAGCCAGCGGCTGGATGTGTGAGGGACCGAAGGCCGCGCCCACGTCGCGGCTGGAAGGCATCTATCAGGCCATGGTGATCGGCCTGCGCGATTATGTGACCAAGAACCGCTTTCCCGGCGTGGTGCTGGGCCTGTCGGGCGGCATCGACAGCGCGCTGTGCGCCGCCGTGGCGGTGGACGCACTGGGCGCCGACAAGGTCTGGGCGGTGATGATGCCGTCGCCTTATACCTCGACGGAAAGCCTGGAGGACGCCGCCGCGGTGGCCCAATTGCTGGGCATTCGTCTCGATACCGTCAATATCGGCCCCGCCATGGCCGCCTACGACGCCATGCTGGCCCCCATGTTCGCCGGCCGCGAGCCCGACAGCACCGAGGAAAACCTTCAGTCCCGCGCCCGGGGCGTCACCTTGATGGGCCTGTCCAACAAATTCGGCCCCATGGTGCTGTCCACCGGCAACAAGAGTGAGATGAGCTGCGGCTACGCCACCCTGTACGGCGATATGTGCGGCGGCTACGCGGTGCTGAAGGACATCTACAAGACCACCGTCTTCGCCCTGTCCTCCTGGCGCAATCACCAGCGCCCCCCCGGCTGCCTCGGCCCCATGGGGGCGGTGATGCCCGATCGCGTCATCACCAAGCCGCCCTCGGCCGAATTGAAGCCCAATCAGACCGACCAGGACACCCTGCCGCCCTACGACGTGCTGGACGGCGTGCTGGAATGCCTGATCGAGGGCGAGATGAGCGTGTTCGAAGCCTGCGCCAAGGGCTTCGACGAACAGACGGTCCGCCGGGTCTGGCGCATGCTGGACCGCGCCGAATACAAGCGCCGCCAAGCGCCGCCCGGCGTCAAGGTATCGTCCAAATCCTTCGGCCGCGAACGCCGCTATCCCATCACCAACGCCTTCACCTCGCAGATTTGAGGCAGACCGGGCGTGGGAGGTTTTCCATGCATGCCCATGACCTGACGCCCTGGCAGCACGCCCACAAATATTTCGGCGGCAACGAGGAGGCGGCCGAGCGCCGGACCCTGATCGTCGTCGGCCTGACCGTGGTCATGATGGTGGCCGAGATCGCCGCCGGAACCCTGTTCAATTCCATGGCCCTGCTGGCCGATGGCTGGCACATGTCCACCCATGCCGGGGCGCTGGGCATCGCCGCCTTCGCCTATGGCTTCGCCCGGCGCCACGCCGAGGACGGACGCTTCACCTTCGGCACCGGCAAGGTCGGCGTGCTGGGCGGCTTCGCCAGCGCCATCATCCTGGGCATCGTGGCGCTGCTGATGGTGTGGGAATCCGCCTCGCGCCTGACCGAGACCCAGACCATCGGCTTCGACGAGGCCCTGTGGGTCGCCGTCATCGGGCTGGTGGTCAATCTGGTCAGCGCCCTGATCCTCGGCGGCCACGGCCACGAGCATCACCACGATCATCATGATCATGATCATCACGACCACAATCTGCGCGCCGCCTATATCCACGTCGTGGCCGACGCGGTGACCTCGGTGCTGGCCATCATGGCGTTGCTGCTGGGGAAATATCTCGGCTGGTGGTGGATGGACCCGGTCATGGGGCTGGTGGGCGCGGCGGTGATCGCCAAGTGGTCCTGGGGCCTGATGGCCCAAACCGGCGCCGTGCTGCTGGACCACAACGACGACCGTGAGCTGGAGGAAGAGGTTCGGGCCGCCATCGAAGGCGACGCCGACAACCGCCTGACCGACCTTCACCTGTGGCGGATCGGCACCGGCCACTGGGCCGCCATCGTCTCCGTCGTCACCCACGAGCCCCGGCCGCCGGAGCATTACAAGCGCCTGCTGGCCCCGGTTCACGAGTTGAGCCATATCACCATCGAGGTTCTGCCCTGCGTCGGCGAGGCCTGCGCGTAGAGCAGGGTTGTTGCCCGGGGGCCGTGGATGGTATAGGGGGCCACTGAATCCCGCTGTTTTTCAACGGATTGAAATGGCCTCCCCCACCGTTCGCTTCGCCCCCAGCCCCACCGGCCTGCTGCATGTGGGCAATGCCCGTGTCGCCCTGATCAATTGGCTGTTCGCCAAGGCCAATGGCGGGCGCTTCATCCTGCGCCTGGACGACACCGATCTGGAGCGTTCCAAACCGGAATTCGTCGCCGCCATCGAGGAAGACCTCGGCTGGCTGGGCCTCGCCTGGGACCGCAAGGAATTCCAGTCGGCACGGCTGGATCGCTACCACGCGGCGGCCGAGCGCCTGAAGGCCATGGGGCGGCTGTATCCCTGCTGGGAAACCGCCGATGAGTTGGACTACAAGCGCAAGCGCCAGATGGCGCGCGGCAAGCCGCCGGTCTATGACCGCTCCGCCTTGACGCTGTCGCCCGCCGACATCGCCAAGCTGGAAGCCGAGGGCAGAACACCCCATTGGCGTTTCAAGCTGGATCACGAGGATGTGCGCTGGGACGATCTGGTGCGCGGCGCCAGCCATTACCACGGCGCCAATCTGTCCGACCCGGTGCTGATCCGGGGTGACGCAAGCTTTCTCTACACCCTGCCCAGCGTGGTGGACGACATGGAGTTCGGCGTCACCCATATCGTGCGCGGCGAAGACCATGTCACCAATTCCGCGCCGCAGATTCAGCTGTTCCAGGCGCTGGGCGGCGTGGCCCCCGCCTTCGCCCATCTGCCGCTGCTGACCGGCGTGGGCGGCGAGGGCCTGTCCAAGCGGCTGGGCTCCGGTTCCCTGCGCGAATTGCGCGAACGCGGCGTCGAGGCCATGGCGCTGAATTCCATGCTGGCCAAGCTGGGCAGTTCCGACGCCATCGAGATCCGCCATTCCCTGGCCGATCTGGCCACCGAATTCGCCTGGAGCAAGTTCGGACG
The DNA here is from genome assembly GCF_003284725.1 of Paramagnetospirillum kuznetsovii. GTDB lineage: Bacteria > Pseudomonadota > Alphaproteobacteria > Rhodospirillales > Magnetospirillaceae > Phaeospirillum > Phaeospirillum kuznetsovii. The sequence continues at coordinate 409,168 of NZ_PGTO01000002.1, read as the reverse complement.
CGGCACCCCCAAATTCGATCCGGCCGAGCTGGAACGCCTCGATGCCCGCCTGCTGCATTCCGCCGGTTTCGAGGAAGTCCGGGACCGCCTGGACATCCCCGACGCCGACGAAGCGTTCTGGCTGGCCATCCGCGCCAATCTGACCCAGTTGTCCGACGCCGCCCTGTGGTGGGCCATCTGCCGCGCCGAACTGGCCCCCGTCATCGAGGACGCCGCCTTCACCGAGACCGCCGCCGACTTGCTGCCGCCCGAGCCCTGGGACGCGGGCACCTGGAGCCTGTTCACCGAAGCCGTCAAACAGGCGACGGGCGCCAAGGGCAAGGCCCTGTTCCACCCCTTGCGCATGGCTTTGACCGGGCGCGAGAATGGACCCGAGTTGAAGACTCTGCTACCTCTGATGGGACGGGCGCGAGCCATGAGCCGTCTCAAAGGGCAATCGGCCTAATTCAGTACTGGGGAGTTTGATCGGTGCCGCTGGTTCTCTACAATACCCTGACCCGGACCAAGGATGTGTTCGAACCGCTGGTTCCCGGCCATGTGGGCATGTATGTCTGCGGCCCCACCGTCTATGACCGCGCCCATATCGGCAACGCCCGGCCGGTCATCGTGTTCGACGTGCTCTACCGGCTGCTGAAAAGCCTGTATCCCTCGGTGCGCTATGTCCGCAACATCACCGACGTGGATGACAAGATCAACCAGCGCGCCAAGGATTCCGGCGAGCCCATTTCCGCCATCACCGAGCGCACCACCCGCATGTTCCACGAGGATATCGGGGCGCTGAACTGCCTTCCCCCCGATGTGGAGCCCCGCGCCACCGCCCATATCACCCAGATGATCGCCATGATCGAGCGGCTGATCGCCAAGGGCCATGCCTATGCGGCCGAGGGCCATGTGCTGTTCGCCGTCGGCTCCATGGGCAATTACGGCAAGCTGTCCGGCCGCAGCTCCGACGAGATGATCGCCGGTGCCCGCGTCGAGGTCGCGCCCTACAAGAAGGATGCGGGCGACTTCGTGCTGTGGAAACCGTCATCCCCCGATTTGCCCGGCTGGGAGAGCCCCTGGGGTCGCGGGCGGCCGGGCTGGCATATCGAATGCTCGGCCATGAGCCTGGAACATCTGGGCGAGACCTTCGACATCCATGGCGGCGGTCAGGATCTGGTGTTTCCCCACCACGAGAACGAAATCGCGCAAAGCACCTGCGCCAACGGCGCCCCCTTCGCCCGCGTCTGGCTGCACAACGGCTGGCTGATGGTGGAAGGCGAGAAGATGTCCAAGTCCCTGGGCAACTTCTTCACCGTGCGCGACCTGCTGGACAAGGCGCCGGGCGAGGCGATCCGGCTGGCCATGCTGACCACCCATTACCACCAGCCGTTCGACTGGACCAATGACGGGTTGAAACAGGCCAAGGCGACGCTGGACCGGCTGTATACGGCGCTGCGCGGCGTCGCCGATATCGACGCCAACGGCTATGACGAGGCGCCCATCGAGGTTCTGGCCGCCTTGGAGGACGACCTCAACACGCCGCTCGCCATCAGCCATCTGCATGAACTGGTCGGCGCCCTCAACAAGGCGACCCATCTGGAAGACAAGGCCCGCGCCAAGGGCCGCCTGCTGGCCTCGGGCCATCTGCTCGGCCTGCTGCACCAAGATCCCGAGGCCTGGTTCAAGGGCGGAGCGGCGGGAGGCCCCGCCGACGACGAGATCGACGCCCTGATCGTCGCCCGCGCCGAAGCGCGCAAGGCCAAGAACTTCGCGGAATCCGACCGCATCCGCAACGCGTTGCTGGACCAGGGCGTGGTGCTGGAAGACGGACCAAGCGGCACCAGTTGGAAGCGGGCCTAAGCCCATGGCTCGAACTCCGCTCACCGGCTGGACGTTGGGGTGGCATTCCCTGACCTTCGTGCTGGTGGTGGTTCTGCTGATGGCCCCGGCCTTCTGGAACGGCTATCCGCTGGTCTATTACGACAGCGAGGACTACGTGGAGATGGCCTTCACGTTCCAGCCCATCGTCTGGCGGATCATGACCTATGGCGTGTTCTGCACCGTCGCCCGCTTCTTCGGCAGCCTGTGGGCACTGCCGCTGGTTCATGCCATCCTGGTGACCTGGGTGCTGCATGAAGCTGTGATGGGATTCATCGGCCGTTGGCGGCATATGGTGTTCCTGGGCGTCGGCCTCGCCCTGGCGCTGTTCACCGGCTTGCCTTGGGTGGCCTCGCAATTGCTGGCCGATGTCTTCGCAGGCACCGCCGTCCTCGGCGTGGCCGCGCTGGCCTTCGGAGAAGGATTGCAACCCTGGCGCCGCGCCGCCTTGGGGATCATCACCGCCATTTCCATCTGCGTCCACATGTCCCATGTGGCAGTGGCGGCGGGCCTGCTGCTGGTGCTGCTGGCCATGTGGGGTCTGTCGCGGTTCCTGCGCCGCATGCCGCGGCCTCGGATGGGGGCCGCGTCCATGGCCATCATCTGCGGCATCCTGCTGGTGCCAACCACCCATTACTTCGCCATGGGGCGCTTCGTGTTCACCGAATCGGGCAAGGTGCTGCAACTGGCGCTATTCGTCCAAAACGGCGTCGCCAAGATGTATCTGGACGAGGTCTGCCCGACTGGCGCCCAGTTGGAGATGTGCGACCACAAGGATGAGCTGCCCCGTACCGCCGACGAATTCCTGTGGGGCGACAGCCCGTTCGACGAAATGGGCGGCTGGAAAGCCTTGCACGACGAATCGGAATTCATCGTCGACGACGCCATCCGGCGCTTTCCGCTCCAGGTTCTGGGAGCGGCGGCCGATAATTTCGTCGAGCAATTGGATTCCATCGAAAGCGGCGAAGACCTTGTCCCCATGACCTGGCACTTCGTGCGCACCATGCTGCGGCGCTATCCTGACGAGTTCAAGGCCTTCCGCTATGCCCGCCAGCAAAGGCGGCCGCCCATCAACTTCAAGCCCATCAACGACTTCCAGATTCCCATCAATCAGGCGGCGGAAGTGGTGACGGTGGGGCTGCTGGCCCTGGCATGGCGGCGGCGCGACCGCACCACCACCGGACTTGCCCTGATGGTCGCGGCCGCCATCATCGGCAACGCCATCGTCTGCGGCGCCATTTCCAATCCCCACGACCGCTATCAGAACCGGGTGGTGTGGCTGGCGCTGTTCACCTCGGTGATCGGGGCGGTACGCCTCGACCAGCGCTTCGCCGGTCAGCGCCGCCTGGTCATTCGGGCCGAGAATGACGCCTTGGAAGCGGAAAACAATAAGACATCGGGCGTTTAGGCGGGCGAGACGCCCGCGCTCCGGCGCGATTGGGAGCGCGGGCGTCCCGCCCGCCTTGTCTAGTGGCTCGTCCCCGACGAATAATTGATCTTGTTGAAGACGTTGTACTTGCCCACCGGCCGCTTCATGGGCAAGCGCGCGACCTCGTCGAAGCTGGCGGCGTCGAATTCGATCAGGGCACCGTCGGCTTCCATCACCGAGATCAGCACATGCTTGCCGGACCGGTCGAACTCGGCATGGGCGGTGGTCTTGCCCGGCGCCGGCCGCAGGGTCTTGACGATGCCCAGGCTGCCCAAGTCGATGATCTGGATGGCGTCCTTGTCCTTGCCCATGGATACGTCGATCCAGGCATAGGGGCTGTTCTCGTGGCCGCGCATGAAGAATCCCGGCCCCAGGGTCGGAATGCGCTTGATGGTCTTCCAGGTCTGCATGTCGATGACGCTGACGACCGCTTCCTTGAGGTGGGGTGTCGCCATGACGTCGCGGCCGTCCATCTTGAAGATGATGCCCGAGCCCAGATGGGGCATGCCGGGCAGGTCGATCTCGGCCACCTTGCGCTTGATGTCCAGATCCACCACCAGGCCCTTGGTGCCGTCGCGCGATGCGCCCATGGCGCGTTCATAGGTGCTGTCGAAGAAGAAGTCGTCGAGATAATCGGGGGTGCGGATACGGATGGCCTGGAAGCGCCCCCCCTCGCTGATGCCTTCCTCGTGGCCTTTCTCGTAGGAATGAACGAAGCCGTTCATCACCGGCCCGGCATCGTCGGCATAGGGAATCTCCCAGACCTCCATGATATCCTTCAGCGCCACCACGAAGCTGGAGCGTGGCGGCGCGGTATAGACCGCCGAGACCCTTGAGGTCACGCCCTTGTCGCCCGCCACCGGGATCACCTGGATCGGCGACAGATCGCGAGCGTCCAGCGCCACCAGCGTATGGGGCAGCATATTGCCGACCATGAGGAAGCGGCCGTCATGGGAGACCGCCACGTTGCGGGTGTTCACCCCGGCACGGATCTCGGCGACGATCTGCAGGGTGTAGAGGTCGTATTTGGTGATCCAGCCGTCGCGGGACGCCAGATAGACGAAGCGGCCGTCGGGCGAGTACTTGGCGCCGCCATGCAGGGCGAAGCGGCTTTGGAACCGGGCCAGCGGCGTGAAACTGTCGCCGTCCAGGATGGTGACGTGGTGATCGCCGGTCTCCACCACGGTGAACAGGTTGAGCGGATCGGCGGTCCAGACCGGCTTGGCGGGCAGCAGGTCGGGATTCACGTTCAGCACCCGGGAGGCTGCGATCTGTTCCATGCCCCATGTCGGCACGCTGGCCAGCGGGGTGAAGACGTAGTCGGCCAGGGCCTTGATCTGGGCGGGCGTCAGCTTGTCGGCATGGCCGGGCATCTGGGTGGCGATGCGGCCCTCGGCGATGACCTTTTCCGCCTCGGCCTTCTTCAGGCGCCCCAAATTCTCGGGCAGCAAGGCAGGCCCGATGGCGCCCAGCCGATCGCCGCCATGGCAGGCGGCGCAATGCTCGGAGAACAGGCGAGGCGCATCCTCGGCCGCCAGGGCGGGAGTGGCGATCAGCAGCGCCAGCGCGATCAATGCGGATTTCATGCGATGCCGATCTCCTCGTCGGTCAGGTAGCAGCCGGGATCCTCGGCCCAGACATTGCCGGTGACCCGCTGGGCGCGAACCCGCGTATTGCCGTTGCAGGCGGTGAGATGAGCGCAGGCGGCGCAGCGCCCCTCCACCGGCCGGGGATGTTTCTTCAGCCCCGCCATCAGGGCGTCCGAGGTGTCGGGCCAGATGGCGGAGAACGGCCGGTCCCGCACATTGCCCAGCTTGTGATTCCACCACATGGTATCGGGATGGACATCGCCCAGATTGTCGATATTGGCCACGTTGACGCCCGACGCGTTGCCGCCCCACTGCGCCAGCTTGGCGGCCATGTGATCGGCCTGGGCCGGAAAGCGGGTCTTCGCCCAGGACAGGAAATAGGGGCCGTCGGCGTCGTTGTTGCCGGTGACGAACTCCCGCTCGCGCCCCGCCTCCGCATGGGTCCAGGCGGTATCGAACAGGAAATCCATGGCGTCGCGAGTGATCTTCACCGAGGCGTCGTCCAAGCGGTTCTTGTTGCCGCGACCGGCGTAATTGAGGTGGGAGAAGTAGAACTTGCTCACCCCCTCCGCCTCCATCAGCCCCACCACCTCGGGCAGCTGATGGGCGTTATCCATGGTCATGGTGAAGCGCAGTCCCACCTTGACGCCCCGCTTCACGCAGGCGCGAATCCCTTTCAAGGATGCCGCGAAGGCGCCGTCCAGGGCGCGGAACCGGTCATGGGTGGCGCCGATGCCGTCGATGCTGATGCCCACATAGTCGAAGCCGGTGGCGCTGATGCGGTCGGCGGTGGCCTCGTCGATCAGGGTGCCGTTGGATGACAGGGCGGTATAGAAGCCCATTTCCTTGGCCCTGTCGGCGATGGCGAAGATATCGGGCCGCAGCAGCGGCTCGCCGCCCGACAGGATCAGCACCGGCACCTTGAAGCCTTTCAGATCGGCCATGACGCCGAAGACCTCGTCGGTGGACAGTTCACCGGCGAAATCCTTGTCGGCCGAGATGGAATAGCAGTGCTTGCAGGTCAGGTTGCAGCGCCGGATCAGGTTCCAGATCACCACCGGTCCGGGCGGATTGCGGCGCGGCCCCACCGGCGTGGGGGCGACAAGCTCGTGCATGAACTGGGATACGCGGAACACGACCAACCTCCATCCAGGATCAGGAAACCTCCCTGACCATCCTTCTGTCGTCACCCCCGCGAAGGCGGGGGTCCATGGCGGGACCGACATCGACGCCAAACACCAAGAACCGTTCTGCCTCGCCAATGGATTCCCGCCTTCGCGGGAATAACGAGGCCTTTTGGACCTAAAGCCGCAATCCCGTCTTCTTCAGGATGCGCGAACTGAACAGAACCAGATGGCCGCGCGACAGCGGCCCCAGACATTCGGCGATGCGTTCAACCAGTTGGTCGGCCACCGCCCGTTCACGGGCATGGATCATGGCGAACAGCGAATAGGGCCAGTCGGGCAGGTGGCGCGGCCGTTGATAGCAATGGCTGACGAAATCCAGCCCACCGACCCGGCGCCCCGCCTCGGCGACGTGCTCGTCGGCGACATCCCACACGGTCATGCCGTTGAAGCGATAGCCCAGCGCATAGTGATTGGGCACCAGCCCGATGCGGCGGATCACACCCGCGTTCAGCAACCGGGTCATGCGGGCCATGACGTCCTCGGCACTGGTGCCGACCGTCTCGGCCACGGCATGGTAGGGCCGCTCGGTGATGGGCAGGCCGTCCTGGGTGGCGAGGACGATGGCGCGGTCGAGCGCGTCGAGAGCAGGGTTTCTTGATTGTCCCTCAGACGCCGGGCGGGGCCTCTCGGCCCCTTGGCTCCTCCGCTGCGCTCCGGGGCGCTCAATGCGCCCGCGCTCGGCTCCGCCTCGCTCTGTCATGCCTCGAACCTCAATCCGACGAAGAATTCCTCGACCTTCGGCATGTCGTGGACGGCCAGCCCGGTCCTGGCCTCGATCTCCGCCAGCACTTCGGCGATACGTTCCGGCTTTTCCGTCGCCACCACGAACCACATGTTCAGCGCATGCTCGCGGGCGTAGTTGTGGGCCACCTCGGGGAAGGAATTGACGATGTCGGCAACCTCGTCGAAGCGGTCGCCGGGCACCTTCATGGCGGTCAGCGTCAGGCCGCCGCCCATCTTCTCGGCGTGCCACAGGGGGCCGAAGCGCGAGACGGTTCCCGCCGCGCGCAGCGCCGCCACCCGGCTGATCATCTCCGCCTCGGTCAGGCCCAGGCTTTCGGCGGCGGCCTCGAACGGGCGCTCGCAAATGGGAAAGCCGCCCTGGAAGGCATTGATGATGCGGCGGTCGGTATGGTCCATGGCCTACTCCGCCGCCAGACGGCGGCCGTAACGCGCCCCGGTCTGCTTGAAGCGCCGGATGGAGAACAGCACGCTATGGGGATGAACGTCCAGGCCGTGACGGCTGATCAGGGTCCGGATCGACGCTTCCACCGTGGCGCGGTCGCGGCCGTGGATCATGCAGAACAGGTTATAGGGCCAGTCGGGCAGCCGTCGCGGCCGCCGGTAGCACAGAGTGACTTCCGGCGCGTCGCCCAGGCGGGCGCCCAACGCTGCGACCTCGGCGTCGGGAATGTCCCAGACCGCCATGGCATTGGCGCGAAAGCCCAGTTCGTGATGACGCACGATGACGCCGAAGCGGCGGATGATCCCGGCCTCCCGCATGGCCTTGATGCGCTCGATCACCTCGACCTCGGACATGCCGACCATGTGGCCCACCGCCAGATAGGGCCGATCCACCAGCGGCAGCCCGTCGGCGAGGGTGGAGACCAGGGCGAGATCGCGGTCGCTCAGTTCCATTTCAGATCGAACCCCAGATCGATGTGGAAATGCTCCAGCAGCGGCAGGTCGAGAACCTCCAAGCCGGTCCTGGCGGAAATATCGGCCAGCACCGCCTGAACCGCTTCGGCCGAGGGCGCCGTCACCACGAACCACAGGTTCAGCCGGTGTTCGCGCTGGTAGTTGTGGTTGACCTCGGGATAGGCGCTGACCAGGTCCGCCACCCGCTCCAACTCCTCCGGCGGGGCGGCCAGGGCGGCCAGGGTGCTGCCGCCCACCGTATGGGGACGGAACACCGCGCCCACCCGGCTGACGGCGCCGTTGCGGGTCAGCCGCTCCAGCCGTTGCAGCACCTCGGTCTCGGTAAGCCCAAGAGATTCGGCGAGCGCCGCATAGGGGCGCGCCACCAGGGGAAAATCCCGCTGAAAGTCGTTGAGCAACCTCTGATCAAGCTTATCCATGGTCAGAGCCCCGTCTTATGGGCGCGGGCGGTGAAGAAGATGCCGCTCGGCTTCACGGCGGGAAGTTCGGCCACCGGTTCCAGCGTCTCGGTGTCGTAGACCACCACCTTGTCGGAATCCCGCGCCGACAGCCAAACCCGCTCGCCCTTGGGGGTGAATTCCATGTGCAGGATGGCCTTGCCCGGCTCGATGGTCTTGACCACCCGCTTGGTGGGAACGTCGATCACCTGAATGAGGTTGTAGTCGGGCACCGCGAAATTGACCCAGACCTGACGGCCGTCGGGGCGCGCCATGACGAAGACCGGCTGGCCCGCCACTTCGACCCGCGCCTTTTCCGTCCAATTCCCCTTATCGACCACCAGAACCTGATGATGGCCGATGGCGGGCAGCCAGATTTCGGTGCCCGCCGCCGCCCAGCCGCGCAGATGCGGCATCTTGAACACCGGCAGTGCCTCCTTGCCCTTGCCGTAATGGTCGAGGATGCGCCGCACCCCCTTGTCCGGGTTCCACAGGTCCAGCAGGGCGATGCCGTCCTCGCCGAACAGCCCGGCCAGATACCAGCGCCCGTCGCCGGTGATCAGCGCGTCATAGGGCAGCTTGCCGATATTGGTGAATTTGCGCAGGCCGGGCTTGGCGGGATCGGCCAGATCGGCGATCCAGATCTCGCCCGCGTCATACAGGGTGTAGATGAATTTGCGCCCCGGCAGATCGGCGATGCCGATCACCTTGCTGGGCTTGCCGTCGGCGCCCATGGCCGGGATATCGGCCACCAGGGAAAGGCTGGCGGTGTCGAACACCTTGATGCCGCCCGGCGTGTAATTGGCCACCGCCACCAGCGAGCCGTCCTGGGACATGGCGCCGCCGATGGAATTGCCCGACTGCACCACGCGGGCCGCGACGGAGCCGGTCAGCACATCCACCTTGGTCAGGCCGCCGTCACGGCCGAACACGAAGGCGAAGCGCTCGTCGCGGGAATAGACCAGGGCGGCGTGGGAGAGATCGCCGAGCCCGGGAACCGAGGCGAGAACGCTCGACGTGGTGCTTTCCACCACCATGACGCGGCCGTCGGCGCGCTCCACCACGACGCCGAGATCGCCGGTGCCGCGCAACGGAGCGGCACAGCCCGCAAGCAGCATCACGGCCAGGGCGGCGGCCAACGGTCGGCTCATTTCACCTCTCCCATCAGATAGCGGGCGATCCATGACGCCTCGTCGCGGCTCAGCATGGTTTTCCACGGCGGCATGGGGGTGCCGGGGCGCCCCTCCAGAATGGTCTCGGTTACGCCCTCGGCGGTATAGGCGGCCAGGACTTCCGGCAGCAGGGGCGAGCCCAAGCCGCCCTTGCGCGTCATGCCGTGGCACGAGCCGCAATCCTGGGCGACGATGTCGCGCAACTGATCCTGACGCGCGCTTGGCACCTCGGCCGCCGCCGAAGCGGCAATCCCCATCCCAATCAGCGCCAGGGTCGTCGAAAACCGCATCCTCAGCCCTCCCTAAGGCCAGGATATGCATATCACTCGGCGGAGATCAGCGGCTTGACGTTGGGCAAGAATGCGTCGTCCGACAGGGTCTCGGCGGCAAGGCCCAGACCCACCACCTTGCCGATGATGATCAGGGCGGGCGGGCGGATGTGCCAGGCCTCCACCGCGCCTCCGATGGCGGACAGGACGCTGCGCAAAGTGCGCGCCGCGCCGCTGGTGCCGCGCTCGACCACCGCGACCGGCGTATCGGGGGGCAGTCCCGCCGCCATCAATCCCTCGGCGATCCGGCCGATGGTGGCGACCCCCATATAGATCACCAGGGTGCAACTGGGATCGGCCAGGGAGTCCCAGTCAAGCTCCAACGCGCGATCCTCGCTGAGATGGCCGGTGATGAGGCGGACACTGCGCGCCACGTCGCGATGGGTCAGCGGAATTCCCGCCATGGCGGCGCAACCGGCGGCGGCGGTGATACCGGGAACCACCTCCACCGCCACGCCGTAGCGGGCGAGATACAGTGCTTCCTCGCCGCCGCGTCCGAACACGAAGGGATCGCCGCCCTTGAGGCGGACCACCGTGCGGTCGGGGCGCGCCAGACTGACCAGCAGATCGTTGATCTCGTCCTGGGGCAGCAGGTGGTGGCCGCTTTCCTTGCCGACGCTGATGCGGGTGGTTCCGGCGGGGATCAGGTCCAGGATGCCGTCGCCCACCAGCCGGTCATAGACCACCACATCGGCCGATTGGATCAGGCGCAGCGCCTTGACGGTCAGCAGATCGGGGTCGCCCGGACCGGCGCCGACCAGATGGACGAGGGGGGGCGCCTCGGTCATGGCGCCACTTCGATGACGCCGGTCATGTCGCGATGGGGGCCGCAGACATAGGGATAGAGGCCGGGCTTGTCGAAGCTCCGCTTCCAACTGTCGCCGGGAAACAGGCGATCGGATTCCGGCAAGCCTTCCTTCTCGAACAGGACGCTGTGATTGTTGCGCTTCTCGTCATTGACCCATTCGACGGTGGTGCCGGGCTTCACCTTCAGGATCTTGGGGGTGAACATCATCTTGTCGATGCTCACCCGCACGGTCTCGCCCGCCCAAACCGGCGAGGCGAGGATCATGAGAAGCGCGGCCGCGCAGACGCCGAGCCGGGCCATTCTATTGCTTCACCGCCTTGATCTCACCCTCGGCGTCGAGGCCCAGCTTCAGGTCCACCGAAACATGGTGGAACCGACCGGCGGCGAAGTCGTCATGCACGGCGAAGCCGACGGTGTAGGACTTGCCCGCCTCCAGGGCGACCGAACCGGGCTGGGTGGATTTGAGGGCGCGGGCCATGGTGACCACCCACTTGTCGCCTTCCTTCTTGCCGGAATAGGCGACGTCGGCGCCGGGCTTCAGCACCCGCTCGGCCAGGATATAGCCCTGTTCCGAGGCGCCGCTGGACTTGAAGCGGGTCAGGTCCAGGAAGGTGCCGTTCTTCAGCATGGCGTCCAATTCTGCCTGGGGCTTCACCTTGTCCCAGTTGTCGCGCTTGGCAGTGTCGAACTGGGTGCGGCTTTCCGGCACGTATTTTGTGACGTATCCGGCCTTGGTATCGATGCCCTTGGCGCCCCCCAGGGCCGTGGCGGCGGGTGCCGTCGGCATGTCGCGGTTGTCGGAATGGCACGAGGTCCAGCAGCCCGAACGCGCCGCCATATCCACCTTGCCAGCATCGATCATCATGGCCAGCTTGATCTCGTTGTCGGGGTCCATCTTGCCGCCCTTGGCGAAGGGCACGTCGGCGTGGGCGCCGATGGGAAACTCGAAGCGCATGTACAGATTGTCGGCATCGTATGCCGCCTTGACGGTCAGCGGCACCGAGGCGCGCTTGCCCGGAATGGGGGTCTTTTCCGCCTTGGCGCCGGACACCATCTTGGCGCCCATATCAGCGGTTTCCTCGGAATGGCATTCGAAGCAGCGGTCGCCCTTCTTGAAGGCCCGCAGACCGCCGTGATCGGTGCCGGTCAGAATCCATTCGATGGAGGTCTGGCCGGGATAGAACAGCACCGTCTTGGTCGCTGGCACCGCCGCCCAGTTGATGTCCTTGATCTTGGGAGCGGCCGAAACCGCTCCCGCCATCATCACCGAAGACGCCACAAGAGTCGAAAGCAGGGAAAGTCTCATGGCGATTGCTCCTTGTATCGGCGAACCACTGCCGTGGCTCGCCTTTGTCCCTCAATTGCCGGGCGAGATGCTCCGCAACCCTTGGCTCCCGCGCCATGTGGCGCGCCGGGCCTTGCCCGCAACTCCTCGCCCCATGGGCTCGTCGATATTATGACTACATCTTGACCGCTTTGATTTCACCCTCGGCGTCGAGGCCCAGCTTCAGATCCACCGAGACATGGTGGAAGCGACCAGCGGTGAAATCGTCATGCACGGCGAAACCGACGGAATAGCTTTGCCCCGCCACCAGATTGACCTCGCCCGGCTGGGTCGCCTTCAGGCGGCGGATCATGGTGACGACCCACTTGTCGCCTTCCTTCTTGCCGCTATAGGCCACGTCGTTGGCGGGCTTCAAGACCCGTTCCGCCAGGATATAGCCCTGTTCCGAGGCGCCGCTGGACTTGAAGCGGGTCAGGTCTAGGAAGGTGCCGCCTGCCAGAAGGGCGTCCAGCTCGGCCTGGGGCTTCACCTTGTCCCAGTTGTCGCGCTTGGTGGTGTCGAACTGGGTCCGGCTTTCGGGAATGTATTTTGTGACATAGCCGAGCTTGGTGTCGATGCCCGGAACAGCGCCCACGGCAGCGGGAGCGGTGGGCATGTCGCGGGCATCGGAATGGCATGACGTCCAGCAGCCCGAGCGGGCAGCCATGTCCACCTTGCCGTTGTCGATGATCATGGCCAGCTTGATCTCGTTGTCGGGATCCATCTTGCCGCCCTTGGCGAAGGGAACGTCGTTGTGCGGCCCGGCGGGGAACTCGAAGCGCATGTACAGATTGTCGGCGTCGTAGGCCGCCTTGATGGACAGCGGAATGGAGGCGCGCTTGCCCGGAATCGGGGTCTTTTCCGCCTTGGAGCCGGACACCATCTTGGCGCCCATGTCGGCGGTCTCGTTGCTGTGGCACTCGAAGCAGCGGTCGCCCTTCTTGAAGGCGCGGGTGCCGCCGTGGTCGGTACCGGTCAGCACCCATTCGATGGCGGTCTGGCCGGGATAGAACAGCACGGTCTTGGTCTCGGTGGCCTTGCTCCAATCCACCGCCTTGCCGGTGACCGGCGGCAGCACGGCGCCGGAGACCGCCGGAGCGGATGCGGCCGGAGCGGCGACAGGAGCGGGAGCGGGAGCGGGAGCGGCGGCGGCCTTCTTGGCTTCTGCCTCCTTGGCCTTCTGCTCTTCTTCCTGTTCCAGCAAATGATGCACCGGCTTGTGGGCGATGCCCTTATGGCAATCGATGCAGGTGCCACCTTCCTTCTGCGCATTGTCGTGCTGCTTGCGGGCACGCTGCTTCTGCATGTCGGGATTCATCTGGTCGAAGGCATGGCAGTTGCGGCATTCCCGCGAATCCGTGCTCTTCATGGTCTCCCAGACGCGCTTGGCGAGGTAGAACCGCTTCTCGTCGAATTTCTCCGGCGTGTTCACCGAGCCCATCAGCCAGTGATAGACCTCGCCCGAGGCCTGGATCTTGCGGATGAACTTGTGGACCCAATCCTTGGGCACATGGCAATCCGAGCAGGCCGCCCGAACGCCCGAGCGATTGGTGTAGTGGATCGTCTTCTTGTATTCCTGGAAGACGTTGTCCTTCATCTCGTGGCAATTGATGCAGAAGCCCAGCGTATTGGTGGCCTCCATCGCCGTGTTGAAGGCGCCCCAGAACATGATGCCGCCGACGAAGATCACCGCCGCGCCGAACAGCGAGGCGCCGAGAATCTTCATTTTCCACAGCTTGTTGATCAAGGATTCGGTCGCCATCGCGCTCCCCAGCACCATTATCTGCCCGAAGACCCGATCCAGCGATACCACGAAGGGCGGCCGCCAAAACTTGATCTTAGGCAATCGTTATGGGGGTGCTGCGAAGCCGCCGCCGGCACCCCTCTCCTCCCGACTCGGCCGCGACCGCCATTCCCCCGGCGTTCGATCAAACCTTCAGGCGCAGGCGACTGTACTGTTTCGCATGCTCGAATGAACGTGACCTTGATCAATTTGATCATTCATTCCTGCGCGTCATTACATTAGAATTAACTAAAAGCTGCGCCCCATACCAAGGTATTGAGCGGGAAAACCTGCGGCTTTGGAATCTTAACCAACGTCAAGGTCGCGACATCTGCATTAGAGCGATGATAATCGCGGCTTGGACTGTAGCGGACCTTTCCAGCATCGCGAGGGGAACATGAGTTCGGACGCTTTGAGTGCGCTGAAGAGAAATCAGCTTTTCGCGCCGATCCCCTCCTTGGATCTTGCCCGCCTGCTTGACGGTCACGAGGAAAGGGTCTTCGCCGATGGCGCCGAGTTGTTCCGGGAAGGAGAACCGGCGCGGCATCTGTTCCTGATTCTGCGCGGCGCCGTGCGGTTGAACCCCTCGGCGGCATCCAGCGCCAAACCGCTTGCCCTTCCCTTGGCCCCTGGCGACACCGTCGGCGAGGAAGCCGTCTTGGCGGGTATGCCCTATTGCGTCACGGCTGCGGCCATGGGGCCGACGACCGTCGCCGCCATTTCGGCGGACGCCCTTATGCGCCACCTGGAAAGCCATTTCGATTCGGCCATCGCAATGATTTCCGCCATGGCGGCTCATCTGCGGGAGCGCGTGCGCGAAATCACCGAGCTGAAAATGCAATCAACCGCCGAGCGGTTGGCCAATTACCTGCTGATGCTGGCAGGTCCGGCCAATGGACAGATCGTGGTGCGGCTACCCTTCGAAAAGCGACACCTGGCCGACCATCTGGGGATGGATCCGGCGACGCTGTCGCGGGCCTTCGCCAAATTGCGCGACAAGGGCGTCGTGGCCAGCAGGACCGACAAGGTTGAAATCGCGGATGTTGGAAGATTGAGGAATTATGGCAACGGCTCAGCGATCACCCATTAGCGCGCCCCATGCGACAGGCGCGACGGGCGCGGGTCCGTCGTCCTGTCCATGCCGACCGGCCTGCGAAGGCCCGACCGCCGACTGCGACCGCACCCTGGGCACGCCCCAGCGGCTGTTTCGGGGGGCGCGCTCCACCCAGGACGTCGTCATGGGCCTGCCCATGTTCGACGGCATTCAAAGCGAAGTCCTCAACCGCCTGCTGGCCGATTCCAGCGCCATCAACCGGCGCCGCAGCACGCTTCTGTTCGGCGCGGGCGACGAGGCCGACTGCTTCTACATCGTGCTGGACGGCGCGGTGAAGCTGTTCGCCCTGGCCCAGGACGGCCGCGAAAGCATCGTCGAGATCTTCGGCCCCGGCACCAGCTTTGCCGAAGCCGCCATGCTGGCCACCGGCAAGTTCCCGCTGCACGCCGAGGTCATCGAGGACGCCAGCCTGATCCGGGTCGGCCGCCGCGCCTTCATGCATACCCTGCATTCGGACCATGCCCTGGCCTATCGCATGCTGGCCGGACTGGTGAAGTGGAACCGTCGGCTGGCCATGGAAATCCGCGACTTGAAGGAACGTACCCCCTGGCAAAGGGTGGCCGAGTTCCTGTTGGCCCAAACCGCCGCCAGCGAGGGCAAGGCCGATATCGCGCTGCCGTTCAATAAGGAAGTCCTGGCCAGCCGCGTCGGCATCCGTCGCGAAAGTCTCTCGCGAGTTCTCAGTCGCCTGCGAGCGCTCGGAGTACATACTTCCGGCAATGTCATCCGTATAGAGGATGTGGCGTTGCTTCGCCGCGCCTGCCTGGAAGCCAGCGGCGACTGGGCGCCTTCCGCGTAAATTACCAAGAGATGCGGGACTTTCCGTCGCGGAATTTGACGATAGTCACATCCGTATCAGCAGGCTGGTGGCACCGTAGTCTCACTTATAGCCACGACCGGACGCCGCACCGGCCCGTCAGTCATGGCTCCTATCGATTTAAGGGAGGGTAGCCGTATGTGGAAGGGTGTTCGGAACGCGCTGTTGTTGACGGCGTTGCCGTTGGCGATGAGCGGGGCGGCGTTCGCTCAGGAAGCGACTTTGTCCAAAGAGGCCAAGGACGCCAGTGCCAAGATCTATTTCGAGCGTTGCGCCGGCTGCCACGGCGTGTTGCGCAAGGGTGCCACGGGCAAGAACCTGGAACCCGCCAACACCAGCAAGCTCGGCCAGGCTCGCCTGGAAAAGATCCTGACCAATGGCACCGATGGCGGCATGGTCAATTTTGACGACATCCTGACCAAGGATGAAATCAAGAACATGGCCACCTATATCCAGATGACCCCCGACATTCCGCCGGAATGGGGCATCAAGGAAATGACCGCGTCGTGGAAGGTTTCCGTCAAGCCGGAAGACCGCCCCAAGAAGCAGATGAACAAGGTCAACCTGAAGAACGTCTTCTCGGTGACCCTGCGCGACACCGGTGAAATCGCCCTGATCGACGGCGACACCAAGAAGATCTGGACCATCATCAAGACCGGCTATGCCGTGCACATCTCGCGCCTGTCGGCGTCGGGCCGCTTCGTCTACGTCATCGGCCGCGACGGCAAGCTGGACATGATCGACCTGTGGATGGAGACCCCCGCCGTGGTGGCCACCATCAAGATCGGCATGGATGCCCGTTCGGTGGAAACCTCCAAGTTCAAGGGCTTCGAGGACAAATACGCCGTTGCCGGTTCCTACTGGCCGCCGCAATACGTGATCATGGACGGCGCCGACCTGAAGCCGCTCAAGATCGTGTCCACCCGCTCCATCACCGTGGACGGCGAGTATCACCCGGAACCCCGCGTGGCCTCCATCGTCGCCTCGATGATCAAGCCGGAATGGGTCATCAACATCAAGGAAACCGGCCTGATCAAGCTGGTGGATTACTCCGACATCAAGAATCTGAAGGAGACCACCATCGAGTCGGCCAAGTTCCTCCACGACGGTGGCTGGGACGCCTCGAAGCGCTACTTCCTGGTGGCCGCCAACGCCTCCAACAAGGTCGCCGTGGTCGACACCAAGGACGGCAAGCTGGCCGCCCTGGTCGATACCAAGTCCAAGCCCCATCCGGGTCGCGGCGCCAACTTCAACCACCCGAAGTTCGGCCCCGTCTGGGCGACGTCCCACCTGGGCGCCGACGTGATCACCCTGATCGGCACCGATCCCGCCAAGCATAAGGAATCCGCCTGGAAGGTCGTCGCCGAGCTGAAGAACCACGGTTCGGGCTCGCTGTTCGTCAAGACCCATCCCAAGTCGAAGAATCTGTGGGCCGACGCTCCGCTGTTCCCCGAAAAGGACATGGCCGAATCCGTCACCGTCTACAACATCGACGCCTTGGACAAGGGCCCCGAAGTGATCAACGTGGCCAAGATGGCCGACCTGCCGGAAACCAAGGCGGTCAAGCGCGTCGTTCAGGCCGAGTACAACGAAAAGGGCGATGAAGTCTGGTTCTCCATCTGGGCCGGCAAGACCGATCCGTCCGCCATCGTGGTGATCGACGACAAGACTCGCAAGATGAAGGCGGTGATCAAGGATCCCAAGCTGATCACCCCGACCGGCAAGTTCAACGTCTACAACACGCAGCACGACATTTACTAAGAATCGACCCTGCACTGAACGCCCCGGGAACCTTGCGGTTCCCGGGGATTTTTTTGTGCTGACCGAAAGTGGGCGAGGACGCCCGTCCTCCCCATCATTTGGAGCGCGGGCGTCCCCGCCCGCCTTCTCTCTTAGATCAATCCGGCCAACGGCGAGCTGGGATCGGCATAGCTCTTCTTGGGCATGCGCCCGGCCAGATAGGACAGCCTGCCCGCCTCCACCGCCAGCTTCATGGCCCGCGCCATGCGAATGGGATCCTTGGCATGGGCGATGGCGGTGTTCATCAGCACGCCGTCGCAGCCCAGTTCCATGGCCACCGCCGCGTCGGACGCGGTGCCGACGCCCGCATCCACCAGCACCGGAACCTTCACCGTCTCCTTGATCAGGCGGATGGTGATGGGATTGAGGATGCCGAGGCCGGAGCCGATCAGCGAGCCCAGCGGCATGATGGCGACGCAGCCCATGTCTTCCAGGATCTTGGCCTGGATGGGATCGTCGGAACAGTAGACCATGACCTCGAAGCCGTCCTTGATCAGCGCCTCGGCCGCCTTCAGGGTTTCCGGCATGTTGGGATACAGGGTCGTCTGGTCGCCCAGCACTTCCAGCTTCACCAGATTCCAGCCGCCCGCCTCGCGGGCCAGCCGCAGCGTGCGCACCGAATCGTCGGCGGTGTAGCACCCGGCCGTATTGGGCAGGAAGGTGTATTTCTTGGGGCTGACATAGTCCACCAGCATGGGCTTGCTTGGATCGGACAGATTGACCCGGCGCACCGCCACGGTGACGATCTCGGCGCCGGATTCCTCGATGGCCTTGGCCGTCTCCTCGAAATCCTTGTACTTGCCGGTGCCCACCAGCAGCCGCGAGGTGAAGGTCTTGCCCGCCACGGTGAAGCTGTCCACATGGGAGCCGCCACCAATGAACGCGACGATTTCCAGCCTGTCGCCGTCACCCACGGCCATTTGGCCATAGGCGGATTTGGGCACGATCTCCAGATTGCGTTCCACCGCCACCTTGCGCGGATCGACGCCCAACTCGCCCAACAGGGCCTCGACACTCATGGAGGCGGAAAAGCTCCGCTCCTCACCATTGATCACCAGCTTCATGGACAGTTCCCGTGGCAAAAAAACCAAGGCCTAGAGTATGGGGTGACGGCGCCAGCGAGGCAATGGGGTGGCTCCGCCCCGATCCAAACTGTTGGGGGCATTGACAACACACCCCCGCTGTTGTCATATACTCCAACATGAAAGCCGTTCTTCTGCTGCACGAACGTCATCTGATCGGTGAGGAGACGTTTGCCGAGATTCGCATCCACCGCGTTCCGGCGCCGGTTCGAGGCTCACGTCATGCCTTCAAGTATTCCCTGGCCTTGGTCATCCAGGGAGCATGCGTTCTCCGCTATGACAACGAAGCGGGAAAAGGCGATCACAGGCACTGCAAGGACGGCGATGAAACAGACTACGATTTCGTCTCGCCCGCGCGGCTGCTGGAGGATTTCTGGGCGGATGTGGAGCAATGGAGAGCACAATGAGAACCCTTACCCTTTCCATCGCAAGCCGTGACGAGGTGAGCCGCCGGGCACTGGCCGCCTTCGAAGGAACCGATCAAGGATCATATGTGTCATTCGCATCGGTGGATCTGCTGTGGAAAGTGATGTCGCCCAAGCGCTGGGATCTCCTGAAGACCATGGCCGGACAGGAGGCCATGACCATCCGCGAGGCCGCTCGCCGTTCCAGCCGAGACGTCAAGGCGGTTCATGGCGACGTGCATGCCCTGCTCGACGCCGGCATCCTCGAGCGGGGGGCGGATGGTCGGGTCTCCTTCCCCTATGACGCCATTCATGTGGATTTCACCCTGACGCAGGCGGCGTGACCGATGGCGGGACGCCCCCCTCCTTTCTCCAGGTTGCACCCGCGCCGTCCCGTGCTATAAACCCTGCCATGGCGAATGAGCGCAAGGAGGGGATCGCGACGTGAGCGCCGCCCCCATCATCAGCATCATCAACGGCCCCAACCTCAATATGTTGGGAACTCGGCAGCCCGAGCTGTACGGGACCGAAAGCCTTGCCGATATCGAGGCCCTGTGCCGCGCCCATGCGGGCGGGCTGGGTCTCGCGGTGGAGTTTCGCCAAAGCAACCATGAAGGCGAACTGGTCACCTGGATTCAGGAAACCCGGCGCCGGGCGGCGGGCATCGTCATCAATGCAGGCGCCTATACCCACACCTCGGTGGCCCTTCTCGACGCCTTGCTGGCGGCCGAGGTTCCGGCCATCGAAGTCCACCTGTCCAACATTCACCAGCGGGATTCGTTCCGCCATCACTCTTACGTGGCCAAGGCGGCCAAGGGGATGATCTGCGGGCTGGGAAGCCACGGATACATCCTCGCGCTCGACGCGCTGGCCCGCCTGATCAAGGGAAGTTCAGAGGCATAATGGGCAACAAGACTCCCATCGACAGCGAACTGGTGCGCACGCTCGCCGCACTGCTCGACGAAACCAATCTCACCGAGATCGAATACGGCGTCGGCGACGTCAAGATCAGGGTGGCCCGCACGGCGGCTCCTCTCACCGTCCATCACGGCGCGGCCATGGCCCATCCCGGCCAGCCGACGGCCCAGCCGGCGGCGGGTGGCGCGGCGGCCTATGATGCCGACCATCCCGGCGCGGTGACCTCGCCCATGGTGGGCGTCGCCTATCTGTCGCCGGAACCGGGCGCGGCCAAGTTCGTCAATCCCGGCGACACGGTGTCGGAGGGCCAGACGGTGATGCTGATCGAGGCCATGAAGACCTTCAATCCCATCCGGGCGTCGCGCGGCGGCAAGCTCACCCGCATCCTGGTGACCGACGGCCAGCCGGTTGAGTTCGGCGAGCCCCTGATGATCATCGAATAGCGATGATGTTCGAGAAAGTCCTCATCGCCAATCGGGGCGAGATCGCACTGCGTATCCACCGCGCCTGCCGCGAGATGGGTATCCGCACCGTGGCGGTGCATTCCACCGCCGACAACGACGCCATGCATGTGCGTCTCGCCGACGAAGCGGTCTGCATCGGCCCCCCCTCGGCCAGGGACTCCTATCTGAACAAGGCGGCGATCCTGTCGGCCGCCACCATCACCGGCGCCGACGCCATCCATCCCGGTTACGGCTTCCTGTCGGAGAACGCCGACTTCGCCCAGATGGTCGAGGAACACGGCTTCGTCTTCATCGGCCCCACCGCCGACCATATCCGCATGATGGGCGACAAGATCACCGCCAAGCAGGCCGTCAAGGACGCCGGTATTCCGGTGGTTCCCGGCTCGGACGGCTCCATCGATTCCGAGGAGGAGGCGCTGCGGGTCGGCGCCGAGATCGGCTATCCCGTCCTGATCAAGGCGACGGCGGGCGGCGGTGGCAAGGGCATGAAGGTCGCCCGCACGCCGGGCGAATTGGTCGAGGCCTGGAAGATGGCCCGCAACGAGGCCAAGGCCGCCTTCGGCAATGCCGATGTCTACATGGAAAAGTATCTGGGCCATCCCCGCCATATCGAGATGCAGATCCTGGCCGATAATTACGGCGCCGTGGTGCATCTGGGCGAGCGCGACTGCTCGCTGCAACGCAAGCATCAGAAGGTGCTGGAAGAGGCTCCGTCGCCCGCGCTCAATGCCGACCAGCGCGCCCGCATCGGCAAGATCGCCTGCGACGCCATCGCCAAGCTGGGCTATCGCAACGCGGGTACCATCGAATTCCTGTTCGAGAACGGCGAGTTCTACTTCATCGAGATGAACACCCGCCTCCAGGTGGAACATCCCATCACCGAGGCCATCACCGGCATCGATCTGGTGCGCGAGCAGATCCGCATCGCCGCGGGTGCCCCGCTGGGCTACACCCAGGACGACGTGCGCTTCCAGGGCCATGCCATCGAGTGCCGCGTCAATGCCGAGGATCCGCAGAGCTTCATTCCCTGCCCCGGCCGCATCAGCGGCTATCACGCCCCCGGCGGGCTGGGCGTGCGGGTCGATTCGGGCCTTTATTCCGGCTACCGCATCCCGCCTCATTACGACAGCATGATCGCCAAGCTGATCGTCCACGGCAATTCCCGCAACGAGGCGCTGATGCGCCTGCGCCGTTCGCTGGGCGAATACGTGATCGAAGGGATCAAGACGACCTTGCCGCTGCACAACCGGCTGGTCCAGGATTCCGATTTCGTCAACGGCGATTATGATATCCACTGGCTGGAAAAGTTCGTCGAACGCAATACCTGACCGGAAGCTGCCGATGCGGACCTGCATGATCGTCGAGGATTCCGCAACCATTCGCCGCGTTCTGCGCGAGATGCTGAGAAAGCTTGGCCTGTTTTCCATCGAGGCCAAATGCGCCGAGGATGCCTTGGCCATCTGCGCCAAGCGGCTGCCCGACGCCATGATCGTCGATTGGAACTTGCCGGGCATGAACGGCCTCGCCCTGGTCCGCCAAGTGCGCGCCCTGCCCGAGGGCAAGGCCCCCCGCATCATCATGTGCACCGTGGAGACCTCCATGGATCACATCGAGCGCGCCCTGGCCGAAGGCGCCGACGAATATATCATGAAGCCTTTCACCATGGAGGCGCTGGCCGACAAGCTGACGCTCGTGGGCGTGGACGTCAACCTGAAGCCCTCGGAATCCGAGGCCGAAGGGGCGCGGGTCAGCATGGAACAGGCCAACCACCGCCGCCAGTTTTCGCGCCTCGCCATCGCCGCCATGACCGTGGCCGATAACGAGGTCAGGATCTACCGCCCCGGCGAGACGATCTATCGCAAGGGCGATACTCCCGATTTCGGCTATATCCTGATGTCGGGCACCGTCCAGATCACAACCCCCCGCCATGGCGAGACGCTGGTGGTGGGGGAGCTGGAGCCCTACCAGCTGTTCGGCGAATTGGCCCTGATCGAGCGTTTTCCCCGACCGGTCACCGCCACGGCGACAACCCAGGCAGAGGTCATGTTGATCTCTCCCGAGCGATTCAGGGCCAAATTGGACGAACTGGATCCGTTCATGCGCAGTTGGGTGGAATCGCTCAGCGATCACATCTTCTCGCTGCTGGCCATCACCGCGGGCGATGAGCCGAAACGTTCTGCGTAAGGCCATCCTTGCCGTTCCAGACCCAATTCAGTACCGTAATGCCGAATTATCCGCGTGAGAGCTCCCCATGTCGTTTCCCCGCCTGCTATCGCCGCTTCAACTCCGGTCGATCCGACTTCCCAATCGCATGATCATGGGATCCATGCATTTGGGATTCGAGAGCGCCCCCGATGCGTTCCCGAGGCTGGCTCATTTCTACGCCGAGCGGGCCAAGGGCGGTATCGGACTGATCGTCACCGGCGGCGTCGCCCCCAATCCCGAAGGTAGCTTCGGCCCAGACGGCACCGTTCTGGCCAATGAATCCCAGTTGGACGGCCATCGGCTGATCACCGACATGGTTCATGCGGAAGGCGGCCGGATCGCCATGCAGATCCTTCATTGCGGCCGCTACGGCAAGCATCCCGACATCGTCGCCCCGTCCGCCATCCGGGCGCCCATCAGTTCCATCGTGCCGCGCGAAATGACCGAGGCGGATATCCTCGGCACCATCGCGCAATACGGCCGCACGGCGGCCTTGGCGGCCCAGGCCGGTTATGACGGCGTCGAGGTCATGGCGTCCGAAGGCTATCTCATCAACGAGTTCCTGGCGTTGCGCACCAACAAGCGGACGGATCGCTGGGGCGGCGACCTGGACGGCCGCATGCGCTTCCTGCTGGATATCGTGCGATCGGTCCGCGGCGGCATCGGGCCGGATCTCCTCATGTCGGCGCGCCTGTCCATGGTGGATCTGGTGGAGGACGGACTGGCGGCCGACGAGGTGGTCACGGTGGCCAAGGCGTTGGAAGCCGAGGGCGTCGACATCATCAACAGCGGCATCGGCTGGCACGAGGCCCGCGTCCCCACCATCGCCCATACCGTGCCGCAAGGCGCCTGGAGCTGGGCCACCGCCCGGGTCAAGGCGGCCGTTGGCATTCCGGTGGCTGCCAGCAACCGCATCAAATCCCCCGAACTGGCCGAAGCCCTGTTGGAACGGGGCGAGGCCGATCTGGTGTCCATGGCGCGGCCGCTGCTGGCCGACCCGGCCTTCGCCGCCAAGGTTCGCGACGGCCGCGCCGAGAGCATCAACGCCTGCATCGGCTGCAATCAGGGCTGCCTGGACCCCATCTTCTCGGGCGCTTCGGCCACCTGCCTGGTCAATCCCCGCGCCGGTCGCGAGATCCGCTTCAAGGCCAGTCCCAGTCTCGCCGTCAAATCCATCGCCGTGGTGGGGGGAGGACCGGCCGGCATGTCCTGCGCCCTGGAAGCCGCGAGACGCGGCCACCAAGTCACCCTCTTCGAAGCCGCCGATGAACTGGGCGGCCAATTCACCTTGGCCCGTCAAGTTCCGGGCAAGGAAGAATATCTGGCGACGCCGCGCTATTACGCCTCGGAACTGGCGGCAGCGGGCGCGAATATTCGTCTCGGACACACGGCCACCACCGCTGAATTGAAGGATTTCGATCAAGTGGTGCTGGCGGCCGGAATCCGTCCGCGTCGTCTGGACCTGCCTGGCGCGGACCTTCCCTTGGTGGCAAGCTACGACGACATCCTGTCGGGCCGCCGCCAAGGCGGTGAGCGCGTGGCGATCCTGGGAAGCGGCGGCGTCGGGTTCGACGTTGCCCTGGCGCTGCTGGGCGAGCACGAGCCCTTCTATGACGCCTGGGGCATCGATCGCTCTTTCGCCACTCCCGGCGGTCTCCGCCCCGCCGCGACGGCGCCCGCACCGCCACGGCGAATCACCATGATGCAACGCAAGACGGAACGCCCCGGCGGCAGTCTCGGCAAGACCACCGGCTGGATTCATAAGGCGACACTGCAACGTCGCGGCGTCGAGATGTTGAGCGGCGTCACTTACGAACGCATCGACCCAAGTGGCATTCACATCCTGTTTAATAATGAAGCCCGCTTGGTCGAGGTTGACACAATTGTCGTCTGCATCGGCCAAGAACCGAGACGCGATCTTCTCGCCGAACTGATAGCGAACGGCAAGCCGGTCCATCTGATTGGAGGCGCCAGAGAGGCGGCCCGCCTTGACGCACTGGCGGCCTTCGAGGAGGGAACCCGCCTAGGGCTAGCCCTCTAAGACTCCGCGACCACAAAACATAGATCGACTAGACGAACCCCACCCATCACTTTAATTCATAACGATATTATTAACTTATCCACATCCACTATGGCTACCGGCCACCTTGCTTCCAAGGCTGCGTTGGGGACATACTGGTACCATGCGTTCGTATAATGCGAGGAACAGTCATGCGGGGAATGGGCGCCAGGCATCTCGGATGCACTGGGCGTCTTTGCGTGCCCGCATGGACGCCGCGATGGCCCATGCTCGCCGAATGAATGTCCGCGCCGATGGCAAGGCCAAGGCGACGCCCCACCCGGAAGGGATCCGAGATGCCGTGCGCCCCAGTGGCCTCGCCGCGCTGATTTGGGCGCCCATCATCGTCATCGTGGTTCCCGTGGCGGCCGTGGCCTCGGGTGTGCTGACGCTGTTCGTCCGCGCCTTTGTTGTCGTGGCCGACGGACTGGCCCTTGGCGTCGCCCACGGCCGACGCGCCTGGTTAGGCTTGAAGGGGCGCGTCGCCCATCTGGTCAAGCCCATCTTCACCTTCGAACCCGCCAGCACCGTCCGCGATCGCCCCAGTGACGCCCGCTTCCTTGCCGAGCAAGCCAAGCCCGCCATCCATCCTGGGCCGACCCCCGCCACGCCCGAAGCCGTCGCCCTGGTGCGCCGGGCCATCGCCGAGACCGAGGAGAAGGGCGACAACACCCTTCCCGAAGACATCAATCTGCTGGCCGAGCTCTTGTCCGACCCGCTGCCGCGCAGCGACTTCCAAGTATCGGACATGGTTCGCGATTGCTTCGCCGCCTTCGGCAATTCCGGCATTCGCAGCCGCGCCCTGCTGGCGGTGGCGTTGCATCTGTCGCGCCACTTCGCCCGCCCCAGCCGCTTGCCGCTGGCGACGACGCGGGCATGGCGCATGCTGGATTCCGCCACCTTCGAAGAAGAGATCGCGGCCCAACTGTCCACCATCGGCCGCTTTATCCTTGATTGGCAGAAGTCGCAGCAGACCTTCCTGGTTCTCGAGCATGCCGAGATCGAAATGATCGAGATCATGTTCGAATCCCTGCATCCCGGCCGTCACCCCAAGGAAATGGCCGAAGTCTTGAACTTCAAGGTGCTGTCCAACCGCCGACAGGGCCTGTTGCGCCGCATGCCGCACCGCTTGCGCAAGGCGGTTCTGGACGCCGGTGGACGCGGCCCCGAAGCCGTCGCCTATGTGACGGCGGCGCAGGCGTTCCTCAACGAGGTCGCCTCGGGCCGCCAATACCAGCCGATCATCGATGCCGCCACGGCGGCGCTGGAAGAAATCGGCAAGACCGCCGAAAAGGTCTTGCCGCCTGCTCAGCCCGCCCTTCCCGCACCTCCTGGCGCGGCGGCACCGGCGGATGGTCAAGCCCTGGCCCGTATCACGCCGGTCAAAATGCCCGCGTCGGAACTGGCGGAACGGGCGATCAAGGAAGCCACCGCGCAGCAATCGCCAGCGCGGATGCCCACACCCGCGACCGCTCCTGCTCCTGCTCCTGCTCCTGCTCTTGCTCCTGCTCTTGCTCCTGCCGCCGCGGCGGCCCCGCAAGCGCCTGCCGCCAGAATTGTCCCAACCACCGCGCTCCCGCCGCAACTGCCCCAACGCCCGCAAGCGCCCCAGTCATCCGAGCACGTTGCCCCCGCCAGTCTCCCCCGTGTGGGCGGGCGTCTCGCCGCCGCCGGCGGACCGCAATTCAGCGCCCAACCCAAGCCCCACCGCGAGAGCGAACGGTTCGGCGTGGCCTCATCGCGAATCACGCTGCCCTCGGTGGCGACCACGGCCAAGCCGTTGCCGCCCGGTGAGCGCCCCGCACTGCCCACTGTCGCCATGGGGCCCATGCCGATTTTGGCCGGAATGGGCATGCTTGCGCAGCAAATCTCGGCGTCTCCCAGCGCCCCCAAGGCCCCGGCGCCGGTCAGCGGTCGCATCACCATCCCGGCACCAGGCGCCGCCCCCGTAGCGGCAGCAATTGCCCCCGCAGCGGCGCCCCAAGCGTCTGTCGGCGGTACGATTGGGGCCGCCACCGGCCGCATCGAACCGCCAAGCCGTCCCGCGTCGGTGACCGATCTGACGGTGGTGCCGCAGAAGAAGCGCCCCCCCATCACACAGGCGGTCAAGCGCCAGTCGGTGATGAAGGTGCTGCGCGGCGAGTCGGCGTCTGCAGTCGCCGCCGGACTGGGCATTCGCGTTTCCAAGCTGGACGAATGGGTCGATGCTTTCATCCTGGCCGGAGCCGGTGCCCTGAGTTCCGCCAAGCCCAAGCGTATCCGCAAGATTGAGGCACTCGCCGAACCTCTGTCGGCAGAAGTGCTGCGTGCCAAGTTGGCCGAAGTCTTGGCGACGGCGCAAATGATCGAGCGGGCCATGGAGGCGCAACTGCCGCCCCGGCGGCCCATCTTGCTGCCGCCGCCCGATCATGGCGACGGTCGGCCCGTGCGCAAGGGCCCTCGCAACAAGGGCTGATTGAATTTCAGGGTGAGCGTCGCCACATCCTTGCATAGCGGACGCAGGGAGGGGACTCCACATGAGCAAGATCACGGAAAGCTATGAAGCCGGACGGGCCACCATGGACTTGGAACATCGTGTCCAGGTGGAACTGATCCTCGCCATCGAACAGGGGCTCGCCACCGGCAAGGGCCTCGACGAACTCAGGTCCATATTGAAACAGTTGGTCGATTACTCGGAAGTCCATTTCATGTCCGAGCAAATGCTGATGCGGCTATACGCCTATCCCCGCATCAACGAGCACGAGGCCGCCCACGACAAGCTGGTGGAGCAGGCGCGCCGGGTTCTCAAGGACTTCTGCTCGGACGAGCTGACATCCGTTTCCGCCGAGCTGTTGCTGCTGAAGCAATGGCTGCTCGACCATATTCGAAGCGAGGACTACGCCTTTCATCTTCATCTGTCGGACGCATGATCGTCCACCACGGCAGGACAATGTGTTTATAAATGCTGCGATTGTCGCAACGGCGACCGCATGTACACTGCCCATCCAATTCTTTCACTGCCGAGGGACACCACCATGAAATTCGCAGCCGCCGCTTTTGCCGTCGCCATCGCCGCCGCCTCCCCGGTTCTTGCCCAATCCACGGCCGCCCATGCCTCGGACAAGGTCGAAAGCGGCCAGTATCAAGTGGACAAGTCCCATGCCAAGATCATCTTCTCCTTCAATCACCTGGGCTTTTCCACCTCCTACGGCCTGTTCAGCGATTTCGACGCGACCCTGACCGTCGATTCCAAGGCGGTGGACAAGAGCGCCCTGGCCGTCACCGTCAACATGGACGGGGTTTTGACCACGGTGCCGAAATTCGACGCCCATTTGAAGTCGCCCGATCTGTTCGACACCGCCAAATACCCGACCGCCAGTTTCAAGAGCACCTCGATCGAAGTCACCGGGCCGACCTCCGGCAAGATCAGCGGCGAATTGACCCTGCACGGCGTCACCAAGCCGGTGGTGCTGGACGCAACCTTGGCCGGTTCGGGCATCCATCCCATGAACAAGAAATACGTGGCGGGCTTCAATGCCACCACCAAGGTCAAGCGCAGCGATTTCGGCCTCGCCTACGCCGTGCCCGTGGTCGGTGACGAGGTGACCCTGACCATCAGCGCCGAATTCGTTCGCCAGTAGCGGTCGGCCAGATGAGCGAACACACACGCTATGACCGGGTGGCCATGGGCTTGCACTGGCTCATGGCCCTTGCCATCATCGGGCTGATGGTGGCCGGTTTCATCATGACGGGCCTGAAGCCGGGGTCGGCCCAGCAGTTCCAGATGTACCAGATGCATAAATCGGTGGGAGCCACCGTTCTGGTGCTGACGCTGCTGCGCCTGTTCTGGCGCCTTGGGCACCGACCGCCACCGCTTCCCGACCACATGCCCGAATGGGAAAAGCTGCTCGCCCATGCGGGTCATCTGGGGCTTTATGCGCTGATGCTGGCCATGCCGCTGGCGGGCTGGGCGGTGGTTTCCACCTCGCCCTACAACATCCCCACCGTGCTTTACGGGCTGATCCCGGTTCCCCATCTTCCCTTGCCGCGCGGCTTCAACGACGGGGCCAAGCTGCTGCACGAAGCGGGGGCCTGGATGATGATCCTGGCGGTACTCGGCCATGTGGGAGCGGCCCTGCGCCATCACTTCCTTATCAAGGACGACGTCCTTATCCGCATGCTGCCTCGTTTTCGGAGATCACCATGAAGCCCGCCCTTTTCCTCGCCGCCGCCCTGCTGTGGGGCGGTTCCGCCCAGGCCGCCGAATGGGCGATCGATCCGCTCAACTCCATCCTGGGCTTCGAGGGCACCCAAGGCGGCAGCCCGTTCCAGGGCAGCTTCACCAAGTGGAGCGGCAGCATCGATTTCGACCCCGCCAATCCGACGGTGGGCAAGGCGGTCATCGATATCGACATGAAAAGCGCCACCACCGCCAGCCGCGACAAGGACGAGGCGCTGCCCGAATCCGATTGGTTTCACACCAAGGCCTTTCCCCAGGCCCGGTTCGAAGCCACCAGCTTCCGGCCCAAGGGCGGCAATGCCTTTGAGGCGGTCGGAAGCCTGAGCATCAGGGGAATCAAGAAGGAGGTGACGCTGCCCTTCACCCTGGACATCGACGGCGCCAAGGCCAAGGCGAGCGGTAGGCTTGAATTGATCCGCACCGATTACGGAATCGGCCAGGGCGCCTGGAAGAGCGGCGATACCGTCGGCTTGAAAGTGGCGGTGATCGTCGAGGTCAGGGCGACGAAGAAACCTTAACCAACTGGTCATACCGATATCGTCGAATTCCGCTATCCTCTCCCCATGTTGCATTGCAGCGGGCCGAGAGGATTTCATGCAGGCGCCGACACCGACACTTCGCCAATGCGCCGACTGCTATTACCGCGTCGGAAGCCGCTGCAAGGCGGCCCAGGAGCCTGCCGTGCGACGCCGGTCGGAGGACGACGAAAACTGCGAGATGTTCACCCGCGAGTCGCTGCGTTTCGCGTTCTTTCCGAAGATGTAACAGGCTGCGGAAAAGCCCCGTCATTCCCGCGAAAGCGGGAATCCATGCCTCAACCACTCAATATCTTGTCGCTAAAGCCCCGTCTTGCATCAGCATGGACCCCCGCCTGCGCGGGGGTGACGATAGAAAGGGGGCGGGAAGGAGCTTTCCGCAACCTAAGTTAGGCCGACGCAGCCGCCGCCATTTCGAGAATGATGTCCACCAGTTCGGGTTCGGCCCCAAGACCGGTTCCTAGGACGACTCGATGTCCCTGGCTTTGAACCGGCCCCCGATTTCCGTTCTCCAGCCCGAACAGCGGCGGAATGTCCTGGCTGGCGTGCATGCCCTGCGCCACCAGCAGCGGCAGCGCCACCACGTCGCGACACGTCGCCAAGGAGGCCCAGGTCTCGGCCTTGGGCTCCTGCTCCAGGAAGACCAGGACGATTTCGGCGAAGCGATTCATGGCGGCCATGGCGGCGGCTATGGCGCGCGGCGTCTCGCCCGCGCCTCCGGGCCGCGACGAACCGTGGGCGATCAGCAGCAGCGTGGTCTCGGCGACCACCATGCCCGCGCCGGTGGCCACCCCCTCGGCGCGACAGGCCAGGACGCCGGGAATGCGGGGATGGGTTCCCGCTGGCGCCGTATAGATGAAACGACGGCCGCCCCGCTCGGTGATCGGACCGACCAGGCCCATCTCGCGCGGAATCAGGGTGTCGGTGTAATAGCCCTTGCCCGCGAAGACCGGAACCACGAACACCGTGGCCGCATTCACCATGGCTTCCGCTTCGGCCAATTTCGGCGATTGCTTCATGAACACCGCCGCCACCTGGGCAAAGCGACCCGACCGGCGAATGTCATCGGCCAAGGCAAGCACGGGGGCGGCGCCGTCGGGATGGCGGGTGGACCCGTGACCGACCAGGACCAACGCCGAGGTGGTCATTGCGATCCACCGTCCAGATTGAACCAATCGAGATCCACGGCCAGGGAGACCACCTTGCCGATGACGATCAGGGTTGGCGCTTGCAGACCGGCATCCCGAGCGCGGCCGGGCAGATTGGACAGGGTTCCGATCACACGGCGCTGACGCGGCGTGGTGCCGTTCTCGATGGCGCAGGCGGGCGTGTCGGCGGGCAGTCCGGCCTTGATCAGTTCCGCCGAAGTCTCCGGCAGCGATTGCAGCCCCATATAGATGACCAGGGTGGTTTGAGGGTCCGCCAGCTTGTCCCAATTCAGATCGAGATTGCGCCCCTCGCGCAAATGTCCCGGAACGAACTGGACCCCGGTGGCCAGACCGCGATGGGTCAGCGGTATGCCGGCATAGCTGGAACATCCGGCGGCGGCGCTGATGCCGGGCACGACTTCGAACGAGACGCCGTTGCGCGCCAAATGAAGCGCCTCTTCGCTGCCGCGACCGAAGACAAAGGAATCGCCGCCCTTGAGCCGGACCACGTTGCGACCCGAACGCGCCAACCGCAGCAATAGATCATTGATCTCGTCTTGAACCAGATGATGATGCCCCAGCGCCTTACCGGCGTAGACCCGTTCCGTTTGGGGCGGTATCAGGTCCATGATCTCCTTGCTGACCAGCCGGTCATAGACCACCACCTCGGCCGCCTGGATCAGGCGCAGGGCCTTGACCGTCAGCAGGTCGGGATCACCGGGACCTGCCCCCACCAGGGCAACCTGCCCCGCCGCTTTGTCGCTCTTGGCCGTCATGAAAACTCCCCGGACCGCCGCTTATTATTAAATTCTAATATGATCATAGCTTTTGTTGGGACGCCACCCCTTCCCCAAACTACCCGCGCCGGGATAGTGTTGCACCTGGATCCTTCTTTACCCTGGCCATTCCGTGACGACCGCTCAAAACGCGCATCCCCATCCGCACCCAAGCCATCGTCACATTCACCGCAGGCGGACGCTGCGGCGGACCGTCTACCACATGCTGGGCGGCGAAGGCCATTCCGACCTTCTGGTCAAGATCGTCGATTCCTTCCTCATCATCCTGATCGGGCTGAATGTCTTGGCAGTGGTGATGGAATCGGTGGAACACCTGTCCATCGCCCATGGTCCGGTATTCCACGCCTTCGACCTGATTTCCGTCGCCATCTTCAGCATGGAATATCTGCTGCGCCTGTGGACGGCGGTGGAAATTGACGAGCCGCGCTATCGCCATCCGGTTTGGGGACGTCTGCGCTGGGCGGTATCGCCCATGGCGGTGGTGGATCTGTTGTCGGTGCTGCCGTTCTATCTGGGCATCGTGGTCGAGATGGACCTTCGCGCCATCCGCGTTCTGCGCGTTCTTCGCGTGTTCAAGCTGGGCCGCTATTCCATGGCCATGAGCGTCATGGGAGCGGTGGCGCGCCAGGAAGCGCGCTCCATCGGCGCCGTGCTGTTCGTCATGATGGTGATCTTGGTGCTGACCTCCAGCCTGATCTATCTGTTTGAACACCGCGCCCAGCCCCATGTGTTCAGCGATATCCCCACCTCCATGTGGTGGGCGGTGGTCACCCTGACCACGCTCGGCTATGGCGACATGGTGCCCATCACCATGATGGGGCGCATGCTGGGTGCGCTGACCGCCGTCCTCGGCGTGGGCATGATCGCCTTGCCCGCCGGTGTGTTGGCATCGGGTTTTTCCGAACAGATGCGCATCCGCCGCGAGGAATACCGGGAAGCGGTGGAAAAGGCGCTGGAGGAAGGCAATCTGAAACGCAGCGACCGCCGCATGCTGGAAAAGACTCGCCACGCGCTCCAGCTATCGGACGAGGAAGCCGCCCTGATCCTGCGTCAGTCGGTGGAGAGCGGACATCTGTGTCCCCACTGCAACAAGCCGCTGCGGTTGCATCAAAGGTCGGAAGAGGAATAGGGCGGGCAGGATGCCCGCGCTCCGGAAAGCATGAAATGGAGGGCGGGCGTCCCGCCCGCACCGACACCGCTCAGCCGAATCCGGCCTTGACCAGCAACTGGTGGAAATCGCGCAGCGCCTTTTGCGCCCGCATCGGGTCGGTGAAACCGTCGATGAAGTGGGCGTCGAAATTGGGCATGCGCAGCAGGCCCAGGATGCGCTGGCGGGCGCGGGTCATGGCCTTGCCCTCGGGCAGGACACCTGCGGCGCAAAACTGGACCAGCCGGACGGCGCGATCACGCAGCGGCGATTCGTGATGGTCCAGCTTTTCCACGATCTGCTCGTCGATCAGATAGCGTTCCAGAATGCCGTCGATATGCTCCGCCAGTTGGGTCTTGGTTTCTGCCGGGAATTGGGAGGCCATGGCCGCCCGATGGGCATTGGTGGCCCGCATCATCCGGTCCTTGGGAGGCAGGGTGCGGTCGCAAAATTCGGCCAGCGCCCGAGACCGGAACACGAAACCCAGTAATTCGCTGATTGTGGCGGCATGCTCCTCGCCATAGGGCGTGGTCAGCATATCGCACAGATAGATCAGCCCGAAGGCACGATCCGGCAGGGTGCGGAACAGACTTTCCATGGCCGCCTTGCGCCCGGCCGATCCACCTTGTTCCACCAGTCTGGTAAAGCGAGTGGTCAAGGCCTCGGCGGTTTCGGCGCCACTGGCAAAGCCGGTCGGCGTCAAGGTCCGCATCATCAGCCGCTTGAACTCCTCGCCTTCCTTCTCGGGCTCGGTTCGGTTCAGCGGATTGGGTGAACGGATCTGGCGATGGGCGCGGTCCAGCAGACCGGCGCGGCTGACCGGCAGCTTGTTCTCGGCGAACAGGCGGTTCAGCACCTCGGCGGATTCGCCCGCGTCGCTCTTTTGCACCTTCATCTTGCCGGCGGCCAGATCGAACATGGCGATGATGGCGGCGCCCAGACCCGGCTGCCAGCCCAGCACGTCCTGCACCACGTTGGAGCCGAGCACGTCGGCGATGACGCCGTCGAGCATCTCCAGGGCGTGGGGGTCGCTGTCGGCCACCGCCAGATTGCACAGGCGTTCCAGCTTGCCGACCCAGTTGCGCACATTCATCAGATCGCGCGACAGCACCACCATGGCCAGATAGTCGCGATCCTCGGACTCTCCCATGGCCGCGATCTTGGCCATCATCTCGCTGAAACTGCCGTCCAGCTTGGGCAGCTTCAGGCTTTCCACCCGCCGGGCGCGGGCCGAGATATCGTCGATGGATTTGAAGATTTCCTGGCCGCGGCTCTTGGCGTCCTGCTCGCCGTCCTTGGTCTGAAGCTGGGCGACGCGATCCACCGCCGAGGGGACCAGGGAGTCCTTTTCCTGGAGGCGCTTCAGCTCCTTGTAGGAGTGCATCAGCTCGGTGGGCGTGAGGAACTGCTTGTCCAGATAGTTGCGGAAGACGCGGTTGACCACATTGCGAGCCCCGTCGCCCATGAAATCGTCGGGGGTCTCGCATTTTTCGTCAGGAATCGAATCAATGGGAACAATGCGGATGGGGCCGTCGTCCTTGACGGTGCGGGTCTCGCAGAAGATCTCGGATTCCACCATGGTGCCGTCGCCGCGCAACCAGTTGCGCACGATCTTCGCACCTTCGCATTTCTTGTCGGCGAGAAGCTTCTTGGCGAGGGCTCGAGCCTCGTCTTCCTTATAGACAATGGTCTCCGTGGCCCATCGGCCATCCTTGGAAACCTGTACTTCAAAACTTGCACGATCCGCGACCATTCTGGTGCTGCCCTGCTTGACGTCTTAAGACCCCGGTTCCCCCCAAGAACCTTCTGATGGGTCTAGAAATACTCGCGAATGATACAAGTTGTCACGGACTTCTTGGTATATGTGAGGTGTTGCGCGCGGCGCGAGGAAAGTGGAGAATCATACTGGAACACGTGGCGAGGGGGGAAACCTGAATGGCTCACCGGATATCGTTCATGAAGGCCAGCGGTTGGACCCGTCTTGGGCTGGCTGGCGCCATGGCGGCGCTGTTCTCGGCCCCCATGCTGTGGGCCTTGGGAAGCTTTGGCGCCTCGGACGAGGCGATTCATCGCGCCATCGTGTTCGGACTGTCCGGCCTGTGGCTGTTCGTCGCCACCTTCTATCTGATCGGCTGGGCGTTGCAGGGATTCATCATCCGCCAAAAGGCGCCGGAGGAAGAATCCGACGATGCGCCGCCGCCGCGTAG
Organism: Paramagnetospirillum kuznetsovii; assembly: GCF_003284725.1. Classification (GTDB taxonomy): domain Bacteria; phylum Pseudomonadota; class Alphaproteobacteria; order Rhodospirillales; family Magnetospirillaceae; genus Phaeospirillum; species Phaeospirillum kuznetsovii. Next base: position 374,674 of record NZ_PGTO01000002.1, on the reverse strand, counting down.
CGCCCCGCCGCCGCGCAGCCCGCCGCCGCCAAAGCCCGGCTCCCATTGACGTGACCCCCGCGAAGGCCCAGGACATCGAAGCGCTGGCATCGCGCTCCGAGGCCCTGTACCGCTCGGGGCAATTGGCCGAGGCCGAGACCGCCTTGCGCAAGCTGGCGGGGCTGCTGCCCGACAATCCCATGGTGCATTACAATCTCGCCCGCGTGTTGAAGGACCGGGGCAGGATCGACGCCGCCGCGACCGCGCTGCGCAAGGCCCTTGGCCTTGCTCCGGCCATGATGGAAGGCTGGCTGAATCTGGGCACCTTGCTGGGTGAATCCGGGCGCTGGGCCGAGGCCGCCGAGGCATTCCAGCACGGACTCGCCGCCAAGCCCGACTCGTGGCAGCTTCTCACCAGCCTGGGGCGCGTCCGCATCACCCAGGGCCGCCGCAAGGAGGCGGAAGACCTGTTGCGCCGCTCCCTCGCCCTGGCCCCCGACGCGCCGCCGACCCTGGTCAATCTGGGCAATCTGCTGTCTGATCACGGCTCGCTCGCCGAGGCGGTTTCCTTATTCGAGCGGGCCATGGCCCTTGCGCCGACCATGCCGGAAGCCTTGATGGGCGCGGGCAATGCGGTGCGTAAGATCGGCGAGATGGGCCGCGCCATCGCCTACTACGAGAAGGCCGCCGCCGCCCGGCCCAGTGACCTTGCCATGCGGGCGCGGCTGACCGAGGCTCGGCTCGGCGTTTGCGACTGGCGCGATGTGGAGGGACTGCGGGACTCATTGATCGGGCCTGCCTTGAAAGCGCCGGGTGCCGTCGGCCCCATGATGTCGCTGACCTTCCCGCTGCCGCTGACCGCCAAGGAATTGCTGGCGTTCGCCCGCCAGCGCGCCGAGACCGTGAGCGCCGAGGCGGCGCCACTGAAAGCCGTTATCAAGACGCCCAAGCCCGGCCCGCGCGAACGCCTGACCATCGGCTATATGTCCGCCGATTTTCACGACCACCCCACCACCCATCTGATGCGGGGATTGTTCCCAGGACACGACCGGTCGCGCTTCAAGGTGGTGACCCTGGCGCTGGAGCCCGACGACGGCAGCGATTACCGCCGCTTGGTGCGCGAGCAGTCGGACCAGTTCGTGGAGCTTGGCCCGCTGGACACCCTGGACGCCGCCAAGGCCATCCAGGCGGCCGGTGTGGACATCCTGGTGGACATCAACGTCCATACAAGGGGCAACCGGCTGGCCCTGACCGCATTGCGCCCTGCGCCGGTGACGGTGAACTGGCTTGGATTGCCCGGCACCAGCGGCGCTTCGTTCATGGACTGGGCGCTGGTGGACGCGGTGACCTGCCCCCCCGGCCACGAGAGCGACTTCAGCGAGCGGGTGGCGGTGCTGCCCCATTGCTATCAGTCCAACGACCGCGACCAGATCATTTCCCATGCTGGACCAAGCCGTCATGAATGCGGACTGCCCCCATCGGGCTTCGTGTTCTGCTGCTTCAACCAGGCCTTCAAGATCGAGCCCGAGATGTTCGGCCGCTGGATGCGTATCTTAAGCCGGGTGCCGGGTTCCGTGCTGTGGCTGCTGGGCGGCACCCCGGAGATGGTCGCCAATCTGAGACGCGCCGCCGAGACCGGGGGAGTCGATCCCGACCGGCTGATCTTCGCGGCTCGTCTGCCCAAGGACCAGCATCTGGCCCGCCACCGCCACGCCGACCTGTTCCTGGACACGCTGTATTACAACGCCCATACGACCGCCAGCGACGCCCTGTGGGCGGGGGTGCCGGTGATTACCGCGCCGGGCCGCCTGTTCGCCGCTCGGGTCGCGGCCAGCCTGCTGACCCATGTGGGACTGCCGGAGCTGATCTGCCCCGATCTCGACGCCTATGAGGAACTGGCGGCGCGCCTCGCCTCCGATCCGGCGCAATTGGCCGCCATCAAGGCCAAGCTGGCGGCCAATCGCCTGACCACCCCGCTATTCGACACCAAGGGCTTCATCGCCGACATGGAGCGGGCCTACCAGATGATCTGGGCCGAGGCCTGCGCCGGGAAGAAGACCAAGCGGCTGGTCGTGCCCTAACCCGGAGCGCGGGCGCCCCGCCCGCAATTTGCAAAATGGATAGGCGGGCGGGACGCCCGCGCTCCATCATCTCCCTGACCACGCCCCCATCACGCCCATCATCTTGTCCACCGTCGGCTGGTCCAGATCGATGATGGTGAAGCGGGCGCGGCCTTCCTTGATCCGCATGCGAAGGATGCCGAGACCGCTGTCGTGTTCGACCTTTTGCAGGGTGATCTCGCGGCTCCACGGGGCGTCGATGACCGCCAGGGTTGTCACCGTCTCTTCCGGGTGCTTGATGTCGTCGGTCATCTAAATCCTCTCGTGATAGCGCGCCCGATACAAAAGGCGCGGGCGGGCGGGATCGTCGGTGAAGGGCTCGCGGGTGTGCAGCGGGTTGTTGGCGATCAATCCCTGGCCCGCCTGCAAGATGTGTTCGAATATATAAGGCGACGGCGCGTCCAGATGACGCCGGATGGCCTCGGCGGCCGGGCGGGCCGCCTCGGACCATTCCACATTGCGCGCGCGCGCCGTGTAGCGCATGTGAAGATGGCCGCCCGCATCCACCGAGAACACCGGCCCCACCGTGGCGGGGCGCCGCATGCCTTCCTCGTCGTTGCCGGGAATGGTCATGGCGTCCGGCGCCATCAAGACCCGGATCAGGTCCGGATCCTCCTCGCGCAGCAGGATATAGAGCATCTCCACATCCATCAGCCGGTTGGCGCCGCCGTGGGCCGCCGGACTTGCGCAATGCAGCAGCAGGGACCGCACGGTCCGCCCTGGCGTATTATAATAGCCGTCCGTATGCCAGGTGATGGGACGCTCGGTATAGGGAATATAGCGCGACCGAGCCCCCTCGCGATGGACGGCAAGGGGGGTCACGCCGTCATCGTCGGCCAGTTGATTGGCATCGATGGAGCTTAGGCCAAACCCGGCGGCCAAGGCCTTCAGGGCCGCCTTGTCGTCCCGCCCCCGCTGGGGTGATTCGGCATAGACCGCCATGGACCAGCGTCCGATGCGATCGCGCAACGCCGCGCGCTCCGACGAGGTCGGGGCGGAGATGGCCGACACCGCCACCACCAGATCGCCGACCGCCGCCGGTTGATCCGCGACCTTTGCATCGCGCCACCGGCCATAGGCCAAACCGTCGTCGAGATTAAAAACCCCTGGGATTCCGTGCATTTTTCCTCCGTCCCCATTTTCATGCGATTTTTCTAAAGAATCCACTTGGATCATCGCCGCCCATAATATTATGATCCCTTAATGTAATGGGGCGCCAACCAACGACCCCGAAATCAGGGACGGTTCCAGGAAGCACGCTTCCATCGGAAATCAATGACGGCAAACGGCCGCATCACGCCGAAGGGCGATGTGCGGCCTATGAGCGGATACGGGTAAGGGAGCGAAACGCGATGTCGAAGAAATTGCCCTCCACGCCGATGCTGGACGAGCTTGAAAAAGGCCCGTGGCCCAGTTTCGTCACCGGACTGAAGCGGCTGGCCAAGTCCGAGGGCAAGCCCAATGCCGAGATCATGAAGGGTCTGCTGGGCCAGTTGGAGCACAGCTACCAGACCCGCAAGGGCTATTGGAAGGGCGGCACCGTCGGCGTGTTCGGCTATGGCGCTGGCGTCATCGCCCGCTTCTCGGAAGTGGCGTCCCAGTTCCCTGAATCCTCGGAATTCCACACGCTGCGCATCATGCCCGCGCCGGGCTTCTTCTACGACACCAAGACGCTGCGCGAGATGTGCGACATCTGGGAAGAGCACGGCTCGGGCCTGATCGCCCTGCATGGCCAGAGCGGCGACATCATGTTCCAGGGCTGCCGCACCGAGCAGGTGCAGCCCGCCTGGGACAAGCTGAACGGCATGGGCTTCGACATGGGCGGTGCGGGCGCGGGCGTTCGCACGGCGGCCAGCTGCGTCGGTCCGGCCCGCTGCGAGCAGGCCTGCTACGACACCCTGACGGCCCATAAGTCCATCATCAACAGCTTCACCGACGACATTCACCGCCCCTCGCTGCCCTATAAGATGAAGTTCAAGTTCTCGGGCTGCGCCAACGACTGCGCCAACGCCACCCAGCGCGCCGACGTGGCCGTGCTGGGCACCTGGCGCGACGACATGCAGGTGGACCAGACCGAGGTGAAGGCCAAGGTCAAGCAACTGGGCCGCAAGGAATTCATCAATCAGGTCATCCGCATGTGCCCGACCCAGGCGCTGGGGCTGAACGACGACGACACATTGGACGTGGACAACAAGTCCTGCGTGCGCTGCATGCACTGCATCAACGTCTGCACCAAGGCCTTGAAGCCCGGCAAGGATCGCGGCATCGCCATCCTGGTGGGCGGCAAGCGCACGCTCAAGATCGGCGATCTGATGGGCACCGTTCTGGTCCCCTTCATGAAGATGGAGACCGAGGAAGACTTCGAGAAGCTGGTGGAGCTTGGCCATGCCATGCTCGACTTCTTCGCCGACAACGCGCTGGAGCACGAACGCACCGGCGAAATGATCGAGCGCATCGGTCTGGCCAACTATCTGGAAGGCCTGGACCTGCCGCTGGACGTCAACATGATCAGCCAGCCGCGCACCAACTCCTATGTCCGCACCGACGGTTGGGACGAAGAAGTGCGCAAGTGGAACGAAACCAAGTCCAGCGCGGCTGAGTAGGGAGAGACAGGCTATGAGCGAACTTCGTCGTCCCAACGAAACCGGCGTGCCGGACTCCAAGCAGTTCATGCATCCGGCCCTGGTCCGCAATTACGGCAAATGGGCCTGGCACGACCGGCCCCAGGCAGGCGTGCTGCGCCATGTGTCCGAATCGGGCGAGGCGGTCTATACCGTCAAGGCCGGTACCCAGCGCCAGATGGACGTTTTCACCATCCGCACCCTGTGCGACATCGCCGATAAGTTCTGCGAGGGTCACCTGCGCTTCACCACCCGTTCCTCGGTCGAGTTCATGACCACCGACGAGACGCAGGTCAAGCCGCTGATCGAGACCCTGGAGAAGGCGGGCTTCCCCGTCGGCGGCACCGGCAATTCGGTGGGCTTCATCAGCCACACCCAGGGCTGGCTGCACTGCGATATCCCCGGCACCGACGCTTCGGGCGTGGTCAAGGCGCTGATGGACGAACTGGTCGACGAGTTCAAGAACGAGGACATGCCCAACCGGGTCAAGATCACCACCAGCTGCTGCCAGATCAACTGCGGCGGCCAGGGCGACATCGCCATCAACGTCCAGCACACCAAGCCGCCGGTGATCAACCACGCGCTGGTGTCGGGCGTCTGCGAACGCCCCGCCGTCATCGCCCGCTGCCCGGTGGCCGCCATTCGCCCCGCCCTGGTGGACGGCAAGCCGAGCCTGGAAGTGGACGAGAAGAAGTGCGTGTGCTGCGGCGCCTGCTATCCGCCCTGCCCGCCCATGCAGATCAACGACCCGGTCAATTCCAAGATCGCCATCTGGGTCGGCGGCAAGCATTCCTCGACCCGCTCCAAGCCCATGTTCCATAAGCTGGTGGCCGCGGGCCTGCCCAACAACGCGCCGCGCTGGCCGGAAGTGGCCGAGGTGGTCAAGAAGATCCTGGCCACCTACAAGGCCGATGCCCGCCCGTGGGAGCGCATGGGCGAGTGGATCGAGCGCATCGGCTGGCCGCGCTTCTTCGAGATGACCGACCTGCCGTTCACCAAGTACCACGTGGACACCTGGCGCGGCGGCCGCGCCAATCTCAACGCTTCGGCGCACCTGCATTTCTAAGAGGGGCGAGACATGAAGTTCGGCATTCTGGTCAACGAAGGCCCCTATAACCATCAGGCCTCGGACTCCGCCTTCCAGTTCGCCAAGGCGGCGCTGGAAAAGGGACACGAGATCTTCCGGGTGTTCTTCTATTACGACGGCGTCAACAACGCCACCAGCCTGGGCCAGCCGCCCAGCGACGACCGCAACGTGACCAAGAACTGGCAGAAGCTGGCCGAGGATCACAAGGTCGATCTGGTGGTTTGCGTCGCCGCCGGTCTGCGCCGCGGCATCGTCGACGGCAATCTTGCCCCCGGCTTCCGTATTTCGGGTCTGGGCCAGTTGATCGAGTCCGGCATTCAGGCCGACCGCATCGTGACTTTTGGGGATTGAAGCCATGGACGAGATGGATAGCGGAATCGTCAAGAAGTTCATGTTCATCAATCGCAAGCCGCCGCATGGCACCGTCTATGCGTTGGAAGTGCTGGAAATGGTGCTGATCTCGGCCGCCTTCGACCAGGATGTCCATCTGGCCTTCGTCGACGATGGCATCTACCAGATCAAGAAGGGCCAGACCCCGGCGGAGATCGGCGTCAAGAACTTCTCGCCCACCTACCGGGCGCTGGAAGGCTACGACATCGAGAAGCTTTACGTGGAAGCCGAGGGACTGGCCGAGCGCGGCCTGACCGAGGACGACCTGCTGGTCCCCGTCGAAGTCATCAGCCGCGCCGATATGGGCAAGCTGATGAGCGAGATGGACGTGGTTCTGACGGCGTGACCCCCCCCCCCCTCCCCACGAGGGGGAGGGGCTACAATAAAGCTCCCCTCCCCTTGATGGGGAGGGGCCGGGGGTGGGGTGAAGCCGCAAAGACGAGATTTGAAGGAAACATAGCGATGAGCATTCTGCACACCGTCAACAAATCGCCCTTCGAGCGCAACAATCTGGACTCCTGCCTGGGCCATGCCCAGCCGGGTGACGCCATCCTGCTGATCGAGGACGCCGTGTTCGCGGCCATGACGGGAACCGCCGTCGCGGGTAAGATCGCCGATGCGGCCAAGACCTTCCGCCTTCATGTCCTGGGACCGGATCTGAAGGCGCGGGGCTTCGACCCCGCCAATGTGGTCGCGGGCGTGACCGTCGTGGATTACGGCGGGTTTGTGGATTTGGCGGCACAGAACAAGGCGGTCAACGCCTGGCTGTGACTATCGGGGCAATTTAGAAAGACACCAGAGGAGAGGTTCGACCATGGCTTACACCACCAACGGCGCCAGCATCGAGGCCGATGAAGAAGGCTTCCTGATCAATATCAACGATTGGAACGAGGATCTGGCCGGCCAGATCGCCAAGGACGAGGGCATCGCGCTCACGCCCGAGCATTGGGAAGTGGTCAATTTCCTGCGCGAATACTACGCCGAGTACCAGATCGCCCCGGCCGTGCGCGTGCTCACCAAGGCCATCGCCAAGAAGATGGGCCCCGACAAGGGCAACAACAAGTATCTCTACGAGCTGTTCCCCTACGGCCCCGGCAAGCAGGCGTGCAAGATCGCCGGCCTGCCCAAGCCGACCGGCTGCGTGTAACCGATTCCCCGGAGCGCGGGCGTCCCGCCCGCCTCCTTTTCCGGGACCAGCGGGCGGGACGCCCGCGCTCCGACGTGAGGGACTCGTGACGATCTTCTTCGCCATTCTTTTCATGGTCGCCACCCTGGTGATGGTCGTCGGACTGGGCCTCAAGATCGCCCAGTACGCCCGCACCCCGGCGCCGCTGAAGATTCCCACCACCCCGGCGCCGCTGACCAAGCCGGGCGTCGCCTTTCGCCTTGGCCGCGAAGCCCTGATGTTCGAAAGCCTGTTCAAGGGCAACAAGCCGCTCTGGCTGTTCGCCATGATCTTTCATCTCGGCCTGGCGGTGGTGCTGATCCGCCACGTCCGCTATTTCGAGACCTCGGTCGGCCCGCTGGTCGCCCTGGTCCAGCCCCTGGCCCAGCCCGCCGGTCTCGCCATGGTGGCCGGATTGCTGCTGCTGTTGGCGCGGCGCGTGGTGATCGAACGCATCCGCTACATCACCGGAAAGTCCGACATCCTGATGCTGGTGCTGCTGATCGCCATCGGCGCCAGCGGCATGGCCATGAAATGCCTTGTTCACACCGATATCGTGGCGGTGAAGGCCTTCTTCACCGGATTGATGGGCTTCGAGCTGCGGCCGCTGCCCACTGATCCGCTGCTGGCGGTGCATCTACTGCTGGTGGCCGCCCTGATGATCATCTTCCCGTTCTCCAAGCTGTTGCACGCGCCGGGCCTGTTCTTCAGCCCGACCCGCAACCAGACCGACACGCCGCGCGAGCACCGCCATCTGTGCGATTGGGCCGCCAAGCTCGAAGAGAAGAGGAGCTGACATGGCCGCCCCCTTCGACACCCCCGAACTGGGCAATGTGGAAGAGCGCCGGATTCCTGCGCTTAAAGTCGGTGCCATGGCCGAATCCAAGCCCTATGTGGCGGCCGCCGCCCATCAGGAACCGCTGGGCTTTCCCGGCGTGCTGGAAGAGGGCTGGGAAAAGAAGGCCATCGGCCATATGGGCGAGCTGCTGTCAAAGTACCGCTCGCTGCAGGTGTTCATGGACATCTGCGTCAAATGCGGCGCCTGCACCGACAAGTGCCACTATTTCCTGGGCACCGCCGATCCCAAGAACATGCCAGTGGCCCGCCAGGATCTGTTCCGCTCGGTCTATCGCCGCTATTTCACCCCCATGGGCAAGATCGCGCCCAATCTGGTGGGTGCGCGCGACCTGACCAAGGACGTGCTGGACGAGTGGTACAACTACTTCCACCAGTGCTCGCAGTGCCGCCGCTGCTCGGTGTTCTGCCCCTATGGCATCGACACCGCCGAGATTTCCATGGCGGCCCGCGACATCATGGATTCCATCGGCCAGGGCCAGAAGTACTGCAACGAGATCATCGGCAAGGTCCACAAGATCGGCAATAATCTCGGCCTGCCCGCCCCTGCCCTGCTCGACACGCTGGAAGGCCTCGAGGAGGACATGGAGGCCGAGACGGGCGTGGCGGTGAAGCTGCCCATCGACGTCCACGGCGCCGAGGTGCTGCTGGTCACGCCGTCGGCCGACTTCTTCGCCGAGCCGCATATCCTGGGCCTGATGGGCTATGCCAAGGTGTTCCATGCCGCGGGCGTGTCGTGGACCCTGTCCACCCTGGCGTCGGAAGCCGGCAATTTCGGCATGTTCATCGGCAATTACGAGCAGATGCGCAAGATCAGTCTGCGCATCCGCGAGGCCGCCCTGCAATTGGGCGTCAAGCGCATCATCTTCGGCGAATGCGGCCATGCCTGGCGCGTCGCCTATTCCTTCCTCAACACCCTGGCGGGTCCGTGGGACTTCCTTGATCCCCGCTATCCGGTGCCGCAGCACATCTTGGAATTCACCAACGACCTGATCAGCCGCAAGGGCATCAAGCTGGACAAGTCGGGCAATGACGGCATGGTGCTGACCGTCCACGATTCCTGCAACGTGGCGCGTGGAGCCCGCATGGGCGATACGCCCGGCGGTCAGTTCACCATCCCGCGCGCGGTGATCCAGGCGTCGGTGCCGAAATTCGTCGACATGCACCCCGACACCATCTGCGAGAAGACCTTCTGCTGCGGCGGTGGCGGCGGCTTGCTGACCGACGAGCTGATCGAGCTGCGCGTCAAGGGCTCGGCCCCGCGCATGGAAGCCTTGAAGGACGTGGTCGAGCGCGAGGGCGTCACCCACATGGCCGCCATGTGCGCCATCTGCAAGGCTCAGTTCACCAAGATCCTGCCCTATTTCGGGCACGACCGGGAAATGGTGGTCTCCGTTCACCAACTGGTGAGCAACGCCATCATCCTGGGCGACAACGACTGACGACAAGCGCCCGGCGCTTGAGGGACCGAATATGAGAGCGAGGCTTTAGCCGAAGCGCGGGAGCATTGAGCGACCCGAAGCTTTAGCGGAGGAAAGCCAAGCGAGCGGATGCGAGCGCCCGGCGCTTGAGGGACAAAAGAAAATACAAGGGAGAGTTTCCATGGCTGCCAAGACCAGTGCCAAGGCCACCACCGAGGGCTTGAACTATCGCCGCTACAAGGACGGCGACTTCAAGCCGGGCGCCTGGCAGAAGGAAATCTTCCAGGCCGGATGGTCGCACAAATGCCCGACCTATGTGCTGCGCACGCCGCCGTGCTCGGGCTCGTGCCCGTCGGGCCACGACATTCGCGGCTGGCTCGACATCGTGCGCGGCGTGGAAAAGCCCCCGGCGGGAATCTCCATGCAGGAATACGCCTTCCGCCGCATGACCGAGGCCAATCCCTTCCCCGCCGTCATGGGCCGCGTCTGCCCCGCTCCTTGCGAGCAGGGCTGCAACCGCAACATGGTCGAGGAACATGTCGGCATCAATTCGGTGGAGCATTTCATCGGCGATTGGGCCATCGAGAACAAGATGACCTTCCCCAAGCCGGAGCATGAGACCGGCAAGTCGGTGGTGGTCATCGGCGGCGGCCCGGCCGGTCTGTCGGCCGCCTATCACCTGCGCCGCGCCGGTCATGCCGTCACCCTGCTGGAGGAAAAGCCGGAATTGGGCGGCTATGTCCGCTATGGCATCCCCGGCTACCGCACGCCGCGCGAGGTGCTGGACGCCGAGATCAACCGCATCATCGACATGGGCATCACCATCAAGACCAAGTGCCGGGTCGGCACAGACATCACCGTGTCCGAGCTGGAAACCAAGTACGACGCCATCTTCTGGGGCGTCGGCACCCATTCCGGTCGCGGCCTGCCGGTGCCGGGCTGGAAGGACACCGCCAACTGCGTCTCCGGCGTCGCCTTCCTGAAAGCCTTCAACGAGGGCCGCCTGCAACACGTCCCCGGCCGCATCATCGTGGTCGGCGGCGGTGACACCTCCATCGACGTGGCCTCGGTGGCTCGCCGCCTGGGCCATATCAAGCAGGTCTCCGACCAGGACCGCGTCGATCACGTCATCCTGGGCCAGGTCGCCCATGACGTGGCCGCCAGCGCGTCGCGCGAAGGCGCCGACGTCACCCTGACCTCGCTGTTCCCGGTGGAAAAGATGTTCGCCGCCCAGCGCGAGATCGATGACGCCAAGCGCGAAGGCGTCGACATCAAGGGCGGCATCATGCCGCTGGAAGTGATCAAGGGCGCCGATGGCCGCGCCACCGGGCTGAAGCTGTGCCAATGCACCATGGACGGCATGACCCCCAGCCCCATCGCGGGTACCGAATTCGTCATGGAGGCCGACCTGATCGTTTCGGCCATCGGCCAGAGCGGCGATCTGGCCGACCTGCCCGAGATCGACAACGGCCGTGGCTTCATCAATGCCGACAAGACCATGCGGGTGCCGGGCAAGCCCAAGCACTTCGTCGGCGGCGATGTCGTCAAGCCGCATCTGCTGACCACCGCCATCGGCCACGGCCGCGTCGCCGCCGCCAGCATCGAGGAATTCCTGGTCAAGGGCGATGTGGGCAAGCGGCCCAAGGTGGATGTCCACCACTTCAACCTGCTGGACAAGCTGCGCGAGGCCAATCTGTCGCCCGCCGCCTATGACGTGGGCGCCACCCGGGGAACCGACGCGGCGAAATTCGCCGTCCACAATTTCGAGAATCGCGGCCCCAATGAGATCATCACCCACGAGGATCTGTTCCTCGGCCACTTCGTCCAGACGCCGCGCCATCACCGCGACGAAGTCCACATCGCCGCCGATCAGGTGATCGGCAATTTCGAGGAACGCCTGATTCCCTTGAGCGAGCAGGGCGCGGTGGACGAGGCCAAGCGCTGCATGTCCTGTGGCCTGTGCTTCGAATGCGACAACTGCGTGGTGTTCTGCCCGCAGCACGCGGTGGACCGGGTCAAGAAGTCCGAGCGCACCACCGGCCGCTATGTGGAAACCGATTATTCCAAATGCATCGGCTGCCACATCTGCCGCGACGTCTGCCCCACCGGCTATATCCAGATGGGGTTGGGGGAATAGGGATGGTCATGCAAGTCACCCCACCCCCAGCCCCTCCCCATCAAGGGGAGGGGAGATTCCGCTCTAGCCCCTCCCCCTGGTGGGGAGGGGTTGGGGTGGGGGGCCTGCTGCTCATGCTTCTTCTCGTCACTCTGCCCGCCCTGGCCGCCGACCTGCCCAGTCTGCCCAAGCCCAAGGGCGAGGCCTGCATCGCCGCCAATGACGTGATGCGGCGCGACCACCCGGACATGCTGAAGCATCAGCGCGACGACACCATGCGGCTTGGCATCCGGGGCGGCAAGGCGTCGCTGAAGGACTGCGTCGCCTGCCATTCCACCGCCGACACGGCGGGCAAACCGGTCCCCATCAATGCCGAGGGGCAGTTCTGTCAGTCCTGCCACGCTTACGCCGCCGTCAAGCCCGACTGCTTCGAGTGCCATGCCACCACGCCGACGGTCAAGGAGGCCAGTCGATGACCGAGCTTTCCCGCCGACATCTTATCCTGGCATCGGGCGCCATCCTGCTGGTCTCCCCCGCCCAGGCGGGCCAGCCCGCCTCGGCCGCCAAGCGCTGGGGCCTGCTGATCGACACCCGTAAATGCGCGACCGACTGTACGGTCTGCGTCGACGCCTGCAAGTCCGAGATGGGACTGTCCGGCCACGACCGGCCGTTGACCGACGCCCAATACATCCGCAAGGTGGATGTGAAGGATCCGGCCACCGGCAATGCCCATTCGCTGCCGGTCATGTGCCAGCATTGCGCCAAGCCCGCCTGCGTCGATGTCTGCCCCACCGGAGCGAGCATGAAGCGGGCCGACGGCATCGTCCTGGTGGACCGCCATATCTGCATCGGCTGTCGCTATTGCATGATGGCTTGCCCCTACAAGGCGCGCAGCTTCGCCCATGAGGAGCAAACCGGCCAGAAGCCTTACCTTCCGCGCGGCAAGGGGACGGTGGAAGGCTGCACGCTGTGCGTCCACCGCATCGATGACGGTCGTCTGCCCGCCTGCGTCGAGGCCTGCGCCGCCAAGGCCAAGGGAGCCATGCTGTTCGGCGACCTGAAAGACCCGACCAGCGAGATCGCCAAGCGCGTCGCCGCCGAGGCCACCACCCGCATCCGCGCCGATCTGGGCATGGAGCCGGGCGTTCGCTATCAGGGGATTTGATTGTTTACAAAAGGAGCCTGACCTTCGTTTCTCGTCATTCCCGCGAAAGCGGGAATCCATGCATCCGCCAATATCACTCTCTCGGTTAATATCGGATGCCAGCCCCACCATGGACCCCCGCCTGCGCGGGGGTGACGAAATAAATGGAGGGAGAAGGAAGAGGGAAGGCATCGGGATGATAAAGACAGAATACAAGGAAGTCCGCCCCTTTACCCCCGGCTGGGTCGCCCTGGCCGGTGGATTGGGCGCCGTGATCGTGGCCGCCCTTGCCGCCGTCTGGACCATGGAGCACCAGGGCCACTGGGTCACCGGCATGACCAATCAGGTGGTCTGGGGCATGCCCCATGTCTTCGCCGTCTTCCTGATCGTCGCCGCCTCGGGGGCGCTGAACATCGCCTCGGTGGGATCGGTGTTCGGACGCGCGCCCTATCAGCCGCTGGGCCGCATGTCCGGCCTGCTGGCCATCGCCTTGCTGGCGGGCGGCCTCGCGGTTCTGGTTCTCGATCTGGGCCGCCCCGACCGCCTGTTCGTCGCCATGACCCATTTCAATTTCAAATCCATCTTCGCCTGGAACGTCATCCTCTATTCCGGCTTCTTCGGTGTGGTGGCGGCCTATCTGTGGACCATGATGGATTGGCGGGCCAAGGCCTTTTATAAGCCCGCCGCCCTGGCCGCCTTTGTGTGGCGGCTGATCCTGACCACCGGCACCGGCTGCATCTTCGGCTTCCTGGTGGCCCGCGAGGCCTATGGCGCCGCCGTCATGGCGCCGCTGTTCATCGCCATGTCCTTCGCCTATGGGCTGGCGGTGTTCATCCTGGTGCTGCTGTTCGTCGCCAAGACCACCAGGCGGCCGCTGGGCGACCAGTTGCTGACCCGGCTGGTCCGCCTGCTGGGCCTGTTCGTCGCCGCCAATCTCTATTTCTTGGCACTGCATCACGTGACCCAGTTGTATTTCGCCGGACGCGGCGCGGTGGAAAGCTACATCCTGACCGGAGGTGGCATCTACACCACCCTGTTCTGGGGTGGCCAGGTGGCGCTCGGGGGAATTTTCCCCCTGATCATCGCATTCGGTGGCTGCGGCCATGCCGTGCGCAAGCGCTCCGCCATGGCCTCGGCACTGGTGGTGCTGGGGGGCTTGGCGCAGGTCTATGTCCTGATCATCGGCGGCCAATCCTGGCCCCTGGATCTGTTCCCCGGAATGGAAGCCACCTCCAGCTTCGCCGATGGACGTATACATGCCTATGTTCCGACTGTTCTTGAAATCGTTCTTGGAATAGGCGGAATTGGGATCTTTGGTTTTATTGTGCTGGTCGGCGTCACGGCGCTTCGGCTTCTTCCCACCGATCTTGGCGATTCCGTCGCAGAGTCCGACAACATGTGCTGAGTTGTATCAATTCATCACATACTGAAGTCTATTCCATTAACATTTTGTTGATCCTTTCCCTCCATTCCGTCACATATCCCAGCGGGGATATGGGAGTAGTACGGCTGGGTATTGGGGGGCAAAGTGACAACTGCAAGTCTCGCTATCGGTGGCGATCTCGCTCAAGGTCACCTCGACGCCATTCGTAGAACGCTGAGGACGCAAGTATCCGACATCCTACGGGTCAATATGGCTCAGTTGTCGGTCCTGTCTCCGGAGCAGGTCTATGACCACGTTCTGAATACCCCCGCCGTCCTGCACGAATGTTTTCAGGTCTTCCGCTCGCAGCCCGACCTGTTCAAGCGCGTCGCCGTCCGCCCCGACAAGCGGCCGGCCACCAGTGACCAAGACCCGCTGTGGTGCGGACGCACCGTATCCGACGTGGTGCGCCTGATCGTGCGCGCCTCGGCCAAGCGCTATTTTCGCGCCACCTTACCCCCCGCCCCGCGCCCGGTGGCGCCAAAGGCCCCCGATCTGTCGCTGCTGCAACAGGCCGCCATCCGCCTGCGGTTGAAGAAGCCGCCGCCTCCGCTCCGCCCGCTGCCGCCGCCCCTGGGACCGGCGGAGAAGCTGTATGGCGCCTTCCGCGAGAATCTGGGTTTCGAATGGCAGGTGCCGCTGATTCCCCATTACGCCCCCTTGGACCTTCCCACGGTGAAGGGCCTTGGCGCCCGCATCCTGACCTTCCGCGAGCCCGGCCAGTTGAAGATCCTGGCCGAGGAAGGACTGACCGCCGATGGCCGCTTGCCGTTGATGCTCGATGACGCCAGCCGCTTGCGCGGCCCCGATGGCGGCGTCGACCCCAACGCCCTCAGCGAGGCCTTCGCCAAGATGGATCTCAGCGTCGTCTTCCCCAATTTGGCGGACAGCGGCGCCCGCCGGGCGGTATCGCAGATCTCGTGCATGGACAGCCGCATCTTCCAGCAATTGGTGCCCGCGCTGGACAACAATCTAAGGCTGGTCACCGTCTTCCTGTTTTCCTCCTTCGCCCGCATGGGCGAGAAGGCCTTCCGCCAGGCCATGGGGCCGACCGGAGCCCAATGGGCGGTCCAGAAGCTGGCCAAGCATCTGGAGACCTGCAAGCCCTGGCCGCGCAGCCTGCCCAGCCTGAGGCAGGCCTCGGAGCGGGCCATGGCCTTCGCCATCGACCTGGACAACGGCCTGCCCGCCCAGGCCTCCTTGAAACCCGCCGCCAAGCCAGCCGCTGCTCCGGCCGCCCCCGGACCGGCACGCGCGGCACGCGCCCCCACGGTCGCGGTCTCGGCGCCCAGCCGCCGATAGGTCGGCCCGGCCCTCAATTGCCATATTGCCCAGCGGTCTACAATCTGCACACTTAGTGTGGCGGATAAGGAGGCCAACTTGACGACGCAGACCCCACCCTTGGCGCCGGGAAGTGCCTTCCTGACCTATATGGAATCGGGTTTTCCACAGATCGCGGGCTGGCCCGGGCAACCTTCCTCCGTCATTTTCATGGCCCATTTCAAAGAGTTGTTCGAGCGGCACGGGGTGACCGGCGGCGCCTGCGAAATCGGCGTTCATCACGGCAAATACCTGATCGCGCTCCACAACATCCTGGCTCCGGCCCGATCACTGGGCATCGACGTCTTTGATGACCAGGACAAGAACGTGGACGGGTCCGGCAAGGGGTCATACGACCTGACCCGCGCCTATGTGGACAGCTTCGTGGCCGACCCCGACAGCGTCGCCCTGATGTCCAAGGACAGCCTGACGCTCAATGCCGCCGATCAGGCGGAGATCCTGGCAGAATACGGCCGGTTCGCTTTTTTCAGCATCGACGGCGGGCACACCGCCCAACACATTACCTATGACTTCTTCCTGGCCAGCGAGCTGACCTCGCCCTATGGCATCATCGCGGTCGACGATATGTTCCACCCGGATTGGCCTGGCGTCACAGAGGGAATATTAGCGGCCCTGGCGACCCGCAGATCGCCCTTCGTACCCCTGTTCCTGACCCGCAAGAAATTGATGCTGTGCCATTTCAGCGTGGCCAAGCCCTATCACGACTTCATCCTCGGCATCTGCCGCGACGTCTATAAATTCGATCCGACCATGGTCACCCTCTGCGGCCATGCAATTCCATCGCTGAACTTCGGGTCGGAGTATTAGAAGGAATCATCATTGGAACCGCCCAGCTTGCCCTACGAATACATGTATCATGGCTCGATATCAGGAAGATTCACTGTATACTTTTCGCCGACTTTTCCCGGAAAGTCTTTGAGGACGGCGTCAATCAAGGCGGCAATAACGAGTTCTAATTTCGCGGATTCCGTGCTGCACTGGGCCCAGCCGCCAAACACCTTTTCTCCCGGCTGGGATTGCGGTGACGGCTTGCGGTGACAGTGCATTTAATGTCCACACTCAAGGCACCATGACACCTTGATCTCAGACAAGAGAAGGTTCACCGCCAGTTCCCACTCCTCCGCCAATTTCCTTTCAGAGTAACCGTTCTCTCCGCCGCGATATTCTCCACTGGCTGTTGACGGTCGGACGGGGAAAGGCATGGGTTTGTGGGGCAGGTATTGCGTGCACTGCCACCCCAGCCCACCATTAATGCCGATGAGGGGGCACTCCTGTCACCGCAATCCTATATCAACCACTCCCGTTTCCGGTCGGCTGTGCGCGGGCCTGGGTGCCATCGTCCAGGAATATTTGAGCGCGGCGGGGCACCACGCGAATCTTTTGCCGTGGGTGCAGGCTAAGCCGGTCGAAGACGTCGCGTGCCAACTCGGCCTCCACGATTTGGCCGTCCGCCAGGTTCACTTCGATCCTAACCTGCGGCCCCAGCACCACGGCATGACGCAAGGTCGCGTTGGCCTGTTCGGAACCGGCTTCGATGTCGAAATCGTGGGGCCGGATGAAAGCCGTGACATCCCTTTCGCCATGACCCGCAAAGTCGGGAGCGATCATCTCGGTGCCGACGACATGGATGCGTCCGCCGTTCGAGCGGCATGGAAAGCCATTGACGTTGCCCAGGAACCGATAGACGAAGGGACTGACGGGATGGTCGTAGATATCGCGGGGGCTGCCGACCTGTTCGATGCGCCCATGGTCCATCACCACCACGCGGTCGGCCACTTCCATGGCCTCTTCCTGATCATGTGTCACGAAGACCGAGGTGATCCCCAGATCGTCGTGAAGATGACGCAACCACCGTCGAAGATCCTTGCGCACCTGGGCGTCGAGAGCACCGAATGGTTCATCCAGCAGCAACACCCGTGGCTCGACGGCCAAGGCGCGCGCCAAGGCGACGCGCTGACGCTGCCCCCCGGACAATTGCGACGGATAGCGGCTTTCCAGCCCCTTCAACTGCACCATGGACAACAGGTGCTCCACGCGCTCGCGGATTTCCGCCTTGGACGGCCGCAGGGCACGTTCCCGCACGCGCAGGCCGAACGAGATGTTGTCGGCGACGGTCATATGCCGGAACAGGGCGAAATGCTGGAACACGAAGCCGACCTGACGGTCGCGGACCGCGAGATTGGTCGCGGATGTGCCTTCGAAGGCCACCTCACCGGCATCGGGACATTCCAGACCGGCGATGATGCGTAACAGCGTGGTCTTGCCCGATCCTGACGGCCCCAGCAGCGCCACCAGTTCACCCGGCTCGATGGACAGCGAGACGTCCTTCAGGGCGCTGAACGAGCCGAACGTCTTGGATAGATTGCGTACTTCGATCATGTCTGCTCCATCAGCGCAAGGCGGCCGCGATCTCGTCGCGGTGAACCCATTCCAGGAAGGTCTTGACGGCCAGCGTCAGCAGGGCCAGCAACGCCAACAGCGAGGCGACGGCAAAGGCGCCGACGAAGTCGTACTCGTTGTAAAGAATCTCCACATGCAGAGGCATGGTGTTGGTCAGGCCGCGAATATGGCCGGACACGACCGATACCGCGCCAAACTCGCCCATGGCGCGGGCGTTGCACAGCAAGACGCCATAGACCAGGCCCCATTTCACGTTGGGCAGCGTCACCATGAAGAAGGTCCGCCAACCGCTGGCCCCCAGGACCGTAGCGGCTTCCTCTTCCTCGCGGCCCTGCGCCTCCATTAGCGGAATCAGTTCCCGGGCGATGAAGGGAAAGGTGACAAAGATGGTGGCCAACACGATGCCGGGCACGGCAAAGATGACCCTGACCCCATGGTCAGCCAATATCGGCCCCACCCACCCCTGCAACCCGAAGATCAGCACATAGATCAGACCGGAGATGACGGGAGAGACGGAGAACGGCAGGTCGATCAGGGTCATCAACAGCGAACGACCGGGAAAGTCGAATTTGGCGACCGACCAGGCGGCGGTGATCCCGAACACCAGATTCATCGGCACGGCGATGGCTGCCGTCAACAGAGTGAGCCGGATGGCCGCCAGCGTCTCGCGCGTCGCCAAGGCGCTGAAATAGGCCTCGGTTCCCTTCCGGAACGCCTCGGCCAGCACGGCGGCCAGGGGCATGAACAGGAACAGACCCAGGAAGGCCAGGGTCAGAAGACACAGCGCCCAGCGGATAAGCGCCGGCTCGCTCACCGGTCGGCGTGAGTGGGTCGGCATGGATGTATTCTTGGACAAGGCTTCCTCCTAACCGCCCATGCGTGACTTGCGCCACCGCTGCAGCAGATTGATGGCCAGCAGCATGACGAACGAAACCAACAGCATCACCGTGCCGATGGCGGTTGCCCCGGCGTAATCGTATTGTTCCAGCTTGGTGATGATCAGCAGGGGCGCGATTTCGGAAACACCGGGCAGATTGCCCGCGATGAAGATCACCGAGCCGTACTCGCCCACCGCACGGGCGAAGGCCAGCGCGGTTCCGGTCAGCAAGGCCGGAAGCAGGGCAGGCAGGATCACCATGACGAAGGTCTGCACCCGGCCCGCCCCCAGGCTGATGGCGGCCTCTTCCACGTCGGTCTCCAGATCCTGAAGGACGGGTTCCACGGTACGGACGACAAAGGGAAGGCTGATGAACACCATCGCCACGATCACCCCAAGCGGAGTATAGGCGACCTTGATCCCCCACTGGGCGAGGACGGACCCCAGCCAACCGTTCTGGGCGTAGATGGCGGTGAGCGCGATGCCCGCCACCGCCGTCGGCAGGGCGAAGGGCAGATCCACCATGGCGTCCACCAGCTTGCGGCCGGGGAATTCATAGCGGACCAGCACCCATGCCACCAGCAAGCCGAACACGGCGTTCAGCAGCGCCGCCAGCAGCGCGCCGCCGAAACTCAGGCGATAGGCGGCCAGCACTCGGCCGTGAAACGCGGTTTCGACGAAGGCGCTCCATCCCATTCCCGCCGTCTTGAAGAACACGGCCGACAGAGGTATCAGCACCACCAGACCCAAATAGACGATGGTGAAGCCGAGGGACGGGCCGAAGCCGGGAAGCACGGTGTGCCTCGCGGCCCGGGTTCCCACCAAGGCGGACAGCGCACTCATCGCTTTTCGAACAACTGGTCGAAGGTTCCGCCGTCGGTGAAGTGCGCCTTTTGTGCCTTCTGCCAGCCGCCGAAGGCGTCGGCGATGGTGAAGGTCTTCACCTCGGGGAACTGCTTTGCGTATTTCTTCGCCACCTCGGGATCGGTCGGTCGATAGAAGTTCCGGGCGGCGATTTCCTGGCCGATCGGCGCATAGAGGTAACGCAGGTAGGCTTCGGCCACCTTGGTGGTGGCGTGGCGCTCCGCCACCTTGTCGACCACCGTCACCGGCGGTTCGGCCAGGATGCTGAGGGACGGCACGACGATTTCCACGTTCGCCTCGACCAGTTCCTTGGACGACATCAGCGCCTCGTTCTCCCAGGCCAGCAGAACGTCGCCGATGCCGCGCTGCACGAAGGTGTTGGTCGAGCCGCGGGCGCCGGAATCCAGGACCGGCACATTCTTCAGCACGGCGCGGACATAGTCGCGGACCTTGGCTTCGTCGCCCTTGAATTGGCGCTCGGCCCAGCCCCAGGCGGCCAGGTAGTTCCAACGGGCACCGCCCGAGGTTTTGGGATTGGGGGTGATCACCTGCACGCCGTCGCGCGCCAGATCGCCCCAGTCCTTGATGGCCTTGGGGTTGCCCTTGCGCACAAGGAACACGATGGTCGAGGTGTAAGGCGAGCTGTTGTGCGGCAGGCGGACCTGCCAATCCTTCGGAATCAGTCCGGTCTTTTCCGAGATCGCGTCGATATCATAGGCCAGCGCCAGCGTGACCACGTCGGCTTCCAGTCCGTCGATGACCGCCCGCGCCTGCTTGCCGGCGCCGCCATGCGACTGATTGATGGTCACCTTCTCGCCAGCGGTCTTCAGCCAATGATCGGCGAAGGCCTTGTTGAAGTCCTGATACAGCTCGCGGGTCGGATCGTAGGACACGTTGAGCAAGGTGGTCTCGGCCTTGGCGGCCGGAGCCAGGATCGTCGACGCCGCCAACGCGGCGGCCAGCAGGAACGGGGTGCGGCGCATCTCTCTCTCCGTCATATGAACTGGAAAATATTAAATGATATTTTCTACTGGATTGGTAGATATTTTTTACCCTAGGCGTTTCGTCGCGCCGCCCGCGCCCCCGAAAGCGCGGCCGCGATTGACAATGTCGACAAAATCCGCCCATTTGCCATCAGCACAGTGGAATATCGGAATGCTCTCCAGCAAAGCCAAGTACGGCCTTAAAGCCATGGTTTATCTCGCCCGCCGCGAAGGCGGTGGAACGGCCCTGATTGCCGATATCGCCCAGGCGGAGCATATTCCGCGCAAATTTCTCGACGTCATTTTGCTGGAATTGAAAAACCAGGGCTTCCTGGCGAGTAAGAAAGGCAAGGGAGGGGGATATACGCTGGCCCGTCCAGCCGATACCATCGCCGTTGGCGACATCGTGCGCGTCCTGGATGGCCCCCTGGCGCCTGTGCGGTGCGTTTCGCGGCTATCCTACCGCCGCTGCGACGACTGCACCGACGAGGCCGCCTGCGCGGTGCGCGCCATCATGCAAGATGTGCGCGATGCCATCGCCGCCATCCTCGACACCACGATGCTGGCCGCCATGGCGACTCGCGCTCCTGCCGAGTCGGTACTGATGTACGAGATCTGACTGGATGCTGGCGGCGCAATTCAGCGCCGATTCCAGGGGCACCTGATTGGAACCGACGAGAAACAGCTCGCCCGGCATTCAATACAATAAGCAGTCGCTTGATTAAGTCACGATAACATCGTTATATTCCCCAATGCCGACCTGCCCCATCCCCTCCCCGCCGAGGATGGATGCGCAGATTTTGATCAACTCTACTCTACAAAAGTATGGTTGAGGGCGGCTGATATCCGGTGCTATCCTTTTCTTGCATTCTAGGATCTTTATGATGATCGGCCGTATTGGCGGGGGAATTCTGGCCATTGCCATCCTTGTGGTTGTGTTGGCCTTGCCAATGCGAACACTGGCTGAAGATGCTCGCCCCCTTCGCATCGGCTTGCTGCCGACCATCGCCTCGCTCAGCCTGCTCCGCCTCTACGACCCCTTGCGACGTCATCTTCAGCAGGCCCTCGGCCGACCGGTGGACCTTTATACATCGGCCTCTTTCCGCGCCTATGCCGATGACGTCATGGCCGAGTCGTTCGACATGGTGATCACGGCGCCCCATTTTGGCGTGATGGCGTTCGACAAGGGCTATGTGCCGCTGTTCCGCTATCGGCTGGAACTGCGCCCGGTGATCATCGTTCCCAAGGGAAGCCCCATCCACGAAGCCCGCCAATTGGCGGGAAAGCGCATCCTGACCGCCAATCGACTGACGGCGCTGTCGGTGGTGGCCGAAGGCTGGCTGCAAAGCGACTATAATCTGGTGGCCGGTCGCGACTACGAACTGGTGGATGCGTCCAACCATTCCACCGCCATTCGCGCCGTCGCCATGGGCGACGCCGATGCCGCCATCAGTGGCGTGTCGCCGCTGCAACAGGTTCCCGCCGATATTCGCGATAAGGTGGACTCGCTGCCATGCCGCCTGGCGGTGCCCCATCAATTCACCATGGCGCATCCCCGTCTGGGGGCACAGACCATCGACCGCATTCGTGACGAGATCGCCGAATTCGCCGTCACCCCTAACGGCAGGGCTTTTTTTGCCGCCTCGGGCTTCCAGGGCTTCGTGCCGCTGGCCCCCGCCGATATCGCGGCCGCCCGTCCCTATGCGGACCTTGTCCGCCACATGATGGCGGATGCGCGATGACACCCATGTTCAGCGGCATGCGTTCGGTTCCGGCAAGAAAGTCGCTGCGGCTGAGGCTGCTGCTGCTCAGCATCGTCGTCGAAGTGGTCATGCTGACCCTGCTGGTCGCCAACAGCGTTCGCTTGATCCACGATCACCTTGCCCGCAACACCACCGTTCAACTGGAAGCCCAGCAGGCGTCGTTCAACATCGCCCTGGCCGGTCTGCTGGCCGCTCGTGATTACGCTTCCATTCAAAGCGTCTTGGATGGCTGGGGCAATATTCACTCCATCACCTATATGGCGGTGGAGGATTCCGTCGGCCGGGTCGTGGCCGCCACCGGCATGAAGGCGACCGACCCCTTGCCGAGCCCGGATCGGGGGCTGGACGGCGAGTCCGGGGTCTATAACGGCGCCTTCGACATCACCTATCTGAACCAGCGCTATGGTCGCGCCCATTACGGCCTCGACACCGCCTTCATCGGTGTCGCGCGACGAGAACTGCTGCAACAGAGCCTGGGGATCGCCATCGTCGAAATCGTCCTGACCGTGGCGCTTTTGACCGCCATCGGCTTCTGGCTGACCCGCCACCTCGAATTGTTGGCCCGCGCGTCCCTGAAGGTGGCCGACGGCGACTTCTCTCAGCGACTGGACGTGGATGGCGAAGATGAAATCGCCGTCCTGACCAGAACCTTCAACGTCATGTCGGGTGCGGTGGAAGCCCGCATCTCGGAGCTGAAGGACAGCGAACGACGCTTCCGCGCCATCGCCGACTATACCTATTCGTGGGAAAACTGGTTCGACAGCAATGGAAGATTGCGCTGGGTCAATCCAGCGGTGGAACGCATTGTCGGTTATTCCCCGCAGGTCTGCCACGGAATGGCCGGGTTCCCGCTGCCCATGGTGGTCGAGCAAGACCGTGACCGCGTCGCCGACTGCCTGGAAAAGGCACGCTGCGGCGAGTCCGGCGACGATGTCCAATTCCGCGTCCGCGCCTTTGACGGACAGATTCTATGGGTGGCCATGTCGTGGCAGCCCATCTTCGATCCATCGGGCGCCCCGTTGGGGTCGCGCTCGTCCATCCGCGACATCACCGCCCAGAAGCAGAGCGCCGATTTGCTGATCGAGGCCAAGGCGGAATTGGAGCGGATGCTGTTCGCCGCGTCCCACGACCTGCAAGAGCCGATCCGCGAGATACAGGCCTATAGCCAGCGCCTGCAGCGCGAGTTCGCCGCCGACCTTCCCGAACGGGCCCAGACCACCATCACCACCATCGCCGATGGGGCCGCCCAGATGAATCTGCTGGTCGGCGGTCTCGTCAAATTCAGCCGCAGCAATCGCCCAAAGACGGCCTTTTCGCCGGTCGCCGTTCGCAATGTGGTCGATCAGGCCATCGCCGATTGCCGAAACGCGGCGCCCGGCGTCGACGCAAGCTTCGAGATCGGCGATCTGCCTTCGGTGCCCGGCGATGCCGTGCTGCTGTTCATCGTCTTCGAATCCCTGATCGGCAACGCCCTCAAATTTCACCGGCCGGGCGTGGCTCCCATCATCAGGATCTATGCCGTGGAACAGGATGGCGGCTGGCGCATCGACGTGGCCGACAACGGTATCGGCATCCCCTCGGAATACCTGGAATCCGTCTTGCGGCCGTTCGCCCGCCTGCATTCCCGCGCCAAGTTCCCCGGCGCCGGGCTTGGGCTGGCCTCCGCGGCGCGGATCGCAGGCTTGCACGGCGGCAGGTTATGGCTGGACTCGGTGCCAGACAAGGGAACCACCGCCCATCTGTGGCTCCCCTCGGCGGGGCTCAATCCCGGAAATTGATGAACTGCAGCGGCTGGTCCACGTCCAGCTTCTTCAGAAAGGCGATGGCCTCTTGTAGGTCGTCGCGCTTTTTTCCGGTGACCCTTAGCTCGTCGCCCTGAATGGCCACCTGAACCTTCATCTTGGTGTCCTTGATCTCCTTGACCAGCCGCTTGCCCAAGTCCTTCTCGACGCCTTCCTTGATGCGGACTTCCTGGCGAACGGTATTGCCCGAGGCCTTCTCCACCGTCTTGTATTCCAAAGCCTTGGGATCGACCTTGCGCCGGGTGAAATGGACGGCCAGCAATTCATGCATGGCCTTCAATTTCATGTCGTCGTCGGCCAGCACGGTGATCATCTGGTCCTTGCGCTCCACCGAGCACTTGGCGCCCTTGAAGTCATAGCGCTGGGACACTTCGCGGGTAATTCCGGCCAGGGCGTTGTCGACCTCGGCCAGATCGGTCTTGGAGACGATGTCGAAGCTTGGCATTGCGGCAATCCCCTGTATTGAAACCTCGAAACTATTACCCGCCGGAACGCCGGTTTGTCACTCCCCCACGTTCAGCAAGGCGCCGCGCATTCGTGCCCCGTGCCAGACCCGCAGGAATACAGCCACTCCCCCCGCCAGATAGAGCGCATTGAGCGCCAGCGCAGAGGCCAGCAGATCGCCGCGGAATCCGTGTCCCAGCATGACCGAGCGCATGCCTTCGAACACATGGGCGGGCGGCAAGGCCCAGGCCAGCGGCTGCAACCAGCCGGGCAATGTCGCGATGGGGTAATAGATGCCGGCCAGCGGCGCGATGGCGAAGATCAGCACCCAGGCGAGACTTTCCGCCCCCAGTCCGAAGCGCAGCACCAGGGCCGAAACGCCGAGGCCGATGGCCCAGCCGCTGATCATCAGGCTGGCCCAGAACGCCAGCAAGGGCAAGCCCAGGTCGAAAATGGAGTAGTGATAGAGCGGAATGGCCAGCAAGGCGGCGGGCAGCACCCCGATCACCGTGCGGATCAGGCTCATGCACAGCATGGAGGCCACCAGTTCCCACGGCCGCAGGGGGCTGACCGCGAGATGGCCGAGATTACGCGACCACATCTCTTCCAGGAAGCACAGCGCCACCCCCAGATTGCCGCGAAACATCACGTCCCACAGGATCACCGCCCCGATCAGGATGCCCGCCGCCTGCGCCACCCAACTGGAATTGCTGGCGAAGAACTGGCTGGTGAATCCCCACACCACCATGTTGATGGCGGGCCAATAGGCCATTTCCAACAGACGCGGCCACGACCCTTTCAGGATATAAAGATGGCGCAAGCACATGGCGGCGATGCGGCGGAACGACAGGGAGAGCGCGTTCATTCCCTGACCTCCCGGGCGGCCGGGACGGCCGCGCTCCCAAAGGGATGGGCGACTTGGAGCGCGGGCATCCTGCCCGCAGGGGCGAATTGGAGCGCGGGCATCCTGCCCGCAGGGATGGACACGCTCATGATACCGCCTCGGCCGGATGGCGGCGGTTGCGGGCGATGTCGAGAAACACCTCTTCCAGGGTGTCGCGCCCAAACCGCCCGATCAAATCCGTGGGCGAGCCCTGATCGACGATGCGCCCCTGCTTCATGATCAGCACATGGTCGCACATGCGCTCGACCTCGGTCATGTTGTGCGACGCCAGCACGATGGTGGCGCCGGTGCGGGCGCGGTAATCCTGGAAATAGCCGCGCACCCAATCGGCGGTATCGGGATCCAGCGACGCCGTCGGCTCGTCCAGCAGCAGCAGTTCCGGCTGGTTGAGCAGCGCCTTGGCCAATCCGACGCGGGTCTTCTGCCCCGCCGACAGCTTGCCCGCGGGCCGGTCGATGAAATCGGCCAGTTCAAGTTCTTCCGACAGTTGGGCGATCCGCCCCTTCAAGTCGTCGACCCCGTAGAGATGGCCGTAGACGGTCAGGTTCTGGCGCACCGTCAGGCGCAGCGGCAGCTCCACATAGGGGCTGGAGAAATTGAGCCGGGGCAGCACCCGGTAACGGTGCCGCGCCATGTCCTCGCCCAGCACCGTGACGGCGCCCGAACTGGGGATCAACAGCCCCAGCACCATGGACAAGGTGGTGGTCTTGCCCGCGCCATTGCCGCCCAGCAAGGCGGTGGTGGAGCCGGTGGCGACGGAAAAGCTGATATCGTCCACGGCAAGGACCGACCCGAAGGCCTTGCTGACCGACCTGACTTGGATGGCGCTCAAGGCCGGGGGCGCGCCCGCAGGCCCTTCTTGCGGGGATCTCCCTGCACCAGGGACTCGATGTGACGGCCCTGGAACAGGGTAATTCCAACCGAATGGCCGAAATCCACCGCCGCCTGATCGTCGCAGCGGCACATGATGATGCGGGTCACGCCGATACGGCGCAGCGCCTCGGTCTTCTTGTCCTTCTCCTCGGTCAAGGAGCGGTCCCAGATCAGCTTGATCAGATCGGCGCCCAGCCTTTCGCGATCCACGAAGGGCAACTGGTGGAAGGTCAGTCCGTCGATGCAGATGCGATAGCCGCGATCATGGGCGAAATCGCGGGCGAACAGATAGGCGCCCAGATCGGCGAAGATATCCACCTTCTGCAATTCCAGCACGATGGTGCCGCGCATGCCCGCCTTGACGTTGTCGTCGAACACCAGGAATTCCGGCGTCAGGATGGTCGAGACGTTCAGATTGATGCTGATGTCGCCTTCCAGGGTGCGGTCGTCGTGCTTGTTCAGCATGGACAGGACGCGCCGATCCAGGGTCTCGGTCAGTTGCTGGAACAGCCACGGGCTGGAATTGACGTTGACGCTGGGAAACAGGGTCTGGCGCAGATCGGCGATGGAGATGAACAACTCGTGGAACACCGGCTGCGGCGGCGCCTTGCCCACCATGGCGCAGATGGCCTGACGGCGCATCAGATTGGCCAGATCGGCCTGGCCCAGCGAGTTTTCCACCCGCGCCAGCAGTTCCGGGGTAAAGGGCGACCCGGACGGCTTTTGCGGCCCGCGACTGGCGGCGCTGGCTTTGGAATTTGTTGCGGCGCGTTTGGCCGCTTCGTCCTGGACCATCTTCTGGGCCAGGGTCAGCAACACCTCGTATTCACGGTCCAGCGCGTACCAGGTGCTGAAATTGCCGCCGCCGCCGCTGTGCTGTTCCTCCAGCACCAGGGGATCGTCGGAGAACAGAAAGCGCAGCTTGACCACCGCCGCTTCCATTTCGTCCTGGGCTTGGGCCTTGAAGATCACCATCAAGTCCGAATTGGCCAGGGTGAACACCTGGGCCTGCATCAACTTGACCAGATTCTCGAAGGTGTTGCCCGCGATGCGCATGTGGTGCTCGCGCCGGTTCTGCGGCTGAAGCCCGGACAAATGCACATGGACCGCCTTGCGGTCCTGGCGATGGCGTTCCAACCGGTGAACATAGTCCAGCAGCAGGTTTTCCTGACCGGCGCTGCGGGGTTGGCTGGCGGTGGGCGGGGGGTTGAACATGGGCGGCGCTACCGAATGGCCCGAAGGGGCGGGAAGGCGTCGAGCATATCGTTATTGCCGCATTCGGCGCGCGGACGCCCCGTGATGACGCCGTGACGCTGAGTGCACTGATTCAGCGTGCAGGCCGACGACTTGTCGCACTGGGCCATGGTCACCGCCGATATCATGGAATCGAGGAAGCGGCCCTGGAACATGCGGATGCCCTGGGACAGCCCCCACGAAATGGAGGTCTCGGTATCGCAGCGCGACAGAATGACGCGGTCATAGCCGACCGGACCCAAGGCATGCTGCAACTCGGCGGTCTTGATGTCGTCGATCATGTCGGTGCTCCAGGCGAGCTTGACGTAATCGGTATCGAACAGTTCGGCGTCCATGAATTGCAGGGTCAGCGGGCTCATGCCGTCCAGCACCGACTTGTGCCCGCGTGAACGCAACTTGTCGCGCGCCCGAAAAAATCCGTCCAGGTCGTTGAAGATATCCAGCAGTTGGAATTCCACCACCACCCCGGCGCGACCGCGCACCGAGGCCTCGAACTGCTGGAACACCGGCGTCTCGATGGTCGCCATGTTGAGATTGACCGAGAAGGCGTCCGGCATCTTGCGAAACCCGGAATCCTGCAACACCGACAAAACCCTGAGATCGAGAATCTGCGACAGATGCTGGAACAGCCAGCGGTTGGACAAGATGTTGACGTCGGGGGCCAGCACCTTCTGCAAGTCCATGATGGACATGAAGAATTCCTGGAATGCCACGCTGGCCGTCATGTTCTCGTGAATTTGGATACAGGCCTGTCGGCGCACCACGCCCGCGATATCGGTGGCCCCGATGCGTTCGAGCACCTTGGTCAGGGTCTTGGAATCCAACGACTGGATCTGCGGCGCCCTGCGCTGGTCGGCCGCGGATTTCTTGGCCAGGGATACCATCTCGCCGCATAGCGAGAAGAAGGTGTCGAAATCCGCTTCCAGATCATAATAGGTCACGAATCGGTCGGCGCCCTCGGCCGATTCCGCGTAGGTCAGCGGATCGGTGGAGAACAGGGCGCGCAGCTTGAACACCATGGCATCCAGCTCGCTGATGCGCGCATCCTTGCAGATCAGCACGATGTCGTTGTTGCTCAGCAGGAACATCTGGCCGCGAAAGGCGTCCACCATGGTCTCGAACAGGCGGAATGCGATGCGAATGCGGCCCTCGTCGCGATTGGCGGGCAGCAGCTGGGACAGGTGCAGATGCAACGCCACACGCCCCTCCCTGATGCGGCCGACCCGTTCGGCGGCATCGAAGAGAAGGTTTTCCGGCGTTACGACTTCCTGTTGTCCCGTTCCGAACGCGCCAGCGTTCATTCCCGCTCCATTTCGAGGTCCATTCTTGTCAGGACCATTGTTGACCGCCAGATATAAGGGCAGAGTTGCCTCGGTTAAAAATAACATCGGCTGGCTGCGGTGTCCTAGAGGAAATGAGTGATCAGGCTTTCAAGACTTCGGACACTTCACGCATGAAGGCGCCCGATGGAACCAGGGTTTACGCCATCGGAGACATTCACGGGCGGATGGATCTGTTCGAGCGTCTGCTGGCGGCCATTTCCACGGATGTGAGCTACGATCCATACGAGATCGGTCGGCCCGATCGGGTGGTGGTGATTTGCATGGGCGATTTGATTGATCGCGGCCCCGATTCGCGTGGCGTGATCGAACGTCTGTTGTCCGGCGCGCCCGCCACCGGCCCCCTGGCCGGGGCGCAGTTCATCGCCCTGCGGGGCAATCACGAAGATTACATGACCCAGTTTCTGGCGGATTTCTCGGTGGCGCCGGGCTGGCTGCGCAACGGCGGGCTGGAAGCCATCCGCTCTTATGTGGGCCATCTGCCCGATGGCTTCGTTGCCGATTATCCCGCCTTGCAGCGCCTGCTCTATCGCGCCATGCCGCCCAGCCATCTGCGCTTCCTGTCACGCATGCCGGCCAAGCATGTGGAGGGCGACTATCTGTTCGTCCATGCCGGTATCCGTCCCGAAGTGCCGCTGGAACGCCAGGACGCCTACGACATGATGTGGATCCGCGAACCCTTCCTGTCCCATACCGGCCCGTATCCAAAAATGGTGGTGCACGGCCACACCCAAGTGTCCGAGCCCGAAATTCACCCCAACCGCATCGCCATCGACACCGGCGCCTATCGTAGCGGACGCCTCACCTGCCTTGTGCTGGAAGGGGCGGGGCGGCGCTTCCTAAGCACTTAAGGTGTTGGCCCTCAATCGCCGGGCGGGCGCATCCGCGCCCTTGGCTTCGCCGCACGCGCGGCGCCGGGCCTTGCCCGCAACTCCTCGCCTGCGGCTCGTCGGGCGCATTACGCCGTTTTGACTTGCAAGCGCCGCCCCGTTGGGTTAGCAGGCACAAGCCATCATATACGCTGGATTCCATGACCGAACTTTCCGCTCTCGCCGACCGCGTCGAACAGCTTCGCAACACTTCGGTGCTGTGCGTCGGCGACGCCATGCTGGACCGCTTCGTCTATGGCTCGGTGGACCGGGTCAGCCCCGAGGCCCCCATTCCGGTCCTGTTCATCGAGCGCGAAAGCGCCATGCTGGGCGGCGCGGGCAACGTCGTTCGCAATTTGGTCGCCTTGGGCGCCGCCCCCGCCTTCGTCTCGGTGGTGGGCGACGATGTCGCGGGCCGCGAGATCACAAGGCTGGTGGGCGAGCATGGCGAGATCGATCCTTGCATCGTGGTGGAGACCGGCCGCCAGACCACCATCAAGACCCGCTTCTTCGCCTCGCATCAGCAGTTGCTGCGCGCCGACCGCGAGTCGCGCACGGCGCTGACCGATTCCATCCGCGACCAGTTGCTGGCCCGCGCCGACCGCCTGTTGGACAAGGCGGGGGTCATGGTGCTGTCCGATTACGGCAAGGGCGTGCTGGCGCCGCCGGTCACCGCCGAGCTGATCGCCCGCGCCAGGGCCAAGGGCAAGAAGATCGTGGTCGACCCCAAGGGCTCCGATTACGCCATCTATGCCGGGGCGACCATCGTGACGCCCAACCGCAAGGAATTGTTCGAAGCCACCGCCATGCCGGTGGACAGCGATGATGGCGTGGTCGCCGCCGCCCGCAAGCTGATCGACACCTGCGGACTGGAAGCGGTGCTGGTCACCCGGTCCCAGGACGGCATGACTTTGGTCACCGCCGACGGCCAGGCGCACCATCTGCCCGCCGAGGCCCGCGAGGTGTTCGACGTCTCGGGCGCCGGCGACACCGTTGTCGCCACCCTGGCCGCCGCCATCGCGTCGGGCGCCTCGCTGCTGGATGGCGCCCGCATCGCCAATGTGGCGGCGGGCATCGTGGTGGGCAAGGTGGGCACCGCCGTGGCCTATGCCGAGGAAGTGATCGCCGCCCTGCATCACGACGACCTGACCGCCGGAGAATCCAAGATCATGTGGTCGGCGGTCTCGGCGGCCGAACTGGTGGACCGCTGGCGGCGCAAGGGCGCCAAGGTCGGCTTCACCAACGGCTGCTTCGACCTGCTGCATCCCGGCCACGTCTCCATCCTGACCCAGGCCAGGGCGGCCTGCGACAAGCTGGTGGTGGGACTGAACAGCGATGCCTCGGTTCAACGTCTCAAGGGTCCGACCCGCCCGGTCCAGTCCGAGGCATCGCGGGCCACCGTGCTGTCGTCGCTGGCCACCGTCGATCTGGTGGTGATCTTCGGCGAGGACACCCCGCTGCAATTGATCGAGACCCTGCGGCCCGACGTGCTGATCAAGGGCGCCGACTACACCATCGACAAGGTGGTGGGCGCCGATCAGGTCCATTCCTGGGGCGGCAAGGTGGTGCTGGCCGATCTGGTGGACGGTCAGAGCACCACCAACACCATTAAACGTATGAACGGTCATTGACATGACCGGCCCGCTGACCCAACTCGGCCAGAATACGGCGCTGCCCGCCAGCCCCGATCAGGCCGTGCTGGAGACGGTGCCCAATCCCCATCCGGGCACGCTTTACCTGGTGCGCTTCGCCGCCCCGGAATTCACCTCGCTGTGCCCCATCACCGGCCAGCCCGACTTCGCCCATCTGGTCATCGACTACGCCCCGGACGCGGCGCTGGTGGAAAGCAAGTCGCTGAAGCTGTTCCTAGGCAGCTTCCGCAACCACGGCGCCTTCCACGAGGATTGCACCCTTGCCATCGCCAAACGGCTGGTGGCGGCCTCGGCCCCCAAATGGCTGCGCATCGGCGGCTACTGGTATCCGCGCGGCGGCATCCCCATCGACGTGTTCTGGCAGACCGGAACCCCGCCCGAGGGCCTGTGGCTGCCCGACCAGGGCGTGCCAAGCTATCGCGGGCGGGGATAATGCCTGCTGGGTATCTCGAGAGCCCCTTCGGTGAGAAAACCACAGAGACACAGAGACACAGAGAAGGCACAGAGAGAAAAGGAATCAAACTTTCTCTGTGCCTTCTCTGTGTCTCTGTGTCTCTGTGGTGAATTCCGCCGTTTACTCCCCCCAGACCTGGACGGCTCCCCATGAAGGACGCCATCCGCGCCAAGGCCCTTGACCTGGGCTTCGCCGAAATCCGCTTCGCCGCCGCCGAGGCGCCCGCCCGCTGGGGCGAGGACTTGGCCGACTATGTGGCCGACGGCCGCCATGGCGACATGGCCTGGATGGAAGAGACCGTTGAGCGCCGCTCCGCTCCCCGCGCCCTGTGGCCCGAGGCCAGAAGCATCATCGTGCTGGGCACCAATTACGCCCCCAAGGGCGACCCATTGGCGGTTACCCGCCTGCCCGATCGGGGCAATATCAGCATCTATGCCCGCAACCGCGACTATCACGACACGGTGAAGAAACGGCTGAAGGCGCTGGGGCGCTGGATGGCCGAGACCTGGGGCTGCGACTTGAAGGTCTTCGTCGATACCGCCCCGGTGATGGAAAAGCCCCTGGCCGAAGCGGCTGGGCTGGGCTGGCGCGGCCGCCACACCAATTTGGTGTCGCGGCGCTGGGGAAGCTGGCTGTTCCTCTCCGAAATCTTCACCACCTTGGAGATCGAGCCCGACCGACCGGAACCCGATCATTGCGGATCATGCCACGCCTGCGTTGATGCCTGCCCGACCGGGGCGCTGGACGGCGCGGGCCATATCGAGCCGCGCCGTTGCATCTCTTACCTGACCATCGAGACCAAGAGCGAGATTCCGGCCGAGCTTCGCCCAATGATGGGCAACCGAATCTATGGCTGCGACGATTGCCTGGCCGCCTGTCCGTGGAACAAGTTCGCCACGCCCGCCGTCGAGCCGGACTTCCTGCCGCGGGTCGAATTGACGGCGCCGCGTCTGGCCGATCTGGCCCAACTGGACGAGGCCGGGTTTCGCGAGGTGTTCGCCGCCTCGCCGGTCAAGCGGGCGGGCCGCGACCGTTTCGTCGCCAATGTGCTGATCGCCGTGGGCAATAGCGGACGCAAGGATTTGATCGCCGTCGCGCAAGCCCTGCGCGACGATTCGTCACCGCTGGTCCGCGCCATGGCGGATTGGGCCGTGTCAGCCCTCGGACGCTAAGGCCCGTGCCAACTGCGACAAAGCGTCCTGATGCTTCTCGTTGGAGATGCTGGTGAAGTTGCGGGCCAGTTCCAGGCACATGCGCTGGCGGGCGGAAAGATCCCCGCCACGGCGGTTTTCCAGCCCTTCATAAAAGAAGCCGACGGGAACCCCCAGAACCTGGGCGATCTCGTAGAGGCGACCGGCGGAGATGCGGTTGATACCGCGCTCGTATTTATGGGCCTGCTGATAGGTCACGCCGATCAGGTCGGCCATCTGCTGCTGGGACAGGCCCAGCATGATGCGCCGCTCCCGAATCCGTGTTCCCACATGTCGATCCGTGTCATTGGCCCGATTCATGGGACGAGCGGCCTTGGTCTCTGTCTTCTGTGACATGTCAGTCAGTTTTTCACCGGCTAAATTGGCCGATTTCCGGCCCTTGTATACAATTTCGGGCATGGACCCCTTCCCTTCACATAGTCGGAATTGGGCTATAGATCAACCCGAAAGCTCGCCTATTGTGGATTTCCGAAACAGTATTCATACCTGCGCCATAGGGGCGCTTTTATACTTGCTCTAGGTAGAGCAACCTAGGCGCTTGTAGGGCCGTCGACAATGAACACCGGACGGCACAACTTGATATGGCCCATCGCCTGCCCCCCACCAGGGGGCACGGAAAATTTATCACCCTTGAATCGGATCAAGCGCCCTTAAATCGCCAAATCCAGCACATGGCCCGAAGCCAGGGAGGCGCCCGACGGCGGCAGCACTTCGACGCCCAGGTCGGCATTCGCCGTCGTCGTTCCGGCCGCCCGCACATAGGCGTCAATCCCGGCACGCAGCCGTGACGACACCGAAGACACCGGCTCTCCGCCGCCGGAATCCTGGGCCAGGGACTGCGCCAGGAAAGTGGACGTGGGCTCGCGCCCGGTATCGGAACTGCCGTCGCGGCCTTGGGGACGTCCCTGGAAGGATGATGACGCGGCATCGTCCTTTTTCCCGCCAAGTACAAAAGTATCGCGGGGCTGCGAGCCGGGGCGGCGGGAGGTAATGACGGTATCGGGAAGTTCGAAGTTCGGTCGCGACTCGGACACCGCCCGGATGGCTCCGGAACGCGAAGCCCCCTGGACGCTGCGAATACCGGCGCCGCCGTCAGACCCGATGATGCCGTCAAGGGACACCAAACTCTCCCCGTCCGAGGATCAATGGAATCAGATTACGCCTTCATGACGTCGAGTCGCAATCACTTCCCGGAGTCGGACGAAGTGACGCGGTCGGCTCCGGTTGCGCCGAAGGGCCGCGCCACGCGACACCACCAGCGCGATTCCAAGGACGCTCTTCATCTGCGATGATCTCCAGCCAAAGGCGCGGGGCGCCAACGAACAAAACATGCAAGGGGTTGCAATGAACGAGCGCGACAACAAGGCCGAGCTTCCTGCCGACAACCGTCTGGCGCTCCGCCGGGTGGCGCGGGCCAGCCGCAAGGCGGCGCTTGCCACCAGCCTGGCCACGGACCAGGGCGGCCGACCCTATGTCTCGCTGGTGACCCTGGCTTTCGATCATGACCTGACACCGATCCTGCTGCTGTCGGGGCTGGCCGACCACACCCGCAACCTGCGGGCGGAGCCAAAGGCCGCCTTGCTGCTGGACGGCACCGAGGGCCACGCCAATCCCCAGACCGGCCCCCGCGTCACCCTGGTGGGGACCGCCGAGGAGACTGACGATCCCAGGCTGAAGGCCCGTTTCCTCGCCCGCCATCCGGCCGCCGCGCTTTACGCCGGGTTCGCCGACTTTTCCATCTGGACGCTTCGCTTGGAACGGGCGCACTTCGTCGGCGGTTTCGCCCGCGCGGTATGGTTCGACGCGCCGCTGGTCCCATTGGCCGACAGCCAAGCCATGGCGGCGGCGGAGCCGGGATTGCTGGAACGGCTCGCGGCCGAAGGCGGCCTGCCCTGGCAGGTGACGGGACTCGACATGGACGGTTGCGACGTGCTGTCGGAGGAACGCCACCACAGGGTGGTTTTCGACCCACCCGCCGCCACTCCCGAGCAGGCGTTCGCCGCCGTCTTGGCTGCAACCAATGCACCCCTGATATGATTCTTAAGTTTTAGTGAAAATTCCGCGCCAAGGGCATTGCCCGGCGAACCGCTGGGGTCTATCTTCGCGTCCACTTTTCGAACGAGGGCGGCAAGCCCCCCATGGTTATGCAAGCGGAGACGAACGCACCATGAGCAAGCTCGGTATCCCCGGCGGGACCACCATGAATTCCAAACTCCTGGCCTGGATCGACGAGATGGCGCGTTTGTGCCGCCCCGCCCATATCCACATCTGTGACGGTTCGCAGTCGGAATACGACGCGCTGTGCGAGATGATGGTGGCTGGCGGAACCATGATCAAGCTGAACGAAAAGCTGCGCCCCGGCTCCTATCTCTGCCGCTCCGACCCCCGCGACGTCGCCCGGGTGGAAGACCGCACCTTCATCTGCTCCAACAACAAGAACGACGCCGGCCCCACCAACAACTGGGTCGAGCCTTCCGAGATGAAGGCCCGCATGACCAAGCTGTATGACGGCTGCATGAAGGGCCGCACCATGTATGTGGTGCCGTTCTCCATGGGGCCGCTGGGCTCCAACATCGCCCATATCGGCGTGCAGATCACCGATTCCGCCTATGCCACCGCCAATATGCGCATCATGACCCGCATGGGCCAGCCGGTGCTCGACATCCTGGGCGCCGACCGCGATTTCGTGAAATGCCTGCACTCGGTGGGCGCGCCGCTGGCCGACGGCCAGCAGGACGTGGCCTGGCCGTGCAATCCCGACAACATCACCATCTCCCACTTCCCGGAAGAGCGCCAGATCTGGTCCTACGGTTCGGGCTACGGCGGCAACGCCCTGCTGGGCAAGAAGTGCTTCGCTTTGCGCATCGCCTCGGTAATGGCCCGCGACGAGGGCTGGCTGGCCGAGCACATGCTGATCGTCGGCGTCGAGAGCCCCAAGGGCGAGAAGACCTATGTGGCCGCCGCCTTCCCGTCGGCCTGCGGCAAGACCAACTTCGCCATGCTGGTGCCGCCCAAGGGCTTCGACGGCTGGAAGATCTGGACCGTCGGCGACGACATCGCCTGGATCAAGCCCGGCGCCGACGGCAAGTTCTACGCCATCAACCCGGAAGCGGGCTTCTTCGGCGTGGCGCCCGGCACCGGCGCCTCGACCAATCCCAGCGCCATCGCCGCCTGCGCCAAGAACTCCATCTTCACCAATGTCGCCATGACCGATGACGGCGACGTGTGGTGGGAAGGCCTCAGCGACGAGGCCCCCAAGCACCTGATCGACTGGAAGGGCAAGGATTGGACCCCGGAGTCCAAGGATCCCGCCGCCCATCCCAACGCCCGCTTCACCGCGCCGGTCAGCCAGTGCCCCAGCGTGGACCCCGATTGGGAAAACCCGGCCGGCGTGCCCATTTCCGCCTTCATCGTCGGCGGGCGGCTGTCCAAGAACGCGCCGCTGGTGGTCCAGAGCTTCAACTGGGCCCACGGCGTCTATCTGGGCGCCACCATGGGGTCCGAAGCCACCGCCGCCGCCGTCGGCCAGGCCGCCATCCGCCGCGACCCCTTCGCCATGCTGCCGTTCTGCGGCTACAACATGGCCGACTACTTCAATCACTGGCTCAACATGGGCCGCGCCGTCAACAACCCGCCCCCCATCTTCCGGGTCAACTGGTTCCGCCGCGACGAGAACAACAAGTTCATGTGGCCGGGCTATGGCCAGAACATGCGGGTGCTGAAGTGGATCGTCGACCGCGTCCAGGGCAAGGCCCGCGCGGTGGAAAGCCCCATCGGCCTGGTGCCGAAATACAATGACGTGGAATGGGCCGGTCTCGACTATCCCCGCGACAAGTTCCAAGACCTCATGCGCATCGACCGCGAGGCCGGTGTTTCCGACGCCCGCAGCCAGGAAGAACTGTTCGACAAGTTCTTCGACCGCGTCCCCAAGGAAATGCTGTTCGAGCGTGAACTGCTGAAGTCGCGCCTGTGGCGCGCCCCGGCGGTGTGGGAACTGGCCAGCGAGCGGGTCTAATCCCCCGAGCGGTCTTGTGACGGCGATGCCCCCTTCCCGGCCTCGGGAAGGGGGCTTTCGTTTCTGACATCCAGATCAGGCGCCGAATGGGGCACCACGTCGCGGCCCACCACCTTGATGGGGGTGCGCTGATTGGTCGACCACGCCCAGAATCGCAGCAGGCCGTCCGAACCGAACATCAGCCCCGCTTCGTTGCTGGTGACGTTCCAGCCGCCCCAGGCATAGACGGCGCCGGGGATCGGGATGTAATTGGCGGGGCGCGGCGAGGCGCCGGACCCCACATAGGTCAGCATGCGCGAGCCGTCGGCCAGGGTCTCGTCGCGGTCGGGCCGCCCCAGGGACGACATGGCCTGATCCACCGTGGTGCGCCCCGGCTGCAACCGCGACAAGGCATCTTCGTTCACATTGGCGCAGCCGGACAACGCCAAGGCGCCGACCAGGCCCAGAACCGCACGCTTCATCTTCCGCCCCCTTCGACATTCGCCGCCATAATGGCGGAACTGAGCGGACAGGGCAATTGCGCAAGACCATTGACTCGGCCGCCCGCCGAGCCAAGCATGATCCCGTCTCAGCCGTCTCCGAGGATACGACCCATGAAACTGCGCTATTCCCCCACATCCCCCTATGTCCGCAAATGCGTCATCGTCGCCAAGGAGACCGGGCTGGAGGCGCGGTTGAGCCTGGAGCCGACCAATGCCTGGGCGCCCGACACCGACCTCACCAAGGACAACCCGCTGAGCAAGGTTCCCGCCCTGATCACCGAGGGCGGCGAGGTGCTGTTCGATTCGCCGGTCATCTGCGAATACCTGGACTCGCTGCATGACGGCCACAAGCTGGTGCCGCCCTCGGGGGGGGCGCGTTGGGCGCAGTTGAAGCTTCAGGCCCTGGCGGACGGTATCCTGGACGCGGCACTGGCCAAGCGGATCGAGACCGCCATGCGCCCCGAGGACAAGCGCTGGACGGGCTGGGTCGAACGCCAGGGCAATGCCATCGCGCGCGGCCTTGACGTGCTGGAGGAGGACTGCGCCGCCTGGGGCGCCGATTTCATGATCGGCCAGATCACGGTGGTGGCCGCCCTGTCCTATCTGGACTTCCGCTTTCCCACCGAGGACTGGCGATCCGCCCGTCCCAAACTGGCGGCTTGGGCCGAGGCTATCGCCAAGCGCCGCTCGGTGGCGGAGACCGAGCCCAAGGAATGAGCGCGATCGGGGACATCATCGCCCGGCTGAACCTGCGCCCCCATCCCGAGGGCGGGATGTATGCCGAGACTTGGCGCGACGATACTCCGGATGGCGGGCGCGGTGCCGGAACCGCCATCTATTACCTGCTGCGGGCGGGCGAGCGGTCCCACTGGCACCGGGTGGACGCCACCGAGATCTGGCACTTTTACGCTGGCGACCCGCTGACGCTGCGCCTGTCGGAAGACGGCCGCTCCGAGCGGAAGACCGTCCTCGGCCCTGATTTCGCCGCCGGTCAGTCGCCCCAGGTGATCGTCGCCCCCCAGGTCTGGCAGGCCGCCGAGCCGGCCGGGCGATGGACCCTGGTCGGCTGCACCGTTTCCCCCGCCTTCCGCTTCGAAGGCTTCGAGATGGCCCCCACGGGCTGGAACCCCGGAGACTAGACATGCGCCGCTTCTTGCTCGCCCTGCCCTTCGCCCTGGCCGCCTGCGCGGGCAGCGACGTCATCAGCCCCACCCTGCCGCCCAATTACCTGAGCGATGCCCCTCGGATTCTGGCCGCCACCGATTGGAGCAATCCCGACAGCGTCACCGTCACCATGACCAATTTCGAGTTCTCCCCCTCGGAACTGAACCTGCGCCGCGACCGTGCCGTGCGTCTGGTCTTCGTCAACCCCAGCACCAAGGACCACACGGTGGTCTCGGATCAGTTCTTCCGCGAGGTCGCGACCCGCCAAGTGGTGGGGCCGAACGGCGCCACCGCCGCCCCCTGGCTGAGCAAGCTGGTGGTGCCCTCGGGCGAGACCAAGGAAATCTGGCTGGTCCCGGCGCGCTATGGGGCCTATCATTTCCAATGTGACGTCACCGGCCATTCAGCCCTTGGCATGAACGGCATCATCAATGTGATCCCATGACCCTGTCCGCGCTCATCTTCGATGTGGATGGCACCCTCGCCGAAACCGAGGAGGCCCATCGCCACGCCTTCCTGCTGGCCTTCGGGCAATCGGGCCTCGACTGGCGGTGGGATCCCACCGTCTACCGCGAACTTCTGAAGGTGTCGGGAGGACGCGAGCGAATCCTCGCCTACGACCCCGACGCCGCGCCGGAACTGGTGGCGGGCGTGCATCGGCGCAAGACCCAGATCTACACCGATATGATCGCCAGTGGCCGCATCGCCTTTCGTCCCGGCGTCGAGGCGCTGATCAACGAGGCGCGCGAGGCGGGCGTCAGGCTCGCCATCGCATCCACCACCAGCCGCGCCAATGTGGAAGCCTTGCTGGGCCGACGCCGCCAATGGTTCGAGGTCATCGCCTGCGGCGAGGACACCGTGCGCAAGAAGCCCGACCCCCAGGTCTACCAATTGGTCGCCTTCCGCATGGGATTGCCGGTGGAGCAATGCATCGCCATCGAGGATTCCACCAACGGCGTCAAGGCCGCCGTCGGCGCGGGCATTCCGGTGGTGGTGACTCCCAGCTTGTATACCACCGGCGACGACTTCACCGGGGCGGCGGCGATCTATCCCAATCTGGCGGAGGTCAAGCTGAACACCCTGCGGGCGCTGGTCCCGTGAGGCGCCTGTTCGCCATTCTCGTCGCCGCGTTTCTCGGCGGCCCCGCCCTGGCGGCGGAACCGCAGACCGTGCTGTCCCTGCGCGAGACCGCCGAAGCCATGGTGGTTCCCGATCTGTTGGTCGTCTCGCTGAGGGCCGAGGGCGCCGCCGACGGCGCCGCCGCCGCCCAGCAGGCGGTCAACCGCCAGATGAAGGATTCCGTCGCCGCCGCCAAGGCGGTGTCGGGCGTAAAAGTTGCCACCGGAGGCTACAGCGCTTATGTCGTGCGCCCCGGCGAAGGCCGCCCCGCCCGCGAAAAGCCGGAATGGCGCGCCAGCCAGGGCCTCACCCTGACCTCGCGCGAGATATCGCCCCTGCTGGACTTGACCGGAACACTGCAAGCCAGCGGCCTCGCCCTGTCGGGCATGAATTTCGAGGTGGGCGCCGAGACCCGCCGCGATACTCAAGAGAAGCTGGTGGGCGAGGCCATCGCCCGCCTGCGCCGCCAGGCGGACTCCGCCGCCGCCGCCCTTGACCTGCGGGTCGTCTCCTACCGGACAATCCGCATCGAGAAAGCAGGCGGGAACTCCCCCCGGCCCATGCTGCGCGCCATGGCCGCTCCCATGGCCGCCGCCGTTCCACCGTCCGCCGAGGCGGGCGAACAGGAAATCCAGGTGACGGTGGAGGCCGAGGTCGGACTGGACAGGCGATGACCGGAGACCTCGCCGGACTGGTGGAGCGCGTCCGCGCCTGCCGCCTGTGCGAGGCTGATCTCCCCCTGGGGCCGCGCCCCATCCTGCGGGTGTCGCCGACGGCGCGGCTGCTGATCATCGGCCAGGCCCCCGGCACCAGGGTTCACGAAACCGGTATCCCTTGGAACGACCGTTCCGGCGACCGGCTGCGCGACTGGCTGGGCCTGGACCGCGACATCTTCTATGACGAAAGCCGCATCGCCATCCTGCCGACCGGCCTGTGCTATCCCGGCGTGGATGCCAAAGGCGGCGACCTTCCGCCCCGGCCGGAATGCGCGCCGCTGTGGCATCCCCAGCTCCGTCCCCTGCTGCCCGACATCGAACTGACCCTGCTGGTGGGCTCCTACGCCCAGGCGTTTGTGCTGGGCAAGCGCCGCCGCGCCAGCCTGACCGAGACGGTGGCGGCATGGCGCGACTACCTGCCGGAATTCCTGGCGCTGCCGCATCCGTCCTGGCGGACCGGGGCGTGGCAGAAAAAGAATGCGTGGTTCGACGCGGAATTGCTGCCGGAGGTGCGGAGGTTGGTGGGCGAGACTGTCGCTTAGCTAACTTGACTAAATTACGTCCCCTGACTAAGTTAGCCGGGGCTCATTCAAGGATCGCAGCCATGCAGCAAGTGACCATACATGCCGCCAAGACCAATCTGTCAAAGCTGATCGAAGCGGCTCTGTCCGGCGAGGAGATCATTATCGCCAATGGCAGCCGACCTGTGGTTCGGTTGGTTCCAGTGCGGCAGGGCGCCTTCAAGATGGGGTTGCTGAAGGGTATGCTGACCGGTCCGGGGCCGGACTTCCTTCAGCCCATGGCCGAGGACGAGCGCGACCTGTGGGAGGGCGGCCCGTGAAGGCTGTCCTGCTCGATACCCATGCCTGGGTGTGGAGCCTGAGCGGCGATGATCGCCTGTCGCAAGCCGCCATATCCGCCATCGAGGCCGCCGACACCATTTTCGTCAGTCCCATTTCCTTTTTCGAGATCGCCCAGAAGGTCCGACTGGGAAAATGGCCGGAGATGGAGCCTTTCATCGAACGACTCTCCGCTCTTTTGGCAGAGCAAGGCGGCTCCGTCGCCGGTTTTGATCCGGCCGTCTGCATCAAGGCTGGCATGATGTCTTGGACGCACCGCGATCCGTTTGACCGCCTGCTCGCGGCCACCGCCCTGCACTACGCTCTTCCGCTGATCTCGGCCGACACGGTCTTTGACGGAATCGTCACCCGCTACTGGTAGCGAGTCCACCCGCTTGCGGGCGCAGCCCTCCCGCCATATAGTTCGCTCACCATGACAGACGCCCGCTTCCCGCACCGGCATCTCCTCGGCATCCAGGGTTTGGGGCCGACCGAGATCACCATGCTGCTCGACCTAGCCGAAGGCTATGTGGAGCAGAACCGTTCCAACGACAAGCGCAAGAACCTGCTGCGCGGTCGCACCGTCATCAACCTGTTCTTCGAGAACTCGACGCGTACCCGCACCAGCTTCGAACTGGCGGGCAAGCGCCTGGGCGCCGATGTCATCAACATGCAGTCGGCCGGGTCCAGCGTGCAGAAGGGCGAGACCCTGATCGACACCGCCATGACGCTGAACGCCATGCATCTGGACGTGCTGGTGGTGCGCCACCCGGATTCCGGCGCGGTCAAGCTGCTGTCTGAAAAGGTCAACTGCGCCGTCATCAACGGCGGCGACGGCAGCCACGAGCATCCCACCCAGGCTTTGCTGGACGCCCTGACCATCCGGCGGCGCAAGGGCAAGCTGTCGGGCCTGACCGTGGCCATCTGCGGCGACGTGCTGCATTCCCGCGTGGCGCGCTCCAACATCTATCTGCTGAACGCCATGGGCGCCAATGTGCGGCTGATCGGGCCGCGCACCCTGGTGCCGTCCAGCATCGACCGCATGGGGGTCGAGGTGTTCCACGACATGCGCAAGGGCTTGGACGGCGTCGACGTCATCATGATGCTGCGCATCCAGAACGAGCGCATGAAGGGCAACTTCATCCCCAGCATTCGGGAATACTTCCACTTCTTCGGCCTGGATCACGAGAAGCTGAGCCTCGCCAAGCCCGACGCGGTGATCATGCATCCCGGCCCCATGAACCGGGGAGTCGAGATCG
Organism: Paramagnetospirillum kuznetsovii; assembly: GCF_003284725.1. Classification (GTDB taxonomy): domain Bacteria; phylum Pseudomonadota; class Alphaproteobacteria; order Rhodospirillales; family Magnetospirillaceae; genus Phaeospirillum; species Phaeospirillum kuznetsovii. The sequence continues at coordinate 331,728 of NZ_PGTO01000002.1, read as the reverse complement.
ATTCCGACGTGGCCGACGATGTCGAACGCTCGCTGATCCGCTCGCAGGTGGAAATGGGCGTCGCGGTGCGCATGGCCTGCCTGGACATGCTGACCCGGCATCTGCCCCTATCGGAAGGAGCCGCCTGATGGCCGCCCGCACCTCATCCGGCCTGGTGGCCTATGTGAACGCAAGGCTGCTGGACCCCGCCTCGGGCCTGGATGCCAAGGGATCGCTGCTGACCAATGGCGAGACCATCGCCGATGTGGGCCCCGGCCTGTTCCAGGGCGGCGTGCCGTCGGGCATCGAAGTGGTGGATTGCGCCGGTCTGTGCCTCGCCCCCGGTCTGGTGGACATGCGCGTCCAACTGCGCGAGCCCGGCGAGGAGCATAAGGAGACCCTGAAATCGGCGGGCGAAGCTGCGGTGGCGGGCGGCGTCACTTCCATGGTCTGCCTGCCCAACACCAATCCGGTGATCGACGAGGTCGCCACGGTGGAATTCGTCGCCCGGCGCGCCCGCAAGATCGGGCTGGCCAAGGTCTATCCCTATGCGGCGGCCACCAAGCTGCTGGACGGCAAGGAGCTGTCCGAGATGGGCATGCTGGCCGAAGCGGGCGCCCTGGCCTTCACCGACGGCGTCAAGGCCATCCGCAATGCCCAGTTGATGCGCCGCGCCCTGTCCTATGCCGCCACCTTCGGGCTGCTGATCGTTCAGCACCCGGAAGAGCCGTCCCTGGCCGAGAACGGCATGATGAACGAGGGCGAGCTGGCCACCCGCATGGGCCTGTCCGGCATTCCCGCCGCCGCCGAGGCCATGATGCTGGAACGCGACATGCGTCTGGTGGAGATCACCGGCGGCCGCTATCACGCCGCCCATGTCTCCACCGCCGAGGGCATCGAGATCATCCGCAAGGCCAAGGCCAAGGGGCTGAAAGTGTCCTGCGACACGGCCCCGCCCTATTTCGCGCTGAACGAACTGGCGGTGGGCGACTACCGCACTTTCGCCAAGCTGAGCCCGCCCCTGCGCAGCGAGGCCGACCGCCAGGCCGTGGTCGCCGCCCTGGCCGACGGCACCATCGACGCCGTGGGCTCCGACCACGCCCCCCAGGATCAGGATTCCAAGCGGGTGCCCTTCGCGGCGGCCGAGTTCGGTGGCGTCGGATTGGAAACGCTGCTGTCCATCACCCTGGAACTGACCCATAACGGCCATCTCAGCCTGTTGCAGGCGCTCAGGCTGATCACCTGCGCGCCCGCCGATATCCTGGGACTGGCGGCGGGCCGCCTGAAGGTGGGCGCCTCGGCCGATCTGGTGTTGTTCGACCCCGAGCGCGGCTGGAAGGTGGAGGCCAAGAAGTTCCGCTCCAAGTCCAAGAACTCTCCCTTCGACGACCGCCCGGTCCAAGGCATGGTCATGCGCACCGTCATCGACGGCCGCAGCGTGTACACCCACGATGCTTAATAGGCCCTCAGTCGCCGGGCGCTCGTTCCACTCGCTTGGCTCTCGCTCGCATGTGCTCGCGGGCGCTCAACGCGCCAGTCGCTGCGCTCCATTCGAGAGAATCGTATGACGCTTGAGCTCCTCCTCGCCGCCATGGGCGGATATCTGCTGGGCAGCGTGCCGTTCGGCTTGGTGCTGACCCGTCTGGCCGGGCTGGGCGACATTCGCCAGATCGGATCGGGCAATATCGGCGCCACCAATGTGCTGCGCACCGGCCGCAAGGGGCTGGCGCTGGCCACCTTGCTGCTGGACGGCGGCAAGGGCGCCATCGCGGTGGGGCTGGCGTGGTGGATTCTGGGGCGCGATCTGGTGCCGGTGGCGGGCTTCGCCGCCGTGCTGGGGCACAACTTCCCGGTCTGGCTGGGCTTCAAGGGCGGCAAGGGCGTCGCCACCACTTTCGGAACCCTGATGGCCGCCTCATGGCCGGTGGGGCTGGCCTGCTGCGGCACCTGGATCGCCGTGGCCGCCCTGCTCCGCTATTCCTCGCTGTCGGCCCTGGTGGGACTGGCCCTGTCGCCCGCCTACGCCTATTATTTCGCCGGTCCCGAATTCGCCGTCATGGCCGCCGGTCTGGCCGCCCTTGGCTTCTATCGCCACAAGGCCAATATCCAAAGACTGCTCAAAGGCGAAGAGCCCCGGATCGGTGGCAAGAAACAGGCAGAGGAGCCACAATCATGACCGACATCGTCGCCCGCGATACCGTGGTCGCGCTGGTTTACCGGGTTTCCGACCCGGATGGGAACGTTCTGGACGACGGCAAGGAGCCCATGGTCTATCTGCACGGCGCTTCCAACTCGCTGTTCCCCAAGATCCAGGCCGCGCTGGACGGCAAGGCGGTGGGCGAATCGGTGCAGGTGCGCTTGCAACCGGCCGAAGCCTTCGGCGAATACGACGCCGACCTCGTCGAGATGGAAGACGCCGACAAGTTCCCGCCCAATCTCCAGATCGGCATGCAATTCGAAGGCGCTGCCGCCGATGGCAAGGGAGAGCCGCAGATCTACGCCATCACCGATATCGCCGACGGCAAGGTGGTGCTGGATGCCAACCACCCGCTGGCGGGCATGGTCATCGACTTCGCCTGCACCGTGGCGGCCGTGCGCCCCGCGACCATCGCCGAACTCTCCCACGGCCATGCCCATGACGAGGATCATCCGCACTGATTTTCGCCACAATCAGGGCAGACAAACAAAGACGCCGCCCTATTTCGGGGCGGCGTCGGCATTTGGGGAAGAGGTCATGGGGCTATTCGTTGACGGCGGCCTTCAGCACGGCACGGGCCTCGTGCTCGTCGATCTGGTGCACGTCGGACAGGTGGGTTTCCCAGTTCTCCACGTATTCCTGGACCGCCACCAGCAAGCATTCCCCCAGGGTCTGCCCGGTTTCCGTCGCCAGCACCTCCAGGCGCTGCTTCAGTTCGGGGGGAATCGTGACCGCAAGGGTTTCCATGGTTTCGACCTCGTGAATAATATCGTCGTCAGTTTACAACCATTGTCGCGCCGTTGCCAGTTCCGACAGAGACAGTTCCGAGGGGGGCGCCAGTCGTGGTAAAAGCCCCCATGGCAGCCTCATCCCCCCGCCCCCGCCCCGGCCGCAATCGTTTCTCGGTCTCCGTCGACCCGTCCGACCGCTTGGTCGCCAGCGGCGAGGGCGCACCGCCGCCGCCGCCGCCGCCGCCCAAGAAGGAGAAGCCCGCCCCGCGCCGCAAGAAATCCGGGGGTGGCGGTGGTCATGGCAAATGGCCCAAGCGTCTGCTGGTCTGGGGGGCGACCCTTGCCATCTGGGTCGGCATCGCCCTGGCCGCCGTGGTGGCCTATTTCGCCGTCGACCTGCCCGATATCGACAAGGTGACCGCGACGCCGCGACGGCCCAGCGTGGTGTTCCAGTCGGTGGACGGCGAAGTCTTCGCCGCCTTCGGCGATCTGTACGGCGAGCCGCTGGATTTGAGCGAAATCTCGCCCTTCATCGCCCAGGCGGTGCTGGCCACCGAGGACCGCCGCTTCTACAGCCATTGGGGCTTCGACCCCATCGGCCTGGGCCGCGCCGTCTTCACCAATCTGCGCGCCGGACACATGGTCCAGGGCGGTTCCACCATCACCCAGCAATTGGCCAAGAACCTGTTCCTGACGCCTGAGCGCAACCTGAAGCGCAAGGTCCAGGAACTGCTGATGGCGCTGTGGCTGGAAAAGCGGTTCTCCAAGGAACAGATTCTGACCATCTACCTCAACCGGGTCTATCTGGGATCCGGCACCTTCGGAGTGGATGCGGCGGCCAAGCGCTATTTCGACATTTCCGCCCGCAAGGTCGATCTCTATCAGGCGGCCGTCATCGCCGGACTGCTGAAGGCGCCCAGCCGCTACAGCCCGCTCAACGACCCGGAAGCGTCGCGCAAGCGCACCGCCGACGTGCTCGCCAACATGGTCAAGGCTGGCTATATCGACCAGCGCACCGCCGACACCGTCCAGGTCACCGGCTCGTCGCAGTTGATCCGCCGCCCGCCGCCGTCGGGCCGCTATTTCGCCGACTGGGTGATGAGCCATCTTGACCAGTTCGGCGAGGTGGCGGGCAAGGACATCGTGGTCAAGACCACCCTGGACGTGGGCTTGCAGCGCAAGGTGGAATCCTCGCTGGCCGCCATGATGAGCGGGCCTGCGGCCAAGGCCAACGCATCCCAGGGCGCCGTGGTGGTCATGAGCCCCGATGGCGCGGTGCGCGCCATGGCGGGCGGCAAGGATTACGACGAAAGCCAGTTCAACCGCGCCACCCAGGGGCTGCGCCAGCCCGGCTCGTCGTTCAAGCCCTTCGTCTATCTGACCGCCATGGAGCGCGGCTTTTCCCCCGACGACACCGTCAACGACGCCCCCATCAAGCTGGGCAACTGGAGCCCGGGCAATTACACCGGCAAGTATCTGGGCGAGATCACGCTACGCAAGGCGCTGGCCGAATCGGTCAATACCGTGGCGGTCCGGCTGGTGGAAGAGGTCAGCCCCGGCCGCGTCATCGCCACCGCCCGGCGTCTCGGCATCACCTCGGACCTTCGCAACGACGCCACCCTGGCGCTGGGCACCAGCGAGGTGTCGCTGGTGGAGATGACCACCGCCTATGCCAGCTTCGCCAATGGCGGCCAGGGCGTCACCTCCTATGGCGTCAGCCAGATCACCGACCCCAACGGCCATGTGCTCTATCAGCGCAGCGGCGGCGGCTTCGGCCAGGTGATCTCGCCCCAGGCCCTGGCCCGCATGGACGACATGATGACCGCCGTGATCCAGGAAGGGTCCGGCAAGGCCGCCAAGCTGGACCGCCCCGCCGCCGGCAAGACCGGCACCACCCAGGATTACCGCGACGCCTGGTTCATGGGCTTCACCGCCGATTACGTCACCGGCGTGTGGATGGGCAACGACGACTATCGCATCGAGATGAAGAAGGTCACCGGCGGCGGCCTGCCCGCCCAGTTGTGGAAGCAGGTCATGGTCGCCGCCCATCGCGGCTTGCCCGCCCATGCCCTGTCGGTCCCGGTCGAGGAATCCTCGGGCTCCTCGGTGATCGAGGACGTGGTCTCGGGCGCCGCCCAGGCGGGCGCCGACGCCGTCAAGGGCATCGGCGGCGCCATCGACGACTTGCTGAAGGGCATCTTCGGGCGGTGAGTGCGGCCGAGACGGCCGCGCCCCAATTTTAGGAGCGCGGGCATCCTGCCCGCAAACCTACGCCACTTTCTCCGCCCGTTCCTCCGCCAGGATGGCGCGGATTTCGGGAACGCAAGAGCCGCAATTTGTGCCCGCCTTCAACAGCGCCCCCACCTGGGCGGCCGAGGTCAGGCCATTGTCGCGAATGGCGGTCCGGATGGCCGCCAGGCCGACGCTGAAACAGGCGCAGACCGTCTTGTCGCTGCCCCGATCACCGCCGGGAGGAGCGCCCGCCACCAAGGTGGCGCGCTCGTCACCCGCGATGGCGGCGCGGCCGAAAGCGGCCGCCACCCAGTCGGGCGAGAAATCGGTGGCCCAGCGGAAGATGAACAATACCCCTTCCAGCCGCCCGTCCACCAGACGCGCCGCCCGGTAATGGCCGCGATTGGGATCGAGGAATTCGATCCATTCGCCGTCCCCGCCCAGCCAGTCCCGCGCCGTCACCGGCCAGTCCTGTCCCTCGGCCCCGGCGATGCGCCAGATGGAATGGGATTTGCCCGCCGCCTTGGACCAATAGAAATCGCGCGGCAGTTCGACCGGTGAGCGACTGAGCATGACGCCATGCCAACCGGCGGCGTAGGGCTCCACCATCACCGGGGCGTGCTTGAGCTCCGGCTGGCCGGAATAGGGATCGACGGCAGCGTCGATCAACATCCCGACCACGGCGCCCGAGGCGGTGCGGTCGGTCCAATGGATGGGGGCGAAGACCTCGCCCCGCCGCAGACCGGCATCCAGGGCGACCCGCAGCACCGCCGAGGCGCGCCGTCCGCCGAGCCTTGCCAGCCCGTTGTCGGTCAGGCCGAAGCGGATGGCGTCGGCGGGATGGATGGACAGGACCGGCTCGGGCGCATGGGCCGCCAGCCGGGGCGAACGGCCGGTCCGCGTCATGGTGTGCCACTGGTCGCGAGAGCGGCCGGTATTGAGGATCAGCGGCAGCGCCTCGTCGGCAACGGCGGCGGGACGACGCGGCTCGACCGCGATCATCCTGGCCTTGCCGTCGGGATGGTAGAAGCGGCCGTTTCCGAACATCCGCGCCGTGCCCTCGCCCGGCCGCCGCACCGGCCATTGGATGGGCGCCAGCGCCTCGTAATCCACCCCGATCAATCCGCCGAGATCCAGGTCGCGACTGCCGCCATTCTCGAAAGCGGTCAGACGGCAATGCTCGGCGAAGATGTCGGCGGCGCTCTCATAGGCGAAGGCGGCGCCAAAGCCCATGCGCCGCGCCACCTGCGACATGATCCACCAATCGGGCTTGGCTTCACCGGGAGGGGCAAGGAACGGCCGCTGGCGCGAGATGCGGCGCTCGGAATTGGTGACGGTGCCGTCCTTCTCGCCCCAGGCCAGGGCGGGCAGCCGCAGATGGGCGAGACGCGCGCTGTCGGTATCGGCCTCGCAATCCGACAGGACCACGAAGTCGCATGCCGCCATGGCGTCGCGGACCAGATCGGCCTCCGGCAGGCTGACCGCCGGATTGGTGGCCATCACCCACAGCGCCTTGATCCTGCCGTCCTTGACCGCCTTGAACAGATCGACGGCCTTCAGGCCCGGCTTGGTGGCGACGCGGGGCGAGTCCCAGAAACGGCCGACCCGGTCGATGGAGGCCTCGTCGAATCCCATATGGGCGGCCAGCATATTGGCCAGCCCACCCACCTCGCGGCCGCCCATGGCGTTGGGCTGGCCGGTCAGCGAGAACGGCCCCATGCCGGGCCTGCCGATCCGCCCGGTCTGCAGATGGCAATTGATGATGGCATCCACCTTGTCGGTGCCCGAACTGGATTGGTTGATCCCCTGCGACCAGAGGGTGACGGTCTTTTCCGTCTCGGCGAACCAGGAGAAGAAGGTCACGATCTGATCCAGCGGCACGCCGCACTCGACCTCGGCCTCCTCGCCCTTCAGATGGGCCAGCAATCCGTTGAACAGGATGGCGTCGGAACCGGGACGGAGGGCGAGATGGAGATCGGCGCATTCGGCGGTGGCGGTGCGGCGGGGGTCGACCACCACGATGCGCAATTCTGGACGCCGGGTCTTTTCCGCCAGCAGGCGCTGAAAGATCACCGGGTGGCACCATGCGGCGTTGGAGCCCACCAGCACCACCAGATCGGCCTGTTCGATGTCCTCGTAGCAGCCAGGCACCGTGTCGGAGCCGAAGGCGCGCACATGGCCCGCCACGGTGGACGACATGCACAGACGGGAATTGGTGTCGATATTGCCCGAGCCGATGAAGCCCTTCATCAGCTTGTTGGCGACATAGTAATCCTCGGTCAGCAGTTGTCCGGAAACGTAGAAGGCCACCGAATCGGGACCATGCTCGGCCACGGCTGCCGAGAACTTGTCCGCCACCATATCCAAGGCGGCATCCCAGGCCACCGGCTTGCCGCCCCATTCGGGATGCAGAAGGCGTCCCTCCAAGCCGATGGTCTCGGCCAACGCGGCGCCCTTGACGCAGAGGCGGCCGAAATTGGCGGGATGATCGGGATCGCCCCGCACCGACCATCCATCATCGCCCGATTGGGCGACGACACCGCACCCGACCCCGCAATAGGGACAGGTGGTGCGGATGGTGTCAGCCATGCGCCACCTTCTTGCTGACGGCCAATTCCAGGAAGATGTCTCCGTCCACCAGCTTGACCACCACCGGACGGGTGCAGCCCTCATCCGGCGCGGTCGCCTCTCCCGTCACCAGATCGATGGTCCAGTTGTGCAGCGGGCAGACGACGACACGCCCCGAGACGATGCCTTCCGACAGCGGCCCGCCCTTGTGGGGGCAGCGGTTGAACAGCGCGAAGACCTCATCGTCCTGGGTGCGGAACACCGCCACCTGGCCTTGCGCGGTCTCCACCGTGCGGGCGCCCAGGCGGGGAATGTCGGAGAGTCGGCCGATCTTGATCCAGTCATTCATGGCTCTTACTCCACCTCGGCCAGGGTTTTGAACTGATGGGCATCCACCCCGGCCACCCGCTCGGCCCAGGGGTCGATCTGGGCGTATTTCTGTGAATGCAGGAAACGGGCATAGGCCGCCTTGCGGCCGCTCTCGTCGTCCAAGATCCGCTTCTTGACGTAGTCCATGCCGACCCGCTCGACCCACGGCGCGGTGCGTTCCAGATAGCGGGCTTCCTCGCGATAGATCTGCATGATGGCACCGGAATATTCGAGCACCTCGTCCTCGGTGGCGACGCGGGTCAGGTAATCGGTGCCGCGCAGCTCGATGCCGCCATTGCCGCCCACCAGAATGTCGTAGCCCGCCTCGACGCAGATGATGCCGATATCCTTGATGGAGGCCTCGGCGCAATTGCGCGGGCAGCCCGACACCGCCAGCTTGACCTTGTGGGGCGTCCAGCTGCCCCACATCAGCTTTTCCAGCTTGACGCCAAGGCCTGTGGAATCTTGCGTTCCGAACCGGCACCATTCCGAGCCGACGCAGGTCTTCACCGTGCGCAGGCCCTTGGCATAGCCATGGCCCGAGACCAGCCCCGCCTTGTTGAGATCGGCCCAGACCTCCGGAAGCTGTTCCTTCTTGACCCCCAGAAGATCGATGCGCTGACCGCCGGTCACCTTGACGGTGGGAATCTTGAACTTGTCGGCCACGTCGGCGATGGCGCGCAGTTCGGACGGCGTGGTCAGGCCGCCCCACATGCGCGGGATCACCGAATAGGTGCCGTCCTTCTGGATATTGGCGTGGACCCGCTCGTTGATGAAGCGGCTCTGTCCGTCATCCACATATTCGGCGGGCCAGGCGCATAGCAGGTAATAATTCAGGGCCGGACGGCATTTGGCGCAGCCGTCGTGATTGTGCCAGCCCAACGCCCCACGCACCGCATCCATGGTCTTGAGCTTTTGAGCGATGATCTCGTGGCGAACCGCGTCATGGGACAGATCGGTGCAGCCGCACATACCGGCGGCCTTGGCTTCGACCACCTCGCCGGTGGTGTGGGCCAGGATGGCCTGGACCACCGAGGCGCACTGGCCGCAGGAGGCCGAGGCCTTGGTGTGGGCCTTGACCTCGTCCAGGCTGGTCAGGCCCTTCTCGGTGATGGCCTTGACGATGGCGCCCTTGGAGACGCCGTTGCAGCCGCAGACCTGGGCATCGTCGGACATGGCGGCCACGTCGACACCGCCCTTGCCCTTGCACGAGACGTCGGCATAGGCCTGACCGAAGATCATGCGATCACGCATCTCGGCCACGTCGGCCTTTTCGCGGATCAGTTGGAAGTACCAGGCGCCGTCGGCCACGTCGCCATACATGACGGCGCCCACCACCTTGGAGTCGCGCAGAACCAGCTTCTTGTAGATGCCCTTGGCGGAGTCGCGATAGATCAGCTCCTCGTCGGCCTCGTCCTGGGCGGCCAACTGACCGGCCGAGAACACGTCGATGCCGGTGATCTTGAGCCGGGTCGACAAGGCAGGCGTCACATAAATGGCGTCGGGATCACCGGCCAAACTGGCGGCGCAGACCTTGGCCTGCTCCCACAACGGCGCCACCAGGCCGAACACCTGGCCGCGATGCTCGACGCATTCGCCGACGCTGTAGACCGCGTCATCCGAGGTCTTCATGTCGTCGCCGACCACGATGCCGCGATTGACGTCGAGACCGGCGGATTTGGCCAGATCCACATTGGGACGGATGCCGATGGCGACCACCACCAGATCGGCGGGCACGGTGCGGCCGTCGGTCAGCTTCAAGCCCTCGGCGCGGCTGGTGCCCACGACCTCCTCGGTCTGGCCGCCCATGAAGAAATGCAGGCCGCGCTCGGTCAGATCCTTTTGCAGCAGATGGCCCGCTTCCACGTCCAACTGACGCTCCATCAGCGTGTCCATCAGATGGACCACCGCGGTGGGCATGCCGCGACGGCGCAGGCCCCAGGCGGCTTCCAGGCCCAGCAGGCCGCCGCCGATCACCACGGCGCGCTGCTTCTTGTCGGCGGCGTCCAGCATCTTTTCCACATCGGCGATGTCGCGGAAGGCGACCACGCCGGGCAGGTCGAGGCCGGGCAGCGGCGGCATCAGCGGCTTGGAGCCGGTGGCCAGCAGCAGCCGGTCATAGGGAACCACCAGACCGGACGCGGCGGTCACCGTCTTGGCCGCCGGATCCATGGACATCACCGGATTGCCGGTATGCAGGGTGATGCCGTTGTCGCGGTACCAATCCAGCGTGTTGATGATGATGTCGTCCACCTGCTTTTCACCGGCCAGCACCGACGACAGCATGATGCGGTTGTAATTGGGGTGGGGCTCGGCGCCGAACACCGTGATGTCGAAGCGGGCCGGGGCCAGCTTCAGCAATTCCTCGACGGTGCGCATGCCGGCCATGCCGTTGCCGATGACGACCAGCTTCTGGCGGGGAATGGCGTTCATCACAGGTCTCCTGTTTCAGCGGCCGTGAAGGCTTGGTCCACGGGCGGGGAAAGGTGGAAGGGGTCGAACACGCCGCCACCCAACAGCCGATCCGGTCCCATCTGGATGGGGCGGGTGGCGCGCAGCAAGGTCCAGGGCTGGTCGTGCTCGCCCTCGGTCTTGTAGTCCACCAGAGGAACCGGCAGGCCCAGGGCTTGCGCGGCGACACGGTAAAGATCGGGCCGGAACACCGCGTCGGCATGGGCGCGGCTATCGGTTCCCACGGGCACCTGGCCGTGCCGCTTCATGCTTTCCAGGAACCACATGGCCTGGGACCGCCAGGGGAAATTGGCGGCGCCGCCATGGAAGGTGATCAAGTCCTTGGGCAGGCCGCCTTCGCCCAGCAGCGGCGCCATGACGGCATCGACGGGAACGTTGAGGTATTGCGGCTGGGCCAACAGCTCGGCCAGCTCGCAGCGGTTCTCGTCGCACCAGCGGGCCGCCCCCAGCAGGGCTTCCAGGATGGCCGCATGGGTTTCCGAATGATGGTCGGCCCAGTCGCGGGTCACCGCGAAGACCTTTTCCAGCCGTCCGGCGAAGATGTCGCCGCTGGTGGCGGCGACGCGGCCCAATCCCATGCGCATGGCCAGACTGCCCCAAGGCTCGCCGACGCAATAGCCGCTGATATTGCCGGCCGAGAGATAGGAGATCATCTGCGGCGGCGGCACCACCACCAGACGCACGTCGCATTCGGTGTCGATGCCCGCCGATTCCAGCCACAGCCGCAGCTCGGCGGCATGGGACGAGAAGGAATAGACGGTGGCGAAGGTCATGATGGGAGCGCCGTCGGCCTTGTCCTTGTCGATCACCGCCTTCAGGGCGCGGGCATCGATCGGACGCTTCGCCATGGAATCGGGATCGGCCTTCTCCATGCGCTCCCACAGGGCATTGGCGAGGGTGATGGTATTGCCGCCCAGATTGAGCGCCATGCCCGCCACCATGGGCACCTTGATGGGCGACAGGCCCAAGGTCATGGACAAAGGCTGCGGCGCCAGCATCTGGGCGCCGTCCAGGGCGCCCACCGCCACCTTGTCGCGGATGGAGGCCCAGGAGGACTCGCGGGAAAGCTCCACATCGAGCCCGACCTCGGAGAAGAAGCCGCGCTCCTTCGCCACCACCAGCGGTGCGGCATCCACCAGCGGAACAATGCCAAGTTTGAGACGGGTCTTTTCCAGGGCCATGTTCTTGCTCCCTCGCCTTAAGCCGCGCGCGCCGGAGAATGGCCGTGGAGGAACCGCAGAACCTCGGCCCGCAGATGGTTGAAGTGAGGGTTATCGGCCAGTTCGACCCGCGAACGGGGCCGGGGCAGGTCGATGTCCAGGATTTGGCCGATGCGGGCCGCCGGTCCGTTGGTCATCATCACGATGCGATCCGACAGCAGCACCGACTCGTCCACGTCGTGGGTGATCATGATCACGGTGTTGCCGAGGCGGCCGTGAATCTCCATCAAGCTGTCCTGAAGATGGGCGCGGGTCAGGGCGTCGAGTGCCCCGAACGGCTCGTCCAGCAGCAGAACCTTGGGCTCCATGGCCAGGGCGCGGGCGATGCCGACGCGCTGTTTCATGCCGCCCGAGATTTCGCCGGGCTTCTTGTCCTTGGCCGCGTCCATGCGCACCAGGGACAGATTGTGCAGCGTCCAGTCGTGGCGTTCGGCCTTGCTCTTGGTCTTGCCGTGGACCTTGTCCACCGCCATGCGCACATTGTCGTAGACCGACAGCCAGGGCAGCAGGGAGTGGTTCTGGAACACCACGGCGCGGTCGGGGCCGGGAGTGTCCACCTCGCGGCCTTCCAGCAGGACGCCGCCCTCGGTGGCCTGCAGCAGACCGGCGACGATGTTCAAAAGCGTCGACTTGCCGCAGCCGGAATGGCCGATGATGGAGACGAACTCGCCCTTGTCGATGCGCAAGACCACGTCGTCCAGGGCGCGAAAGGTGCCTTTGTCCCCAGTGAAGGCAATTCCGACATTCTCGATGGAAAGATAGGCAGCCATGACGGAATTCCTCCTCAGTTCGAGAGCATCTTGCCGATGACGGTGATCACCCGGTCGAGCATGAAGCCGACCAGTCCCACATAGACCAGGGCCAGGATGATTTCGCTCATCAGCGAGCTGTTCCAGGCGTCCCAGATGAAGAAGCCGATGCCGACGCCGCCGATCAGCATTTCGGCTGCGATGATCGCCAGCCAGGACAGGCCGATGCCGATTTTCAGGCCGGTGAAGATGTAAGGCACGGTCGCCGGGATCACGATCTTGAAGAAGAACTCGATGGGCGACAGACGCAGCACCAGGGCGACATTGCGGTAATCCTGCGGGATGTTGCGCACGCCCACGGCGGTGTTGAGGATGATCGGCCAGATGGAGGTGATGAAGATCACGAAGATGGCCGAGGGATCAGCCTGGCGGAAGGCGGCCAGGGAAATGGGCAGCCAAGCCAGGGGCGGCACGGTGCGCAGCACTTGGAAGATGGGATCAAGCGCGCGGAAGGCCAGCGTGCTCTGGCCGACCAGCACGCCCAGCAGGATGCCCGCCACCGACGACAGGGCAAAACCCATGGCCACCCGCTTCAGCGAAGCGAAAAGATGCCAGAACAGGCCCTTGTCGACGCCGCCGTGATCGAAGAACGGATCGGCGATCAGCGGCCAGGTGGACTGGACCACCTTGATGGGGCCGGGCAGCAAGGCATTGGGACCGGAACAGGCCAATTGCCAGATACCCAGCAGCACCGCCAGACCAAGGACCGGCGGCAGAACGCGGCTGGCGATCTCCCTGGCCTTCTTCACGGCGGCGCTTGGCTGCCCCGCCGGCTTGTAGGGTGTCACCTGCGCCATGTCCGGCTTGGCTTCGGCGATCTTGCTAACCATGGTCATGCTGTCCTCCGTGCTCAAACCGTCACGCGCTTGATGGCCAAGCTCTTGAGATAAGCGGCCGGATTGGCCGGATCGAAGGTCTTGCCGTCGAAGAATTTCTCGACGCCCCGCGAGGTGGAGGCGGGGATTTGCGCCGCCGCCACGCCCAGATCCTTGGCGGCTTCGCGCCAGATGTCCTCGCGGTTGACCTGCTTGATCAGCGCCTTGGTATCGAGATCGGCGGGCTGATAGCCCCAGCGGATATTCTCGGTCAGGAACCACAGGTCATGGCTTTGGAACGGATAGGAGGCGTTGTCCTTCCAGAACTTCATGACATGGGGGGACTTTTCCACCAGCCGTCCGTCGCCGTAGTTCAAGAAACCCGAGGCGCGGGCGACGATGTCTTCCAGCGGAACCTTGAACCATTCGCGGCCCGAGACGATCTTGCACATCTCCTCGATATTGGCCTCGCACCACTGCTGGGCCTCGAGAACCGCCATGGTCACCGCCTTGGCGGCCTTGGGATTCTTCTCGACCCAGTCGCCGCGCATGGCGAGGCTCTTTTCCGGGTGGTCCTTCCACAACTCGCCGGTGGTCACGGCGGAAAAGCCGATGCCCTGGTGGGCCAGTTGGTCGTTCCACGGCTCGCCGACGCAGAAGGCCTCCATGGTGCCCACCTTCATGTTGGCCACCATCTGGGGCGGCGGCACCACAATGGTGGAAACGTCCTTGTCCGGGTCGATGCCATTGGCGCCCAGCCAGTAGCGGAGCCACATGTCATGGGTGCCGCCGGGGAAGGTCATGGCCACCTTGATTTCCTTGCCGGCCGCCCGCGCCTTGGCCAAGGCCGGGCCGAAGGCCTTGGCATCGGTGGTCAGCTTCAGGGCCTTGTACTCGTTGGACACCGAGATGCACTGACCGTTGAGATTCAGGCGGGCCAGGATGTTCATGGGGATCTTGGCGCTGTTCTTGGTGACTTTGCCCGAGGCCATCAGATAGGGCATGGGGGTCAGGATATGGGCGCCGTCGATGCCGCCGCCCGCCGAGCCCAATTCCAGGTTATCGCGGGTGGTCCCCCACGAGGCCTGCTTGAGCACCTGGACATCGGGCAGACCGTACTTGGCGAAGAAGCCCTTCTCCTTGGCGACGATCAAAGGCGAGGCATCGGTCAGCGCGATGAAGCCGAAATTGGCGCCCTTGACCTCGGGCGCGTCGCCCACGGCAGCCCAGGCACCGGCAGGGAGGGCGGCGCGGGCGGCGGCCAGGACGGCGGCGGCGGCCAGAACGGAACGGCGGGAAACGGGCTGGGAGGTCTTGCTGGTCATGATCGTCATGTCCCTCGTTGGCTGAACCGAAAAAAAGGGGGCTGAACCGAAAACAAAAAAGGCGTTCCGCGGAGTCGCGCCGGCCTCCCGCAAGGGAGCGCGCAATCCGTGGAACGCCTTTGTTCCTTGGCCGGTGTCGGCATCATTGCCGACAGAGCCAGTCAATTCGTTTTGAAGGCAACCCTCGCCATTGAGATTTGGCCGCCTTCGCACTGCAACATGAAGCAACGCTCATGCCAGATGGGAAAACGCTTAATTTCAAAGGGGTTGCAGCGGGCGCCCAAAAGTGATCGCCTATTTTTTAGGCTGCTGCTGATGAATGATTACTTTTTAGGCTTTTAGCCGAGCAGCTCGGCCGCCTCGATGACCTTGTTGGCGACATCGATCAAGCGCAGCTTCTGATCCATGGCCATCTTGCGCAGCAGGGCGAAGGCGGCGTCCTCATCCACCTTGCGACGCTTCATGAGGATTCCCTTGGCCTTTTCCACCTGCTTGCGCTCGGCCAGGGTGGTCTTGGCCTTGTCCAACTGGCTGCGCAAATCCTGGAACTGGGCGAAGCGGGCGATGGCGACGTCGATCACCGGCCGCACCCGGTCCGGCTTCAGTCCGTCCACCACATAGGCCGACACACCCGCCTCCACCGCCGCCTTGATGGTTTCAGGCTTGCCGTCCTGGGCGAACATCACCACCGGGCGGTTCTGTTCGACACCGACGCGCCGCATGTCTTCCAAGATATCGCGGTCGGGCGAATCGATAT
The DNA here is from genome assembly GCF_003284725.1 of Paramagnetospirillum kuznetsovii. Classification (GTDB taxonomy): domain Bacteria; phylum Pseudomonadota; class Alphaproteobacteria; order Rhodospirillales; family Magnetospirillaceae; genus Phaeospirillum; species Phaeospirillum kuznetsovii. Next base: position 316,254 of record NZ_PGTO01000002.1, on the reverse strand, counting down.
CGACGATGATGACGTCGGCGGCCAGTTCCGCCACTTTGGCGTACAGACCCGCGCCGCTGGCCAGGACACCGACGACCTCGAAGCCTTCGCCTTCAAGGGCGACCTTGACCAAGGCCGCCCTGTCGCGTTCGTCATCGACCACGATCACGCGCAAGCCCATGCTCAACCCTTTAATTCCTCATGCTCGCCCAACTTTGCACGGCACATGCCATGCGGCGCGGCCAGGGCGGCCGCACGATACAGGGAAACACAATGCCCCTATTGGCGCAATTCCCGCCACGCCATGCCCAAATGGCGGGCAGTCCGCAAAGTCGTTTCGGCGGCGGTGAAAGTCCTGCTAGTCTGTGTCGTTTCGATACCATAGGGAGTTCGTTGCGTCGTGAACCGGACCATGATGGCTTTGGCGACTGTTGCCGCACTCCTTGCCTGCGGCCCGGCTTGGGCGGGCGGCAAGAAAGAGGGCGCGGGCGAAAGTGGCGGCGGCGCCGTCGCGCCCATCGCCAGTTCCGCCACCGGAGTCCGGGAAAAATTCATCCCGCCGGAACAGATCGGCGACAGCCTCGGCACCTTGAAGCTGGAAGCCACCATGATGGCTGGCGCCGGAGCGGGAAAGTGCCGCATGAATTTCGTGCTGTTCAACGCATCGACCGCCACCGTCGCCATGGGCATGGTGGGGTCATCGGTCAGCGCCAAGGGTGAGATTCTGGATAACTGGGTGGTCAATATCGGCGCCTTGGCGCCCAGCGGCCAAACGGCGCGACTATTTTCCTGCGGCCTCGGCGCCGTGCAACTCAGCTTTTCGCCCCTCAGCGATTTCGGCACTCCGCCGATCAAATGCGTCAATGCCAAGCAGGAAGCCGAGGCTTGCCCGGTGGCGCTGCAAATCAAGTCGTCGCTGCCCTTGATCGACAAGGCCGATATCAAGCCGGTGGCAGGCGGCGCCGCGCCAGCCAAAGGACATTGAGCACCACGCGTCATTTGACCCATGGTGCTCTTGCAGGAGCTTACGGACCCGATGATTCTTGAACGCCGCGTGATTGTCTTTCCCCGATCGGACTTCCTCGACGCCATCCGGCGCTATGGCGAGCGGATCGGCAAGAATCTTCCCAATACCGCCCCGGACCAAATGAACTTCGACCCGGCCCAGGACATTTCCTTGACCATCCGCTTTCCCGCCGTTTTCGCCGGAGGCTCCGCCAAGGACTTCATCTTCTCGCGCGAGGATGTGGGCCAGGCCCTGACGCTGTATTGCAAGGAGCACAGGGTGCCTCTGCCCAAGGGCGCCACCAAGCAGATGGAAAAGTTCAAGGACGGCGCCGCCTTGTCCATGCTGATCGGCGGCGGCGGTCTGCATGTCCTGATCATCGACGATCAGGAAGTCATGCGCACCATCATCAAGAAGCTGCTGACCAAGGCCAGTCCGTCCCAAATCTCGGAAGCCTCTGATGGCGTCAAGGCGCTGGACATGCTGCGCTCCGGCGAGTTGGAGCCCGACATCATCATTTGCGATCTGCACATGGACAATATGGGCGGCATCGACTTCCTGCGGACTCTGAGAGGCGACAAGGCCAATATCAACAGCCGTAAGCCGGTCCTGATCCTGACCAGCGACAAATCCGACGAAGCCCACGAGATCACCCGCCAGGTGGGTGCGTCCAAGGTCTTGACCAAGCCCATATCCGCCGATGATCTGATCCGCCAGATTCAATTGGTGCGCGGCCACTTCGAAACCGCACGGTGATGGAATACGGCGGGCGGAGTCACTGAATGGGACTCTTCCGCTTCTGCCGCCATGCCCTTCGCAGCTTCGTCATCCTGATGGAGCAATTTCCGGCCTTCATGCGCCTGGCCTGGGTCTGCGTGGGCGTCAGTATCGTCAGCACGGCGGTCGGCGAACGCTACCCCCTGTTGGCGGGCGTGACCGATCTGCTGGCACGCGGTGTTTTCGCGGTGGCTTGGCTGCGGCTGGTGGCGCGGGGCGAGATGCCAACCCGCATGGCCTATTTCCGCCTGGGCCGCCGCGAAGTGTTCACCGCCTTCGGCTGGATGCTGGCGGAAACCTTCGTGACCTTCCCCGCCCAGGTGATCGGCGCCTCGCTCGCCATGGCCACCGGCATTCCGCTCGCCGATGCCGCCATGCCGCTGCTGGGCTTCACCCATCTGCTGATCGGAGCGGTCTATCTGTTGCCAGCCGAAGCGGCCCTGGAACAGGAATCGGGCGCCGACGGCTGGCGCCTTCCCGATGTGATCATGAAGGGCGGCGTCGCGGTCAGCATCGCCGTCGCCCTGGCATGGCTGCCCGCCAATCTGCTGATGGAGGCGGCGAGAATGTTGCCGGACATGGAGATCCTGGAAGGACTGACGCTGGTACAGACCGTCGCCATCGCCCTGCGTTACCTCGCCATGGCGATCACCGCCGGAACCGTCGCCCTGATCTGGAATGAACTGACGGCTAAACCAGCGCCCTAAGATCGGCGATGCCGTCACGGGCCAGTTGGTCGGCCCGCTCGTTCTCGGCGTGGCCGGCATGGCCCTTGACCCAGTGCCATGTCACCTGATGGCGGGCGCAGGCCTCGTCCAAGGCCTTCCACAGATCGTCGTTCTTGACCGGCTTCTTGTCGGCGGTCTTCCAGCCGCGCGCCTTCCAGCCCCGCAGCCATTCGGTCATGCCCTTCATGACGTATTGGCTGTCGGTATAGATATGGACGGCGCAGGAGCGGGTCAGGCTGTTGAGGCCTTCCAGCACCGCCATCATTTCCATGCGGTTGTTGGTGGTGGCGGGCTCGCCGCCCTTCAGCTCCTTCTCCACCCCGCGATAGCGCAGGATGGCGCCCCAGCCGCCGGGGCCGGGATTGCCGCTGCACGCCCCGTCTGTGAAGAGTTCGACTGGTCCGTTTCCGGTACTCTCGCTCATTCGATGCCGTATTCGCCGGGACCGCCGACGCCCTGGTGGAACACCAGCTTGCGGTAATACTCCATGGGATCCTTGCGCTTGACGAAGGCCCCGGCGGGCGTATTCAGCCAGTCATAGCTGCGGGTCAGCAGAAAGCGCAGGGCGGCGCCCCGCGCCAGCAGCGGCAGGGCGTCCAACTCTTCGGCCGATAGCGGCCGGACGCGGCGATAGCCGTTCAGCATCAGCCGCGCCTTGGTGGCGTTGAAGGCGCCGTCCGCCTCGAAGCACCAGGCATTCAGGCAGATGGCGATGTCATAGGCCATGAAATCGGTGCAGGCGAAATAGAAGTCGATCAACCCCGACAGCCGATCGCCCAGAAAGAACACGTTGTCGGGAAACAGGTCGGCATGGATCAGCCCCACCGGCAAGGTCTTCGGCCAGTTGGCTTCCAGGAAATCCAGTTCGGCGGCGATCCGTTCGGCCAAGTCTTCCTTGATCTCCCCGGCGCGGGGCCGAATGGCCTCGAACAAGCCGCGCCAACCCTCCACCGACAGATTGTTGCGCCGGGTCAGCGGGAAGTCCGCCCCCTTCAGATGCATCTCGGCCATGGCAGGCCCAAGCTCGGCGCAATGATTGAGGCTGATGCGCCGATGCCAGACACCCTTGAGGAAGCTGACCAGGGCGGCGGGACGACCGCACAGACTGCGCAGAATGGCGCCGTCGCGGCCTTGGATGGGGCTGGGGCAAGCCAATCCACGGGCCGCCAGATGCTCCATCAGTCCGATGAAGAACGGCAGCTCCGCCGGATTCACCCTGCGCTCGTAGAGGGTCAGGATGAAGCTGTCGCGGTCGGTCTGGAGCAGATAATTGGTGTTCTCGACGCCTTCGGCGATGCCCTTGCAGGACACCACCGCGCCGATATCGTACTGGGCGACGAACTCGTCCAGCTCGTCGTCGGAAACCTCGGTATAGACCGCCATGCCCCTATAACCCTATTCCACGCCGGATCGGCGGAAGGTACGACAGTTCCCGGCGCCGCGCCAGAGGGCGTCCGCTGACGTCATGGCGCATGGCCCGCGTCCAGGCCGCCCTCTATTCCGACAGCGCCTGCGGCAGTTTGAAGGTCACGGTCTCGGTGGTGACCCGCACCTCCTCGATCGTCACGTCGAAGCGCTCGCGGGCCGCCGCCACCACTTCCTCCACCAGGATTTCCGGTGCCGATGCTCCGGCGGTGATGCCTAAGCGGCTGACCCCGTCCAGCAGGCTCCAATCCACCTCGGCGGCGCGCTGGACCAGAACCGAGCGGGCGCAACCGGCCCGCGTCGCCACTTCCACCAGACGCGACGAGTTGGAGGAATTGGGCGAGCCGATCACCATCAAGGCCTCGCATTTGGGGGCGATGGTCTTGACCGCCGCCTGGCGGTTGGTGGTGGCGTAACAGATATCTTCCCGCTTTGGTCCGACGATGTCGGGAAAGCGGCGATAGAGCACGTCGATGACGGCGGCGGCATCGTCCACCGACAGGGTGGTCTGGGTGATATAGGCCAGCATGGAGGGGTCGCGCGGCTGCACCATTTCCGCCTCGGCCGGGGTACCCACCAGCATGACGGTTCCCTCGGGAACCTGGCCGATGGTGCCGATCACTTCCGGGTGACCGGCATGACCGATCATGATGATCTGGCGGCCCATGTCGTAATGGAGTTCGGCCTCGCGGTGCACCTTGGTCACCAGCGGGCAAGTGGCATCCAAGGAGGTCAGGCCGCGACGATCGGCCTCTTCCGGAACCGTCTTGGGCACGCCATGGGCGGAAAACACCACCGCCGCGTCGTCGGGGACTTCGTCCAGTTCCTCGACGAATACCGCGCCCTTCTGGGCCAGGGATTCCACCACGAAGCGGTTATGGACGATTTCATGGCGGACATAGACCGGAGCCTGATACTTTTCCAGCGCCTTCTCGACGATATGGATGGCGCGGTCGACACCGGCGCAAAAGCCGCGCGGGCTGGCGAGAACCAGGGTAAGGGGCCTTTTGGCGGGAACGGAAGACATGGTCGCGGTTAATCCCTCTATTCGGCTTGGCTGTCGGCTTGTGCCGCGTCGCGGCCTTCTCTAAAGTCGGAGGCCACGTTTAGCAGATGTTGCCCCGTCGAAGGAAGAATGGCATGCGCGAATTCGCCACCCCGCCGGAGCGCCTTGCGGTCGGCACCTCTATTTCCAGGATTTCCATGACCCATCGTTCGTCCCGTCTCGTCTGTCTCGCCCTGGCGGCGCCGCTTGCCCTGTCCGCCTGCGCCGACTTCGACTTCATGAATCCGAAGAAGAAGGTGGCTCCGCCCTGCCCGCCCATCTACATCCTGTCCGACGTGGCCAAGGTCACCAAATTCCGTCCAGGGTCGGGCCGCGACCTCACCGATGTGGAGTTGGAGGCGGAGATCATCGCTTTCAAGGGCGACTGTTCCTATGACGACAAGGGCGGCGAGGTGGTGATGCGGCTCAGCTTCGACGTCAATCGCGGTCCGGCCAGCACCAGCCCCAATGCGGAGCTGACCTATTTCATCGCCATTCCCAAATTCTACCCCGCCCCCGAAGCCAAGGCGGTGTTCACCATCCCGGTGGTGTTCCCCGAGGGCATGAACCAGGCGCGGACCACCGATGACGACGTGGTGCTGCGGCTGCCGGTGAAGAACAAGGAAATCATCAACGATTACGAAATCTATCTGGGGTTCCAGGTTTCCCCAGAGGATTTGGAAGCCATGCGGCGAAGCAAGCGCTAGGTGTCTGCCTCGCGATAAAAACACAATATCTAGGAGATGACTCTCGTTGACTCCCTGGCCGTGCCGACTAAGATGGCGGCCACAGATGATCCCCGTGGGAGAGATCGCGCAGGCTTTTCGAAGCCGGACGCGGCGCCGAAGGAGCAACCGCCCCTGGAAACTCTCAGGCAAACGGACCGCGGGGGGATGAAACTCTGGAAAGCGCGCCGATCGGCCCCGCAAGGACCGGTCTGCCCACCGACGATGTAAGCCGCCTCCGTTCCATCGGAATCAGGCGGTGAATCTTTCAGGTTCCAAGGACAGAGGGGGGCAAGCCGGATGGCGCCATGACTCCGTCCGGAAGGCCCTTGTCCAAGGAGGAACCCGGTGAGCGATCCTGATACCCCGTTGCTAACTGTACCGCTGGATTCGCTTCATCGCGAGCTGGGAGCCAAGATGGTTCCCTTCGCCGGTTATTCCATGCCGGTGCAGTATCCCGCAGGCGTCATGACCGAACACCTGCACACCCGCGCCGAGGCCGGGCTGTTCGACGTCTCCCATATGGGCCAAGTGGAGATCAAGGGCGCCGAGTGCGCCCAATGGCTGGAAAGCCTGGTTCCTGGCGATATCCAGGGGCTCGGCATCGGCAAGACCCGCTATACCGTCTTCACCAATGATCAGGGCGGCATCCTGGACGATTTGATGGTCAGCAAGCTGGCCGAGGATCACCTGTTCCTGGTGACCAACGCCGCCTGCAAGAACGAAGACTTCGCCCATATGAAGGCGGCCATCGGCGCCAAGGTCGCGCTGCGCATGATCGAGGACCGCGCCCTGCTGGCGCTGCAAGGCCCCAAGGCCGCCGCCGCCATGGCCATGGTCTGTCCCGACGCCCTGTCCATGACCTTCATGACCATCCGCGAAACCAGCATTGCCGGTATCGCCTGTCTCGCCACCCGCTCGGGCTATACCGGCGAGGATGGCTGGGAGATTTCGGTGCCCACCGCCCGGGCCGAGGACTTGGCCCGCACGCTGCTGGCCCTGCCCGGCGTCATGCCCATCGGCCTGGGGGCACGCGATTCGCTTCGCCTCGAAGCCGGTCTGTGCCTGTATGGCTCGGATATCGACACCACCATCACCCCGGTGGAAGGCAATATCGCCTGGATCATGAACAAGCGCCGCCGCGCCGAGGGCGGTTTTCCCGGCGCCGCCATCATCCAGAAGCAGTTGGCCGAAGGCTCCGCGAGGCTGCGGGTCGGCATCCAGCCGCTGGGCCGCGCCCCCGCCCGCGCCCATACGGAAATCACCGATGAGGCCGGCAACCGCCTGGGTGAAATCTGCTCGGGCGGCTTCGGCCCCTCGGCCGACCGGCCCGTCGCCATGGGCTATGTGCCCAAGGCGTTTTCCGCAGTCGGCACCAAGATCAAGCTGGTGGTTCGCGGCAAGGCGCTGGACGCCGAGGTCGCGGCTCTGCCGTTCGTTCCCCACCGTTACTTCAAGGGCTGAATCATGAGCGATATGCGTTTCACCAAGGATCATGAGTGGATCAAGGTCGAGGGCGACACCGGCACCGTCGGCATTTCCGATTACGCCCAGCACGCCCTGGGCGACGTGGTGTTCGTCGAGGTTCCCGAGCCCGGCCGCAAGCTGGCCAAGGGCGACGAGGCCGCCGTGGTGGAATCGGTCAAGGCCGCCTCCGAGGTCTATTCCCCGGTGTCCGGCACGGTGATCAAGGGCAACGCCGCCATCGTCGATCAGCCCGGTCTGGTCAACGAGGCCGCGGAGGGCGGCGCCTGGTTCTTCACCATCAAGCTGTCCAACGCCGCCGAACTGTCCGAGCTGATGGACCGCGCCGCCTACGACGCCTATCTGAAGACCCTGGAATAGCCAATTTGTCATCCTGAGCGAAGCGAAGGATCTTTCACGCGCCGTGCCTGAAAGATCCTTCCGCCCTTCGGTCGTCAGGATGACACCTTAGACAAGGTGACCGACCCATGCGCTATCTGCCGCTGACCGACTCCGATCGCCGCGCCATGCTGGCGGATATCGGGGCCAAGGATGTGGACGCCCTGTTCAAGGACGTCCCCGCCGCCGCCCGCCTGACCGAGGCGCTGCCGCTGCCCCGCCATCAGGGCGAGCTGGAGGTGGAACGCGCCTTCACCCGCATGGCCGGCAAGAATCTGTCGGCGGGCTGTGCGCCTTTCTTCATCGGGGCGGGCGTCTATCGCCACCACATTCCGGCGGCGCTGGACCAGTTGCTGATGCGCGGCGAGTTCCTGACCGCCTATACCCCCTATCAGCCCGAGGTCAGCCAGGGCACCCTGCAGGTGCTGTTCGAGTTCCAGACCCAGGTGGCCATGATCACCGGCATGGATGTGGCCAACGCCTCCATGTATGACGGCGCCACCGCCTGCGCCGAGGCCGCCGTCATGGCCTGCCGCGTCACCAAGCGCAACAAGGTGCTGCTGTCGGGCTCGCTGCATCCCCATTACGCCGAGACCACCGAGACATCCTTGCGCTACACCGAGATGGAGGCGGAGCTGCTGCCGCCCGATCCGCTGGGCTTCGAGGATCTGCTGGGGCGGGTGGATTCCCAGACCGCCTGCGTCATCGTGCAGAATCCCGGCTTCTTCGGCGGCGTCAGGGATCTGCGGTCACTGGCCGCAATCTGTCACGAGGCGGGCGCCCTGCTGGTGGTGCTGGTGGCCGAGCCCACCAGCCTGGGCCTGTTCGAATCCCCCGGCGCCATGGGCGCCGACATCGTGGTCTGCGAAGGCCAAAGCCTGGGCATGGGGATGAATTTCGGCGGCCCCGGCCTCGGCCTGTTCGCCACGCGGGACAAGTTCGTGCGCCAGATGCCCGGCCGCCTCGCCGGCCAGACGGTGGATGTGGACGGCAAGCGCGGCTGGGTGCTGACCCTGTCCACCCGCGAGCAGCATATCCGCCGCGAGAAGGCGACGTCGAACATCTGCACCAATTCCGGCCTGTGCGCCCTTGCCTTCTCCATCCATCTGACCCTGTTGGGCGGCACCGGTTTCGCCAAGCTGGCCGAGTTGAACCACGCCAAGGCGGTGCAGTTGGAACAGAAGCTCTCCAAGGTGAAGGGCCTCCGGGTGCTGCCGCAAAGCTATTACAACGAATTCGCCGTCCATCTCGGCGACGAGGTCAAGGCGGCCGAGGTGGTCGACGCCCTGGCCGACAAGGGAATCCTGGCGGGCGTCGCCGCCTCGCGCTTCTATCCCACCTGGCCGGAACTGGCCCCGGTGCTGATCCTGGCCGCCACCGAGACCAACACCGAGGACGACATGGACCGGCTCGTCGCCGCCCTGAAGGAGGTCGTGTGATGCGCCCGGATATGCGGAAGATGGAGCGCCGCGACGTGCGGGCGGGACGCCCGCGCTCCAGCAGAGCGACTAGCCCGTTGAGGGCGCGCGCCTCGTGGCGCGAAAGCCAAGGCCACGGATGTGGCCGCCCGGCGATTGAGGGGCATACAAAATGAGCGAGACCAATAGCATCAGCGGCAACAAGGGCCTGCAGATCGAGGAAAAGCTGATCTTCGAATTGGGCAATCCCGGCTGTATCGGCGTCGATCTGCCCGAGCCCGGCCCCGTGGATCTCGACCGCATGGGCGGTGTCAGGAAGCGCGAGCCGTTCGGCCTGCCCGACCTGTCCGAGCCCCAGGTGGTGCGCCACTACACGCGGCTGTCGCAGAAGAATTACGGCATCGACACCGGCTTCTATCCGCTGGGCTCATGCACCATGAAGCACAATCCCCGCCTGTCGGAGAAGGTGGCCCGCCTGCCCGGCCTCGCCGACCTGCATCCCTTCCAGCCGCAAAAGACCGTCCAGGGCGCCCTCGAGGTCATCGACGGGCTGGCCCACTGGCTGAAGGAACTGACCGGCATGCCCGCCGTGGCCATGAGCCCGGCGGCGGGTGCCCATGGCGAGTGGTGCGGACTGATGGCCATCCGAAGCGCCCACGAGGACAAGGGCGAGGGCCATCGCCGCCGCGTGCTGGTGCCGGAAAGCGCCCACGGCACCAATCCCGCCTCGGCGGCCATGTGCGGCTATACCGTCGATCCCATTCCCGCCAAGGACAACGGCCGGGTCGATCTCGACGCGCTCAAGGCCAAGCTGGGGCCGGACGTGGCCTGTCTGATGCTGACCAATCCCAATACCTGCGGATTGTTCGAATCCGAGATCATCGAGATCGCCAAGGCCATCCACGGGGCGGGGGCCTATTTCTACTGCGACGGCGCCAATTTCAACGCCATCGTCGGGCGGGTGAAGGTGGCCGATCTCGGCATCGACTGCATGCATATCAATCTGCACAAGACCTTCTCCACCCCCCATGGCGGCGGCGGCCCCGGCGCTGGTCCCACCGTGCTGTCGGACGCCCTGGCCGATTATGCCCCGGTGCCCTATGTGGTCCATGGCAAGAATGGGCTGGAACTGGTGGAAGGCCCGCGCGAGGGCGCCAAGCCGTTCGGCCGGGTCAAGGGCTATCACGGCCAGTTCGGCGTCTTCGTGCGCGCCCTGGCCTATATCTTGTCCATGGGCTCGGACGGGCTGCGTCAGGCCTCCAGCGACGCGGTGCTCAACGCCAACTACCTCCAGGCCCGCCTGAGCGACGTGCTTTCCGCCTCGTTCGAGGGGCCGTGCATGCACGAAGCCCTGTTCGACGACCGCTTCCTGAAGGACAGCGGCGTCACCACGCTGGACTTCGCCAAGGCGCTGATCGACGAGGGCTATCACCCCATGACCATGTACTTCCCACTGGTGGTGCACGGTGCCCTGCTGATGGAGCCCACCGAGACCGAGTCCAAGGACACCCTGGACCAGTTCATCGCGGTGGTGCGCGGCCTCGCCGCCAAGGCCAAGGCGGGCGCGGCGGAAGAGTTCAAGTCGGCGCCCCGCAACACGCCGCGCCGCCGCCTGGACGAAACCCTGGCGGCCCGCACCCCGGTGCTGCGCTGGAAGGCCGGGTCGAATCAGTAGTGGTAGCGACACATGGCGATCACCACCTCGTCGCCGCCCATGCGGTAGACGAGGCGGTGCTCCGCCGTGATGCGGCGCGACCACCAGCCGGACAGATCGCCCTTCAACGGTTCCGGCTTGCCGATCCCGGCAAAGGGCTGGCGCAAGACGTCGCGGATCAGTTCATTGATCCGTTTCAGCACCGCCTTGTCGGTGGCCTGCCAATACAGGTAGTCCTCCCAGGCGTCCTGGGTCCAGGCGAGACGAATCACGCGTCGGCCAGGGGATGCTCGACCAGCCGTCCGGCATCGGCATCGGCGGTCGAACGCAACAGCCGCTCGGCGTTGCGCGGGCTGCGCAGCAGGTGCAGGGTTTCCTCAGTGGCGTTAAACTCGTCCAGCGACATGATCACCACCGAGGCGGCGTTCTGGCGGGTGACGATCACCGGCGCATGGCTGTCGCAGACCTCATCCATGACGCTGGCAAGATTCTGGCGCACATTGCTATAGGATCGGACATCCATGACGACCTCCTTATTGTACGAATTATTGTACAGGATGGTGGGTGCGGCGTTCAAGGATTGATGCTACCATCGCCACCATGACCAGCGACGCCGCCCCCTCCGTCGGAGCCCGAGCCGTCTTCTGCCTGTGCGCGGCGGAGGTTCTGACCATGGTCGGAGTCTTCGCCTTTCCCGCCCTGCTGCCTGATTTCGTCGCGGCTTGGGGGCTGAGCAATACCGAGGCGGGATGGATTTCCGGGGTGGTCTTCGCGGGCTATACCGTGGCGGTGCCCATTCTCACCACGCTCACCGACCGCATGGACGCCAAGCGGGTCTATCTGGCAGGCGCCCTGTTCGCCGCCCTGGCGGCCCTGGGCTTCACCCTGACCGCCGAGGGATTCTGGTCGGCGCTGGCGTGGCGGGCCCTGAGCGGCATCGGTCTGGCGGGCACCTATATGCCGGGACTGAAGGCGCTGGTCGACCGGGTATCGGGACCGAAACAGGCGCGCTGGATCAGCTACTACACCGCCAGTTTCTCGCTGGGCACCTCCGGGTCATTCATGATCACCGGCGCGGTGGCGGAGGCTTTCGGCTGGCCTGCCGCCTTCGGGCTGGCGGCGGCGGCGGCGGCGGCGGCCTTCGGGCTGGTGGCGGTGGCGCTGCCGGGCGTCAAGGTGGTCCCGCCCGAGCGCAAGACCAACCCGTTCGACTTCGCGCCCGTCCTGCGCAACCGCGCCGCCATGGGCTATGTGCTGGGCTATGCCGTGCATGTGTGGGAGCTGTTCGGGGCGCGGTCGTGGATGGTCGCCTTCCTGGCCTGGGTGCTGGCGTCGCAGCCGGGCGCGGGCGGCCTGTCGCCCACCTCGGTCGCCACCATCGGCGGATTGGTGGCCATGGCCACCAGCATCCTCGGCGCCGATATGGCGGTGCGCTTCGACCGCCGCCGGGTCTGCGCCTTCGCCATGGTCAGTTCGGCCGCCATGGCCGCGGTGATCGGATTTTGCGGTGGACTGCCCTATGGCGTGGTGGCGGCGCTGATGCTGCTTTACAACGCGTTGATCCAGATCGATTCGGCGGCGCTGACCACCGGAGCGGTGATGGCGGCCGACCCGGCGCGGCGCGGCGCCACCATCGCGGTGCATTCGCTGCTGGGCTTCGGGGCCGGTTTCGTCGGGCCGCTGGCCTTCGGCATGGTGCTGGACGCGGCGGGCGGCGCGACCACCGGTCTGGCCTGGGGCCTCGCCTTCGCTTCGCTGGGGGCGGTGGTGGCCCTGGGGCCGCTGGCGCTCAGGTTGAAGTGAGAATCGCCGCCAGCCCGTCCCGATAGCTGGGATATTTCAACACCACCCCAAGCTCCTCCTTCATGCGTCGGTTGGAGACCCGCTTGTTGTCGGCGTAGAAGCTGAGGGCCATGGGCGACAGCACCGCCTGGGCGTCTTCCCAGGCCAGTTCGGCCGGAGGCTCCACCCCCAGCAGGGCGCAGGCATGGGCGATCACCTCTTGCGGCGGCGCCGCGTCGTCGTCGCACAGATTGTAGACGCGCCCAGGATGGGGCCGCGCCAGCGAGGCCAGCACCGCACCCGCGATATCCTCCACATGAATGCGCGAGAACACTTGGCCCGGCTTGGCGATGCGCTTGGCCTCGCCCGAGCGCACGGTGTCCACCGCCGAGCGCCCTGGGCCATAGATGCCCGCCAGCCGGAACACATGCGCCGATAGGGCCAGCCAGCTCTTTTCGGCGGCGGCGCGGCGGCGCGAGCGATCAAGGCTGGGATTGACCGGCGTCGTCTCGTCCACCCAGCCGCCGCCGTGATCGCCGTAGACGCCGGTGGTGGACAGATAGCCGATCCAGCCCGGCGCCCGCGCCCGGATCGCCTCCCCCATCAGGTCCAGCACCGGATCGCCCTGGGCGTCGGGCGGCACCGAGGACAGCACCGCCGTCACGCCGTCCAGCACCTTGGGGGGTAGCGGATGGTCGCGGTCGAAGGGATGGACCGTCACGCCGGGCAGGTCCACGGCCTCGCCCGAGCGGGTGGTGCCCGCCACGGTCCACCCCTGTTCCAGCAGGCGTTTCGCGATCACCCGGGCGGAAAAGCCGAGGCCGAATATAAACATTGTGCCCGACACAAAACCTCTCCCTTGCATCCGTCCGTCTTTTGATGACACTAGCGGCCATGAAGCCTCGCGTCATCCTTCTGCTGCCCCTCCTGCTGGCGCCGTTCGCGGCCAAGGCGGAAGTCATCAATCCCAAGCAGGAATACCGCGCCTGCCTGCATCTGGCCCGGTCCAAGCCCGAGGACGGGTGGGAAGAGGCCATCGCATGGGGGTCGCTGGGCGGCGGCGAACCGGCGCGCCACTGCGCCGCCGTGGCGCTGATCGGCCTCGGCAAATACGAAGAGGCGGCCCGACGGCTGGAAGCCCTGGCCAACCAGAGCCACGGCACCAACGGCTTGCGCGCCGAGATGCTGGCCCAGGCGGCGCAGTCCTGGCTTCAGGCCGGACAGACGGAGAAGGCCCTGGCCGATCTCGACACCGCGCTGGGATTGGTTCCCAATCATCCCGACCTGCTGGTGGATAAGGCGGTCGCCTATGCCCAGGCCGCTCATTACAAGGAAGCCGTCGAGGTCTTGACCGCCCTGCTGAAGGTTCAGCCCAACCGGGTCGAGGCCATGGTGCTGCGGGCCAGCGCCTATCGCTATCTGGACAAGCTGGACCTGGCCAAGGAGGATATCGCCCGCGCCCTGGTGCTGGAGCCCGATGTGCCCGATGCCCTGCTGGAACGCGGCATGATCCGTCGCCTGGAAGACAACACCACCGGGGCCCGCGCCGACTGGATGAAGGTCATCAACGCCGTCCCCGAAAGTGCCGCCGCCGATGCCGCCCGACGCAATCTCGAACTCATGGATGTGAAGGTCAAATGAGCCCGGCCTTCCGCATCGCCTCTGGGAGTTTCGTCTTGGCCCGGCTTGACGGCATGGACACCCTTTGCCTCAAGGCGGAACGCTCGGGCCGCGACTACACCAATCACTATTTGATCATTTTGGAGCCCCCGGCCGATCGGGACGCGATGCGGCTGGTCTATATCGACCCCGATCACGACCTGAGCGTCATTGCCGACAAGGCCTTTGCATTCGAGCCGATCGCCGCCGAGGGTCCAGGCGTCGGCGATGCCTTCGCCACCCCGCAAGGGCCGCATCTCAAGGTGATGGACGAGGCCAAGGCGCAGAAGCATTTCGCCTATGTGGACATGCAAAACGGCCTGATCCGTCCGCGCATGGAACGTCACGCCCAGACGGTGCTGCGCTGGACGGTCACATCCAGCCTTTCCGCTTGAAGACCCAGTAGGGCACCAGGGCCGACAGAACCGCCAGGATCGTGGCGTAGACATAGCCGTAATCCCATTGAAGCTCCGGCATGACCCTGAAATTCATGCCGTACCAACTGCCCACCAATGTGGGCGGCAGGAACAGCACCGACATGATGGTGAACAGCTTGATGATCTGATTCTGCTGAATGCCGATCATTCCCAAGGTGGCGTCCAACAGGAAATTGATCTTATTGCTCATGAAGTCGATGTGTTCCGCCAGGGATTGCACATCGTGGCCGATGGTCTCCAGCCGCGTGGCGGCGGCGGCGACGCCGATCTCGGCATCGCCATGGGGCATGAAGGCGATCATCCGCTTGACGCCGAGTATGGTTTCGCGCGCCCGGCTGGACAGGTCGCCCGCCCGGCCGATGGTGCGCAGCAAGGTTTCCAATTCGCGCGATGTCGCCCGACGGCGGCGTCGATCCCTGGCATGTTGATGGAATATCCGGTGCGACACCGCGTCCAGGTCGCCGACGAGGCCTTCCAGCACATCGGCGATGCGGTCCACCACCGCCTCGATCAGGCCCAGCAGGGCATCGCCCGCCGATGCGAGTGGCTCACCGCACTCGCCCAGCAGGGCGCCATAGGAACCGAACGCCCTTGGCGTGTCATAGCGAACCGTCACCAACTGGCGGCCGTTGAAGGCGAAGGTCACCACTGAATTGCGCGGTTCGCTGCCACCCGAACCGGTCAGGATGGGAACCGTCGCCACCAAGGCGCCGCCGCGACGGAACAGGCGGCTCGACGCCTCGATTTCCTGCATCTTCTCGTGCGGCGGTATGTGGATTCCGGTCAGGCCTTCGACGCGGGCCGTCTCCTCGGCGGTGGGAGACAGCATGTCGATCCACATGGCCCGGGTCAGGTCGCGATCGGAGAGATCGCCCGGCTCGGGACGATCGGCGTCGCCATGAACGGTGATCAAGCGTTGCCGGCCGCTTCCTGGGTCAGGTCGGGTGTCGCCTGGGGTGGCGCGATCTGGGCCGGCTCGGCGGCACCGTTGCCCTTGTTGACGGCGACTTGGTCCGGCGCCTTGGGATGGCTGCGACGGATCAGGCGGCCTTCCATGGAGGCACCCGCCTCGATCTCCAGGCTGTCCTGGGTGACATCGCCGGTAACGCGGCCCGACTTGGTGATCAGTACCGTCGAGGCGTTGATCTTGCCGGTCAGCTCGCCATGAACCTGGACGGTCTCGGCGGTGACCTCGCCCGCGATGCGGCCGCCCTCGCCCACCAGCAGGCGTTGGCAGGCGATATCGCCTTCCACGCAGCCGTCGATCTGCATCTCGCCCTGGGTAAAGATATTGCCGACGATCTTCACGTCGGGACCGATCACCGAGAGCGGCAGGCCATTGGCGGTGGACGAACGGGCGGAATGGGCGGCGGCGGAAACCGCGCCGAACGCCTTACCAAGCTTTGGGAGCATTTTCACCTGCCGCGATAAACTTGAGGGGATCCTTGGGGGAGTCCGACAGGCGGACCTCGTAATGGAGATGGGGACCGGTGGAGCGTCCGGTATTGCCCAACAGCCCGATCACGGTGGAGCGGGTGACCCGCTGGCCTTCCTTGACCTTGATCCGCGACAGATGGGCGTAGCGGGTCGATACGCCATTGCCGTGATTGACGTCGATGGTCAGGCCGTAGCGATCCCACGGACCGGCGAATTCCACCACGCCCTCGCCGGTGGCGTAGACCGGGCTGCCGTGCGGCGCGCCGAGATCGACGCCTTCGTGGACGCCGGTGCGGCGATTGAGCGGGTCCGAACGGGTGCCGAAACCGGAATTGATGTCGTAATCCACGTGCAGCGGCTCGCCCAGCGGCATCTTGCCCATGACGGCCTTGACGCCGCTCCAGCGGTCGAGCCGGTCGAGCAAGCCGGAAAGCCCGGAATCGCTGGCCGAGCTGAGCAGCGGAATGAAGGGGCCACCGCGCCCGCCGTCGCGCTGTTGCTGGCGGTCGAAGATCTGGCGGGCGTCGATGCCCAGGCGCGACAGCGCCTTTTCCGCATCGAAAATCTTGGACGAGGTGGCGTCGCTGGTATTCTGCACCGCCTGGGCATAGGCCAGCTTGAGGCGTTCCAGCGACCCTTCCAGACGGCGGACCTGTTCGCGCACGGCGCGGGCATCCTCGCCCGCGGGCTGACCGTCGTCATTCCAGCTTGGCTCGGCGCTGACCACCGACTTGCCACGCGGCGCCGCCGCCACCTTGCCCGACTGATGGTCCTTGGCCAGGGCCGCGTTGGTCTCGGCCAGAACCAGGATATTGGTGTGAACCAGATCCACCTCGCGGGCGATATCGCCGACCATCTTCTGCGACGACGCCAGACGATGCTGGGCGGCGCGGGTGGCGGCCATCATCTCTTCCAGCTTGCGTTCCTTGGCGGAAAGCTCTTCCGGCTGGCGAGTCAGCAGGGTGGAAACGGTACCGGCCCAAATGGCGATGACGCACATCCCGGCCAAAATCCACAATTGGCGCTTGCGGGTGAAGGTGAACTGCTCCGCCGTCCCGTCGGGTCGGCGAATGAAGACCTGCCATTCCGGAATCACCCACGCCATGGCGCGGCGCAAAGCCTTTACGCGCTTACCTGTCGCCGGGATCAAACGTTCCTCCGCCACTGTCCTCCGTCCCCCCTCCGTTTCGGATAAGCCAGCCCGATGCCTTGGGTGCCGACAGTGTATCCAGAAGGGGACGCGTTAACCTATAGGTAAGAACTCCTTACATCAGCAATTCCGATATTCCAAATCGAATCGCCGCATGTCAGGAAGTTTTCACCTCCGCCCCTCCCTGCGCCAGGCGGCCAGCAGACCGCCTAAACCCAGCAGCAGCAAGGCCAGGGCGGGCATCAGCGAGACCTCGCGAACGCCTTCGACCACATGGTCGCCGCGCTCCAACAGCCCGATCCAGCCGCGACCGGCGGCGGTGGCGCCGGTCGCCACCCGTCGAATGTCCGGCATTCCCTGGGCAAGCCAGGCCACGCCCCCCTTGGTGGCGGCCGCCACCGGAGCCAGCCGTTCCGAACTGGCGGTCAGTTCCGAATATTCCACCGGCGACGGCGTGCCCAGGGCGGCCAGCGCCGTCTGTCCCGTGCCGTCTTCCACCCGCCACAACCCGGACTGGCCGATGGCGAGGCGTCCGAGCGCGCTTCCATCCGATTGATCGACCAGCGTCAGGGGCTGACGAGTGCCATCGGGGGCGGTCACCGTTACCTCGACGCTGCCGGACTCCAGGCTGCGGCGGGTGACGGCAAGGCTTCCCGCCGCGATCTCGGCCCGCAGCGAGCGCTCTTCCAGTTCGGGTTCCTTCATCAGCCAGTGGGCGAGGCGGCGCAGCAGCTCGCCATGGGGGCCGCCGCCCTCCCAGCCGCGTGCCCACAGCCAGATGGTGTCGGACAGCACCATGGCGACACGGCCGTCGCCCACCCGGTCCAGCAGCACCAGCGGCTTGCCGTCGATCCCCGCCATGACGGCCTGCCCCCGACCGGGCCGCACCTCGATCTGGCGCATCCAGCCGCCCCAGGCGGGCTCGCCCTCGCGGCTGCCAGGCAGACCGGCGGTGACGGGATGGCGCTTGCCGAGTTCGGTGAGGGTGGGGCGGAAGGACCGATTGATCTGGCTGCCGGTGGGAAGGCCGGGCAGCACATCGGCCAGGGCGGATTCGGCGATGCCGCCCGGCTCGGCGAATTCCGGCCCCACGGCAACCAGCAGAGCGCCGCCACGCCGGACATAGTCGGCCAAATTGCGGTAATAGCCCGACGACAACACGCTCCGGCGCCGGTAGCGGTCGAAGACGATCAGGTCGAAGTCGGTGAGCTTTTCCTCGAACAGCTCGCGCACCGGAAAGGTGATCAGCGACAATTCGCGAATGGGGGTGCGGTCGTCCTTTTCCGGCGGCCGCAAGATGGTGAAGTGAACCAGATCCACCGCCGGATCAGCCTTCAGCAGATTGCGCCAGGTACGCTCGCCCGCATGGGGCTCACCCGAGATCAGCAGCACTTTCAGCCGGTCGCGCACCCCCGAGATGGACAGGGCGGCGCGGTTGTTGAGCAAGGACAGTTCGCCGGGGCCGGGCTCGACCTCCAGTTCCACCACGTTCTGCCCGGCGTGATTGACGGGGATCTCCAAGGTGGCGTCGCGGTTGAGCGGCACCGTCAGCGCCGCATAGGGCTGGCCGTCCAAGCGCACCGCGACCACGGCGTCACCGGTTCCCCCCACGTCCTCGACCCGAAAGCCAAAGGTGGCGTTGCGCCCCACCAGCCCGAATCCGGGATTGCGGCCGGGCACCAGCCGCCGGTCGCGCTCGCCCGGCGCGCCGGTCAGCAGGACATGAACCGGCGCCCCCAGCGAGCGCCCCAAATCGTCGGGAACGTCGTGGACGCGGCCGTCGGTGATCATCACCACCCCGGCCAGACGGCGACGCGGCAGATCGGCCAGGGCGCGCTCGACCGCCGCGAACAGCCGGGTTCCCTCGTCGGTGCCGGGCGGATTGGTCACCCGTTCCACCCGCACGTCCAGATTGGGCAACCGCGCCAGCCGCGCCTGAACCTCCTTCAGGGCCGCCTCGGTCTGGGCGGGGCGCTCGCCGATGGTCTGGGACAGGGTCTGGTCCACCACCACCAGCGCCACATCGGGCAGCCCCACCCGCTGTTCGCTGACCATGCGGGGATTGGACAAGATCGCCACCAGCACCACCGCCACCAGCAGCCGCGGCCAGCCGCCCCGAGTCCCGCGCGCGATGCCCAATCCCGCCGCCGCCAGGGCGGCCATTGCCAATCCCATCAGCCACGGCCAGGGGATCAGGGGGGCGAAGGCGATGGTCTGAACGGCATTCATGATTGCGGCCGATGCTTGACGTCATCAAGGGAAGGGCGGCCGGGACGGCCGCGCTTCCAACAGGGGGGCTCTATGGGGAGCGCGGGCATCCTGCCCGCGGGTGGCTCGCTCATCGCCCCAGCCTTTCCAGGATGGCGGGCAAATGGACCTGATCGGCCTTGTAATTGCCGGTCAGGGCGTACATCACCAGATTGACCCCGAAGCGATAGGCCATCTCGCGCTGGCGCTCGCCGCCGGGCGTCACCGCGTGTAGCGGCTTGCCGCGCTCGTCCACCGCCCAGGCTCCCACCCAGTCGTTGCCGCCCAGCAGGACCGGCGACACGCCGTCATTGGAATCGCGGCCGGTCTGCTCGACCCAGACGGTGGCGCCGTCCCAGCGGCCGGGAACCTCCTTCAGCAGATAGAAGGCGCGGTTCAGCACATGGTCGGCGGCCAGCGGCACCAGGGGCGGCAGCGCCAATCCCTGGACCAGCACCCGCAGCCGGTTCAGCTCGGCGGTATCCGGTCCCGCCCCCGGCTGGCCCTCGTCGCCGGTATCGAACACGATCAGCCCGCCGCGCGCCATATAGGCGTTCAGCTTGTCGGCGGCGGCGAAGGACAGACCCCGCTGGTTGGGCGTGATCCGCCAATAGAGCAGCGGAAAGAACACCACCGGATCGCGTTCCAGGTCCACCGCCATGGGCTCGGCCAGATTGGCGGTGGAGCGGGTGGCGAGAACCGCGGACAGGCCCTTCAGCCCCGCCAGGCAATCGCGGTCCATGGCGGCATCGAAGGTCTTGATGCAGGCCAGCCGGGTCGCTTGCCCCGCCTCCAGGGCGAAGCTTTCGGCCGCCTCGGCGGGCAGGGCGGCCAGCAGGACCAGCAGCGGCGCGAGGCGGCGCAGGCCGCCCTGCAGCCACAGACTGGCCAACCCGTCGGCCATGGCCAGAAGCAGGGCAAGCACCAGCAGGGCCGGTCCCAGGTCCAATTCGACCGCCGCCGCCTCCAGCCCGCTGATCCGCGCCCCCGGCGGCACCGCCAGCGGACGCGGCGAACCCAGGCGGGGAGCCAGGTTGAAAGCGACCCGGCCTTCGCCCGCACCGTAATAGCCGGGCGGATGGCGTGGACCGGGAACGGTGACCTCGGCCCCCTCGGTCAGGGCGGCGGCGATCCCCGTCGCCGGGCCGAGGCGGCCGAATCCGTCCAGCAGCTCCATGGGCGGCAAGGCGCCCTGGGACGGCGCCAGCCCCCCCGAGCGCGACAACGCGGCCACCCGACGCAACATCTGCACGAACAACCCCGACAGCGGCAGATTGCTCCATTCGGCATTGGCGCCGGTATGGATCAGCACCACCCAGCCCTTGCCCCGGCGAGCGGCGGTGACCAGCGGCGTGCCGTCGGCCAGCAAGGCCCAGCTATGGGCGGCCAAGTCCAACGAAGGCTCGGCCAGCACCTGGGCCTTGACCTCCACCTCGGTGGCCACGGCAAGCCCGTGGAAGGGGCTGCCCTCGGGGAAGGGCGCCACCGCCATGGGCGTGGTCCACGACATGGCGCCGCCCATGGCGCGGCCGCCGTCACGCAGGCGGACCGGCAGCAGCGGATCGCCTTTCTCGCCCGATTGGCCAACCGCCTGGGCCAGCAAGGGACCGGCGAAGCGCAGCAGCACCCCGCCCGCTTCCACCCGGCCGATCAACCGGTCGGTCAGAGCGCCCGGAGTCAGCGGCAGATCGGCCATGATCAGCATGTCGGGGCCGGTCTCGCCCAGCAGGTCGGCCAGATCGCCCCGCCGCACCTCGGCATAGGGCGCCAGGGCGCGTTCGATATAATAGAGGCGATCCAGCAACGGCGCACCGGCGCTGGCACCGCCAGCGACCAGCCCCACCCGGCGCCGTCGCCACCTTTCATCCAGCAAGACCGTGGCGCCCGCCCCTCGCTCGCCGTCCAGATCCAGGCGGACCAACCGATTGCGCAACTCCACCGGCAGGGACAGCGCGATACTCGCCTCGGTCTGGCGGGGATCGACCTCCACCTCCTCGCGGGCCAGCACGGTTCCCGAGGCATCGAGGCCGCGCACCACCAACCGCTCGGGCAGCGCGCTCGGCACTCGCCGCATCACCATGGTCAGCCGGTCGGCGGCGCCGTCCTCGGCGGGCGGCAGCAATTGACGGCCGCTTCGCCCGCCAACCAGTTCGAGCCCGCCGCCCAGGGACTGCAAGGCCCGCGCAAAATCCGCCGCGCCGTCTCCGTCCAATCCGTCGGCCAGCCAGACGGTGCGCCCCGGGGAAATCGGGGCAAGGGCCTGCAAGGCGGCCAGGGCGGCACGGCGGTCGGTGGCCCAGGGCTTGGGCTCCAGGCCGCCCAATTCGGGACGCGCTTCGGCCGCACTCATCATGCGACCAAGGGCCACCGGCCCGCCATGGGCGGGCGGCGCCGTGCCCAGCAGCAGCACCGGGCGGCCCTGCCGCCCCGCCTGCTCCAGCAGCCGGTCGAGGAATGCCCGCCGCGCAGGCCAGTCGCGGGCGGCGGCCCAACCGTCATCGACCACCACCAGCAGGGGGCCGGAGGTATTGCCCATGCCGTGATGGGGACTGAACACCGGCCGCGCCGCCGCCAGCACCAGGGTGAAGGCCAGCGCGAGGCGCAGCAGCAGCAGCCAGGGCGGCGTCGTCTCCGCCGTCTCGTCGCGTTCCTTCAGGCCGAACAGCAGGCGGATGGCGGGAAAGCGCACCAGACGCGGCGCGGGCGGCGTCACCTTCAGCAATCGCCACAGCAGCGGCAGCAAGGCCAGCAGCAGCAGCGCCCAAGGCGCGGAAAAGGCCAGGCCGGGCAGAAAGCTCACGCCGCGCCCTCCGCCATGCGGACGTAGAGCGCCAGCAGGGCAGGACCGGCCGAATGATCGGTGCGATGGGTGGCCAAGCTCCAACCGCTGGCCCGCGCCAGGGCGGCCAAGCCGTCGCGATGGGCCGCCAGACGCTCTGCATAGGCGGCGCGCAGCGCCTCGGCCCGCCGGACCAGCAATTGCCCCTCGCCCTCCACCCCTTCAAAACGGACACGCCCGTCATAGGGCAGGCTTTCCTCGGCGGGATCGAGAATTTGCACCATATGGCCCTGACCGCCAGCCCGACGGATTTGCCCGGCGATGTCATCCAGCGGCGCCAGGAAGTCGCCCATCAGCACCACCGGAACATGGTGGGGCAGCGACCGACCACCGATATCGCCGCAGCCCCGTTCCATGGCCTCGGCCAACCGCTCCAGCGCGCCGCGCCCTGTGGTCGGCGCCAAACCGCCATGGAGCAGCGCCACCCGCTCGCCCGCCCGCAGCAGCAATTCCGCCAGTGCCAGCATCAGCAGATCGGCCCGCTCGCCCTTGGTGGTAAGCTCCGGTGTCGAGCGCCAGTCCATGGACGCCGATGAATCACGCCACAGCCAGACCGTCTGCGCCGCCGCCCATTCGCTTTCGCGCAGGAACAGATGATCGGAACGCGCCGACTGGCGCCAGTCTATGGCACTTGCCGCGTCGCCGGGATGGGAGCGGCGGAACTGCCAGAAGATTTCCCCCGGCCCCGCCCGGCGGCGGCCATGGGCGCCTTGGGCCACCGTCGCCGCCACCCGGCGGGCCGCGACCAGCAGGGGCGGCAGGCGGGCCGCCAGTTCCTGGGCACGAAAGCTTGTGATGGTCGGCATGGGCGATGCCCTACAACAAGGTCTCGCGGATATGCTGCAACAGGCCGACCGATCCGGCCTCGATCATGTCCAGCACCCGTTCGAAACCGTCGCCGGGGCCGTAATAGGGATCGGGAACATCGAGAATGTTCAGCTGCGGCGCGAAGGACAGGAACAGGGCCAGGGCATCCTGGCGCACCGGCGGGCACTTGCCGAGAAGCAGCCCGAAATGGCCGCGATCCATGGCCAACAACAGATCGAACCGGTCGTAATCGGCCTTGACCACCTGGCGCGCCCGCAGATCGGAGAGGTCGACGCCGCGTCGCTTGGCCGCCTCCATGGAACGGCGATCGGGCGGCTCGCCCACGTGATAGGCATGGGTTCCCGCCGAATCCACCTGGATCGCCGCGCCAAGGCCCTCGCGCGCCACCAGGGCGCGAAACACCCCGTGGGCGGTGGGCGAGCGACAGATATTGCCGGTGCAGACGAACAGAACCTTGACCATGGCGGGCATCCTCTCGGATTGAAGAGGCCGCCGCAAGTCCTATTCGCCGACCGAGCCCTTGCGTTCCAGGCTTGTCAGGGACCGGTGCATGGCGGTGAAATCAAAGCCGCGCGCCGGTTGGGGCGGCGCCTGGATCAGAACGGGTTCGTTCAGGCCGAAGGCGCGGGCCAGCCACGTCTTCGGCTTGGGCTCGGCCGCGCTTATCCCCTGGGGGGATCGCGTTGAATTGGACATGATGACCTCCCTGACGGCCCCATTGGCGGAGCTCTATGACTTGTTCCAGATCATTGACTGATTCGGCGCGGACGGGAAGACTCCAGATGTGACAATCGCCATCGACGGAAGCCAAATGCCCCAGATTGACAGGAACGGCCCCATCGTCGTGCTCACCGGCGCCGGAATTTCCAAGGAATCCGGCCTGGATACCTTTCGCGACAAGGACGGTATCTGGAGCAAGGTGCGCCTGGAGGATGTCGCCACCCCGGAAGGCTTCGCCCGCGACCCCGCCAGGGTCCACGCCTTCTATAATGCAAGGCGGCGCAGCCTGGCCGAGGACGGCATCCATCCCAATTCCGCCCATGCGGCGCTGGCGCGGCTGGAACGCGAGTGGGGCGCGCCGGTGCTGGTGGTCACCCAGAACATCGACGACCTGCACGAGCGTGCCGGATCGACCAACCTGATCCACATGCACGGTGAATTGCTGAAGATCCGCTGCCGCCGTTGCGCCGAGCCATTCCCTTGGACCGACGACCTTGGCCTCGACCACGCCTGCCCCGATTGCGGCCGCCCCGGCATGCTGCGCCCCCATGTGGTCTGGTTCGGCGAAATGCCGCTGGAGATGGAGCGTATCTTCGAGGCGCTGGAAGCCTGCGCCCTGTTCGTCTCCATCGGCACCTCGGGTCATGTCTATCCGGCCGCCGGTTTCGTGGCGGGGGTGCGCAAGCGCGGTCTCGCCCATACGGTGGAGCTGAATCTGGAGCCCTCGGAAGGCGCCAGCCTCTTCCACGAAAGCCGCCTGGGGCGGGCGTCCGAGCTGGTTCCAGCCTTTGTCGAGGAATTGCTGCATCGTCAGGACGCTTGACTCCTGATCCATTCCGGGTAGCCATGTGCGCTGTTACTGCAGGGGACACCTGATATGACGGCCCAACCGGGCGAGGGACACTCCCGGAACGTGCCCGCTCTGATGCTCGCCGCCATCGGCGTCGTGTTCGGAGACATCGGCACCAGCCCGCTTTACGCCCTAAAGGAAACCTTCAGCGGCCCCCACGCGGTGGCGCTGGACAGGGGAAATATACTCGGCGTCCTGTCGCTGATGTTCTGGGCGATCACCATTATCGTGTCGTTCAAATATGTCATCATCATCATGCGCGCCGACAATCGCGGCGAGGGCGGATCGCTGTCCCTGCTGGCCCTGGTCAGCCACGCGGCGGAAGGCCGCGGCCGCCTACCCCTGATCGTCAGTTCGCTCGGCATCTTCGCCGCCGCCCTGTTCTATGGCGATTCCATCATCACGCCGGCCATCTCGGTGCTGTCGGCGGTGGAAGGCCTCGGCGTCGCGGCCCCCCATCTGGAACAATGGGTGGTGCCGCTGACCATCGCCATCCTGTTCGTGCTGTTCGCCATCCAATCCCACGGCACCGATCTGGTGGGCAAGCTGTTCGGCCCGGTCATGCTGGTCTGGTTCACCACCCTGGCGGTGCTGGGCGTCAAGAACATGGCCTATGCCCCTTCCGTCCTGGCGGCGCTCAGTCCGCATCACGCCATCGCCTTCCTGTTTCGCGAGAACTGGCACGCCTTCCTGGCGCTGGGCTCGGTGGTGCTGTGCGTGACCGGCGCCGAGGCGCTGTATACCGATATGGGCCATTTCGGCCGTCTTCCCATCCGGCTGGCCTGGTATCTGTTCGTGCTGCCCGCCCTGATCCTGAACTATTTCGGCCAGGGCGCCCTGCTGATCGCCCATCCCGAGGCCATCGCCAATCCATTCTTCAAGCTGGCCCCCGCCGCCATGGCCTTGCCACTGGTCATCCTGGCGACGCTGGCCACCGTCATCGCCAGCCAAGCGGTGATCTCCGGCGCCTTCTCGGTGACCCGCCAGGCCATCCAATTGGGCCTGCTGCCGCGCATGGAGATCATCCACACCTCCAAGGACGAGATGGGCCAGATCTATCTGCCCTTCGTGAACTGGCTGCTGATGGTCCTGGTGATGATCCTGGTGGTCGGCTTCAAGACGTCGAGCAATCTGGCCGCCGCCTATGGCGTCGCCGTCACCGGCACCATGGTGATCGACGCCTTGCTGGTGGGCACGGTGATGCTGCTGATCTGGAAGTGGAAGGCCCGCACGGTCAAGATCATGGTGGGCGGTTTCCTGGTGGTGGATCTGGCCTTCTTCCTGGCCAATTCCATCAAGATTCCCGACGGGGGCTGGTTCCCACTGATCGTCGGCGGCTTGCTGTTCACCCTGCTGACCACCTGGAAGCACGGCCGCGCCCGGCTGCTGGCCAAATTGAAGGCCGACGCCTTCCCGGTGGAGGACTTCCTGGCCAGCCTGTCGGACCGGGTGCCACGCGTGCCGGGCACCGCCGTATTCCTGACCGGCACCTCCGAGGGCGTGCCCATCGCCCTGTTGCACAACATGAAGCACAATAAGATCATCCACGAGCGGGTGGTGCTGGTTACCATCCAGGTGGAGGAAAAGCCCTTCGTCACCGAGGAAAACCGGTTGGAGCACCAGTTGCTCGCTCCCAATTTCCACCGCCTGTTCGTGCGCTACGGCTTCATGGAGACCCCCAATCTGCCCAAGGCGCTGGCCCAGGCGCGACGCGACCAGATCGGCTTCTTCTACGAGCCCATGTCGGTGTCCTATTTCGTTTCGCGCGAGACCCTGATCCCGCTGCCCAAGAAGGGGCTGCCCGGTCTGCGCGATCAGCTCTTCGCCGGATTGGCGCGCATGGCCACCAGCGCCATGGATTACTTCCACCTGCCCAGCAACCGCGTGGTCGAGCTGGGCAGCCAGATAGAGATCTGACATGGAACCCGCCGCCACCGAAAAGACCGACATCAAACGCCTGGGCGCCCTGTCCCTGGCGGCCATGGGCGTGGTCTATGGCGATATCGGCACCAGCCCGCTTTACACCTTGAAGGAATGCTTCGATCCCGATCACGGGGTTCCCTTGACGCCGGAGAATATCTACGGCATCGCCTCGCTGGTGTTCTGGGCCATCATCGTGGTGGTCACCCTGAAATACGTGCTGTTCGTCATGCGCGCCGACAACCGGGGGGAAGGCGGCATCCTGGCGCTGTTGGCGCTGGCCATGCGCGCCACCAATGCCGACCGCGCCCGCATCGGGCCGCTGGTGGTGCTGGGCCTGATCGGCGCGGCGCTGTTCTTCGGCGACGGCGTCATCACCCCGGCCATTTCGGTCCTGTCGGCGGTGGAGGGGCTCGAGGTGGGAACCCCGATGTTCCAGCCCTATGTCATCCCCATCACCCTGGCGGTCCTGATCGGATTGTTCGCCATCCAAAGCCACGGCACCGAACTGGTGGGCAAGCTGTTCGGCCCCGTCATGGTGGTGTGGTTCGTCACCATCGCCGTGCTGGGCTTCATCGAGGTCGCGGGTCATCCCGGCATCCTGACCGCCATCAATCCGGCCTATGGGCTGACCTTCCTGTTCACCCACGGCTGGATCGCCTTCATCGTGCTGGGCTCGGTGGTGCTGGCGGTGACCGGCGGCGAGGCGCTTTACGCCGATATGGGCCATTTCGGCAAATTGCCCATCCAGATTTCCTGGTTCGTCATGGTGCTGCCCGCCCTGATGCTGAGCTATCTCGGCCAAGCCGCCCTGTTGCTGGACAACCCCGAGGCGGTCAAGAACCCCTTCTATCTGCTGGCCCCCGATTGGGCGCTGTATCCCCTGGTCGCCTTGGCCACCCTGGCCACCGTGATCGCCAGTCAGGCGGTCATATCCGGCGTGTTCTCGCTGTCGCGCCAGGCGGTGCAACTGGGCTATTCCCCGCGCCTGGACATCCGCCACACCTCCGACGAGGAAGAGGGCCAGATCTATATCGCCCGGGCCAATTGGGGCCTGTTGATCGGCATCGTCGCCCTGGTGGTGGGCTTCAAGAGCTCGACCAATCTGGCCGCCGCCTACGGCATCGCGGTGACCGGCACCATGGCCACCACCACCGTGCTGGCCCTGGTGGTGGCGCGCCATCAGTGGAAATGGCCCGCATGGCTGTGCATCGCCCTGGGCGTGGTGTTCCTGGTGGTCGACCTCGCCTTCTTCGGCGCCAATCTGCTGAAGGTCGCCAATGGCGGCTGGTTCCCGCTGGCGGTGGGCGCCGCCATGTTCCTGGCCATGAGCACCTGGCGGCGCGGCCGCGTCATCCTGGCCAAGCGCCTTGCCGAGGGCGCCATGCCGCTGGAGATGTTCCTGCAACAGCAAAAGCAGTCCGAGCACATGCTGCGGGTGCGCGGTACCGCCATCTTCATGACCGGCGACACCGACACCGTTCCCATCGCCCTGCTGCACAATCTGAAGCACAACAAGGCGCTGCATCAGCGCGTCGTCTTCATGACGGTGATCACCGACGACATCCCCCGCGTCTCGGCCCGCGACCGGGTGGTGGTGGAAGGCCTCGCCGAGGGCTTCTACCGCATCACGGTGCGCTACGGCTTCTTCCAGGAGCCCGACATTCCCAAGGTGCTGCGGCTGTGCAAGGCCTTTGGCCTGGAATTCGACATGATGGACACCTCGTTCTTCCTGGGCCGCGAGACGGTGATCCCGTCGGTGCATCCCGAGATGGCGGAATGGCGTGAGCGTCTCTATGTCATCATGGGCCGCAACGCGGTGTCGGCCACCGACTTCTTCCGCATTCCGGCCGGCCGGGTGGTAGAGTTGGGCATTCAGGTCCAGATGTAAGGGCACCATGCGCCTTCTCGCCTTTCTGTTTTCCGTCCTGCTCCTTGCCGGTCCCGCATCGGCCGCCGAGTCCTCCGACTGGTCCGGCAGCGAATCGGGCCGGGTCCGGCTGATCTCGTCGGTCGCCGCCACCGGCTCGGCCGCCAGCCTGCGCCTCGGTCTGCACTTCCAACTGGCGCCGGGCTGGAAGATCTATTGGCGCAGCCCTGGCGACGCGGGCTATCCGCCGCGCCTGGACTGGGCGGGTTCGGCCAATCTGGGCGCCCCGGTGATCCAATGGCCCGCCCCTCACCGCTTCGTGTTGGCGGGGTTGCAGAACCACGGCTATATGGGCGAGGTGGTGCTGCCGCTAGATGCGCCGCTCACCGTGCCCGGCCAGCCGGTCGCCGCCCGCCTCGCCGTCGAGTTCCTGGCTTGCGCCCAGGTCTGCGTGCCACAAAAGGCCGAGCTTTCCCTCGACCTGCCCGCCGGTCCGGCCGAGCCGTCCGCCTTCGCCCACGACATCGGCCGGTTCAGCGCCCTGGTCCCCGGCGACGGATCGCGCCATGGCCTGACCGTCGAGGCCGCCGAGGCGCTCGGCGCGGGCGAGGCCTCCGTCCTGCGTCTGTCGCTGGCCTCCACCGAGCCGCTGACGGCGCCCGACATCTTCGTCGAGGCCGACGAGGTCGCCGGGTTCGGCGAGCCCCGCGTCACCCTGTCGCCGGACAAGAGGCATGCCGTTCTGAACTCCCCGGTCACCCCCGGCACGGTGTTGAAGCCGCTGGCCGGAGCCTTGCTGCGCATCACCGTGACCGATGGGCTGCGATCCTTGGACGCCATGGTCACCCCCGTCCCGGCAACCGCGTCCCCGTCCACTGAATCGGGCCTGCTGGCCATGATGGCGGTGGCCCTGCTGGGCGGGTTGATCCTTAATCTGATGCCCTGCGTGCTGCCGGTCCTGTCCATCAAGGTGCTGGGCGTGCTGAGTCATGGCGGCGGTGAGCGCGGCCATGTGCGGGCCAGCTTCCTCGCCTCGGCCGCCGGAATCATCGCCTCGTTCCTGGCGCTGGCTGCCCTGGCCATCGCGGTCAAGCAGGCGGGCCAAGCAGTCGGCTGGGGCATCCAGTTCCAGCAGCCCGGCTTCCTGGTCACCATGGTGGTGCTGCTGGCTCTGTTCGCCGCCAATCTGTGGGGCGTGTTCGAGATTTCGCTGCCCACATGGCTGATGACCGGCGGCGGCGGCAACCATCACACCGTGCTGGGCCATTTCCTGTCGGGCGCCTTCGCCACCTTGCTGGCGACGCCGTGCTCGGCCCCCTTCCTGGGCACCGCCATCGGCTTCGCCCTGGCGCGCGGCCCGGAAGAGATCACCGCCATCTTCGCCGCCCTGGGCGTCGGCATGGCGTCGCCCTTCCTGGCGGTGGCGGCATGGCCCGACGCGGCGCTGCGCCTGCCCAAGCCGGGGCGCTGGATGATCACGGTGCGCAAGCTGCTGGGGTTGGCCCTGGCGGCGACCGGGATCTGGCTGCTGACGGTGCTGGCGGCGCAGACCGGACTCTTCGCCGCCCTGGTTTCGGGCGGCGCGGTAACGGCGGCCATCGCCATCATGGCGGTCAAGCACCGCCTTCCCGCCTCGTCGCGCTCGGCGGTGGGAGCCTGCGTGGTGGCGCTGGCCGGACTGGCCCTGGCGGCTCCGTTCCATGGCGACGGCGGCCAGGCCTCGGCCTCGGGCGGGACCATTCCCTGGGTGGCTTTCGACCGCGCCGCCCTGACCCGGCTGACCGGCGAAGGCAAGGTGGTGTTCGTGGATGTCACCGCCGATTGGTGCATCACCTGCAAGGTCAACAAGGCGGCGGTGGTGGAACGCGGCGAAGTGGCCAGGCGGCTGGGCTTGCCCCAAACCGTTGCCATGAAGGCCGACTGGACCAAGCCCGACGAGACCATCTCGCGCTATCTGGCCTCGTTCGGCCGCTACGGCATTCCCTTCAACGCCGTCTACGGCCCGGCCGCCCCCGATGGCCTGGCGCTGTCCGAACTGCTGAGTGAGTCCGAGGTGCTGGCCGCCCTGGACAAGGCGGCCGGACCCTAACCATTTGAATAGAGACGGTGTCAGCGTTCCCGGCGCAGGATCCAGCGCACCTGCTGGCCGCTGGTGTTCATGGCATAGCCGTAGACCTTGCCCTCGGCGGTCAGCACGCCGTCGAAGGTGAAGGCGACTTGGCCGTCGTCACCGGCTTCCAGCCGCGCGGAGCACGGGCTGAGGGTTGCGACCCGGCCGTCGATGCGGGTTCCCTGCTTCCAGCCCAGCGACTGGTTGAGGTCGGCCTTCTGCTCCAGCGTCCAGGTCATGGGGCCGGAGGCCGGGCGGATGAACTCCCACTTGGAATAAGGCGCCACCCAGCGCCCCAGCAGCCAGTTGCCCGCATCGGCCTTGGAGGTGTCGCAGATGGCCTCGGGCAGCGGCTCGGGCGGTGGCGCCTTGGGGCCTTGGGGGAGATCCTCGGCCAAAGCCGGAACGGACAGGACCATCAAGACGGCGGCCAGGGGAGACAGCAGGCGCAACGGCATCATTCCTTCTTGCGGGAGATGGGGACATAACCCCGGTCGATCATGCAGGCGGCCAGAACCGCGTCATAGCGCTTCTTGGCCTGATGGCGGTCGTAGTCGCGAAACACGCTGCCGGTATCGCGGTCGTCGTCGCGCCAGCCCACGTCGCGGTCGGCATAGCGGCGGCAGCCGGAATAGTCGCGGCTCCACTCCTCCTTGGGCACGTCGGGATTGGTCCACGGCACCGAAGTGGCGGCGCAGGCGGGCAGCATCAGGCAGATCATGGGGAGGGCGAAGCGCTTCATGCCCCCATACCGCCATAGTCGATAATGCTTGGCAAGATGCCTTTGGTCGATCAACCGGGCAAAGAAATTCCGCGCCAAATATGTGATCGTCATTCCCGCGCAAGCGGGAATCCATTTGCCCGGCGGCATGATATCCGACCAACGCACCACTCGTCCCCACCATGGATCCCCGCCTTCGCGGGGATGACGCAAATCTCCCATCGTTGGACCGCCCCAACTGCCTTGGAACAATTCCGTTTCCCGTCCCCATGGTCGAGTCTATACTCCCGCCGCCATTGCGCTGCGACGCAGCATCAACCTGAACCATGGAGACCGGTAATGAGCGGCGAATCCCTGAACGGAATGTATTTCGAAGAACTGACCGTCGGCCAGTCGGCCATCTTCGCCAAGACCGTCACCGAGGCCGACATCGTCGCCTTCGCTGGCGTTTCGGGCGATTTCAACCCGGTGCACGTCAACGAGGAATTCGCCAGCCAGACCATGTTCAAGGGCCGCATCGCCCACGGCATGCTGTCGGCCGCCTTCGTCTCCACCGTGTTCGGCACCAAGCTGCCGGGACCGGGCTGCATCTATGTCTCGCAGCTGCTGAAGTTCAAGGCGCCCGTGCGCATCGGCGACACCGTCACCGCCCGCGTCGAGGTCACCGCCCTGACCCCCGAGAAGAAGTTCGCCACCTTCAAGACCACCTGCACGGTGGCCGGCAAGATCGTCATGGACGGCGAAGCCACCCTGATGGTCCCGTCCAAGGGCTAAAGTCCGAGAGGGTCACCCCACCCCCACCCCCACCCCCACCCCTCCCCGTCAAGGGGAGGGGAGACTGGCTTGGCCCCTCCCCATCAAGGGGAAGGGTAATCGGCTTGGCCCCTCCCCATCAAGGGGAGGGGTGATCAGCTTAGCCCCTCCCCCTCGTGGGGAGGGGTTGGGGTGGGGGGCTTGCTCGGTCTTGCGCTTCGGCCGCTAATGCACTACCCCTTGGCCCTTCATTCCATGGGATCCGTGCTCAGATGCGCCTTGTCCGGCATTGTGGCGAATTCAAGCTTGAACACCGCGGTTGCGTGGTGGCGCTGGGCAATTTCGA
This sequence comes from Paramagnetospirillum kuznetsovii, assembly GCF_003284725.1. GTDB lineage: Bacteria > Pseudomonadota > Alphaproteobacteria > Rhodospirillales > Magnetospirillaceae > Phaeospirillum > Phaeospirillum kuznetsovii. Next base: position 283,965 of record NZ_PGTO01000002.1, on the reverse strand, counting down.
CGGCGTCCATCTCGGGCACCAGACGGTGATCCTGACCGCCAAGCGCATCGCCGAGGAAAACGGCGTCGCCCATGGCGTCATGACTTTCGAGCCGCATCCGCGCACCGTCTTCCATCCCGACCAGCCGCCCTTCCGCCTGACGCCGTTCCGCGTCAAGGCCCGCCTGATCGAGGCGCTGGGCATGGATCTGTTGCTGCAACAGCATTTCGACACCGGCTTCGCCGGCATCAGCGCCCTGCAGTTCATCGAGGAACAGCTGGTCCAGTGCCTGGGCACCAGCCATGTGGTGGTGGGCTACGACTATGTGTTCGGCAAGGGCCGCCAGGGCACCGGCGCCTTCCTGCAGCAAATCGGCCAGGAGAAGGGCTTCGGCGTCACCGTGGTGCCGCCCGCCATGGCGCCCAGCGGCGAGGTCTATTCCTCCACCCAGGTGCGCGACTATCTGGTGGCGGGTCGGCCCAGTGACGCCGCCAAGCTGCTGGGCCATTACTGGGAAGTGGAAGGACGGGTCGAGCACGGCGACGCCCGTGGCGGCAAGCTGGGGTTCCCCACCGCCAATCTGCGCCTCGACGAATATCAGCGCCCCGCTACCGGCGTCTACGCCGTGCGCGCGGGCATCGACAAGGGCGGCGACACCGTCTGGCACGACGGCGTCGCCAATTTCGGCCGCCGCCCCACCTTCGACAAGACCGACGAATTGCTGGAAGTGCACCTTCTCGGCGTTGACGAAGACCTTTACGGCCGCCATCTGCGGGTGGCGCTGATCGACTTTATCCGCCCCGAGCGCAAGTTCTCCGGCATCGATGAATTGCGGGCGCAGATCGCCACCGATGTCGAGACCGGCCGCGCCTTGCTGGCGGGCCGCAAATTCACCGCGAAACCCGGCCCCCTGGTGCCGGTAACGCCCAACGCCTGAGAAGTCCCATGAGCGTCGACCTGAAAAGCACCGTATTCCTGCCCAAGACCGACTTCCCCATGAAGGGCGGCCTGCCCGATCTGGAACCCAAGCTGCTGGAGCGCTGGTCAAAGATCGGACTGTTCGCCCGCCTGCGCGCCGAATCCAAGGGCCGCGAGAAGTTCATCCTTCACGACGGCCCGCCCTATGCCAACGGCAACCTCCATATCGGCCACGCGCTCAACAAGATCCTGAAGGACGTCATCACCCGGGGCCAGCAGATGCTGGGCAAGGATTCCGACTATGTGCCGGGCTGGGACTGCCACGGCCTGCCCATCGAGTGGAAGATCGAGGAGAAATACCGCGAGGCCGGCAAGGACAAGGACGAGATCGACATCGTCACCTTCCGCGAGGAATGCCGCCAGTTCGCCGCCAAGTGGATCGCCATCCAGAAGGAAGAGTTCAAGCGGCTCGGCGTCGAGGGCGACTGGGACCATCCCTACACCACCATGACCAACCACGCCGAATCGGTGATCGTCGGCGAGCTGGGCAAGTTCCTGATGGACGGCTCGCTGTACAAGGGCGCCAAGCCGGTGCTGTGGTCGGTGGTGGAAAAGACCGCCCTGGCCGAGGCCGAGGTGGAATACCACGACCACACCTCCGTCACCATCTGGGTCAAGTTCCCGGTGGTCACGGCCAGCCTGCCCGTGCTGAACGGCGCCAAGGTGGTGATCTGGACCACCACCCCCTGGACCATGCCGGGCAACCGCGCCGTGGCCTACGGCGCCGAGTTCGACTATGTGCTGGTCGAGATCGAATCCAGTGACAGCCCGCTCGCGGTGGTCGGCGAAAAGCTGGTGGTCTGCGCCGATCTGGCCGAGCAGGTGGCCAAGGATGCCAAATGCGTGTTCAAGGAGCTCGCGCGCTTCAAGGGCGCGGAACTGGCCGGAACCATCGCCCATCACCCGCTGAAGCATCACCCGGAAGCCAAGGGCGGCTACGACTTCGCCGTGCCGCTGCTGGCGGGTGGCTTCGTCACCACCGATACCGGCACCGGCTTCGTCCATATCGCGCCCGGCCACGGCGAGGACGACTGGCATCTGGGCAAGGAACACGACATCGCCATCCCCGACACCGTCCAGCCCGACGGCAAGTACTTCCCCCATGTGGCCATCTTCGCCGGGATGGATGTGCTGAACCAGGGCAAGAACGGCAAATACTACTCGCCCGTCGCCAAGCCGGTGATCGAGGCCATGACCGCCACCGGCAACCTGCTGGCCCACGGTAAGGTGGAGCACTCCTATCCCCATTCCTGGCGGTCCAAGGCGCCGCTGATCTTCCGCAACACGCCGCAATGGTTCATCTCCATGGAGAGCACCGGCTTGCGCGCCAAGGCGCTGGAGGCCATCGCGGCGACCCGCTTCGTGCCCGACCAGGGCCGCAACCGCATCGGCTCCATGATCGAGAGCCGCCCTGACTGGTGCGTGTCGCGCCAGCGCGCCTGGGGCGTGCCCATCGCCGTCTTCGTGGACAAGAAAACCGGCCAGCCGCTGCGCGATCAGGCCGTCGTCGACCGCATCGTCGAGGCCTTCAAGGCGGAAGGCTCCGACGCCTGGTTCACCTCGAAGCCGGAACGGTTCTTAGGCGCGGACCGCAAGGCCGAGGATTTCGATCAGGTGTTCGATATCCTGGACGTCTGGTTCGATTCCGGCTGCACCCATGCCTTCGTGCTGGAGGGCGCGGAATGGCCGCGTCTGTCCTGGCCCGCCTCGCTGTATCTGGAGGGCTCGGACCAGCATCGCGGCTGGTTCCATTCCTCCTTGCTGGAAAGCTGCGGCACCCGTGGGCGCGCGCCTTACGACGCGGTGCTGACCCACGGCTTCGTGCTCGACGAGCAGGGCCGCAAGATGTCCAAGTCGCTGGGCAACGTGGTCAGCCCGCAGGAAGTGGTGGGAGCCCAAGGTGCCGACATCCTGCGCCTGTGGGTGGTGGGGTCCGACTATTCCGACGATCTGCGCATCGGGCCGGAAATCCTGAAGACCCAGGTGGATATCTATCGCCGCCTGCGCAACACGCTGCGTTACCTGCTGGGCGCCCTGGACGGCTTCACCGATTCCGAGCGCGTGGGCGCCGAACAGATGCCGGAACTGGAACGCTGGGTGCTGCACCGCCTGACCGAGATGGACGCCCAGGTGCGCGGCGCCTGCGACTCCTTCCAGTTCCACGGGCTGTTCACCGAGCTGCACAATTTCTGCGCCGTGGATCTGTCGGCCTTCTACTTCGACATCCGCAAGGATGCGCTGTATTGCGACGGCCCCTCGTCCTTGCGCCGCCGGGCGGCGCGCACGGTGTTCGACATCCTGCTGGACACCTTGTGCAAGTGGCTGGCGCCCTTCCTGTGCTTCACCGCCGAGGAAGCATGGCTGGCCCGCCATCCCTCCGAGGACGGCTCGGTCCATCTGGAACAGTTCCCCGACATCCCGACCGCTTGGCGCGACGACGAACTGGCGGCCAAATGGGCCAGGATCCGCGAGGTCCGCAAGGTGGTCACCGGCGCCCTGGAAATCGAACGCCGGGAAAAGCGCATCGGTTCCAGCTTGCAGGCCGCGCCGCTGCTCACCGTGTCCAGCGATATCCACGCCCTTGTCCAAGGGCTCGACATGTCGGAGATCTGCATCACCTCGGGCATGGTGGTGATCGATGGGCGGCCGCGTCCCGAGGATTTCGCACTGGCCGAGGTGCCGGGCATTTCCGTGGTCCCCCATGTGGCCCAGGGCGCCAAATGCCAACGCTGCTGGAAGGTCTTGCACGAGGTCGGAACCGCCAAGCATGACGGTGTCTGCCACCGTTGCGCTGACGCCATGGACGCGCACGATCATGCGTAGGGGACTGAGCCTCGCCGCCCTGGTCATCGTGCTGGACCAGATCAGCAAGTGGTGGATCATGGAGCGCGTCATGCGCCCGGACGGCGTCGAGGGCACGCCGTTCTTCACCCCCCTGCGCGTCACCGTCGCCCCGTTCTTCGATCTGGTGATGGCGTGGAACCGGGGCGTCAGCTTCGGCATCGGCAATAATGCGGGGGAATGGAACGCCGTGATCCTGTCCGGCCTCGCCCTGGTCATCGTCGCCGTCATGGTCGTCTGGCTGCGCAAGGCGGAGAGTCCGTGGCTGCAAGCGGCCCTGGGCGGAATCATCGGCGGCGCGCTGGGAAACGTCATCGACCGCGCCCGCTTCGGGGCGGTTGCCGATTTCCTGGACTTCCATTTGGCGGGCCATCACTGGCCGGCTTTCAATCTGGCGGATTCGGCCATCAGCGTCGGCGCAGCGATTCTTGTGTTCGACTCCTTGTTTGCCGGCCGGGTTTCGACTAAGAATTAAGGCCATGACCAAGATGCACGCTCGCACCCGCCTCGTCCTCGCTCTCACCTGCGCTTTGCTGCCGCTGGCACTGTCGGCCTGTGGCGAGGCCAAGCGCGCCTTGGGCTACGAAAAGCAGCCGCCGGACGAGTTTCAGGTGGTCGCGCGCGCGCCGCTCAGCATGCCGCCGGATTTCGGACTGCGGCCGCCGACCCCGGGCGCCGCCCGTCCGCAGGAAGGCACCACCCGCGATCAGGCGCGCCGGGTTCTGAGCGGCCAACGCGGCGTCACCCCCATCGCCACCGAAGGCCGCAGCCAGGGCGACCTCTCGCTGATGAAGCGGGTCGGCGCCGATTCCATCCAGCCCGACATCCGGGTTCTGGTGAACAAGGAAACCCAGTCCCTTGCGGATGCGGATAAGAATTTCACCGACCGCATCGTGTTCTGGCGCAAGCCGGACCCGCCCGGCATCGCCGTCGATCCTTCCAAGGAAACCCAGCGCATCCGCGAAAATCAGGCGCTGGGCAAGTCGGTTTCCGAAGGCGAGACCCCACAGATCCAGCGCCGCAAGCGCGCCTGGCTGGAAGGCGTCTTCAACTAGCCTTGCCCTTCGGTCGATTGCCCCCATATGCATCCCATCCCGTTCCTTGGAGGTAGGATGACCATTCTTCGTCTCTGCGTGCTGGTCGTCGTCATGTTGGCGCTGGCCGTCCCCGCCCAGGCCCGGCTGTTCGATCCCGAGACCTTCGCCCTGGCCAACGGCATGCAGGTGGTGGTGATTCCCAATCACCGCGTCCCCATCGTCTCGCACATGGTCTGGTACAAGGTTGGCGCCGCCGACGAGGAGCCGGGCAAGAGCGGCCTGGCCCATCTGCTTGAACACCTGATGTTCAAGGGAACGCCCACCATGGCCCCGGGGGAATTCTCCAAGCTGGTGGCCCGCAACGGCGGCCGCGACAATGCCTTCACCTCGTCCGATTACACCGGCTATTACCAGAACGTCGCCGCCGACAAGCTGGAACTGGTCATGCGCATCGAGGCCGACCGCATGCGTAATCTGGTGCTGGACGAGGCCAATTTTCGCACCGAGCAGGCGGTGGTGCTGGAAGAGCGGCGCTCGCGGGTCGAGAACAGCCCCGCCGCCCTCCTGGCCGAGCAGATGGAAGCCGCGCTCTATCTCAACAGCCCCTATCACCGGCCGGTCATCGGCTGGGAGAAGGAGATCGCCGCCCTCACCCTCGACGACGCCCTGGCCTTCTATCGCCGCTGGTACGCCCCCAACAACGCCATCCTGATCGTGGCGGGCGATGTGGACGCCGCCACGGTGCGGCCGCTGGCGGAAAAGTATTACGGTGTGCTGGACCGGGCCGAGACCCCCGCCCGCGGCCGCACCGAGGAACCGCCGACCCGCGCCGCCCGGCGCGTCACCCTGACCGACGGACGGGTGGCGGAACCCGGTTGGACCCGCCTCTACCTCGCCCCCAGCGCCTTGTCGGGCGACAAGGAACTGGCGACGCCGCTGGAAGTGCTGGCCGAGATCGTCGGCGGCGGCTCCACCTCGCTTTTGTTCCGCTCGCTGGTGGTGGACAAGGGACTGGCCGCCTCGGCCAGCGCCTCCTACGACCCCACCGCCATGGGGCCGACCGCCTTTCGCATCGGCGTGACCCCTCGGCCCGGCGTGCCGCTGGACAAGCTGGAAGCGCTGATCGACCACGACCTCGCCAGGATCGCCAAGGACGGCCCGTCCGCCGAGGACGTGGAGCGCGCCAAGACCCGCCTGATCGCCAGCGCCGCCTATAGCCGCGATTCGCTGCACACCGGCGCCCAGACCTTCGGTCAGGCCCTGGCGGTCGGGCAAAGCGTCGCCGAGGTGGAATCCTGGCCCGACCAGGTGGCCGCCGTCACGCCGCAGCAGGTGTCCCGCGCCGCCGCCAAGGTCCTGGACGCCCGCGGCTCGGTCACCGGTCTGCTGCTGCCCGACCCCAAGGCGCCCGCTGGGAGCCGCGCCCCCGTCTCGCCATTGGCCGGGTTCAAGAGGGATCTGCATTGATGAGCGATATCTCCCCCAACGTCGTCACCCCCGCGAAAGCGGGGGTCCATGGCACGGCCAGATGCCTTGCATCGTCAATGCTGATTTTTGCCCGTACATGGATTCCCGCCTTCGCGGGAATGACGAAGAAATTGCCGATTTTCATGATCTGCCTACTGCCCCTGGCCGCCCAGGCCATGACGGTGGAGCGTGTCGTCAGCCCCGGCGGCGTCGAGGCGTGGCTGGTCCAAGACCACGCCAATCCCATCATCGCCATGGAGGTCGCCTTCAAGGGCGGCGCGGCGCTGGACCCCGCCAACAAATCCGGTCTTGCCGAGATGACGGCGAGCCTGTTGGACGAGGGGGCCGGACCCTACGATTCCCAGGCCTTCCAGCAGAAGCTCGAGGATCTGGTCATCACCTTGCATTTCGATGCCGGTCTGGACAATCTGCGCGGCCATCTCAAGACCTTGACCGCCAATCGCGACACCGCCTTCGATCTGTTCCGCCTGTCGCTGACCCAGCCCCGCTTCGACAAGGAGCCCATCGAGCGCATCCGCAGCCAGATCATGTCCAACTTGATGCGCGAAACGCAAAGCCCCAACGCGGTGGCGTCGCGCCAGTGGTTCAAGGCCATGTTCGCCGGTCACCCGTATTCACGCTCGCCCCATGGCGAGATCGACACCATCAAGACCATCCAGAAGGGCGATCTGCGGGCCTATGTCCGCGACCAACTGGCCCGCGACCGACTGATCGTCGGGGTGGTCGGCGACATCACCCCGGCCGAATTGGGCGGCCTGCTGGACAAGACTTTCGGTGCCCTTCCCGCCGCCGGCACCGCCGCCATCGTGCCCGAGGCGACGCCCGCGACCGTCGGCGGCGTCACCGTCATCGACAAGGCCAATCCCCAGGCCGTGGGCCTGTTCGGGGCGCCGGGCATCAAGCGCAAGGACTCCGATTGGTATCCCGCCTATGTGATGAACTATATCCTTGGCGGCGGCGGCTTTTCGTCGCGGCTGACCGAGGAGGTGCGCGAAAAGCGCGGACTGGCCTATTCGGTCTACTCCTATCTGACGCCGTTGCGCCATGCCGGACTGATCGTCGGCGGCGTCGCCACCGAAAACGGCCGTTTCGCCGAATCCATTGACCTGATCAAAGCGGAATTCCGCCGCATGCGCGAGCAAGGCCCCAGCGAGACGGAACTGGCCAATGCCAAGACCTATCTCAACGGGTCGTTCCCGCTGCAGTTGGACTCCACCGAGGCCATCGCCGCTCTGTTGGTTCAGATGCGCCTGGATGATTTGGGGATCGACTTCCTGGACCGCCGCGGCGCGCTGATCGCGGCGGTATCCTTGGATGACGTCAAGCGAGCCGCCGCCCGCCTGCTCGACCCCGACGCCTTGTCCATCGTCGTGGTCGGCCGACCGGCGGGAATGTGAGGTCACCGGCCAGGCGGGCGGGACGCCCGCCCAGCGGGTCACATCAAACGACGGGCGGAATTACTTCTTCGTGCTGAGGCTGTCGATCTGCTGTTGCAGGGCGTCGAGGCGAGCCTGAAGCTCGTCGGCGCGGGGCTGGCCGCCTTCGGCCCCATGAGCCTGATAGAAGGGGGTGAACATCTTCATGGCGCTTTCCACGAAGTTCATGTTCTGCTTGCTCATCTCCTCGAAGGGATTGAACGGGAACATGCCTTCCAGGGCATTGCGCATGTAGTCGCGCATCTGCTGCTCATTGCGCGAGAACGACTGCATGGAATAGTCGAGATAGCGCGGCACCAACCCGCCCAGGGAGTCGCCGTAAAAGCCGATCAACTGGCGCAGGAAGCTGATGGGAAGCAGGTTCTGGCCGCCCTTGCCCTCTTCCTCGACGATGATCTGAGTCAGCACGGAGCGGGTAATGTCCTCGCCCGACTTGGCGTCATAGACCACGAAGTCGTCACCGTCCTTGACCATCTGCGACAGGTGATCAAGCGTGACATAGCTGCTGGTCGCCGTGTTGTAGAGGCGACGGTTGGCATATTTCTTAATGGTGATGGGGGCCTTGGGGGAGGTCTCTGGCTCTGACATCTGGGCTTCATCTCGCTAGGGGTGTTTGGGCGTCATTACCCGGCGCTTGCCCCAGTAATAGCAGAAAATATTCGCGGGCGCAGCATGATCGGCGGCCCCATCCGCACCATGGTCTGGTCAAGCCGAATCGGCTCGGCTATAGTTCGGCCATGTCAGAAGGGCCGCCCGATCTCAACGCGCTCGCGCGCCGATACCTCGACCTTTGGCAGGAGCAAGTCGCCGCCGTGGCGGCCGACCCCGCCTTGGGCGAAGCCGTCGCCCGGGGTGTCGCCATGATGACCCAGACCGCCACCGCCGTGGCGGAAGCCACCGGGATCACCAAGGGCAAGGCCGCCCCTGTCAGGAATGAGCCGGGATCCGATGAACGGGCAGTCTCGCCAAGCGCCACCGACCAGACCCAAACCGCTGAAAGCGCCCTTGCGCGCGGGGCCGCGGCCGCTGCCGCTGCATCTGATGACGCACGCCTCCACCATGATCAGCTCGCGCGCCGCGTTGCCGCTCTTGAAAAGCGGGTCGCTACCCTGGAAGCCGCACTTGGCGGAAGCGGCAAAGGCCCTCCAGACAAGCCTCGACGCCGCCGGGCCTGACGCCGTCAAGCTGCTGGATCACGCCATCGCGGCGGAAGGCACCCGCCGCCACGACGCTTTCCTGGCCGGAATCGACGCCTATCGCCATCATCCCTATCGCCGCGTCCTGCCTTCGGTTCCGGTGGCGTGGCGGCAGGGAACCACCCGGCTGCTGGACTACCGCCACCCCGACACAGCCCCCGACGCGCCGCCGGTCCTGGTGGTCCCCTCGCTGATCAATCGCGCCTATATCCTGGACCTGTCGGCCAAACGCAGCCTGATGCGCTATATGGCGGACAAAGGCCTGGCGCCGTTCCTGGTGGATTGGGACGCCCCCGGCCCCGAGGAATCCCGCTTCACCCTGACCGATTACATCGCCGGACGGCTTGAGGCCGCGCTGGACAAGGTGGTCGAATTGACCGGCCGCAAACCGGCGGTGGTGGGCTATTGCATGGGCGGGCTGCTGGCACTGGCCCTGGCCCAGCGCCGCCCCGACAGCGTGTCGGCGCTGGTGCTGCTGGCGACGCCGTTCGAATTCATGGCCGGTCGCGAGGCCAATGCCGCCATGATGCGCGCCCTGGCCGCGCCCTTGGGCGGCCTGATCGACGCCAACGGCACCGCCCCGGTCGACATGCTGCAATCCATGTTCGCCGGGCTGGACCCCGGATTGGCGGCGCGCAAGTTCATGGCCTTCGCCCGCCTTCGCCGCGCCAGCGCGCGGGCACGGGATTTCGTGGCCTTGGAGGACTGGGCCAATGACGGCGTCGATCTCGCCGGACCGGTGGCCCGCGAATGCCTGTTCGGCTGGTACGGCGACAATACGCCGCCCCTGGGCCGGTGGATGGTGGGCGGAACCCCAATCCGGCCGGAAGAGGTGGCGGTTCCCGCGCTGCTGATGATTCCGCACCGCGATAGGATCGTACCACCCATGTCCGCCTTGCCCTTGGCGGAACGGTTGAGAAATGCCAAACTGCTGATGCTGTCAGGAGGGCATGTGGGCATGCTGACGGGGCCTCGCGCCAAGACCGACGTCTACGGGCCCTTGGTGCGTTGGTTGCGCCGCAACATAAAGCCTTAGCGGCTTTATTTCGCACATGCACAATTGGCCGATTAAATTTGTTTTAATGCTATATCGGGACTTCTCTGGAGCTTGTGTTCCCGCTATTCTGCACCCGCGATGGGGGTTTGTACCGTTAATCGTGGGCGTGTTGGATTTGGGGGAGCCGATCCCAGCATTTGAGGCCTTCCGATGTGTGGATTCCTTGAGGAGAACTAGGCAATGACCAAACGTGATGTCGTCGTTTTGAGCGCGGTGCGGTCCGCCATCGGAGCTTTCGGCGGTTCCTTGAGCGACATTGACCCGCCGGAATTGGCCGGTACCGTAATGAAGGAGTCGGTTGCGCGCTCGGGCGTCGATCCCAACCTGATCAACTATGTCACCGTCGGCAACTGCATCCCCACCGATTCGCGCTACCCTTATGTCTCGCGCGTTGCCTCGATCCAGGCCGGTCTGTCCATGGACTCGGTGGCCCAGAACGTCAACCGTCTGTGCTCGTCGGGCTTGCAGGCCATCGTGACCACCGCCCAGAACATCCTGCTCGGCGACTGTGACTACGGCATCGGCGGCGGCGTCGAGGTCATGTCGCGCGGCTCCTACATGATGCCCGCCCTGCGCTCGGGCGCCCGCATGGGCGACACCCAGGCCATCGACATGATGGTCGCGGTGCTGACCGATCCCTTCGGCTGCGGCCATATGGGCATCACCGCCGAGAATCTGGCGACCAAGTGGAACATCTCGCGCGAGGACCAGGACGCCTTCGCCGTGGAATCCCAGCGCCGTGCCGCCCTGGCCATTTCCGAGGGTCGCTTCAAGTCGCAGATCGTTCCCATCGTGAAGCAGACCAGGAAGGGCGAAGTGGTGTTCGACACCGACGAACACGGCAAGCCCAGCACCACCATGGAATCCCTGGCCAAGATGCGCCCCGCCTTCAAGAAGGACGGAAGCGTCACCGCCGGTAATGCCTCGGGCATCAATGACGGCGCCGCCTTCTTCGTCCTGGCCGACGCCGCCGTGGCCGCCAAGGCCGGCTACAAGCCCATCGGTCGCCTGGTGTCCTACGCCATCGCCGGTGTGCCCAACGACGTCATGGGCGAAGGCCCCATCCCCGCCTCCAAGCTGGCCCTGAAGAAGGCCGGTCTGACCCTGGCCGACATGGACGTCATCGAGTCCAACGAAGCCTTCGCCTCCCAGGCGCTGGCCGTGGCCAAGGGCCTGGAACTGGACATGAAGAAGACCAACCCCAATGGCGGCGCCATCGCGTTGGGCCATCCGGTCGGCTGCTCGGGCGCCTTCATCGCCACCAAGGCGCTGTACGAATTGCAGCGCATCAATGGCAAATACGCCTTGGTGACCATGTGCATCGGCGGCGGTCAGGGCATCGCCACGGTGTTCGAGCGCCTGTAGGCATCGGCCCGACTTGACCGGGGGTATCCTGCGTTAGGCAAGAAATCGGATCGTCGCCGTCCAGTCCAGCGGACGGCGGCGGCTCCGCCTCCTCCCCCGCGACAGCCGGACCTCGACATCATGGAAAGCCGGACCCGCCCGGCGGCTTTCCGTCCATTCATTCGGGTGGTACTCGGCCGTGCCGGACCAACACGGTGGCTTCAAGAGCCGAGCGGAGACACAAGCAAGAGGAGATCCCCATGGGGCGTTTAGCAGTTGTGACCGGTGGCACCCGCGGCATCGGTCGCGCCATTTCCGTGGCGCTCAAGAACGCCGGCTACAAGGTTGTCGCCAATTACGGCGGCAATGACGAAGCCGCCAAGAAGTTCACCGAGGAAACCGGCATCCCGTCCATGAAGTGGGACGTCGGCAATTTCGGCGCCTGCGAGACCGCCATCGCCAAGATCGTCGCCGACCATGGCCCGATCGAGGTCGTGGTCAACAATGCCGGCATCACCCGTGACGGCGTCATGCACCGCATGACCTATCAGCAGTGGGAAGATGTCATCCACACCAATCTGAGCTCGTGCTTCAACATGGCGCGTCTGGTCATCGAATCCATGCGCGAGCGCGGCTTCGGCCGTATCGTCAATATCGGTTCGGTGAACGGTCAGGCCGGTCAGTACGGTCAGGTCAACTATGCTGCCGCCAAGTCCGGCATCCACGGCTTCACCAAGGCCCTGGCCCTGGAAGGCGCCGCCAAGAACATCACCGTCAACGCCATCGCGCCCGGCTATGTGGACACCGACATGGTCCGCGCCGTGCCGCCGGCGGTGCTGGAAAAGATCATCGCCAAGATCCCGGTGGGCCGTCTCGGCCGCGCCGAGGACATCGCGCGCTGCGTGATGTTCCTGGTGGCCGACGACGCCGAGTTCTTCACCGGTTCGACCCTGTCGGTCAACGGCGGTCAGCACATGTACTAAGACCTGATACAGGTCCGCGATGAGAAGCCCTCCCTTCGCGGGGAGGGCTTTTCTATTTTTTATACGTCCTTCGCCCGATGGCGGCGTCACCTTGCGCGTGCCATGATCGCCTCGGAAGGGTGATGAGGCAAGAATGAGCGACGGCAACCCACACGACTGCCTGGACCAACGAATCCCTAGGATTCACGGCCTGATCGGCGATCAGGCCCTGTTTCAGGCTGGCGCCATGATCAAGGGCGGTAGCCGCTGCGCCGCCCTGCGGACCTGCGAACGGTGGAACGACTGCGCCTGTACCCATGGACAATTATGGGAACACCTGTCGGCCCTGCTGTCCAACTCGCGCTGAGCGAGACATATTTCATTCACATTGGTTACTGACCGTCCATTGTGTTGCCCCCCTAACCCCGGCACATTGCCCCGGGGTTAGGGGGGGAGTTCCGGGACGACGGTCGCTTCGCGGCTGGGCGCAAATCTGTTGGGGCAGATAAGGCCATGAGCAAACACCGAACCGCGTGTTCCGACTCTCAGAAGAAGTGCTATGCCGCCGCGACCATCGTGTCCGACGTGTTGGAGCGTCTGCTGCGCGAGACTGCCCGCGACGGCATGGTCCGGGTCGAGGAGGCGGTCAAGATCCTGAAACTGGTCGGGCGCGGCACCTACGAGCTGGACGTGGCCTTCGAGCATCAGGAGAAGGCCTGCCGCCAGGACATGCAGCCCGGCCGCGACAAGGCCTCGGCCCGCAACAATCCGTTCCGCCGTTTGATGGTTCGGCCGTTCGAGACACTGCTGAGCGGCGAGCCCGCACCCTATCCGCGTCCGCTGCTGGGCAATTATTTCGATGTCCTGGAAGCCGCCTATGGCGAGAAATACGGGGAATACGACCGCCACAGCAAGGCCCTGCTCCAGTCGCTTTTGGTGGCGCACGGCCACAATCTGAACTGGGACACCTTCTACGCGGAACCGCGGGTCGGCCAGATCATGGCCCATGCCCTGCGGCGGTTGCTTCGCTTCCTGGAAACACCCAACGGCCAGCGGGCCTGGCTGACCTCCATGAGCCGCCCGGCCCCCACCGGCCTGCGTCCGTCGGCTCAACAAACGGACTCCATCCGCGAGGTGTTGGAACACACCCTGCGCGGGCTGGACATGCCCGCCGCCACGCTTCGCACGGCGGCGACCGCATGAACGCGGCCCCCGCCCTATCCGATGCCGCCAAGGCCCATTCGCGCAAGGTCTTGGTCGCCGTGATCGACGCCAATGCCGACCACCGCCGACAGGTGGCGACGGCCCTGACCTCCTTCTACCAAGTGGTCGATTTCTCCCATTTCGACATGGCCATGGAAGGCTTGGCCCAGACGCCGCCCTGCGTCTTGCTGCTGGACGAGATGGCCATGCCCCGCATGGGAGGCGACCCGGTCAAGACGGCCCGCCGCCTCCTTCCCGGCGTCCCGATCATCCGCACCCTCAATCGCGCCATCGCCCATCTGGGCGAAACGGCGCGCGACACCGATGCCTGCCTGGAAAAACCCTATCGCCGCAGCAGCCTGATCCGGACCATCTCCAATCTGGTCAACAAGTCGGTCGAAAACAGATGGGAAAGTCTGGCGCCACAATACCGGGACTCCCTGCAGCGCACGGTGGAAAGCTTCAACACCATCTCGGACCTGATCGACCGGGGCGAACCGCTGGAATACAAGGATGTCACCGGCGCCTGCTCGTCCCTGGTGGACGCCGTCAGCAATCACGACTTCAAGGTGATCCTGGACAACGTCAAGGGCCACGACAACTACTCCTATGTCCACTCGTTGCGGGTGGCGACCTTACTCTCGCTGTTCGGCCACACCATCGGCCTGAAAGGCGAGGATATGAACCTGGTGACATCGGGCGGGCTGGTTCACGACATCGGCAAGATGAAGATCCCGCACGAGGTGCTGAACAAGCCCGGCCGCCTGGACGATTCCGAATTGCAGGTCATGCGCAGCCACGTGCCGAAAAGTGTCGATTATCTGAAACTGTGCGAGTCCCTGCCCAAGGGCGTCGTCACCATCGCCGAGCAGCATCACGAAAAGCTGGACGGCAGCGGCTATCCCAACGGTCTAAAGGGCGGACAGCTGAACGAATTGGCCCGCATGGCCTCCATCGTCGATATCTTCAGCGCGCTGACCGATCGCCGGGTCTACAAGGAGCCCATGGCCCCCGAGGAAGCCCTGACCCTGATGACCGATCGCATGGCCGCCGACATCGACCTAAACCTGCTGACCCTGTTCAAGGGCATGCTGCTGGATGCCGTCACCACGGCCTCGGGCTAGCTATAAAAGGGACCGAGAGCGCCGTGCGTCATATTTGGCGAAAGGCGCCAACCCCAGGAATAAGAACAAAATCACCCCTGTCATACCCACCCTTGCCATAGGTGTATGGTTCGGGGCTGCATGGGGGAAACCACTTCTAATTGGCGCGTCGCGTCTATATTCTCGCATCATACGCCGGTGGTCAGGATGATGCATGAGATGCGGAGTGCGATCTTCTTCTTGGGCCTTGCGGTCGCGATCTTCCGCCCCGGTCTCGCGTTGGCGGAGCCGCTGACCATCGGCTTCATCGAACGCCCAGGCTATTCCTGGCAAGGGGAACGTCAGGCCGAGGGTCTGTTCATCGACATCGCCCGCGACATTCTGACCCGCGCCGGAATCGAGCACCAGTTTCAGGCGATGCCGCCGAAGCGGATGCTGAAAAGCGTGCAGGAAGGCAAGGACCGGATCTGCATCGTGGGCAACTTCAAGACCCCAGAGCGGGAAGCCTATGCCGTCTTCACCAAGTCGATCTATCAGAACAAGCCCATCGGCGTCCTGATCAGCGCGGATCGCTCGGAGGCATTCGCGCCGTTCAAGACCTTGGCGGCCCTGGCCGAAGCACCGGATCTACGGTTGGGCTATGTGGACGGCTTTTCCTATGGGACCGCCGTGGATGCCGTCATCGCCAAGATGAAAACCGTCGAGTTGTCACGGGGCAATACCACGACCGGCATGGTGAGCATGCTGGCGGCCGGGCGATTCGACTACATGTTCGCCGACCAGGAAGAATACGTGGACCTGGCCAAGGGCGCCAATATTCCTCCGGCAAGCCTTCGCTTGCTCACCTTCCCCGACGTCCCGGTGGGCAATAAGCGCTACATGATGTGCAGCAAGACCGTGCCCAAGGCCGTGATCGAGCGCATCGACGCGGCGATCTTGCCCTAGGGACGAATGCCGAGGGTTTTGATTCGGGACGCCAGGGTGGTCGGCCTGACTCCCAGCATGGCGGCGGCGCCGCTGGGGCCGGAGACGCGCCCGCCGCAGGCCGCCAGGGCCTGGATGATGTTGGCGCGGTCGCGGGCGCGCCGGTTGGTTTCGGTGACGACGGCCTCGGCGGGCTGACTCGGCGTGGCGGGAAGGGGGAGTCCCACCCGTCGGCCGGGGATGTCGAAGGCAAGCCGCCCGCCCTGATCCAGGATCACCGCCCGCTCGATGATGTTCTCCAACTCGCGCACATTGCCGGGCCAGTCGTAGTCCATCAACTGTTCGATGCCGCCTCGGGTCAATTGCGGCGCCGGGCGTCCCAGCCGCAGGGCGCAGGTCTTGACGATATGGGCCGCCAGCAGCGGAATATCGTCGCGCCGCTGGCGCAGTGGGACCGATTCGATGGGAAACACGTTCAGGCGATAGAACAGATCCTCGCGGAAGGTGCCGCGCGCCACCTCCTCGTCCAGGCGGCGGTTGGTGGCGGCGATGACGCGGACATCCACCGAGCGGGTGCGGTCCTCGCCGACCCGCTCGAAATGCCCCTCCTGAAGCACCCGCAGCAATTTGGGCTGAAGCTCCAGCGGAATTTCGCCCAGCTCGTCCAGGAACAAGGTGCCGCCGTCGGCCAGTTCGAAGCGCCCAACCCGGTCACGCACCGCCCCGGTGAAGGCACCCTTCACATGGCCGAAGAACTCGCTTTCGAACAGCTCGCGCGGGATGGCGGCGCAATTGACCCGGATCATGGGCCGGTGCGACCGGCTGGAGCCCTGGTGCAGGGCGCGGGCGATCAGTTCCTTGCCGGTGCCGGATTCGCCGGTGATCAGCACCGTCGCCTCGGTGGCGGCCACCAGTTCGATCTGGCGCAACAGACGTTGGATGGCGGCGCTGGCGCCGATGATCTCGTGATGCTTGCGCTCGGTCTTGATTTCTTCTTGGAGATAGGCGTTTTCCAGTTCGAGACGCTGGCGCAACTGCTCCACCTCTTCCAGGGCGGCGCGCAGCCGTTCCTCGGATTCCTTGCGCGACGTGATGTCGCGGAAGACGATCACCGCCCCGACGATGGATCCGCGGTCGCGGATGGGCGTGCTGGTGTATTCCACCCGGATGGGGGCGCCGTCCTTGCGCCAAAAGACGTCGTCTTCCACCCGCCGGGTGGCGCCGTCGCGAAAGGCCGAATAGATGGGACAGTCCTTCTCGTCGTAATGGCTACCGTCGGGATGGGCGTAATGAACCACGTGATGGATGTTCCTGGTGACGAGGTCGGCGGCCTTCCAGCCCAACAAGCGTTCGGCCGCCGGATTGACGAAGGTGGCCTTGCCCTCGGCGTTGACGCCGTAAATTCCCTCGCCCGCCGCGCCCAGGATCAGCTGGTTGTGCCGTTCGATGTCGCGAAAGACCTGCTCGACCCGCCGCCATCCCTCCATGCCGTCGCGCAGGAAGCCGTCGGCCTCGGAATCCACCTCGCGGCGGCGCACATCCTCGAGGTCGTTGACCAGGCTCACCACCACCTGGCGCTGGTCGAGGGTCAGGCGCGATGCCAGATATTCCAATTGCCGACCCTTGCCGTCGGCGTCCTCCAAGGCCAGGGCGCGGGTCCAGCCGCGCCCTTGATGCAGCACCGCCTCGGTGAACACCACCAGACTGGGAAACTGGTCGGGATGCAGGGCGCTCATGCGCGCGCCGACCAGATCCTCGCTTCGCCGCCCATAGAGGCGGCAGGCAGCGGCATTGGCCGCCAGGATGCGGTCGTCGACCGGATCGAAGGCGACCACGGCTTCGGCCATGGCATCGAGCAGAAGAGGGGCGAGAGTGGTCACGGCGGCTCCTTTACGAAAAATCGTAACAAGATCACGAAGTTCCGTAAATAACGAAATCTCGTTACATGGCCACCCAAGGAAAAACCGGCGGTTTCCGCGCCTTTGGCGCTGTCATTCCACTTGGCAAGCCCATTGCACTTGGTTGGCTCAACGCAATCCGATCAAGGGGACCAAGCCATGGCTATGTTCGATGACGCGTTCAATCCCCGGCACGGGCTGTCGCGCTGTTCATGCGGCAATCATTCCAGCCAGGAAGCCCATGACGCAGATGCCGCCGAGCGCGCCCAGGCCGC
The DNA here is from genome assembly GCF_003284725.1 of Paramagnetospirillum kuznetsovii. GTDB lineage: Bacteria > Pseudomonadota > Alphaproteobacteria > Rhodospirillales > Magnetospirillaceae > Phaeospirillum > Phaeospirillum kuznetsovii. The sequence goes on along the minus strand of NZ_PGTO01000002.1, from coordinate 266,244 downwards.
CGCCGCCGAGGACACCCGTTACGGCAGCGTCGTCGATCAGGCGATCATGCGCGCCCTGTTCCCCGACGACACCACCCGGCGCGGCTTCCTGAAGGCGGTCGGCTCGGGGACGGCCATGGCGGCCGTTTCGCAATTCTTTCCATTAGCCGCCGCCCGCGAGGCCTTCGCCGCCGAGAAGATCGGTCCGCTGGAGAAGAAGGACGTCAAGATCGGCTTCATCCCCATCACCTGCGCCACCCCCATCATCATGGCGCAGCCCATGGGCTTTTACGCGCGCTACGGCCTGAACGCCGAGGTCATCAAGACCGCCGGCTGGGCCATCATCCGCGACAAGGCCATGAACAAGGAATACGACGCCGCCCATATGCTGTCGCCCATGCCGCTGGCCATCTCGCTGGGGGTGGGGTCCAACCCGGTTCCCTGGACCATGCCCGCCATCGAGAACGTCAACGGCCAGGCCATCACCTTGGCCATGAAGCACAAGGAGCGGCGCGACCCCAAGGATTGGAAGGGCTTCAAGCTCGCCGTGCCCTTCGACTACTCCATGCATAATTATCTGCTGCGCTATTATCTGGCCGAGCACGGCATCGACCCCGACCGGGACGTCCAGATCAGGGCGGTGCCGCCGCCCGAGATGGTGGCCAATCTGCGGGCCGACAATATCGACGGCTTCCTGGCCCCCGATCCGGTGAACCAGCGCGCCGTCTATGACGGCGTCGGCTTCATCCACATCCTGTCCAAGGAAATCTGGGACGGCCATCCGTGCTGCGCCTTTTCGGCCAGCCGGGAATTCGTGACCCAGAATCCCAACACCTTCCAGGCGCTGCTGCGCTCCATCGTCGATGCCACCGCCTATGCCACCAAGGCGGAGAACCGCAAGGAGATCGCGGCCGCCATCGCCCCGGCCAATTACCTGAACCAGCCGGTGACGGTGGTGGAGCAGGTGCTGACCGGCACCTTCGCCGATGGCCTGGGCAATATCCGCAAGGTTCCCGACCGCATCGGCTTCGAGCCCTTCCCCTGGCATTCCATGGCGGTGTGGATTCTGTCGCAGATGAAGCGCTGGGGCCAACTAAAGGACGACATCAATTACGGCAGCATCGCCACCCAGGTCTTTCTGGCGGTGGACGCCAATCGGGCCATGAAGGAAGCCGGGCTCGCCGCGCCCAATGAAAGCTTCAAGAAGCACGTCATCATGGGCAAGGAATTCGACCCGTCCAAGCCCAAGGAATACATCGACAGCTTCGCCATCAAGCGGAGCTGATCATGATTTCCTCGCTTCGCCTGCGGGCGGCCATCGTTTCGACCGCCCTGCTGGCCGGTTTCCTGCTTCTGTGGCATCTGGCCACCCTGGGAACCGGGGTGGTGGCCGATGTGGACCCGGAATACGCCCGCCTGATGGGCGCCACGGCGGTGGCGGGAAAGTCGGCCATGCCCGGCCCCATGGAGGTGCTGGGGAAATTCTGGTGGCATCTCAGCCATCCCTTTTACGATAACGGCCCCAACGACAAGGGCGTCGGCATCCAACTGGCCTTTTCCCTGGTGCGCGTGCTGGGGGGCTTTGGGCTGGCGGTGGCGGTGGCCATCCCCTTGGGCTTCCTGATCGGCATGAGCCCGCTGATGCACAAGGCCCTGGACCCGTTCTTCCAGGTCTTGAAGCCCATCTCACCCCTGGCCTGGATGCCTCTGGCGCTTTACACCATCAAGGATTCGTCGGCCTCGGCCATCTTCGTCATCTTCATCTGCTCGCTGTGGCCCATGCTGCTGAACACGGCGTTCGGGGTGGCCTCGGTGCGCAAGGAATGGCTGAACGTCGCCCGGACGCTGGAAGTGGGGCCGCTCCGCAAGGCGCTTCAGGTCATCCTGCCCGCCGCCGCTCCCACCATCCTCACCGGCATGCGCATTTCCATCGGCATCGCCTGGCTGGTGATCGTGGCGGCCGAGATGCTCGTGGGCGGCACCGGCATCGGCTATTTCGTGTGGAACGAATGGAACAACCTGTCCATCACCAACGTTATGAACGCCATCCTGATGATCGGGTTGGTGGGAATGGCGCTCGACCAAGTCCTCGCCCGTCTGGTGAGGCTGGTCACCTATCCGGAGTAGCGCCATGACCGTGAATCCCTTCGTCCTCGTCGACGATCTGGCCAAGACCTACGGCGCCACGGCGGTGTTCGAGAATCTGTACTTCACCATCGGCAAGGGCGAGTTCGTCTGCCTGATCGGCCATTCCGGCTGCGGCAAGACCACCATCCTCAACGCCCTGGCCGGGCTGGAAGAAGCCAGCGACGGCGTCATCCTGGTGGGAGGGCGCGAGATATCCGGCCCGTCCCTGGACCGGGCGGTCATCTTCCAAAGCCACGCGCTGATGCCGTGGATGAGCGTGCTGGACAATGTGGCCTTCGCGGTGCGGTCGCGCTGGCCCGACTGGGACAAGGCCAAGCGCCGCGCCCACGCCTTGAAATTCATCGAACTGGTCGGATTGGGCAATGCCGCCGACAAGAAGCCTGCCCAGTTGTCGGGCGGCATGAAGCAGCGGGTGGGCATCGCCCGCGCCCTGTCCATCGAGCCCAAGATGCTGCTGATGGACGAGCCCTTCAGCGCCCTGGACGCCCTCACCCGCGGCACCTTGCAAGACGAGGTGCTGCGCATCTGCCACCAGACGGCGCAGACGGTGTTCATGATCACCCATGACGTGGACGAGGCGATCCTGCTGGCCGACAAGATCATCCTGATGACCAACGGCCCCGGCGCGGTGATCGCCGAGATCGTGGTCAACACCATGCCGCGCGACCGCAACCGTGCCGATCTGCACCGGCATCCCCATTATTACCGCATCCGCAATCACCTGATCGAGTTCCTGGTGGACCGCTCGAAGCAGTTCGACCGCTCCACCTTCGATCCTCGCAAGCCCAAATTCACCACGCCGGGCCTCGACACCACCACAGAGGAGAAACAGCCATGACCCGCGACGACGTCACCCAACTGGTCCATGATGCCAAGCGCAAGAGCGGCAAGTCCTGGAAGGACATCGCCGCCGCCATCAATCCGTCCGTTTCTCCCATCTGCATCACCGCCGCCCTGCTGGGCCAGATGACCTTGGAAAAGGCCGAGGCCGAGAAGGCCGCCACCCTGCTGGGCCTGCCCGCCGACGCGGCGCTGCTGCTGGCCGAGATTCCCTATCGCGGCTCGATCCCGTCCATGCCGCCCACCGACCCGCTGATCTATCGCTTCTACGAGCTGGTGATGGTCTACGGCACCACCTTCAAGGAGCTGATCCAGGAAGAATTCGGCGACGGCATCATGTCGGCCATCGACTTCGACATGACCATGGAGCGCCAGCCCGACCCCAAGGGCGACCGCGTCAAGCTGAACATGTCGGGCAAGTTCCTGTCCTACAAGCGCTACTGATCGGAGCCCAGGGCAATCGGGTGACGGAGCATTTGCCTTTTTCTCCCTCTCCCGCTTGCGGGAGAGGGTGGCGAGGCGAGGCCGAGACGGGTGAGGGCCGCGCGCGTCCGCGCGCCAAGCAACTGGTTTGCCGACGCAAAGCCCCTCACCCCGACCCTCTCCCGCAGGCGGGAGAGGGAGAAAAAGGCGACCTTCTTCCTTCAAGCGATTGCCCCGGATCACTCCCACTCTCAGGCGGCATACTCGATATCGCCGCGATAGGCCTCGTAGGCCTGGGCGTATTCCATGACGCGGGCCACCTCGGTGATGAAGTCCTCGCCATAACCGGCCCGGCGCAGCAGATGGAAGCCCATCTCCATCCCCGAGGCGATGCCCCCGGCGGTGACGATCCGGCCCGCGTCGACCACCCGCGCCCGGCTGATGCGGCAGGCGGGCGCGATCTTGGCCAGCCGGTCGATGGGAACCATCCCGGCCCCGGACGCTTCCAGCCGGTCCGGCTCCTTGCGGTTGGTGGCGGGCAAGCCGTCCAGCAATCCCATGGCGCCGTAAATCCACGACCCGGTGCAGACGCTGGTCAACAGCGTCTCGGCGGGAAGGGCGCGGATGAACTCGTGCAGACGTCGGTTATGCATTTCCTGCCGGGTGCCGAAGCCGCCGGGGATCAGGAAGGCGTCCATGGCGGGCCGGTCGGCGAAGCTGTAATTGGGCAGCACGGTGAAGCCCGCCTGGGTCTGGACCGGCCGGGCCGCATCGGCGATCAGGAAAGCCTCGAGCTCGGGGTCCAGGCGCCGCGCCACCGAGAACACGCCATGGGGTGCGGCGTAATCGATAATCTCGGCATCCTTGAACACATAGATGCCGAGACGAAAGCCGGGATGATGGGGCATGGAACTCACTCCTGGGAAGTTTGGGCGCGAATCAACAGGGCCGCCGCCTTGCCCGCCGTTCCAGCCGCACCGAGGTCGCCTTGGACGAAAGCAGCCACGATGGCGCCCTCGGCCAGCAGGAACAGCATGTCGGCAATCTCGGAGGCAAGCCCGGCGGATCGGCACAGGCCACCCATATAGGATTTGAGCCGTTCCTTATGGGCGGCGGCGGCCCGGCGGACGGTGCAGGCGGGATCGGCGAATTCGCCCGCCGCGTTGATGAACATACAGCCGTGAAAATCCGGACCTTTGAACCACTGATCGAGAGCGTCGAAGATCCGGGCCACCCGTCCGGCCGGGCTGGCTTCACCCGCTTCCACCACGCCGGTCAGCCAAGCCATCCAGGCCTCGTCACGGCGCTTGAGCACGGCGGCGACCAAACCGTCCTTGGACTTGAAGTTGCGATAAAAGCTCATTCCCGCCACACCGGCCTCGGCGATGATGCGATCGACGCCGGTCGAGCGGATGCCCTCGCGGTAGAACAGGCGCAAGGCGTGATCCAGGATGACGGAATCCACGCGGGGGCGACCTCTCGGGGGCATGACGGGCCTTTATTATAGATAACGTTCTATCTCTTTTTAGGCCTGCACGCGACCCTCGTCAACCCCCATGCATTGCAGGCACCGGGAAGCCGCTCTGCCCTACCCTGCATTTTCGGTATGGCGAAAGCCATGGGTGCGGCATCACTACAGCTTGAATGTTTCTTCCCTCAGAGTAGAATATCATCGCTTGATAAGGAGAGTCGCAGGGGGCGGCCATGGGGCGGATCGGTAATTTCGGCGATGGCATGTCCAGCGCTTTCAATAGCGTTGATGGACAGGGCGGCTCGGTGACGGTTCCGGGCGGCGACTGGCTGCTTCATGCCAAATTCGCCCATGCCGGGGCCGACCTTCTGCTGACCGGCGAGGACGGCGCCCAACTGCTGGTGCGCGATTATTTCGCCCAGATGACCTTGCCCGATCTGGTGACCGACCACGGGGCGGTGATCGGCGGCGGTTTGGCGGCGCGGCTGGCGGGTCCGCTGGCGCCGGGCCAATTCGCCCAAGCAGGCGACGCCCCCGCCATCGCCTCGGTGGGAAGCGTCTCCAAGCTGACCGGCGACGCCAGCGTCCGCCATGCCGATGGCACCTCGGCGCCGCTCAAGCAGGGCGACCAGATCTTTCAGGGCGACGTGATCCAGACCGGCTCCAACGGCCAGATCGGCATCACCTTCGACGATGGCGCCGTGTTCTCCCTGGGCCAGAAGGGCCGCATGACCGTGGACGAGATGACCTGGGATCCGGCCACCGCCAAGGGCACGGAAGCCCTCTCCGTGGTCAGCGGCCCCTTCTCCTTCGTCAGCGGCGAGATCGCCAAGACCGGCATCGACGCCATGTCCATCAAGACGCCGGTGGCCACCATCGGCGTGCGCGGCACCACCGGCGCCGGTTTGGCGGCGCCCGAAGGCCAGCCCAACCGCATCACCCTGATGCCCAATGCCGACGGCACCGTCGGCGAACTGGCGGTCAGCAACCAGGCGGGCGTCCAAGTGATGAGCGTGCCCGGCGCCACCACCCAGATCGCCAGCGCCTTCCTGGCGCCGCCGCCGCCGGTCATCCTGACGCCGCAGCAGATCCAGCAGCAATACGGCGGAGCGCTCCAGGTGCTGCCGCCACCGCCGACGCCGCAGCAGATCCAGCAGAACATCCAGCAGAAGGGCAGCCAGGCCCCCACCGAGAAGGCGGTGCAGACCGCCCAGGTCACCGCCGCCGAAAAGGCGGCGACGGAAAAGGCCGCCACCGAAAAGGCCGTGGCCGCCGACAAGGCCCTGGGCGAGAAGCTGGGGGTGGAAAAGGCCCAGATCGCCAAATTGACGGCGGAAAAGGCGCTGACCGACGGGGTCAAGCTGGCTGAAACCAAGATCGCCGACGCGCTGTCCCAGGCGCTGGGACTGACTCCCGGCCAGGCCAACGACATCGCCACCAAGACGAGCGACGCCGTCGCCAAGGTGGTCGGTCCGACCGGGCCGGTGGGAGTGTTCGGGCCGGGACAGACATCCGGCTTCGATCTCGGGGCTCAGATCAATCAGGTCGGCGCCCAGATCCAAAATATCGTCCAGCAGACCATCCAGAACCAGATTCAACAAATTCAGCAGCAGGCAGCCAGCCAGTCCACCATCACCCACACCCTGACCGGCGGCCCGCAATCCGTCACCCTGACCGACGGGGTCAACGACAGCATCGTCGGCACCGCCAACCAGGGCAACGAAGTCTCGGTGGTCGGCTATTTCGGCTCTGGCGACACCTTCTACGACCCCACCCTGGGCGACGGCGACCGGGTGACCATCAATGTGGGCGCCGGGACCACCAACACCTTCGCGGTGGTCAATGTGGAGACCGTGGACCTCACCGGCTCCATGACCACGGATCAGGGCATGGGCATCAAGAACGTGGACATCGCCAGCGACGGAACCACCAGCATCTATGTCAGCTATGGCGTCGACAATCTGACCGGCACCCTGGTCAACGGCCTGTCGCCGTCCGGCGCCACCGGAAACCAGGAATGGCACATCATCGGGCATCTGGGCGTGGCGGGGGCTGATTCCATCGACATGGCGGGCGGCACCAATTCCTTGTACCTGGACAGCACCGGCACCCATGTCATCAACGCCATCTCCAACGTGCAAAGCCTGCATCTGGCCAACGGCGCCACCAACAGCGTCACCTTCCAGGCGCCCGTCACCGGCATGACCATTACCGGCGGCGACAATACCGACAGCATAAGCCTGGCGGCCGGAGCCAACGCCATCACCGTCAGCGCCGTCGAATCGGTGACCGGCGGCAGTGGCATCGACGTGCTGACCCTGGGCTCGGACGGTCAAAGCGTGACGGTCAGCGGCGTCGAATCCATCGTCGGCGGCAGCGGCGCCGACACCATCACCCTGGCCAGTGCCGGAACCATCACAGTGACCAGCGTAGAGACCCTGGTGGGTAGCGCCGGAACCGACGTGGTTCAATTGGGATCGGGCGGCCAAACCATCAATGTCACCAATGTGGAATCCCTGATCGGCGGCAGCGGCGCCGACGATGTAACCACCACCAACTCGACCATGAATCTCGGATCGCTCACCATGTCGGGGGTCGAGACGATCAGCGACACCTTCAACGGTAACACTACCATCATTGTCTCCAATTCCAGCTTCCCCGGCAGCGTCACCACCGTGTTCAGTGCCGATGCGGCAGGCACCGACATCTTCGAGACCAACAGCAACAGCCTCAATCTGGTGGGTGTGACGCTGACCAATATCGACACGATCGAGATCGCCAGCGGCGGGTCTGAGACCTTCACCGTCGATGGCGCCAGTCTGGCGGCGGTGACCTCCATCGTGGGAGCCGGTGCCAGCGCCAGCGCCACCATCACAACCGCCACGTGGTCTACTTTGGACGTCTCGGCCAAGACCTTGACCAACGTCACCACCCTGTCGTCGACCTATGCCAACGGCTGCACCATCACCGACACATCCACCGCCCATACCCTGTCGGGCGGCGCCACCACCGGCAACACCGACACCCTGATCGGCGGTGGCGGCGCCGACACCCTGACCGCCACCAGCAATGGCGGCAGCACGATTTTCCGCTACGAGGCATCCGGCGACTTCGGCGACACCATCACCACCTTCACCGCGGGCGGCACCAAGGACGCGGTGGACTTCCTGGTTTCGGGCTTCACCGCCGCCGACAAATTGCTGACCACCGGCGACGGGTCCAGCGCCGTCGCCATCACGGCGGCCAATGCGACGACGGCGTTCCAGACGGTGGCCAGCACCGGCGATTTCACCGCCACCGCAGGCAACGACGTCTTCATCTTCAGCCATTCCTCGTTCAGCAGCGCCTCGGCCCTGCAGACGGCGATCAATACCGGCGGCGGCACCGTCATCACCCTCGGCAATGCCGGAATCGGCAATGGCGGCCGTTTCCTGGCCGCCTATGACAACGGCACCGTCACCCGCATCGCCACCATCACCATCGGCAACGGCGATACCGACACATCGACGGCGACGGTGACCGACGTCGCCACCCTAAGCAATGTCAGCGATGTCACCACGCTGACCACCAGCGACTTCCACTGCGTCTAGCCGCCTCCATTCGGAGGCGTCACGGGGATTGAACCACCATGCGACTTGTTTCATTCGCGACCATATCCGCCGCCCTGGCGATTCTGGCGCCCATTCACGCCCAAGCCGAAACCTTCAAGGAAATGTTGGAACAGGTTCTGCCCGGCCACAACCGGGTCAAGGCCGCCAGCGCCGATGTGGAAGGCGCCCAGAATCTGCGGGAAGTGGCCCGTGGCGGCTGGTACCCTACCGCCACCTTCACCGGCGAATACGGCTATGAGAAGGAAAACAAGCCGCCGGGCACGCTCGACACCGACATGTACTTCAAGAAGTACGAAGCCACGGTCCGCCAATTGCTGTGGGATTTCGGCGCCGCCAACGCCACCATCGACCGCGCCGAGATCGCCGAGGCCCAGGCCGAGGCCACCCGGGCGGGCGCCAAGCAAAGCCTGATCCTCGACGGCTTGACCGCCTATATCAATCTGGTCCGCACCAGCCAGCAGACCACCTTCGCCAAGGATTCCGAAAGCAATATCCGCAAGCAGACCGGCCTGGAAGAAGCCCGCGTCCAGCGCGGTTCCGGCCTGTCCACCGACGTGTTGCAGGCCAAGACCCAACTGGCCGGGGCCGAGGCGGGCCGCGTCACCGCCCAGGGGGCGCTGGACGGCGCCCGCAACCGCTTCCGCGCCTTGTTCGGGCGCGACCCCGCCAATGTCTCGACTCTGGCGACGCCGCCGGTTCCCGCCGACCTGATTCCCCTCGGCCTGAACGACGCCATCAACGAGGCGCGGCGCAACAATGTCGCGCTGAAGATCGCCCAGATGACCGCAGATATGGCGAGGAAGAGCGCCGAGGCCACCAAGGCGTCGCAGCTTTATCCCCGCGTCGATCTGGTGGGCGAGGCCCGCAACAAGATCAATTACGCGGGCACCGCTGGCAATCAGACCGAACTGCTGGGCAAGGTGCAGGTCACCTATCCGCTCAATCTCGGCTTCACCGCCATCAACTCGCTGCGTGCCGCCGAAAGCAACGTGGCGGCGGCCGAGGCCCGGCTGGCCGATACCCGCGACCTGGTGGAAGAGCAGGTTCGCAATGCCTGGGAAAATCTGGCGACCCAGAAGGCGCGGGCCGACTATCTGAAAAACCAGTCCAACATCGCCAGTGAATTCCTGGAACTGGCGCGCAAGGAGCGCAAGCTGGGCACCCGTTCGCTGATCGACGTGCTGGCGGGCGAGACGGCGCTGATCAATGCCAACAGCAGCGCGGCCTCGGCCGATGCCGACGTGGCCATCGCCGCCTTCACCTTGCTGTCCACCATGGGCAATCTCGACGAAGGGGCCATCCGCTGAGAGAGCTGATCCGGAGGCTGGCCGACCGGCCAAAGCTGCTGGCCGAATTGCTGGTCGCCTCTTTGCTGATCAATCTGCTCGGCTTGGCCAGCACCGCCTTCGTGATGCTGGTGCTGGGCCGTTATGTTCCCTACGGCGTCGATGCCACCCTTGTCACCCTGACCGTCGGAGTCACCGCCGCCGCCGCCTTGGAATTCGGCTTTCGCGAGGCGCGGCGCAGGCTGGCGGGAATCGTGGTCGGGCCGGAGGGAAGTCGCCATGCGGGCATCGCCTTTTCCGCCATGACGGGGGTTCGCGCCGCCCTTTTGGACCGGATGCCGGTGGCCGCCCGCCTGGAGGTCATGCGCGGCCTCGACACCATGGAGCGGGCCTATACCGCAAGCAATCTGACCGGTCTGCTGGACGTGCCCTTCTCGGCCATTACCTTGCTGGCGCTCTTCGTGCTTAGCCCCGGTCTTGGCGTGGTCGCCTTGGCCTGCGCCGGAGCCTCGGCGGCGATCACCCTGGTGGGGGAGCGCCGGGCGCGGGCGCGGCTGGCCCAGGCCGCCGCCGCCGAGGCCTCGCTGCAAGCGCTGGCCACCACCACCGCCACCGGTTCCGATACGGTCCGCGCCTTCAATGCCGCCACCCGCTTGCGCCAACGCTGGGACGACAGCCGCCGGACGGCGGTGGCCGCCCGCGACGCCATCGCCAATGACCAGGGCTTGGCGGGGTCCGCCATCCAATTGGTCACCGCGCTCCAGGGCACCGCCATCATCGCCATCGGCGCCATTCTATGCGTCAAGGGCGAGCTCAACACCGCCCAATTGATCGGCGCCAATATCCTGGCGGGCCGCGCCCTCGGCCCCTTGAACCGGCTGGTGCAACTGATCGAGCCGCTGGCCAAGGCGGAACTGGCGCTGCGGCGGCTGGCCGATTTCACCCGGCTGCCGCGCGAACAGTCCAGCGGCAGCGCGCTCGGCGCCTATGACGGCCGCCTGGAACTGTCCGACCTCGCCTTCGCCTATCCCGGCGCCCCGGCGCCCCTGGCCGAACATGTGACCCTGACCCTGGACAGCGGGGGCATCCTGGTGGTTCGCGGCAACAACGGCGCGGGCAAGACCACCTTCGCCCGCCTGCTGGTGGGATTGGCGGAGCCGCTGCGCGGCCAGATCCTGGTGGGCGGCGTCGATCTGCGCCAGATCAGCATGGAATGGTGGCGCAAGCAGTTGTGCTATCTGCCCCAGGAGCCGGACTTCATGGACGGCACCGTGGCCGACAATATTCGCCTCGCCAATCCCGATCTCGACGATGCCGGGCTCAATCAGGCGGCGGGCCTCGCCGGGCTGAAGCCCTGGCTGGATGCCTCGGCGCGCGGCTTCGACACCCCCATCGGCGAGGCCGGGCGTCAGTTGCCCCCCGGCATCCGCCGCCGTCTCGGCCTCGCCCGCGCCCTGGCCACCGGGGGAAAGCTGTGCCTGCTGGACGAACCCACCGAGGGCTTGGATTCCGAAGGTCGCGCCGTGGTCTATGCCACACTCGGCCTGCTTGCCCGCGAGGGTCGCACCCTGGTGGTCTGCTCCAACGATCCAGGCATCCTGCGCGGCGCCGCCATGGTGCTGGATCTGGACGCCAAGCCCATACCCAGCCTGACCCGCGCCGAGGACGCCGCCGTCCATGCTTGAGCGTCTGCGCCGCCTGATCCCCATGGAGGGCGAGGAAGAGGCGGGCTCGCGGCTGTTCATCCTCTGCGCCACCGCCATGGTCGTGATCTTCCTGCTATGGGCGTCGCTGGGGCGGCTCGACGTGGTGGCCCGCGCCGGAGGCGAGGTCATCCCCTATTCCCAGGTGAAGAGCATTCAGCATCTGGAAGGCGGCATCGTCTCGGAGATCATGGTGCGCGAGGGTGACCGGGTCAGCCGCAACCAGCCGCTGGTCGGGCTGCAATCCACCTCGGCCGATACCCAGGTGGATGAGTTGTCGGTGCGCCTGACCTCGCTCAAGCTCGACATCCTGCGCCTTCAGACCGAAGCCGGGGGCGCCCCCGACCTCGTGCCCCCCGCCGACCTGGCGCGCGACCATCCCAGCGAGACCCGCCAGGCCCTCGCCCTGTTGCAGTCCCGCCGCGAGCGCCACCTCAACGCCCTGGCCAGCCAGCAGCAGGCCATCGCCCAGCGCGAGCAATCCCTGAACGAGATATCGGCGCGGCTGCGCAACACCCGCAACTCACTGAAACTGATCGAGGAGCAAGTGGGCATCAGCGAGGAGCTGCTGAAGGACCAGTTGACCAACCGCTATAACCATCTGGCCCTGCTGCGCGACCAGTCCGCCCTGCGCAGCCGCATCGAGGAAGACACCGCCACGGCGCGCCGGGCGGAATCGGCCATCTCGGAGGCCAAGTCCCAGATCGACGGCATCCGCCACGCCTATGACCAGGAGGTCAAGGAGCATCTGGCCGCCGCCCAGCGCGAATATGACGAGCTGATGCAACGGCTGCGGCGGCTGTCGGACAGCCAGAGCCGCACCATTCTCCGCTCGCCCGTCGACGGCGTCGTCAAGACGCTGCGGGTGGCCACCGCCGGCGGCGTCATCAAGGCCGGCGACACCGTGCTCGACATCGTCCCCGAGGGCGACCGTCTGATCGTCGAGGCGCGGTTGCCGGTCTATGACGTGGGCCATGTCCGCGTCGGCCAGCCCGCCAAGATCCGTCTCGCCTCCAACGAGGGCACACGGTTCGGCACCATCGACGGCAGCGTCGTCCATATCAGCGCCGACACCCTGGTCACCGATCGCGGCGCCGCCTATTACAAGGTGCGCATCGAAACGGAATCCGACCAGTTCCGCTCGGGCGATCTCAGCTACCGCCTTTATCCCGGCATTCAGGTGGAGGCCAATATCGTCACCGGCAGCAGGACGGTCCTGCAATACCTGCTGGACCCCTTCCTGGGCTATGCCGATCAGGCCTTGCGGGAGCGGTGAGTCGGGCGCCACGGCGACGTGGTCAGATTGAGAGCTCGTTAAGTTCAGCGTCATGGCCGGACTTGTTCCACGGCTGTCCGGTTTAAATTCGGCGACAGGATTCGCGGCTGCCGAGGGTATTGACCACCAAGACACCAAGAGCACCAAGAGGGCGGAGCAAACGGCCAAGCCTCACTCTTTCGTCATGGCCGGGCGTGTCCCGGCCATCCACGCGGTTCCACACGAAATCCCCATGAAGCAATAATCCGGACGAATGGGCGTAGATGCCCGTGACAAGCACGGGCATGACGGAAGGCAAAAAACCGTGTCGCCCTCTTGGTGTCCTTGGTGTCTTGGTGGTCAATCGGCTTTCAAGTCCCATACCGAAGGCGACGGCTTCAAATACAGGCAGACTCAGGCGCTCGAAGAAACCACGCCAACTTAAGCCGGAACGGCGTGGATACGCGGGACAAGCCCGCGCATGACGGTTATAGCGGGTGGTAGCGACGCGATGAATCACACTCGCCTCGTCGCAGTTAACCTAGCCACTTTGCCCTGATCCGGACGGCCCCGGCGCGACAAGACCGTCCCCATCTGCTACAATGCGTGATGGCTCTCAAGGAGCACGCCCATGCTTCCACGTTTTTCGGCCTTGCCTGTGCTGGCCTTCACGGCGCTGCTGTCTTGCGGCGCATGGGCGGCGGAAGGGGGCCGCGAGCCTCGCCCACAGGGACTCGAGAAGGGCAAGTGGATCGCCGAGGTTCTGTGCAGCAACTGCCACCTCATCGCTCCCCTGCAACGCAAATCCGCAACGGACGCCGCGCCGCCCTTCGCCTGGATCGCCCAGTCGCCATCGACCACCGAGGCGTCGCTGGCCGCCTTCTTGTCGGCTCCGCACGGAAAGATGCCCGATTTGGTGCTGAGCCGGGGTGATATCCGGGATGTCTCCGCCTATATCCTCAGTCTCCGCCAGGCACAATAGAGTCCCATGACAGCCAATCCATGGACGTCCCGCCACGGCGTCGCGATCCCCCGCATCATCTACGGCACCGCCTGGAAGAAAGACAGGACGGCGGGACTGGTGGAACAGGCCATCGCCCTGGGCTTTCGCGGCATCGATACCGCCTGCCAGCCCAAGCATTACGACGAAGCGGGCGTCGGCGCCGGAGTGGCCGCCGCGCTGAAGAGCGGGCTTGGCCGCCATGATCTCTATCTGCAAACCAAGTTCACGCCCTTATCGGGCCAAGATCCCAGCCGCGTCCCCTACGACCCCACCGCCCCTCTCGCCCGACAGGTGGCGCAGTCGTTCGAGCGCTCGCAAAAGAACCTCGGGACCGACACCGTGGATTGCCTGGTGCTTCACTCGCCCCTGGCCAATCCCGCCGATCTGCGCACCGTCTGGAGTGCCATGGAAGCCGTCTTCGAGTCCGGGGGCGCCCGGCAACTGGGACTCAGCAATTGCTATGACCCGACCCTGTTCCGCCATCTGTGCGAGACCGCGCGGATCAAGCCCGCCGTGCTGCAGAACCGCTTTTACGCCCAGACCGGGTTCGACCGCATGATCCGCGCCGATTGCCGCAAGAACGGCATCTTTTATCAAAGCTTCTGGACCCTGACCGCCAACCCCGAGATTCTTGCCCACGCCACGGTCAAATCGCTGATGGAAAAATACCGGCGCACGGGGCCGCAGATATTCTTCCGCTATCTGAGCCAGATCGAAATCATTCCCCTGACCGGCACGACCTCGGCCGTCCACATGAAGGACGATTTGAGCATTTTCGATTTTGAACTCACCGGCGATGAATGCCGCTCCATGGCCGCCTATTTCCCCGGCGGCGACTGATCCGTGCGCGGGCGATAGAAGCGGCCGGAAATGCCGATGCGGTCGATGACGTATTCCTGCCGCAGGGCCTCGAAGACATCGTCCGGAAAGTCCATGAAGCGGGTCGGCAATCCGGGAAGGCCTGGATTCTCGTCCTCGGGGTGACGCGGCGGATCGCTCAGCTCCACCACCTGGATCTCGTGGCGACGCAGCATCCCGGTCAGGGTATCGGCGGGAAGGCGACCGGCGATCATGGCCTGCAACACGTTGATGGGATCGTAGAAGGCGGGCTTGCCCGCCCGCAGGCACAAGAGATGGGAATGGCACAGAGCCACGCCGGGAATGGCGGCGACATAGTCCACGTCTTCTTGGAACAGCCGCTCGCGATAGGTCATCTCGCCCATCATCTCCCAGCCGAACCGGCCCAGCGAGAACGGTGTGTAGAACAGCACCCCCGCATTGAGCGCCAAGGCCACCACCGCCCGCGCGCGCCGGACCGGCAGCAGATGGGCGACAAGTCCGGCCCCAATGGACAGGGCGATGAAGACATCGAAATAAACGTTGATATCGGTGCCCGCGCCGCCGGAATAGAAAATGCCGAACGCCAAGGAGGCCCCCAGATAGGCCAGAATCAACCCGGCCGGGCGATGGCGGCGGAAATGGATCAGACCCAGCCCGACCACCGCCATGGGGGCCTGGAACTGCCCCAGGATCTCGGTGGTGAACAGAAACGAGCGGTCCACTTCCCAGGTTCGCGACGCCAGCAACTGAACGAAGAAGGCCTTACCCGCGAAGACCCACATGGCGCCGCCGCACAGCACCGCCAGTCCCAGACCGAAGCCAAAGAACGCCAGACGGGGACGGCCCCGCCCGTTGATGAGCACATCGCCCGCCACCACCAGCGGCACGCAGATCAGGCTGTGCTTGGTCATGACACCGATGGAAAACAGCAGGGCGGTCGCCGCAGCCCGCCCGATTCCGGGGCGGCCGCCCAGATGGGTGGCCAGCCCGGCCATGATGAAGGCGATGGCCAGAAGCTGCGGATTGTTCTTGGCGACATGATCGGCGATGAAAGTGGCAAAGATCAGGGCGCAGGTGGAGGCGGCCAGGGTGCCGTCGAGCCTGGACCCGCCCGCCGAGCGGACCACCGATCCCGCCGACAGGCAGATGGCGACCAGTCCCAGCAAGGACAGGATGCGCCCGGCGATGACCGGATCGCCGAACGGCAGCGACAGCGCGCCGACCAAATAGAACGACAGGGGCGGGTAGTTGTTGAAGAATAGGGGGGAGCCGCCCTCATACAGCGGCAGCCCGGCCATGGCCCGGAGCTGATGATAGGCGTTCCAGCCCTCGGTATTGTCGATCTCGTAATTCCAGCCCATGCGGATGGCGGGATAGGCCATCAGCACCACCGCCGCCGCCGCCAAGCACCATACCGTCAGCCGGTAGGCCCGCTGGCCGGCACCTTGGTCCATGTCCGGCGAAAACAGAGCGGCCGAGGGAAGGGGCTCGCTTCTGATATCCTGGTTCATGGGGATCGGCTTCCACTGGGCGGGCGACGGTGTCCGCCCTGGCCGGGCACACACTAACGCAGTCGCCCGGTGTGGAAAACTATTCTTCCGGAGGCGCGGCCGCGACGACTTGGTCGTAGGCGTCCAGCGCCAGGGCGCCGTACATCAGCGACGGCCCGCCGCCCATATAGACCGACATGGCGATGGTCTCCATCACCTCCTCGCGCGAGCCGCCCAGGTCATAGACCGCCTTGGCGTGAAAGGCGAGACAGCCGTCGCAGCGCGCCGCGATGCCCAAGGCCAGGGCCATCAGCTCCTTGGTCTTGGCATCCAACGCCCCTTGGGCGGTGGCCGCCCGCGCCATGGCGGAAAAGCCCTTCATGGCTTCGGGGGCGCCGGTGCGGATTTGCCCGACCGCCTTGGACAGGCCTTGGGCCAGTTCGTTCCAATCCTTGATCATCGGCGACCTCGCTGGTGGGGCTCAATAATTAGATTACTCTAATATTACTTACCCCAAAGCGCAATCCACCCTCAGGGCATGGCCGCCATGCCCTGTCTCTCACCGATGGAATTGTTGGAATTTATCGTGGATCACGCCGCATTGGCGCAGATCTCGGGAAACACCGCTTCCTCGCACCATTCGCGGCTGACGGGGCTTCCATCGCCGCCCAGCACGGAATACCACACGATATTCTCGGTAACGCGAATGACCTCGCAGAGAGCGGGGATGTTCTTCCCCTTGGCGAGCGCGTCCTGGCACACCAGCCGCGCATGTGCGAAACGAAGGCCCGACGACGGTTTCATGGCAAGCTCCCAAGTCCTAAGGTACCGTGCTCCACAAGCGGCGAACGCTTATGATGCAATGCAGCATAGTCTGGAATGTCTTACAAATCGGTTGATATAGCGAGGCAAAGCGGCTGATTTTGCTGCATCGCGACAGCATGGCCGCCTTCCGTCTTTGCATGGCTGGCCAAGAACGTCTCAATAGGCCGCCACCGCGCAGGATTGTCCCTTGGTTCTCAATGCCTTGCACATCTGGTCGGCCTCGGCCTGGGCCATGGGTCCGGCCAGCAGGCGATAAGTGGTCCCCAGATCGGGAATATCGGTCTTGACCGCCTTGAAGGTCAGGGCGGCCAGTTCGGGATACTCCTTCTTCAGGGCATCCACCGCCTTGTCGGTCATGCTGTCCGAGGCCATGGACAGCAGGTGCAGCCCCATGGGGCCCTTGCCGGAAGCAGGCGGAATGGCACCGCCGGGGACGTCGCCCGGCTTTGCCCCGCCTTCGGAGCCGACCGGAGGCTTTTTCTTGATCGGCTTCTTCTTGACCGGCGGCGGGGGCGGAGCTGGCGGCGGAGCCGTGGCGAGTATCTGCTCGCCATAGCCGATGGCCGCCAATTCGCGATCCCGCTCGGCGGGACTGACAAGGCCCATATTGGCCAAGGTGGACACCCGATCGCGCCCGATCCTCAGGGCGTTGGCATCGGTGCGCACCGGCACGCCGCGCAACTTCGGTTCGGAGGGCAGCAGCCCTTCCAGCAGGAAGTTCCGCTCCGTCTGAGCGGCGGCACTGGGTGAAACCGTCAGTTCGGACAGTTTGGTCGCCAGCTCTTGCAGCGGCGAAGGCTTGGACAGACCCGCGGCGGGTGGCGGCGCCGTATAAGGCAGCAGGGCCCCCAGATTGGCATTGCGCCGGACCGCCGCTTCGTCGGGACGAACCACGCCCTCTTCCATCAGCCGGTGCAGGGCGTAGAACCGCTGGGCCTCGTGGTCTCCGGCCAAGGCCGCCGGGATGTTGAGCGGAACCGGCGGCGCCAGGGGGGCCTGAATCATGGACATCGCCTTGGGTTGCGCTGGCCAGGACTCTGTCGGCGGCGGATAGCCGACTACTCGGTCCGCGCATCCGGCCAGCACCATGAGGCCGACCAAGGCGACCGAAATCCGCACTCCCCGCGACACTGCCTGCCCCATGACCACCGATGCCCCCTTGCCTTGATGGGAAGAGGGTAGGCCGTGCCCCGCCAAAGTCAACCATCCGCGAACAGGCATAGGCCGTGCTATGGTTGGCCTCTTGAAGCGAAAATGGCCTCCAGCATGATGAAGCCGACTCGAATCCTGATACGCGGCACGGGCGAAATCGCCTCGGCGGTGGCCTGCCTGCTCCATCGGGCGGGCGGCTTGGCCGCCTTGCAGGCCAGTCGCCCCCCTATCGCCATTCGTCGTCTGATGGCTTTTTCCGACGCGGTGTTCGACGGTACCGCCCAATTGGACGGATTGACGGCGCGACGGATTGACGACCCCGCCGCGCTGGCCTCGGTTTGGGCGGCGGGCGAGATTCCCCTGCTTTACCGAGACTTCGCCTTGGCCATCCGGGAATGCGACTGGGATGTGCTGGTCGATGCCCGCATGAACAAGCAGCACAGTCCCGAAGCCCAGCGGGGGCTGGCGCCGCTGGTGATCGGCATGGGACCGGGCTGCGCCATCGGCCGCAATGTGGACGTGGCGGTGGAGACCAGCTGGGACGAGTTGGGACGCATCCTTCGCCACGGCGAGACCCTGCCGCTGCGCGGCGAGCCCCGCGCCGTGCTGGGCCATGCCCGCGACCGTTTCCGCTATGCCCCCCAGGCGGGCCTGCTGCAAGCCTCGGCGACAATCGGCCAAGTGGTGCGCGTCGGCGAGGAGATCGCCAGGATCGGCCATATGCCCATATGCGCGGTGTTCGACGGCGTGGTGCGCGGCATCACCCGTGACGGAGTGCCGGTGGAATCCGGCAACAAGATCGCCGAGATCGACCCGCGCATCGGTTCCGTCACCCTGACCGGCATCGATCATCGGCCGCGGCGCATCGCCGAGGCGGTCGCCGCCATCGTGGCCGACGCTGTCGCCTGTCAGTCGGCCCCTATGGAGGCGTGAGCCGCCGCCACCACATGGCAAGCGGCCACCATCAGGTCATCCATGCCCGCCGCCTTGGTCAAGGCGGCATCGCAGAACGCGCCCCGCCAGCCCGACGGCAGCAATCCCGCCACCGCCTCGCCCAACCGGCGGCCGCATTGAGCGTCGGCCCCCGACAGGCGCCCGAAGGCGGTCTTGAGAGCGCGGGCGGCCGCATCCAGATCGCCCACCGCCGCCGCCGTCTCGGCCACATGGATGCAGGCGCCAACCACCACGGCCGGGTCGGTCAAGGCCACCAGCGCGGCAATGGCGTCGTCCCAACGGCCCAGCGCCATCAATTCCTTGCCGTGTTCAAGGGCGATCCCGGCCTCCAGCGCGGCGCCGTCGCCGCCGATGCCCCGCTTTTCCTCCAGGGCGCGGCCCATGGCCTGGGCGAAGCCGCCCACCAGGGTATCGGGCAACTGTCCGGCGGCCCAAACCAGCGCCTGATCCTTGCCCATCAGGTCCAGCGCCCCTTCGGCGATGTGCCGCAGCGGCACCGCCAGATCGGCGGCGTCCAGCGGATGGGCGCCCATATGGGTGAAGGCCTCGCCCGCCCGACGGGCAAAGATCGCCCGATCGCCCTTGGCGGCGAAATGCCGGGCGGTCAGGGCAACCCCGTCGATGAAGGGCAGGCCGGATTCAAGCGCGCCCACCGCCGCCATGGCCTCGGCTTCGGCATCCACCTGTAGCAGGATCTCGACCGCCTCGCCGTCCAGGCTGGTATCGGCCAGACGGCGGGCCAGCGCCACCGCCTCGTCCGAGCGCCCTGCCTTGGCGGCCTGGGTCGCCAGATCGCGAAGGATACGCGGCCCCAGGCTGGCGCCACCACCGGCCTCGTATAGGGCCAAGGCGCCGTCCAGATCGCCGCTCGCCACCCGTTCGGCCAGCATGGCATCACGCAGGCGGGGCAGCAGGGAGGGCGGCAGCGCCGGTTCGGCCAGGGCCAGGGCCTCGCGTCCCCCGGCCAAGGCCAGGGCGTCCACCAAATCGGCCAGCGCCGCATCACCGTCCGGCGCCGCCTGGGCACAGGCCAGGGCGATCATCTCGGCCGCCGTCTCGGTCTCGCCACGGCGCAGCCGCTCCATGGCCAGCAGAGACTGAACCCGGGCCCGCGCCACCCCGGCGGCGGGCGTGCCCAAGACACCGCCGAGAATGGCCATGGCCTGATCCTCGTGCCCGACCGAAGCCAAGAGAACGGCGGTTTCCGCCCAAAGCTGGTGGCGGACCTGCTCCGCCTCCACATTCTCGGCCACCATGCGCATGGCGGCCAAGGCCAGGGACAAGCGATCCTCCGCATGGATCTCGCGGCTTTGCGCCAAGGCCCAGCCGAACAGACGCCCCTTCTCCCGCGTCGCCAGACGCCGCTTGCGCAATTGCGTCAGGGTTTCGGCCAGCGCGCCCGCCATGGGGCTGGCCGCGGCCTCGGCGGCGGCGCAGGCGGCGGCGATTTCCGCCTCGGCATCTTCCAGCAGGCCGATCTGGCGTAAGAAGCGCCCCAGCGCATGTCGGGCATAAAGGGTGGCGTCATCGTCCGGACCGGCCGCGTCAGTGAAACCGGCGATGGCGTCGCCATAGAGTTCGTGAATCAGCTCCGGATCGCCATCGGGGCTTTGCGCCATGGCCTCGGCCATCCAGAACCGGGCAGAGGCCAAAAGCCCGGGCTCGTCCACTCCGGACTCGCCCACCTGGGCCTCGGCCAGGACGACGGCGCGGCCCAGGGGCTCCAAGGCGTCCTCGGCGCGGCCGGACTCCACCAGACTGCGCCCCAACGCCATGAGATCCTCGAACTGCGCCAACGGCCCCAGTAGGGCGGCGCTGGTCTCGGCGAGGCGAAGCTGCACGCCCACCAGTTCCGAGGAGCCGCCCTGGGCGCTCAGCAGTTCGGCCAGCCGGGTCAGCCACGGCCGGGCCGCCTCGGCGTCGTCGTGCAACAGCAGGGCGGCGCGCCGACACAGATCGGTCAGTTCCGCGTCCTGCCCGAGAAAGGCGAGACTGTTGGCCAGGGCGCCGCGAATGATGTCGGTCCAGCCGCCCACCGGGCCGAACGCGCCTTCCGCAAGTTCCAGGGCGCGGCGCAGCAGATCGGGTGCCTCGGCCTGATGACCACGCCGGTCGGCGATGGCGGCGCGGTGGTAAAGGATGATGGCGTCCCAGCCGTCGCGTCCCGATTTGAGGCCCGCCGCCAGGGCACCCAGCCGGGCGACCGCCGTCTCCGCCTCGTCCAGCCGGTCGGCCCGCAACAAGGCGGTGGCGAAGGAGCGCAGCGCATCCAGGCGATCGGTGGAGCGCGGCTTGGAAAAACGCTCGAAGGCCGCGATGGCAAGACGGAAGATGGTCAGCGCCGTGTCCAGACGGTCGTCGCTCACCAATTGGGCGGCGAAGCCGCTGGCCTGGATGGCCTGGGCCTCGGATTTGGGGGTCAGCGGGTCGCCGTCGACGATCTCGCGGCCATCCACCCAGTCGAGCAGACGGACGGCCTCGTCGTCGGTGAGGCCATCACGCCCCTCCGCCAGCATCTCCCGCCACAGCACTTCCGGGTTGAACCGGTCCATTCCACCCCACCCAAACGCATTCCGGCCCCCACTGTGCCGCCGCCAGACGATCCGTCAAGCCCGCATCGCGCATTTCTGCCTGCCATGCGAGCCAAATTGTTGCCCTGACGGCCCGACCATGGCACGGTCTGCCGCGTCGGAAGACTCCATACCGAAGGACGAGAGATGATCAGAACCTTGTTGCTTTGCGCCATCCTGGCCGTTGGCCTGATGACGCCGGATGCCGCCCAGGCCCATGCGGTGCTGGTTGAATCCACCCCCATCGTCAAATCCAAGGTGCCGGGCGACAAGATCGAGATCAATCTGCACTACAACAGCCGCATCGACGCCAAGCGGTCGCGGCTGGTGCTGAAGGGGGCCGGAGGCGAAACCGTTCTGACGGTACGCCAGGGCAAGACCGAGGCCGATATCGCCGCCACCGCCGAAGGGCTGAAGCCCGGCGCCTATACCCTGCTGTGGGACGTCTTGTCGGTGGACGGCCATGTCAGCCGCGGCAAGATCCCCTTCACCGCGGTGGAGCGCTGATCATGCTGGCCGCCCTTCCTCCCGACATCCTCGCCTTCTTCTCCGTCATCCTGCGCGGCTTGCAATTGTCCGCCCAGGCCATCCTGTTGGGCGGCGTCATGTTCATCCTGGCCTTCGTGCGGCCGCTGGCGCCGCGCCTCGGCGCAATCGGCCCCGAATTGGAAACCTCCGGTCTGCGCTGGACCTCGCTGGCGGGCTTCGGATTGGCCGCCATCGTGTTCGTCGCCGTCGTCAATACCTTGGCCCAATTGGTGGCGGGCCTCGACATCCCCGCCGACAACGCCCTGGGCGCCGATTTCATCGGCTGGAACCTGCTGATGGCGACCGCCGCCCTGGTGGCGGGCTTCGCCGCGCGGTCCGCCTCGGGCAATCGCGTCGCCGTGCTTTCCATCGCCGCCGCTGCCGTGCTGGCCGCCTCCATCCTGTCCAGCCATGCCTATGCCCGGCTTGACGACCGCCCCTATTTCATCGTGGCGGGTGTCCTGCACCAAGCGGGCGCCTCGCTGTGGATCGGCGGCATTCCCTTCATGCTGCTGGCCCTGGCCCGGCTGAAGGATTCCGACGTGCTGGTCGCCGCCGGGATCCGCTTCTCCAATCTGTTCACCACCGCCGTGGGCCTGCTGCTGATCGGCGCCGCCATGCTGGCCTGGGGCTATATCCAGACCATCGGCGGGCTGTCGGGCACCGCCTACGGCATCATGACCTCGGCCAAGGTGATCTTGCTGGCGGTCCTGTTGCTGCTGGCCGCCATGAACCGGCGCTCCACCCATAATCCCGGCGAGGACAAGGGCATGTTCCGCCTGCGCCGCTTCGCCGAGGTGGAAATCGGCATCGGCATCACCGTGCTGATGATCGCCGCCTCCATGGCCTCGCAGCCGCCGTCGGTGGACCAGACCGAGTTCCAGGCCACCCCCATGGAAATCGTCGAGCGCATGATGCCGACCCGTGGCCCGCGCCTGGTCAGCCCGGATTCCTCGTTGCTGAGCATCTACGTGGACGGCGAAAGCCGTACCGAGGAGATGATCCTGGCCGACAAGCAGTGGTCCGAGTTCAATCACAACTGGGCGGGCCTGTTCGTGCTGGTCATGGGCGTGCTCGCCTTCGCCAATGGCGCGGGGGCGAAGTGGGCGCGGCATTGGCCACTGACCTTCCTGGTGATCGGCACCGCCATCCTGCTGCGCGCCGACCCGGACAGTTGGCCCATCGGCCCCAGGGGCTTCTTCGAGGCCATGTCCGATCCCGAAACCTTCCAGCACCGGGTGGTAGGCTTTCTGCTGTTCCCCTTCGGCATCTTCGAATGGGCGGTCCGCACCGGGCGGCTGAAAAGCGAGAAGGCCGCGCTGACCTTCCCCATCCTGTGCGCGGTGGGCGCGGCGCTGCTGCTGGTCCACAATCACACCCTGTCCGACGTGAAGGAACGCTTCCTGATCGAGTTCAGCCACATCCCCATGGGCCTGTGCGGCGTCATGGCGGGCTGGATGCGCTGGCTTGAAATCCGCAGCGAGGGCCGTGCCAAGGCCATCGCCGGGCTGATTTGGCCGGTCTGCATCATTCTGGTCGGTCTGATGCTGATCATCTACCGCGAGCTTCCGTGAGGAACCGCACCCGGATCCTGCTTTTGGCCTCGGCCACCCTGCTGCTGACGGCGATGTCGGTGGCGGCGGTGGTCGCGGTCAATGAATGGTACCGGGCGCCCGCCGCGCTGACTTTCGCGGTCGGGGTGGAAAAGAGTCCGGAGGCCGCCTTCGCCAATAAGCTGGCGGAGACCTTGCGCCTATCGCGCGCCTCGATTCGGCTGACGGTGGTGGTCGCGGAATCCCGTGCCCAAGCGCTCTCTAATTTCACCCACCACGAGGCCGATCTTGCCATCATTCGCACCGATGACGCCAAGATTCCCACCAACGCCCGCGCCGTGGCGGTGCTGGAGCACGAGGCCCTGCTGTTGATCGGGGCCAAGCGCGCCAAGATCGCCACCCTGGGCGATCTGCAGGGCAAGCGGGTGGCTGTGATCGGCCGCGACGGCCGCAACGAGGTGTTCCTGCGCCGCCTGCTGGAACAGTACAAGTTCGACTTTACCCATACGGAAATCCGCACCCTGCCGCCCGGCACCGCCATGGACAAGCTCTTGCCCGCCTCGGCCGACATGGTGGTGATGTTCTATCCCCTGTCGCGGCTGGGCTCGTCGGCGGATTTCCAGGCCCTGGCCCATGCCATGAAGGGCTTCACCGTCCACGCCCTGGCCGATTCCAAGGCCTTGGCCCGCAAGATTCCCGGCATCTACCCCGAAACCATCGAGGCGGGGTTGCTGTCCGGCTCGCCCCGCATTCCGGAAGACGACATGGAGACGGTGGCGCTGCAGAAAATCCTGGTGGTGCGGCGCGGACTGCCCGAGCAGCACGTGGTGGAACTGATGCGCGCCCTGTTCGAGAACGGCCGCCAACTGGCGGTGGAAAACGCCTTCGCCACCAAGATCGAGCCCCCCGACACCGAGAAGGGCGCCCTGATCGCCGTCCATGACGGCGCCAATCAATATGTGGAAAGCGAGGTGAAGAGTTTCTTCGACCGCTATTCCGACCTGATCTATATCGGCATGTCGGTGGCCAGCGTGCTGGGCTCGCTGGCGGTGGCGCTGTACGGCACCGTCTTCCGCCGCCGCCCGCGCCGGGCCAGTGAGCGGACCGTCGACATGGTCGCACTGTGCCATCGTATCGCGGCGGCCACCGATGCCGGGGAACTTGCCGCCATCGAATCCGCCATGGCCGAGATCATGACCCAGGTCTTGAACGGATTGGCCGACGGTTCGCTGTCCCGCGACGGCCTGGACGCCTTCCGGCTGGCCTATGACCACGCCCGCACCGCCCTGGCCGAGGCCAAGGGGCGGTTCTAACCCCCGCTCAAATGCCCATAAGCAGGCTGGGTGGCGATGCGGGTGTCGTCGATGGCGCCGCCGACGGTGAAGTGATAGAGCGACTGCCACGCGACGTCGCCCCTCAGTCCCAGCAGGTCATGCATCTCGTCGTCGTGATAACAGCCGATGCCGGTGCCCGACACTCCGGCGGCGGTGGCTTCCAGGTAAAGCACCTGACCGATCATCCCCGCTTCCCAGAACAGGCGGCGATAGGCCCAGGCGCCGTCCTCGTCCAAGGTGCGTCCGAAATCGGCGATCATGCCCAGGCTGAAGGCGCCGTGGCCGGCGATGGCCTGCTGGCAGGACAGATGGCTGGCGGCCCAGCGCAGGTCACCGGTTTGCAGGAGATACAGCGGCAGCGGGCAATCCTCCACCGCCGCCCAGGCGAAGTCCGCGTCGCAGGCGGCCCGCAAGCGTTCCAGACTGTCTGCGTCGCGCACCAGCATGTACAGGCCCGACGCAAGCCCCTCGACCCGGTGAACGAACAGGGACAGCGCCAAACGCGGCGACCAGGGAAAGGCCCACCAGGGCGCGGTGGCGCTGTCGGGCAGGGTCCGCGCCAGGCATCGCATGAAGGCGTCGCGGCCTATTCCCACCGCGCGGTCCATGCGCTGGGCGCTGCGGCGACGCCGGATGAGCGTTCCCGCCGCCTCGGCGCTGCCCGGCAAACGGGGAAAGCGCGCCGACCATGGCATGACAGCGGGAGAATCCGGCCGCAGCGATGCGGCAAAGGCCTCGTCGATCACCGGCCATGGCTCGTGATCCTCGCTCAGGCGATTGGCCTCGCCGAACCATTCCCCCGCCACCGCCGCCAAAGCCACCTCGCCCACCGGGTCCGGCGAGACCAATGCGATCAGGTCGGGATGCTCGCCCTCGTGGCGATGGAAGGCGCCGGGACGGTCCAGCCCCAGCAGGCGACCCAGGGTTTCGTCGCCCGGCACGGTCAGGGCGCGAACCCGCCATCCCAGGCAGGCACCGGCATAGCTTGCCGCCGCCAGGGCATGTCCCACGTCGTGCTGGCAATAGCGAAAGGCGCGTTCGCCGTATTTCCACGCCTCGCGCCAGGCAATGGAGGACAGCGCCAGCAGGAACGAGCCCGGCGGCAGATCGGCGGGAAGCCGTTCCATCCGGCAGCGCTCCTCCAATCCGTTGAACAGCGGGACATAGTGGTAAAGCGCCGGAGCCTCGCCGATTCCGTCCAAGGGCGGCAGGATGACCCAGCCCTCGGTGGGATGCAGATTGCCGCTGCTGGGATTGTTGCGCAAAGCCCAGCGGGCGCCGGGAATTTCCTTCCAGGCCGACAGGCCCAGTGCCAGTTCCAGGAATAGCCCCAGAGTCGCGGCATTCAGCGGCGAAGGCGCCACCGAGTCCAATTGGGAAAAGGCTGGCGTCGGCCGGTCCAAACCCAGCGGCAGCAGCAATCGCCGCGCCCCTTCGAATTCGCGGAACGGATTCGGCTGGCAGTCCCAGTCCAAAAACGCCGGACCGGCGGCGTAACGCCCGGACGCATGCTTGGTCCGGTCATGATAGCTATGCATCGGCGTCCCATGTTTGGCATTCACGAACATCTTCTCCCCGGCGGCTCTCCACCCTATATTGGAATGATATCAAGGTTTCACCACAGCAAAGGACGCCAGATCATGGAACGCCCCCTGGCCGACTTCGCCGGAGAACGGCTGGTTCGCAAGGCGCCAAACCAGATTCTGGCGTTGGACGCGGCCGATCAGGCCTATATCCGCGATAGCCTTCACGCCATCGAGAGCGCCTATGGCGTGGCGGCGCTGCCCGATGTTCCCATCGAGCTGATGCCGGGCCGGACCTTGATGCGGCTGCTGGTGGATCTCAAGGCCAAGATGCGCCCCACGAACAATGATCAGCGCGAGGCCTGGGGGCGGCTGGCGGGCGCCATCCTGATTCTCGATACCGCCTGTTCCTTCGCCAACGAGCATTCGAAGGCGGTGCTGCGTCGCCTGCAGGGCGAAACGCCCGACCCGGAATGAGCCGTCACGGCTGACGCGAACGTCCCGGCCAACACCCGACCTTCTGCTTGGCGGCGTAATCGCAATAGGCCTCAACCGCATCCGGCGTCCCCACCGCCAGCAGGCGATACCAGCGGCCGCGCTCACCCATGTTCACCTCGATGATCTCGGGCTCCAGACCGGGCTTGCGCACCCGCTTCCAATCGGCCTCGGCATCCTTGCGCGAACGGTAGGAGCCCACCTGGGCCCGTGCCGTCTCCGGCGTATCCACGAATGCGGGTGCGGGCGCCGGGTCCGGCGCGGCGACAACAGGCATGGCGACCACAGGCGTGGCGACAGGCTCGGGCTTCGGTTCGCTGGCGGCGGCGGCCAACCGCTCCAATTCGGCCTTGGCGGGCGGCAGACCGGCGGCGGCGGCCTTGTTCAGCCAATACATCCCCACCGACGGATTGGGGGCGAGATTGGGAGCGCCGCCGCTCATATAGAGCATGCCCAGATTATACTGGGCGGAAACCACACCGGCATCGGCGGCGATCTGATACCACGCCACCGCGATGGCGGCATCCTGATCCACCCCCAGACCCTGGCGGTAGAGATGGCCCAGATTGCGCGCCGCCTCGCCGTCACCGAAATGGGCGGCGCGCTCCCAGCGGATGGAGGCTTCCTTGTAGTAACCCTCGTGGAAGGCGGCGAGGCCGTCATAGAACAGGCTGTCGCGCACGGTCTGCATGGGATCGCCCTTGGTATCGGCGCACCCCGCCAGGGCGAGGGCGAGAACCGCCACGGCCAGTCGCGAACCGGCCGCTTTTCCGAAACATGAACGCATTGTGGACCCCGTCACAGTATCCGCCTCCCCAAGTCGGGTAATGTTTTCCTCAGATGACGACACCATCCCTCGACCTCGAAACGGATCGCGCCATGACCACCAAGCCTATAGATTGGGCCGCCTTGCTGGAAGCCCTCGACGGCATCACCGCCAAGCCTCCCGCCCTGCCGCCGCTGCCCCGGAAGTGGCGCCGCCGCGCCCGGCGCGCTCACGCCTCCACCGCCGGGGTGATATCCCGGTCCCAATACGGTTCCGGCCCGAACACCTCGGCCAGATAATCCACGAAAGCCCGCACCTTGGGCGACAAGTGACGGGAATGGGGATAGACCGCGTTCAAGGTGGCGTCCAGCGGAACGAAGCCCTCCAGCACCGGAACCAGCCGTCCCGCCCGGATATCGTCGCCCATGAAGAAGCTGGGCAGCATGGTGATCCCCAAACCGGCCAGGGCCATCACCCGCAGCACGTCGCCGTTGTCGGCGTGGAACCGCCCCCCCACCGCCACTTCGTATCCTTGCCCATCAGCGTCGGTGAAGCGCCACTCGGCCGCCACCATGACCCCATGGGTCAGGCAATCGTGGCGCGTCAGATCCTGGGGCACCAGGGGGATCCCCCGCTTGGCCAGATAAGACGGCGAGGCGGCGGCAAGTCGGCGGACGGGCGCCAACCGGCGGGCGATCAGCGATGAATCCGCCAGCCTGCCGATTCGCACCGCGACATCCCAGCCCTCTTCCACCAAATCCACATGACGGTCGGTCATGTTCATGTCCAGCTCGATCTCGGGATAGCGTTCGAGGAAGCCGGGCAAGGCGGCGGCCAGATGACCGATGCCGAAGGACAGCGGCGCGCTGACCCGAAGCTTGCCACGCGGCACCGCCTGAAGGTGGCTGACCTGAAGATTGGCCTCTTCCAGATCGGCCAGGATGCGCTGGCAGCGTTCCAGATAGGCGCGCCCCGCCTCGGTGGGCGACAGCGAACGGGTGGTGCGGTGAAGCAGCCGGACACCAAGATCAGCCTCGAGCGCCGATACCTGGCGGCTGATCATGGACTTGGACAGGCCCAGCCTACGGGCGGCCTCGGAAAAGCTGCCGGTCTCGGCCACCTTGACGAAGGCCTGCAGGTAATCGAACCGGGGCGTCATTGGCGCAGCCTCGTCAACAATCCGTTTCCATGATCATGCATTGTTGATCGCCGACACAGAAGACACAATAAGACCGATGAACGAAAGGCCCATGATGGACTTCTCTGCCCTCTATCTCTCCCACGGATCGCCCATGATGGTGCTGGAAGACACGCCCGCCCGTGCCTTCCTGACCGAGCTGGGCAAGCGTATCGGCAAGCCCCGCGCCGTGCTGGCCGTGTCGGCCCATTGGCTGAGCGCGGTGCCCGCCCTGGGCTTCGCCGCTTGGCCGGACAAGATCAACGATATCACCGGATTTCCGCCCGCACTCTATCAGTTGGCCTATGCCCCGCCGGGCGCCCCTGACGTGGCGGCCAGGGCGGCCGATCTGCTGGGCGAACCGCTTCGCCGCGATCCCGGCGCGGGCATCGACCACGCCATCTGGTCGGTCATGAGCCTGATCTGGCCCGAAGCCGATGTGCCGGTGGTGCCGCTGTCGGTCCAGCCCGAGGACGGGCCGCGCCATCACTATGATCTGGGGCGCCGCCTGCGCCCGCTGAGCGAGGACGGCATCCTGATCATGGGCACCGGCGCCGCCACCCATGGGTTGGAGGACTATTTCCGCCGTCCCGCCGGGGGGCCGACCGAGCCCCATGTGGCCGAGTTCACCCATTGGCTGGCGGAAACGACGGAATCCGGCGACGTGGCCGCGCTGCTGGATTACCGCGACCTCGCCCCCCATGCGGAGCGCAATCACCCCACCGAGGAACATCTGCTGCCCTTCTTTTCCGCCTTGGGCGCAAGCCGGTCCGGCCGGGGCACGCGCCTTCACCACAGCGTGGATTCCGGCGTGCTGGCCATGGACGCCTATGGCTTTGATTAACCTTAGGGACATGTTCCCGACGGCGCCGCCGCCATGCTAGTGTCGCTCCCAAGGTCGGAAACAAGGGGAAATGGCATGGCATATCTGGAGTGGACGGACAATCTGAGCGTCGGCGTGACCCGCATGGACGACCACCACAAAAAGCTGATCGCCCTGATCAACATGCTGTTCGACGCCATGAGCGGCGACGCCACCCGCACCGTCGATACCGTCCTCAACGATCTGTTGGACTACACCCGCTATCATTTCGGCGAAGAAGAAAAGCTGTTGGCCGCCTGTA
Source organism: Paramagnetospirillum kuznetsovii (assembly GCF_003284725.1). Taxonomy (GTDB): domain Bacteria; phylum Pseudomonadota; class Alphaproteobacteria; order Rhodospirillales; family Magnetospirillaceae; genus Phaeospirillum; species Phaeospirillum kuznetsovii. Next base: position 236,194 of record NZ_PGTO01000002.1, on the reverse strand, counting down.
ACTATCCCGACCTGGAAGCCCATCAGGGCGTCCATCGCTCCATGGTCAAGGAAGTGCTGGACATGCGCCAGCGCTACGCCGACAACCCCGCCAGCGTGACGCCCAACGAGGCCCTGGACTTCCTGTCCAAATGGCTGATGCGCCACATCATCGGCAAGGATCTGCGCTATCGGACCTATGCCGAGGGCCACCAGGATCCGGGCACGGCGTAATTACTCGCCGCCCGGCTCGTAGAGTTTGCGGATGATGAACAGCGGGCGGCCCTTGACCTCGTCGAAGACGCGTCCGACATAGTCGCCGATGATCCCCAGCGTCAGCAACTGCATGCCGCCCAGGAACAGCACCGAGACCAGGATGGATTCGTAACCGGGCACATCCACGCCCCAGAAGATGGTGCGGATGATGCGGATCACGATGTAGAGAAAGGCCAGCGAGGAGATCGCGGCCCCGATACCGCCCCATACCCGTAGCGGAAAATTGGAGAACGAGGTCAACCCGTCGAAGGCGAAACGCAGCAGCTTCAGCGAATTGAACTTGGTGGTGCCCGCCGCCCGCTCGCCCTGGCGATAGACGATCTCGGCATGGCGATAGCCGACCCAGGCGAAGATGCCCTTCATGAAGCGCGAGCGTTCGGGCATCCGATTGACCGTATCGACCACCTTGCGGTCCATCAGGCGGAAATCGCCGACCTCGCGGGGCAGCTTCACGTCGGACAGGTGATCGAACACCCAATAGAAGCCCTTGGCGAACAGCCGCTCCGACACGCCTTGGCCGACACGGGCGTCACGACGGGCGAACACCACGTCCCAGCCTTCCCGCCACTTGGCCAGCATATCGGCGATGGCTTCCGGCGGGTGTTGCAGATCGGCGTCCATGGGCACCACCGCCTGGCCCCGGCTGTGGAGCAGACCGGCGGACAGGGCGCGCTCCTTGCCGAAATTTCGCGACAGGTCGATGACGCGCAGCCGGGGCTCGCCCGTCTGAACCTCCAGCAGACGATCCAAGGTGTCGTCGCGCGAACCGTCGTTGACGCAGATCACCTCGAAGCTGACGTCGAGGCCCGCCAGGACGGGCAACAGCCGCCCGAACAGCAACGGCACGTTCTCGCCCTCGTTATAGCAGGGGATGATGACGGAGAGTGTGGGCGCCGGATTGTCTTGCATGATGGCCCAAGGATAACCGAGAACCGACGCTAGGGAAACACCTCGGGAAAGGTGCTCATCAGGGCGCAGTCCAGGTCTTCCATGGTGGGCGTCAGGCCCAGATCCCACAGCGAGGTGACACCGTGCTCGCGGATGCCGCAGGGCACGATGCCCTCGAAATGGCTCAGATTAGGGTCCAGGTTGAGGGCGATGCCGTGGAAGGTCACCCAGTGGCGCACCCGGACACCGATGGCGGCGATCTTGTCTTCGCGGCCGTTGCCGCGATCCACCCAGATGCCGACCCGGCCGCAGCGGCGTTCGCCCTTGACCACGAAGCGGTCCAGGGTGCGGATGATCCACTCCTCCAGAGCGTGGACATAGGCCCGCACATCGGGGCCGCGCCGCTTCAGATCCAGCAGGACATAGGCCACCCGCTGACCGGGGCCGTGATAGGTGTACTGGCCGCCGCGCCCCGACTCGAAGACCGGGAAGCGTTCCGGGTCCACCAGATCGCGCGGATCGGCGCTGGTGCCCGCGCTATAGAGCGGCGGATGCTCCAGCAGCCAGACCAGTTCGGGCGCGGTTCCGGCGCGGATGGCGGCGACGCGGGCCTCCATTTCGGCCACGGCATCAAGATAATCGACCGGATGATCGGAAATTCGCCACTCAACAGGCAAGGGCATGGAACGCGTCCTTGATTCGACCGAGGTGATTTGGTATTCCCCTGTCTCCCCGTTGGCAAGCCTTTCGGGGGACCGGTTCGCGGCCATGGCGGAATTGGTAGACGCGCAAGCTTGAGGTGCTTGTGGGGTAACACCCGTGGAAGTTCGAGTCTTCTTGGCCGCACCAACCGAAACACCAAAGGCCCGCTGGTCATGATCAGCGGGCCTTTTGTTGGAGATGTTGTCCCTCAATCGCCGGGCGCCGCCTCTGGCGGCTTGGCTTTCGCGCCACGAGGCGCGTCGGCCCTTGGCCGCAACTCCTCGCCAGCGGCTCGTCGACACCGTAACTGGGAGCGCGGGCGTCTCGCCCGCACCACATCCTCCGCGCAACTTTAATACCCATGGCTTTTTCGGTGGTAATACCGACAACCCCGTGAAAAGCCTGCGGTTTTCCAAAACACCGGTTATCCGACACTTTGCCTGGGGCCACGAACCGGGTATGGTGTCGCCCTCAATAAGAAATTTCGTTACCCGAGGTCACAGTCCATGAGCATGTCCGACGAGCTGCGCGACGCGGCGCTGGAATACCACCGTCTTCCCACCCCCGGCAAAATCAGCGTCACGCCGACCAAGCCGCTGGCCACCCAGCGCGATCTGGCGCTGGCCTATAGCCCCGGCGTGGCCGCCGCTTGCGAGCTGATCGTCGCCGATCCCGATTCCGCCGTGGATGTCACGGCCAGGGGCAATCTGGTGGCGGTGGTGACCAACGGCACCGCCGTGCTGGGCCTGGGCCCCATCGGGCCGCTGGCCGCCAAGCCGGTGATGGAGGGCAAGGGCGTCCTGTTCAAGAAGTTCGCCGGTATCGACGTGTTCGACATGGAACTGGCCGAGCTGGATCCCGACAAGCTGGTGGACATCATCGCGTCCATGGAGCCCACCTTCGGCGCCATCAATCTGGAAGACATCAAGGCCCCCGAATGCTTCGAGGTCGAGCGCAAGCTGCAGGAGCGGGTCAAGATTCCGGTCATGCACGACGACCAGCACGGCACCGCCATCGTGGTGGGCGCCGCCATGGTCAATGCGCTACGCGTCGTCGGCAAGGATATCGGCGAGGTCAAGCTGGTGGCGTCCGGCGCCGGCGCCGCCGCGCTGGCCTGCCTCAACCTGCTGGTCAAGCTGGGCGTCAAGCGCGAGAACGTCTGGGTCACCGACATCAAGGGCCTTGTCTACGAGGGCCGTACCGAGCTGATGGACGAATACAAGTCCATCTACGCCAAGAAGACCGACATGCGCACCCTGGCCGAGGTCATCGAGGGCGCCGACATCTTCCTCGGCCTGTCGGCGCCCCGCGTGCTGACCGGCGAGATGGTGGACAAGATGGCGCAAAAGCCCATCGTCTTCGCCTTGGCCAATCCCACCCCGGAAATCCTGCCCGACGAGGTCAAGGCGGTGCGTCCCGACGCCATCATCGCCACCGGCCGTTCGGACTATCCCAATCAGGTCAATAACGTCCTGGTGTTCCCCTATATCTTCCGGGGCGCCCTGGATGTGGGCGCCACCAAGATCAACGACGAGATGAAGCTGGCCTGCGTCTACGCCATCGCCGGTCTCGCCATGGCCGAATCCGACGAGCGGGTGCGCGCCGCCTACGGCACCGCGCCGCTCACCTTCGGCCCGGAATACCTGATCCCCAAGCCGTTCGATTCCCGCCTGATCATCAAGATCGCCCCCGCCGTTGCCCGCGCCGCCATGGAATCCGGGGTGGCGCGGCGGCCCATCATCGATTTCGACTCCTATCTGGACCAGCTCAACCAGTTCGTCTTCCGCTCGGGTCTGGTGATGAAGCCGGTGTTCGACCGCGCCCGCCAGGACATGCGCCGCATCGTCTATTGCGAGGGCGAAGGCCGCCGGGTGCTGCACGCCGTCCAGACCGTGGTGGACGAAGGCTTGGCGCGGCCCATCCTGATCGGGCGGCGCGAGGTGGTGGAAAAGCGCATCCACGATCTGGACCTGCGCCTCCAGATCGGCGAGCACTTCGATCTGTGCGACCCCGAGGACGATCCCCGCTTCAATGAATATTGGAAGCTCTACCACTCCATCATGGAACGCAGCGGCGTCAGCCCGGAATACGCCCGGACGGTGGTGCGCACCCGCAACACGGTGATCGGCACCTTGATGCTGAAGCGCAAGGAGGCCGACGCCATGATCTGCGGCACCATCGGCCGCTACGACAAGCATCTGTCCCATATCTTGGCGGTGATCGGCACCCGCGACGGCGTCAAGATGCCCGCGGCCATGAATCTGCTGATCCTGCCCAAGGGCACCTTCTTCATCTGCGACACCTATGTCACCCCCGAGCCGACGGCCGAGCAAGTGTGCGATATGGCCTTGCTGGCCTCGGAAGAGGTGCGGCGATTCGGCATCGAGCCCAAGGTGGCCTTCCTGTCCCACGCCAATTTCGGCAACCGCATGACCGCCTCGGCCCAACGCCAGCGCGAGGCCCTGGCCATGCTGCGGGAAAAGGCTCCCTATCTGGAGGCCGAGGGCGAAATGCACGGCGACGCCGCCCTGTCCCAGGAAATCCGCGAGCGGATCTTCCCCAATTCCCGGCTGAAGGGCGCCGCCAATCTGCTGATCATGCCGACGCTGGACGCCGCCAATATCTCGCTGAACCTGCTGAAGGTGGCGGGCGAGGCGCTGTCGGTGGGGCCGATCCTGATGGGCGCGGCCCAGCCCGCCCATATCCTCACCCCCTCGGCGACCGTGCGCAACATCGTCAACATCACCGCCCTGGCGGCGGTGGAAGCCCAGATGAAGCGGTAACTTTAGCCGGCTGCGGAAAAACTCCCTCAGCCCAATTTTGTATCGTCACCCCCGCGAAGGCGGGGGTCCATGTTGGGGAAGTGCTTAGCGTTGCCCGCTGAATGCGGGTGTGCTGCTGCATGGATTCCCGCTTTCGCGGGAATGACGAAAGGGAAAAGCCGTTCCAGAACGAGATTCAGCAGCAGCCCGGGTCCACCAGCGTGGCCGCGCTCAAGTGGTCCGGCGAGGATTTCGCCCCCTTCTTCAGGGAGGCGATCAGACGGCTGACATCGTCGATGGAATGGCGGCAGCGGCCAGCGGGCAGGTTGACCGCCACCGCGCTAACCGTCATCAGCGGGAAGCTGGTGGGATTGCCCAACCGGTCATGGCCGTGGATATAGCCCAGCTTGCGGGTCTCGTCGTCGTAGAAGCTTTCCACGTCCAGGCGGAACGCTTCCAGCAAGGCGCGGCAATCCTCCATCACCACCGCGAAATCCACGGCGCGGAACCCGGCGAAGAAGTCATCGCCGCCGATATGTCCGGCGAAGCCGCCGTCGCGGTTCATGGTCTTCGACAGCAGGTCGGCGAACAGCAAGATGGCGCGGTCGCCCAGACGGAACCCGTATTTGTCGTTAAACGGCTTGAAATTGTCGAAATCGAAATAGACCAGGCTGAAATCACAGTCGAGCCGGTCCAGCGCGTCGGACACCCAATCGACGATCACCGTATTGCCGGGCAGGCGGCTTAGGGGATTCTGGTCGCGGGCGGCGGCCAAATTCTTCTCGTTGATGACCCGAAGCAATGAATGCGCCGACAGAAAGCCCACATAGGACATGCCATCGACGATCATGATTCCTTCCGAACGCTCCACCGCCGAATAGGCTTCCAGGATCTGCTCCGCCCGATTGTTGATATCGGCCATGGGGCAGCGGACGACGAAGTCGCGCAAGGTCCGCCCGAAGCTCTTGTTGGCGATCAGCTCCTTGCCGTAGGGAGAGTAGGTGTAATCCTTCAACTCCTTCTCGCGGACGATGCCGACCGGCTGGCCGCCGTTATCCACCACGGGAAAGAACGTGGCCGATTTGTCGGCGCGAAAGCGGGCGAACACATGTTCCATGGGCGCGCTGGTCAAGATAGGCGCCGTCCGGATGATCTGATCGGCGATGATTTTCTGATCCGAGGTGGTGGCGCGCCGCTCGCGCCGCGCCAATTCCTCGATAACATCGTAGTGGGCGGCAAGTTCGGCCATATGGGTGGTGGGGTGCTGGGCCAGCCAGCCCTGGATCAGGTCGCAGCCGATTTCCTTGCAGGTGAAGAACTCCCGCTCGGTCTCGACGCCCTCGGCCACCACCACCACGCCCAGCAGATGGGCGATATTGACGATATGGGCCAGAAACACCTTCTTCTTGGCGTCGCCCGCGATGTCGGAAATGAAAAATCGGTCGATCTTCAACAGGTCGGGTTCGGAAAAATACAGCAGTTGCAGGCCGGAAAAGCCGGTGCCGAAATCGTCGATGGCGAGGCGAAATCCATTGCGCTTGTAATGGCGGAAGATGGCCGTCACATCGTCGGGCGGCCCCAGCGGGTGGCGCTCGGAGATCTCGAATGCCACCGACGATCCCGCCAAGTCGTGACGATCCATGATAGCCCGCATGCGGCGGGGAAGGTCGCCTTCGGCATCAAGGGCCCGATTGTCCACATTGAGAAACAGCTTGGTGTCGTGCGCGTTGGGCAAGGTGGCGAACTTGGCCATGGCCTTTTCGCACAGAGCCACTTCCATATCGGCCAGGATGCCCAGGGCATGGCAGGCGTCGAACACCTCGCCGATGGTGGCGAAGCCCGCCTGCTCGGTGTTGCGCAACAGCGCCTCGTAGCCATAGCAGGCGCCGGAATGAATATTGACGATGGGCTGGAAGGCAATGTCGAGGATGCCCACGATATCGTTCCAGTGATCCTCGGACGGCAAGGGCGGCAGCCGCCCGGGCACGGAGAACGGTCGCCGGATGTCGCGCTGGCCCCAGCGATCGCCCCGCCGCGCCCCCGCCGCCGCCACACCAAGCTTGTCCAGGCCCGTTTCCGGACTCATGGCTGTTACTCCACGCCGATTCGACTATCCGTCGTGGGGGATTCATCGTCGCCGGGACAGGGGGAGTCAACGAACCATAAGGCCCGTCGCAGGAATTTCACGCCTCTGTCATATGCCGCCTAGCGATTGGCGCCCGGCGTCCACAACACGTCGGCCGCCCCATTGGCATTGGCGGCGCGGGCCAGGACGAACAGCAGATCGGACAGCCGGTTGACATAGGCGATGGCGACGGGGTTGACCGGTTCGGCCTCCGCCAGGGCCACCATCAGCCGTTCGGCGCGGCGGACCACGGTCCGGGCGTGGTGAAGATGGGCGGCAAGCGGATTGCCAGCGGGAAGGATGAAGGAGTTCAACGGCGCCAGTTCGGCATTGGCCGCATCGATCTCGTGTTCCAGCCGATCCACCTGGGCCTGGGACATGCGCAGGCGAGTGCCCGGTTCCTCGGCCTCGGCGGCGGGGGTGCACAAATCGGCGCCCAGATCGAACAGATCGTTCTGGATGCGCGACAGCAACGCCTGCATGCCACCCTCGGCATGAAGCCGGGCCAAACCCAGGACGGCATTGGCCTCGTCCACCGTGCCATAGGCCTCGACCCGGGCGGCATGCTTGGCCACCCGGACACCGTCGCCCAGTGAAGTCTTGCCCTTGTCGCCCGTCCGGGTATAGATGCGCGTCAGCCTGACCATAGATTCGCCTCTCGTGTCCTGTGACGAGGTTTATGACACGAGCGGCGGCGAAAGCTCTATACTCTCGTTCCACCATTCCCGATTCGCCCAGGAACCGGACAGCATGCGACTTTCTCCCATTCTCAGCGCCTATATCGCGCGGCAATTCGCGGTGGCGTTCGGCACGGTCCTGCTGGTGATCCTGGGCATCATCTTGCTGTTCGACCTGATCGAACTGATCCGCCGCAGCGCCGGGCGACCCGAAATCGGCATGGGACTGGTTCTGGTGATGGCCTTCTTGAAGCTGCCGCAGATGCTGCACACGGTGCTGCCATTCGCGGTGATGATCGGCGCCATGATCTGTTTCTGGCGGCTGACCCGCACCCATGAACTGGTGGTCGCCCGCTCGGCCGGTATTTCCGCCTGGCAGTTCATCGCGCCCTTGCTGGGGGTGGCCGCCGCGTTCGGCACCCTCGAGATCACCGCCTTCAATCCCATGGCCGCCGCCATGTATGGGCGCTATGAGCGATTGCAGGACGAATTGATCAATGCGCGGACCACCGCCTTCGACCTGTCCGAGGTGGGGCTGTGGCTGCGCGAGCCCCATGACGACGGCGAGATGGTGGTTCATTCCCAGGACGTGCGCCAGGATGGTTTGCAGTTGTTCCTGAAGGATCCGCAGATCTTCATCTACGACAAGCCCGATCACTTTTACCGCCGCATCAGCGCCGAGTCCTCCACCCTGATCGAGGGCGTGTTCGAGGTGAAGCGGGCCTGGATCATGGAAGGCGGCAAGCCATCGACCTTCGTCGAGAACATCCGCATTCCAACCCAGTTGACCTTGGAGCGCATCCACGACAATTTCGCCTCGCCGGAAACCCTGTCCTTCTGGCAGTTGCCCGGCTTCATCCGCTTTTTCGAGCGCGCCGGTTTCACCGCCAACAAGCATCGCCTCTACCTGCAATCGCTGCTGGCCTCGCCGGTTCTGTATTGCGGCATGGTCCTGTTGGCGGCGCTGTTCTCGCTCAAGCCCAACAACCGCTCGGGCGGCCTGACCTCGCGGGTGGCGGCCGGCGTGGCCACCGGCTTCACCGTCTATTTCTTCTCCAAGGTGGTCTACGCCTTCGGCCTGTCCTCGACCCTGCCCCAGGCCCTGGCGGCCTGGACACCGGCGGTCTTCGCCGGATTGGTGGGATTGGGCGGCCTATTCCATCTCGAGGACGGCTGAGCGTGGGGCTTTTGAGGTCCATGGAGCGCCATCCATGGCGATGGACGCTGGCCACCCTGGTGCCGCTGTTGCTGTTTCCTCAGATCGATATTTCGGCATCGGCGCTGTTTTTCGATCCCATCCACCGGACATTTCTTCTGCGGACTCACCCCGTGGGCGAATTCGTCCGCAAGACGCTGCCCGTCATCCTGTTCGCCCTGGCCGCCCTGGTCGCCGTAACGGGAGCGGCGGCGGCATGGCGGAAGAAGCCTCTGCTGGGGTTGAGCGCCAGGGGGGGGGCCTTCATCGTCGCATCGTTGGCACTGGGGCCGGGGCTGGTCGTCAATACCCTACTCAAGGACTATTGGGGACGCCCGCGACCGTCAACCATCGCCGAATTCAGTGGTCCCAACCAATACGTCACGCCGTTGATCCCGTCGTTACAATGCCCCGACAATTGTTCCTTCCCGTCGGGCCACGCCGCCCTGGGTTTTTGGATGGTGAGTTTCGCCTTGCTGGCGCCCCCCCGATACCGTCGGCCAGCGATACTGGCGGCCTTGATTTTCGGGGCCTTCGTGGGATGGGTACGGATTGCCCAGGGGGGGCATTTCCTATCCGACGTGGCGTTCTCCGGGGTCATCGTGGTCGGACTTTCGCAATGGCTACATCACGTTATTATTGTGCGTAGCAGCATGGCGATTTGGAAAAATAATCGCGAAGACTCTGCGGAATCTTCGTAACCCTCTAGCGGGGACACGGTTTCTCGGGTAATGATATCCATTCAGACCGACCTGGGTGCATTGGGCCGAGGCGGAATGCCCTCGTGTGGGTGCGGGGGACTTTGTTTACTTACGACGAGAACGACACATGGCATGGAACCGAGATAATCATGGCAGCCGCTCACGAGACCGCGGGCGGCGGGACGACTTCGGGGAGCCGGCATACGAGCCGCCGCGCAGCAGCAGCCCCCCCCGGTCAGCCGGACCCAGCTCTTTCGACCGTCAAATGGTCAGTCAGGCTAACGTCACAGCCACTGTGAAGTGGTTCAATGCCGCCAAGGGCTTCGGTTTCGTCGCCCCTGCCGACGGATCGCCGGATGCCTTCCTGCATATTTCTGCGCTGGAACGCGCCGGTCTTGCCCAAGTCGCCGAGGGTACCACCCTCGTGGTCGATCTTGGGGCCGGTCAGCGCGGCCCGCAGGTGGTGATGGTCCATGAGGTCGATAGCTCCACCGCCGTGGCCAAGGCGCCGCGTCGCGAAGAGCGCGGCCCGACCCAGACCGTCGAAGGCGTGGTCAAGTTCTTCTCCGCCGAGAAGGGCTTCGGCTTCGTCGCCTGCGACGAGGGTGGCAAGGACGTGTTCGTTCACGTGAAGGCCTTGGAGCGTTCGGGCATCGGCAGCCTCGAATCCGGCCAGCGCGTGCGCGTCACCACCACCCTGGGCCTCAAGGGGCCCCAGGCCGACTCGGTGGAACTCATCGCTTAAGGACATTGAAATCGGCCTTCCGTGATCGGAAGGCCGATTTTTCCTTGGTGTCTGCCTGCCCTCCCATCGGGGAGGTCGCGGAGGGACGCTTGGTCGCCAAGCGTCCGCGTCCGGCGTATTCACCCGCTCGTTTCAAGTTTGATACCGCTCGGCCGATGAAAAGCCTCTCGTGGAATGCGGCCGGGACGGCCGCGCTCCGAGAATGGGGCGCCAGTTGGCGCACGCGGCGCCTCGCCCGCCCTGCGGGTCACATGTTGGAGCGCGGGCGTCTCGCCCGCCTTCGCGAATCACATAAGGCGGCGGGTAACATGAGACGGTCCATCCAAGTTTGTTGTTGACTCAATTCCGGCATTTTGGTACCACAATACCCATTACTGCTTTGTCTCCCTGAGATTGGGCGGGGCGCGGTGAAAGCCACGTCCCGCCACTTTTTTGCCTGCCACCCGGCCACGGCCCTCTCTCACCCTCCCCGACGACGACGTTCCAACGACGAAGCTCCGCTGACAGGTGGGTGCCCCTGTGCTAGCGTGCGCTGCCCTTAGCGGAAGAGGATCCAGGCGGTGACAAGCATCAGGCCAGCAGCAAAGCCGACGATGACGGAGTCGTTGCTGTTGTGGGCATTGCCCGCGCTGTTCGTCCTTTCCCTTTTCGCCATGCGAAGCGCCAGCCTGCCGTTCTGGCAATCCTTCAATCTGGATCCGGACTATTACTACCTGCTGAACGGACTGCGCATCGTCGAGGGCCTGTCGCCCACCGATGTCAGTCATCCGGGCACGCCCATTCAAATCATGATCGGCGCCATCATTCGCGCCATGCACCCCTTCGCCTCCACCGAGCAAGTGGTCGATCTGGTACTGGGCGATCCGGAAGGCCATCTGATGGTCGTCACCGACGCCATCTATCTGTTGGTCGGCCTGTCCTTGTGGCTGATGGGACGCGAGGTCTGGCGATGGGGGGGATTGGTCCCGGCCTTGCTGGCGCAATCGGCGCCCTTCCTGGTCCGCATCATCGTCAAGATGGCGCTTCATCCCAAGCCGGAACCCTTCATGGTGATGGCGGCGGCGCTGCTGACCGCCGTGGCCTTCGCCGCCTTGCGAGCGGAGCAGCCCAAGGATCGCCACGCCGTCTGGGCGGGCGTGGTCATGGGGTTCGGCATCGTCTGCAAGATTCACTTCGTCAGCCTGGGCGTGCTGCCGCTGCTGCTGTTCGACCGTCGCCGCGTCCTCGTCTACGGCCTTGCCTCCACCATCGCCATCGCGGTGTTCTTTGCCCCGGCGCTGGGATCGCTGGACATCTGGCTGGACTGGATGCGCCGCATCACCCAGGGGTCGGGCGCCTATGGGGCGGGACCGCAGACGGTCATCGATCCCAGCCGCTTTTTCCGGGCCATCTGGCATCTGTTTTCGGGCAAGTGGTTCTATACCGGGGCGCTGATCCTGTCCCTGGCGACAATGGCGGACCAGGCGCGGCGCGGCGGCCTGGGGGCGACCTTGCGCGACCGCCGCGTCCGTTTGCTGCTGGGCGTGGTGGCGGCTGCGCTGCTGACTCAGATCATGATCGCCAAGCAACCGGCTCCTCACTACATGGTGCCGCCCTTGATGCTGACCGGTCCGGCATTGGCGCTGCTCTGGTCGCTCAGCCGGGAATCCCTGCCCGAGAAGTGGTGGACCGGATGCTGGGCGGTGCTGGGCGTGGTTTTGGCCCTGGCGGGCGGTAATGCCATGGTGCGTCAGCGCGCCGAACTGGCCCAGTGGACCCGTGAGACCCTGGCCTTTCCCACCGAGCGCTTCGGCGCCTGCGCCAAGGTCTATTACGACGCGGCCTCGGCCAAGTCCTTCGCCTTCCAGCGCGGCGACCTGAACGCCCTGGCCCGCTATTCGCCCAAGCTGGAAAAGCTGTTTCCCGCCGACGAATTCAGCTGGTTCATCTTCGATCATACATGGTGGAAGCAAAGCCTGATGCGCTGGAACCACCCCGTGGAATTGGATGCCGTCCTGGCCGCCTATCCCTGCGCCGTCTTTCGCGGAAACCAGTTCCATCGCTTCCGCGACCTGACCACGGGACGGCATTTCGACGATACCTGCATGGCCAACGACGAAATGATCTTTACCATCGGCATCACCTGCTCCGGTGCGCCGGTCGCTCCACAACGCCACTAGGGGACTATCCGGAATGCAGGCTGACAAAGTGTGGGAACGGGCGGGATGGACAGTGGCCGGGTTGGCCTGGATCAACATCGTCGCCGTCGCCGTGGCCTACATGCTCTATCAGGGTTATATCGATCACGGGGAATCGGCCATTTCGGCCATGGCCTGGAAGCTTATGGAAGGCGCCCAGGTCTATTACCCGATGGACTCGCCCGAGCGGATCTCCAATGTCTACGGCCCCGTCACATTCCTGTGGCACGCGTGGCCGCTGGCACTGTTCGGCGGAACCGTCTCCGCCAGCAAGATCGCCGCCATGGTGGCGGCGGTTCTGATGACGCCAGCGCTATTCATCCTGACTCGCGGCACCGGTTCCATGCTGGGCTGGATCGTCGCCTTCCTGACCGCCATCTACACCGTCAATGTCGCCTTCCCAGTGGTAATTCGGCCGGATGCGCTGCTGACCCTGGTGGTGGCCGTCGCGGTTTTCGCCGCCGCCAAGGCCGATACCTGGGGGTGGCGATCGACCGTGATCATGGCCATGGCGGCCGGTATCGCGGTGGACATCAAGATTCACGGCTTCATCTATCTCGCCCCCATCGGCCTCTATCACCTGTCGGGCAACTGGCGGCGGCTTCCTGTCATGGCTATTGTCGCCGCCGCCGTCGCCGGACTGTTCTTTGTCATGCCGGCCTTTCCCCTGACCAATTATCTGGCGTGGTTCGGGCCGATGGCGGGCAAGGAAAACAACTGGCTGGTCGGGTGGTTCTGGGAAATCGCCCTGTATTACTTTCCGTTCCTGTTCGTGGCACTGGGTGCCAGTCGCCGTCTGCCGGTGCGAGAGACCGTCTATCTGGGCGCCTATGGCCTGTGCGTGCTGCTGACGGTATTCCCCGCCACCAAGCTGGGCGGCGGCAGCCACTACTTCATGCCGTTCCTGCCCATGGCCGCCGATCTGTTGCGCCGCGTGGCCGCCCTTGGGCAGACCCGGCGCCAGCGCATCGCCATCACGGCAATGGCGCTGCTCACCCTCATGGGATCGTTTCAGGCGGAACGCCGCTTTTTCAAGCGGCTGGAATGGGGACGCTCGGCAGATGTCACGGCCGATATCGCCGACATCCTAGATCGCCACAAGGACAAGCGGGTCCAGATGACCTCGGGCTATGTGGCGGCCACCGATGCCACGGCGCCACTCAGCTTTCATTACTACCAGTGGCGCAATCTGCCGGTCTATCGCGGCAATCCCTACACTCTCGACGTCGGCATCATGATGGAACTGACCAAACTGGGCGTTCCGTTCCCGGCGGAAGCGGTCCGCAGGCTGGCGTCCTGCCACACTCAGGTCTGGCTGGTGCCCAAGGACGGCGAGCCGCTCAACATCAAGGGCTACTACAACCAGCAGGTCTTCCCGCAAGAGGCGCGCGACGCCTTCTTCGCCCATACCAGGAAGGTGGAGAGCAGCCGCTATTTCGATCTCTGGGAATGCCTACCGACCCAGTAGGGGATGGTCCTTCAAGCCCTCGAATATCATTGACCCGATCTTGGCCGCGCCTTGGGGCGTGTTGTGGGCGACATCGTAGAAGTCTCCCTCGGCGAAGATCCACTGGCTGCCCATGTCGAGGCAGGTCATCCGCAATTCGCCGCATACCGCCATGGCGGCGGCGTTGTGAGCGGCCAGACGGCGATGTTGATCGACGCCGTTCGGCCCGGCCGGGGTGACGATCCCCTCGCCCCGGCCGTCGCGGAAGCGCCAGTCGCCCCGAGGCTGCGTCACGAAGATGGGCTCGGCTCCCAATGCCCTGATCTTTTCAGCCATCAAGCGCAGCCTGCGCGCATAGTCGGTGGGGGCTAGGTCGCTTTCGGGCGGCTCGGCCGCCTGGGTCGTCCAAACCGCCGAGGCGAAATCGAAGCTTTCGTGGTTCAGCCGCGCCTTGCGGGCATTCAACGCCCCCAGGGCCGATTGCCATAGACGGAACAGGGCGCTGTTCTGGGTGAACCATTTGTAGCGGCTGGAATGCTTCAACTGATCGACCACGTTGCCGCCCACATGCACGTCGTTGAGCCCCACATAGGCGAGGACAAGTTTCGGCTTGAGGCCGGGAACATGGGCCAGCCACGACTCGAGGGCCACCAGATGGCCGACGCTGCTTTGGCCGTCGATGCCTGCATTGGCGATCACCATGGGACGGCCCGCCTGGCGAAATGCGTCTGTCAAGACCGCCTGCCAGGTCTGGTCTTCCGGCAGATACATCTGGTTGGTGGTGCTGCCGCCAAGGGTGACCAAATCAACCTTGGCCGGATCCAGCTCCGCCCCCCGGAAACCCCAATGATTGCGGCGATAGGTGAAGGTATCTCCATGGGGATAGAGGCCCTTGGCACTCACCGTCAGGCGCGTGTCGCGTGGCAGGGCGATCCGATCCAGCGGGTCCGACGACAGCCATGCCCCGAACACCAGTTCGGCCGCCACGGCGACCGCCAGCAGCAGCCCGAGATTGAAGGCCGCGATCTTAGCCCAGCGCCTGATAGGCAAAGAGGTCATGGCGCGACCGAAAGGGGGGGATGGGGCGAGTGATCGGGATCGAACCGACGACATCCAGTACCACAAACTGGCGCTCTAACCAACTGAGCTACACCCGCCACCGGAGGGCGCATGTTTAGCGAATACCCGGTGGTGCCGTCAAGAGCCGAAGTACCGTTCCAGCCTGGAGATCGCCTCCAGAATGGCACTATCGGTCTTGGCGAAGCAGAACCGGGCGAAATGATCGACGTCCTTGGTCTGGTAGAAGGCGCTGACCGGAATGGCGGCGACCCCCGCCTTCTCGGTGATCAGGCGGCAGAATTCCTCATCCGATCCGCTGAATTCGAGCGGCCGGAAATCGGCCGAGATGAAATAGCTGCCGCCGGTGTTCAGCACCTGGAAGCCCACCCGCTCCAGACCGGCCGCCAGCAAGTCGCGGCGCGCCTGCAACAGCGTCACCAGCCCCTGGTAATAGGCATCCGGCAACCCCAACCCGAAGGCCACCGCCGCCTGAAGGTTGGGGGGCGTGGTGAAGGTCAGGTATTGATGCGCCTTGGCCACCGGCTGCAACAGGGCGGGGGCGGCGATCACCCAGCCCACCTTCCACCCGGTCAGCGAAAAGATCTTGCCCGCCGAGCCGATCTTCAGGCAGCGCTCGCGCATGCCGGGCAGGCTCATCAGCGGAACATGGCGCCGGTCGTCATAGACCAGATGCTCATAGACCTCGTCGCACACCGCATAGGAATCGTGTTTTTCCAGCAGCCCGGCCAAAAAGGCCAGTTCATCGGCGTCCCAAACCTTGCCCGCCGGATTCGTTGGGCTGTTGAGGACGATCAGCTTGGTCTTGTCCGAGAACGCCGCCGCCAGTTGGTCGCGCGGCAAATCCCAATGGGGCGGCGCCACCCGCACCAGCTTCGGGATGCCGCCCGCGCGCAGGATGATGGGCAGGTAGGAATCGTAGAGCGGCTCGATCAGTACCACCTCGTCGCCCGGCTCGATCAGGCCGAACAGGCAGGACGCCAGCGCCTCGGTGGCGCCCGAGGTCACCATCACCTCGGCCATGGGGTCGAGGTCGAGGCCGTAGAACCGCTTGTCGTGGGCGCCGATGGCGGCGCGCAGCTCCGGGGTGCCCATCATGGAGGGATACTGGTTGGGACCGCTGGTGAGCGCCTCCGCCGCCTTGGCGACCACCTCGGCCGGTTCCAGCCCTTCCGGGAAGCCCTGGCCCAGATTGACGGCGCCATGGGCCTGGGCGAGGCGCGACATGGTCTCGAAGATGGTGGTGCCGAAGGACGACAGGATGGAATTGGCGGGTTTCATGCACCTTGTTCCCATGCTTCCTGCCGGACCAGGGCGGGCTGGAAGCCCGCGCTCCGAGGAGTAGCCCCGGGTCCGGAGCGCGGCCGTCCCGGCCGCCTTGGTTCTATTCCGCCGCCTTCTTGGCCTTGGGCTTGGCCGGGGCTTTCTTTGCAGGCGCCTTCTTGGCGGCGGGCTTCTTGGCGGCAGGCTTCTTGGCGGCAGGCTTCTTGGCAGGCGCCTTCTTGCCGGTTCCCTTGGTGGCGGCGCGGGCCTTGATCAGCTCCATGGCGGCGTCCAGCGTCACCGCGTCCAGCACCGCGCCCTTGGGCAGGGTGGCGTGGACGCCGTCGCGCGACACGTAGGGTCCGTATTTGCCTTCATGCAGGGTGACCGGCTTGCCGTCCACCTCGCCCAGGGTCTTGAGCGGCGCGGCGACCGAGCGGCCCTTGGCCTGGGCCAGCAGTTCCACCGCCCGGTTCATGCCGATGGTCAGCACGTCGTCGCCCTTGGCCAGCGACTTGTAGCCGCCGTCATACATCAGATAGGGACCGAACTTGCCGACGCCGGCCTTGATGATCAGCTTGGTCTCGGGGTGCGGTCCCACCTCGCGCGGCAGGGCCAGCAACTGGCAAGCCACGCTGAGGGTGACGTCGGCCGGTTCCAGGCCGCGAAAAAGCGAGACCCGCTTGGGCTTGGGCGCCTTGGCCACCTTGGGCTTGGCCGCTTTCTTGCCCTTGGCCGGGGGGGCGGGCTCGGGCGCGGGTTCGGGCGCCTTCAGGGTGCTCTCGTCGCCCAACTGGACATAGTAGCCGTAAGGCCCCTTGCGCAGGGTCACCGGCAGGGTGGAAACCGGGTCGGTGCCCAGCTCCTTGGGGCCTTCGCGCACATCCTCGTCACCGGCGTTCTCGGCGGTGGTCAGCGGCCGGGTGAAGCGGCATTCGGGATAGGCCGAGCAGCCGATGAAGGCGCCGAATTTGCCCAGCTTCAGGGACAGCCGCCCGGCGGTGCAGGTGGGGCAACTGCGCGGATCATGGCCCGAGCCGTTGTCGGGGAAGAAGTGCGGCCCCAGCAACTCGTCCAATGCGTCCAGCACTTGGGTGACGCGGAGATCCTTCGTCTCGTCCACCGAGCCGGAAAACGCCTTCCAGAACTGATCGAGCACCCTCTTCCACTGGATGCGACCGCCGGAAATGTCGTCCAGCTGGTTTTCCAGCTCGGCGGTGAAATTGTATTCCACATAGCGGCCGAAGAAGCTTTCCAGGAAGGCGGTGACCAGTCGGCCGCGGTCTTCCGGGATGAAACGCCGCGCATCCAGCTTCACGTAATTACGATCCTGCAACACGGTCAGGATCGAGGCATAGGTCGACGGACGTCCTATCCCCAGCTCTTCCATGCGCTTGACCAGACTGGCTTCCGAGAAGCGCGGCGGCGGCTGGGTGAAATGCTGGTCGGCCTTGATGGACTTGCGGGCCATGGCGTCTTTTTCCGCCACGTCGGGCAGCAGCTTTTCGGCCTCGTCCTCGTCGGAATCGTCGCGGTCTTCCTGGTAGACCTTCATGAAGCCGTCGAACACCACCACCGAGCCGGTGGCGCGGAAGGTGATCTTGTGGTCATTGCTGGCAATGTCGACCGCCACCTGATCCAGCTCGGCCGAGGCCATCTGGCTGGCGATGGTGCGCTTCCACACCAGTTCGTAGAGGCGCAGTTGATCCTTGTCGAGATACCTGGCCACGTCCTCGGGCTTGCGGGCCAGATCGGTGGGGCGGATGGCCTCGTGGGCCTCCTGGGCGTTCTTGGCCTTGGTCTTGTAGAGGCGCGGCGCGTCGGGCACGTAGCGCGGGCCGAATTCCTGGCCGATCACCTCGCGGGCTCCGGCGATGGCCTCGGCGGCCATCTGGACACCATCGGTTCGCATATAGGTGATCAGACCCACCGTCTCGCCGCCGATATCGACGCCTTCATACAGGCGCTGGGCCAGTTGCATGGTCCGCTGCGCCCCGAAATACAGCTTGCGGCTGGCTTCCTGCTGCAGGGTCGAGGTGGTGAAGGGCGGATACGGATTGCGCTTGGTCCGCTTGCGCTCCACCGAGCCGACCGTGTAGCTGGCACCGGCGGCGGCCTTCTCGGCGGCGCGGGCGGCGGCCTCGGTGGGCAGATCGAACTTGTCGAGCTTCTTGCCGTCCAGATGGGTTAAGGCCGCCGACAGCACGGCGCCCTTGGGAGTCTGGAAATCGGCGGCGATGGTCCAGTATTCCTGGGACTTGAAGCTTTCGATCTCGGATTCGCGCTGGCAGATCAACCGCAGCGCCACCGATTGAACCCGGCCCGCCGAGCGCGAGCCCGGCAGCTTGCGCCACAGCACCGGCGACAGGGTGAAGCCCACCAGATAGTCCAGGGCGCGCCGCGCCAGATAGGCGTCCACCAGTTCCTGGTCGATGTCGCGCGGCTTCTTCATGGCGTCAAGCACGGCGGTCTTGGTGATCTCGTTGAACACCACCCGCTTGACCTCGACGCCCTTCAGCGCCTTGCGGTCCTCCAGCACCTTCTTGACGTGCCACGAGATGGCCTCGCCCTCGCGATCCGGATCGGTGGCGAGGAACAGCTTCTCGGCCCCCTTGACGGCGGCGGCGATTTCCTTGACGTGCTTTTCGGACTTGGGGTCGGTCTCCCAGTCCATGGCGAAGTCCTCGTCGGGACGCACCGAGCCGTCCTTGGGCGGCAGATCACGGATATGGCCGAACGAGGCCAGCACATGAAAATCGCTGCCCAGATATTTATTGATGGTCTTGGCCTTGGCCGGAGACTCGACGACGACGACCTTCATGGGGTTCCGATCACACTCGCAAAAACAACCGGGCTCAGCCGACCAGCAGCGAAACCCTATTGCCGGGGTGGCGGTCCAGACGGCCTGCCAGTTCCAGTTCCAGCAGCACCCAGGACACCACGGAGGGTGACAATTGGCATTGGCGGATGATTTCGTCAACCCCAATCGCACATCGTTGATTTTATTGTTTTTTTCGCGATTTCAATGCCCTAACAGGGGGCTAAACTGAGAATGCATACAGAACACAACATCAACATAACGTACACGACCGTACTTCGCTGCTTACCGGTTGCTTTCCCCAGAAGGCCGCCGACATACGAATAAGAAAGGCGGAAATCCGCCATTTCGACCCGGTTTAGAAAAAGCCTATCACGACGAAGGAAAGCACCGTGCCCAAAATCCGCTTGACCACAACCGCCCTTCGCACCCTCGTGCCGCAATGCACAGACAGAATCTACTGGGATGAAACTCTGCCGGGGTTTGGCGTCAAGGTCACCCCCAAGGGGCACAGGTGCTATGTCGTTCAATACCGCAACTCGTATGGCGTAGATCGACGCATGACACTTTCAGATGTGCGAGTGCTGACCATTGAGCAAGCTCGAACCAGAGCGAAAGAAGTGTTGGCGAAGGTAACTCTGGGCGGTGATCCCGCCAAGGACAAGCAGGATGACAGAAAGTGCATCACCATAAATGATATACTCGACTTATATATGGCGAATCACATTGAGAAAAAAGGAGCAAACACGCAGCGTTCTTACAGAGCAATGTATAAAAATTATGTGCGGCCATTTATGGGAACTAAGCCATGGAAAGATGTCACCCAAGATGACTGCCAGAAATTACTCGATCATGTGACGGAGACATCGGGAGAAGGGAACGGCAACAATGCCGTTGGCTATCTTCGATCAGCCTGGAACTGGTGCATCCCAAAAATTCTGCCGATGAACAGCAATCCAACATTTAAGGTGGAGATGAACGAGAAGAGATCAAGAGATGTTGTGATCGATGAAAACGAATATCGGGAGCTATACAAAGCCCTTGTTGCTCATCGCGACGCAAACCCTCAGAACAACCCATCAATGTATATGGCAATCGAAATGATTATATTTACAGCAGCCCGAAAAATGGAAGTGCTGTCAATGCAGTGGGATGCCGTAAAGGATGGATATATTCATGTGACCGACAAGGGGAATTCACGGCGTCGTAAACCGAAGATCAAGCAAATCGTGATCACGGAACCCGTTCAGGAACTCCTTGGCAGAATCCCGAAAAATTCAAAGTGGCTTTTTGCTCGCTCCACGGCACCGGAATTGCACATCACCTCTGTTGACGAAGTATGGTGTGATGTCCGAAAGGAAGCTGGCTTGCCACATGTGAACATCCACGATCTTCGCCGTTCGTGGATTACGTTCGCAATTGATGACCTGAAGATCAGCCTTGAGACGGTCTCGAAGGCAGTTGGGCACTCAAGCCCGGAGGTCACCAGAATCCACTACAACAAGATTGCCCGGAAAACCAAGCTCAAGGCGAATCACGACATTGCCGAGGGATTGGCATCTGCAATGATGGGCGATTAGATGCATCACCGGCATCTTGATGGCGATGAAGCGATTGGAAATGGTTCGCTTCCTTCGGGAGCACCCCACGACATCAGTTGCTGAACTCGCCCGGCAACTCGGTCGAGATTATAAAAATGTCTGTGAAGATGTGGACGCCCTGGCCGCCGCTGGCCTGATCGAAAAGGAAGGCCGGTCGATCAGGGCGATTGCAGACGAGATAGTCCTGAAGCTTTAGGAAATGCCCAGAGCAGCTTCGACCGTCATCGGCGAACACTACCCGCCGACGCGGTGGGCACGCTTCCTGGAAGCTTCATCTTCCGCTGCACATTCGGCACATAGGCGGGCGGTAGGGTTGATCCGAAGGCGTTCAGCTTCAATTAATTCCTCGCAGGATCGGCAAACGCCGGTCGAAGGTGCTTCATTTTTCTTCAATCGAGCGGCCTTCAAAGCTTCCGCAATGAATTGCTCTGCCCGGTCATTCGCAACGTCAGCTTCGTCCATGGTTCCTCATCGCATACCGCTTAATTTCCCACTATTTGGGGGCTGCCAGTGATTTTGCCAGTGCGAGAACCTGATCCCGGACCTTGGGGTCACTGATGCTGAAATAGGCTCGGACCAATTCGAGAGTTTCCCGTTTCGTCATCGGATCATCGTCGGGGACATCGACTGCCTTGGTGACGTTGCCACGGATCACCTCAACAGGAGATGCCGATCGGGCTGATGCCGAAACTTCCTCGAAAAAATAGCCGACACGGACATCCAGAACACGGGATAGATCGAACAGTCTGGATGCTCCCACCCGATTGGCCCCCCGTTCGTATTTCTGGACCTGCTGGAAGGTCAGCCCCAGGCACTCACCCAGTTTCTCCTGACTCATCCCGAGTAGGGTTCGACGAAGCCGGATGCGGGCACCAACATGGACATCAATGGGGTTGGCACTGCCGTCATCCAAGCGACCTCTGGTAGACCGGCCAGCCTTCTTGGCGACCTTGGCAGGCTTGGGGGTGGCTGTGGGCTTGGAACTCTTACGTGGCGGCATGGTGATCCCTTCCCCTGATCATCAGGTGGCTGATTTGGGCCGACGATTCTTCCGCGTGAAGCCAAGCCCCGCTGCCTTGGCGAGTTCGGATCGGCGTGCAGCATATTCCGGTGCAACCAAGGGGTAATCCCTGGGTAACGACCACTTGGTCCGGTACTCGTCGGCGGTCAGTCCGTGGCCGGTCAGGAGATGCCGCTTCAGCATCTTCTGGTGGTCGCCGCATTCCAGACAGACGATATGGCCGGGGGTCACAGACTTCTTTACCGAAACGGCAGGTTGCTGCTGTTCAGCCGGTGCTGTGACCGGGGCGTCCGTGCCAACCAAGGTCGAATAAACGGACTTGATCAGGTTCGGGATTTCAGTGGCAGCCAAGGCGTTGCCACCCAAGTAGGCGACCACGATCTTGGTGGTCAGAGCCTTGATGTCATCGGCCATTGATGGTGTCCTTCAGCCTCTTACCGGCAGTGAATTTCGGCGACTTACTTGCGGGAATGACGAGGGTTTCCCCAGTACGTGGATTTCGGCCAGTGCGATGAGGGCGTGATGCAACAGAAAATGAGCCGAAGCCGACCAGACGCACATCATCACCTGACTTCATGGCGGCGGTGATGGCTGCGAAAACAGCATCAATGGCATTGCCCGCGTCGGCCTTGGTCATGTTGGCCGCATCGGCGACGGCATTGATCAATTCGGACTTGTTCATGTTGCTCCCCCCTACGAAAAGTATGGCTTCATGAATTGCACGAGGTGCTTGTACCGTCAAGCTCCGCCAGATTGTCTTAACTCGTCGCAAACTCTAATGCCGATCCTCTCGACTGCCGATGCCTCCGTCCTTGCTGGCAGTTGCTATTTCCTGAATGATTGTCCCGATCATCGGTGGTGGGAGGCGAACCAATGCGATGCCCGTTTTGCGGTCAAGACGATACCCAGGTGAAGGATTCACGCCCGACCGACGACAATGCGGCCATCCGTCGCCGCCGAGCTTGTCCAGGTTGTGGATCGCGGTTCACTACCTTCGAGCGGGTTCAAATCCGTGATCTTGTCGTGGTCAAGAAGGACGGCAGCCGTTCTACCTTTGACCGCGACAAGGTGATCAAGTCGCTTCAGATCGCCCTGCGGAAACGCCCTGTCGAAGATGACCAGATCGAACGGATTGCCAATGGCGTCTACCGCCGCCTGGAGAGCCTTGGCGAAAATGAAGTTCCGTCCAAGCTCATCGGCGAACTGGTCATGGACGTGCTGATGGAACTCGATCAGGTCGCCTACCTCCGTTATGCATCGGTCTACCGGAACTTCCGTGAGGCCAAAGATTTTGGGGATTTCCTGGGGAAGATGGGAACCAGCAGCGGGGATTGATACGCCCTGACGATCACAGCACAAGGCATTGCCCTACCATACCCTTCCGTTGGAATGTGCTTATCATGTTCAGCCGTTATGTGGGCATCGACTACTCCGGGGCGGAAACGCCAACAGCGAACCTCAAAGGACTGCGGGTCTACGTCACAACTGGGGCTGCTGATCCGATTGAGGTGCCACCACCGCCGTCGCCTATTCCGAATCCGACCCCTCGAAAATATTGGTCCCGAAAGGGTATCGCCCACTGGCTTGTGGACCTGCTCTCAGATGAGGTGTCGACTTTGGTTGGCATCGATCACGGCTTCTCCTTCCCCCTTCGATATTTTGAAGTGCATGGTTTACCTCCTGATTGGCCGACCTTCCTTGATGATTTCCATGCTCATTGGCCCACTGACGGCGATCATGTCTATGTCGATTTCGTTCGGCATGGTGCCGTGGGGAATGGTGCGGATCGCACCGGCAATACTCGGTGGCGGCGACTGACTGAGGAACGGGCCGGTGGAGCCAAATCGGTATTCCACTTCGATGTGCAGGGAACCGTCGCAAAATCTACTCATTCCGGAATTCCCTGGCTCCGGTTCATTCGCCACCAGCTTGGCCGACGAATTCATTTCTGGCCCTTCGATGGATGGGAAATTCCTTCAGGACGTTCTGCCATTGTTGAAGCCTATCCCGCCCTCTGGAGCCGTGGATTCCCCAGGCAGGATCGCACACCTGATCAGCATGACGCTTTCAGTATCGCGGCATGGATGTCACGAGCAGACCGAGATGGCACCCTTCCTGGGTTCTTCCACCCCAACCTTTCACCACCACAGCGAACTGTAGCTGAAGTTGAAGGCTGGATTCTGGGTGTCGCCTGAGGAAGAGGAGCGTGGAATGCAGGAGATGGGTGATCACGAGAAGATGGCTGTGGCGTTGGAGGCCACCGGCCAGTATCGCGTCCTTCGCAAATTGATCCCCCGCCAGAATCTTGCTCCGCACGATGGTTCCAAGACCCGATTGGGCATTTTTATCGACGTGGAAACCACGGGTTTGGACCCGACCAAAGACGAGATCATTGAGTTGGCAATGGTCCCGTTCGTTTATGGTTTGGATGGTCGGATTTTTGAGGTTCACACAGCTTTCCAAGGTCTGCGACAACCCGAGAATCCCATTCCACCGGAAATCACCAAGCTGACTGGCATCACCGATGAAATGGTCGCCGGGAAATCAATCGATCCCGATGAAGTATCTGCATTCGCGGCTCCTGCCGCCATCGTGATCGCCCACAATGCCGCCTTCGACCGGAAATTTGCAGAGCAGTTTTGCCCAAGTTTCTCGACCAAACCGTGGGGCTGCTCAATGTCCCAGGTAGATTGGACAGGTGAAGGATTCGAAGGTACCAAGCTCGGATACCTGCTGGGCGGTTTCGGCCTTTTTCACAATGGGCACCGGGCGACGGACGACTGCCACGCCGCCATCGAAATCCTGGCTCGGCCACTACCGAAGTCCGGTGTTCCTGCCATGGGGAAGCTGCTGGAAAAAGCCAGGGAAGCGACGTGTCGGGTCTGGGCAGAAAATTCGCCATTTGACCTGAAGGACGTATTGAAGGCACGGGGATACCGGTGGTCGGACGGAAGCGATGGCCGACCACGGGCTTGGTTCATCGACGTGGCCGAGGATCAGCTTCAGTCGGAAAAGGATTTCCTGCTCCAAGAAATCTATCAGCGAGATGTGGACATTCATGCTGCCCGGATCACTGCTGTCGAAAGATTCTCAATTCGGTGCTGATAGTCGGACCCCTTTTTTGCCCTTTCAAGGCCACGTCACTCCATCCGGTATCAGTTCTACTTCGGTCTTTCGAGCCTCACTGTTGAAGGCCACCTTATATCTGTCGCCCTTGAACAATATAGGGCAGCCAGTTGTATCGCATTTACGCCGCTGCTCGTATCCGTTTTCGAGAAACACCTCATCAAATGAAGCACCTAAATGCTTGGCAAGCTCTCTAATGTTATCGATGTAGTCCTGCTGCCAATAATCCTCAAACACCTCAATCTCAATCGGACCAGACGTGTAAGTGTCCATGTCTACCAGGGAACTCGCTGAAATTTCCGATACATTCGACTCATATCCAGGAAATCCTGGCGTCTTGTATTCGCAGCAGCAGAACGGCCTGAAGCACGCGGGCCGAAGCCCGCTATCCCAAACGATGTTTATCAACTCAGCAATGTTATCTTGATAAAAACGGGATAGCTCCGGGTATATATGAAATGATGCAGCGACATCTCCATGGATCGAAGAACTCACCCACCCGTCCTTGACACTCTCGATGAACCAATCCGGCGTCATCATGAGCGTTTCGACCCGCAGAATATCGTGCGGCTGCCATGAAGTCGCATTTATGCTTTTGACGTGATTTGATTTCATCAGGTCTGCTTTAGGTTCATTGTTGTTGATCAAGTCAATTTCATGCGGGCCATCATCGGCAGTTCCGGCGGCAGACCAACATGGTCGGCAAACGCCAGCACGGATGATTCGTCGGCCAGAAGGAAGTCCAGCACCGATCCAAGGAATGCTGGTTGATCGATACGATTTCGCAGATCGTCGGCACCGCATCCTGTGATGGAGATAAACCGATCACGCATGGTGTCATCGCCAATGATCCAGGCGACCACTTGAAGAGCGATAGTTTCCGCATCACCAGGGGTCATCTTCATGGCTACCGGTCTTGGCTTCGGTTCGTATGTTTTGAAGGGGTCCACAAGTGCCTCTTTGATCAAGATGATTGCAGCAAATTCCGCTAAATTACTTGTCAATGTTTCGATAGTATCCAGACTTCTAAATTGTGCTTTCTTTCAGTCCAGCTTGCCTTGTAGCCCATTTTATGCCCAATAAGCGGCCCCATGTCGTACCGCGTAGCACCTTCTTCACACAACCACTTTACCTTTTCATATTGCAGCATCGTTCCAATTGAAGCGGATTTCCAAGAATCGTCGTAGCTAAACTGTTGCCCACGATAAATCGTTCCGGCCATTCCGCCAAAAATGAACCCGATATCCTTGCCTTCGTGAACTGCCAAAATAACCCTGGCACTTTTCGTAAAAGACAGTCGTTTAATCATTTTCCAGTAATATTGATCTGCTGGCGGCTCCGTCATCCCACAACGACCATGCCCCTTCCAGCTTCTGTCTTCCACGCTCAGCATTCTCAAATATATATTTCTTGCGTCATCAACTGACGATGGAGCGTGCCGCTCAAACACCAAGCTCAGTGCCGATGCGTGCCCTATAGATTTTTTAATATTTCTCCTGGTATTTGCCGATCTTCGAGAGACAAAGCCATCAACGCCACCATTTAAAGATGATGAGCATTGTACTTCTGATGAATGCTTCCTAAAATTAAACTTTCCATCAAATCGGCTACGCAGTTCGCGGTATAAAACGCCTTTTGGAGCAACACCGCTGATCATGATATTGGGGAATTTCTTTCCATAGAATTTTTCAATGTCAACAAGTGTATCTTGAAATAAATCAACCGAGTTTGGCCCCAGCAGAGGATTTCCAAAGAACCACATCGATTCAATCGGCGTAAGAATTGTATAATTATTGAAATATGCCTTTTCCGCAAAGGCAACAACGCTATCTGATGTTTCGCGAATCAGCAGACGACGATTTGGACTAAATGCATCATGAAACGACATTTGCCAACTGGTCGTACAGCAAAATGGGTCAACTTGACGGGTCTTGATTGCCGCTGTATTCCAAGGTGATTGCGGATTATTCCACCGATTTTCGTCCGCCAACTCGTCCGGAGAAATGAACAGTTCTGGCTTTTTCCGACCAGCCATAGTTAATGCTCCTGATTATCTCACCTGAATGGTAGCAATCTGCCGCATCTCTGGCATCCGAACATCCATATCCGCCACCTGGACTGAAATCTGATATCTGCCTATCAAATACTCGTGGATGTCGTCCATCAGAACCGGTGCCAAGGCGATGGCCGAAAATAGTCCGAGCCGGGTCAGAATCTTCATCGAGTTTCCCCTCCGATTTGCTCGACCACCGTCAGCACCCTCATCGCCATTGCGTGTTCCGGCCAACGGCCTGCCTGTGCAAACGCATCCGCTCGGTGCGTTGCCTGTTCGATAGCAATCTGGACGCCGTGGCGGTCAATTAGCTCATTTGCCGCCCGGTGAATGGCATCGTCTGTCGGGTGCTGGGTGGTCATGCTGTTCATCACCAGGGTATCGTGACAGGCATGGGTGACTATTTTGGTCACCTATGGAGTTGAGGACCACGCGACACGCTGTTCATGAACCATCTCTGCCAGTTCCGCAGGTTCCACCACCTCCACCTTGTCGCCCCAGGCATATAGGTGCCATGCCATTTCCAGGTCCGACGCGGCCATCAATGTGACGAGCAATGATCCATCGGGCTGGCGGTCCATGATCTGGGATGGATGGAAGATGAATTCCTCGGCGTCATCCGCCGCGTCCGGTGCAAATTTCCAGACAGTCCTGAACGGTGCAGACTGGAAAAGCCCGAACGATCTGGCCGCATATTCCTCCAACGAGAATCCGGGATCGCGGACGAACGGTTCATTGGTCAATTCCAGCCCTTTGATTTGGGGCAGGGCGAACAACGCGACCGTATTTGCCTTCGGATTTTCATGCCACGCGACCAGATAATTCCGATGACCGTGCAGGAAGCCGTATGGGTGGACCAGCCTCTCATTGACCTTCTTGGTCTTGCGGTTCCGGTACCTAATCTTGACCTTGCTGCACGCCATGATGGCCTGCCGCAGTTCCTCGACCACAGAGATGTCGATCCGTGGACGAGGCCCAGGCCGCATTGCCAATCCCTCAGCTTCCAATAAAGCTTCCAGGTCCGGCTCCACCCTTCGGGCTACTTCCGGCTTGAGCAGTGCCCGCAGCTTGGCCCCCAAGGTTGCCAGTTCGGCAGCCTCATCTTCTCGATTGTCCCGCTCGAACAACCGAGTGGCGGCTTCCAATGCCGCCAATTCTTCGGCGGTAAACGCAACAAGTCGATCCAAGGTTCCTGTTGGTAGCCGCCATCGTTTGGTCCGCTCACCCGTATCGACCTCCTCCATTTGGGGGAAGTTTCTCATGGCGGCGTCTCGCATTCGCATTGCAGTACGCCGACCAACGCCGAATTTTTGCTCGATGTCCAAGAGCGACAGACCGCCTCGTGCCGCCTGGAGTTCCAATGCCAACTGCAAGAGATTGTCAGCCTTTTCGTACCGCACGGCGAATCCCCCATGACCGAAATGGTCACGCATTCTCTCTCGGATGGACAAATGGGACAACCGCATTGAGAACGGATGGTGACCGCTTTTGACTCCTATGGCCAATATGCTGGTCACCATGACGAGGAACCCATCCACATCAGAATGCTTTCCGGCCAGATGGCGGTTCGTTGACGGCCATCTCTTTGAGTGCCGCCATGATGGTGATGTTCGAATTTGGGGGCCTTGGGATGGAGCGTTTGGCTGCATGACCAAGAAAGGAGCCCAGGTCAGCCCCGAATGGCTACCACTTGGCCGTCTCGGCGTCTGGCACGAACCTGCTGGCCCTCGTGATCAATCCTGGTTCGCATCGCGAAGTGCCCTGGCGGCCTATTGGTCCGCCATTCCCACACCAGCGAGGTTGAAGGCAGCACTGGCTGGGGACGATCAATGGCAGGCACTCTTAAACGCACACAAGAAGCATGTCAAAAATGGACACTCTGGCTCCGGGCCGGGCGACCGGCCCTGTTCGTGACCGAGCGTTGCGTCTTTCGCTCGATGGTGACCTGATCACCAGGGTCGTAATGGATCAGGTCACCATCTGTCGCCGTGTCGCCATTGAGGGTATGGGGCATTTCACGATTGTCCAGACCCGCTCACGGTCGATGCATCTCACCGGGTGCTTGCCGAGAAGATGTATCAGTAAAGTCCTTTGGTTCTTCAATTCCGCAATCGACCAATTTTTCACCGATGGTCATAACGGAAACCACCCCTCTCCCAAGCCTGTGCTGCCCATCAGAAATTCTGTCCTCGGTAAAATGGAACTGCATTCCATTAAACTCGTCTGCCTTCAGATACCCATGCTGCTCAAGCCAATATGTGTTCTGAACCGCGATAACCTGCTCCGCCTTATCCAGCAAACGCGACTTCTTAGCTTCACCAAAATAATCGAGTTGGCGTATCAAGAAGGCTGCAAACTCATCTTGCGTCTCTCCAGGGTCTGGCTTGATAAAATCCTTATACCCCTCGATTCCTTCGAGCAACTCCTTGGCAAACCCCGTAGGACAGTTCCACATGATGCCAAACCCACCTGGGACTTTATTTTTGTAGAACGCATGGATGGCGATAACCTTTCTCATGTTGATCACTCCTTGATCTGGGGATACTGGTGCCACACCTGACCATCAATGGTCGGCGGGTATTCGGCATCAGACTTGGGCTTGAATGCCGACCACTGCTTCAGGAAGAAGGGGACGTTGAACTGTTGGCACTGGCGAAGGATGGCTTCCGCCCATTCCTTTTCCATTTTCCGCCACCCCTTGCCGCTTTCGCCGCCGACAATCACCCACTTCAAGGTGCCGTCAGCCAACCATGGGGTGATGTCCAAGGGTTCCAGCAACGGCTCGACTGACACGAACCGAATCTTCGCCTTGGTCCGCCGCAGATCATCAAGGCGATGAAGCGACGATTGGCAGCCGCAGGTGGTTCCCATCCAGATGTTGTCGGGGACATCCAGGGTCTGGGACATTTCCGCCATGCGAGCGGAACGCTTGGTGCAAATCAGGAAATTGGTTCCGTTGCCATTGGCCTTCATCGAGTCGAAAACGCGGGCAATGGTTTCCGCATCGACATTCTCGTGGAAGGTGTCGGACATCGAGTTGACGAACAGCCGCTTGGTCTTGATGGTCTTGAGGCTTTCGATCTGCTTCTCGACAATCCCGATTTTGCCGGTCGGAACTCGCTTGCCACGTTCGCCTTTGACGGTTCCTTCGTACCCTTCGTTGCCCATGCACTGATGGCGATATGCCCAGCCCGTCATGTAGCAGTTGGCACATTCGGGCGACACCTTGGAGCAACCCTTGAACGGGTTGCATGTTCCTGTCGCCCAAGCGATTTCAGTAGTTGGATTCGGCATCTCGATCTCCTTGCCGGGTTGCTTTCAAGTCACGACTGTCATCGTGCGTTGAAAACACCACTACCGTACAAATTTGCATCGGCCAATGGACGATCTGCATTCAAAATATAATTGCGATTTAACTGTGGCCGACGGGCCGCGTTCTTTGTGTTATTTTGCGTTTCAAATAACATTCTTATATTTTCAAAATTGCGATCAGCGTCTGTGTGGGGGCATGTCCTTTAATCGGACATCATCCTGACCACCAGACCTTCGAGGATTGCTGTCGCCGCCGTGGAAATCAGAAAGTTCACTGTTGTCCATGCCGCTCGTTGTGCCAACCGCCGCCTCGCCCCTATAACAGAACAGCCAATTCCACCGCCGTCAGGGACGAAATCCATGCGAATGAAAAAACCGCGTCGGGCATCGATGGATGAGGTTAAGATCATCCGCGAGGGCGAGTTCGCCATCATCGAAAACGCCGACCCGACCGTTTCGGTGATGCAGTTGAAGATCGGCACCGAAATCCGGCTCATGTCCGATCAGGAAATCCTCGACCTGTTCAACGATGTCATCGCCAGCCAGGACCAGCTTCGAGCCGAACACGAGAACATCGTTACCGAAATTCCGCCGGGCCGTCCCCAGATCAAATATTTCGAAGACGGCGATCAATGGGTGCCACGCGGTGGAGTCCTGCGGTGCTTCATTGATTCCGATGAAGATGGTGAAGCCGTTGTCCATATCGACGATCAAGAATTGTCGCTACGTGATTTTGGTCGGATGCTCACCGTCCATGCGGGGTGGGGAATGCGGATCGCTTTCGTTGATGAAGATTCCGTGGGCGAAGAACCAGAGATCATCGTCAGTGATCCGCCCGAGAACGAGCCGTAATTTTTCGTTGGAACCGTTGCTCCATCACGCAGTCACGGTGTAGTGTTCTCATCATGTTCGCATCCAACCCAAACGCTCCATTACCACCCGGCACCTGTCTGGCATCCACCCGTGGCTTCACTCCGTCCGAGTCCACGGCACCTATTTATTCCGCCCTGGTGGCTGCTGGGTTTCCGTCACCCGCCGATGACCACCTGGAGGGCAAGCTCGATCTCCACGAGTTGATGGTGAAGCGACCGGCGGCGACATTCTTCTGTCGGGCGGATGGTGACAGCATGACGGATGCCGGAATCCAAAGTGGTGACCTGCTGGTGGTGGATCGGTCAGTACAGCCCCATGACGGCGACGTTGTTGTAGCCACGCTCGATGGCGGTTTGACGGTGAAGACCCTGCGGAAGGTTGAGGATGGTTGGGAGCTTGCTTCGGCCAACCCCGACTACCCCAGCTTCCCGGTGAACGATGAAGAAGGTGTCCAGATATGGGGCGTCGTCACCTTCGCCGTCTCGGCTTTAGCTAAACGGTAGTGGACGATGGCGGTCTACGCCCTGGTGGACTGCAACAATTTTTACGTCTCGTGCGAGCGGGCGTTCAACCCCGCCCTTGAAGGCAAGCCGGTCATCGTCATGTCCAACAATGATGGCTGTGCCGTAGCCCGATCCGCCGAAGCCAAGGCCATTGGTGTCGGTATGGGCGAACCCGCCTTCAAATTGCGGCATTTGGTCGATAGCCATGACTTGGTCATGTTGTCCTCGAACTACGCCCTGTATGGCGATATGTCCGAGCGGGTCATGTCGGTACTGGCGACCTTCTCGCCGGGAGCTGAGGTCTACAGCATCGACGAATGTTTCCTCGACCTGGATGGTTTGCCAGTTCCAGATATGACGGCATGGTCCCATCAGATACGAGCCACAGTGCGACGCTGGACCGGCATACCGGTTTCTGTGGGAATCGGCACCACCAAGACCTTGGCGAAGCTTGCCAACAGGCTGGCGAAGAAATCTGTCAGGGCCAACGGCGTACTTGATCTCGCCAGTCACCCCGAGTGGGTCGTACCGGCCTTGAAGCAAACGCCGGTCGGTGATGTCTGGGGCATTGGCCGCCAGTACGCAGCCCATTGCGGCGTCAACGGCATCCGCACAGCCTTTGACCTGACCTTGCAGCCAGATGGATGGATCAAGAAGACCATGGGGGCGGTCGGCCTTCGCACCGTGATGGAACTTCGAGGAACCCCCGTCCACACCCTGGACACGGCACCATCAGACAAGCACACGACCTGCTGCTCGCGTTCGTTCGGTGAATCCGTCACAGAGTTTGAGCAAGTGCATGATGCGGTGATGACCTTTGCCAGCCGGGCAGCGGAGAAAATTCGCGGTGAAGGTTTGGTGGCCGGTGCCGTCCAGGTGTTCGCCTATACCGACCGCTTCCGGCCCGATCAGCCGCAGTTTTCACTGAACTCCATGATCCGTCTTTCGCCACCGACATCATCCACGCCGCACATCATTGGTGCTGCCTTGAAGGGGCTGAAATCAGCGTGGCGTGACGGCTACGAGTACAAGAAGGCAGGCGTGATCATGCTGGATTTGGTCCGACCCGAGGACATTCCCCGCGACCTGTTTTCACCACCACCCGAATCAGGGGCACGGCCAAAAGCGTTGATGGCCGCTTTGGACGGCATCAACAGCAAGATGGGCAAGGGGGCTGTCGGGTTCGGGCTGGCACCGAAGGATGCACCCTGGCAAATGCGATGCGGCAACAGGACGCCGAGCTACACGACCAGTTGGGATGACCTGCCGGTGGTGAAGGCTTGAATTCTTTACCTCAGCAGCGGAACCGTGATGGATTCAGCGACCAGGAAGAAGCTCAACATGAAGGCGACTGCCTGTGGCGGCGGCATAGCGTGCCAGTGAAGTCAATGAAGGAAGGGAGCGGCCACTTTCCAGCCGTGCAACCACGGACTGGGTGGTACCCATCCTCTTCGCGACTTCGGCCTGAGATAGTCCAGCCCGTTGGCGGGCACGGATAAGGGTTTCCGCAATCTCGAACTCTGGGGCAAGACGGTCATATTCGGCCTTAACCTCGGGATCAGCCAGAATTTTAGCCTTGAGATCATTCAGGCTGGTCATTTCAAAATCTCCTTGGCCCGAGCCAATGCGAGTTCAGCTAATCACGTCCAAGGCCCGGTAGACGCTGGTCCTGGCGATGCCCAGTTCCTTGCTGATCGCCGCGACACCGAACCCTTGATCCTTGAGGCGACGAATTTCACCAGCGTCGATTTTCGGGGGTCGGCCACGGTACCGTTCAGGGTGATCTCGCTTGGCTCGCTGGATTCCCTCGATCTGTCGTTCCCGCCGAAGCTCGGTTTCGAACTGGGCGAACACCCCGAGCAGATTGATGGTCAGGGAGCCGTAAATGTCGCCCGTGTCGAACGGCTGCTCAGTGGCCTTCAGACTGGCTCCCCTTTCCTTCAGCACCTTGATGATGTCCTGGAGGTCGGCGATAGAACGGGCCAACCGGTCGATCCTGGTCACGACCAGGACATCCCCTTCACGTAGAAACTCCAGCAGGGTTTCCAGTTCGCGGCGGCCATCGCGGCTGGTGCCGCTGATCTTTTCCGATCTGATGATCTGGCAACCGGCAGCCTTCAGGGCATCAATCTGAATGTCGAGAGATTGGTCGGCGGAAGAGCAGCGGGCATATCCGTAAAACATGGATTTGCTCCATATGGGTCATAGACCCATATATTAAAGCGTTCCATAAATACAAAAGCAACCCATCTGGAACAATATTTCCTGACTGTGGCCGAGTTGCAGCAGGGTATACCTTAATGTTGCATACGGCAATGCTTCCTAAGATACAGATTAAAGGCATTGATATATTAAATACATGGATGGCAATTCACAGCTTTTTTGACTCAATGAAACTTTCCAACCTATGAGTCATTGGAGTAGACGCCTTGATGTACCGTGGTAGCATCTTGAAGGGGCGGCTGAAAATGCCGCGTCCTATGATCGGGGCGTAGCCCATGGACGGCAGGAAGGCGTCATGGTTAAAAAATCAAAGAGCTATCCATTTGAATATCTCGATTCGAGAATTATAATTTTTCAGAATAAACCAACCAATGACGGCGGGAAAGCTAAGTGGTCATTCAGAGTTACAATCCCGCCACATAAGCCTATTGAACGCAGAATCAGTGACTACTTTGAATACAACCCAAAGCACTACGCAAGGGCAAGCGAGTCATTTCCATATGAATCTGAGCCAACTCCGGAAATTATAGCCTATGCGAAGAGGATACTTTTTGCGTATAGAGAAGAGGTTAGTCGGACAGGGCGGCTGCCATATGATCAGCCAAAGCTTGTAACCATTGTTGAGACATATGTTTCCGGGACTGATCTTGAGTTGTTGATGCGGAAAATTGATCCCAACAGAAGTGAGCCTGAGGCAATGTTTGTTCGGTTGAATCAGGTTACTTACGTTAGTATGAAGAAGTGGACTGAGAGTTTCGGGGATAACGAGCCACGAGTGCGGGCCATCATCAAGGCGGCACTGATCAAGGCTCTGTCGGACGAATTGATTCCAGGCATCCCCCCTATCTTCACCTAAATTTTCCCATATAGCCCCCGTCCATCGGGCCGAAAATTCCCACAGAATTCCAGCCCGGAAGTTAGGCTTCCGGCCATTTCGGCTTGGGAATTTTCCCACGCAAAAACTCCCACAAAACTCAAAAATACACTTTAAAAACAATATGTTAGCCTATTGCAAACTTTGAATTCACCTCGTTTAATGGCGACAGAAACCACGATGGTGGCACGCCATGAACAACGAATTCCGCTCCTCCGCCTTTGAAAAAATCGACCGTCAGATTTTCGAATCCAACGGCAAATTCCAGACCCCGGAGAAGGTTGCTGGTTGGGTGATCGCCTGCGTCATTACCCGGCCCAGTGCCATGACGACTGGCACTCCCAGCAACGATAACACCCCGCACAAAGGGAGCACCCCGCCCAAACCCCCGGCCATGGCTTTGCGGCTGGCCGCATAATCACAAGGAGACCCCACTATGTCCGACTATGAAACCATTCTTCGCCCTTCCCGGAAGGCGGTGAACTCCGCCGTCTCCCTGGGTCTTCGTACCCACATTGCCCTCGTCAACGTCGTCGTCGCCGCTTTCGCGGTGCTGCCCGAACTCCGCAAGGACGAGGCCGCGTTTATCAATTTCGCCAAGCAGCAATATGGCCTGACCGTCAAGGGCAAGGCGGTGGACAATTTCGTCCTCCTCGTGGCCAAGGTCTTGTTCCACAACATCTCGGAAAAAACGGACTTCCGCCGCCGTCTTGGGCAGATTGCGACCGCCCTTCGGTATCTGGAACTGCACCGTGACGAGTTCCCCGCCGAATACATTAAGCGGTTGATTCACGATCAGGGCGGTGTGTCGGGGCTGGTGAAGGCTTTTCGCAATGAGAGTCGGACCAGCCACGACCCGAGCCGCAAAGAGAAGAAGGTCCGCACCATCCAGACCTACGTCGCCGGTCTGCCGCAGATCGGGACGACCACCCACTACGCCGACCATCAGTGCACGACCATCAATGATGTCAAGGACAGCCAGACTCTCGAAGCCCTGGCTCAATCGCCGGGTCGAGTCCTGATCGTGGGCGACATCGACGAGCAGTTCAATCTTACGAATTTACGGGTCGTTGAACGCGACCAGGGCGAAATCGACCGCCTGCTTACCCGCAAGGCTGCCCAGGTCTCCAAGACCGGCAGCAATGACAATCAGCCCATGAAGGAGGCCATTTAAATGTTCACCAAGTCCCAGATTGAAGCCGCCCGTTACACCCTGCGGACGCCCTTCGACCACCCCGAATCCGAGGCCATGCGGAAGAGCATTCTCTGGCTCATGGACCAGTACATGGTCAATCCGCCGCCGACCAAGCAGGGTCCGAAGACCCACAAGCCCCGCCGTACTTATGACGAAGCGGCGGACATCATCCTCTCCGAAGACCCGCCTTCGGTTCTGATCGAACGCTATGACATCACGTTGGGGACGATCAACCACTACAAGTCCGGGTACGGGAGCTACAAGAAGTTCGGGGGCTGCCCGGAATTCTGGAAGGAATACTGCGGGAAGCACGCTGCCGAAATTCGGCTTCTGGCAAACCACCAGCAGCCGACGACCGTTCCGCACAACGACAATCAGGCACAACCCCATTCCGAAGTGGAGGCTGCATAATGGCTATGCCCTTTTCCAATAAGCTGGACGCGACCAATCTCACCGTGGTTCCCGTTCCTGAATCCATGTCGAGCATGATCAAGTCCCCTGGGGGGAAGCACCGGACGGCTTCCGATCTGGTCAACCTCGCCCCATTCAATGTGGAGGAATACCGCGAACCCTTCGCCGGGTCTGCCGCCGTGGGTTTCCGTATGGTTCGGACGGGCCGTGTCACGGATATCTGGCTCAACGACCTCGATTCCAACATTGCCAACCAGTGGACCGTGGTTCGCGACGACCCCGCCGGTCTGATGCGGGTGCTGCATTCGCTGATTGAACAGTTTGGGGCTGCCAGCCAAGAATTGTTCGATCTGGCCGTTCAGATGGTTGATAGCGACGACCGGGCCGAGGCAGCGGCGGGCTTCTACGTTCGCAACCACCTATCCATGTTCGGCACCAACGGCATGTCGCGTTTTGCCCCGAGCATTGAACGTGATGGTCGCGGCCTCAAGCCGGTCCATATCAATTACATCCCTCAGTTTTCGGCTTGGCTCCAGGGTGCCCGGATCACCAATCTGGACTACCGCGAGGTTCTGGACGCCCCTGGCACCGGGGTCATGTGTTTTCTCGACCCGCCCTATGCCCAGGTGAGCAAGCGGATGTATACGTGCGGCGAACTCGACCTGGAAGAGCTTGCCCGGCACGTTCGCAACAGCGGCCATTCCTGCTTGGTCACTGTGGACGACAGCCCGGAGAATCGTGTCGCATTCTCGGACATGAATCCGATCTGCCGTACCTACACCAGCAACATGGGCAAGTTTCACGAGGCGGCGGAACTGATCTGTGCCAACTACTCCACCCCGCTCTATGCCTTCCATGCCCGCAGCATCGGGGTGGAGATCGAGCAGGCCGCCCCGGTAGTCTTGCCCAACAATGATGAGGTGCCGGTGGTGAAGGCCGAAACGGCCACCGACGATTCACCCGCTGGTGAACCCACGAAGAAGGAATGGAAGGCCCGGACCCTTTTCATCACCGAGGGGAACGAAAAAAAGAATTGCGAGTGGTATACACCGCCCAGTTTGCTCCGCCATATCTATGCCGCCAACGACAACCAGCCGCTCGATCTCGACCCTTGTTCGCCCAGCAAGGGGGAGAGTGCCCCGGTTTGGGCACTCCAGCATTTCACCCAGGACGACGACGGCTTGGCTCAAAAATGGCACGGTCGTGTTTGGTTGAACCCCCCATATCATAGCCTTCGTCACTGGGTCGAAAAGGCCGCCGATGCGGTGTGGTGCCGCCACATGCCCGATGCTCCGACCGAATCTTCTGCTGTTCGTGACCAGCCCCTATGCGAAACCGTGGTCGGTATCATCCCGGTTCGCACCCACACGAGCTACTGGCGGAAATTCGTGAGTGAACATGCCTGCGTGTTCTTCATCACGGGCAAGGTTGGGTTCTTGAAGGGGATTGATGGGAAAGGTGTCGAAGTTCAATCCCGGATGCCCGAGGGCTTGGCCTTTGTGATCTGGGGAAACCATAGGCCGTTTTCGAATTATCTCCGGTCGCTTCCCAAGTCGGTGATCGACGTGTACGAACGATCCGGCCCTGCCATCCACGATCACCCTGTGCGGTATTGGGATGCGATCAAGAAGGTGGGATGATGGAGTACCGTCTGCCCGCGACATCGGAACATTGCTGCACCGGATTTCAAAACGATGCAATGAAGCGGCGTGAAGGCCGAATTTTCACCCAACCTTCACGCCGATCCCTGATGACCTATTCACCCGACCTGTTCCGCTTGGCCTTGGCCTTTGCCGCTTCGATCTGGGTATCGAGTTCGCCAGTCTTCACGGCCTGGACCACCTGGGTCAGTACGGTGATCACCTCCTTCTCGGTCTTTCCGGCAACAATGCTCGGCTTTCCCGGCTGGAGTTCGACCACAACGGCATGGCCGTAGCGTACTTGCACCATGATGTTCCCATCGGTAGCCCGCCAGAACCAGGGTTTGGGCGGTGCCGCGACCGACTTGCGGATGGCATTGCCTTCGGAATCCTTGGTGTACCGGGTGCGTTCGACCTTGTAATTGGCATCACCCAGCAGACCGATCTGGTGCTGAATACCATCGATCACAACATCACGGGCAGACTTCTTCCTGGTCTCAGAGATCAGCGGACGCTTGGCGTCAGAAAACTTCAGGTTAAGCATAATAACCTCCATGCATTGACGTCTGCACATAGGTTACGGACTCAAATTATTATTTGCAATATGGCTGGATAAATATATTTTGAATATGTCACTCGACACGACGCCAAATCTCAGTCCATGCTTCGTTTTCAAGTTTCTTTAGTGCCTTCACGCCTTCCTTGTATTCCGTAGCTTGAGCATCATCTGTGCATTCTACGGCAGCTTCATTTGTCGCATCTATCACGCCGGTAACATTTGATATCAATGACAAAAGTGCTTCTGTCGAGATTCTGCGGTTCCTTGATTTCGATGAACTTAAGTAACTCTGCCCTCTATTCAGCCACTCACCAAAATCGCGACCTGATTTCACAATTCCAAGTGAATAGAACTCTTCATATATATCCTGTAGTCCACGCATATCGACGTTACTCCTGCTGATGTTGCAGGAGTATTTATCAAGCTGCTACGTTCCCATGTGCAGCCCACCCCATATATCGCCCGATCTGATTTTTGGAATTGTAGCGGCCACTTCGAATGGTCGGCCCGATTTCTCTTTTTTCCAATCCCGCAGCGAATGCAGCCTGTTCAAGCCGGGTTTCGACCATCCATGTATCGAGCAAACCGGCACTTGCCATGGCGAACCCATGCAGCGATGCCCGGTATAGGCCACAGTTTCGCCCCAGTATGACATCACCGATGGCGGTGACCAGTCTGTCGAAAAACGCGGTGGCATGGGATTGATCTTCGGGCATGGGCAATTCATCTGGAACGGCAATCAGGACCGGCGGCGGCATATCGACAGGCAGGATGTTGTTCTGGACCCATAGGGTGGGATTGATCGGATCGCCGTCGAAGACCTGGAAAAACCCATCACTGCCATCCACGGGTTTGCACGGCAGGTACATCATGTTTTCCACCGACAGCTTGGTCGGGTCGATGCCATGGCATGGCTTTGCCGATCCCCGTTTCCGTTGCCGGGGTGAGCAATAGCCGTTGGACTGAACCACCTTGATGATCTGTTTGCAGATGGAGTCGTAGGTCTCAGCCATCATGTAGCCGGTCGTCGGCATGAATACCCGGTAGCGGGTGTCGTTGGTCGAGGAGGCCGTGTTGTAAACCACCATGGATTTTCCCGCGAACATCTTGGCGAAGGCGGTGTACGGCATGTCCCCATCATCGATATCGAGCCAGATTCCCCAGGTGATCACCGCGTTTTCCCTTCCCCTGCTTTTGTCGCCCAGAGTTGGGTTGAACAGGGTCGGGCTGATCAGCATGTTGCTGTGCTTGTTCTGGTAGGTCAGTCCATGGCAACGGCGAAGCCACTCGATCATGTCGCCCATGGACTTGAGGAACAGATGACGGGTGGTGTTGGTGTCCCGGATGTGGCGGAACAAAGTTCCAGCGAATAGCTCCCGTTCCAGTATAGACAGATCCATGAAATCAGATGCAGATGTATCTGCTAACGGCAAATGGTCATGTTTCGATGTAACGATAGGTGAATATATATTATTCGCCAATCGTAACGGTGAAATCTTACCATTTTGTATTCCGGGCAATATATTAGCCAGTTCCACTTCCCCAATTTGCTCATCTTGCCTCTTGCGATATGCCCGGACTCGGGCTGAATTATCCGCATGGAGCCGTTTCCTTTGCCATTTGCCCTTCTTTGCAAGCTGAACACCTGGAGCATGGACCATGGTGCAACCGGGGAACTGATCGGCCAGCCACTGAGCTACACCGACATCAGTGACCACGACCCGAACAGGTACATCACAATGGAGATCGCGAAGACTGCACCGCATCACGGCCTGATAGACGGTTTGATGGCAGATCGCGTCTCTGATCTGGTCTGGGGTAATGCCGAAGTTCGACAGGAACCGGCATTGCATCGGTGTTGGCAGGAACGAGGCCACCACCACTACGTTATGAAATTCGGAAAACTTATTCATCCCATGGGGTTTGTGTGGCAACGCGGTCGCGGGCAACTGGGCGAATAATTCCTCGGCGGCATCCTCTACGTCCTTGTTCACCTGATAGAGGAATGGCTGATCCCCAACCAGTCCGGAGGCCTTGGTCAGGCCGAGGATGGTGTTGCTGATCTCCGAACCATCGACAGTCACCTTCTTGCCGCCCAGTTTCTTGGACCAGCTATCGTCGGCCAGATAATGAATGGAGACCCGATGACCGTTCTGGTGCTGCTGGAACCGAAGGGCATTGGTCAACTGGCGATGTGGTTCGAACACTGCCCCCTGGACCGCCCATAGGTGATGAAGCAGCGACTCCTCAAAGTGTGCCCCCATGATGATTGCCGATGCGAACTTCGTGAATGCCGATGGCTTCAGAACCCCAAACAGGTAGAGGGGATATTTCCCGGTCTCTGTGTCACCGGCCACGGTGCGTTCGATGTTCTCCCTGATCGCGAAGACATCATAATCCGGGTCCAGAATGGCTCGGGCTATGGTTCTGAATTCGGCATCAACAGCATCATCGCCATCGGCAAGACGGCGAAGCTTGGCATTGTCTTTTGCTGCCACCTTGACGTTATCGGCGGAATAATCCTGCCACGATATGGCCGATGTGATGATCTCGTGGTTGTACGGCAGATGCCGACAAAACATCACGTCGGGAGCAGGAATCTCATCGACGATCACATGCCAATGCTCTGGTCGGTGGAAATATGGCAGCCGCAGTAAAGCCTGCTGGGTCAGGAACAGAACCTGTCCCTCTTCACCTGGGCACTTGAGATGCCCCATGATCGTGGTGATCACCTGCCCATCTTCGCAGGTGCTGCTGTCGAACCGATAGACCGGCACCGGCTTCTTTCGCCGTGATCTGGCCCGTTCAAGAGCCTTGGCAAACCATTCATCGATGCAGGTTTTGGTTGGTTGGGCAATGATGACCTT
Source organism: Paramagnetospirillum kuznetsovii (assembly GCF_003284725.1). Classification (GTDB taxonomy): domain Bacteria; phylum Pseudomonadota; class Alphaproteobacteria; order Rhodospirillales; family Magnetospirillaceae; genus Phaeospirillum; species Phaeospirillum kuznetsovii. The sequence goes on along the minus strand of NZ_PGTO01000002.1, from coordinate 195,105 downwards.
GTGGCCCTTGGCTGCCATATCCACCGCATAGGTAACTGCTGCATCGGTTTTGCCTGCACTTGCAGGGCTTGAAACAGTGAAAATTCGTTTTCCCTTGATCTCCATAATATCACCAAAAATAAAACCCTCGACAGTGCGAGCCGCCAAGCTCCTGTCGAGGGTTATCACCCGAACCTATCCGGGCGTTTGATTGTCGTGATCTGTTGGCGGCTCGATCAGTACATCTATTTATCAATAGCGATAATTCGCTGGCTCCATATGAAATGGGTGCCAAACCCGTATAGCAAGGCCATGCCCTCCCGGCCAATTTGTAAATTCGCCAGGAACGCAGATAAGTAAATTGACAGAACCGCAGTCGATGTGGATCGGGAATAGTCCAATCTGACAGAAGACAACCCTAATATGTATTTTCAACCGGCCATCAGAATTATATTGAAACCGCCATATGATCGGCCGGAATGTCCGTTATGCAGTGACGTAAAGCCACTGTCACCTCAACACAACAGGATAAATGATATGTTAGACTTGAATGAAATATGTGGAGAGCAGTTCGTGCTCATGGTAGCTGCCGCTGGAGAACTCCCTGCGATCATGAAAAAGGAAGAATTTTTGGGAATTCTCATGGCCGCGTGGGCCATCATCGACAGCAATGACAACGACAACGCTTCTATGATCGCAAATGGGTATGAAGCCATCCGGCTAGTTGGTCGGCTGGATTCTCAAGAATTTTCTGAACTGAAGATGCTGCTTCAGGGGGCTGTCTTAGGCCAAAAAATCCAGCCCATGAAGGCCGTTGGTGTATGGGATGAATTCTTGGTTTCGGCCAACAGCGATATTCCCAAATCTGCCTTTACAGCCAGCATCGAATCTTTTGCTGTTGCGTGACCGCCTTGATCGTGAATGGCTGTCGAAAGTTCATTCGGCAGCCATTCCCCCTGATTTGCACGTCTTTGTCGTACCTGTTATGGTCCCGGCCCTCCGGGGAGGGAGGATCATGACCATGGGGAAACTGCCCTTCGAACTTTCGATCTGCGGGTTGGACGAACTGGACGACGAACTGGAATCGTTCGCCCCGACCCATGTGGTCTCAATTCTCGACCCTGGGGAGGACGATCATGACCCACTGATCTTCCCTGAATCGATGCGTGTCTTGAGCCTTCGGTTCTATGATTTCCACGCAATGGGCGGGCTGGTCGGCAAGGCTCTGGCCCGGCAAGGGCGTTCTGAAAACCCCAGCATTGACCATGCCGATGCCATTCTCGCGTTTGGTCGAGAGATACCGAAGGGTAGTCGGGTTTTGTGCCACTGTTGGGCTGGGGTCAGCAGGTCCACCGCAGCAGCATTCCTGTTGGCATGCCTGCACCTGACCCCAGATGATGCCATGGAACTGGTGATGACCCTGCGACCTGGGGCGGTTCCGAACCGGCTGATTGTCCGATTCGCGGACAGGATTCTTGGTGCCGGTGGAAAAATGGTATCCGCCAGCGATGATCACAGACGTGGTGTTGGCTCGCGGTCGATCAGGTCGATCAAACGCTGAGCATCTTTCAAAGCACTTCTCAAAATATCCAACACCACCATAATTTCAGAGCGAATGCGGTTTTCGTCGTAAATTGGCGGCATTCTTCCTGGTCCAACAGAAGTTGCATCACTTGGTGATATCGTAAAATCATTTAATCTCATCACGTACCTCGTGTTATTTGCTAAATATATTTATGAGATTGCATGACTTCGAACCAACCGACAAAATCGTCTACTTAATTACATTTACTATTGCTGGCCGCGTTAAGCGAAACGGCGGCCAAAATACTCCGTACCGGGTGGTTTCCCTGGGCAGAACCGTCGAAGATGGAGTCGTAACCGTGGTGGACGGTTCCATGGGCGAACGTTCTGACCATCGCCATGCCAGCGTGGTGGTGACCGGAACCGCCCTGGTCTGGGGAAATGGCGGTGTCGTCGGCCAGGATATTGCCATCGACCAGTTTCTCGACGGCTCGATCTGGATTCAAAGCGGTCAGATTGACGGCGTGATCCAGAACGCAACAATCAGGGTGAACCGGGTGACCCAAGTTGATCCGCGAACTGGAGATGTCGATTTCAATGATCTGGACCACAACTGCATGTCCGAGAAACGGACAATGGCCGGTCATTCCTCGTCGGCGGGGTAGCGTTCCATGTGCCCAAGAATTCGCCTGATCGCGAACAGGGCAATTTCATCGCATTTGCCGATATCAGCCCCATCACCCTTGACGTACCGCATGTCCCGAAACGCCACTTCAGCATACATTCTGAGGGTTTGCTGGTCGCTGATCGCGATTCCATGGGGGATGAACCCCTTTGATGGACTGACCCAGAGGTCGTGGCTGTAGACCCATTCAAGAGAAATTTCGGCGAACCTGTTGACCTCGGTTTCTCGCGATTCGCAGTATCGTCCACGCTCCCAAAGGTTCATGCCGGTGGAATCCTGACGCAGAACCGCAGCCTTTTGCCTTTTCCAGAAATCAGGGTCGCTGATTTCCTGTTCGGTCAGTGGCGGTGGCACTGGGGAAACGCTGGCGGTCCCTGTGTAATAAACACCTTGCTGTGCCATCGCCGGAAATGACGAAAATATCGCCAATACACAAACTAGCCACAACATGAATGCCTCCTTCTGCAATATGAAGGAGAGCAATCATACATCTGCCTGAACTATAAATAAATGCCAGCCGCTAATTTATTTTAACGACTTGTCCATATGACACATCAATTCAGTGACCAAAACCCGATATTTAGAGCAGATGCGAACCCGACCCAAAGCAGATATGGAACCATGAGCATTCCGGCGATCTTGTCTCGCATCAAGAATGCCACAGTGGTCACGATGATGGCGATCTCCAGAACCACAATCTCGACCGCCGCCACACCGATCAGGTGGAACTTGAAGAACAGGAAGCTCCAGGCGAAATTCAACGCCAACTGGATCAGAAACAGCCGAATGCATGAGCTATCCCACTGGTACTGATCACGCCCCCAAGCCCTCCAGGCCGCCACAGCCATCATGATGTAGAGAGCCGTCCAGACCGGGCCAAAGACCGCATCAGGCGGCGTGAAGGATGGGTGAGCCAAATCCTTGTACCACCCCTGGACAGCGGGAATGGTGACCATGCTGGAGATGCCCGCAACGCCCAGGCACAACACGATCAAAACGACCAGATAGCCAAACCGGGGATTGGTCTTTCTGAACTTCATGCTCACGGGGAGGCCCTTCCGAAATTTACTGGTCAACGTTCATGATGCCGGGCCAACCATAGCACCCCGATTGAATTCATCACGACATCGGCGTTTCCCCCGGCGACCGGCGGAACTACACTGCGGCCACCAACCGCTTTCCGAACTGGTCACCGACCCAATGCCGCCGAAAATTCCAAAACTGGGACGTGAAGGTGCCGAAACACTGGCCTTGCACGCCGTCTCGGTAATTGTCGCTGATGACGAATTGCTGAACCAGTTCATGTCCCACACCGGCAGCGGGGCCGACGAACTTCGCACCCGCATCACCGATCCCGATTTCCTCGGAGCCGTGTTGGATTTTGTCCTCGAATCTGACATCACCGTCGAGAAGGTGGCCCAGGCGGCGGGCGTAGCCATGGAAACAATTCTGATCGCTCGTACCCAGCTTCCAGGAATGCAGATGGACTGGACGCCATGACCACCGATCTCGACAAACTGAAGACCCGGCTCCAGGCACTTCGGGCCAAGACCATCGCCAATGGCTGCACCGAGGAAGAAGCGTTGGCGGCGGCGGCCAAGGTGGCCGAACTGCTGGATCGCCATGACCTGTCGATCACGGACCTGGAAATCCGCGAGGAGCAGTGCGAAAAGTCCACCATCGAAACCAACAGGAAGCAGCGGCAGCCGATTTCCGCCTGCATCCCGGCCATTGCCGAATATTGCGATTGCAAGGTCTGGCGGGAAAAGGATGACAAGGGCATCCGGTACGTCTTCTTCGGTCTTCGCCCCAGCATCGAGATGGCCCATTACGTCTACGATGTGATCGCCACGGCCATGCAGACCGCCTGGGTCCAATATGCCCTTGCCCAGCGAATTCTCCGCTACGGCAAAGACGAAAAAGGGTCGTTCATGTTCGGCATGGCGGTGTCGATTGGTGAGAAATTGATCGCCATGAAGGCCGAACGCGACGAAGCCAACCGGGTCAGCAGTGGTCGCGATCTGGTGGTGGTCCGCCACGCCATCGTGGAATCTGAATTCGCCAAGCTGGACCTAAACCTGCGTCGTGGCCGGGCATCGGGGAAGAAGGTCGCTGCTGGTGCGTTTGAAGCCGGTCATGCTGCCGGTCAATCCCTGGCCCTTCATCCTGGCGTTGGCGGAAAGCGGGCGGCGAAATAGATGAGAAATCTGTGTAAAATAACGCACGCCATTGGCTTCGGCGGCGGTTCCAATGGGTGGTGGCTGCATGCAAATCACAGATGTGAACCTGACACTTAACCTGAACTTTTTCGTCAATATCGCGATATCCGTCGCTGTAAGCTTGGGCGTCGGCGGTGTATTTTACTGGCTAATTAAGAACATCATCACTGAGAAAATCCGTCAGGCGATAAAGAGTGAGTATGATATCAAACTTGAAAGCCATAAAATCGAGTTAACATCAAAATCGAATATTGAAATAGAGCGTCTTCGGTCTGACTTAAGCCGTGCCGCATCAGAGAACAATATCGTATTCGCCCATCTTCACGAGAAGCGGGCTGATGTTATCGCAAATATATACTCAACGCTCAAGAATGTTCATCACCAGCTTTATAATTACGTTAAAGGAATTGAGTTTTCCGGCGAGCCCTCGAAGGAGGATCGCAGCAAGTTGCTTGCCGACGCCCATAAGGAATTTTTTGATATATACACAAAGAAACTAATATTTGTCCCAGCTTTCATTGCAGCAAAAATCGATGAAATCAACGCGATGATGGTTCGAACGGGAAACGAATTTACATATGTAGTTCTAAATGATCAGAATCCAGAGCGTATGAAAAAATGGGTTGAAGTTGAAGAGCGTTGCTCTGGACCAATTAAGGACGCCCTGACTGATCTTGAGGTGGAGTTCCGCCGCCTACTGGGTGATAAAATGGAGTGAAGTCATTACCTTCTGCGGTCCCCATAGGCTTCTGAATGTTCGGCGTGCTTCTTCCAGTTGGCCTCGTACTGGGCCGCCAATTCTGGATCGTGGATCACCAGCAGGTTTTCAGCATTTCGTTCCTGGGCGGCCTTGGTGAAATTGAACGACCCGGTAATGACCGTTGAACCGTCCAGCACCATTACCTTGTTGTGGGCAATGGCGTGGGCCGCATCGATCTGAACCGGAATCCCGCCGTTTGCAAGGAAATCAGCACCGCTGTATTTTTCCGTTCTCTGGCTCTTGTCCAATATGGCTCGAACATCGATGCCGCGTTTCTTGGCCTGCACCAAAGCCTGTGCGATGGCCGGTGAGGTGAACGAATAGGCTTGAACCAGGATGGTGCGTCGAGCAGCACTGATGGCATCCACGACCTTCCCTGTGCAGTCCATGCCCGGCGTGAAACAGACTTCGATCTGACGGTCAGCGGCCAACCCGGCTTGAGCGGACATCAGCAGGCTCATTGTCACCGCGATGATCGAAAAACGAACAAAACTCATCGGTGCTTCTCCACCAGAATTCCAGCTTCGATGGCTGCGGCCATTACCGCGTCCCCCATTGGTCCCCGCACCTCATCAGGCAGAGTGACGGCTGTTACCCATGCTCCACTCGGTGAGCGGTATTTTGGCAGAGTGACTTCGGTTCCACCGGCATCGGCCCGAACCTGGATGCCGTGTATCACGATCTCGACACCATCCAGCAAGATGGATACATCCGCCAACGCCAATAGCTTGCCCGCGTTGTTGACTGGGGAAACTTTCAGAACGGCGATGGAGGCAGTCGTGGTGTCCATGTCGCAGCTAAACTGTATCCTTGATGGAGGTGGATGTTACCATTATCGTTGTCGCCTTACGCGACCGCGAAGGCAAGGTATAATGTATTCCCCAATACATATTGCGATACGCTCACCACTATCAATAAAGCTTGGCTCGAAGAAATTCAATACTGTTGGCGAGCACAACGCTATTGTGAATAGCTGCGGTAGCGTTTTATTCGCAAAATTCGGACTGAAGCCAGATGGCAAAAAAATTAAGAGCCTTTCAAGGCATGTTTTACTGAATGAAACAACGAACTTGTATCTATTCTCAAGATGTGGTGATGGAATTATCGGTCATTTTTCCGAGATATCCGCTATTTACGAGGAAAATCCACCGAATGAGTTTAAGCACCTCATTCCAGAATACTATTCCCTCATAGATGCACCTCGGCGACTGTGGTTCTTGTTGTCGCGTGAAATCACTGAGACACCAATAGATAGATTAAAGTTAGGCAGCAGCGGAAGGGGCCTCGTGGAGGTTGTATCTGAATGCAGGACATCAGCCATGATTGTTAAAATTGACGAATAGGTTTTTATTTCATATCAGAATTTTACATCCTTCAGTCCGGTGACTACCCCAAAATCCACACCGATCTTTTCGAAGTGCCGCACGCCACAGGCAATCTTCTGATTTTCCTTCGACCGCCGCTCGTCCTTGTCCAAGGTGCTTTTGGTTTCCCGGACGAAATAGAGCTTTTCATCCCGTTCGGTCACGAAAGCCCAGTCGGGATTATAGGGGCCGATGGGGGTATCGATGCGGAACCAGGACGGCAGCTTGATGAACATCTTCACATTGATGTTGCTGTCCAAATCCTTGGCAAACTGCCGCTCGACCTCGGACTCGTATTCGATGTGATCGAACAGGCATTTTTCCTTGTTCTGGACCTCGTAGAGATTGCTGAGGTAGCGAACGATGCCCTCTTCGGCGTCCTGCTCGATTCGGCTCATTTCCCAATGCTGCCCGGCCACCTGCTCATATTGAATGCCCTGGAGCATCAGGTCATGCAGGGCGGCGGCGATCTGTTTGCCCACCTGAGACATGAACGATTGCGGGTTGATCTTGAATTCGTCCAACCGCCCGCACTGCTTCAGGATTTCAACCAGGGTATGACGGGTCAGTTCCGTTTCGTTCTGGAGATAGCCCAGGATGTCAGGAAGCACCTTCACGGGTTCAGCATCATAGGTGCGGGAATCCAGTTCCCTGTCCGCCGCGACCCCGGCCTCGGTGATGTCGATGTCCCGCTTGCTGATGGTGATCCGAGCAGGCTCGATCTTGGGGATGTTCTCTTTGATCCGGGTGACGGCCTTGGCGATGAGATCAGCGGTTTCAAAGGAAACCCGATAGCGGGTCCGCTGACTGATCTTGCTCCATAGGGTGCGGAAATCCTCGCTGAGGTGGACTTCCTTGCGGAAGTTAACGGTCTTCCTCTCGCGGGCATTGACCACCCGGTTCTTGAATAGACGCTTCTGAAGCTCGTCCACGATCTCGGCCTTCAGGTCGGCGAATGCGGGAGAAAGCTTCAGTTCGAAATGGGGATTCTTCGGGTCGAACTTTTCCAGAATCTCGCCCGCCGCATTGATGTAGCCATTATCCTTCAATTCGGACCAGATGCGGCCCGATGCTTCCTGGCCGATATGGGCGTCCTTGCCGTCGTCGGCCACGCGGGTCAGTTTGGCAAAATCAATCTTCTCGATCCGGCCAAAACGGATACCAAAATCCTCCTCGAATTCGGTCTGGAGCTTGCGGGCGAAATCCTCGTAGGACTCATTGGCAATAACGGTCAGCCGGTTGATGGCCTCGTCATGCACCCGCTCGCCCTTATCGTTCACCGGCAGGCGGAGACCGCGACCAATTTCTTGCCGCTTCCGATCCACCGATTGCGATTCGTTAAGGGTGCAGATTTGGAAGACATTGGGATTGTCCCAACCTTCCCGAAGGGCGGAATGGGAGAAGATGAACCGCAGAGGTTCGGCGGGGTCAAGAAGGCGTTCCTTATCCCGCATGATCAGGGAGTAGGTGCCCTCGTCATCGGCGGTTTTACCGCTGGTATCCTTGGGCTTGCCCTGTTTGTCCTGGGAAAAATAGCCATTGTGGACTTGAGCGACCTCGAATGGGATTAGCCCCTTGAAGAGCGGCTTCGCCGTCAGTTCGGCATAGGCTTCCTCGAACCACTGGCCGATCTTGCCCAGGCCCACGGTTCCATCGTCGTTGTAGACGCGGTAGTTGGAAACCTTGTCGATGAAAATCAGGGACAAAACCTTGATGCCTTTGCCCTTGAAGGCCCGCTCCTTCCGCAGGTGCTGTTCCACCGTTTCGCGGACCTGGGCCTTCATTACATCCTCGCCCAATCCGCCAATTTCCTGCCCCAGTTCGAGAAACCGGCCCTGGTTGAACTCAATGATCTCTGACCCTGGGGTGCAATCGATGGTCTGGACGATGTAGCCCTGCCGGTAGCTGTGCCGCTCCCCGGATTTGACATACAGATCGTCGCCCTTCTTTACCCACGCCTTGGTCGGTATGGGGCCGTTCGGCCCTTCCTTATGGAACTCCACCTGGGCCTTGATGCCGTTGGAATTGTCCACCTTCAGGAGCTTGACATAGGCGTCGTTGAAGTTGTCGTCGGACTGGATCGACGCAACTTCGATCCGCTTCACCAGCCGCAAATCGTAGGCTTTGACGGGATCAAGACGGTAAAGAAGGTTGTAGGGGTCTTTGTGAGTGGCACTGTATCGCAGGGTCGCCGCCGGGTTCAAATTGGCGATGGCCCGCTTGGATTTCGGGGTGCTATCCACGCTTTGCGGTTCGTCGATGATGACGATGGGGGTGGTCGCCTGGATGAATTCGATGGGCTTGCGGCCCGACATGCGGTCGCTCTCACGATTGATGACATTCAGCTTCTTCAACTCGTCCTCGGTCATCTCCGACACATCCTTGTCGGGGACATCCTTCTGGAACGACTGGATGTTGATGATCATGATCTGAACTTGGTTGCTTGACGCGAACTGCCGAACTTTCGTGAGGCGTTTGGAGTCGTAGACGAAGTGGTCGAAGGGCACCTTGTCGTAGAGGGTCTGGAAATGCTCCTTCATCACATCAATGCTCTTCAGCACGCCTTCACGGACGGCGACACTGGGAACGACGATGATGAATTTCTTGAAGCCATAGGTCTTGTTCAACTCGAAGATGGACCGGAGGTAGATGTAGGTCTTGCCCGTCCCCGTCTCCATCTCGACCGAGAATTCCCGGCCCTGAAGCCCCGCAACCTGTTCAATATCATTTCGTTCCTGAACACGGTGGATATTGCTCAGGATGGCATCATCGGACAGATTGAAATGGTTGCCCATTCCCAACTCGTTCTGGAATAGCCCGCCGATTTGAAGGGATTGAAACGCCATGGCCCCGGTCTGTGCCGGTGGCTGCCCGGCGAAGGCATCGACCACGGCATTGATCGCGTCCTGCTGATATTCCAAGGAGGGGTCGAATTTGAGCTTCATTTTTTGTGTCCCAATTTCAAACCACAAGCGGCGTTGTGTCTGGGATTGAACAATTCCTCGGACGCAAATCTGTTTGTGGCAACGGCGTTTGACGCAAGAAACATCGAATCATCCATGGCGTCACACCGTCTTGAACACAATCTCGCTTTCCTGAGAAGCCGCTCTGGCTTTAAAGGTTTGAACCGCGTTGGCTTTTAGCTGGTCATTGCCTTTGAATGCTTCATCCAGGCAAATAACCTGAAGCGGGTTGGCGTCGGCCAATGCGTTAATCATCTCAATTGAAATCTCCCGCTCAAGGTAGATTAGCAAAGCTCCATCTTCTATGGAGAAGACTTTCTTCCCGGCCATATCAATGGATTCAACTTTTGTTGTGAGTGAAAATCCAGACTTCAATAGAAGCTCATATAGAATATCATCTGCACTACTATCATTTTGCAAATGATCAATGTGCATTTCTATCTGTCTGCCGACATCCTTATTTTCTTCAAATTCACCACTCCAAACTTTGAAGTTTGATTTATCGAGCTTAAATGACTTAAACCCGGAATCAATTTTTTTACGATCCTCAAGCTCAAGTGTCCCGGCCTTTTCGCCCTCAATTTTCCTGGCTACTCGGCGGATACGCTCCTTGGATATTTCGGCAATTGTTACAAAATCTTCCCGCCCTGTCGGCTCTGGAAGCTGGACCATTATGAATCGTCGGTTTCCACCATCTGCATTATTGGCTGCTATCACGGCGTGTGCTGTCGTTGCTGAACCAGCAAAAAAATCCAAAATGATATCTTCGCTCTGAGAGGCTGTTGCCATATCAAGCATCCTCTGTATCAGTTTGGTCGGCTTAGGATTGTCAAAGATTGCTTCTCCAAACAACTCTTTGACTTGCAACCCACCTTCGTCAGTTGTTCCGGTTGATTTGTAATCCCACAAGTCGATGGGGACCATCCCATCGTCCATTTCGCTCAAGAAATTCTTTAGCCTTGGATATTTTGCTTCTCCAGATTTTCCCCACCACAAGCGATTTTCATCAACATGACGCTGGTGTTCTTTCGGTTCATATTTCCAGGCATGTGTTGGATGCTCTATAATTTCCCCAGTAAATGGGTTTGTGATTTTATAGGCGAGGTTTCTCCGCTCTTCTTTCGTTGCCGGGTTTACATACGAAGAGCTTGCCCACACACCTCTCGGATCGTCGTCTGGATTTGAGTATAGTGATTGTGCCTTCTCGCCCCTCACTTCACGCAAAAAGCTGATGGCCTCACTCTTCCTATAAACTAATATAAAATCTTTTAGTGAATAGAACATTCTCGCATTATTGCTTCTTGTATACCGCTTTTCCCACGCAACTGACGCAAGGAAATTTTCTTCTCCAAATATTTGGTCACACATTATTTTAAGATTTGCCTGCTCATTATCATCAATGCTTATGAAAATAAGGCCGCCATCCGTGAGGAGGTTTTTTGCCAGATAAAGTCTTGGATACATCATGCTCATCCACCGAGAGTGGTATCTTCCTGATGCCTCCGTATTTGTGGAGAATTTACGCCCATCGGCATCCGACTGACCAGAATAGGCAAGATATGTCTCAAGTGTTTCGGAGAACTTATCTGGGTAAATGAACTCACTGCCCGTGTTGTATGGGGGGTCTATATAAATCATTTTTACTTTGCCAAAATACGACTTCTGTAGAAGCTTTAAGACCTCCAGATTATCACCTTCAATGAATAGATTTTCCGTCTCATCGAAGCGTAGAGACTCTTCACGCACGGGCTTTAATGTCGCTACGCTTGGCTGCTGAATGATCTTCATGCATTCAGCTTTTCCCGGCCAGTTCAGCCCGAACCGCTCTTTACCCGGATCAATCCACTCCCCCAAAGCTCGCTTCAACTGGTCGAAATCGACCTTTCCTTCCACAAACACCTCCGGGAAAACCTCTTTCAGGCGATCAAGCTTGGCTTCGGCGATATCCATGGAAGTGAGCGACATTTTTTCGGGCATGGTCATGATCTTTCACCGTCTCACTGAACAGCAAATCGGATTGAAAACAGTTGTTCCTCGGCCACCTGTTGGCGAAGGCGTTCTTCCACCTGATCGAGCAGATCATCTTTTTGGGCTTCGAGCACCTTGGCGGAGGAATCATATTCCCGCCATGCTTCGTCCCGCTTCTGCTCCACCCCTTTGATCTTCCTTTGAAGGGCCAGCTTGTCGGGCAGATTCCCGGTTTGCCGAGCTTCCTTCTTCAGGGATTTGATCTCGTCTTCGAACTCGCGAAGGTCGGATTTCAACCCGGCCCGCTTGTCATCGGCCCATTTATCAAGCTTGTCGATTTCCTCGTCAAACCATGCCGATTGGCGTTGAGCCAGGGCTTCAAGGATTTCACCCTTCCGCTTCTCAATGGATTTGGTGACGGCAGGAGCAGCGGGAACAGATTGGTGCCCCGTGATGGAGCATGGAAGTTCGAATAGCCTTCTGGCGGTTTCGGGATCAACCGCTTTACCGCCATCTATAACGGCGGCCAGAATGATGTGGTCCTGTTCGTCCGATCCCGTGACCGAGAGACGGTGGGCGATCAGCGTTCCAGCTTTGCCGACCATCGGTTCCACCGCCGCCGCCTTACGACCCCAAGAGGAGTAATCAAAGGCCAGGGCCGCCCCATCAAGGGGCCGCTCCGCCGCCATCTTTAGAACATGTTGGGCCAAAGGGTGGCCGAGACGAAGGCGATGTCCTCGGACCTCATCCTTGGAAAAATGGTAATGCCCCATGGGCACGGAAACACCAGATGGGCCTTTCGAAAGTTCGAAGGACATTCCGGCATCGTCGAACACAGCGGTGGCGGAAAGTTCGTGGCGGGCGATCATCCAAAGCAGGTGTTCGTATCTGCCGATATACTCGCGGCTCTGGGACAGGTTGATCTTCAGGCGGTCATGGACCTCTGCGTCAAAGTTCTCCAGAAGCTTGCGGCGGGTATCATCCATCGTGGCCTTGATCTGCTCGTCCATTTCGGCCTGAAGGGTGGTGAAGGCCGACTCGATCTCGACCGTTGTGCGGCAAGTCTGGTAGATGGCGACAATGCGTTTTTCGAAATCGACGCCAGACTCAATCGCCCCCAGCACTTCATCGCTGGCCCCGAAGACCCCCGAGAACAGCTTGAATTTTTCGGCCAGAAGCTGGTGAACGCGGATGTCGGCAGCGTTGTTCTTGTTTAGAAAATTGATCACCACCACATCATATTTCTGTCCGTAACGATGGCAGCGGCCAATTCTCTGTTCGATTCTTTGGGGATTCCAAGGAAGGTCGTAATTCACCACCATGGAGCAGAATTGAAGATTGATGCCTTCCGCCGCCGCTTCGGTGGCGATCATGATGGAGGCGGTATCCCGGAAGTGTTCGACCAGGGCGGCTCGCATGTCGGCGGTGCGTGATCCCGTTACCTTGTCGTTGTCCTTATTTCGGGCCACCCACATGTCGTAGATCGTCCGCGATTGCGGATCGGCGTTGGTGCCGTTGAACAGGACGATCTTGCCTTCGTAGCCGTTGGCGACCAGCAACTGGACGAGATATTCCTGGGTGCGGCGGGACTCGGTGAAGATGATGGCCTTCTCGGCCCCGCCCAATTCGGCGGTCTTGGAAAAGCCAGCCGATAGGGCATTCAACAATGCCAGTCCCTTGGCGTTTTCGGTGACCGATACGGCCAGATTGCGGAAGGCTCGGAGGTCCGCGATTTCCCGTTCGATGGCCGTGATATCGTCATCGCTTAGAAGGGCGGGTTCCTCTTCGTCATCCACCCATTCATCGGCGGTTTCAGCCAATCCCTCGAAGTCGGTGGATATTTCCTCGACCTCTTCCGCCTCAAGATTTTCCCGCAGGCTCCGGTCATCCTTCAATTGCCGCTCAAGTTTCCGGGCCAGGGTGTCCAATGCTCCCGCGATGGCGAAGGTGGACGACGCCAGCAGCTTCCGCATGATCAGGGTCATCAGGGTGCGTTGACTGGATGGCAATGCCTGGAGGCTGGGCCGCCGCAGATAGTCTGAAACAAGGTCATACAGGGATTGTTCGGCCTCGGTCGGAACGAACTCCTGAAGGAGCGGCAGGCGATTGGTGTAGCGGATGTATTCCAGCACTTGCCGCCGCAGGGTGCGATGGCAAACTGGGGCGAGACGGGCCTTTAGCTCGGTGAACATTTCATCGCCATTCAAACGGGCGAATTGGGCACGAAAGCTCTTGGCGTCACCGAAGGTGTATTCGTCGATCAGGCTGACCAACCCGTAAAGCTCCATCAATGAGTTTTGGAGCGGGGTCGCGGTCAACAGAACCTTGGGAGCATTGGCAAGAGCCGTCTTCAAGGCCCGCCCAATGCGGTTGTCGGGGCGATAGACATTGCGGAGCCGATGGGCTTCGTCGATGACCACCAAATCCCAACGCATGACCATCAATTCATCGGCGTGCCGTGCTGCAAATTGGAAGGAGCACAGGATGATGGCCGGATTCTCGAAGGGGCGGCGAACACCATCCTTCTTCATCTGGTTGTAGTTCTTCGACTCCAGAATGATGCTCGGCAGGAAGAATTTTTCCTGCAATTCCTGGGACCACTGTTTCCGCAAATTGGCGGGGCAGATGATCAGCAAGCAGCGGCGGCGTTCGCTCCATTTCTGGGACAGAACCAAGCCTGCTTCGATGGTCTTTCCGAGGCCGACTTCATCGGCAAGAATCGCACCCTTGGATAGGGGGGATTTGAATGCAAAAAGGGCCGCTTCGACCTGATGCGGGTTCAGGTCAACCTGGGCATCCAACAGGGCACCGGCCAGCTTTTCGGAATCGGCGACAGACTTCCGACGCAGAAGCTCATGTGCGAATAGCTTCGCGTGGTAATTCGTGATCAAGCTCATTCAGCCCCCAGGTCGCCGCCACGAGCAACGACCACATTTCCCCGGTTCAGCCATTGTCGCCCGTTACGGAATGGCATTCTCTCTTTTCAATTGCTCAGAGTATCCATAGGCGGCCCCGTGGGCAACCAGGAGTCAGCGAGGAATCAGAAATGAAACCGGCATGGGTGACCGAAACTGTCATGGTGGCAAGGCTTGCGATCAGAACGAACGCCACTGGCAGCATCGAGGAGTCCGTTTTTCGGACATTCCGTCGTCGCCGAAGGCAGACACTGCCAGAATTTATTGAAACCGTGACATTCAGGCTGAACACATTTGCACGGCTCAGAAATAATGCCAGGACAGGAGTGTTCAGCTTAATGTCTTATCAATGCATTCTAAATATTACATCCTACCTTGATGTGCGAGTGCGAGTTCCGAATTTTAATTTTACCTCCTCCCACTCAGATCGTTTATTTAGTTCTTTAAGTAAATTGCTAATTAACGATGAGTCGAATGGAATGTGCGAGCCATCAACCCGTGACAGGACGTTGGTCTTTGATGCTTTTGGACGAGAATTAACATCAAGCCTCCTTTTCGCAATTAGTTTTGCAACAGGATCATTGTCACGGCTTATTGAGTTAACGGCATTTTCAATATTAATAAAGGTAATTGGAAAGTTAAAGAAAACCCTGTCGAGGCCACAAGTAAGATCTAAATCACTACAGTCTTTTATATTTTTGCTGTTCCAAAGAACCCTACCAGTCTCTGTATCAATAACACATGACGACATATAGCCGATTTCGCAAAGAGCGTATCCAATCGATTCATCCGACATCCACACCCTCTTTTCGTCAATTATATCAATCATTTTATTGTAAACGTGCATTTTATAAGCAACGGCGTGGTGTCGTACAGATTTTTTGCTCTTCTGGAAGTCACCACGAAGCATTAGGTAACAATTAAGCACGTTCCGCCTATTAAGCAAAAGATGATAAGGATTTTCAACAGAGTACATCGGAGGTGATAGATTTGACGACACAGAGAATGCATCACAAAAAATAATTGGCTCCAGAAGAAATAAATCCATTAATTGATCAGAAATATGGTCACTACTGTCAAACAGTACGATAAATGGGTGCCACGCTGGAGTGTCAAAAGTGATTTCGATGAGGTCTTCCTGTCGAAGCAGATCGCGGATTTGGTCTTCTAGATCGCCGCTCCCCTGAATTTGCCGCTCGACGGGGATGCCGCAGCACTGAGCCACATACTTGCAGTACGAAAACGCATCAGATTCTGCCGATTCTCCCGACTCACAAATGACTGCCGATGATGGAAACATCGCCATAGCCCTCTAATTTGGAAAAGCTGCTCTCACATAGGACTGAATTTTGCTCCTGGCATTATAGCCATATTGGTTGGGGTTGGTAATCGGTGTTGCCGGTGCCCCAGTCAGGTTATGGGCAGCAAGTGCACAGCTTTAATGCCATCACAGTCAGGAGAGAGAAAATGTTGCGAGCTAATTTTATCAAAAACATCGACTGCGAGACGTTTAAATTTATCATGTCAGCAGTCAGCGGTACGATGTCAAACATCACCGACTTTAGTGTTGCGGTGATGATTTTTGAATTGTCCGCCTACGCCAAAGAACAACAAATCTCATCAAATGAGGCACAAAAATACTGCATCGAACCAGCGGAAAAAATTGATTGCCTGACAAGTGAGCACAACGATCGCGTATCGCGTCTATATAAAAATGCGATTGAAGGCTTATCTACGCTTGGCGACGATGATGTTCGCCATATGGTAGCTGTCATCCTTGGGTTCTGCTGGGGGGTAGAGAGTGTCGCTGACGGCGTCCCACTCGAAAGGCAGTGGGAGAGCATGCGGGCTTTTGAATCGCTTCCCTAATTCGGCCCCAATAATGATCAGGTGCGGCATGCCATCTTCAATGATGGCATGCGACGCCAGATTGATTGAGTGAGTCAAATGGACAAAATCATAAAGCTGCTGGCCACAGCACTCGATCCCGCAGCAACCGATCCAGAACGGCTGACGGCCATTGGTAAGATCGCCGCCATACTCAACGCCAAGGGAATCCACGCAAGCCAACTCGTGATCAGCACGGGGGACGGTCACATCGGCGGTTCCTCTATCGATTGGGAAGCCGTGGCCGATGTGCAAATGAGTGAGATTGACCGCCTGCATCAGGAGATATCCAAGCTCAAAGCAGCCCATAAACGGGCGGTCAAGCCAAACCATCGCCGTGGCTGGTCCTCGAAGGTGAAGGCCAACGTTGTGACTGACAAGGAAGGGTACGTGGTTGGGTCTTGGTCGTGACCCCATGCCGACAGGCAGACGATCACTGGGTGATGTAGCTCACCGTAGAGCGGCGGCGAAAGTCGCAGGCGATGGGTCGTTCCCATCCATCACTCCCGATGGCGGCGTTGAACAGACGTGGCATGAAGCCCGTCCAAATCCAAATCAATCATGAAGCGGAACACGCCTTCGAAAGAAAGAAACTATGACACAGAGAAGCACAAATACAACAAACTATCAGAATACATCAGAAGCAACGACTAACGATGATCCTGCGTACACTCCGACAGCACTCTTCTACGACACTGTGATTTCGTCGGATAATGCGACGCTATTCATGCCAAATGATAGCGTTGAATTCTCAGACGATACGATTTTACTCTATCTCCAAGAATATTCCTCCATCTTCGGTGGATTTCCGCAGAGGTGGCACACTGTTTTTGCCAAGCTGATCCCGCTTAAGATCGCAAGCTGGGGCTACCTGAAGGCAGGAAAGCACCTGATCCCCATTCCGTTCGTGCCTAACCCTGAGACGGTTGAGCGGAGTGACAATGGGGCTTCCGCCACCATGACCCCGAGCCAGTACGGCATCTTTGTCTCGGCAGTGGTCTATAGCCAGTTGGCCGTTGCCCTCCAGGATGACCCGAACGCTCTGGATCACTACTTCATCAAGGGTATGGACATGGGCAAGGCCAGTGACTGGTATCGCGGCTGCATCACCGCCCTCTGGGCTTTTGCCAAGGATGATCCGACCTGGACCTGCGTTGCCGACCAGTTGGATTAACGGCCATGAAGAAGTTCGAGCGTGAACTACGACAAACGTTCGGGGCGGATTGGGATTTGGAATTAACGGCTGGAGGCCACTACCGCCTTGTCCACCGGGAGACAGGAATGATCTGCATTACGGCTTCAACCAACTCCAACTGGAGAACCTCGCGGAACATTCGGTCTCAAATCAAGCGATTGCTCCGTCAGAAGCCACATTGACCACCGCTCGGTGAGGACGAGCGGGCTGATGGTGCAGGTGCCAGAATCAATGGTTCCTGCACCATTTCCGGGACTGGGACGCAAGACTGCACTCGCAGCATAAATAAACATGAAAGCGAGGTGCATCATGAACAATTCAATGCATGAAGTAGTTAATTTCCCGAAGGATCGAGAGCTAAACCCAGACCAATACGCAAAGACGTGCCCAAAATGTGGTGGTATTTTTTATCTAATAACCTTAACTAACAAGATCATCTGCGAAAACTGCTTTGTTCCTGCTGAGTTTCCCGATGACAAAAGCTAAAGCAGAACTCGCTCTTGTTGCCGACATCGAGCGTCGGTTGGCGGGGCTATCGGAAACCTACCCCTGCTCGATCATGTTGGCAGTCGATGACGAAGGACTGAGCTACCTGGAAGAGGCCATGAAGGATCGGCTGGGCGAGGTAGTGCTGACCGACAACGGCGGTGGCGAATTGTCCGACATCCATTGGCGAACGGTGCTGAAACACATCGGGTTCGTCGCCGTCATCGTCTGGCTGAGCGATCCTCACGACATGGCACTGGTCAGGAAGGCCTGCCTTGAGGTGGAGGGGATAGTGTCGGATTCAAAGAAGGGGGGGACCGGCCTGTTGCATCCAGGCCACGATAACCCAAAAAGAAATTGAATTTCATGGGGGCCATATTGTTTGCCGCTTTGAGTTGACGGTAAATGTGTTGGCACGCGATTGAACTATTCATTGTTCAGGCGTATACAAAACTGTGAAATTGAATAGGGGAATAGAATGGACAAAGATGATGAATACCTAACTCCGAAGGAAGCAGCTATGCTTCTTAGGAACCACCCATACACACTTGAACGCTATCGCCGTCTTGGCGGTGGACCACCTTTCAGTAAGCCTTTTGCGAACGGTCGGGTTCTATACAAACGATCCGACTTAATTCTCTGGGTTGACTCTAAAAAGGTGAACAGCACGAACCAACTGCCGTGACGCCGCAATTGACGGATGACGCTCCAGCAAAAAGCCCCCGATTAAAGTTGGGGGCTTTTTCATGTGTCAGCCGTCCAGACATGTCGGCTTGCCGGTTGCTTATTTTCGCCTTATGCGGCTATTCTTAGGTGGCTGAAAGTGGCTGTTTTCCTAGGTTTTCTTGGCTCCCCCAATAAGCGTCGGTACATGTCGTCAACCGTCACGGCGGACGGCCCCAGCAGTTCGAGGATATCGACCCGCGCCCGATCCACCTCTTCCTCGCCGGGAATCGCCACGTTCTGGGCCCGGTAATCGGCCTTTCTGCCCTCGGACAAGGGCCGCCGCAATAGGTCGGACAAAACGTTCAGAACATCCTCGGCGCTTTCCGTCAGGGTGGCGCCGTGGCGGATCAGGTCATTGGGTCCGGCGGCGCGGGGGTCCATGGGCGAGCCCGGCACCGCGAAGACCTCGCGGCCCTGATCGGCGGCGAAGCGCGCCGTGATCAGCGAGCCCGACCGCGCATTGGCCTCCACCACCACCACGCCCAGCGACAGGCCCGAGATGATGCGGTTGCGGCGGGGAAAGTGGCTGGCCTGGGGCTGTGTGCCCGGCGGCATTTCCGAGACAACCACGCCGGTCTCGACGATCTCGCGCCACAGACCGTCGTTCTCGGGCGGATAGACCACCTCGGCGCCACCGGCAAGAACCGCCACGGTTCCAAAGGCCAAGGCCCCTTGATGGGCCGCCGTGTCGATGCCGCGCGCCATGCCGCTTGCCACCACCATGCCGGAACGCCCCAGCTCGGCCGCCAGCTTGCGGGCGAAATTGCGGCCGTTGAGCGAGGCGTTGCGCGCCCCCACCATGGCGACCATGGGCTTGGTCAGCAGGGAGGCATTCCCCAAGACGGTCAGCAGCGGCGGTGCGTCCTCGGTGGCCGCCAGAGCGCGGGGATAGCCCGGTTCCACCGTCGCCAGATAGCGCAGCCCCAGCCGCTCGGCCCGGGCCAGTTCCCGTTCGGCATCGGCCTTGGAACACAAGACGATAGGGCGGCGCGATCCGCCGCGCTTGGCCAGATCGGGCAATGCGGCCAAGGCGCTGGCGGCGGACCCGAACCGCTCCAACAGCCGCGTGAAGGTGCGCGGACCCACGTTCTCGCTGCGGATCAGACGCAGCCAGTCCAGTCGTTCAATCGCGGAAATCTGGCGCGTCACTTCATCCATGGCGTGCCAGGATGGCGGAGCCCATGCCCGTGGTCAAGCGGGACCGGCTCCTTTGACAGCCCACCACGCCCTTGCTACCGTCCACCCCAGGTCAGCGGGAGACAGTCATGGACAAGACCTTCGCGAGCTTCACCGCCCCCTTCACCGCCAGCGGCCGCGCCGCCCTGGTGCCGCCGCCGCCATGGCACTATGCCGGTTGGCTGATCAATGTGGGGGTGCGCTTGGACACCACCCATGGCGCCGAACTGGTTCCGGCGCGGTTGGGTCGCCTGACCGGCAAGGGCTGCATCCATTTCGCCGACTGGCAGGCCACCACCGACGGTTCGGAACTGTTGGACCCGGTTTATTCCCAGTACCGCGAGACCATCGTCATCACCGAGATCGAGCGGCCCGACGGAAGCCTGTACAATTACTGCCCCTTCATCTGGGTGGATCAGGATATCTCCCTGTTGCGCGGTCTTTTGCAGGGCTGGCCCAAGAAGCTGGGGACCACCCATATGACCCGCTCGCTGCCCATCGACCATGCCGCCGCTGCCAAGATCAAGGCGGGCAATCGCCTGGGCGCGTCGCTGAGCGTGAAGGAACGCCGCCTGATCGAGGCGAAGCTGACCCTGACCGGCCGCCCCGGCCAGCCCTTGGGCTTCCTGACCAATAAGGTGGTCGGCGCGGTGGGGTTGCCCGATCTGACCCGGCCGGACGCGCCGCCCCGGCTGCATTGGGTGCTGCCCGATATCCGCGACAAGGTCGCCTCCGACTGGCATGACGCCGAGGCCAGTCTGGCGGTCCTGCCCCATCCGGTGGAGGAATTGTCCTTGCTGGGCACGCCCGAAGTCATCGGCGCCAGCGTCGGCTGGCTGGGCATGAGCGTGGCGGGCGCGACCCCGCTGCCGGAATAGGCGATCACCTCTCCCGCGTGGTGATCGCCTTGCGGGCCAGGATGCTGTCGCACATGGCGGTGGTGTCCCAGGACGACGACTTGCCCAGCGCCGGCTTGATCTGGGGCCATGCCGCCTTGAAGGCTTGGCGTCCCAGGTCGCGCAGATGGACCAGGAAGTCCCAGGCCGGTGCGTCCTTGGAATAGATCCCCAGCTTCGCGATTTCCTCGTCAGCATGGACCCGGTGCAGGTTGATGCGGTGATAGGGCCGCTGGCGGGCGGGCGGATCCTTGACCATGCCCGCATCGATCAGGCGGTTGATGGTCTCGATGGCGTTGACCTCGTGGATCAGCGAGGAGTTGAACGTCACCTCGTTGAGGCGGTCGAGGATTTCACGCGGGCCGTGCGGCGCGCCGTCCCGCCTGAGCGGATTCATGGTGACCACCAGCAGGTCATGGGCCTCGTTCTCGCGCAGGCCCTCGATCAGCGGCGTCAGCGGTGGATTGCCCATATAGCCGCCGTCCCAATAGGCACGGCCGCCGATGGTGGCGGTCTGGAAATGGGTCGGCTGCGCATTGGTGGCCTTGATGACGTCGGGCGAGACGGCCCCGTCGATGAACAACTGCCTGCGGCACTCCGCCACGTCGGTGGCGGCCACCACCAGCATGGGCGTTCCCGCCTGCGGCAGGGCGAAGATGGCGGGAATTTGCGGCAGCACCTCGCGCAGCACCGTGGTCAGGGTGGCGTTCAGCCCGGTTTCGGTAGGATGGCCCGAGGAGAGGGATACATCGGCCCAACGGGCCGACGGCATGTCGTCGATATTCCAGTCCGCCGCCATGCCGATGGCGGCAACGAAGGGGTTTCCCCCCCAAAAGGCGGTGCGCGCCACCGTCTCCCACAATTCCCGCATCTTGCCGCGCGCCGCCTCGACCATGCGCCGCGTGCGCGCCGTAGCGGGGCCCGGAAGCGCGGCGCCTTCGTGAAAGCCGTAAGCCAGCGCGGTCGCGGTCAAGGCGCCCGACGACGAGCCGCTGACGCCCACGATATCGATGTTACCCTCCGCCGCCTCATCCAGCAGGGCGTCCAACACCCCCCAGGTGAATGCGCCGTGCACGCCGCCGCCCTGCAGGGCCAAGGCGACCTTATGCATCTTGCCCATGGGCTTTTCCTCCCTCGAGAGAAACGCTTTATCTTTTTTTCAAGGGTACTCCTGCCGCCGGTCATGAGCAACCTGACTCCCGCCCTCGCTCGCGCTATGCTGGCGGCCGGACTGGGATGGCCCAAACTGTGAAGGCAGGGGATCCGAATATGAGCGAACAGAAAAGTCGTGCCCCGGAACGCCGCAGCTTCGCCAAGGCGAGCGTGATCTTTCGCGAGGGCGAGGTCGGCGACAAGGCCTATATGCTGCAACAAGGCACCGTGCGCATCTTCAAGACCGTCGGCGGCAAGAAGGTCACCATCGGTCATGTCCGGCCGTTCCAGGTGTTCGGCGAGTTGTCCATGATGGATGATTCGCCGCGCATGGCGGGCGCCATCGCCGACGAAGACGTCACCTGCCTCGTTTTGGAGAAGGAGGCCATCCGCGCCATGATGGAACAGGCGCCGCCGGGACTGAACAGCCTGATCCTGTCGCTGCTGAGTTCCATGCGGGCCATGGGCAAGGAATTGGCCGACGCCAAGGCCATTCTTCAGGAGCACGGGATCGAGCATTGAGATGGGCGCCGTCCTGGCCGCCCTGCTTCCCATCGTCGTCCTGATCGCCCTTGGCCATCAGTTGCGGGCGCGTCGCTGGGTGGACGACGGCTTCTGGCCGGGAGCAGAGCGCGTCACCTATTACATCCTGCTGCCCGCCCTCTTGGTGGGTGGGCTGGCCAGGGCTCGTCTGACCGGCCTGCCAGTGGGAGCAATGGCCGCCGTCCTTGCCCTCGGCGTGACGGCGGTGGCCGTCGGCATCGCCCTGACTTCCCGTTGGCTGCTGAATCCGGCCATGCGCCTGGACGGCCCCGGCCTCACCTCCTTGTTCCAGTGCTCGCTGCGGCCGAACACCTATGTGGGCCTTGCCATCGCCTCGGGCCTGTGGGGCGGCGAAGGCGTGGCCTTGACCGCCGTCTGCCTCGCCACCGTCATCCCCCTGGCGAACGTGCTGTGCGTCATGGCCATGCTGCGCTGGGCGGCAAGCCCCCAGGATGGCGGATTTCGCTGGAAGGCAGTGATCTTGCCCATCTTGCGCAATCCCCTGATCTTGTCCTGTCTGGTCGGAATAGGCCTCAACCTCGGCGGAATCGGCCTGGCACCGCCGCTGGACGCGGTGCTGCGTATCCTCGCCGGGGCATCGCTGCCGCTGGGCCTGCTGGCGGTGGGCGCCGGGCTCAGCCTGCATGCCGCCAAGACGGCCGGTCCCGCCGTCTTGCTGTCGATCCTGCTCAAGATGGCGCTCCTGCCCTTGGTGGTGTGGGGATTGGGAGTGACCGCCGATTTGGGCGGAATTCCGCTGGCCATCTGCATTCTCTATACGGGCCTGCCCGCCGCTCCCGCCTCCTATGTCCTGGCCCGCCAGATGGGGGGGGACGCGCCGCTGGTGGCCACCATGCTGTCGGTCCAGACCCTGGCCGCCGCCCTGATCCTGCCCGCGTGGATATGGCTGGTGGGCCTGAACTGAATCCACTTGCGGCGGGATTAAAAAAACGTATGCTCGTTTAACGTCACTTGCCGAATGAAGGGGACTGCACGATGTCGGGTTTCAATTCCGCGCTGAATTTCGATCTGGGCGAAACCGCCGACATGCTGCGCGATTCAGTGGCGGCCTTCGCCGCCGAGACCATCGCCCCCCTGGCGGCCGAGATCGACCGCAGCAACGAGTTCCCCAACCATCTGTGGCGCAAGCTGGGCGAGATGGGCCTGCTGGGCGTGACGGCGGAGGAGGAATACGGCGGTTCGGCCATGGGCTATCTGGAACACGTGATCGCCATGGAAGAGATCAGCCGCGCTTCCGCCTCGGTGGGCCTGTCCTACGGAGCGCATTCCAATCTGTGCGTCAACCAGATCCGCCGCAACGGCACCGAGGCCCAGAAGAAGAAGTATCTGCCCAAGCTGATCAGCGGCGAATATATCGGCGCGCTCGCCATGAGCGAGCCCAATGCCGGGTCCGACGTGGTCAGCATGAAGCTGAAGGCGGAGAAGAAGGGCGACCGCTATATCCTTAACGGCACCAAGATGTGGATCACCAACGGCCCCGACGCCGACGTGATCGTGGTCTATGCCAAGACCGATATCAGCGCCGGGCCGCGCGGCATCACCGCCTTCCTGGTGGAGAAGAATTTCAAGGGCTTCTCGGTGGCCCAAAAGCTGGACAAGCTGGGCATGCGCGGCTCCAACACCGGCGAGCTGGTGTTCCAGGATTGCGAGGTGCCGGAAGAAAACGTGCTGAACGCCGTCGGCAAGGGCGTCAACGTGCTGATGAGCGGACTGGACTACGAGCGGGTCGTGCTGACCGGCGGCCCGCTGGGCATCATGGCCGCCTGCATGGATGTCGTGGTTCCCTATGTCCACGAGCGCGAGCAGTTCGGCCAGCCCATCGGCATGTTCCAGCTGATGCAGGGCAAGCTGGCCGACATGTACACCACCTTCAACGCCTGCCGCGCCTATACCTACGCGGTGGCCAAGGCCTGCGATCGGGGCGAGACCAACCGCAAGGACGCCGCCGGGGTCATCCTTTATGGCGCCGAGAAGGCGACCTGGATGGCGCTGGAAGCGATCCAGACCCTGGGCGGCAACGGCTATATCAACGAATACGCCACCGGCCGACTGCTGCGCGACGCCAAGCTCTACGAGATCGGGGCGGGCACCAGCGAGATCCGCCGCATGCTGATCGGCCGCGAGCTATTCGAGGAAACGAAGTAGGCCTTTTCCCCTCTCCCAGCGGGAGAGGGTGGCCGGAGGCCGGGTGAGGGAGAGTTGGCGCCCGCAAGCATTCCTGCTGGCGTTCCCCCCTCACCCCGACCCTCTCCCTCAGGGAGAGGGAGACAAAGGAAACAGGATCTGCCCCCATGAGCGTCATCAAATCCTCCGTCAATCCCCGCTCGGACGAGTTCAAGGCCAATGCCCAGGCCATGGAAGCCGTGGTGGACGACCTGAAGAAGGTGGTCGCCCAGGTGAACATGGGCGGCGGCCCCGCCATGCGCGAACGCCACATCGCGCGGGGCAAGCTGTTGCCGCGCGAACGCATTCGCCGCCTGCTGGACGTGGGCTCGCCCTTCCTGGAATTCTCCCAACTGGCCGCCTGGGACATGTATTCCAAGGACGTCATGGGCGCTGGCATCATCACCGGCATCGGCTCCATCCAGGGCCAGGAATGCATGGTCATCGCCAATGACGGCACCGTGAAGGGCGGCAGCTACTATCCCATGACGGTCAAGAAGCATCTCCGCGCCCAGGAGATCGCCAAGGAAAACAACCTGCCCTGCGTCTATCTGGTGGAATCGGGCGGCGCCAACCTGCCCAACCAGGATGAGGTCTTCCCCGACAAGGAGCATTTCGGCCGGATCTTCTATAATCAGGCCCAGATGTCGGCCCTGGGGATTCCGCAGATTTCCGTGGTGCACGGCTCCTGCACGGCGGGCGGCGCCTATATCCCGGCCATGAGCGACGAGAGCGTCATCGTCAAGGGCCAGGGCACCATCTTCTTAGGGGGGCCGCCGCTGGTCAAGGCCGCCACCGGCGAAGTGGTCACCGCCGAGGATCTGGGCGGCGCCGACGTGCATTGCCGCACCTCGGGCGTCACCGATCACTATGCCCTGGACGACGGCCACGCTTTGGCCATCGCGCGCCGCATCGTCGGCAACCTGAACCGCACCAAGCCGGTCTCCATGGACGTGGCCAAGCCGGAAGAGCCGCTCTACGACCCCCGGGAAATCTACGGCATCATCCCCGCCGACCGCCGCAAGCCCTACGACATCCGCGAGATCATCGCCCGCATCGTCGACGGTTCGCGCCTGGACGAGTTCAAGCAGACCTACGGCACCACCCTGGTCTGCGGCTTCGCCCGCATCTGGGGCTATCCGGTGGGCATCGTCGCCAACAACGGCATCCTGTTCTCGGAATCGGCCCAGAAGGGCGCCCATTTCGTCGAGCTGTGCAGCCAGCGCGGCATTCCGCTGATCTTCCTGCAAAACATCACCGGCTTCATGGTGGGCAAGAAATACGAGGCGGGCGGCATCGCCAAGGACGGCGCCAAGATGGTCACCGCCGTGGCCTGCGCCAAGGTGCCGCGCTTCACCGTGATCCTGGGCGGATCGTTCGGGGCGGGCAATTACGGCATGTGCGGGCGGGCCTATCAGCCTAGGCTGCTGTTCATGTGGCCCAACGGCCGCGTCTCGGTCATGGGCGGCGATCAGGCCGCCAACGTCATGGCCCAGATCAAGCGCGACGCCATGGAGGCCAAGGGCCAAAGCTGGCCCGCCGCCGAGGAGGAAGCCTTCAAGGCCCCCATCCGCGACCAGTACGAAACCCAGGGCCATCCCTATTACGCCGGAGCACGCCTGTGGGACGACGGTCTGGTGGACCCGGCCGAGACCCGCATGGTGCTGGCGCTGGGCCTGTCGGCCGCCTTCAACGCCCCCATCGAGCAGACGCGCTTCGGCGTGTTCCGGATGTAGGAGGCGGGGATGTCCATCGAGAACCAGGATCGCCTCAACGGGAATTCACCACGAAGGCACGAAGGGAAGAAGAGGGCACGAAGGAACGGATTGACCTTCTTTCCCTTCGTGTTGTCTTCGCGCCTTCGTGCCTTCGTGGTTCATGCCTGGCCGCCGCATGGCCGGGAGCGATCGTCATGAGCAACCTGCTGATCGAGACCAAGGACGGCGTCCGCACCATCACACTGAACCGGCCCGACCGCCACAACGCCTTCGACGACGCCCTGATCAAGGAATTGACCGAGGCCTTCTCGGCGGTGGAGGACGTTCGCGCCGTGGTGCTGCAAAGCACGGGGAAAAGCTTCTCAGCGGGCGGCGACCTCGCCTGGATGAAGCGCATGGCGGCCAACAGCCCGGCCGACAACCTGAACGACGCCAAGGCGCTGTCCGGCCTGATGGAGGCCATGGATTCCTGCCCGCGTCCGGTGATCGGCGTGGTCCAGGGCGCCGCCTATGGCGGCGGGGTCGGGCTGGTGGCCTGCTGCGATCTGGCCGTGGCGGCCGAGACGGCCAACTTTTGCCTGTCCGAAGTCAAGCTGGGTCTGATCCCCGCCGCCATCAGCCCCTATGTGGTGCGCGCCATGGGCGGCCGCGTCGCCCGGCGCTATTCCATCACCGCCGAGGTCTTCACCGCCGCGACGGCGCTGTCCTGCGGTCTGGTGCATGAGGTGGTTCCCGCCGACCGGCTGGATGAGGTGCGTGACGCCTGGCTGGCCAGGCTGGCCGCCAACAGCCCGAAGGCCATGGGAGCGGCCAAGCGGCTGATCCGCCGGGTGGCCGACGACCCGCTGGACACCCCATTACGGGATTGGACGGCGGCGCAGATCGCGGAGATCCGCGCCAGCGACGAGGGACGGGAGGGCGTCGCCGCCTTCCTGGAAAAAAGAAAGCCGAGCTGGGTGACGTGACGGTTCAGAGTCTCCCTCGCCCCCCGCAGGGGGGAGAGGGTCGGGGTGAGGGGGTGGCGGCGGCAGACTTGCCCTCACCCGGCTCGCAAATGCTCGCCACCCTCTCCCGCAAGCGGGCGAGGGGAAAGGAATAGAGGGACGCATGTTCGACAAGATCCTGATCGCCAACCGGGGCGAAATCGCCTGCCGCGTCATCCGCACCGCCCAGCGTCTCGGCATCCGCACCGTGGCGGTCTATTCCGAGGCCGACGCCAACGCCATGCATGTGGCCATGGCCGACGAGGCCTTCCTGATCGGTCCGGCGCCCGCGGCCGAGAGCTATCTGCGCACCGACGCCATCCTGGACGCGGTGGCTCGCTCGGGCGCCCAAGCGGTGCATCCCGGCTACGGCTTCCTGAGCGAGAACGCCGGATTCGCCGAGGCCTGCGGCCGCGTGGGCGTCACCTTCATCGGCCCGCCGGTTCCCGCCATCAAGGCCATGGGGTCCAAGTCGGAATCCAAACGGCT
Source organism: Paramagnetospirillum kuznetsovii (assembly GCF_003284725.1). Lineage (GTDB taxonomy): Bacteria > Pseudomonadota > Alphaproteobacteria > Rhodospirillales > Magnetospirillaceae > Phaeospirillum > Phaeospirillum kuznetsovii. The sequence continues at coordinate 167,293 of NZ_PGTO01000002.1, read as the reverse complement.
GATGGAAGCGGCGGGGGTGCCGCTGGTGCCCGGCTATCACGGCACCGGCCAGTCGGTCACCGAACTGACGGCCCAGGCGGCGCGCATCGGCTATCCGGTGCTGGTCAAGGCCAGCGCTGGCGGCGGCGGCAAGGGCATGCGGGTGGTCGCCGAGGAAGCCAGGCTGGCCGAATCCATCGCCTCGGCCAAGCGGGAAGCCAAATCGGCGTTCGGCGACGATTCCCTGCTGCTGGAAAGCTATCTCGGCCGTCCCCGCCATGTGGAGATCCAGGTCTTCGCCGATACCCAGGGCAACGCCGTCTATCTGTTCGAGCGCGACTGCTCCATCCAGCGCCGCCACCAGAAAGTCATCGAGGAGGCCCCCGCTCCGGCGCTGGACGAGCATGTGCGCCGCGCCATGGGCGAGGCGGCGGTGGCCGCCGCCAAGGCGGTCAACTATGTGGGCGCCGGGACGGTGGAATTTCTCTACCAGGACGGCCGCTTCTTCTTCATCGAGATGAACACGCGCCTCCAGGTGGAGCACCCGGTCACCGAGATGATCACCGGTCTCGATCTGGTGGAATGGCAATTGCTGGTAGCCTCGGGCCGCCCGCTGCCGCTGGGCCAGGACCAGATCACCCGCAGGGGCCACGCCTTCGAGGCCCGCCTCTACGCCGAGGACCCCGCCAAGGACTTCCTGCCCGCCATCGGGCGGCTGACCCATCTTGAGCCGCCCGCCGAGAACCGCCATGTACGGGTCGATACCGGCGTGCGCCAGGGTGACGAGGTCTCCATGTTCTACGACCCCATGATCGCCAAGCTGATCGTGTGGGACGAGGACCGCGACGCCGCCCTGCGCCGCCTGCGCCGGGCCCTGGCCGATTATCATGTGGCGGGGGTGACCACCAATGTGGGCTTCCTGGGCGCCATCGCCGCCCATCCCGCCTTCGCCGCCCTGGAGATCGACACCGGCTTCATCGAGCGCCACCGGGCCGATCTGCTGCCGCCCGCCGCCAAGGTGCCCGATCTGGGGCTCGCCTTCGCCTCGCTGGCCCTGCTGCTGTGGCGGGAAGAAGAGGCCGAGCGCGCCGCCGCACAGTCGGGCGATCCCCATTCGCCCTGGCACCAGACCAGCGGCTGGCGCCTCAACGAGGACAACCAGCACGACTTCCGCTTCCTGGATGGCGAGGATGTCAGCCCGGTGACGGTGCATTTCGTCAAGGACGGCTGGCGGCTCGACCTGCCGGGCGGCTCGCTGGCCGCCTGCCGCGCCAGCCTGACCGGCCGCACGCTCACCGCCGAGATCGGCGGCGAGCGCCGCACCGCCACGGTGGTGCAAAGCGGCTTCGACATCACCGTGCTGCACGACGGCAACGCCTGGCGGATCAAACTGGACGACCCCTCGGCCAAGGCGGCCGACCGCGATGCCGGCGACGGCCGCCTCGCCGCCCCCATGCCGGGCACCGTGGTCCAGGTGCTGGTCAAGCCGGGCGACGCGGTCACCAGCGGCCAGCCGCTGATCGTGGTGGAAGCCATGAAGATGGAACACACCATCAAGGCCCCCGCCGACGGTACCGTGGCGGAGATTCACTACAAGGTGGGCGACCCGGTGGCCGAAGGGGCCGATCTGTTAGAGTTCGAGGCGACGGCCTAGTCCCCCACCCCGCCCCTCCCCCCAAGGGGGAGGGAGAAGAAACAGGAATGCCCTCTCTCCCCCTCCCCCTTGTGGGGAGGGCTGGGGTGGGGGGATGGCCGAGGAACCAAGCCATGCGTTTTTCTCCCCAGGTCAAGATGGTCGAGGTCGGCCCCCGCGACGGCTTGCAGAACGAGGCCAAACCCGTCTCGGTGGCGATCAAGGTCGGACTGATCGACCGTCTGACCGAGGCCGGTCTGCCGGTGATCGAATCGGGCAGCTTCGTCAGCCCAAAATGGGTGCCGCAGATGGCGGCGAGTGCCGAGGTCATGGCCGCCATCGCCCGCAGGCCGGGCGTGTCCTATCCGGTGCTGGCGCCCAACATGCAGGGGTTGGAGGCCGCCCTGGCGGCCAAGGTGGACGAAGTCGCCGTATTCGCCGCCGCCTCGGAAAGCTTTTCCAAGAAGAACATCAACTGCTCCATCGCCGAAAGCCTGGACCGCTTCGCCCCGGTGGCGGAGAAGGCCCGCGCCGAGGGGCTGAAGGTGCGCGGCTATGTCTCCTGCGTGCTGGGCTGCCCCTATGAGGGCGACGTCGCCCCCGAGGCGGTGGTGGCGGTGGCCGAGCGCCTCGCCCACATGGGCTGCTACGAAATCTCGCTGGGCGACACCATCGGCATCGGCACCCCTTCCAAGGCGCAGGCGCTGGTCGAGGCGGTCGCCGCCAAGCTGCCGGTCGCCATGCTGGCCGCCCATTTCCACGACACCTACGGCCAGGCCCTGGCCAATATCCTCGCCGTGATGGAATTGGGCGTCGCGGTGGTGGATTCCTCGGTGGCGGGACTGGGCGGCTGTCCCTATGCCAAGGGCGCGTCGGGCAATGTGGCCAGCGAGGACGTGCTGTTCATGCTGAACGGCATGGGCATCAAGACCGGCGTCGATCTCGACAAACTGATGGCGGCGGGCGAATTCATCGCGTCGGCGCTGGAAAAGCGGTCGGGATCAAAAGTGGCGCTGGCGCGGAGCGGCTGCCTGGGGTGAAATGGTCCCGGCTTCCATAGCGAAAGCGGGTTGATGGATCTCGGCGCCTTTGATCACTATTTCTATGCCCTGGTGGCCCTGGTGGGCACCGTCCTGGCCGCGTGGTTCATGCTGTGGGTGACCCTGAAGTCGCCCTGGGCCGACGAAATCAAGACCTATCGCGGGGTGTCGCCGCCCTTCCTCGGCGTGGTCGGCGTGCTGTTCGCCCTGACGCTGGCCTTCCTCGCCAACGACACCTGGAACGCCCATGACCGGGCGCTCAACACCGTGCACCAGGAAGCCGACGCGCTCCGCAGCATCAAGGCCCTGGCGGTCCATCTGCCGCCCCAATCCCGCGCCGCCGTGGACAAGGCGGTGGGTGACTATGCCCGCATCACGGTGGACGAGGATTGGCCGCTGCTGGCCAAGCGGCAGAGCAGCAAGGAGGCCTCGGACCGCCTGGACGCCCTGCTGGCCCTGCTGTCGGGCAACGACATCGCCGCCGCCACGCCCGCGGGCGCCCATGCCCTGATGCTGGCCCAGGTCACCCAGGTGCGCGCCGCCCGCGGCCAGCGCATCGCGCTGAGCCAGACCCATGTCAATCCGCTGAAATGGCTGGGAATGGCGGGGCTCGGCTTCCTGACCATGATTTCCATCGCCATGGTCCATGTGGATCAGGCCCGCGCCGAGATTCTGGCCGTCGCCATCTTCGCCGCCGCCGCCGCGCCGACGGCCGCCATCGTCCTGGTGCAGGGAAACCCGTTCCAGCCGCCCTCGGTGGTCACCGAGGCGCCGTTCCGATCACTGCTGTCGCCATAAGAGATTCGCCCTCAATCGCCGGGCGGGCGCATCCGCGCCCTTGGCTTTCGCGCCACGTGGCGCGGCGGCCTTTGGCCTTGCCTCCGCACCAATTGGTGCGTCGGGGAATAGATTCGCCCTCAATCGCCGGGCGCGGCGGATCAGTCCGCCTGGGGAGCGACCGGCGCCCGCTGGAAGAAATCGGCGTCGATCAAGGTGGAGGCCGACACGGTGATCATGGTCTTGGGCTGGTTCTTGTTGAACAGCCGGGCGTGCATGATGCCGTCCACATGCTCGAACAGCTTCTCGACCACCCAAAGATTTCTCTTGGTGTCATGGGTCTTGATGAAGACGTCACCGATCTGAGCGTCGAGAACCTTGCGCTTGAACATTGGTACTCCGAACCACCTTGCCATGAAGGTGAATAGCACGCCCTTGGCTTCGCCGCCACTCCATAGCGAAGAGGGTATATGAGCAAAGCCCTAAGGTGAAGTGTTTCATCCCGGCCACGACGAATCAAAGTCGAGACCGCGCAGCGACACCACGCCCACCACCTCGTCGCCATCAACCACCGGCAAATGGCGGAATCCGTTGCTCAGCATCAGCAGCCGCGCCTCCTCGGCGGGGGTATCGGGAGAAACGGTGACGGGGTTCGGGGTCATCACCACCGACACGTCGATGACATAGGGATTGCGCCGGGTGGCGGCGAAGAAACGCAGGGCGTCGCGTTCGGTGAAGATGCCGCGCAGATGCCCGTCCTCCATGACCACCACGGCACCCACGTCGCGCTCATACATGGCTCTGGCCGCATGCCGAACCGAATCACCGGGTTTGACGCAAACCACCGACAAGCCGCCGATGATGTCACGAATAGTTTTCTGCACGACCATTACTCCGCCATGGACCATATCGGGAAGGCGGCTAAGATAGGGCGGCAGGCCGTAACCATCAATAAACCGTGGCTTGCAAAAAGACGCGTTAAAGATGCGCACTCTTTTCGGAAACAACCATGCCCGCCATCGCCCTGATCGACTGCGAGAATCTGTCTTCCGACCATCAGCGCGGCACCGTCCGGCGCTGGGCGGAGTATGGCCGCATCGAGCTGTTCGGCCGCGAAGCCTTCATGGCGCCGTGGCGGCTTGCCCTGACGAAGGCGGGAATGGCCTGGGCGGCGGAGACCGTCATCGCCCATGACGCGCCCTCCCAGGCGGCCGATCAGGCCATGGCGCGGCGGGTGGATGCGTTGATCGCCTCGCCCCAGCGGCCCGAGCGGATCGCCATCGCCTCCAACGACAAAGGCTTCGACGCCGATATCGCCCGCGCCATGGCGGCCGGGCTGGCGGCGGAGCGCCACCGCGACCTGTCGCATCCGCAGTTGCTGCGTTTGGTGGTGGAGGAATTGGCGGGAGACGGCTGGGCCTCGGCGGGAGGCGTCGGCGACCACCTGCGACGGCGCTTCGGCATCCGGCTGAACGGTCGCATCGACGATCTCGCCCGGGCGGCGGGATTGGAGATGAGGCGGGACGGACGCGGGGTGAATTTGCGGGCGGGACGCCCGCGCTCCCCAATCCTCACCGCCGATCAAGTCGGAGCGCGGGCGTCCCGCCCGCAAACTCCCAACCTCAGCCTTCCTTGAGGTCTTCCCACAGTTCCTTGACCTTGGCGAAGAAGCCGTGGCTTTCCGGCGAGTTCTTGGCCTTCTCGCCCTCGCCGGTCTTATCGAATTCCTTCAGAAGCTCGACTTGCCGCTTGGTCAGGTTGACGGGGGTTTCCACCACGGCCTGGATGAACATATCGCCGCGCGCCGGGCTGCGCAGCACGCTCATGCCCTTGGAGCGCAGGCGGAACTGATGACCGCTTTGCGTGCCTTCGGGGATGGTGACCTTGGCCTTGCCGCCGTCGATGGTGGGAACCTCGATGGCGCCCCCCAATGTCGCCGTGGTCATGGGAATCGGCACTCGGCAAAAGATATTGGCGCCGTCGCGCTGGAAGATGCGGTGCGGCTGTATGGCCAGGAAGATATAAAGATCGCCGGGCGGTGCGCCGCGCATTCCCGCTTCGCCCTCGCCCGCCAAACGAATGCGGGTTCCCTCTTCGACACCCGCCGGAATATTGACCGACAGGGACTTTTCCTTGCGCGTGCGGCCGGTGCCGCCGCAGGACCGGCAGGGATCCTTGATGATCTTGCCCATGCCCTGGCAGGTGGGGCAGGTGCGTTCGATGGTGAAGAAGCCCTGCTGGCTGCGCACCTTGCCGTGACCGTGACAGGCCGAGCAGGTCACCGGCTGCGAGCCGTCCTTGCCGCCGGTGCCCTTGCAGTCCTCGCACTGGGCCGAGGACGGCACCTTGACCGTGGTGGCTTTTCCCGCGAAGGCGTCTTCCAGCGAGATTTCCATGTTGTAGCGCAGGTCTTGGCCGCGCCCGGAGGATTGGCCGCGCCTGCCGCCCATGAACTCGCCGAACATCTCGTCGAAGATGTCGGCGAAGCCGCCGCCCCCGCCGAAACCGCCGCCGAAGCCACCGCCGCCGCCACCACCCTGTTCGAAGGCGGCATGGCCGAAGCGGTCATAGGCGGCGCGCTTCTGCTCGTCCTTCAGGACGTCATAGGCTTCGTTGATTTCCTTGAACTTCTGCTCGGCCGCCGCGTCGCCCGGATTGCGATCCGGGTGATACTGCATGGCCATCTTGCGATAGGCCTTCTTGATATCGTCGCCCGTCGCGCCGCGCTCAGCGCCCAGAAGTTCGTAATAGTCCTGCTTGCTCATGCGTCCCGCATCCCCATGGGAACCGGCGGCGGTTTCCCGCCGCCGTCGCCCCTATCCACAAACAGTCTTATTTGCCCTTCTTGTCGCCGTCGACTTCCTCGAAGTCGGCATCGACAACCTTATCGTCATGACCGCCGCCCGCATGACCGCCACTGGCGCCGCCCTGGGGAGCCTCGGCGCCGCCAGCCGCTTCCTGGGCCTTATACATGGCCTCGCCCAGCTTCATGGACGACTGCATCAGGGCCTCGGTCTTGGCCTTGATGGCCTCGACGTCGTCGCCTTCCATGACGGTCTTGAGCGCGGCGAGATCCTTCTCGATCTCGGCTTTCAGCTCGCCCGACGCCTTGTCGCCGAATTCCTTCAGGCTCTTCTCGGTGGAATGGGCCAGACCGTCGGCGTGGTTGCGGGCCTCCACCAAGTCCTTGCGCTTGCGGTCGTCGGCGGCATGGGCCTCGGCTTCCTTGACCATGCGCTCGATGTCGGAATCATTGAGACCGCCCGAGGCCTGGATGCGGATCTGCTGTTCCTTGCCGGTGGCCTTGTCCTTGGCCGAGACGTTGACCAGACCGTTGGCGTCGATGTCGAAGGTGACTTCCACCTGGGGCACGCCGCGCGGCGCGGGGGGAATGCCGATCAGGTCGAACTGGCCGAGAACCTTGTTGTCGGCGGCCATTTCGCGCTCGCCCTGGAACACCCGGATGGTCACGGCGGTCTGGTTGTCCTCGGCGGTGGAGAACACCTGGCTCTTGCGGGTGGGGATGGTGGTGTTGCGGTCGATCAGGCGGGTGAAGACGCCGCCCAGGGTCTCGATGCCCAGGCTCAGCGGCGTCACGTCCAGCAGCAGGACGTCCTTGACCTCGCCCTTGAGCACGCCGCCCTGGATGGCGGCGCCGATGGCGACCACTTCGTCGGGATTGACGCCCTTGTGGGGCTCGCGGCCGAAGAATTCCTTCACCACTTCCTGAATCTTGGGCATGCGGATCATGCCGCCCACCAGGATGACTTCGTCGATCTCGCTGGCCTTGACGCCCGCGTCCTTGAGGGCCGCCTTGCAGGGCTCGACGGTGCGGGCGATCAGATCCTCCACCAGGGCTTCCAGCTTGGCGCGGGTCAGCTTGATGTTGAGATGCTTCGGCCCCGCCGCGTCGGCGGTGATGAAGGGCAGGTTGACCTCGGTCTGCATGGAGGACGACAGCTCGATCTTGGCCTTTTCGGCGGCCTCCTTGAGGCGCTGCAGGGCCAGACGGTCCTTGCGCAGGTCGATGCCCTGCTCCTTTTTGAACTCGTCGGCCAGGTAATCCATGATGCGGGCGTCGAAATCCTCGCCGCCCAGGAAGGTGTCGCCGTTGGTGGACTTCACCTCGAACACGCCGTCGCCGATTTCCAGCACGGACACGTCGAAGGTGCCGCCGCCCAGGTCATAGACGGCGATGGTGCCGGCCGACTTCTTTTCCAGGCCATAGGCCAGGGCGGCCGCCGTCGGCTCGTTGATGATGCGCAGCACTTCCAGACCGGCGATGCGCCCGGCGTCCTTGGTGGCCTGGCGCTGGGCGTCGTTGAAATAGGCGGGAACGGTGATGACGGCCTGAGTGACCTTCTCGCCCAGATACGCCTCGGCGGTTTCCTTCATCTTGCCCAGGATGAAGGCGGAGACCTGGCTGGGGCTGTACTTGGCTTCGCGGGCCTCGACCCAGGCGTCGCCGTTGTCGCCCGCCACGATGTGGTAGGGGACGAGGTTCATGTCCTTCTTGGTGATGGGATCGTCGAAGCGACGTCCGATCAGACGCTTGATGGCGAACAGGGTGCTGGTGGGGTTGGTCACGGCCTGACGCTTGGCGGGCTGGCCGACCAGACGCTCACCCGATTCGGTGAACGCCGTCATCGACGGAGTGGTGCGCATGCCCTCGGCGTTTTCGATGACCTTGGCGCTCTTGCCTTCCATGACGGCGACGCACGAATTCGTGGTGCCCAGGTCGATGCCGATAACTTTGCTCATGTCGTCCTCATTCCTGTTCGGCGGATCTTAGGTGGCCCTGACGGCTTCAGCAGCCCCTTGGAGACCCCCATCGCGTTGCATGTTCAGTGACGGGCCCAAAACGTGAAGATGGAACCGTCTCACCGGCCTTATATAGGGTGGGGCTGGAAACGCGCAACTATCTCGCTTGCGTCTTGGCAAGATGACGTCGCCAAACCGCCCCATAAAGCCGTTCCAGATGGCGCGCCCACCGGCTGCCGTCGCACAGGGACGACGCCGCCAGCCGGGCTCGCAACGCGGCACGGCGGGCCCGCCACTGGGCGCGCCCGGCGGCGAAGGCGACGGCGCGGGCGACATAGTCGTCGGCCGAATCGGCGATGAATTCATTCAGTTCCAGCGGCTCCAGCATGGAGGCCGTCCAGCGGCTGACCATGCGCTGCCACGGCCAGGTCAGCACCGGCACGCCCATGCACAGCGCCTGGAAAGTGGTGGTGGAGCCGCTGAAGGGAAACGGGTCCAGCGCCAGATCGGCGTCGTTATAGCGATCCAGGAAGGCGGCGAAGGGCTCGGAGAGATCGAGCATGACCACTTGTTCGGCCTTGGCCCCGGCCTGGATCAGCAGCGTTATAAAGCGCTCGCGGATCTCGCGGTTGCCGTAGCGCCCCTGATATTTCAGCACCAGCCGAGCATCGGGCAGGGCGCCAAGAATCCGCCCCCAGGCGGCCAGGGTGGCGGGGCCGATCTTGGACGGATTATTGAAGCAGCAGAACACCGGCCCCGCCGAACCGTCCGGGTCGCGCAGCGGCGGCAGATCGCCCGGCAGGTCGGCCACGTAGAAATGGGGCAGCCGCAATTGCCGTTCGCTGAAAACCTCGGGCGAGCCGCGCGGCAGCAACAAGGAATCACCGATGATGTAGTCCATGGCGGCCAGACCGCTGGTGGCCACGTCGTGCAGGCTGATCTGAACCGGCGCGGCGCGATGGGCGCAGATGGTGGGGCGGTTCTCGTCGAAATGCCCGGCGAGGCTGACCAGGATGTGGATGCCGTCGGCCCGGATGCGCTCGGCCGCCTCGGCATCGCTCATGCGGCCGATATCGGTCCAGCCCGCCGCCAGGGCGCGGATGCGTTCGCTCATGGCATCGGAGCGGATCTGATTGGCGTAGACATGGATCGGGAAGGCGGCGCGGTTCATGCGTTCGAGCACCGGCAGCATGTTGCCCGCCACCGGGTGATTCTTGAAGTCGGACGTCAGATAGCCGACCCGGATCGGACCGTCGCAAGGGACGGGCGTCATCTTGCCCGGCCTTTGGTCGAAGGCGCGGCCGAAGCGACGCTGGACCTTTTCCAGCCCGGCGTGGTCGAGATCGTCGCGATACAACGCCGCCGCCAGCAGATTGCGCCACGCCTTCATATCGGGGGCCAGCGACAGCGCCTTCTCGTAGCACTCGGCGGCCTCCTTCTGGCGGGCCACGGCGAACAGGGCGGCGCCCAGGTTGTTGTGGCAGCGGGCCTGCCTGGGCGCCAGGGCGACGGCGCGGGAATGGGCGGCCACCGCCTCGTCGAGACGGCCGAGATCCTGCAGGGCATTGCCGAGATTGGTATGGGCTTCGGCGAAATCGGGCTTCAAGGCCACGGCGCGGGAATGGGCCGCCGCCGCCTCGGCGAACCGCCCCAGCCCTTGCAGCAGGCTGCCCAGATTGGTGTGCGCCTGGGCCATGTCGGGATCAACGGTGAGAGCCGCGACATAGGCGGCAACGGCGGCCTCGTCCTGGCCGAGGGCGGCCAGGGCCTGTGCCTGTCCGGCCATGGCCTTGGCGTAGTTGGGCTGCAACGCCATGGCGCGGCCGAAGGATTCGGCGGCGGCGGCGTAATCGCCCAAGTCCAGCAGGGCATTGCCCAGATTGTAGTGAATGGGGGCGGCATTGGGTTCCAGCGCCAGGACGCGGCGGAAGGCCGTCGCCGCCCGCTCGGGCTTGCCCAGCGCCTGCTGGACATTGCCCAGGATGGCCAAGGAGCCGGAATCGTTGGGCGCCATGTCGCAGAACCGGCCAAGCGCCTTGGCCGCCTCGGCGTGATGGCCCAGCATGAAGGCGGCGATGCCTTCCAGCTTGAGCAGGGCGGGACCATCCACCCGGTTCTTGCGCAATTGCTTGCACAGCCGTGCCGCATCGGCGCCCTTACCGGCGCGCAACAACGCCTCCACCTGCTGCAAGGCTGCCTGAACGTTGATCAATGCTGCCCCGACGCAAGCTTCTTGCGGACCATGAGCAGGTCATGCCAGGCGAACCGCTTGGCTTCCGGCGTCCGCAGCAGATAGGCGGGATGGAAGGTGGCCAGCACCGGGATGGGCCGGGGCAGGCCGGGCGAATTGAACTGGAACCAGTTGCCGCGCAGGCGGTTGATGCCGTCCGCCTTGGCCAGCACCGCCGAGGCCGCCGCGCCGCCGAACAGAATCAGCACCTGCGGATCCACCAATTCGATATGGCGGGTCAGGAACGGCATGCACACCGCCACCTCGTCGGGGGTCGGCTTGCGATTGGCGGGCGGCCGCCAGGGAACCACGTTGGTGATATAGGCGCTATCGCGATCGAGCCCGATGGAGGCCAGCATGCGATCCAACAGTTTGCCGCTGGGACCGACGAAGGGGCGGCCCTGGCGATCCTCCTCCTGGCCCGGCGCCTCGCCGATGCACATGACCGAGGCTTGCGGGTTGCCGTCGGCGAAAACCGTGCTGGCCGCCGCCTGCTTGAGGGGCAAGCCGTCGAAATGTTCCAGCGCCACCCGCAATTCGGCCAGGCTGTGGCAACCGCTGGCGATATGGGCGGCGGTGCCGGGAATGACGCCGCCCGGTTGCACGGTGGCGACCGCCGCGACCACGGTTGAATGGAATCCAGGGGGGCGCGGCGGCGGCGCGGCGGCGCGGGCCTGCTGCGCCCGCTGCAAGGCGGCGTACCGATCCACCGGCTCCTCGCCCATGGTCTCGTCGACGCCGGCTTCCAGATACCAGCGCAGGATGTCGTAGGGATTGCTCTGCGTCTCCATGGGGCGAAAAGCTAGCACGTCCGAGGAAACAGCGCGACTCGGCTAAGACGGTGATCTTGACTTCCATAATCAACATAGCGAAGGTGGTGCCATGAGCTCTGTCACCTTCGATAAGTTGGCATACCTGGAAACGCTGAAGGCGTCCGGCGTGCCCGAAGATCAGGCCCGCGCCCATGCCAGCGCGCTGGACGCGGCGCTCCATGATTCAGTGGTGACCCAGTCGGTGTTGCAGACCGAGTTGCAGCCCATGCGCACCGATATAGCCGTTCTCAAATGGATGCTCGGCTTCAATTTGGCCGCTACCATGGGAATTGTCATGCTGCTGCTGCGGCACTGACACCGCGAATTTCATGGGCCGATGAACATACCACGACATTTTCTTGCCCCAGCCATGCCCATAAGTGATCGAATCCATCGCAACTGTTGTGCTATAGAGGCGGTTGGCCTGTCGGGACCGAAGGGCGTGGAGGCCCGGGTCAATTCTGAGTTGGGGTGGTTATGGAACGTGAAAGCATGGAATTCGATGTCGTGATCGTGGGCGGCGGGCCAGCGGGCCTGTCGGCGGCGATCCGGCTGAAGCAGATCAATGCCGATCTGAACGTCTGCGTGCTGGAAAAGGGATCGGAGGTCGGCGCCCATATCCTGTCGGGCGCGGTGATCGAGACCCGGGCGCTGTCCGAGCTGCTGCCCAACTGGAAAGAGCTGGACGCGCCGCTGCTGACGCCCGCCACCGACGACCGCTTCATGTTCCTGACCAAGTCCAAGGCCATCCGCCTGATGACGCCGCCGCAGATGAACAATCACGGCAATTACATCGTCAGCTTGGGCAATTTCACCCGCTGGCTGGGCACCCAGGCCGAGGCGCTGGGCGTCGAGATCTTCGCCGGTTTCGCCGCCGCCGAGGTGCTCTATCACGAGGACGGCTCGGTCAAGGGCGTGGCCACCGGCGACATGGGCATCGGCAAGGACGGCCAGCCCACCGGCAACCACACGCCGGGCGTCGAGCTGTGGGCGCGCCAGACCATCTTCGCCGAAGGCTGCCGCGGCAGCCTGACCAAGACCTTGTTCGAGCGCTTCGATCTGCGCAAGGATTGCGAGGACCAGACCTACGGCATCGGCATCAAGGAGCTGTGGGACATCGATCCGGCCAAGCACAAGCCCGGCACCATCCTGCACACCGTCGGCTGGCCGCTGGATACCCAGACCTATGGCGGGTCGTTCCTCTATCACCTGGAAAACAATCAGGTGGCGGTGGGCTTCGTGGTCGGACTCGACTACGCCAATCCGCATCTGTCGCCGTTCGACGAATTCCAGCGCTTCAAGACCCATCCCGCCATCCGTCCCCTGTTCGAGGGCGGCAAGCGGGTCAGCTATGGCGCCCGCGCCCTGTCCGAGGGGGGCCTCCAGTCCATCCCCAAGCTGACCTTCCCCGGCGGCGTCCTGGTGGGCGATACCGCCGGATTCCTCAACGTGCCCAAGATCAAGGGCACCCACACCGCCATGAAGTCGGCCATGGTGGCCGCCGAGGCCGTCGCCGAGGCGCTGGCGCATGAAGGCGCCACCCACGAGGTCACCGCCTATGGCGAGAATCTGAAGAAAAGCTGGGTGTGGCCGGAACTGCATCAGGTCCGCAACATCCGCCCCAGCTTCCACTGGGGCCTGTGGGGCGGCATCGCCTATGCGGCGCTGGAGACCTATCTGTTCCGGGGCAAGATGCCGTGGACGCTCCACCACCATCCCGACCATCTGGCCATGAAGAAGGCGTCGGAATGCCCCAAGATCGCCTATCCCAAGCCCGATGGGGTGGTCAGCTTCGACAAGCTGTCCTCGGTGTTCATCTCGAGCACCAATCACGAGGAGAACCAACCGGCCCATCTCAAGCTGCGCGACGCAGCCGTGCCGGTGGCCATCAATCTGGAGCATTACGATGCCCCCGAGCAGCGCTACTGCCCGGCCGGGGTCTACGAGATCATCCGCAATGACGACGGTTCCAATCCGCGCATGCAGATCAACGCCCAGAACTGCCTGCACTGCAAGACCTGCGACATCAAGGATCCCACCCAGAATATCAATTGGGTGGTTCCCGAAGGTGGCGGTGGACCGAATTATCCCAACATGTAAAGCTGGGGCCTTGGCGTCTCGTCGGGAGACGCCAAGGGACCGCATCCCGGTTTTTGGTTGGAGCACATGGTGATATCCGTCGGTCGTCTCTGGAGCCTCGCGGTCGTCGTCGCCGCGCTGTGGGGCTGCATGCCCCAATCGGGCGGCCGGACCGGCCGCGACGACGGCGACATGGCCGACGAGTCCCGCCTCGAGGCCGGGCTGGGCGCCTATCTGGCGGGGCGCTTCGCCCAATCCCATGGCGACACCCGCGCCGCCGCCGACTATTTCACCACGGCGTCTCGCCGCGATCCCGACAATCTCGACCTGCAACAACGCGCCTTCACCCTGCTGGTGGCCGAGGGCCGTCTGGACGAAGCCGCCGTCATGGCCGAGCGCTTGCTGATCATCGACGGCGAGGCGGCGCTTCCCTCCATGATGATGGGAGCCCGCGATGGCCGCGACGGACGGTTCGCCGCCGCCGAGAAGCGATTCGCCATTCTGCCCAAGAAGGGCATCAACGGCTTCCTGGGGCCGCTGCTGACCGCCTGGGCCAAGGCGGGCCAGGGGGATTTCGACGGCGGTCTGGCGCTGCTGGCGCCACGGGAGGAGACCTCCTCCTTCGCCCCCATCTATGAGTTTCACGCCGGACTGATGGCCGAACAGGCGGGTAGGCCCGATCTGGCGGAGGGCCATTACAAGGCCGCCCTCGCCGCCCAGACCAGCGTGCGCACGGTGGAAGCCGTCGGCACCTTCTATCAGCGCGCCGGTCGCATGGATGCCGCCGCCGAACTGTATCAGCGCTACCTGAAGGAGCACGGCGACCGCTCGCTGTTGGACGCCCGGCGTCTTCTGGCCGCGGGCGCGGGACCGCCCGCCACCGTCGCCACCGCCGCCGACGGCCTTGCCGAAGCCATGTTCGACACTGCCTCGCTGGTGCGCCAGGGCAATGCCCACGACCTCGCCCTGGTGTTCTCGCGCCTCGCCCTGGCGCTGCGGCCCGATTTCCCCATGGCGCAGATCCTGGTGGCCGACACCCTGGGCCACCAGAAGCGGCTGGCCGAAGCCAACGAGGTCTATCGCGCCATTCCGGTCTCCGCCCAAGTCTCCGGCTTCGCCCGGTTGCGTCTCGCGGTCAATCTGGACGAGATGGGCGAAGTGGATCGCGCCATCGCCGAACTGAAATCCCTGGCCGCCGCCACCCCCGACAACCATGACGCCCTGATGGCGTTGGGCGATGTGCAACGGCGGCACAAGCGCTTCGCCGAGGCGGCCGACACCTATGATCTGGCCCTGGTCAAGGCGGGCGGCAGCGCCGATTCCCGCAATTGGGGCCTGTTCTACGCGCGCGGCATCGCGCTGGAACGTTCGCACCAATGGCCCAAGGCGGAAAAGGACTTCCTGGAGGCGCTGCGGCTCAAGCCCGACCAGCCCGACGTGCTCAACTATCTGGGCTATACCTGGGTGGACCAGGGGATCAATTTGGAAAAGGGCCGCAAGCTGATCGAACGCGCCGTGGAGCTGCGCCCCAATGACGGCGCCATCGTGGATTCGTTGGGCTGGGCGCTGTACCGCATGGGCGAGTTCCAGGCCTCCGTCCGGTATTTGGAGCGCGCCGCCGAATTGAAGGCGGAAGACCCCACCATCAACGAACATCTGGGTGATGCCTTGTGGCAAGTGGGCCGCTATGACGAGGCCCGGTTCCAGTGGAAGCGCGCCATGAGCCTGGACCCCGAGCCCGAGCAGATCGACCCGCTCAAGGCCAAGATCTCCACCGGCCAACTGCCCGGCCAACCACTGAAGTAAGACCATCCATGATCACCATATTCGCTCCCGCCAAGGTCAATCTCACCCTGCATGTGGTCGGCAAGCGCGACGACGGCTATCACCTGCTGGATTCCCTGGTGGCCTTCGCCGGAATCGGCGATACCCTGGACATGGAACCGGCCGCCGAACTGAGCCTGGACGTCACCGGCCCCACCGCGTCCCTGATCCCGACCGAAGGCGAGAATATCGTCTTGAAGGCCGCCCGCCTGCTGGCCGCGATCGCGGGCGTCAAGACCGGCGCCTCCATCTTGTTGACCAAGCGCCTGCCGGTGGCCGCCGGAATCGGCGGCGGTTCCGCCGACGCGGCCGCCGCCCTGAAGGGCTTAAGCCAGTTGTGGAACGTCGCGCTGTCCGAGGAGCGCATGCGGGCGCTGGCGCTGTCCATCGGCGCCGACGTGCCGGTCTGCCTCGCGGGCAAGCCCACCCGCATGCAGGGCGTCGGCGAGGTTCTCAGCGATGCCCCGGCCCTGCCCCCCGCCTGGCTGGTCCTGGTCAATCCCATGGTGCCGCTGCACACGCCCGCCGTGTTCAAGGCCCGCACCGGCCCCTTCTCCGCCTTCGATCCCTTGACCGAAAGCCCGGCCGACGCCAAGGCCCTGGCCGATGCCCTGGGCGCCCGGCGCAACGACCTGACCCCCGCCGCCGTCAGCATCGAACCGGTGGTGGGCGAGATGCTGGCCGCCATTTCCGCCGCCGATGGCTGCCTGCTGGCCCGCATGTCGGGATCGGGCGCCACCTGCTTCGGCCTGTTCGCCACCGAGGACGCCGCCCGCGCCGCCGCCACCAACCTGCATGCCGCCCGCCCCAACTGGTGGGTGGCCCCGGCGCCGTTGTTGGGATAGGGCGTTGAAACCCGTCGCGGTTCGGATTATGGTGCGCGACCCGCGCTGGTGGGGCGTCGCCAAGCGGTAAGGCACCGGTTTTTGGTACCGGCATTCCCAGGTTCGAATCCTGGCGCCCCAGCCAACTTCTCCTCGCAAGGAAATCCGCGCCTTTCGCCACCCCCGATCCGGGCGTGTGTAGCACCCTTGTGGCGCAGTCCCGTGGAGCAACCACGGCGCCCTCCCATGCCGGTTGTGGTGTCGTGCGTTATGCCCCCTTGTCGGCCGTCTCGTCCTTGCGGTGCATGGCCATGGCGTAGGCGGCCTCGTAATTGCGCCGCAGCCGCAGCCATTCCCCGGCCGCGTCGCCGCCCAGGCTTGCGGCGATCATGGCCGAGAGATAATTCTCCGAGAAATCGAGAGGGAAATCGCGCATGGCATCAAGTCGCCCGGTCCGCCATGCCTCCGATAATAGATCGGAGATGTCATAAAGGGTGACGTCACTGCCGTATTGCGACGGTGGTATGCGGGTCGAGAGGGAAAATCCGTGATCGAGCACCTGGGGCGTGATGCGGGCGAAGGATGGCCTCTCGCCGCGTTCCAGCATGTCGCCGAGCACCGTCATGGCCTGATCATGGATCGGGGATTCGGGAATCCAGAACTGGATTCCGGCATGGCATCGCAGCCAGAAGTCGCGGCGGAAGATGGCAAGGCTGACGGGGAAATAGGTGTCGATGATCTGACGGCGGGGCGGCATGGGGGCGTTCATGACTTCCAACGCGGCGGCCTCGCCGACACAGGTCCGGCCGCGCACTGATTCGAAGGCTTGGGCCCGTTGGGAATACAGCGATGCCACAAGGCAGTCGGCACGCGTCATCTCGGCTTCGATCACGGCCACATCCAGATGGGTGGTGATCCAGGTGTCCTCCTCGATCAGCATGATGTAGCGCGAGTCCATGGCACTGATGGATTGATGCCAGAACGGCAGCGGGTCCATGCTGCTGGGCCAGACCAGAACCCGCTCCAGGGCGGCGGCAAGGTCATTGCGGGGACCGGTTTCACCCATGTCCACCGGTTGGCGGGTGCGCTCGCGGATGATGACGGGTTTGACGTCGGACCATGGCGCCGAGACCATACGGACATCGGGGTGGCGTTCGGCGATGGCTTGGCGGAATGGGGGCAGCAGCCCGTCATCGAGAACGGTGATGCCGGTGAAATTATCCAGATTGGCGCGGATGGATGTCAGGCAACGGTCCAGATAAAATGGACGCGAGAAGGCTTTGACGACGATCTCCACTCGGCCACCTTCGGGGCTATGGGCCTTGGCTCAGATCAAGGACACCGCCGGGATAAAATGCTTGCCTATCCTGGTGAATCTATAATTTAGCAACCTTGGCCTGTCACCCGAAAAACGCCTCGCCCGATGATTCGGGAAATCACGATCCTGGCGGGGAGGCGGCTGATGGAGCGACGTGGCCGTCCGGCAGGGTAAAGAAGAGGTCGTTCCTTTGTCCTGCGCCGACTCCAGCCAGATTCGCCCAAAATGGCGTTCGATGATCTTCTTGCAGATGGCAAGGCCGATGCCGGTGCGCCGGTAAACCCAGCCCCCCGTGGAGAGCGCCACCGCGCAGCGAATCCCGCTGCCGATGCTCTCATCAAGCGCCACGCCCTGCAGAAGTTCTCCCCCGCCGACGCAAAGGGCGGAGAGGACGACGATGCCCGAACCGTGGCGCATCATCAGAAAGACCGCCGGTCCCAGCAGCAACCATGGAAAATGCATTACCGCGTTGGTGTCGAACAGGTTCATGACCAGCAGGGAAGTCAGACCGTGGCATATATCTAATGCCATAGATGAAATTTTTACCCTGAAAGTGGTATCCACCCCCGTCCGTGACATGTGGTTGCGGCGGGAAACGCAGACCGCGTCTCAACCGGAAATCAGGGCACGGGTCATTTCGGCGGAAGCCTTGGCACTGCCCTGGAGCTCCCCTAGAGTGCATTGCTCAATGGACTGATGGGCCGTGCGCGCGGAGGACGTGATCATCGGATCGACGAAACAGGCCCCGCCCCGGAGCAAGCTTGACTGGCTTGATCTCCATGCCGGGCGCGATCCCGACAAGATCGCCCTGACGGTCGGTGAGGCTGTCATTTCCTATGGCAGGTTCCGGGCCGACGCCCATCGGTTCCGCCGCGCCGTCGCGGCGCTTGGGGTTGCCGCCGGTGCCCGGGTGGCGCTGGAACACCCTGATCCCTATATCCACTGGCTGCTGATCATCGCCTGCGAGGCGCAGGGGGCGTGTTCGACCTCCTTCACCGCCGACCAATGGCAATCCCACGGCTTTCCCGAGGTCTTGCGCCCCTTCACCGATCTGATCTTGTCCCATTCGGATCTGGGGCCATGCCGACGGCACAGCCTCGACGCGGACTGGCTGCGATGGGCGTTTTCCCTGCCGCCCCAATCCGAGGGGCCTGCGCTCACCCGGCCGTCGCCCTGCCGGGTGATCTGGACATCGGGGACCACCGCGATACCCAAGGGAATTCCGCTATCGGCCGCCGCCTGGGACTGGCGGGTCGATCATGTGGCCCGAACATCGGGGCTGGATGCGGGCTCGGTTTTTCTCGCCCTGTATTCCTTCGCCCTCAACGCGGTGGAGACGCGGGCCGAGGCCTGCCTGCGCCGGGGGGCCAAAATCGCCTTTCCCGCCGCCCTCGCCACCGCCTGGAACCATCGCGCCACCCATGTCTGGTGCCTGCCCGCCGTCTTGGACGCGCTTTTGGAGACGGGGCCTTCGTCGGGGGCGCCGGTGCCGCTGCTCACCACCGGCGGCGCTCCGGTGACGCCCGTGCTTCGCCAGCGGGCCAGCCGGATCTTGGGGGCCGAGATTCAGGTCGGATACGGCGCCAACGAGGTCGGCAGCGCCCTTTGCCTGATGGATGAAAACGCAATCGGCAAGGCCGCGCCCGGGGTGGAGATCGCCATCCTGGATCAGGCGGGGCACCGTGTGGCCGAGGGCGAGGATGGCATCGTCGCCATGCGCGCCCCCGGCATGGCCGATCGCTACCAAGACCAAGCGGCGTCGGCCGACGCCTTCCGCCACGGCTGGTTTCTCAGCGGCGATTTGGGCCGCAGCCTTGCCGATGGTCGCTTCCAACTTCTCGGCCGCCGCGACGACATGCTGAATTTCGGCGGCATCAAGGTGGCGCCCATTACCTTGGAGGACACCATTCGCCGCGCGGTCGCCGCCGTGGCCGAGGCCGCCGTCCTTGGCCTTCCCGGTCCGGACGGCAGCGATGAACTGCATGTGGCCCTGGTGTTGCGACCCGGCCAGGACGGTGCCGCCGCCAGAAAGGCGGCGGCCATGGCGCTGCCGGTCTGGGTCGGACGCTGCCACATGGCTTGCGTCGCCGGACTTCCGAAGACCGAGGGAGGCAAACTGAGGCGCGGCGCCTTGCCGGAATTGTTCCGGCGTCGCGGTCGAGAGGAAGACAGACCGGTGCGACTGGATTAGGCTGCTGCAACCCATGATAAAGAGTCATTGATGGCAAACCCAATCGCACCGGCCGCCATGGCGGCCATCGCCAGCGGCTGGATCGCCGACGAAGCCCCCGAGGTCATCGCCGACGGCCTGCGACAGGTGACACAGTCCTGGCTGGCCCAGGCGGGTCTGCCGCCACAGGCCCTATGGCGATCCCTGGCCGAACGCCTGCACCATTACGGCTGTTTCGACGCCGAGATCGACGCCTGCCGCATGGCCCTGTCGCTGATGCCGGGGCAATCCTTCTTCCAACTCCGTCTGGCGGAGATGCTGCGGCGAGCCGGAAAACCAGATGACGCCCGAGTCGTGCTTGGAGAGATTGGCGGATCGGGGCCTTCCCGCTGCGACGCCTTGCTGCAATTGCTGGCCCTGGACAACGACGCCGCCACCCTTGACGCCCTGGAATCCTTGCTGGCGGAAGACGGTCAATGGAGCGGGCGGCACCGCGGCCTGATCGAACATCTGGTCGCCATGGATCGATGTGAGCGCGCCACCGCCTTCATCACCCGCTGGACGGACCGCTGGCCCATTGCTCCCGGCCATGTGTTCGACATGGGGGCGGTGGCCATGATGATCGGCAAGCCGCATCTGGCGCGCTCGCTGTTCACCTCCATCTGGGGCGGCGTGTCCGGCGGCCCCGACCCTCTGATCGGCCATTTCGACGGCGCCATTCGCCCCTATGACGAGACCATCGAGACGGAACTGGCGAAACGCATCGAGGCGGCCTTCGCGCTGGACGAAGCCGATTTGCCGGTCGTTCCCCTGCCCGATGATCCGCCGCCACCCGCCGTCAAGGTGGTGATGGTCAGCTTCAATCATCGCGCCCTGCCCAATGACTTGGCCGAACATTTCGGGCGTTCCGCCCGGGATGCGGGAGTTGATCTGCACCTCTATCTGGACAGCGCCATCATCATGGGCAGGGACTTCGTGGGGTCCGACGGCGAGGTGGCCAACCGAGTCGATGTTTTTGTCGCCGCCATGGAACGCCTGCGCCCCGACGTGGTGATCCTGGACTGTCAGCCCCTCAGCCTGCGCGGCGTCAACCCGGCCATGATGGTGGCGTTGAAGGCAAGGCTCGGCTTCCGGCTGGCTTGCCTCATGCGCGATGCCCATCGCCATGCCATGCCGCTGCTGCAGTCCTGGCTGCCCGCCTGCGACGCCATGGTGATGGGTGATCCCCTATCGCAAATTCGGCAAGAGGGCGGCGACAAGGTGGTGATCGTGCCGTTGCCCAGCCTGCATTCTTCGTTCCTGGACCACGCCGAACGACGGCCGGGCCTGACCTTCGTCGGCAATATCGCCTGGCAGCCGCGCATCATGGTGCTGGCGGTGCTGATGACGGAGGACATCGCCTTCACCGCCATCACGGGCGCCCGCCGTCATGCGGAGACCGGCGATACCGACGCTTATGCGCGGCTGCTGACCCGAACACAGGCCAATCTGAATGTGTCGCGCCACGCCGCCGACGATCATTTGGTGACCGGACGGGTCTGGGAGACCATCGCCGCCGGAGCCTTGCTGGTGGAGCAAGACAATCCCGCCACCGCCAAATTCTTCACGCCCTACCGCCATTACCTGCCCTGGACCAATGTGGAGGACATCGTCCACATCGCCCATTTCATCGGCAGGCGCCCCGACCTGGCGGCGCGGATCGCGCAAGACGCCCACGACTGGGCCAAGCGTCATTACAACGGCCACCGCTTCTGGTCGGCGCTGCTGCAC
Source organism: Paramagnetospirillum kuznetsovii (assembly GCF_003284725.1). GTDB lineage: Bacteria > Pseudomonadota > Alphaproteobacteria > Rhodospirillales > Magnetospirillaceae > Phaeospirillum > Phaeospirillum kuznetsovii. The sequence continues at coordinate 146,076 of NZ_PGTO01000002.1, read as the reverse complement.
CGGACGATCCGCACCCGACCGCCCGAGGACATGGAAGCCGATCGTGACGCGGCCCAGGATTGGCTGGCGCTGGTTTAGCGGCCGAACGCCGCCATGGCCACGTCCCGGCGCGGCCGACGCCAAAGATTGCCGCGCCCGGCATGGACATGGGGTAGATCGGTCCGGACAAAGCCGCTTCGCTCCGCGAAATAGGGCATCATGAAACTGCCCACGTAATCGAGCCCACCGATGATGGTCTGATTCTGCTCGAAGAACACGCCATCATCGTCCAGCAAACTGCCGATCCCCGCACCGTAATGGCTTTTCTGGGCGTCGCTCATCTCGGCCAAGGACATGGTGTTGATGGCCAGATCCAAGCGGCGCTCGCCCAAGACGCCGGGCTGAAAGGCCGCCGCCGACACGAAGGAGTATCCCGGCCGGTCCAATTGGCGGCATTGCGCGCCGACATCGACGAACTCGGTCTCTGCCTCTGGGAAAAGGGTCGAGAGGTAGATGGAGGAAAAGGCTAGGGATTCCGGCAAGTCCACGATGATATATCGGGTATTGGGCACCAGCCTGCGGACATTGAAGCCGAGATTGCCGTAACCGCCACCGATTTCCAAAGCCAGGGCCGGACCAATCGCGGCCCGCTGCTTCAGATGGGTCAGGATGCCGTTGGCATCCAGTTCCGTCACATAGACCAGGGTGAAATAAGTATCGAGATTGATGATGCCGCCATCGTAAGCCCAGCCGATCTCGGCGAATTTTCGGGGCTGAACCAGCCGTAACCGGTCCGGCATCCCCCGGATATGATCCAAATAGTCCCGCGGCGGCAGCGGCGACCATATTCTGAGGAATTCATCATAGTTGTCCGGCACCTTGGCATCGATGTGGGGCCGGTCAACGGCGGGCTCCATGGTGGGAAGCTTAATGCCGCTGAATTCCTGGGCGTAGAACCGCAACTTCCGAATCACGTCGCGATCGCGCGTCCGTAACAGCCGATAAAGGCTGCGGGACTCCTCGTCGCAGGTCCATTGTCCCGCCGGTCTTCCCACATGGTCGGCATTCAGGCCCTCGCGGCGGGCGATCATGGTCTCGACCGCTTCCAGGCATGTCAGGGCGCGAGCATATTCGGCGTCGGAGAGTTCCGAAACCTCTTCGGACAGCACCAGTGGCCCATAATCGAATTCAAGTTCGGCTCGCTTTTCGGCGCCGAGACTCTTCCATTCCCGGGCGGCGTCACTTTGCCCCATGCTGAAATGGACACCGCGCAATCCGTCGATGGCGTCGAGATTGTCGGGGTCCACCGCAAGGACGGCCATATGGCACTGAACCGCCCCCTGATAGTCCCGCGCGAAGTGGCGGAGGTCGGCAAGCATCGCCAGGGTCTCCACCTCGGTCGGGGCCTTGGCCACCGCCCGTTCCAGGACAGCCATGGCCTCCGGGATGCGATAGCTCTGCTGCAGCAGATTGGCCTCGTGTCGGGCCATGGCGGGCGAGCCGCCGCTCAGACGAATGGCGTCGCGGATCAAGGCCAATGCGCGGTCTGGCCGGTTGTTATGCATCTCGCAAATGCTGGCGCGCCAGCATATCTCGGGATCGTCCGGGGTGTTGGCGAGGATCCGGTCGAACAGTTCGGCCGCTTCGGAGAACTGCTGGCGAACCTGGAAGGTCACCGCCCGCTCAAACACGGACTCGGTCATCGCCCTCTCCGTCTAGAAGGTGTAACCCGGCGCGGTCTGCAATCCGGCGGCCCATTTCGGTTCCGGCCCACCATTGATCCAGGTTTTGGCGTCGGCGAAGATAGCGCGGGTTTCCACCGCCATATCCACGTGGATCTGGCGGTATTCCGCCAGGAAGTCCTTGAAGACCAAAGCCAGTTGCCCGGCATCCTCGATCCGGTTGAGGAAAACGCAGCCGCATTTGGCCATGCCGATGGTGGGGCCCTGGAACACCGGATAGACATGGGAATAGGCGCTGGTGGTCCACTTCCGATTCATGTCGGCAAGCTGGCGCAGCATCCAGCGGAAGTCGTGGCCATCCCGTTCGATCTCGTCGCACAGATCGCAGATCATTTTCTCATAGACGTCGATCTCGGCGACGAAGCCGTCGAAGTCGAATTGGTGGAGATAGGTTCCCTTCTCAAGGAAGGTTGCCTTCTCCCGCACATGGGTGAAGCATTTCTCGCGGTCGATGGGCTTGCCTTCGAATTCGAGGGTCTCGGCCAATTTGGGGACCGCCCCCCTGATCAGGGCGCCGTCGCTGCAATTAAAGGCGCGCAAACCGAACTTCTGGGCCTTGCCCTCCAGCATGTCGCGGGTCCAGGACAGCACCATGGTCGACTGGATGGTGCCACCGAAATTGCCGGGACAGGTGTACTCGCTCTCCATCTTCTCGGTCATGAAGGTCTTGGAGGTGTAATAGGCGGTATTCTTGGAGTGATGGGCGGTGCCATCGCGCCAACCGCAATCCATGCCGAACATGTAGACGTGGCGAAAGCCAAGTCGGGCCGCCACCGCCACGATGGTATTGGCCACATTGGGGCCGATGGCCGTCATGATGGGGAACTTGTCGGCGAAGCAGACCGAGGAGCTGACGCTGTCGCGAAAGAAATAATATGATTCGTCGAACAGCGCCGAAACGCGCGGATTGACCGTCACCGAGGCAATCAGCTTGATGCCGGTGAAGCGGCGGTCGGGAAACTTGTCCTGGTTGAGGTCCAGCATGTGGTCGAAGAAGTCCCAGACCTGGACCACGTTTTCCAGTTCCACGTGGTAGTCGGGAACGATCCCCTTGGCCAACAGCGCCTGCAGGGACGAACCGCCGGAAAAAATGATGGCGTGATCCCGCCATTGCTTGATGTAGTCGAGATCGTAATCGAGCGACGGCCCCGAGGTAATCAGGAAGGCCGGCGCCGGTGCATGAAGCTGGAATTCGCCCGACAGCATATGACAGTCGTATTTCTGCAAATTTGCTATGGTATTCCACAGCATCTTGCGCTCGTCTTCGTAATAGCCGCGCTGAATCATCTTCAACGGGACATTATTGACGAGATCCTCGAAGGTCTTGTCCAGCGGCCATGACGGGTAATGGCGATAGTAGAACGAGCCGTCGATGCCCAATTCGCCCTGCTCTTCCATCAGATCCTGGATCTCGCGCTGAAGCTGCACCGGCTGCTCGGCCAGAATCAGGTTCAGGCGCGTGCCCGAGTTGTCGCACTTTTCGAAGATGGCCGCCCAGTCGATGGTGGACAGGGAGTGGAGAACGAATTCCTCGATGGTCTCCACCACCACGATCCATTCGGTTTCCAAGCCTTCCACCAAGGCCGGAAGGTGGTGACCAAGGCCGAGGCCGAACACGAAGAGAAAGCCCGACCGGGCGACGGGAGCGCCGGTCAGGACGGTGGCCTTGTGCTCGCGCGTGCTTTCGACGATCCGAGCGAACAGGCGCAACGAAACCGGGCTGTCCCCGGTCATGGCATTGTTGACCTGATAGCCGACACGACGCGGCGACTCGATGAAGTCCTCCGCCTGCTTCAGGGCCAGGTCACGTCCATCGCATTTGTACAGACGTCCCGTGCCCAGATCGATGTCGATGGGGACGCCGTCCTGCTCGACAATCCGGGTAACGGGATGGACTATGGCGGACAGACGGGCATGAATCTCGGGGAAGCGCAGGCGGAAGGCGTCAAGATTCCGCTGCTTCAGGGACTCAACGCCTCCGCCATGCCCTGTCATCACGCCTGCAACTGTCCAAGGGCGCCGATCACCGCGTCCTCGACCATGCGGGCAAAACCCTTGGCCGAGAACGACGGAACGGAAGCGAGACGCTCGGGCAAGCCACGGCGCAGCGCCACCAGCCCCGCCTTGTCTCCGGCCAGGGCAGAGGCCGCCGCCACATAGGCCGCAACATCGGCCGCCACCAGGGCATCGCCGAGTCCGGCCTGCGTCAGGAATGCCCCCATATCCGCGCCGGACCCACTGCTGCTCAGTGCCACGACCGGAGCACCACCGCACAGGATTTCTCCATAGGCGAGGATGTTCGCCGATGGGAACGGCAGCAACGCAATGTCGATATTGGCGGCAAATTCGGCGCGATCGCCGCCCTTGACCACATCGATACGGTGGGACACACCGGCATTGCCGAACAGGCTGACGATCCGATCAATGGAAGCCTGATCGCCAAACATGCCGGTGTCGCGGAACAGCAGGACGGAACCTGGCACCGCCTGTAGAATTCGGCCCCAGGCCATGGCAAGCCGGGGATTGAGTTCGGCGCGGCTCAGTTCAACGCCAAATGTGATGGTCTCGCCGGATTCCATGGGCGCGGGACTCGCCACCGGGGCGGCGCCCGTGGAGCCGGAAAGGCAGTAGCGGCCGCCTGCAAGGGCCAGACGGCCCTCGCCCATATCGCCAGAGCCGGGGCTGAACGACACGTAATTGCCGGGCGCGCGTCCGGTGACCGGCGCGTGCAGCCAACTGACCTGCAACGGAGCCGTGTTGCGCTGGAACAGGCTGCTTCTGGCGGGCGCGAGCAATCCATCGGCATCGATGACCACATGGATTCCCTCGCCACGAATCAGGGCGCCCATGGTGGTGACATCAAGACTGGAGACGTCGCGCCACAGATCGAAGGCGCCGCGCGACCATTGGTTGTTCTGACCTTCCGCCTCGCCCTTGCCGAAACCGACCACGGTGACCCGGGACCGATCATGAGAGCGGGCAATGGCGCCGACCATGCCGCGCAATTCGTCGCTGTCCAGCGAAGAGCACAGGTAGCAAATGCGAACCGGACTGGCGCCCGCATATTTGGGGGCAGTCCGCACGGTCTTGGGCGCGGCACTGGCCAACTGGGTCGCCCAAGTGTCCGGAATTCCGGTGGCGGCGGCTTCGGGGCGGTCAAAGAACCGCATGTCGGCCATGGCGGCACCCAGAATCGGGGCCGAAGTGGGGGCTCGGGCAACCGCCTCGTGGTGGCATGCCAGCCCTTCCTGGAAGTCGCCAACCTGAATCAGGCAGTGGCCCATACGGCTAAGCAGGGTGGCCGACGGCCCCGCAAGTGTGGAAACACTGCGCAATATCCCGATGGCGTCCGTGATTTCGCCAAGCTGCGTCAGAATTCGCGCATAGGCATCAAGCGCCTCGACGTCGTTGGGCAGGATGATGAGATGTTGCTGCACCAGGAACTTGGCCCGATCCAGATTGCCCGCATTCATCTCGGACATGCCGCTCGCCATCAAAGGTTTGGCGGAAACCTGGGCAAAAGCATCGGCGAATTTAGGAAAGCTTGGGCCGAAATAATCCAGCACATCATGAGCTGGCTTTTCGGTTGTGGCCAATTTGGCAAGATAAAGGGCATCTGAAAGGCAACCCGCCTGAGCATAAAGCACCGCGAGTACTTCGGGAATATCGTTAGGATAGGTCGTGCTCTCCATCAGGCTGGCGAGCATCTTGATGGCATAGCCCAGTGCACCGGCGCGATAATAGATAGCGGCCAAGGCGCAGGTGGCCTCGACGGACAGGGCGGGATCCTGGAGGGCGGCCTCGGCCGCTTCCAGGGCCTTTTGGTCGTCATTTTCACGCCGATACTCGGCCATTTGGCTGCGGAATTGCTCGGCTACGGCGGACGCAACTTGGCTTTCGTTGGTGCTCACGGATTCCCCCTAAGACTGATACCGATGCCACCAGAACCGATCAGACCACTTCGTTGGTCGACAGACCGGACTGCGGAGCGGGCTCGACGCCCTCTTTCGGCGGAACAACGGTGAATAGGCCACTGGCGAGTTGCCGATTGATGTTGATCAGGGCGTTCACCAAGGTGCGGTTCCGGGTGGCGATGATTTCGACCGATCTCTTATCGACGAAATTGGCCAGAGCCAGCATGTTTTGGCGCATCTCCAACGGAACTTCGCTGTCCGGCATGGACAAGTCGGCCTGGAATATCGTCCACAACCGCCAATTCAGCCTGACTGCCGCCAGAAAGTCGTCGATTGAAACCGATTCCGACAAGCCCTCCGACAGGCGCCGCGCCGTTTCCGTCAGCGCCCAGGCTTCGGTCTCCCGAGGATTTCCCTCCGCGGGAACAGACCTATATTTGCCTTGGTCGGCAGTGGGATAGGCCATGAGTCAAAACCTCCAATATCACAAGCGTCCAATGCATCAGCATGGCCGAGTATTGGTTAATGTTGCGTTGATAGCCCTCGGATTCATCGGCAGAAATCCCGCCCAGGCCACCTGAACGGCAAAAGAAAAGAGCGGAAGGCGCATAGCGCCCTCCGCCCCATCGTAACAACCCAATCAACCAACCAAGACTTAACGGAAGAGCGACAGGACGCCCTGCTCCGAACGGTTGGCGAAGGACAGAGCCTGAATGCCCAGCTGCTGACGAGTCTGCAGCGACACCAGGTTGGCACCTTCTTCGTTGAGGTCGGCAAGCACCAGCTTGTCGCCACCAATCTTCATGGTGTTGATGTATTCCTTGGTGAAGTCGGCGCGGGTTTGCAGCAGCGCGACATTCGAACCCAGGGTCTTGGCCGTACCGCGAACGGAGGTCACGCCCGAGTCGAACATGGCGATGTAGGCATCGAACACCGACACCGAGGCGGACACCGAGGAGAAGCCCGCGAACATCGAAACACCGGAGATCTTGGAGATGCCGAGAGAACCGGCAATCAAGCTGGCGTTCATGGTGAACGCGGTCATGACCAGACCACCGGAGACACGCACGTCGGCACCATCGACCTGGAGCACGTTCGCGGTCTTTTCCGAGAACTGCACCTTAATGTTCGAACCGGTCGAGTTGACCAGGTTCAAACCTTGGTACGAGGTGTCGTTGGCGAGGTAGTTCAGCTGAGAAGCCAAGGTGATCAGCTGGGTGCCGAGAGTCTGCCGATCCAGTTCCGAAGCGGACTTGGCCGACAGCACGATACCTTTCATCTGGGTGAGCAGCTTTTCGGCGGCGGTCACGCCACCCAGAGCGGTCGTCAGATTGCTGATGCCCTGGTCGATTTCGTCCTTACGAGAGGCCATATCGCCCGCGCGATCCTTCAGCGACTTGTTCTGGAAGAACGAGACCGCGTCATCGATGGCGGAGCTGACCTTCAAGCCCGTGGACAGACGGGTGTTGGTGCGATCAACGAGGGAGCCGGTAGCCTGCAGGGACAGCAGGTTGCTACGGATAGCGGATGAGAGTGTTACGTCAGCCATGGCGGTATCCTTTCTGGACTAAGCCGTTTGATATTCGCTGGCCTTTTGAGGCTGCGCCGATTCTAGCGGCCTCAAAGGGCCAAACCGGGATATATTTTCATCCCAGTTGTAGAGAGGCTAGCCCAAACTCCACAGGAATGCAAGCCCCTGTTATCACCAATAATTGGACTAAGGCCCCCACCCTAGCCTGCCCCATGATCATCACCGCCGCCGCTTGCGATCCCCGCGGCATGCCATCTTGATCCATGCGGGCAACGCTCGCTCTTATCACATTGACTCACAAATAATTTCCATTTGTGGCTGGCGCCCAGTCAGCCCCCGGACGGAAGATGCGGCCATGATATTTGAGATCGGATAAGGTGTCATGGAAGGCTCGCTCATCGCGATTATCGGCAATGCCATCACCGCCGCACGTCTGGTGGGGCTTGACCGTCTTGAGGAACGCGAAGCCGCCCGCGCCGTCCTGCTGGCTCGCGATCCAAGCCTGACGCCCGGCATCGCCCGCATCCTGGTGGAACAGCTCTATGATTCCTGTTCCCTCCACCTGGAAAGCCGCCTAGCGGTCTGATCTCGACGCGGCCGCCGCCGACAATTCCGCCGTGACAGGGCGTTCGACCCACGGCATCCTTTCAGTCCAACGGGATGGGTGGGAGAGCTCTGGATGGGATCCTTCGTCGATCTGGTGCAGGCGGCCAACAGCATGTTCATGGCCGTCGCCATTCTTGCCATCGGCGCCATCCTGGCGGTGGTCGCGGTGGTCTATGTCATCGATATCACCCAGACCCAGCACGCGGTGCGGCGGAACTATCCGGTCATCGGCCGCTTCCGCTACTTCTTCGAATATCTGGGGGAATTCTTTCGCCAGTATTTCTTCGCCCAGGACCGCGAGGAGATGCCGTTCAACCGGGCACAGCGCGCCTGGGTCTACCGGGCGGCCAAGAACCTGGATTCCACCGTCGCCTTTGGCTCGACCCGCGTCTTGCGGGTGCCGGGCGAGCTGATCTTCGTTAACGCTGCCTTCCCCACCTTGGATGAAGAGGCGGTGGCCCCCCGGCTGGTGGAAATCGGCGGGTCGGCCTGTCGCAAGCCCTATTTCCAGGATTCACTGTTCAACATCTCGGCCATGAGCTTCGGCGCCTTGTCGGTGCCTGCGGTCCGCGCCCTGTCCATGGGCGCCGCCAAGGCGGGATGCTGGCTCAATACCGGCGAGGGCGGCCTGTCGCCCCATCACCTGGAAGGCAATTGCGACATCATCTACCAGATCGGCACCGCCAAATACGGCATCCGCGATCTGGAAGGCAGCCTGGACGAAGGCAAGATGCACGAACTGTCCGAGCTGGAATGCATCCGCATGTTCGAGATCAAGCTGGCCCAGGGCGCCAAGCCGGGCAAGGGTGGCATTCTTCCCGGCTCCAAGGTCACCGCGGAAATCGCCGCCATTCGCGGCATTCCGGTCGGCCAGGATTCCATCAGCCCCAACCGCCACCCCGAGATCGACAGCGCCGACGGCCTGCTGGACATGATCGACTACGTGCGGGTGGTGACCGGCAAGCCCACCGGATTCAAGACGGTGTTCGGCGATTTCGACTGGTTCGACGACCTGTGCGAGCGCATCCACAAGCGCGGCGTCGCCAGCGCGCCCGACTTCATCACCATCGATTCCGCCGATGGCGGCACCGGGGCCGCGCCGCAAAGCCTGATCGACTATGTGGGCCTGCCCATCCAGGAATCCCTGCCCCATGTGGTGGACCTGCTGGTCAAATGGGGATTGAAGGACCGGGTTCGGGTGATCGCCTCGGGCAAGCTGGTCAATCCGGCCGAAGTGGCCTGGGCGTTGTGCATGGGGGCGGATTTCGTCAATTCCGCCCGTGGCTTCATGTTCGCCCTGGGCTGCATTCAGGCCATGCAGTGCAACAAGAACACCTGCCCGACCGGCGTGACCACCCACGATCCCAAGCTGCAGCGGGGGCTCGACCCCTTCAACAAGGCCGACCGGGTGGCCCACTACGTCAAGAACATGGAAAAGGAAGTCTGCACCATCGCCCATTCCTGCGGCGTGCCCGAGCCCAGGGCGCTGACGCGCCGCCATTGCCGGATGGTGCAGTCCGACGGCCGCTCCATGTCCATGGCCGACGTCTTCCCGTTGCCGACCCCGATCCGCTGATCAGCGGGTCATGGCCGGCAGGATGGCGAGCACCCCGGTGGTGCCGCGCTTGTCGACCATGGTGCGGAACTTGGCGCGGATTTCGGCGGGATAGCTGGACAGATCCTCCTCGGCGCCGGGATGCTGGATATTGCCCAGCAGATAGGCGAAGCCCTTGGCGTTTTCCACTATCCGCAGCCCGGTATTCTCGGCCCCGGCCGGGGCCGAGAAGATACGCGCCAGCTTGCCGTCGTCCACCCCATAGGCCCAGACGAAATTGTTGAGGTGGTTGCCGGAATCCTCTCCGATGAACAGGGTGCGCATGGCGGGCGAGAACGACAGATTGTCGGGATTGGCCACCTTGTCGGTGTCGCACTTGTCCAAAGCGCCGTAGGCGGTCTGGTCCTTGGGCTTCTTGGCCCCCGTCACCAAGGCCTTGACGCTGGTTCCCACCCAGTCGCTGGCGATGGCCGCGCCGCCGGTATCCCTGGCGCCCCCGGCGAGACGGGTGGCATAGACGGCGCCGCAGACGAGATCGGCGGGATCGCCCGCCAGGCGCACATGGTCATTGGGCCGTTTGTCGTTCTTGCCCTCCAGCATGCCCTGCTCCATATAGGACATGGCGGTGAACAGGGTCTTGCCCTGGGGATCGAGGGCGATGCCCTCCATCTTGGTGAATTCGGTGGTGGCGCCCTGCATGGCGGCATAACGCCGCGTTTCCAGGAAGGCCGCCGCCTTCTCCATTCCCGGCTTCACCTTCAGATATTCCAGGGTCTGCTTGCCGCCCTCGACATCGTAGCCGGGATAGACGAAGACCGGCGTGAAGCCCTCGGCCGGGGCGGCGGCGACCTCGAAGATGTCGGAAAATTTGATGTGCCTGGCGATCAGCTTGGCGATCTCGGCCTCGGTGGCGTGACCCAGGCGAATCCAGGACAGCGTGGCGGCACCGCCATCGGCCGCCGAGGTCTGCTCCCACTTGGCGCCGTAGAGAGTCCCCGCCGTCAGATCCGCCGCCCTGTCGGCGACGAACATCAGCATCATGGTATCGCGCCCGTCGTCACCGGCATAGGCCGTGCGCTTGTCGGGCATGATCTCGAACATCTCCAGCGCGATACGGCCCATGGCATAGTGCTTGACCGCCTTCGCCTTGCCGTCCTTGCCGATGCTGACTTCGACGGGATGTCCATAAGCATAGGGATTGGCGCCACCCTGGGAGGACAGCTTGCCCGACGTGCCGAGATAGAGATTCATGGGCTCCAGCGGCCGGGTCTCATAGTAGCGGGCGTTGGGCTCGTATTCCTCGCTGCCCAGATGGGTCATCCACGGCGTGGTGGAGCCGTTGCACGGAATCCAGATGCCGCCCACCGCTCCGGCATCCACATTGGCGACCTTGATGGCGGTCAGGGTGCCGGTCTTCGGATCCTGGGCCAGTTCGGTCACATGCATCATGGCGGGCAGCAGGCCATAGGTGTTGACCAGCGGCCTGCCCTCTTCGACGTTCGGAGCCTCGGCCACGTATTCCAGATGGGTGACCAGCCGCAGCTTGCCGTCCGGTCCCACCAGCAGCGAATTGGCGTCCTGGCCGGGCGACACGAACGGTCCCTTGGCGACCAGGCCCTTCTTGTCGGGGGCCGAGCGCGGCATGGGCTTGCCGAACTTGTCCACCACCACGCCGACCTGTCGGCCGCCGATGCGCTGGCCGCTGTTCCAGATCACGTCGGGAGCGAAGGGAATGGTGCGGGTGGTGCCGTCGGTCAAGGTGAGGATGGCGGAGGACTTGGAGTGCCCGACCGCCATGTCCACGTCGGTGACCGGCACGGGCGTGGCGGTGAATTCCACCTTGGCGACCTTCAGCGGCTCTGCCGCCGGGGCGACCCCGGCGAAAGCAACGGTTCCCATCACGGCTGCGGCAAGCAAGGTGCGCGACATCACGGTCATCCCCCAAAAGTCCAATCGGCGGCGGCATGGTAGCCGCTGCGTCGCCGATCCGGGGTTTCACTTTGATGACAAACGATCAGCGCGCCGACGCGCCGCGATTGAGGTCGCGCATGGCCAGATCGAGACCTTCCAGGGTCAGGGGATGCATGCGGCCCCCCATGAGCTGGGCCAGGATTCCGGTGGAATGGGTCCACTGCCAGCGCGATTGCGGAGTGGGGTTCAGCCAGGCCGCGCTGGGCCACTGGTCCAGCAGGCGCTGCATCCACACATGGCCCGGCTCCTCGTTCCATTCCTCCACCGCGCCGCCCGGCACGGTGATCTCGTAGGGGCTCATGGCGGCGTCGCCGACGAAGATCAGCTTGTAGTCGGACGGGAAGGTGTGGATCACGTCCCAGGTATGGGTGACGTCCTGGTGGCGGCGGCGGTTGTCCTTCCACAGACCGGAATAGGGGCAGTTGTGGAAGTAGAAATGCTCCAGGTGCTTGAACTCGGAGCGCACCGCCGAGAACAGCTCCTCGCAGGTGCGCACATGCTCGTCCATGGAGCCGCCGATATCGAGCAGCAGCAGCACCTTCACCTTGTTGTGGCGCTCGGGCACCATCTGGAGGTCGAGCATGCCGCCGGAACGCGCCGTCGAGCGGATGGTGCCGGGCAGGTCCAATTCGGTGGCGGCGCCCTCGCGGGCGAATTTGCGCAGGCGGCGAAGGGCGATGCGGTAGTTGCGGGTGCCCAGTTCAAGGCCGTCGTCCAGATTCTTGAAGGCACGTTCGTCCCACACCTTGACGGCGCGGCGATGGCGGGACTCGTTTTGGCCGATGCGGACGCCTTCCGGGTTGTAGCCATAGGCGCCGAACGGCGATGTGCCAGCCGTACCGATCCATTTGGAGCCGCCCTGGTGGCGTTCCTTCTGCTCCTCGAGGCGCTTCCTCAGCGTCTCCATCAGCTTGTCGAAGCCGCCCAGCGACTTGATCTCGGCCATTTCTTCCGGGCTCAGATGCTTTTCCGCCAGCCTGCGCAGCCATTCCTCGGGGATGGCCGCCTTGATGGCGTCGGACAGGGCGTCGGCCTCGGTCAGCACGCCCTGGAACACCTTGCCGAAAATCCGGTCGAACTTGTCGAGATTGCGCTCGTCCTTAACAAGGCAGGACCGCGCCAGATAATAGAAGGTGTCCACCGACTGTTCCGCCACACCGGCCTGCAAAGCCTCCATCAGCGTCAGGTACTCTTTCAGAGTGACCGGCACCTTGGCATCGCGTAGTTCGAGGAACAGAGTGAGGAACATGGCTTATGGACGAGCTCTTGGCGAGAAGTTGCGGCCAAAGGTCGGCGCGCCTCGTGGCGCGAAAGCCAAGCGCGCGGAGACGCGCGCCCGGCGATTGAAGGACACCAAACTACCCCGCCTTCGCCTTGGCCCAGGCGGCGTATTTCAGATCCTCGATGAGGATATGCCCCTTCAGCCAGGTCCACAGGAAGTCGGCCACCCGCTGGTCGGTATCGGTGAAGCCTTCGGCGCGATACTGCTTCAGCATGGCGGAAACCTGATCGGCGAAGACGTCGTGCTGGCCGCGATGACCATCCAAGCCGGGATAGCCGATGGAGTCCAGGAACTGTTCCTCGCGCTCGAAATGGCCACCCACATAGTCCAACAGCTCGTTGAACAGCTCGACGAAGCCGGTGTCGGAATAATGCAGGCCGTTGATCAGGTGGATCAGATGCTTGTGGTCGTCGTCCAAGGCCTCGACGCCGACGCTCATGGCTTCGGTCCACTGGATGGTGGTCATACGGTTTCTCCCTGTCGCGGTTCTGCCAGGGTCAGACGATGGAGCACCCAATCCCCCTGCGCGGCGAATCCCTGCTTCTCATAAAAGGCGCGGGCACTGTTCCAGTTCAAGACATTGACATCCACGCGCCCGCATTTGCGCTCCGCCGCCATCCTGGCGACCCGCTCCACCAAGGCGCGGGCGACACCTTGGCCGCGGGCGGTCTCGCGCACGAAGAGGTCATGGATCACGAGACCCGGCCGGGCCTGCCAACTGGAATAGGTGGGAAGGACGGTGACGAAGCCGACTCTCCGCCCATCCAGTTCGGCGAACAGACATTCGAAGCGAGGGTTTGGCCCGAAACCGTCGCGGCGAAAATCCTCCTCCTGGCAGCGCAGCGATTCCGGCGGAGCCCGCTCGAACGCCGCCAGTTCCCGCAGCATGGCCACCAGTTCGGCCATATCGTCTGGATTGGCGGAGCGGACAACCAGCCCCATCAGCGTCCCTCCCGCCGGCTCATGAAGGCCAGGCGTTCGAACAAGTGGACGTCCTGCTCGTTCTTCAACAACGCCCCATGCAGTTTGGGGATCAGCGTGCGGGAATCCTTGGCCCGCAGATCCTCGGGGCTCAGATCCTCGGCCAGGATCAGCTTGATCCAGTCCAGCAGTTCCGAGGTAGAAGGCTTCTTCTTCAGCCCCTGAACCTCGCGGATATCGAAGAAGGCGGTCAGTGCCTCGTGCAGCAGGAGTGGCTTGATGGCGGGGAAATGCACCGCGACGATGCGCTCCATGGTCTCGCGGTCAGGAAAGCGGATGTAGTGGAAAAAGCATCGCCGCAGGAAGGCGTCGGGCAGTTCCTTCTCGTTGTTCGACGTGATGATCACCAGCGGCCGACGTTCCGCCCGGATGACCTGCTTGGTCTCGTAAACATGGAACTCCATGCGGTCCAGTTCCAGCAGCAGGTCGTTGGGGAACTCGATATCGGCCTTGTCCACCTCGTCGATCAGCAGGACCGGCGGCTCGGGGGCCTCGAAGGCCTCCCACAGCTTGCCCTTGACGATGTAGTTGGAAATATCGTGGACGCGCTGATCGCCCAATTGGGAATCCCGCAATCGCGCCACCGCGTCGTATTCGTACAGGCCCTGCTGCGCCTTGGTGGTGGACTTGATGTGCCACTGGATCAGGGGGCGTCCCAGCGATCGGGCCACCTCGGTGGCCAGCACGGTCTTGCCGGTGCCGGGCTCGCCCTTGATCAGCAGCGGGCGCTCCAGCCGGAGCGCGGCGTTGACCGCCACCAAAAGATCCTCGGTGGCCACATAGCTATCGGTACCGCGAAACGTCATGACGGGTCTCCTCCTCCTTCCCAAGGTAGTGGGCGGGCGGCGTCAGGGCAAGAGATCGCGGTGAGAGCCCCCAAAAAGCGAACCCCGGCCATGGGAGGATGGCCGGGGTTCTTGTCCGTCGTCGCAGGCGTCCGAAACGCGGGATGGGGGGGGGAGAGTCCCGGATACCCGAGCGCGGCGACGGCTTATTTCAAGAGGCCCCAAGGTGGAGGACCGAGAGGCCTCTCGAAGAAAGTTAGGCAGCGACCTTGGTCAGAGCCTGGAACGCGGCGAAGCGGGCGTTCAGCGGCTCGACGGCGGCGGTGAAGGCCGAGGTGGCCAGCTCGGCCAGCTTCTTGCTGTCGGAGATGGCGGTCTCGAAGGACTCGCGGGCCAGCTTGCCCTGCAGGTCGGCCAGCTCGGCCGGGGACTTCACGGCGAACAGAGCCTTCACGGCGGCGTCGGCCTTCTCGACATTCTTGGCGACCACGGCCTGCTGGGCCTTGGCGATCTCTTCGAAAGCCTTCACGGTGGCGGCGCTGCTCTTGGCGATGGCGTCGGCGTTGTCCTTGGACAGAGAAACCAGCTTTTCGAAACCTTCGATCTTGAAGCTCATGGTGACACCCTTTCTGATTTGGTGGTGTGCACTCCGCCCCATGGCTTTTGTGCACCGCAACATGAGCATAATCTCGTTGATTCCGTGCTGCGGTGCAACATGAATATTGCGGCGCAGCAAAAACGTCACGCATGGGCCTCCGCGAAATTTGCATACCCCAAAGCAAAGCCCCGGAACCCAAGGGCTCCGGGGCTTTTGTCGGCGATGGAATCAGCGGGTGGCGGCGAAGTCGCGCAGCACGTTCATTTCCATCTGGGCTTCATGGAGGCGGAAATTCACCGCGTCACCGATGGAAACGATGCCCAGCAGGTCGTCCTTCTCCACCACCGGCAGGTGACGGATGCGGCGTTCGGTCATCACTTCCATGATGCCCTTGACGGTATCGGAGGGGCCGCAGGTGACCACCGGCGACGACATGACGTTGCGCACGGCCATTTCCAGCGCGCCCTTGCCGTATTGGGTCAGGCCCTTGACGATGTCGCGCTCGGACAGCACGCCCACCAGCTTGCCCTTGGCGTCGCACACCACCGCGACGCCGACCTTCTTATTGGTCAGCAAGGCAGCGGCTTCGGCGACGGTATGTTCGGGGCGCACGGTAAAAACATTGCTGCCCTTGGTCTTGAGAATGGTTTCAACCGACATCTATGTCCCCCTTTGGACTGAACTGCACCGTTATTGTCGTGACAGGGCGAACGGTTTCGCCATGCCTGCATTTGGGTCAGAATGGGGCTGGTCGCGGATAAATTCAACGATCAACTCGGCAATTGGCATGCGTAAAGCGGGCGTCAGCCCGGCGCCTTGACGCCGCTTGCCGCCAGATGCTCGGTCAACGTCATCCGCAATCGCTTCAAACCCTCGGCCGTGGTCGCTTCGCAGCGGGCCACCAGGACCGCCTGGGTGTTGGAGGCCCGCAACAGCCACCAGCCATCCTCGGTATCCACCCGCACCCCGTCGATGGCATTGAAGGCGGCGCCCTGCGCTTCCAGCCGCCCGCGCACTTCGGCCACCACCGCGAATTTACGTTCTTCCGGACAATCGAACCGGATCTCGGGAGTGTTGACCATATGAGGCAGCCGGTCGCGGCGGTGGCCCAGCGTCTCCTTGTCCCAGCGCGCCACGATCCCCAACAGCCGCACCGCCGCGTAAAGGGCGTCGTCGAAGCCGTAATAGCGGTCGGCGAAGAAGATATGGCCGCTCATCTCGCCCGCCAGGGGGGCGCCGATCTCGGCCATCTGGGTCTTGATCAGCGAATGGCCGGTGCGCCCCATGACCGGTTTGCCGCCCATGCGGGCGACCTCGTCGAAGAACACCTTGGACGCCTTGACGTCGGCGATGATGGTGGCGCCGGGCCGCGCCTTCAGCAGATCCTCGGCCAGGATCACCAGGATCTGGTCGCCCCATAGGATGCGGCCCTCGCCGTCCACCACCCCGATGCGGTCGCCGTCGCCGTCGAAGGCGATGCCCAGATGGGCGCCTTCGGCCAGGACGTGATCTTGCAACGCCACCAGATTGTGCGGCTCGGTGGGATCGGGGTGGTGATTGGGAAAACGCCCGTCGATCTCGCCGAACAGCACCTTGTGGGTGCCGGGCAGCCGCTTGACCAGGGCCGTCAGAACCTCGCCGGTGGCGCCGTTGCCGCAATCCCACACCACTTTAAGGCCGCGTTCGCCGTCATAATCCTGGGCCAGACGGGTGACGTATTCGTCGAATATGGCGTCGTTGACCGCCTCGCCTTCACCACGGGCATAGTCGCCGGACCGGGCGATCTTGCCCAGGTCGTGTATGTCGGGGCCGAAGAACGGCTTACCCGCCAGCACCATCTTGAAGCCGTTGTGATTGGGCGGATTATGGCTGCCGGTGACCATGATGCCGCCGTCGGCTTCCCGCACCTTCGCGGCGTAATACAGCATGGGCGTCGGGCCACGGCCGATGCGCCGCACCAGACAGCCGACCTGCATCAGCCCCTCGGTCAAGGCCTGGGCCATGTCGGGCGAGGACAGCCTTCCGTCCCAGCCCAGACAGACCACCCGGCCGCCGTTGCGGCGCACCCGCGTGCCGAAGGCGCGGCCGATGGCGCGGGCATCGGCGTCGAACAGGGTCTCGCCGACAATGCCGCGAATGTCGTATTCCCGCAAAATGCTGGGATGGAAGATGTGGGGCATCAGGTAATCACCGTCGGTTCGGTTCGGCCCGTGCGGGCCTCGATCTCGGCCAGATCGCGGGCGATCTTGATCAAATCGGCAAGGGCGGTCTGAGGATCAAGATGGTGCTTGGCCGAATCGGGCTCGTAGCGCTCGATATAGACTCGCAAGGTCGCGCCCTCGGTGCCGGTGCCCGACAGGCGGAACACCACGCGGGACCCGTCCTCGAACACCACCCGGATACCCTGCTTGGTGCTGACGCTGCCGTCCACCGGGTCGGTATAGGCGAAGTCGTCGTTGAAGGCGACGGCGTAGGCCCCCAGGCGCTTGCCCTTCAGGGCGAGGCCACGCAGATGCTCCATCAGCCCGTCGGCGGCCTTGGCGTCGATGCCTTCGTAGTCATGGCGGGAATAGACGTTGCGGCCGTATTCCTTCCAATGGGCCGTGACGATATCGGCGACGCTTTCCTTGCGCCTGGCCAGCACGTTCAGCCACATGAGCACCGCCCACAACCCGTCCTTTTCCCGCACATGGTCCGAGCCGGTGCCGAAGCTTTCCTCGCCGCACAAGGTCGCCTTGCCCGCGTCCAGCAAGGTGCCAAAGAACTTCCAGCCGGTGGGGGTCTCCCAGGCGGGAATGCCCAACTTGGCCGCCACCCGGTCGGGCGCCGCGCTGGTGGGCATGGAGCGCGCTATGCCCTTCAGCCCCTGGGCATAGCCGGGGCACAGGGTGGCATTGGCCGCCAGCACCGCCAGCGAGTCCGACGGCGTCACATAGAAGTCGCGGCCCAGCACCATGTTGCGGTCGCCGTCGCCGTCCGAGGCGGCGCCGAAATCGGGGGCGCCGTCACCGGTCAGGGCCTCCACCAGATCATGGGCATGCACCAGATTGGGATCGGGATGGCCGCCGCCGAAATCCTCCAACGGCACCCCATTCATCACCGTGCCCTTGGGCGCCCCCAGTCGGTTTTCCAGGATCTCCACCGCATAGGGACCGGTCACCGCGTGCATGGCGTCGAACTTCATGCGGAACCCGCCCTTGAAGGCGGCGCGGATGGCGGGAAAGTCGAACAGGCTTTCCATCAGGGCGGCGTAATCGGCCACCGGATCGAACACTTGGACCACCATGTCGCCGAGGCGCTGTTCGCCCAGCTTGTCCAGATCGAGATCGGGCGCTTCGACGATCTTGTAGGAGCCGATCACCTGGGAGCGGGCATGGATGGCTTCGGTGACGGCTTCCGGAGCGGGGCCGCCCGCCGGGATGTTGTATTTGATCCCGAAATCCTCGGTGGGACCGCCGGGATTGTGGCTGGCCGACAGGATGATGCCGCCGAAGGTCTTGTACTTGCGAATAACGCAAGACGCGGCAGGCGTCGACAGGATGCCGCCCCGGCCCACCATCACCTTGGCGAAACCGTTGCCAGCCGCCATCTTGATGATGGCCTGGATGGCGGTGCGGTTGTAGTAGCGGCCGTCGCCGCCCACCACCAGCGTCTTGCCCGCGACCTCGCCGCCCGTTTCCCCTCCAATGGAATCGAACACCGCCTGGACGAAGTTTTCCAGGTAATGGGGCTGGGAGAATACCGCGACCTTCTTGCGCAGGCCCGAGGTGCCCGGCTTCTGGCCGGAAAACGGAGTGGTGACGACGGTCTTCACACTAGCCATGGCGGCAATCTCCCTGCCCGCGATTCGCTTCGCCGTTGATGGCGGAAGCGGGCTGACGTGTCAATGGAGCGAAGCGCGGATTACTCGGCTGCCTGGGGCGAAAGCAGGGTAATGGAGGTGTGGATTTCGTCGTAATCGGCCCGCCAGCAATCGCCGTCGCGCTCCACCAGTCCGACCGTCGCCAGGGCCGTAAGATCCTCGTGGACCCGTTTGTAATCACGCCCCAGGGCGCGCGCCAGGGCGCGGATACTTTTCTCCGGCGTTTGATGAAGATGGCGCAGCAATTCGTGCCGCTTATCGGTCATCACCGGCGCCAGCGCCGACCAACTGACGAAGGTGACGGTATCTTGGGGAACGACGGAATCCCCCGCCTGCGCCCGAGCCCAGGCGTCGCCGAAACGCTTGGCGGCGTCCTGGAGCGTGCCGCCCACATGAACCGTCTTGGTCATCGCCGCCTCCGCAGATCCTCGACTTCGGCCACGAACCGCTCCAACAAGAGGTCCATGGAGGTGAAGTCAAATGACTCCTCGCTGTCGACGACGTGGCGGTGGTCGCCCTTGCCGCGCTCATTGTCGTAGCCGAGCACGCGCACACCATCGACGATATAGACGAGACTGTATTTGAATGGATGAACCGACGGCGATAGTGGCGACGGCAGCAGCCAAGCCACCATTTCCACCAAGGCACCGTCAGGATAGACGACCCGTTCACGGATCAGCAGACTCGCCTTCATGATGGCGAATCATGCCATCATGAAGGCGATGGCGTCAAGCGCCATCAAATCGTCATGGCCGTCCGATGCTGGTATAGGCGAAGCCCAGTTCCTTCATCTCGTCGGGCGCGTAGACATTGCGCAGATCGACGATGGCGGGCGATTTCAGCAGCGACTTGACCTTGTCCAGGTCCAGCGCCCGGAACTCGTTCCATTCGGTCACGATGACAAGGCATTCGGCCCCGGCCATGGTGGCATAGGCGTTGTCGCAATACTGCACCGCGGGCGGCAGCAGCTTGGCGGCCTCCTTCATGCCTTCGGGATCGAAGGCCTTGATGACGGCGCCGGCATCGAGGAGGGTGGCGACGATGTCGATGGCGGGCGAATCGCGCATGTCGTCGGTATTGGGCTTGAAGGTCAGGCCCAGCACGGCGACGGACTTGCCCTTGACCGAGCCGCCGCAGGCGGCGATCACGCGGCCCGCCATCTGCTTCTTGCGCTCGTCGTTGACCGCCACCACCGTCTCGATGATCTTCAGCGGAGCGTCGAAGTCACGGGCGGTCTTGACCAGGGCCAGGGTGTCCTTGGGGAAGCACGAACCGCCATAGCCGGGACCGGGATGCAGGAATTTCTTGCCGATGCGGCCGTCGAGGCCGATGCCCTTGGCCACGTCGTGGACGTCGGCGCCCACCTTCTCGCACAGATCGGCGATCTCGTTGATGAAGGTGATCTTGGTGGCCAGGAAGGTGTTACCGGCGTATTTGATCAGTTCGGAGGTGCGCCGCGAGGTGAAGACGATGGGCGTCTCGATCAGGAACAGCACCCGATAGAGCTGCTTCATCACCCGCTGGGCCTTGGCCGATTCGGTGCCGATCACCACCCGGTCGGGGCGCATGAAGTCGTTGATTGCCGAGCCTTCGCGCAGGAATTCCGGGTTGGACACCACATCGAATTCGGCATCGGGACGCCGGGCGCGAATGATGCGTTCCACCTCGTCGCCGGTTCCCACCGGCACGGTGGATTTGGTGACCACCACGGTATAGCCGTCCATGGCGTCGGCGATTTCCTCGGCCGCCGCGTAGACATAGCTGAGATCGGCATGGCCGTCGCCGCGCCGCGACGGCGTGCCCACCGCGATGAACACCGCGTCGGCGTCCTTGACCGCGCTCTTCAGGTCGGTGGTGAAGCTGAGACGGCCGGAATCCACATTGGCGGCGACCATGTCGTCGAGGCCCGGCTCGAAGATGGGCATGACGTTCTCGCCCAACAGCTCGATCTTGCGGGCATCCTTGTCGACACAGGTGACGTGGATGCCGAATTCCGAGAAGCACGTTCCGGACACCAGGCCCACATAGCCGGTGCCGATCATGGCGATGCGCATGTCTGTCGCGTCCTTGTGTTATTGCGGCTGGAAGCGGCGGATCAGGTCGCGGGCCGCCTCGGCGGTGTCGTCACGGGCCAGGGCGAAGGCCAGATTGGCCTCCAGCCAGCCCACCTTGTCGCCGCAGTCGAAGCGCTGGCCCTCGAAGCGCAGGCCGTGGAACGGCACCATGCCGATGGTCTGGCTGATGGCGTCGGTCAGCTGGATCTCGCCGCCCGCGCCCTTTTCCTTCTTGTCCAGCACGTCGAAGACGGCCGGATGCAGGATATAGCGGCCGATGATGGACAGCGTCGAGGGCGCCACTTCCGGATCGGGCTTTTCCACCAGGCCCTTGGCCTTGGCGAGGCGGCCGTTGTCGAATTCAACGTCCAGGATGCCGTAGCGCTTGGTGTGCTCGCGCGGCACGTCGGAGACGGCGACCACATGGCCGCCCACCTCGGTGTGGACGGCGGCCATCTGCTTCAGGCAGGCGGTCTTGGCCAGGATGAGATCGTCGGGCAGCAGCACGGCGAAGGGCTCGTCGGCCACCAGATCGCGGGCGCACCACACGGCATGGCCCAGGCCCAGCGGCTCGGACTGGCGGGTATAGGAGATCTGGCCCGACTTGGGCATCCAGCTGGTGACCGCCTCGACCAGATCGAACTTGCCGCGATCCTTGAGGATGCGTTCCAGCTCGGGATTGTTGTCGAAATGGTCTTCCAGCGCGTTCTTGCCGCGCCCGGTCACGAAGATGAAGTGTTCGCATCCGGCGGCGGCGGCTTCTTCCACCGCGTACTGGATCAGCGGCTTATCCACCACCGGCAGCATTTCCTTCGGCATCGCCTTGGTGGCGGGAAGGAAACGGGTGCCCATGCCACCCACGGGGAACACGGCCTTGCGCACGCGACGCGACATCGGGAACTCCTTCGAGCTTTATCCATGCGGCCGCTCGGCGCCAATTTAAGCGCCCTGGGCCGATGGCGGCTGTTTTGCCACGACGGCGGCCTGGACGCAACGAGAGTCCGCTAAACGGTGGGCTTCAAATGATTGAGGCCAATGGCATCCACCAGGGTCCGCAATTCCTGGCGGGCGGCCACATGGCTCATGGAGAATTCGAAGCCCATGATCTTCTGGCGCAGGTCCAGCAGGGTCAGGCCTTCCAGGAACATGGAGCGGTAGATCACCCGCTCGCCCAGGCCGGGAATGACGCGGAACCCCACCCGCTTGGACAGATCGCCCAGCAGCTTTTCCATGTCGCGCTTGTTCCGCGCGTCCAGATTGGACAGCCGGTTGCGCAGCACGATCCAGTCCACCACCGCCTTTTCGCCGCGAATGGCGCGGGCCTTCTTGGTCTCCCACACCATCTCGGAGTAATGGCTGGGCCGCTGGATCTTCATGGTGCCGGGCTCCACCAGGGCCAGCACATCCAGATCCACCAGCGAGTCGTTGAGCGGCGTCACCAGCGTATCGGCGAAGGAATGGCCCAGCCGCGACAGATAGTGATCCGAGCCGGGGGTGTCGATCACCACCACGTCATGGGTGGCCGCCATATGAGCGAAGGTCTCGTTCAACTTGGCCTCGTCGCCCGCCCGATCGTCGGTGGGCGGCAGCGCCACATGCTCGGGCAGCGGCAGTCCCAACTCGGCCAGATCCTTGCGGGCTTGGCGGTTGCGGATATAGCGGGTCAGGGTGGCCTGGCGGGCGTCGAGATCGATGCTGCCCACCGACAGGCCGCGTTCCAGCAGGCTGATGATCAGATGCATGGAGACGGTGGACTTGCCGGTGCCGCCCTTCTCGTTGCCGACCACCACGATATGCGCGCGCTTGGTCATGGGAAAATTCCTTTCAGTCCCTCAGTCGCCGGGCGCATCCCTCCGGGATGCTTGGCTTTCGCCGCACGAGCGGCGGGCGCGCAATGCGCCAGTCGCTACGCTCCATTTTCATCGTCGTCGGCCGGAAGCATCGCCTTCAGCCAAACCTTGGTGTCGTGAAAGACCGCGCCTCCGGCGGGAAGCGCCGCGTCGGCGCTGGTCAGGTGGTTGATGCCGAGCCCCTCGGCGAAATGGCGGTCCGGCCAGATGCTTTCCACCACCACCACGCCACGGGCGATGCCGGAGGTCGCCGCCACCCGCACCAAGACCGAGCCCTTGGCGTTACCGATACGGACCATGCCGCCGCTTTCCAGCCCCAGGGCGGCGCAATCCTCGGCATGGATCAGCGCCGTCGGCTCCTTGGCCTGGGCCAGGGAAGTGGGGGTCTCGGTGAAGGTGGAGTTGAGGAAGTGGCGCGACGGCGGGGTGATCAGGCGGAAGGGGTGCGCGGCATCGGCATTCTCGATCACGTCGAAATGATCGGGCAGTTCGGGCAGCCCCTCCGCGCCCCATTCCGGCGCGAAACGGAAGCGGCCGTCGGGATGGCCGAAGCCCGACAGGAAATGGGCGTCGTCGAACACCTTGCCGCAGTTCAGCCAGCCCATGGCGTGAATCTCCGCCGCCTTGGGCAGGTCGGAGGCATCCAGCACCTGATCCATCATCTCCCATTCGTCCATCTCGAAGCCGGGATGCACCGCCCCCAGCCGCGCCGCCAGATCGCAGATGACCCGATGGTTGGAACGGGATTCGCCCTGGGGCGCGATCACCGGCTTGGCCACTTGCAGAAAGGTGTGGCCGTAGGAGGTGTAGAGGTCGGAATGTTCCATGCTGGTGGTGGCGGGCAGCACCATATCGGCGAACCGGGCGGTCTCGGTCATCACCTGTTCGTGGACGCATAAGAACAGATCGTCGCGGGCCAGACCCTGCCGCACCAGGCCACTGTCGGGCGCCACCACCGCCGGATTGGTGTTCTGCATCAGCATGGCGGTGACCGGCGGCCCCTTGCCCACGTCGCCGGTGAGGATGGGGCCGATGCGGCTCATGTCCAGGCTGCGCACCGGCCGTTGCGGCACGTCCAATCCGTCCAGCAGGGTTCGCGCCAGATCGAAGACGCCGCTGGTGCTTTGCATCGCGCCGCCGCCCTTGTGCTTCCAGGCGCCGGTCACGGCGGGCAGGCAACTGACCGCGTGCAGATTGGCGGCGCCGTTGCGCGAGCGGGAAAAGCCATAGCCCACCCGCAGAAAGGAATTGGGCACGCCGCCGTAAAGCTTGGCGAAAGCCTCGATCTCCGCCTCGGTCAGGC
Organism: Paramagnetospirillum kuznetsovii; assembly: GCF_003284725.1. Taxonomy (GTDB): domain Bacteria; phylum Pseudomonadota; class Alphaproteobacteria; order Rhodospirillales; family Magnetospirillaceae; genus Phaeospirillum; species Phaeospirillum kuznetsovii. The sequence continues at coordinate 122,063 of NZ_PGTO01000002.1, read as the reverse complement.
CGGTGATGGCGGCGGCCCAGGCGGGGGTGCGGCTCTCCAGATGACGTTCCAGCCGCTCGGGGCAATCGGTGTAGCGGGCCAGATAGTCGCGGTCGGCCAAATCGTCCCTGAACAGCACATGCATCACCGCCGAGGCCAGCGCCCCGTCGGTGCCGGGACGCAACATCAGATGCAGGTCGGCCTTGTCCGCCGTGGCGGTGCGATAGGGATCGACCACCACCAGCTTGGCGCCGTTCGCCGTCTTGGCCTGCTTGATCAATCCCATCAACTGGACCTGGGTAGCGGCGGGATTGGCGCCCCACACCACCACCAGCCCGCTCTGGGCGATTTCCTGGGGCGGCACCCCCCATTTGGAGCCCACGCCCCCCGCCCAGCCCGCTCCGGCGGCCGAGGCGCAGATGGTCTTCAATTGCCCCGAATAGCCCATGACGCGGCGCAGCCGGTTGATGCCCGATTGCTGCACATGGCCCATGGTGCCCGCATAGAAATAGGGCCACACGGTTTCCGGCCCCAGCCTTTCCGCCGCATCCTTGAAGCGGGCGGCGATCTCGTCCAGCGCCTCGCCCCAGGTGATGCGTTCGAAACGCCCCTCGCCCTTGGCGCCGACACGACGGAGGGGATGCAGCACCCGGTCCGGGTGATGGACCCGCTCGGCGTAGCGGGCGACCTTGGCGCAGATGACGCCGTCCACATAGGGCATGGCGGCCCCGTGCACCCGGCCGATCCTGTCGCCGGGCAGCACCTCGACCTCCAAGGCGCAGGCGCTGGGGCAGTCGTGGGGGCAGACGGAGGGGCGGGTTTCGGCGGTCACTTGCATCAATCCTTTTGTGCGGCGCGGCGAAGTCTAGCCGCAGCCGGGCCGCCGAGGCAACGCTTCCGCGCTTCCCGCCCCGATGCTATGCTCCGCGACATCTAGAGGGTGATCCGGGATTGGAAGACAAGGTGTTGACGGACATCGGGGCGGAACGGGTCGACAGCGTGGTGATCGGCGCAGGCGTGGTCGGGCTTGCCGTCGCCCGCCAGCTGGCGCTGGCCGGACGCGAGGTGCTGGTGCTGGAAGCCGAGGGCGCCATCGGCTCGGGCATCTCGTCGCGCAACAGCGAGGTGATCCACGCCGGCATGTATTATCCCAAGGACAGCCTGAAGGCACGGCTCTGCGTCGCGGGCAACCGCATGCTGCGCGACTATGCCGCCAGCCGGGGCGTCACCTTCCGCATGACCGGCAAGCTGATTGTCGCCACCGACGCCGACGAAGCCAGGGCGCTGGACGCCATTCTCGCCAAGGGCCGCGACAACGGCGTCGAAGGGCTGACCGCCATTTCCGCCGCCGAGGCCCGTGCCCTGGAGCCCAAGGTCAAGTGCGTCGCCGCGCTGTTCTCGCCCGACACCGGCATCATCGACACCCACGGGCTGATGCTGGCCCTGCAGGGCGAGGCGGAGGACCGGGGGGCGTCGGTGGTCTTCAAGTCGCCGGTCCTGGAAGGCCGCGCCACCGAATCCGGCACCCTGATCCGGGTGGGCGGCGCCGAGCCCATGACCCTGCTGGTCGATCGCGTCGTGGTCTGCGCCGGTCTGTCCAGCCCCCGCCTCGGGCAGGCCCTGGGCCTGAAAAATGTCCCGCCCGCCTATCTGTGCAAGGGCAATTATTTCGGCCTGACCGGCAAGACGCCGTTCACCCATCTGGTCTATCCGGTGCCGGTGGCCGCCGGTCTGGGGGTGCATTTCACCCTGGATCTGGCCGGTCGCGGCCGCTTCGGCCCCGACGTGGAATGGGTGGCGCGCGAGGACTACGTGGTCGATCCCCGCCGGGGCGACGCCTTCTACGCCGCCATCCGCCGCTATTGGCCCGGCCTGAAGGACGGCGCGCTGGAACCCGCCTATGCCGGGATCCGTCCCAAGATCCAGGCCGAGGGCGAGCCCGCCCGCGACTTCGTCCTCCACGGCCCCGCCGAGACCGGCGCCCCCGGCGTGGCGGCGCTTTACGGAATCGAAAGCCCTGGGCTGACATCCTGTCTTGCCATCGCCCGCCACGTTGGAGATTTGCTGGCATGAGAAGAGGACTATTGGGGGGAATCCTCGCCCTCACCCTGGCCCTGGCCTCGCCCGCCCTGGCGCTGGACAAGCCGCGCGACTTCGTGCCGCCGCCCATGGAGCGCATCCCCAATTTCCGCGACCAGACCCGCGACGTGATCCTGGAACTGGCCCGCTACGCCAAGAAGCGCAGCCCCAATTTCCAGGTGATGATGCGCGGCGGCTCGGAGCTGCTGGTCAAGGGCGAGATCGAGGTGGAGTGGGAAGATATCCGCGACCCCCAGGGCACCAACTTCATCAAGCGCCTGCCGTTGCGCGCCACCTATCGCCAGTTGGTCCAAACCCTGGACGCCATCGTGGTGGATGGCCTGTATTGCGGCCCCTACAAATTCGACAAGCCCTTGGCCGAACTGGTCAAGGCCCGGCGCGACCTGGACGCCGAGCTGGACGCCGAACGCAGGCGCGGCATCCACCGCACCCCCACCCCGGTGGAAATGGGGCCGTTCAGCAACGACCCCACCGAGGAACTGCGCAAGGCCACCGAGATCAAGGTGAAGCAGGAGCGTGCCGAGGTGCAACGGCGCGCGCTTTACGCCATCGCCGCCATGCGCGACGAGGGCCGCAATGTGCTGTCGGTGGATTTCTGCGCCGACGCCAAGGAGACCGAGGCCGCCTTCCGGGCGGGTGCCCGCGACAAGACGCCCACCTTCGCCAAGACCGGCGAGACGCCGTTGGACGATACGCCCCGCGCCCATGCCGCCTATGAGAACCCCGCCGAGGTGCTGAGCCTGGCCACGGCGCGCAACTGGCTGCCGGTGCTGCGCTCGGACCGCTTCGGCACCAAGGGCAAGTTCATGGACGCCGTCGCCAATACCAATTACGACATGGTGGTGGTGGACGTGGCCCATCGCTCGTCGGACCTGCTGGTCAAATCCGACATCGCCAAGCTGAAGTTCAAGAAGCTGGGGGCGCGGCGTCTCGTCATGGCGGCGATGCCCATCGGGCGGGCCTATGACTGGCGCTGGTACTGGCTGCGCGACTGGGATGTGGGCAATCCCGCCTTCGTCTTCGCCCATGACGAGCCGCCCGGCGTGTTCATCACCGACACCGGCAGCGGCGAATGGCGCGGCGTGCTGGGCAAGTATCTGGCGGGCATCATGGATCTGGGCTTCGACGGCGTCATGTTCGACGATGTCGGCACCTATCTGTGGTTCGAAGACCTGATGCCCTTGGGAAGATGACGTTCATGAGTCAGTCCGCTATCCGGCCCCTGTCCAAGATTCTTGGCATCGACGTGATCGTCAATATCGTCGATGTGGGAGCCAATCCCATCGACGGCAACCCGCCCTATAAGGCGCTGCTGGCCCGCAAGGGCGCACGCCTGATCGGCTTCGAACCCAATTCGGACGCGCTCGCCAAGTTGAAGCGAAAGAAAGGCCCGAACGAAACCTATCTGCCCCATGCGGTGGGCGATGGGCAAACCCATACGCTGAATCTTTGCCAGGCCTCCGGCATGAGCTCGCTGCTCACTCCCAATCAGGCGCTGTACAAGTATTTTCACGGCTTCAGCGACTGGGCCAGGATCGTGCGCACCGAACAGGTCAAGACGATCCGGCTGGATGATGTTCCCCAGGTCAAGCGGCTCGACTTCCTGAAGATCGACATTCAGGGCGGCGAGTTGATGGTGTTCCAGAACGCCCCCAACCGCCTGAAAGATTGCCTGGTGATTCAGACAGAGGTGGAGTTCCTGCCGCTTTATGAAAATCAGCCTCTCTTTTCCGAGGTGGAGCAGTTTCTGCGCGGCCGGGGCTTCATCCTGCACCGGTTCTGGCCCCAACCCTTCACCCGCGCCCTCAAGCCCATGGTGGTGGAAGGCAATATCGCGCGCGGCCTCAGCCAAGTGGTGGACGCCGATGCCATTTTCATGCGCGACTTCATGGCCTTCGATCAATTGGACGCCGGACAACTGCTGCGCATGGCGACCATCTTGCACGATGTCTATCAGAGCCTGGATGTGGTGCTGCGGCTGTTGATCGAGCACGATCGTCGCCTGGGGACTCGATACGCCTCCACCTATATGGGTCAGGACGTGCCGCTGGAATGAACAATCCCCGCAGTTACGAGGAAGCCTGTCGAACCTTCAAGTGGCGCATTCCCGACCGCTATAATCTGGCGTTCGACGTCTGCGACCGCCAGACCATGGGCAGCGCCGACGGCCACCGTACCGCCTTGATCGTCGAGGGCGCCGACGGCGAGGTGGAGCGCTATACCTTCCATGTGCTGCGGCTATTGGCCAACCGTCTGGCCAATGTGCTCGACGCCCTGGGCGTCACCCCCGGCGACCGGGTCGCCTTGGCGCTGCCCGCCGGACTGGAGGCCGCCGTCACCTTGCTGGCGGTCACCCGCATGGGAGCGGTGGCGGTGCCCATTCCCACCGCCCTCGGGGCCGAGCCGCTGGGTTGGCGATTGGCCAATAGCGGCGCGATTGCGGCGGTGATCGACCCCACCGTGATTCCGGCCCTGGCGGAGATTCGCGCGTCGCTGACCGGCCTCGGACCGGTGCTGTCGCCCAATGGCGGCGGCCCCGGAATCGCCGAGATGTGGGCCAGCGTCGAAAAGGCTTCCGACAGCTTCGCGCCGCTGGTCACCCCCGCCGGTCATCCGGCCTTCATCTTTTATCCTGCCCATGCCAGCGGCAAGCCGCCCGGGGCGGTACTGCCCCACCGGGCCATGGTAGGCGGCCTGCCCGCGGTGGAACTGTCCATGGGCCTGTTCCCCCAGTTCGGCGACATTACCTGGACATCGGCCGATTGGATGACCGGCGAGGCCCTGTTCCGGGCGGTCCTTCCGGCTTGGCATCACGGCGTGCCGGTGGTGGCCAGCCCGACGGTCGCAAGCATGGGAGGGTTCCATCCGGGCCATGCCCTGGACATCATGTCGCGCCACGGCGTGCGCGCCGCCTATTTGCCGCCGGTCCATCTGGCCGCGCTATGCGAAGCCGCCGCCAATCGCCCCCACGCCATGCCACGCGCCATCGCCAGCGGACCGGACCCCCTGGACGAGGATCTGCACGAGCGGGTGATCAAGGTGTTCGGCATTCATGCCAACGAGGCTTGGGGCGTGCTGGAAACCGGCGCGGTGGCCGCCAATCTGGCGGGATTGATGGAGTTGCGTCCTCCGTCGCCCGGCCGCACCGCGCCTGGACTGACCATCGAGGCGACCGACGAGCGCGGCAAGGCCGTGAAAGCCGGAGAGCGGGGCATCCTGGCGGTTTCCCCCAATGCGCCGGGCAGCTTCCTCGGCTATTGGGGCGACCGGGTGGAAGGCCCCGCCCGCCGCGTCGCCGGTTGGCTGCTGACCGGTCGCCTGGGGTGCCGGGATCTGGACAATTACATCTGGCCCGAACCCTTGGCCCAGCCGGACGACGTCGTGATGATCCGGGGCCTGCCCGTGCGCCTGGACGAGGTTGAAGCGGCCCTGGACGCTCATCCGCTGGTGGAAAAATCCGGCGTCATCGCCTTGGCCGACGGCGAGTTGCGTGCCTTCGTGGTGGCAAGGAATGCCGCCGATGGCGACTTGGCCGAGCAACTGAAGGCTTGGATCACCCTACGGCGCGGGGGGACGGAGTGTCCGCGACGCGTGGAGTTGGTCGACTCGCTGCCGCTGGCGGTGGACGGCAGCATCCTGCGCGACGAACTGATGGCGAGGCCCCTTCGACTGGATGCCCCAACCAGCGAAGAACGCTGGCGGTCTCAACGAAAATGAAACTTTTCATCGGATAAACTGCGCCACCAATGGGGGCGGAACGATGGCGGCGGCGGAAGGCGATATCGTCCTCGACGAGGACCAGCAGACACTCTACGACGAGATGTGCTTTGCCATCGATGCCCTGGATGACGGTATCGCCCTGATGCATCGCACCCAGGATTTCGTCAATCTTTTGCTACGCCGCGCCGACGACGTCGCATTGCGCGACCAAACCCTGGCCGAGGTGTCGCGCTTTTTCCTTGGCGTTATCAAGGCTGCGGATTTGTCGCCTGAATATCGCATCCGGCGATTGAAGCTGTTCGCCAAAGCCTCGGTGGAGCTGCTGATCTCCAAACGCCCCCAGGTGGAGCGCAATGCCGTGGAGCCCGAGGCGACACATTAGATCCCGTAAAAATATGATTGCAAATTTCCGCCAATTATGAGCACCCTATACCCTGTGCCAGAAGGTATTTGCCAGGGGTCACGCCGCAGTGTTTGGCCCCGTGCACAGTGAAACACCTAGATAGGAGGGCAGAATGTCCACCTCAATCGCCGCTAATATCGGCCCCCGTACACTTGGTCCAGAAGCCGCGTCGCACTCCCATTCACCCACTCCCCATAATGAGGAAGTGAAGAAGGAGGCGCCCTCCGCGACCGATGCGATCGCCTTCACCACTCCCGTTATCAAGGTCGACACCAACACCGGCTTGGCATTGCTGGTGGTGCGTGACGGTTCCACGGGCGAGGAGAAGGATCAGTATCCGTCCAAGAAGGCGGTTGCTGAATACCAGCGCGTCCAAACCGGATCCTCGGATTCCAAGCCAGCCGCCGCCGCCCCGACGGATGACGGATCCAGTCTCGCCGCCGACGCGACGGTGCCTCCGGCTCCGGTTCCCGTCGTCGCGGTCGCTGCTCCGCCGGTCAGTCCGGCGACCGGTGATCCGGCCACCACGGTTGCCGCCGCAACCGGCGTGAAGAACTGACCGGTTCCGACGCAAGAGGGCAGGCGACAACCCCACGGCCAGCCGTATCCGCGGCTGGCGGCGGGACGGGTGCGCGATAGCGTCGGAATGAACCGGAACCGCCTCGGCCGCCAAGATTCTTTGGCGGTCAGCAGGACGATGCCCGCCGCCCCATGGGCGCGCCGGGCCGTTGGCGTTGGCCCGCCTTGACCACGGCGCCTTGGGATCGAACCGCAATCCCCACAGGGCAATCAGGCGATGGAATACGCCCTCCCTACCCCCCCTCACCCATTTGCCCCGCCCCACATCATTATTGACAATGGCTATCAATTGGGCCATAGTTAACCCATAACAAAGCAGGAGGCGTGCAGGGCTTGGACGGCTGTAACAACAGTATCCGCCGACCGCGCGTCCCACCTGGGACGGGCCGTAGGGGATGGGAGGGTGTTCGAATAGATACGACGCCACCTGGTCAAGTATGAGGTGCCGCTGATTTGGTGCCCCTGACTTTCACATTATTGATCGACACGTTATCGGCCGTTGCGCCGAACATAAAGGGCCTGTGAGCCCCAAACCAAAAGCCCCGCGCCGAGCATTGCGTCTCCCGCGGGGCTTCGGTTTTGTTGGGGGCTTCGGTTTTATTGGGGGCTTGGGTTTTGTTGAAGCGGCCCCGTGGCTGATAGCGCTCGACCGATGAAAAGAGCGTTGTGGAATGCGGCCGGGACGGCCGCCCACCCGAAATAGCGCGCCAGTCGGAGCGCGGGCGTCTCGCCCGCCTTCACGGTTCACATCAAGCAACGAGCAGTATTACGCCCCCAGCCGGGCCACCAGACCCGCGATCACTTGATCCATGGTCACGCCGTCGGCACGGGCGGCGAAGCCCAACGCCATGCGATGCCGCAGGATGGGGGGCGCCAGGGCGGCCACATCCTCCACCGACGGACTGAGACGCCCTTGCAGCAGGGCGCGGGCGCGAACCGCCAGCATCAAGGCCTGGGCGGCCCGAGGGCCGGGCCCCCAGGCCACGGCCCGGCGGATCAAGTCCATGTCGGAACTTTCCGGCCGCCCCGCCCGCACCAAGGCGAGGATGGCATCGACCACCGACTCGCCCACCGGGATGCGGCGCACCAGCCCCTGGGCGGCCAGCAATTCCTCGGCCGTCATGACCTGAACCGGATGTGTCACCTGGGCGCCGGTAGTTTCCATCAGCATTCGACGTTCCGAGGCGGCGTCGGGATAGCCCACGTCGATCTGCATCAGAAAGCGGTCCAACTGCGCCTCGGGCAGGGGATAGGTGCCCTCCTGCTCCAGCGGATTCTGGGTGGCCAACACATGGAACGGTACCGGCAGATCATGGGAGAGCCCGGCGATGCTGACGCGCTGCTCCTGCATGGCCTGAAGCAGCGCCGATTGCGTGCGCGGGCTGGCACGATTGATTTCGTCGGCCATCAACAGTTGGCAAAACACCGGTCCCTTGATAAATCGAAAGGCCCTTTCCCCCGAGGGGCTTTCCTCCAGCACTTCCGATCCCAATATATCGGCAGGCATGAGATCGGGGGTGAATTGGACACGCTTGTCGGCCAGTCCCAGCACCACCCCCAATGTCTGCACCAGCCGGGTCTTGGCGAGGCCCGGCAGGCCGATCAGCAGGGCGTGACCACCCGCCAGCAGCGTGATAAGAGCTTCGTCGATCACGCGTTCCTGGCCGAAGATGACGCGGCCAACGCCGTCGCGGGCTTGCGCCAGCCTTGCCTCCAGCGCCTCGATGTCCGCGACGGGGGCGGCGGGCGGCGCGGCGATGGGAAATTGGGTGGTCATGGAAGGGGCACCTGGATGAGTGAGCGGATGGACGAAATCTTAGGAGCGGCCGGTGACACTGCCTGACCTTGACGTGAATTTCGACGGCGAGCTGCCCGACGACTGCGGCGATCTCGGCATCAGCATCGACCGGCAGGGACGTTGGTTTTACCATGGCTCGCCGATCAACCGCAAAGAGATGGTCTGCCTGTTCGCTTCGGTGATGCATCGCGCCAAGGACGGGCGCTATCTGCTGATCACGCCGGGGGAGATGGGCTGCATCCAGGTCGAGGACGTGCCGTTCCTGGCGGTGGAGATGTTCTCTTGCGGATCGGGTCGCGACAAGATCATCAGTTTTCGCACCAACATGGACGAACTGGTCACGGTGGATGCCGACCATCCCCTGCGGGTGGTCGAGGCGGAAGGTTCCCACGAACCGTCTCCATACCTCTTGGTTAGGAAAGGATTGGAGGCGCGCCTGACCCGATCCGTGTACTATGAGCTGGTGGCCCAGGGCTGGGAGGAAGAACTGGGGGGAGAGAAAGTCTACGGTCTATGGAGCAGCGGAATATTCTTTCCACTGGGAAGGCTCGACCTTTCCGACTGACGCAAGACACCATCGCCCGGAATCTGGCCCTTGGCCTCGATCCGCGCGGACGCTCCGACATGGCGCTGGAAGCCATGGTGAATGGCGGCGCCATCCGACCCGGCGCCCCCATCGAAGACGATGCCGCCAGTCTGACGCCCGCCGCCGTGCTGGTTCCGCTGGTGGACCGTCCCGATGGCATGACCATTCTGCTGACCAAGCGCACCGCCCATCTTGCCCATCATCCCGGCCAGATCAGCTTTCCCGGCGGCCGCCTGGAAAGCGACGATCATGGCGATTTCACCGCCTGCGCGCTGCGTGAAACCGAGGAAGAGGTTGGTCTTTCCCCCGACCTTGTGAAGGTTCTGGGCCGCCTTGACGACTATGTCACCGGCACCGGCTTCGTGGTGACCCCGGTGGTGGGCGTCATCAAGCCGCCCTTCAGCCTCGCCCCCGATTCCTTCGAGGTGGCCGAAATCTTCGAAGTTCCCCTCTCCTTCGTGCTGGATCAGGCCAATCATCAACTCCAGCATCGCGAGGTGCAGGGACGCCAGCGGCCGTTCTGGGCGCTGACCTGGGGCGACAAGCTGATCTGGGGGGCGACCGCCGGTATCCTGATCAATCTCTCCGACGTGCTGGCGGATCGTGACGAGTAGAACTCTGGGCCGCAGCGCCGTCGCATCCTTGAAACCCGGCGATCCCATCGGACAGTTGGAGCCGCAGGCCTGGATGCAAGACCCCGACACCCAAGCGGTGGTCGAAGCGCTGATGGTCGACGGCGCCAAGGTTCGCTTTGTCGGCGGCTGTGTCCGCGATTCGGTGCTGAAGCGCCCCATCAAGGACATCGACATCGCGACGCCGGACCCGCCTCAACGGGTGCTCGCCCTGTTGGACGACGCCGGAATCCACGCCATTCCCACCGGAGTCGAGCATGGCACCGTCACCGCCGTGATCGGCAAGGCCCATTTCGAGATCACGACGCTGCGCAAGGACGTGGAAAATTTCGGCCGCCGCGCCCGCGTGGAATACACCGATGACTGGCTGGTGGACGCCTCGCGGCGCGACTTCACCATGAACGCCCTGTCGGCCGACCCCCTGGGCCGCATCTATGATCCATTCGACGGTCTGGCCGATTTGGGCGCCGGACGAGTGCAGTTCGTCGGCAATGCGGTCCAGCGGATCGAGGAGGACGCGCTGCGCCTGCTGCGCTTCTTCCGCTTCCATGCCCATTACGGCCGCCGCACCGACATGGATTCCCAGGCTTTGGCCGCCTGTCGCAAGCTGGCGCCACGACTGGACACTTTGTCGGGCGAACGGGTAGCGGGCGAAATACTCCGCCTTTTACAGGCGGAGGATCCGGCCTCGGTGCTTTTGACCATGCACACCACCGGGATTCTGGGGCATGTCCTGCCTGCCGCGCGCAATTTCGGACGCCTGCGAATCCTGTCCTGGCTGGAAGAGCGCGGCCTTGTGCGCGACGACGTGCATGTGGACCCCATCCGGCGACTGGCGGCCATGTTGACCACCGACCGGGCCGGTGCCGAGGCGGTGGGGGACCGGTTGAAACTGTCGGTCATCCAGACCAAGCGTCTGGTGGCCATGGCGGAACCGAGGGTGAAGATCCACCAAGATCTGTCGCGGCAAGATATCCGTCGCGCCCTGCATCGGGTGGGGGCGGACGAATTCCGCGATTTGACCCTATTGGCCTGGGCCGAGCGGCGCAGCGAGGATGCGCGGCTTTCAGCCGCCGAAACCGCCGCCTGGACCGCCTTGCTGGACATCGCCCTGGACTGGCGGCCGGTGGAACTGCCCATCAAGGGCCGCGACCTGCTCGCCCAGGGCGTGCCACACGGCCCCGAGATCGGACGTCTTCTGTCCCTGGTGGAAGAGTGGTGGGAGGAGCAGGATTTCCGGCCGGACCGCGACGCCTGCCTGGATCGGCTGCGCCGCCTGCCTGGATCGGCTGCGCCGCCTGATGGAGGGGTGACGGGTTAGAGGCCCAGCATCCCCGACATATCCATGTCCATCTCAAGGCGCTCCAGCGCCAGGAAGCCGAAGGTGCGTTCCCGACGCGCGATGGTCAGGAGGTTTTCGAGGGCGCGCTCGCTGCAGCGGACACATAGATTGCATCCACGTTCAGAGGCGCAATTCAAGACGTGGTGCAGTTCCTCCAGTTCCAAATCGGAAACTCGCTGCTCCCAGCCGCAGGGGCCTTCTTTGGGGCCGTATTTGGTCATGGCAATCGGTCCTGATTTCAAAAAATAAAGGGCGACGCCAATGGCGTGCCCTTTCCATGCCCAAACCCTAGTCCCTTAATTTTCTTAGGGGTATCCGTGCATCGGTATATTGCGATGCAAAACGAACGACTCCTCTTCATCCATAGGGAGTAAACATACCTACCCAAACTAAGGTCATACGGCGGTTCCGCCGATGGTGAGGCCGTCCATTCTCAGGGTCGGCTGCCCGACCCCTACCGGCACGCCCTGGCCGTCCTTGCCACAGGTACCAATGCCGGGATCCAGCATCAGGTCATTGCCGATCATGGAGACGCGGGTCAGGGCATCGGGGCCGTTGCCGATCAGGGTGGCGCCCTTGACCGCTTGGCCGACCTTGCCGTTCTCGATCAGATAGGCCTCGGAGGCCGAGAAGACGAATTTTCCGCTGGTGATGTCCACCTGGCCGCCGCCGAAATTGACGGCGTAGAGGCCCTTCTTGACCGAGGCGATGATTTCGCCCGGCTCCTTGTCACCCGCCAGCATGAAGGTGTTGGTCATGCGCGGTATGGGGGCGTGGGCATAGGATTGGCGCCGCCCGTTGCCGGTGGGGGCGACGCCCATCAGCCGGGCGTTCAGGCGGTCTTGCAGATAGCCGACCAGGATGCCGTCCTCGATCAGCACGTTGCGGGCCGAGGGCGTGCCCTCGTCGTCGATGGAAATGGAACCGCGGCGGTCGGGAATAGTGCCGTCGTCGATGACGGTGACGCCCGGTGACGCCACCCTTTGCCCGATCTTGCCCGCGAAGGCGGAGGTGGATTTGCGGTTGAAGTCGCCCTCCAAGCCGTGACCCACCGCCTCGTGCAGCATGACGCCGGGCCAGCCCGGCCCCAGCACCACGCTCATTTCCCCGGCCGGGGCCGGAATGGAGCCGAGATTAACCTCGGCCTGGCGCAACGCCTCGTCCACGCAATGGCGCCAGTCGGCCGGGCTCATGACCCCGCCATAGGCGATGCGGCCGCCGATGCCGTGTCCGCCGGTCTCCATGCGATCGCCCTCGCCCAGGACGACGCTGACGTTGAGGCGCACCATGGGCCGGATATCGGCGGCCAAGGCGCCGTCGGGGCGGATGATGCAGACCGCCTGCCACGACCCCGACAGCGAGGCCGAGACCTGACGGATGCGGCTGTCCTTGCCCCGGGCATAGGCGTCGATCTCTTCCAGCAGCTTGACCTTGTCCTCGAAGACCACGTGCGACAGCGGGTTGAGCGAGGTGTAAAGCGGCCGCGCCAGCCGGTGCGGTCCCTCGGCCATATGGCCCGACCGACCGCCATGGACGGCGCGGACGGTGACGCCCGCCCGGCGGATGGCGTCGGCGCTGAGTTCGGTGCCGTGGGCATAGCCGTGCGCCTCGCCCGCCACGGCGCGCAGTCCGAACCCCTGGGCGGTGTCGAAACTGGCGCTCTTGATCTGGCCGTCGTCAAGCACCACCGTCTCGGACTGGCGGTATTCCAGGAACAATTCCCCGTCATCGGCACCGGCCAGGCCTTCGGCCACCAGACGGCGCAGCTGGGTCTCGTCGAGCCCGGCGCGGTCGAAGAACAACGCGTGGGCCATGGCGGCGTGGGGCATGACGGCTCCTGATGAAAATTGGCAGCCGGGGGCTGTCCGGTGTAAACCTTGTCAAGGACTCAAGCATCTCTCATTGGAGCTATATGGGCAATGACCGAAGCCGCGCCAATCCGGACCATCGGCTTTCGCGAACATAGCCAGCGCCGCATCCTGGCCGGCGAGGTCCATGCGCGCCCCTATGAATCGCTGAACGCTCCGGTCAGGGCGTCGCGCATCGCCATGTTGCACGGCTCTCCCGAGGACGAGCGCGCCCATCTTGCCAGCCTGCTGATCAGCCACGGCGCCGAACCGCCGGGCGACGGCGCCAGCTACTTTCTGCGCGACCTTGGCGGCTTTCGCCTGCGCTGGGAGCGCCACAGCGAATTCTCCACCTATACCTTCATGCGGTTCGACCCGTTCGACCTCCCCGTCACCGCCCGAGCGCTGGATCTGCTTCCCGCCGACTGGCTGGAAAGCCTGCCGGGCGAGATGATCACCGCCGTCCATGTGGCGGTCACCAAGACCCTGCCCGATGATCTCGGCGCCATCTTCGACAACAACCCCCTGGTGGGCAGCAAGGTTCTGTGGGGCGCCGGAGTAGCCTGGACCGATTTCCGCCTGCACGCCGACGGCTTCGGCCGCTATGTGCTGCACGATCTCGGCCTCACCGCGGGCCAGACCGGACGGTTGATGCAGCGGCTGCTGGAGATCGAGACCTATCGCATGATGGCGCTGCTGGCCTTTCCGCTGGCCCGCCACGCGGCGGGCGAGATCGCCCGCATCGACCGGGATCTGGCGGGCATCGTCACCCAATTGGCCGATCCCCATATCGCCCAGAACGACCGCGACCTGCTGGAACACCTGACCCGGCTGGCCGCCGAGGCCGAGCAACTGGACGCCGCCACCAGCTTCCGCCTGTCGGCCGCCAAGGCCTATTACGCCATCGTCAACCAGCGCATCGCCGAGCTTCGGGAAGATCGTATCCCCGGCCTGCAGACCATCGCCGAATTCATCGACCGCCGCCTCGGCCCCGCCATGAAGACCTGCGAATCGGTGTCCGAGCGCCAGCAACTGCTGGCGACACGGGTGTCGCGGGCGGGCGACCTGCTGCGGACCCGGGTGGACATCGCGCTGGAGGAAAAGAACCGCGACCTGCTCAAATCCATGAACCGGCGCGCCGAATTACAGTTGCGCCTGCAAGAAACCGTCGAGGGCCTGTCGGTGGTGGCCATCAGCTATTATCTGCTTGGCCTGATCGGTTATCTGGCCAAGGGATTGAAGTCCGTCGGCCTGCCGGTGGATTACGACCTCGCCGGACTGATCGGCCTGCCGGTGGTCGCCGGTGCCGTCTGGCTGGGGGTGCGGCGCCTGCGCAAGGCCATCGTCAAGACGGGTGAAGACTAGCCCCGGTGCATTCAACCGCTGCTACAAGAAAACTGTTGCGGTTTTGTGACATTGGGCATGACACTTGCTCCATGAAATGGGTCTGTCCGGGGGCGGGACACAATGACCGCGCATGAAATCAAGCTGCCAAATCGGAATTTGGTTGGCGACCTTTGGGGCGGCCTTGCCGCCATGCTTGTCGCCCTTCCCTCCGCCATCGCCTTCGGGGTGGCGATATATTCACCGCTCGGCGGCTCGCTGGCGGCGCAGGGCGCCCTTGCGGGTATTCTCGGCGCCATGGCCCTGGGACTGGTGGCGCCGCTGTTCGGCGGCAGCACCCGGCTGATCACCGCGCCTTGCGCCCCGGCGGCGGCGGTGCTGTCCGCCCTGGCGGTGGGCTTCGCCAAGGAAGGCATGGCGCCCGGTCTGGCGCTGTTGTTGCTGGGGCTGATCGGAATCATGGCTGGCGGCATACAGATCGCCCTCGGTCTGGCACGGGTCGGCCAGTTGATCAAATTCATCCCCTTCCCGGTGGTCAGCGGTTACCTGAGCGGCGTCGGCCTGATCATCATCGGCAGTCAGATTCCAAAATTCCTGGGAGCGCCCGGCGGCGCGGGATTGCTGGACGCGCTGGCCATGCCCGCGGCATGGCGCTGGCAGAGCGTGGTGGTCGGCACCGTGGTCATCATTGCCATGCTGGTGACTCCACGCCTGACCAAGGCGGTTCCGGCGGCCATCCTGGCCCTGCTGGCCGGTATCGCCGCCTATCTGCTGCTGGCGCTTGGCGACCCCGCCCTTCTGAACACCGTCGGCAACCCGTTGCTGGTGGGAAGCCTCGGCGGAGGCGACAGTAATCTGAGCGACGCGGTGACCCAACGCTGGCACGCCATGAGCGGCTTGGGGCTGGGTCTGGTGGTCAAGGTGGCGGTGCCCGCGCTGACCCTGGCGGCGCTGCTGTCCATCGACACCCTGAAGACCTGCGTCGTCATCGATGCCATGACCAATTCCCACCACAACTCCAATCGCGAGCTGATGGGTCAGGGATTGGGCAACATGGCCGCGTCGCTGATCGGCGGCATTCCCGGTGCAGGCACCATGGGGGCGTCGCTGATCAACATTTCCAGCGGCGGCAATTCCAAATTTTCCGGCCTGCTGGCCGGGTTGTTCTCGCTGGCGGCCTTCCTGCTGCTGTCGCCCCTGATCGCCTGGGTGCCGGTCGCCGCCCTGGCCGCCATCCTGATGGTGATCGGCTTTCGCATGATCGATCGCCACAGCCTGGCGTTCTTCTTCACCCGCTCGACCCGGTTCGACTTCCTGGTGATCCTGTCGGTCATCCTGGTGGCCATCTTCGGCAGCCTGATCGCCGCGTCAGGGGTCGGGGTGGCGCTGGCCATCCTGTTGTTCATCCGCGAGCAGACCCGTTCCTCGGTGGTGCGCCACCGCATCGAGGGCAACGAGATCTTCTCCAAGCGCTCGCGCTCGCGCCAGGACATGGAGAAGCTGGAGCGCGAGGGCAGCGAGACGGTGGTGTTCGAGTTGCAGGGCAGCCTGTTCTTCGGCACCGCCAGTCAGTTGCACACGGCGCTGGAACCCGAGGTCGGCCACCGGAAATTCGTCATCCTCAGCATGCGCCGGGTCCAGTCGCTGGACATCACCGCCACCCATGTGCTGGAGCAGATCAAGGATCGTCTGGAGGAAACCGACGCCTATCTGGTGTTCTGCGACATCCCCAAGGGCCTGCCCAGCGGCTTGAAGATGAAGCGATTCCTCAAGGATACCGGCGTGGTGCGCCCCACCAACAAGGCCTTCGCCTTCCGCCAGCTGGACGAGGCGCTGGAATGGGTCGAGGCGCAAAAGCTTGAACAGCTGCCGGTGGATCAAAGCGAGGTCAAGCCGCTGGAGCTGCGCGACATGCGGGTCTTCGCCAAATGCTCCGATGCCGAGATGACGGCCCTGGAGTCCATTATCCAGACCCAGTCCTTCAAGCCCGACAAGAAGGTCTTCAAGGCGGGCGAGGGCGATGACGGCCTGTTCCTGGTGCGGCGCGGCGCCGTCAAGATCCTGGTGCCGATCCACAAGAAGGAAAACTACCACATGACCACCTGCGGCCCCGGCGACATCATGGGCGGCATGGGCTTCGTGGAGGATCGCGGCCATGTGGCCGACGGACTGGCGCTGACCGACACCGACGTCTTCGTCCTGCCGCGCGCGGGCTTCGACGAATTGGCCAAGACACACCCCCGTCTGGCGCTGACCATCATCGAGGCCGTGGCGGTGGGGCTGTCGTCCCGCCTTCGGGTCACCATCAGCGAACTCCAGGCCTTGCGGGGTTGAGGCTTCGCTCTTCCCCTCCGGCGCTCCCGTGCTATAGTTCGGCGTCCTCGCTTTCGCCCTCTTCCGACGAGTCTCCATGATCCTGGCATTGTTGCGTCATCACGCCCCGGCCTTCGCGCTTTTTGTCCTTTTGCTTGTCGGCGCCTGCACCGACAAGAAGGACACCTATGTGGAGCGGCCGGTCGAAGAGCTTTACAACGCCGCCATGGACAACATCGACGCGGGCGAATACTACAAGGCCGCCCAAGCCTTCGATGAGGTGGATCGCCAGCATCCCTATTCGGTTTGGGCCACCAAGGCCCAGCTGATGGGCGCCTATGCGATGTACGAGCGCAACAAATACGACGACGCCATCATCGCTCTCGACCGCTTCATCCAGTTGCATCCCGGCAATCGCGACGTCGCTTATGCCTATTACCTGAAGGGTCTGTGCTTCTACGAGCAGATCACCGACGTGGGTCGCGACCAGAAGATGACCGAGCAGTCCCTGAAGACCTTGCAAGAAGTGGTTGATCGCTTCCCCACCAGCCCCTATGCCCGCGATGCCAAGCTGAAGATCGACCTTGCCCGCGACCATGTGGCCGGCAAGGAAATGGCCATCGGCCGCTATTACCTGACCATCCAGCAATATCTGGCGGCGCTGAACCGCTTCAAGGCGGTCTCCGAACAGTACCAGACCACCACCCATGTGGCCGAGGCGCTGCATCGCATGGTGGAGATCTACACCATCCTCGGGCTGGAAGGCGAAGCCGCCAGGACCGCCGCCGTGCTGGGGCACAATTTCCCCGGCAGCGACTGGTACCAGGACACCTATGCGATGGTCGAGCATGGCGACATGGACCCGGCCAAGCGCAAGGAACGGGAAAAGAGCTGGCTGAATTTCTGGTCCAGCGACAAACCCAAGCCGGAAGAGCCCAAGAAGGAAGACCCCGCCAAGACCAGCGGAGGTTGGTTCAACTGGGCCAAGTTCTGGTAGATGCTGGTCTCGCTGTCGATCCGTGACGTCGTCCTGATCGAGCGTCTCGACCTGTCCTTCGCGGGCGGCTTATCGGTGTTTACCGGTGAAACCGGCGCAGGCAAGTCCATCTTGCTGGATTCGCTTGGACTCGCCCTCGGAGCACGCGCCGAATCCGGCCTGGTCCGCCATGGCGCTGCCCAGGCCTCGGTCAGCGCCGAATTCGACCCTCCCCTGGACCATCCCGCCCGCGCCCTGCTGGCCGAACAGGACATGGATGCCGGTGACGCGCCGCTTGTGCTGCGCCGGGTGCTGACCGCCGATGGACGCTCGCGCGCCTATGTCAACGACCAGCCGGTCAGCGTCGGCCTGCTGCGCCGCATCGGCGACGAACTGGTGGAAATCCACGGCCAGTTCGAAAGCCACGGCCTGCTGGATTCCACCACCCATCTCGGCGTGCTGGACGCCTTCGGCGTCTTGGCCGGGCAAAAGGCGGCGGTGGCGACCGCCTGGGAGTCATGGCGGGCCGCCGCCAAATCCCGCGAAGCCGCCGAGGCGGCCCTGGCCAAGGCCCGCGCCGAGGAAGAGACCCTGCGTCAGATGTTCGAGGATCTGTCCGACCTCGACCCCAAATCCGGCGAGGAAGAGACCCTGGCCCAATCCCGCGCCGTCATGATGCATGGCGAGAAGCTGCTGGAAGCCATGAACGCCGCCCAGACCGCGCTCACCCAGCGCGGCGAGGTGGAGGCGAGCCTGCGTTCGGCCCAGCGCGCCCTGGAACGGGTGGCGGAACGGGCGGAAGGCCGCTTGGACCCCGTCATCGCCGCCCTGGAGCGCGCCGCCATCGAGGCCGCCGAGGCCACCAGCCTGCTGGAACGCGCATCCGCCGAGATCGATCTCGATCCCCGCCACCTGGAAAAGGTGGAGGAACGGCTGTTCGCCCTGCGCTCGGCGGCGCGCAAGCATGGCTGCACCGTGGACGAGCTGGTGCTGCTGAAGGATCGCCTGGGCCGTCAACTGGCCGAACTGGAAGGCGGCGGCGGCGATCTCGCCCGCCTCGCCCGCGAGGAACAGGCGGCACGGACCACCTACACCGAACAGGCCCGCGCCCTGTCCAAATCCCGCTGTCAGGCGGCATCGGCGCTGGATGGCGCCGTGGCGGCGGAACTGCCGCCGCTGAAGCTGGAAAAGGCCCGCTTCCAGACCCGTGTCACCCCATTGGACGAGTCCGGCTGGACCGCCTCGGGTCTCGATTCCGTGGGATTCGAAGTGGCCACCAATCCCGGCAGCCCGCCCGGCCCGCTGGGCAAGATCGCCTCGGGCGGCGAATTGTCGCGCTTCATGCTGGCCTTGAAGGTGGTGCTGGCGCGGGTGTCGCGCACGCCCACCATCGTGTTCGACGAGGTGGATTCCGGCATCGGCGGCGCCGTGGCCGCCGCCGTGGGCGAGCGCCTCGGCCGCCTGTCCCAGGGATTGCAGGTGCTGGTGGTGACCCATTCGCCCCAGGTGGCCGCCAAGGGCAGCCAGCATTACCGCGTCGCCAAGCATGAACAGGGCGGTGCCGTCTTTACCGCCGTCGAACCGTTGCCCGCCGAGGCACGCCAAGAAGAAATCGCCCGCATGCTGGCGGGCGAGACCGTCACCGACCATGCCAGGGCCGCCGCCGCCGCCCTGATGGGGTAGCCAAGGCACTTGAAACGCCCGCCCGTCACGCGTTACGCTCGTCCCATGATGCGTCATGCCAGGGAGCGATCATGGCCACCACCGCGGAACGAATGAGGATGATGCGCGCACGGCGCCGAGCGGAAGGCCTGCGGGAGGTTCGCCTTGTGGTTCCCGACGCACGGGCGGAGATAACCAAACTCCGGATCGCCAAGCAGGTCGAGCGGTTGTCGCCGACCTCCGAGAGCGAGGCGATGGACTGGATCGAGCACGTATCCGAATTCGACACGGCCGACGATGCGTCGCGGTGACGTCGTCGTCGTGGCCGTGGCGGGAGATTACGGGAAACCCCGCCCGGCGGTGATCGTCCAGACCGATGCTTTTCCACCACGCCATTCCTCGGTGGTCGTCTGTCAGATGACATCCGAGTTGGTGGAGGCCCCGGACTTCCGGGTGACCGTCGAGCCGCGCGCGGGCAACGGCTTGCGCGAGCGATCCCAGATCATGGCCGACAAGCCCGTCACCATCCGGCGGGACAGGATCGGGCAGGTCATCGGCCGTCTGACCACCGATGAAATCGTCCGGCTCGACATGGCCATCGCCTTCGTCATGGGTCTCGCGGACTGACGGCGAACCGCTACCGCTTTTCTTCCGCTGGCGTCAGCGTCGTCAGCGCCATGGCATGAACCCGCCCGGCCAGCTCATCGGCCAGCAGGGCGTTGACCATGCGGTGGCGATCGACCCGGCTCTTGCCGGTAAAGGCGTCCGACACCACCACGATGCTGAAATGGCTTTCGCCGTCCACGTTGTGACCGGCATGGCCGGCATGACGATGGGAATCGTCGGTGATTTCCAGGCGGGTGGGCTTCAGCCCCTCTTCCAGTTTTTTCTGCATGACCGGCGCGACGCGCATGAAAATTCCCTTCCAAACATCCGTGGCTCTCCCCAATTGGGGGGAATGACGTCTGGCGTCAAGGCCCGATATTCGGCTCAGCCATATTCCGGTCTGGCGCCTTGCCTTGATTGGTTCCAGCACTCATTATGGCCGCTGTGATGAGGTCTTCGAGCACACGCAAGTCCTGGCGCCCCCGTTTCGCGCCCCCCGACCCGCAGCCGTCCCAGCGGCAATGCGACCATCCCGGCTGCCCGCACGGCGCCGAATATCGGGCGCCGCAGGCCCGCGACCGGCTGAACGATTACTACTGGTTCTGCCTGGACCATGTGCGCGAATACAATTCCGCCTGGAACTACTACGCGGGCATGGGGCCCGAGGAAATCGAGGCGGAAACCCGCAGGGACACCACCTGGCAGCGCCCCACCTGGCCGCTGGGCATGCAGGGTAATTCGCGCCGCTTCACCTTCACGGTGCACGACCCCTTCGACCTGATGGACAAGGAGGCCGAGGACCGCCACGTCAAGGCCCGCATGCCGCCGACGCCGGAAGAGGAAGCCATGAAGGTGCTGGAGCTTTCGGGCTCCATCACCTTCGACATGCTGAAGGCCCGCTACAAGGAACTCGTCAAACGCCACCACCCCGACGCCAACAACGGCGACAAGCAAGCGGAAGAGCGCTTCAAACGCATCAACCACGCCTACAACACCCTGCGCGCCAGCATGGCCGCTGGGTAACCGGACAATGAATCAATGACCGCCAAGACACCGACCCCGCTCGCCTCGGACCACCCGCTGGCGCTGCCCGATACCCAAGTCTCCGCCCGCGAGATGTTCGGCCTCGACACCGACATGATGGTGCCCGCCTTCAGCCTGGGCAGCGAGCATGTGCCCGACGCCGACCCGGCCTATCGCTTCGATCCCGACACCACGCGGGCCATCCTGGCCGGTTTCGCCTTCAATCGCCGCGTCATGGTCCAGGGCTATCACGGCACCGGCAAGTCGACCCATATCGAGCAGGTGGCGTCCCGCCTCAACTGGCCGTGCATCCGCGTCAATCTGGACAGCCATATCAGCCGCATCGACCTGATCGGCAAGGACGCCATCGTCCTGAAGGACGGCAAGCAGATCACCGAATTCCGCGAAGGCATCCTGCCCTGGGCCTTGCAGCATCCCTGCGCCCTGGTGTTCGACGAATACGACGCCGGCCGCCCCGACGTCATGTTCGTCATTCAGCGGGTGCTGGAAGTGGAAGGCCGCCTGACCCTGCTGGATCAGAACCGGGTGATCCGGCCCCACGCCGCCTTCCGCCTGTTCGCCACCGCCAATACGGTGGGGCTGGGCGACACCACCGGCCTGTATCACGGCACCCAACAGATCAACCAGGGCCAGATGGACCGCTGGAACATCGTCGCCACCCTGAACTATCTGGAGCACGAGGCCGAGTGCTCCATCGTGGTCGGCAAGCTGAGGGATTACGACACACCCGAGGGCCGCGATATCGTGTCCAAGATGGTGATGCTGGCCGATCTGACCCGGGCCGGTTTCATGAATGGCGATATCTCCACCGTCATGAGCCCGCGCACCGTCATCACCTGGGCCGAGAACACCCGCATCTTCAACGACCGCGCCTATGCCTTCCGGGTGACCTTCCTCAACAAATGCGACGAGGTCGAACGCCCCATCCTGGCGGAATACTACCAGCGCTGCTTCGGCGAGGATCTGCCGGAAGGACCGGCGAGGATGCTGGCGTAGTTTGAGCTTGATTCGTCACCCCCGCGCAGGCGGGGGTCCATGGTGGGGACGGACACATGGACTCCCGCTTTCGCGGGAATGACGAAGCGGATGGTTGATTTTGAACCCCGTCAGAGGACTTTCATCTTGGACCGGAACTCCCCCGGCAACGGCACCGAACGAGACGAAACCCCCGGCGATCTGATCCGCCGGACGACGGCGGCCGCGCTCAAGGCCATTTCCGGCCGCATGGATCTCGACGTCGCCTATGCCGCGGGCAACGGCTCGGTGCGTGGCGCCGAGATCCGGCTGCCGTCGCCGCCGCGCACCATCCTCGCCGCCGATCTCGCCCGCCTGCGCGGCACCGCCGACGCCATCGGACTGCGCCTGCGCTATCACGACGACGGCGTGCATGCCCGGCGCATGCCGCAATTGCCCGAGGCGCGCAAGGTCTACGAGATGGTGGAACTGGCCCGGGTCGAGGCGTTGGGCGCGCGGCGCATGGCCGGTGTCGCCGCCAATATCGCCGAGGTGCTGGAACAGCGCGCCCGCGCCGAGGGACTGGACCGCGCCGTCCGCCGCGAACAGGTCTCGCTGGCCGAGGTCATGCGCCTGATCGCGCGGGAGCGCTTCGCCGGTCTGGCCCCGCCGCCATCGGCCAAGGCCGCCGTGGACCTGTGGCGCGACGAGGTGGAGGCCAAGGCCGGTGCCACCCTCGATCGCCTGAAGGATCTGCTGGGCGACCAGGACGCCTTTTCCAGGGGGTTGCAGGATCTGCTCTACCAGTTGGACCTGGGCGTCGATCCGTCCGACGACAGCCAGGACAGCGAGGATTCGGAAGAGGGCCAGCAGGCCCAGGATTCCGCCTCCAGCGGCGAACAGCAGGACGGCGACGGCGAAGGCCAGGACCAGCAGCAGGACGGCGAGACCCAGGCGCCCGGTTCCTCAGAGGCCAGCGGCGAGCAGGACGGGCTGGACGACGGCGACGACATCACCCTGCTGGGCGCCGGAACCGAGGAGGCGGGCGGCCCGTCGCGCGAGCATCAGGAGCAGTTGTCCAATTCCGCCGCCTTCGAGCGGCCCTACCAGCCCTATACCACCGCTTTCGACCAGATCGTCACCGCCGAGGATCTGTGCGATTCCGACGAACTGACCCGCCTGCGCCATCAGTTGGACAACCAGATGGCCCATCTTCAGGGCGTGGTCTCCAAACTGGCCAACCGGCTGCAACGCAAATTGATGGCGCAGCAGACGCGGTCGTGGGATTTCGATCTGGAGGAAGGCATCCTGGATGCCGGACGGCTGGCCCGCATCGTCGCCAATCCCATGCATTCGCTGTCCTTCAAGATCGAGAAGGAGACCAATTTCCGCGATACCGTGGTCTCGCTGCTGATCGACAATTCCGGCTCCATGCGCGGACGGCCCATCACGGTGGCCGCCATGAGCGCCGACCTGCTGGCCCGCACCCTGGAACGCTGCGGCGTCAAGGTCGAGGTACTGGGCTTCACCACCAAGGCCTGGAAGGGCGGCCAGGCCCGCGAGAAGTGGCAGTCCGAGGGCAAGCCGGTCAATCCCGGCCGCCTCAACGACCTGCGCCATATCGTCTACAAGGGCGCCGACGCGCCGTGGCGCCGGGTGCGGCGCAATCTCGGCCTGATGCTGCGCGAAGGAATCCTGAAGGAGAATATCGACGGCGAGGCGTTGCTGTGGGCCCATGAGAGGCTGATCGCGCGTTCGGAGCAGCGGCGCATCCTGATGGTCATCTCCGACGGCGCGCCGGTGGACGATTCCACCCTGTCGGCCAATCCGGGCAATACCCTGGAAAAGCATCTGCGCGACGTCATCGCCTTCATCGAGAACCGCTCGCCGGTGGAACTGGTGGCCATCGGCATCGGCCATGACGTCACCCGCTATTACCGCCGCGCCGTCACCATCATGGATGCCGAGGATCTGGGCGGCACCATGATGCGCCAATTGACCGCGCTGTTCGACGACGAGGACGGCCGCCGAGGGGGGCGCTGAGCGTGGTCGGCCTGCCGCGCCCAAAGCTGCTGCTGGCCCTCGTTGGCGTGCTGAGTCTGCTGGGTGGCAGTATCGGTCTGGTCTCCATCACTTGGTATGATCATCAAGCGACCCTGGAGGACTGGCGGCAGGATCTCGCCGTCTCGGCGCGCCTGCTGGAATCCAGCCTTCGCGGCATTCATTCCGATGCCGAGGCCCATTTGCTGCGGATCGAAGACCGGCTCGGCGCCTCCTCGGTGACGAAGGCGAAGCTGTCGGAACAGAACCGCCGCTGGCTGGACGGCATTGTCGCCGCCGTTCCACGCGGCATGTCGGCCTGCATCCATGACTCGCAAGGCAATCTGGCGGCGAGTTCCGAGCACCGCGATCTGCCCGCCTGCGTCTTCGGCCTGCGCGAGCGGGCGGCCAAGGCCCTGAACCACCCGGGCAAGACCATCACCAGCGCCATCCTGGACGAGCGGCTTCAACCCGACCATCTGGTGGTCTTCAGCCGCACATTGCACAATGGGTCCGGCCAAGTGAGTGGCATCGCCGAAATCCTGATCGATGCCGCCTATTTCAACGATCTGTTCCACTCCATGCAGCAACCGGATCTGGGCAGCATCTTCCTGGTGGTCGGCACCGACGGAGTGGTGGTCGCCCGCCACCCCATGCCGCCGCCGCCCTTGTACCGCTTCGACACCTCCAAGCCGCCGTTCACCGAGTTCAGCATGTCGTTGGACGGCAGTTACCGCTCCGTTTCGGTGGTCGACGGAATGGAACGGCTCATCTCCTTTCGCGGCCTGCCAGACCTGGACATGGTGATCGCCGCGGGCATGACCACCACCATGGTGTTCCGCGATTGGACGGCGCGCACCCAGCGCAATGCCACCCTGTTCGCGGGGGCGATTTTGCTGCTGCTGGCCCTGGCCGCCGTCACCAATGAGAGCCTGCGGCACGAAAGCCGCCTGCTGCGCTCCATGGAGCACAAAGCGGTGGAGCTGACCGAAGCCCTGGAGGAAAAGGACGTCCTGTTCCAGGAGGTCCACCACCGGGTCAAGAACAACCTTCAGGTCATTTCCAGCCTGCTGACCATGCAGTTGCTGCATGTGAAGGACAAGGCGGCCCGCGACACCCTCAAGGATGCCTTGGACCGCATCTCCTCCATGGGCCTGGTGCACCAGACCCTCTACGAAAACAACATGGCCGCCAACGTCGATTTGGGGGTCTATTTCGGCCGTCTGGCCGAGGCCTTGGTCGGTGGCTTCTCGTCGCGCAAGGGCGGCGTCACCGTCCAGGTGGATGTGTCGGGAACCATGGAGTTGGAGCGGGCGGTACCGCTTGGCATGTTGGCCAATGAAGCCCTGGCCAACGCCCTGAAGCATGCCTTCCCCGATGGACGGGCGGGCGTGGTCTCCATCTCCCTGGCCCGCGACGACTCGGAATGGCATTTTTCGATCCGCGACGACGGAATCGGACTGCCCGAGCGACCGGAAAAAGGCATCGGCCTCAGCCTGATCAAGGCCCTGACCCGCCAGTTGAACGGTAAGTCGGCGGTGTCGCGCGACGGCGGGACGGTGGTCATCGTCACCTTCCCGGTCTGAGATATTTGGACTGGCATCGGAGCGGCCCTCCCGCCTATAGTCCGCTCCTCATCGGCCGGAGGCATGGACCAGCCGGTACGCTCAGAGGCAAGGACCAGGCGCGATGTCGGAAAAGATCGGTGTGATGCTGTGCGGCCACGGCAGCCGCGACGTGGACGCGGTGCGGGAGTTCAACACCCTGGCTGCCCATTTGAAGCGCAGACTGCCCCAGTACGAGGTGGAAAGCGGTTTCCTGGAATTCGCCAAGCCCATCATCAAGACCGGTCTCGACGCGCTGCGCGACAAGGGCGTGTCGCGCATCCTGGCGGTGCCGGGCATGCTGTTCGCCGCCGGTCACGTCAAGAACGACCTGCCGTGGGAGATCAACTCCTTCGCCGCCGCCAATCCCGGCCTGGACGTCCGCTATGGCCGCGAACTGGCTATCGCCCCCAAGCTGCTGAAGGCCGCCACCGCCCGTATCGAGGAAGCCGAGGCCGCCAGCCCCAACACGGTCGAGCGCAAGGATACCTTGCTGCTGGTGGTGGGGCGCGGCACCAACGACCCCGACGCCAATTCCAATATCGCCAAGGTGGCGCGCATGCTGTGGGAAGGCATGGGGTTCGGCTGGGCCGAGATCGGCTTTTCCGGCGTCGCCTATCCCCTGGTGGATCAGGCGTTGGAGCGCTGCGTCAAGCTGGGCTACAAGCGGGTCGTCGTCTTCCCCTATTTCCTGTTCACCGGCATCCTGGTCAAGCGCATCTACGACTGGACCGACGCCTGCGCCCAGGCCAATCCCGGCATCGAGTTCCTCAAGGCGCCCTATCTCAACGATCACCCTTTGGTGATCGACAGCTTCATCGAGCGGGTGGGCGAGATCCTGGACGGCCAGCCCCAGATGAATTGCCAGCTGTGCAAGTATCGCGAACAGGTGGTGGGCTACGAGGCCAGCGTCGGCGCGGTTCAGGCCGGTCATCACCACCATGTGCGCGGCATCGGCACCGACGCCGACCATCATCATGACCATGATCACGGCCATCATCACGGCCATGGCCACCATCATCACCACGATCACTGAGGCCCGTCCGTGACCGGCTGGATCAAGAGCCCGGCGGACATCTACGCCCAAAGCTTCGCCACCATCCGGGCCGAGGCCGCGTTGGGCCGTGTTCCCGCCGATCTGACCGATCTGGCGATCCGGGTGGTGCATGCCTGCGGCATGACCGACATCGTCGCCCATCTGGCGTGGAGCGAGGGGGGCGGACAGGCGGGACGGGCCGCACTCGTGGCGGGCAAGCCCATCCTGGTGGATGCCGAGATGGTCGCCCACGGCATCATCCGCCGCAATCTCCCCGCCGCCAATTCCGTCATCTGCACCCTGGGCGAGGTCTCCGCCGTCGAGGCCCGAGATGCCGCCACCACCCGCTCCGCCCTGGCGGTGGACAAATGGCTCCCCCATCTGGACGGCGCCGTGGTGGCCATCGGCAACGCGCCCACCGCCGTGTTCCGCCTGCTGGAACTGGTGGCGGCGGGCGCCCCCCGACCGGCCCTGGTGCTGGGCTTCGCCGTCGGCTTCGTCGGCGCGGTGGAAAGCAAGGATGCATTGATCGCCTCCGGCTTGCCCCATGTGGCCCTGACGGGGCGGCGCGGCGGCAGCGCCATGGCGGCGGCGGCGGTCAACGCCCTGGCGCGGGGGCTGGAATGACCTTCCCCTGGCTGACCATCATCGGCATCGGCGAGGACGGGTTGGACGGGCTGAACCCGACCGCCCGCGCCCTGATCGCGGGCGCCGAGGTGCTGGTGGGCGGCGCCCGCCATCTCGCCATGGTTCCCGACGCCAAGGCCGAGCGCCTGATGTGGTCGACCCCTTTCGCCGACAGCCGGGACCAGATCGAGGCGAGACGCGGCAAGAAGGTCGTGGTTCTCGCCAGCGGCGATCCCATGTGGTTCGGCGCCGCCGCCACCCTGACCCGCTGGTTCGCCCCGTCCGAGATGACGGTAATCGCTCACCCCGGCGCCTTCTCGCTGGCGGCGGCCCGACTGTTGTGGCCGTTGCAGGACTGCCTGTGCCTGACCGCCCATGGCCGCCCGTTGGACGCCCTGGCCTTGCATTTCGCCCCCAAGCGGCGGCTGCTGATCCTGTCCGAGGACCGCAATACCCCGGCTCGGCTGGCGGAGTTGCTGGCGGACCAGGGCTATGGTGCCAGCAGCCTAACCGTGCTGGAAAATCTCGGCGGCCCCACCGAGCGGGTGGCGCCGGGGGCCATGGCGTCCTCCGACCTCAATCTGGTGGCGGTGGATTGCGCCGTCACCCCCGGCCGACGGCCGCTGCCGCCGGGGCCCGGCCTGCCCGACGACGCCTTTTCCCATGACGGACAGCTGACCAAGCGCGAGGTGCGCGCCGTCACCCTGGCCGCCCTGGCGCCGCTGCCGGGCGAGCTGCTGTGGGATGTGGGGGCCGGATGCGGCTCCATCGCCATCGAATGGATGCGTCTGGGTGGGCGCGCCCTGGCCGTCGAGCCCCGCGCCGAGCGCGCCGAGCGCATCGCCCGCAATGCCGCCGCGCTGGGAGTTCCCGCGCTGGATATCATCACCGCCCGCGCCCCCGCCGGGCTGCCCCTGGGCCGCGAGGTTCCCGATGCCATCTTCGTGGGCGGCGGCGTGTCCGAGCCGGGCCTGCTCGATATCTGCCGTGCCGCCTTGGCGCCCGGCGGACGATTGGTCGCCAACGCCGTCACGGTGGAGGGCGAAGCCGCCCTGATCGCCTTCCATGCCGCCCATGGCGGCGAGATGACCCGCCTGTCGGTGGCCCGGCTCGCCCCGGTGGGCGGCTTCCACACCTGGCATTCCGCCATGCCGGTCACCCAGTATGTGGGGTGGAAGCGATGAGCGAGGCGAATTCCCCCTCACCCCATCCCTCTCCCTCAGGGAGAGGGGGAAAGTCCATGACCGCCACCCTCTACGGCATCGGTGTCGGCCCCGGCGATCCCGAGCTGCTGACCCTCAAGGCGGCGCGCATCCTGGCCGCAACCCCGGTCATCGCCTGGCCCGCCCCGCTGGAGGGCGACGGCATGGCCCGTGTGATCGCGGCGGCCCATATTTCGCCCGGCCGGGTGGAAATCCCCATCCGCATGGGTTTCACCCTGGACCGGGCCGGGACCGAAGCGGCCTATGACTGCGCAGCCCATGACATCGCCGCTCATCTGGCCGAAGGCCGCGACGTCGCCGTGCTGTGCGAGGGCGATCCCTTCTTCTTCGGCTCCTTCATCTATCTGTTCGCCCGCCTGTCGTCCCGCTTCCCGGTGGAAGTGGTACCCGGCGTCTCGTCCATCATGGCGGCGGGAGCCGCCTTGCGCGCGCCGCTATGCGCCTGGGACGACGGCGTCGCCATCATCCCATCGACCCGATCCGAGGCGGAGATCGAGGCGCAGGTGAGTGCCGCCGACGCCATTGTCTTCATGAAGGTCGGCCGTAATCTGCCCAAGATCCGCCGCGTGCTGGAGCGCGCGGGTCTGTGGGACAAGGCCCGCGTCATCGAGAGGATCGGCCTGGCCGATCAGCGCATTCTCGCCCCCGACACGGTGGCGGAACTGCCCTATTTCTCCATCATCCTGGTTCATCGGCGAGGACACGCATGGTTATGAACGACATCGCCCTGGTGGTGGTCAGCCCCGCCGGGCTGGAAACCGCCAAGACCCTGGCCCAGTCCTTGCCCGGTTCGCGCATCCATGGCCTTGCCGGACGGGTAGAGGCCGAGGTGAGCTTCAGCGACACCGTGGTCCATCTGCGCGCCCTGTTCGCCGCCGGAACCCCCATCATCGGCATCTGCGCCGCCGGGATCCTGATCCGCGCCGTCGGGCCGCTGTTGCTGGACAAATGGTCGGAGCCGCCCCTGCTGGCGGTGGCGGTGGACGGATCCTCGGTGGCGCCACTGCTGGGCGGCCATCACGGCGCCAATGCCCTGGCGCGGAGCATCGCCCGGACGCTGGGGATCTCCGCCGCCCTGACCACCGCCGGGGAATTGAGCCTGGGCGTCGCGCTGGATGACCCGCCGCCCGGCTGGACGATCGCCAATCCGGCCAGCGCCAAATCCGTCGCCGCCGCCCTGCTGGCCGAGGAGGCGGTCAGCCTGGAAGTGGAAGCGGGAGACGCCGACTGGCTGGCAAGCATCGACTTCGGTGAGACCGGCGATCATGCCGTCCGCATCACCGATAGGGCGATCACGCCCGACGATAACGAACTGGTGTTCCATCCGCCGGTGCTGGTGCTGGGCGTCGGCTGCGAGCGCCATACCCCCGCCGAGGATCTGATCAAACTGGCCATGGACACCTTGGCTGCCGAGGCGCTGTCGCCCCTGTCGGTGGCCTGCGTCGCCAGCATCGACCTCAAATCCGACGAAGCCGCCGTCCACGCCCTGGCCGCCCAATTGGGGGTTCCCGCCCGCTTCTTCACCCCTGAGGAATTGGAGCGGGAAGCGCCGCGCCTCGCCACCCCGTCCGACGTGGTCTTCGCCGAGACCGGCTGCCACGGCGTCGCCGAGGGGGCCGCCCTGGCCGCAGCCGGTGCCCATGGGGCACTGATCGTGCCCAAGGCCAAAGCCGCCCGCGCCACCTGCGCCGTCGCCCGCTCGCCCCATCCGCTGGATGCTTCGGTGATCGGGAGGCCGAGGGGCCGACTCTTCGTGGTCGGCATCGGCCCCGGCACGCCGGAATGGCGCGCGCCCCAGGCCTCGGCCGCCATCGCCGCCTCCGAGGATCTGGTGGGCTACGGCATGTATCTCGACCTGCTGGGCCCCGCCGCGGTTGGCAAGTCCCGCCACGAAAGCGCGCTGGGCGCCGAGGAAGCCCGCGCCCGCAAGGCCCTGGAACTGGCTGCCGAGGGCCGCGCCGTATCACTGGTCTGTTCCGGCGATCCCGGCATCTATGCCCTGGCCACCCTGGTGTTCGAACTGCTGGACCGCGAGAAGCGCGCCGACTGGAACCGGGTGGACATCACCGTGGTTCCCGGTATCTCGGCCCTGCAAGCCGCCGCCGCCCGCGCCGGAGCGCCGGTCAATCACGACTTCTGCACCATCTCGCTGTCGGACCTGCTGACCCCGTGGGAAAGCATCGAGACCCGGCTCAAAGCCGCCGCCAGCGCCGATTTCGTGGTGTGCTTCTACAACCCGGTGTCCAACCGCCGCCGCGATCAATTGCCGAGGGCGCGCGACATCCTGCTGACCGGCCGCCCGCCCGAGACGCCGGTCATCCTGGCCCGCCAGTTGGGCCGCCCCGGCGAGACCGTCGAGGTCATCACGCTGGGCGAGTTGTCGCCCGACAAGGTGGACATGCTGACCATGGTGGTGGTGGGCAGTTCCGAGACCCGCAGCTTCGCCACGCCAAGCCGGACCTGGACCTATACGCCCCGGGGTTACGGCAAGAAGATGGATGGGCGGGAATAGCGGGCGGGACGCCCGCGCTCCGAGTCGAGGAGCGCGGGCGTCCCGCCCGCCGTCGTCCTACTTCTTCAGGTAATCGCGGGCGAGAACCTCGGCGATCTGCACGGCGTTGAGCGCCGCGCCCTTGCGCAGGTTGTCGGACACGCACCAGAACGAGATGCCGTTCTTCACGGTCGGATCCTTGCGGATACGGCTGATATAGACCGCGTCCTCGCCGGTGGTTTCCAAGGGCGTGACATAGCCGCCCGGTTCACGCGTATCCATGACGATGACGCCGGGCGCGTCGCGGAAGGCCTGGGTGGCCTCTTCCACGCTGACCGGCTTGGCGAATTCCACGTTGACCGTCTCGGAATGGCTGACGAAGACCGGCACGCGCACGCAGGTGGCGTGAACCTCGATGGAGGCGTCCAGGATCTTCTTGGTCTCCACCACCATCTTCCATTCTTCCTTGGTCGAGCCGTCTTCCATGAAGACGTCGATCTGGGGGATCAGGTTGAAGGCGATCTGCTTGGCGAATTTCTGCGGCTTGATGGCGTCGTTGACGAAGACGGCGCGGCTTTGCTCGAACAGCTCATCCATGCCTTCCTTGCCCGCGCCCGACACCGACTGGTAGGTGGAGACGACGACGCGCTTGATCTTGCCCAGGGTGTGCAGCGGCTTCAACGCCACCACCATCTGAATGGTGGAGCAGTTGGGATTGGCGATGATGCCCTTCTTCTTGTACTGGGCGATGGCATCCGGGTTCACTTCCGGCACCACCAGCGGCACGTCGGGGTCCATGCGGAAATGCGAGGTGTTGTCCACCACCACGCAGCCAGCGGCGGCGGCGCGCGGGCTGTGCTCGGCCGAGACCTTGGCGCCGGGCGACGACAGGGCGATGTCCCAGCCCTTGAAGTCGAAGGTGGCGAGATCCTTGACCTTCAGGATCTTGGTGTCGCCGAAGGACACCTCGCGGCCGACCGAGCGGGCGCTGGCCAGGGCGACGATGTCGTCCACCGGGAAATTGCGTTCCGCCAGAGTCTTCAACATCTCGCGACCGACATTGCCGGTGGCGCCGATGACAGCAACCTTGTAGCCCATGTTCTTTTTCTCCGTTGCGAACCCTTGGTGGTGTCCCGCGATTAACCTAATTCATGCGAAAAGGCCCGCCAGGTGCTTGACCGCGGGCCTTTTTCGTACAGTCGCGACGAACCGGCCCGCTCAAGCGGTCTTGGTAGTGCCGGTTTTGGGTGTGACGAGAAGAACCATCCCCGGGCTTTGACCCCGGACGGCGAGAGCGTTCGCACTGAACAAGCGCCCAAACATGGCTTCCTCCATCGGTCGGCATGCTTTACCGGAAGCCTTCACCGTAAGCAAGCGAAAGGAATCACACCCGCCGGACGATCAGACTCCATTCCTCGCCGCCGGGATGCTCGATGCGCTCCACCTGCCCCCCCAGGCCGTCGCGGCAGAACGCCTCCCACGGTTCCGGCTCGTCACCCCAGAAGAACGCATCGCGGCGATGGGGGCGCAGCATGTTGAAGGCGAAGCCGCGCAGGGAAAACCCCGCCATGCGGCGGATAACCTCGCCCGTCAATTCCCGCCAGGCCGCCTCATCGGCCCCGGCCGAGATATTGAACGTCCCCGAGGCCAGCGACCAGTGGGCCGGGGTCGCCGGGACCGCGTTCTGGATGAAAGCCGTCCGAGGATCCTTGATGCGCTCATTGGCCGCCACCACCATGGCCTCGCACACATCCAGCCCCACGTAACCGGCAAGGCGGAAATGGGAATCCAGGTAGGGGAACAAATCTCCGCTGCCACATCCCACGTCATTGACGATCAGCGACAGTTCCGGATCGATCCGCGAGGTCAGGACACCGAAGCGAAAGGCTTGCGCCTCGGAATCGGCCCAGCCGACCCCGCTTGCGCTCGGACCATGCTCTTCCAGGATGCAATGATAGACCGTGGCCACCTGGGCCAGGATGCGGGCATAGTCGTTGGCGGTGGCGTCGTCCATCCTCGTCCTACTGCTTCAGCGGCCGACTGACCACCAGCGCGCCTTCCATGGGCCTGCGGCCGGGGGGCGAGATGGAGGTCACCAGCGCCAGGGGCTGGCTGCCGTCGTCGTTGTAGCGCTTGCCCAGTTGGGCGGCATACCACCCCGACGGCATCAGATAGTAATCGTTGACGCGCACCCCGTCGGTGTCGCGGGCATCCAGGGCCAGCAACTGCGCGCCGCCTTTCAGCCCGCCCTTTTCCACCATGGCCATGAGATGGCGTTGCATGGCGGTGATGTCGGCGAATTCCGACCACACCGAACAAATCCCGTCATGGCTGACGATCAGGGTCACCGCCCCCAGACCCGGGCGGCGCAGAACCCGGACATAGCCGGTACGTCCCTGCAATATGCCCTTGGCGACGTCTTCCGGCGCCTCGACGAAGCCGAATTCCCCGGTGGGAGAAGCCGCCGTGATCACCGCGTTGATGTCGCCCAGATTCATCAGGCAGACCTTGCCCAACACCGCCACCGCCAGCCGCGACGTCTCGTCCCTGAGCCGGTAGTCGCCGCTGGTCTGGGCCGCCGCCGGTAGAGTGGCCGCCAGGAAGAGAACGCAGGCGAATAGAATCCTCATGGCAGTTTCCAGTCGACGGTGATGATGGCCTTCAGATTGGGATTGGCGCTTTCCGACGTGGTCAGCAGAACCCGCAGACCGGCGGGCTCCTTGCCGTATTTCTTCATCAGCTCGGCCCGGTACTCGCCCATGGGCGTGATGTCGGTGAAACAGGACTGCATGGAGCCCTTGGTCTCGCATCCGCCTGATTTGATGGTGAAGGAGCGCGACAATCCGGCTTTCAGATCGGCATCAAGCTGCTTGCGCAGCCGGTCCGTATTGCCCTTTTGCATGAAGACGGCGCACTGATCCTCGGCCTTCCACAGCACCAGGGTGACCCCGGCGTCGAAGCGGGCGTAGGCCTCGCCCTCGCGCCCCTGCAGGAACGGCTTGGCGGCCGACGGTGGGATCTGCGGCAGATACAGATCCCTCTCGGGCTGCAACTGATCGCGCAACTTGGCGTAGTCGCCCATGAAACCGACGCAGCCCTTGACGAAGGTGGCTGACGCCACCTCGGCGGCATCCACCGCGGGCTCGGCGGCATGGCAGGGCACGGCGGACAGGGCGAGGGCTACGGCCAGGGCTTGAATGCGCATGGGGGGAGTTTATCCGTCCGCCGACAAAAGCGAAAGGGCCGCCCTTATGGACGGCCCTTTGCTTGATCTCTCAGGACCGCGACTTAGTGCCGCGCGGCCTCCAGGGCCTCGGCGATCAGCACCAGACGCTCGGCCTGGGCCTTTTCGCGGTCGGTCTTGGCGTCGCTCAGCGCCTCGTCGGCGGCCTTCTTACGGGACTCGGCCATGTCGGCGGTGATATCGGCCACCGGGATAGCCTCTTCCGCCAGCACGGTAATGCGCTCTTCGTTGACCTCGGCGAAGCCGCCAGCCACGAAAATGCTGCTCGAGACCTTGCCGCCGTCATGCACGACGATGACGCCGGGCCGGACGGTGGTGATCATGGGAGCGTGACGGACCAGGGCGCCGAAGTCACCTTCGCTGCCCGGCACCACCACCATGTCCACCGGCGACGAAATCAGAAGCTTCGCCGGCGACACCAACTCGAACTGGATCTTGTCGGCCATGCCGCAGTTCCTTTTGGCAACTTACGGCGGGCCGCAGGGCAGCCCGCCGTATTGAACAAATTACGCCGCTTCGGCGGCCATCTTCTTGGCCTTCTCGATCACTTCGTCGATGCCGCCGACCATGTAGAAGGCGGATTCGGGAAGGTGATCGTATTCGCCAGCCACGATGGCCTTGAAGCCCTTGATGGTGTCTTCGATGGCGACCAGCTTGCCCGGCGAACCGGTGAAGATTTCGGCCACGTGGAAGGGCTGCGACAGGAAGCGCTGGATCTTACGGGCGCGGGTGACGACCAGCTTGTCTTCTTCCGACAACTCGTCCATGCCCAGGATGGCGATGATGTCCTGAAGCGACTTGTAGGTCTGCAGGATGCGCTGCACGTCGCGAGCGGTCTGGTAGTGATCGGCGCCGACCACGCGGGGGTCGAGCACGCGGGACGTGGAGTCCAGCGGATCCACCGCCGGGTAGATGCCCAGCTCGGCGATCTGACGGTTCAGCACGGTGGTGGCGTCCAAGTGGGCGAACGAAGTGGCCGGCGCGGGGTCGGTCAGATCGTCGGCGGGCACGTAAATGGCCTGCACCGAGGTGATGGAACCCTTCTTGGTCGAGGTGATGCGTTCCTGCAGGGCGCCCATGTCGGTGGCGAGAGTGGGCTGATAGCCCACCGCCGACGGGATGCGGCCCAGCAGCGCGGACACTTCGGAACCGGCCTGGGTGAAACGGAAGATGTTGTCCACGAAGAACAGCACGTCCTGGCCTTCCACGTCGCGGAAGTATTCGGCGACGGTCAGACCCGACAGGGCGACGCGGGCACGGGCGCCCGGGGGCTCGTTCATCTGGCCGTAGACCAGGGCCACCTTGGAGCCGGGGCCGTCCAGCTTGATAACGCCCGACTCGATCATTTCGTGATAGAGGTCGTTGCCTTCGCGGGTACGCTCACCGACGCCAGCGAACACGGAGTAACCACCGTGCGCCTTGGCGATATTGTTGATGAGTTCCATGATCAGCACGGTCTTGCCCACGCCGGCGCCGCCGAACAGGCCGATCTTGCCGCCCTTGCAGTACGGCGCCAGCAGGTCGATGACCTTGATGCCGGTGACGAGGATCTCGGTCTCGGTGGACTGGTCGACGAAATCGGGGGCATCAGCATGGATCGGCAGGGTCGACTTGTTGCCGATGGGGCCGCGCTCGTCGATGGGCTCGCCGATCACGTTGATGATGCGGCCCAGGGTCTCGGGACCGACCGGCATCTGAATGGACGAACCGGTATCGACCGCTTCGGTGCCACGGGTCAGACCGTCGGTGGAGTCCATGGCGATGGTGCGCACGGTGGACTCGCCCAGATGCTGAGCGACTTCGAGAACCAGCTTCTTGCCCTGGTGCTCCAGATGCAGCGCGCTGAGGATGGCCGGGAGTTGGCCGTCGAAGCGCACGTCTACGACGGCGCCCAGGACCTGGGTGATCTTGCCGACGTTCTTGTTTGCCATGGTTTGCTCCTAGTCTTCCGTCACAGCGCTTCGGCGCCGGAGATGATTTCGATCAGTTCCTTGGTGATCTGAGCCTGACGCGACCGGTTGTACTTGATCGCCAGGGCATTGATCATTTCGCCCGCGTTGCGGGTTGCATTATCCATCGCGGTCATGCGCGCGCCCTGTTCGGACGCCTGGCTTTCCAGCAAGGCGCGGAACATCTGGGTGGCCAGATTGCGCGGCAGGATCTCGGCCAGGATTTCTTCCTCGCCGGGTTCGAACTCGTAGATGGCCTTCGCGCCGGCATCGGCGGCGCCGGTCTGGGCGGGCACCGGGAAGGGGATCACCTGCTGGCGGGTCACTTCCTGGGCGATGGCCGACTTGAACTTGTTGTAGATCACCGTGCAGACGTCGAATTCCTCGGCGTCGAACATGGTGGAGATCGTATTGGCCACCTGATCGGCCTCGCCGAACACGATGCCCTTGCGGCCAAGCTGTTCGAAGCCTTCGATCATATACTGACCGTAATCGCGCTTGAGCTGCTCGCGCGCCTTGCGGCCCACCGGCATGATCTTGACCGTCTTGCCCTGCTTGAGCAGGTCGGCGGCCATGGCCTTGGTGGCGCGGACGATGGTGGAATTGAAACCACCGCACAGACCGCGGTCGGCGGTCACCGCCACCAGCAGATGCACCTTATCGACGCCGGTGCCGGTTAGCATCTTGGGGGCGCCGCTTTGGCCAGCGAGGCTGGCGGCCAGGGTTCCCAACATGCGTTCCATGCGCTCGGCGAAGGGCCGGGCCGCTTCCGCCGCGGTTTGCGCGCGGCGGAGCTTGGAGGCTGCGACCATTTTCATGGCGGAGGTGATCTTGCGCGTCGATTTGACGCTCACGATCTTCATCCGCAGGTCCTTGAGACTCGCCATAACCTACACTCCGTGTCGGACGGTTACGCGAAAGTCTTGGCGAACGAGTCGAGGAACGCCTTCAACTTCTCTTCGGTCGGGCCGCTGATCGCCTTCTCGGTGGCGATGGTGGTCAGCAGATCCGGCGCCTTGGACTTGATGTCGGCCAGCAGCGACTTTTCGAAGCGGCCCACGTCCTTGACGTCGATCTTGTCGAGATAGCCCTTCACACCGGCATAGATGGAAATGACTTCCTCTTCCGTCGGCATGGGGGAGAACTGCGGCTGCTTCAGCAGCTCGGTCAGACGGGCGCCACGAGCCAGCAGCTTCTGGGTCGCGGGGTCCAGGTCCGAGGCGAACTGGGCGAAGGCGGCCATTTCACGATACTGGGCCAATTCCAGCTTAATGGAACCGGCGACCTGCTTCATGGCCTTGATCTGGGCGGCGGAGCCGACGCGCGACACCGACAGACCGACGTTCACGGCGGGGCGGATGCCCTTATAGAACAGTTCGGTTTCCAGGAAGATCTGACCGTCGGTGATGGAGATCACGTTGGTCGGGATATAGGCGGACACGTCGTTGGCCTGGGTCTCGATGACCGGCAGCGCGGTCAGCGAGCCATTACCGGCGGCGTCGCCCATCTTGGCGGCGCGCTCCAGCAGGCGCGAGTGCAGATAGAACACGTCGCCCGGATAGGCTTCGCGGCCCGGCGGGCGGCGCAGCAGCAGCGACATCTGGCGATAGGCGACGGCCTGCTTGGACAGATCATCATAAATGATCAGGGCATGCATGCCGTTGTCGCGGAAATACTCGCCCATGGTGCAGCCCGCGTAAGGCGCGATGAACTGCAGCGGAGCGGGCTCGGACGCGGTGGCGGCGACCACGATGGTGTAGTCCATGGCGCCGTAATCGGTCAGGGTCTTCACGATCTGGGCGACGGTGGAGCGCTTCTGACCCACGGCGACGTAGATGCAGAACAGCTTGGCCTTCTCGTCGCTGGCATCGTGCCAACGCTTCTGATTGATGATGGTGTCCACCAGGATGGCGGTCTTGCCGGTCTGACGGTCACCGATCACCAGTTCGCGCTGACCGCGACCAATCGGGATCAGGGCGTCGACGGCCTTGATGCCCGTGGACATGGGCTCGTGCACCGACTTACGCGGGATGATGCCCGGCGCCTTGACGTCGACGCGCTGACGCGAGGCCGCCTCGATGGGGCCCTTGCCGTCGATGGGGTTGCCGAGAGCGTCGACGACGCGGCCCAGCAGGCCCTTGCCGACGGGAACGTCCACGATGGAACCGGTCCGCTTGACGACATCGCCTTCCTTGATGGAACGGTCGTCGCCGAAGATCACGACACCGACATTGTCGGTCTCGAGGTTCAGCGCCATACCCTTGATGCCGCCGGGGAATTCGACCATCTCGCCGGCCTGGACCTTGTCGAGGCCATGGACGCGGGCGATACCGTCACCAACCGACAGCACCTGTCCGACTTCGGCGACTTCCGCCTCGGTCCCGAAGGTGGCGATCTGTTGCTTGAGGATCGCGGAGATCTCCGCGGCGCGGATTTCCATCATCCAACCCCTTTCATAGCGAGCTTGAGATGTTGCAGCTTCGTCTTCAACGAGCTGTCAACCATGCGGGAACCGACTTGCACCACCAGACCGCCCAGCAAGCTGGGATCGACCTTGACCTCGACGGCAACGCTGCCGCCGAAAGCCGTCTTGAGGGTGGATACAAGGGCATCTTGTTGGGCCGGCGTCAGCGCCACGGCGGACGCCACCGAAGCCGACATCTCGCCACGACGGGCGGCAAGCCGACTCAGATAGGCGTCGATCACCCCGGGAAGGGTGAACAACCGGCGGTTCTTGGCCGCCAGCCCCAGGAATTTCGTGGTCAGCTCCGTGAAACCGGCTTTCGTCGCAAGGGCGGCGATAGCGCCCCCCTGCTCCGTGCGGCTGAGTACGGGGCTGTCGATGAGTCGACGCAGATCCGCGCTTGCGAGGATCATGGCCTTCAACGCTTTCAGATCACCGGCGACCTGATCGAGGGTGGACGAAGAATCGGCCAACTCGAACAGAGCGGTGGCATAGCGGGTGGCGATAACGCCAATTGTCTCGGATGGCACCTGGGCAAGTCCTTGGATAGGGTCGAACCGGCGGCCGTAACCTATTGAAACGCAAACTTATTCCTGCGCTGAACAGGAAACCCCCCTGCAAGCGCGTCGGTTAACTAGCACATCGAGTTTTGGGTTGCAAGCCGAGTCCTGCCCATTCGGGGGAGGTATGCACAATATTAGCACATCCTTATGCTCGGCCAGGGCAGCCGATATGAGGCCAAAACCACCCCCAAAGGTACCCTACCCGGTTTAAAAAAAACTATAGGGGTCGATATCCACCTGGACCCTTACCCCCGCCACGGCTGGGACGCGGGTCAGCCACTGGCGGAGCGTCGCCTGGATGTTGACCGTGCGGGGCACCTTGATGAGGAAGCGGCGGCGATGCTTGCCGCGCAGCAGGGCCATGGGGGCGGGCGCCGGTCCCAGTACCTCGACGCCGCCGCCGTGGGGCGCGGCGCGCGACAGCTTGGCGGCGAAGCCTTCCAATTGCGCCACATCCGGCCCCGACAGGATCAGGGCCGCCAGCCTGCCATAGGGCGGCATGGCGCAGGAGCGGCGCAACTCCGCCTCGCGGGCGATGAAGCCGTCGCGCTCGCCCGAGCGCAAGGCCTGCATCACCGGATGGTCGGGCTGATAGGTCTGCAGGAAGACGCGACCGGGGCGCTCGGCCCGCCCGGCGCGGCCCGAGACCTGGGACAGCAATTGATGGGTGCGCTCGCCCGCCCTCAGATCGCCGCCTTCCAATCCCATATCCGCGTCCACCACGCCGACCGCCGTCAGCATGGGAAAGTGATAGCCCTTGGCGACGATCTGGGTTCCCACCAGCAGGTCGATCTCGTGGGCGGAGACGGCGCGGACGAATTCCGCCGCCGCCTGGGGACCGGCGCAGGTGTCCGAGGTCATGACCGCCATGCGGATGTCGGGGAACAGCAGGGCGGCCTCCTCGGCCACCCGCTCGACGCCGGGACCGCAGGCGACGAAGCTGTCCTCGGCCTCGCAGCCGGGGCATTTCCTCGGCTGGCGAATGTGATAGCCGCAGTGATGGCAGATCAGGCGACCGGCGGAGCGATGTTCCACCAGCCACGCCGTGCAGTTCGGGCATTGCAGGCGATGGCCGCAGCCCCGGCACAGGGTCAGCGGCGCATAGCCGCGCCGATTGAGATAAAGCATGGCCTGCTCACCGGCGGCGAAGGTCTCTTCCAACGCGGCGACCAGAATGGGGCTGAGCCAGCGGCCACGCGGCGGCGGATCGCGGCGCAGATCCACCGCCACGATCTCGGGCATGCTTGCCCCGGCATGGCGGTCGGGCAGGTGCAGCAGGCGATAACGCCCCCCCTGGACATTGGCCATGGTTTCCAGCGACGGGGTCGCCGAGGCCAGGACCAGGGGAATTTCGCCCAATCGGGCGCGCACCACCGCCATGTCGCGGGCGTGGTAGCTGACGCCCTCTTCCTGCTTGAAGGCCTGGTCGTGCTCCTCGTCCACCACCATCAGGCCCAGTTCGCGATAGGGCAGGAACAGGGCGGAACGGGCGCCCACCACCACTTGGGCCTCGCCCGACGCCACCGCCCGCCATGTCTCGCGCCGTCTTGCATCGCCCAGATCGGAATGCCATTCGGCGGGCACGACCCCGAAGCGGCGCTTGAACCGTTCCAGCCATTGGGCCGACAACGCGATCTCGGGCAGCAGCACCAGAACCTGACGCCCGGCGGCAAGGCAAGCGGCCACCGCCTCGAAATAGACCTCGGTCTTGCCCGATCCGGTGACGCCGTCGATCACCGAGACGGAGAAGCCGCCCGCCACGGCAGCGACCAGCGTGTCGGCCGCCAGCCGTTGCGAGTCCGACAGTTCAGCGCGGGTCAGCGACAGATCGGGGACGGCGAACAAGGAGGGACGCGGCAGTTCCACCGTCGCCAGCGCGCCCAGATCCGCCAGTCCCTTGACCACCGAAACGCCCACCCCCGCCTCGCGGGCCAGATCGGCGGCGGCCAGCGGCGGCATGCCCGCCATCAGGTCGAGCACCTTTTTCCGGGCGGCGGTCAGCTTGAGATCGGGCGGCACCGCGCCCAGCCGCAAGGCCGTCAGGCCAGCCGCCGGTTCCAGCGCCGCAGGCACGCTCATGGCCATTTTCAGCACCGCCCCGGCGGGCGCCATGGTGTAGGACGCCACCCAATCCACGAAGTCGCGCGTCACCCGGGACATGGGCCGCGCCGCCAGCCGCGCCGCCACCGGCTTCAGCTTGGCGGCGGCGACGTCACCCCGCCCGGCGCCCCATACCACGCCAATGGCTTGACGCGCCCCCAGCGGCACCGCTACGAAGTCGCCTGGATGCAGCGCCTCCGTCCCGCACAGATAGTCATAGGCTCCGGCCAGGGGCAGCGGCAGCAAAACGGCGATACGATCGCCGCGCGAAAAGAACGGGGGGGTTGAAGTGGGGGACTCGGCGGGCATAAGCTAGATTCCAACGAACCAAGCTCCGGCGCAACTCTCGTCGAACCTCCGGCACCGTTTTCCTTCAATCAAGGTGAAAAGCATGGCGCGAAAGCGCGACGACGCGGTCCTGCAACTGCCCCTGCCCGACGAGAAGCAGGTGGAAGCCTTCTTGCGGGCCCATTCCGATTTCCTGGTGCGCCATCCCGACCTGCTGCTGAACCTGTCGCCGCCGTCGCGCTGGTCCGAGGACGACGGCGTGCTGGACATGCAGGTCTTCATGATCGACCGGTTGCGCGACGAGGTGGAGCGGGTGCGCGGCGCCGCCGAACATCTGATCCACACCTCGCGCTCCAACATGTCCATCCAGACCCGCACCCACAAGGCGGTGCTGGCCATCCTGTCGGCCGACGACATGGCGGAACTGGTGGAAGCGGTGCGCGACGACCTGCCCACCCTGCTGGACGTGGATGTGGCGACCCTGTGCTTCGAGACCCCCGAGGCACCGCTGCCCAAGCTGGCGGCGCCCGGCGTGCTGACCCTGCCCAACGGCACCGTGGCCAAGATGATGGGCGGCGCCGACCGCGATTGCGCCCTGACCGAGGAAATGCCCGGCGACCCCGCCCTGTTCGGCGACGGCGCCGGTCTGGTGCTGTCCTCGGCGGTGGTGCGCCTCAGCCCCGGCGCCCCCTGCCCGGACGGCGTCATGGCGCTGGGCTCGCGCCACGGCCGCACCTTCCACGCCGGTCAGGCCACCGAGCTGATCACCTTCCTCGCCCGCGTGGTGGAACGCTGCGTCCTGCGCTTCGCGGGGTAGAAATGTTACTTCCGCTGGAATTAGAGATTTGCCCTCGCATTGGCGGAATTCCTGTTCGCGCTTCCCGCACGGGTTACCCGTGGCCTGAAGGCCGTTTCTCCTGACCAGAGAGGCGACGCATGATTGACTGGGCTTTCGCCGTGATTCACCACCAAGGCACCAAGGACACCAAGGACACCAAGAGAGCGGAGCCGCCGGATCACTCAGGGTCTCGTCAACGCCCTCATATCATTATGTCCGCTGCGCGGCAGATGGGCACGACGGCGCCATCTGGGAGGCCTCTTGGTGTCCTTGGTGCCTTGGTGGTTAAAAATCCGCGTCCGTTTGGAATGGCGTAACCCATGCCCCCCACCCCCATCCATTTCGCAGCCCTTGCCGACCTGTCGCGGGCGGTGGAGTCGTGGCGGCAGTGGCTGGAGGGCGAGAAGCGGGCCTCGGCCCATACCCTGGACGCCTATGGCCGCGACCTTGCCGCCTTCTTGTCCTTCCTGACCGAGCATCTGGCCGCCGAGCCCGATCTGGCGGCGCTCGGCGCATTGGGCACCGGGGATTTCCGTGCCTTCCTGGCCCGGCGTGCCTCCGACGGGCTGGGTCGCGCCTCGTTGGCCCGGACCATGTCGACGCTGCGCGGCTTCTTCCGCTTCCTCGACCGCCACGACATGGTGCACAACCCGGCCCTGAAGGCGGTCAAATCTCCGCGTCCGCCCAAATCGGTGCCCAAGCCCCTGGCGGCCGACGAGGCGATGGAGACCCTGGCCAGTGCGGGCGAGTTGCATGACGAACCCTGGCTGGCGGCCCGCGACATCGCCCTGTTCACCCTGCTCTACGGCGCCGGGCTGCGCCTGGGCGAGGCCTTGGGGCTGA
The DNA here is from genome assembly GCF_003284725.1 of Paramagnetospirillum kuznetsovii. GTDB lineage: Bacteria > Pseudomonadota > Alphaproteobacteria > Rhodospirillales > Magnetospirillaceae > Phaeospirillum > Phaeospirillum kuznetsovii. Next base: position 78,868 of record NZ_PGTO01000002.1, on the reverse strand, counting down.
CCCGGCGCGAGGCGCCCAAGAGCGAGGCCATGGTCATCACCGGCAAGGGCCGCAAGCAGCGGGTGGTGCCCATCCTGCCGGTGGTCAGGGACGCCATCGCCGTCTATCTGGCGCAGTTGCCGTTCCCATCCGAGCCCACCGACCCGCTGTTCCTGGGCGCACGCGGCGGCCCGCTCAATCCCGGCGTGGTCCAGCGCCAGATGCGACGCCTGCGCCTGCTGCTGGGCCTGCCCGAGACGGCGACGCCGCATGCGCTGCGCCACAGCTTCGCCACCCATCTGCTGGCGGGCGGCGGCGATCTGCGCACCATCCAGGAACTGCTGGGCCATGCCTCGCTGTCGACCACCCAGCGCTATACCGAGGTGGACGCGGCCCGGCTCACCGCCGTCTACCGCGACGCGCATCCGAGGGCAAAGGGATGAATCTTCCCGACGAAGCCGCCACCAAGCAACTGGGGCAAAAGCTGGCGGCGCTGGCTCGGCCCGGCGACGTCATCGCCTTGTGGGGCACCCTGGGGACCGGCAAGAGCACCCTGGCGCGGGCCTTCATCCGGGCGCTGACCAGTCCCGACGAGGAAGTGCCGAGCCCCACCTTCACCCTGGTGCAGCAATACGAGTCCGAGGCGGGGCTGATCTGGCATTTCGACCTCTACCGATTGGAAATGCCCGACGACGCCCTGGAACTGGACATCGAGGAGGCTTTCGCCGAGGGCATCAGCCTGATCGAATGGCCGGAGCAATTGGGCCGCCATTTGCCCAAGAGGCGACTTGACCTGCGGCTTGAAACCGGCGATGCCGAAGGCGAGCGGCGCGTCACCCTGACCGCCCACGGCAGTTGGGCCGATCGACTGGGAGATTTGCAGCCATGACCCAGCGCGACGCGCTGATCCAATCTTTTCTGACCGAGGCGGGCTGGGGCGACGCCAAGCGCGGAAAGCTGGCGGGCGACGCCAGCTTTCGCCATTACGACCGCCTGGACCGCGACGGCGCGCCCGCCGTGCTGATGGACGCGCCGCCGCCCAAGGAAGACGTGCGGCCCTTCGTGCGCATCGCCCGCCATCTCGACTCGCTGGGGCTGTCGGCGCCCAGGCTGCTGGCGGTGGACGAGGAGAACGGGTTGCTGCTGTTGGAAGACCTGGGCGACGACACCTATACCAAGCTGCTGACCAATGGTCATGACGAGGAGGCGCTCTACGCCCTGGCTACCGACGTGCTGGCCGAGATCGCGGCCCGCCCCGACGCCATGCCCGACGGCCTGCCGCCCTATGACGATGCCCGGCTGCTGACCGAGGCGACCCTGCTGACCGACTGGTACATGCCCGCCGTGCTGGGTACCGAGACCGCACCGGAAGCGCGGGCCGAATACGAGGACATCTGGCGCCGCCTGTTCCCGGTGGCGCGGCTGGTGCCCGACACCCTGGTGCTGCGCGATTTCCATGTGGACAATCTGATGCTGCTGGACCGCCCCGGCCTCAAAGCCTGCGGCTTGCTGGACTTCCAGGACGCGGTGGCGGGACCGGCCACCTACGACCTGATGAGCCTGTTGGAGGATGCGCGCCGCGACATCGACGTGGTCATGATCGAGCGCATGAAGCAGCGCTGGCTTTCCCGTTTCCCCAGCTTGGACCGCACGGTGTTCGAAGCCTCGTGGGCGGTGATGGCGGCCCAGCGCCACGCCAAGGTGATCGGCATCTTCACCCGGCTGTGCAAGCGCGACGCAAAACCCGGCTATCTGGTCCATGTTCCCCGTGTCTGGCGGCTGCTGGAAAACGCGCTGCGCCATCCCGTCACCAAGGAACTGGCCGGTTGGCTTGACCGCCACATTCCCAAGGACAAGCGCGGAGTGCCCAGCCCATGACCGGTGGCGCCATGATCACCCATGCCATGGTTCTTGCGGCCGGATTGGGCCTGCGCATGCGCCCCATCACGCTCACCACGCCCAAGCCGCTGGTCAGCGTCGCCGGGCGCACCATGCTGGACCGGGCGCTGGATCATCTCGGCCGGGCGGGCATCGACAATCTGGTGGTCAACACCCACTGGCTGCCCGACGCCATCAAGGAGCACCTGGCCGGACGCGGCGAGGTCAGGCTGTCCCACGAGGATGTCCTGCTGGAGACCGGCGGCGGTGTCGCCAAGGCGCTGCCGCTGCTGGGCCACGCCCCCTTCTTTGTCGCCAACAGCGACATCATCTGGACCGACGGCGCGACGCCCGCCCTGGAACGCCTCGCCCATGCCTGGGTCGATGCCGACATGGACGCCCTGCTGCTGCTGCAACCCGTCAAGACGGCGGTGGGCTATGACGGCAAGGGCGATTTCTTCATCAACGCCAACGACACCTTGCGCCGCCGGGGCGAGGCCGATTCCGCGCCGCTGCTGTTTTCCGGCGTCCAGATCCTGCACCCCCGCCTGTTCGAGGGCGCGCCGGAAGGCAAGTTCTCGCTGAATGTCCTCTACGACCGCGCCCTGGCCAAAGGCCGCCTCCATGGACTCGTTCACGACGGAAACTGGTACCATGTGGGAACCCCGGAGGCGCTGCCCCGGGTGGAGGCCCTGCTGCGGGCGGAAGAGAGGTAAGATTTGACCACGAAGGCACGAAGACACGAAGAAGGCCGAAGGAAGTCCCTTTCCTTTTCCTTCGCGCCTTCGTGCCTTCGTGGTGAAAACCTCGTCTGGTCGTGGTGCCCCACATGACCGTCTTCACCATCCCGCCGGGCCTGCCCTTCGTCGATACCCTGGCCGCGTGGCTGCTGGCCGAGGCGAAGGACGATCCGCTGGCCCTGGCCGAGATGGAGGTGCTGCTGCCCACCCGGCGCGCCTGCCGCGCCTTGTCCGACGCGTTTTTGCGGCTGTCGGGCGGGCGGCCGCTGCTGCTGCCCCGCTTGAAACCGCTGGGCGACATGGACGAGGAGGAGTTGGAGCTGTCCGGCGCCGACCCGCTGGACATTTCCCCCGCCATGGCGCCGCTGGAACGCCGCCTGATCCTGGCCCGCCTGATCACCGCCATGGCCAAGGCACTCGGCGGTCACGTGCCCTCGCCCGACCAGGCGGCGCGGCTGGCCGGTGAACTGGGCAAGCTGTTGGATGCGGTGCAGTCGGAGCGGCTCGACTTCGCCCGGCTGGAACACCTGGTTCCCGCCGACTATGCCGAGCACTGGCAGGTCACCCTGGATTTCCTGAAAATCCTGACCCAGTCCTGGCCCGCCATTCTGGCAGAGGGCGGCGCCCTGGATTCCGAGGATCGGCTGAACCGGGTGATGGCGGCCCAGATCAATGCCTGGACCGCCAAGCCGCCCGCCCATCCCATCATCGCGGCGGGCTCCACCGGATCGCGCCCCGCCACCGCCGATCTGTTGGCCTGCGTCGCCGGTCTGCCCCTGGGCCGTGTCGTGCTGCCCGGCCTGGACCGCCATATGGATGCCACCGCATGGCGCGTCTTGGAGCCGTCCCATCCCCAATTCGGCCTGAAAGCCCTGCTGGCCCGGCTGGGGATCGAGCGCGAAGCGGTGCCGCCGCTGGTCGCCGATGCCGATCCCCGCGCCGCCCGAACCCGCCTGCTGGCCGAGGCGCTGCGCCCGGCCGGGGCCTGCGAGGCGTGGCGCGATCTCACGCCGTTGCCCCCCGATACCCTGGACGGCGTCACCCGGCTGGACGCCCCCGGCCCGCGCGAGGAGGCGGGCGCCATCGCCCTGATGCTGCGCCATGCCCTGGATTCGCCCGGCCGCACCGCCGCCCTGGTGACCCCCGACCGCGCCCTGGCGCGACGGGTGGCGGGCGAGTTGGAGCGCTGGGGCATCCGCATCGACGATTCCGCCGGACGTCCCCTGGGGCTGACCGAGCCGGGCGCCTTCCTGCGCCTGACCGCCGAGATGACGGCCGAACATTTCGCCCCGCATCCCCTGCTGGCTTGTCTGAAGCATCCCCTGGCGGCGGGCGGCATGGACGAAGGCGCCTTCCGCGCCCTGACCCGAAGGCTGGAGGTCACCACCCTGCGCGGCCCCCGCCCCGGCCCCGGCATTGGCGGGCTTCTCGTCATGGTCAAGGACAGACGGCTTGCCGCCCTCTTGGCCGATCTGGAGGCCGTGGCCGCCCCCTTCGCCGCCCTGCTGGCCAAGGACTCGGTGCCGCTGGCCGATCTGTTGCGCGCCCATATGGAATTCGCCGAGAAACTGGCCGCCGACGACCGCCTGCCCGGCCCGGCCCGGCTGTGGAAGGGCGAGGCGGGCGAGGCCTGCGCCCGCTTCGCCGCAGACCTAGCCCGCGCCGCCCCGGCCCTGGGCGAAATTCCCGGCGCCTGCTATCCCGCCCTGCTGGACGAGCTGATGGCCGGGGTGGCGGCCCGCTCCGCCTGGGACCACCATCCCCGCCTGCAGATCTGGGGGCCGTTGGAGGCCCGCTTGCAGCACGCCGACCTGTTGATCCTGGGCGGCCTCAACGAGGGAACCTGGCCTTCGCCGCCCGAGGCCGATCCCTGGATGAGCCGCCCCATGCAGGCCGCCTTCGGGCTGGCGCCGCCGGAACGCCGCATCGGACTCGCCGCCCACGACTTCGCCCAGGGCTTCGCCGCCCCCCAGGTGGTGCTGACCCGCTCGGTCCGCGCCGAGGGCACGCCGACGGTGCCGTCGCGCTGGCTGATGCGCCTGGAAGCGGTGATGCATGCCTGCGGCCTGACATTCGAGGAGGACGCCACCCAATGGCTGGACTGGCACGCCATGCTGGACCGGCCCGAACGCTGGACCCGCGCCGAGCCGCCCGCCCCCCGGCCGCCGCTGGACGCCCGCCCCCGCCGCCTGTCGGTCACCGAGATCGAGACCTGGATGCGCGACCCCTATGGCATCTATGCGAAGCATGTGTTGGGGCTGAAGGCGCTGGACCCCATCGACGCCGATCCGGGGGCGGCCGATTACGGCAGCATGGTCCATCTGGCGCTGGAACGCTTCGCCAAGGCTTATCCCGCCGCCCTGCCCCATGATGCCGAGGCCAAATTGCTGGAGATCGGCGCCGAGGTCTTCGCGGAGGCCGTGGCCTCGCCCGCCGTCTGGGCGTTCTGGTGGCCGCGCTTCCAGTCCATCGCCCGCTGGGTCGCCGTCAAGGAGCGCGAGCGCCGCCCCGACATCGCCGCGATCCACGCCGAGGTCAAGGGCGCCTTGGAGATCGACGCGCCTTACGCCCCCTTCACCCTGATCGCCAAGGCCGACCGGGTGGACGTGCTGAAGGACGGCAGCCTGGCCCTGATCGACTACAAGACCGGCCAGCCCCCCAGCGCCAAGGAAGTGGCCGCCGGTTACGCGCCGCAACTGCCGCTGGAAGGCGCCATGGCCCGCTACGGCGGCTTTGGCGGCGTCAAGGCGGCGGAACCCTCGCGTCTGCTGTATTGGCGCCTGAAAGGCGGCGAGGCGGGCGGCGAGGAAAAGAGCGCCGGTGACGACGCCTATACCCTGGCCACCGAGGCGCTGGACGGTCTGCGCGCCCTGATCACCGCCTTCGACGACCCCGAGACCCCCTATGCGGCGCGCCCCCACCCGGAGCACGCGCCCAAATACTCCGACTACCTCCACCTCGCCCGCGTCCGCGAATGGGCCAGCGGCGGGGAGGATGGAGAGGAGTAGGGTTGCCCGCCGCCGCTCCGTCTGCGACAGTCGCCGCCATGACCAGGACCACTCCCGCCCTCATGCTGCAAGGCACCGGTTCCGATGTCGGCAAGTCCCTGCTGGCCGCCGGGCTGTGCCGGTTGTTCGCCCGGCGCGGCCTTAAGGTCTTGCCGTTCAAGCCGCAGAACATGTCCAACAATGCCGCCGTGACCGCCGACGGCGGCGAGATCGGCCGCGCCCAGGCCTTGCAGGCCCGCGCCTGCGGGGTGGCGCCGCGCTCGGACATGAATCCGGTTCTGCTCAAACCGCAAAGCGAGACCGGGGCGCAGGTGGTGGTCCAGGGCAAGGTCTTGGCCAGCGCCACGGCGCGGGACTATTACGCCTTGAAGCCGACCCTGCTGCCCAAGGTGCTGGAAAGCTTTCACCGCTTGGCCGCCGAGGCCGATCTGATGGTGATAGAGGGTGCGGGCAGCGCCGCCGAAGTTAACTTGCGCGCCGCCGACATCGCCAATATGGGCTTCGCCGAGGCCGCCGACGTGCCGGTGGTGCTGGTGGCCGATATCGACCGCGGCGGCGTCATCGCCTCGGTGGTGGGCACCCATGCCCTGCTGCCCGAGAGCGAGCGGGCGCGCCTCGTCGGCTATGTCATCAACCGCTTTCGCGGCGACCCCGCCCTGTTCCTGCCCGCCATCGACATCATCAAGGCCCGGACCGGGCTGGACTGCCTGGGCATCGTGCCGTGGTTCCCCGACGCTGCCCGCCTGCCCGCCGAGGATGCCGCCTCGCTGTCGGGGAGCAGCAGTGCCGGAGAGGGCATCCGCATCGCGGTGCCGCGCCTGTCGCGCATCGCCAATTTCGACGATTTCGACCCGCTGGCGGCGGAAGAGGATGTGCGCCTCGACATGATCGCCCCCGGCCAGCCGCTGCCCGGCGATGCCGATCTGGTGATCCTGCCCGGCTCCAAATCCACCATCGCCGACCTGGACTTCGTCCGCGCCCAGGGCTGGGACATCGACATCATGGCCCATCTGCGGCGGGGCGGCCGGGTGCTGGGCATCTGCGCCGGTTATCAGATGCTGGGCAAATCCGTCGCCGATCCGCTGGGGGTGGAAGGCCCCAAAGATTCCGTCGCCGCCGGTCTGGGACTGCTGGATGTGGAGACCGTCATGGCGGGCGACAAGGTTCTGACCGAGATCGGCGGAACCGATGCCGCGGGCGTGCCGGTCCGGGGCTACGAGATGCATATGGGCCGCACCACCGGCCCCGACGCGGCGCGGCCCTATCTCACCCTGGGGGGAGAGCCGGACGGGGCGGTGTCATCGGACGGAAGGGTCGCGGGATGCTATCTGCACGGGTTGTTCACCTCGGATGAATTCCGCGCCGGGCTGCTGGCCGGATTACGTCCCGGCCGCTCGGGCGGGCTGGTCTATGAAGCGCAGGTGGACGCGGTGCTGGACCGCCTCGCCGATCATCTGGACGCCCATCTGGATGTGGAACGCCTCGCCCGCCTAGCGGGCTTGCAGCCATAACACCAGCACCACCAGCCCGGCGTCCATGACGCAGGCCACGGCGAACAGGTGCAGCGCCCGGGTGATGTCGGCCACGGTGGCCCGCGCCCGGCCCGCCCCGATCCAGTTCTCGTCCACCGTCAGGCCGGGATATTTGCGCGGCCCCCCCAAGGCAAGGCCCAGCGCCCCGGCGGCGGCCGCCTCGGGCCAGCCGGAATTGGGCGAACGGTGATGGCGGGAATCCCGCACCATGGTGATCAGGGCGGCCACCGGCTTGCCCTTGGTGACGAAGGGCGCGGCCAGGGCCAGCAGCAGCGCCGCGATGCGGGCGGGAATCAGGTTCAGCACGTCGTCGAGCCGGGCCGAGGCCATGCCGAAAGCGCGGTACTTATCGTTGCGATAGCCGACCATGCTGTCCAGGGTGTTGACCGTCTTGTAGAGCAGCAAGCCCGGCAGCCCCAGCAGCACATACCAGAACACCGGCGCCACCACGCCGTCGGCGAAATTCTCGGCGAGGCTTTCGATGGCGGCCCGCGCCACCCCGTATTCGTCCAGGCTTTGCGGATCGCGGCCGACGATGCGCGAGACCGCGTAGCGCCCCGCTTCCAGCCCATTATCGCCCAGCGCCTTGGCCACGTCGCGCACATGCTGGAACAGCGAGCGCTGGGCCAGCAGGGTGGCGGCGACGAACACCTCGGCCAGCCAGAAATGCGGCAGGACGCGGGCGAGGAAGCTGATCACGCCGCCCACCGCCAGGGCCAGCACCGCCATGCCCAGGGCCAGCAGAAAACCGCGAAAGCGCCGATCCGTCTCCGAGCGGTCGGGCTTGTTCAACCGCTTGTCCAGGGCGCCGATGGTGCGTCCGATCATCACCACCGGATGGGGGATCAGACGAAAGAGCGGCCCCATCTCGCCCAGTGCGGCATCCAGGCCGATGGCCATGACCAGTAGCAACAAGGCGTCGGGGGCATGGCCGAAATGGGTGAAGAGCGGAAACATGGCGCCAAGATGAAGTGAGGATGTCGGGGCGTCAATGGCCCGGAGCGAAGCGACTAGACCCGATTGGCCCAACCCGCGCCAGACGGCGTAACTTTGGTCGGGACTCTACCCATGGCTGGATGAAAGTTCCACGGCAGGTCACGCGGATCATTCATGGCCGTCTTCAGGTTGGCCTCGGTCAGGGTGAACGTATATTTCATGATGCCTCTCCTTTGCGAGCGTCGGAGCGCGCAACACCGTTCACCGGGGATGGCCCCGGCGGCGTTCCTGATCTGGGTTGAGACATAAAAACGCCCGGCTCCGCGTGATCGGCGGTCCGGGGCGCAGCTATGGTGGCCCCTGCCGGAATCGAACCGGCACGCCCGAAGGCGAGCGATTTTAAGTCGCTTGCGTCTACCAATTCCGCCAAGGGGCCACGGCAGCAGCCGCTCCTTATACCCCAGCCCCGCGACCTCCCCAAGTCCCCTCCGCCTTTCATTAAATTAGTTTGAATATATATTCGTATTATTGCATATTTCATCCTGACGAATTTGCGCCGCGACTTGGGGAGGTCGCCATGCGCGCCAGCCAAAGGACGCCGCAATCCGGTGCGCCGTCTCCAGAGGGGAAATTGCATGTCCATGGGTATCGCCGCCCGTTTCGGCACGGCTTTGGTCTTCATGTCGGTGGGTACCGCCGCCCTGCTGGGATGGTTCGCCAACCGCCATGCCGTCACCTTGATTGAACAGGCGGAAAAGCGCGAACTGCTGGGCCGATTCGAGCAATTGAGCGACTCTGTCGACGGCTCTGCCTCCGAGGCCCGCGCCCTGGCCGCCCTGGTGGCCAATCTGCCGGGCATTCCCCATCTGGTCGCCACCGGGCAGAGGGACACCCTTGCAGCGCAGATGGTCCCCGCGTTCAAGGCCATGACCGCCGAATACGGCATCGAGCAGTTCCAGTTCCATCTGCCCCCCGCCACATCCTTCCTGCGGGTCCACGCGCCCGCAAAGTTCGGCGACGACCTGTCCGCCATCCGTCAGACGGTGGTGCAGACCAACGCCAGCCAGAAGCCGACCCAGGGATTGGAATACGGCGTCGCCGGTCTGGGCGTGCGCGGCCTGGTTCCGCTGTTCGACGGCGGCGCCCATGTGGGGTCGGTGGAATTCGGCCTCAGCTTCGGCCAGCCGTTCTTCGCCGACTTCAAGAAATCCTTCGGCGTCGACGTCGCGCTGCATGTCAAGAGCAAGGACGGCTTCAAGCAATTCGCCGGAACCTTGGCCGCGTCCAATCTGTCACCTTCGGAAATCGCCGAGGCCATGGACGGCCGCGACGTGCTGAAAGCCGTCGCGGACGGCGCCGGCGGGCGCGTCGCCATCTTGGGACGCGCCATGAAGGATTACAGCGGCAAGCCGCTGGGAGTGGCCGAAATCGCCATGGACGCCAGCCATTACGCCACCCAATTGGCCGAAGCGCGCAACGACATGTTGTCGCTGATCGCCGTCGTTCTGGTCATCGCCCTGATAACCGCCGTCGTGCTAAGCCGCGGCATCACCCGGCCGATCCTGTCCATGAGCGACACCTTGGACAAAATCGCCAAACGCGACCTCAGCGTCACCGTTCCCGGCCAAGACCGAGACGACGAGCTTGGCCGCATGGCCCGCGCCGTCGCCGTGGTGGAGGAGGAGGTCCGCCGCACCGTGGCGCTGGAAGAAGCGCAACTGCGCACCATGGCGGAGTTGGAGGCGGGTCAGAAAAATCTGCGCGACGGCATGCAGGTCCAGTTGGAAGGCATCGTCGAGGCCGCCATCCAAAGCAACGAGGCCGCCGTGGTCCTATCCAAGATGGTGGGCTCGGTGCGCCGCGCCTCGGAGCAGAGCCAGACCATCGCCAGCGCCATCGAGGAACTGGTGGCCTCGGTCCACACCATCGCCGAGTCCTCCGATATCGCCGCGCGCGAGGCCTCGGACGCCGAATCCTCGGCACGCGGCGGCGTCGCCGCTACCGCCGCCGCGCGCAACGCCATGGACGGACTGCTTGAAGCGGTGGACGCGGTCGGCCAGCGTATCGAGGCCTTGGGCTCGGCCTCCGGTCAAATCGCCGCCATCATCGATCAGATCGAGGCCATCGCGGGCCAGACCAATCTGCTTGCGCTCAACGCCACCATCGAGGCCGCCAGGGCGGGAGAATCCGGCAAGGGCTTCGCCGTGGTGGCGGGCGAGGTCAAGACCCTGGCCAATCAGACCGCCAAGGCCACGGTGGATATTCGCTGCCGCATCGAAGGGCTGACCGCCGAGATGGCAGAGGCCACCCTGGCCATGAACCGCTCGCGCTCCGCCGCCCAGGACGGACGCGGCGCCGTGACCCAAGTCACCGACGGCCTTGAAGCCATTGCCGGACGCATCGACGGCGTCACCCAGCGCATGCACGAAATCGCCTCCGTCTTGGGCCAGCAGAATGCCGCCACCAGCGAAGTGGCGTCGTCGGCCGCCGACATCGCCCAAGTGTCGGGCCATAATCTGGGCGAGATCGCCGCCGTGCTGAAGGCCATGAGCGACTCGGCGGCGGTGCTGGACAAGCGGGCCGATGACTTCGCCAAATCCGGCAGCGCCGAGGCTTTGCTTCAGGTGGCGAAGAACGATCATGTCCGCTTCAAGCGCTCCATCGTCGAACGCATCCTGGGCCAGAACGATCTGACGCCGGACCGCCTGTCCAACCACCATAGCTGCCGGTTGGGCAAGTGGTACGACACGCTGGCCGATGAACGCCTTACCAAGCTTCCCGCCTACGGCAAACTGCTGGACCCGCACCAAAGAGTCCATGCCCACGGCAAGCGGGCGCTTGAACTGTTCATTGGCGGCGACGGCGAAGGCGCGACGGCCGAGATCGATCTTCTCAACAGTGCATCGCACGAGGTGCTCGGCCTGCTGGAAGAAATGTCGCGAGGTCTCAGGGCAAGCGCCTAAATCCCGCCCCATCCGGCCCGCGACATTGACAGAAGGCGGGCCGGGCTCTATCTCTTGCCGGTCGCGAAGGGCCTTCTGACCGGAGGCCCCGGCCACTCACGTCGAGGAAGCTTATGTTCGGCGCCATTGCCCGGCGGATCTTCGGAACCGCGAATGATCGTATCCTCAAGCCGCTGAAGAAGCATATCGACGCCATCAATGCCCTGGAGCCCTCTCTGGTCGGGCTTTCGGACGACGAGCTTCGTGGCCGCACCGACCTGTTCAAGCAACGCATCGCCGAAGGCGCCAGCCTGGACGACCTGATGGTCGAGGCCTTCGCCACCGTGCGCGAGGCCGCCAAGCGCACCTTGGGCCAGCGCCATTTCGACGTGCAGCTGCTGGGCGGCATGGTGCTGCACCAGGGCCGCATCTCCGAGATGAAGACCGGCGAAGGCAAGACCCTGGTCGCCACCCTGCCGGTCTATCTCAACGCCCTGTCCGGCAAGGGCGTCCATGTGGTCACCGTCAACGACTACCTCGCCACCCGCGATTCCGAGTGGATGGGCCAGATTTATCGTTTCCTCGGCCTGACCGTCGGCGTCATCGTCCATGGCATCGACGATCTGGAACGCCAGCGCGCCTATGCCTGCGACGTCACCTACGGCACCAACAACGAGCTGGGCTTCGACTATCTGCGCGACAACATGAAGTTCCGCCTGGAAGAGATGTGCCACCGGCCGTTCAACTACGCCATCGTCGACGAGGTGGATTCCATCCTGGTGGACGAGGCCCGCACGCCCCTGATCATTTCCGGCCCGACCGAGGATAATTCCGAGCTGTACCGGCTGGTCGACAAGATCATGCCCGATCTGGTCGCCGAGGATTTCGAGAAGGACGAGAAGCAGCGCGCCGTCACCCTGACCGATCGCGGCACCGAGCATGTGGAAGAGATGCTGGCCGCCGCCGGTCTGATGAAGGGCGCCCTTTACGACGTGGGCAATGTCAGCCTCGTCCACCACGTCAATCAGGCGCTTCGCGCCCACAAGCTGTTCACCCGCGACGTGGACTACATCGTCAAGAGCGACAAGGTCATCATCATCGACGAGTTCACCGGCCGCATGATGGAGGGCCGACGCTATTCCGAGGGCCTGCATCAGGCGCTGGAGGCCAAGGAAAACGTCACCATCCAGAACGAGAACCAGACCCTGGCCTCGATCACCTTCCAGAATCTGTTCCGGCTCTATCCGAAATTGTCCGGCATGACCGGCACCGCCATGACCGAGGCCGGCGAATTCCACGAGATCTATGGCCTGGAAGTGGTGGAAATCCCCACCAACCAGCCGGTCAGCCGCAAGGATGCCGACGACGAGGTCTATCGCACCGCCGACGAAAAGAACGACGCCATCGTCACCCTGATCGAGGAATGCCGCGGCCGCATGCAACCGGCCCTGGTGGGCACCACCTCCATCGAAAAGTCGGAACATCTGTCCGCCCTGCTGAAGAAGAAGAAGATCCCCCATCAGGTGCTGAACGCCCGTTATCACGAGCAGGAAGCCTCCATCATCGCCCAGGCGGGTGTCCCCGGCGCCGTTACCATCGCGACGAACATGGCCGGTCGCGGCACCGACATCCAGTTGGGCGGCAATCTGGACATGCGCATCCGCCAGGAACTGGGCGAGATCACCGACGAGGCGGAATATGCCCGCCGGGTCGAGGCGCTGAAGGCCGAGATCGAGGTCAACAAGGGCAAGGTCCGCGACGCGGGCGGCCTCTACGTCATCGGCACCGAACGCCACGAAAGCCGCCGCATCGACAACCAGCTCCGCGGCCGTTCCGGCCGTCAAGGCGATCCCGGCGCGTCGAAATTCTTCCTGTCGCTGGAAGACGATCTGATGCGCATCTTCGGCTCGCAGCGCATGGACGGCATGCTGCAGAAGCTGGGGCTGCAAAAGGGCGAGGCCATCGTCCATCCCTGGATCAACAAGGCCTTGGAAAAGGCGCAGCAGAAAGTCGAGGCCCGCAACTTCGACATCCGCAAGAATCTGCTGAAGTTCGACGACGTCATGAACGACCAGCGCAAGGTGGTCTACGAACAGCGCAAGGATCTCATGGCCGCCGAGGAAGTGGCCGAGGAAATCACCGCCTTCCGCCACGAGGTCATCGCCGAGATGGTCTCGCGCTGCATCCCCGAACGCGCCTATGCCGATCAGTGGGACGTGGCCGGGCTGCACGAGGAAGTGCTGCGCATCTTCAATCTGGATCTGCCCGTGGCCGAATGGGCCAAGGAAGAAGGCATCGCCGACCAGGAAATCCGCCACCGCATCGAGGATTTCGCCGACCGCCGCATGGCCGAGAAGGTCGCCAATTACGGCGCCGAAACCATGCGCATGGTGGAAAAAAGCCTGCTGCTGCAATTGCTCGATCAGGCCTGGAAGGATCACCTGCTGCAACTGGACCATCTGCGCCAGGGCATCAGCTTGCGGGCCTATGCCCAGCGCGATCCCCTGAACGAATACAAGCGGGAAGCCTTCAACCTGTTCGAACAGATGCTGCTGGACCTGCGCGAGAAGGTGACCTCGGTGCTGGCCCATGTGCAACTGCGCTTCGGCGACGACGAAAGCCCGCAACAGGCCCTGGAGCCGCGCGGCCCCAGCCGCACCCAGGAGACCCGCGAGGATCCGGCGCTGGCGGCCGGATCGGCCTCCATCTCCATGTCGCCGCGCAGCACCGCCATCGACCCCAACGACCCGGCCACCTGGGCGGCGACCTCGCGCAACGCGCCCTGCCCCTGCGGGTCCGGCAAGAAGTACAAGCACTGCCACGGCGCGGTGGCGTAAATCTGCGGGCGGGACGCCCGCGCTCCTCGGTCTTTGTTTTGGAGCGCGGGCGTCCCGCCCGCAAACTCAGATCACCATCTTGATCTTCTGCCCCGGCTTCAGGGCCTCGCCCTCGGCCAGACCGTTGAGCACCCGGAAGCGTTCCAGCTTGTGGTCGTCATAGGGCAGCTTTTCCGCCAGTCCTTCCACCGTATCGCCTGATTTCACGGTGATGATGTGGAGTTTGAGCGGCTTGATGTCGGCCCGTTCCGTATCGGTCAGCCGACGCAGGCTGTAGCCGGCCTTCTTCATACCCTCCGCCTGGGCGCTGGTGGCCTGGGGCTTGGTCAGGAACAGCATACGATAGACCGCCTTGCCGTCCTTGATGGCCAGCAGGCGGGCATCCCTGGCGCCGCTGTTGGTGTTCAGCTGGGTCACCCCGGTGGCCGCCGCCATGCCGTTGACGGTGATGTCCTCCATGGAGGACAGCCGGGCGCCCTTGGCCCATTGGCTCTGCAGGTAATTGGTCATGTCGCCATGGGCTTCCGGCCCCATGTCGAAGCGGATGATGGAGCCGTCGGAATGGGTGGCGGTCACCGCCTTGGCGCCATTGACCAGCTTATAGCCTTGCGGAACCTCGAAGCGGATACCCAGGCCGGAATGGGAAAAGACCCGGCCGCGCACCACGCCCTCGCCGGGATCGTCGCCGATCAGCAAGCCGTCCATATGGGCCAGATAGCCGTCGCGTCCCACGGCGCCCTGATGATTGCCGCCCTTGTCGGCCGCCGCCGCCGCGTCCTTCACGCGATCCAGGGTGCGGGGGTGGCTGGCGAACATGGAATATTCATCCACCGCATCCGGCGAGCGCCCGGCCAGCACCGCGTCCAGGCGCGACTGATCGCGCAGTTTGCCCAGGAAGGTGGCCATGGCGTCCGGCTTCCAGCCGCTGATATTCATGTAGCGGATGCCCAGCCCGTCGGCCTCGCTTTCCTGATCGCGGGAATAGCCCTGGATATAGGCCGCGGCCCCCAGTCCGGCCAGATCGCCAAGCCCGTTGACGCCGGTCACCACGCCGACCACGGCGCCCAGAATGCCGGTGGCCAGATTGGCCGCCACGGCTTGGCTGTAACGCTGCGCCGTGTGGCGGCCGGTGACATGGCCGATCTCGTGGCCCACCACACCGGCCAGTTCGGCCTCGTCATCGGCCAGGGCCAGCAGGCCCCGGCTGACATAGACATAGCCGCCGGGCAGGGCGAAGGCGTTGACGATGGGGCTGTTGACCACCGTGAAATGGAAGGTGGCGCCTGGCGTCTCGGTGTTCTTCACCAGACGCTGGCCGATGCCCGCCACATAGGCCTGAACCTTGGGATCGTCATAGACGCCGCCGAACTGGCCGAGGATCTTGGGGTGTTCATCGGCACCCAGCTTGGCCTCTTCCTCCGCCGACATGATGTTGAAGTTGGACTGGCCTGTCCCGGGGGCAACCTGACACGAGGTCAGCAAGGACAGCGACAGCAGGGCGGCGAGGGCGGTGGAGGGTTGGCGCATGAAGGCCTCGGTGGCGGATGGGTGATTCCTCTTGATGATAGGCACTCTGGTCCCAAGGGCAAGAGGGCGATAGACTTCAACCATGCAGACTCACCTGCCCACCCTTCGCCAATTGCGCTATCTGGTCGCCCTGGCCGAGCACCGCCATTTCGGCCGCGCCGCCGAGGCCTGCCTGGCCACCCAGAGCACGTTGTCGGCGGGCTTGCAGGAATTGGAATCCCTGCTGGGCGCCGTTTTGGTGGAGCGCACCAAGCGCAAGGTGCTGATGACCCCCCTGGGCGAGGCCGTCGTCCAACGCGCCCGCGAGGTGTTGCGGGGCGCCGAGGATATCGCCGACATGGTTCGCGCCGCCGGTAAGCCGTTGTGCGGGCAGATGCGTCTTGGCGTCATTCCCACCATCGCGCCGTTCCTGCTGCCCCAGGCGCTGCCGGTCCTGCGGCTGGCCTATCCGGACTTGAAGCTGGTGCTGCGCGAGGATCTGACGGCGCGATTGCTGGACCGGCTGTCACGCGGCGAATTGGATGTCGCCCTGTTGGCCCTGCCCTATGACGCGCCGGAGTTGGAGACCGTGGTTCTGGCGCAAGATCCCTTCGTGCTCGCCTGTCCGCCCGACCATCCGCTGGCGTCGCGGACGGAAATATCGGGACCAGACTTGGCCCAGGCCCATCTGCTTTTACTGGAAGAGGGCCATTGCCTGCGTGAACACGCCCTGGCGGCGTGTTCCCTGCCCGGACCGGTCCGCGGCGAGGATGTGATGGGGACCAGTCTCGGAACCCTGGTTCAGATGGTGGCCTCGGGATTGGGCGTCACCTTGCTGCCCCGCATGGCGGTGGAGTGCGGCATCTTGCGCGGGACCGATCTGGTGACCCGGCCGGTGGCGGGGAACGGCGCCCGGCTGATCGGGCTGGCTTGGCGTAAATCCAGCGCCCGTGGCAAGGAATTCACCCTGCTGGGAAAGGCCTTGTTTCAGCCATAGCTGCCGATGGCCAGTTCCTCGGGCGTGTCGGCCACCAGTTGCAAGGCCACGGTGCCGCTCTTGGTGCGGATCAGCAGTTCCAGGAACCAGGTGCCGTCGTCCAGGGCGAGCGGTGCGCCGGTGCCTATATAGGTCACGCCCTCGACATCCATGCTGACGCTGTGATTGTCGTTGAACGAAATGGCCGCGAGCTTCATGCCCCAAACTCCTTCAGGAGAAGTCGACAAGCTCGCGCAATCCGGGGACGCCGTCAACCGCCGGAAACGCCATGAGGAAGCGACTGCCCTCGCCCCCACCTTCGCCCCCACCCTCGACGGATTCCACCCAGAGGCGGCCGCCATGGGTGCGGACGATCTTTTGACAGATGGATAGACCGATACCGGTTCCTTCATACTCGGTCTCGCCGTGCAGCCGCTGGAACATCATGAAGATGCGGTCGAAATACTGCGGATCGATGCCGATGCCGTTGTCTTGGACCCAAACCACCCAGTCGCCGCCATCGCGCCGACAGCCCACGGACAGGCGCGGCGGCCGGTCCGGATGGCGATACTTGACGGCATTGCCCAAGAGGTTCTGGAACAGCCGGACCAGCTCGACCTTCACGCCCATGATGGCGGGCAACGGGCCATGGATTTCGATCCGCGCCTCGCCGTCGGGCTGATCCAGCCCGAGATTGGCGGCGGCGTCCGTCGCCGCCTCGCCGAGATCGACCATCTCGCGGGATTCATTGCCGCGCCCGACGCGGGAATAGTCCAGCACCCCCAGGATCAGGGCATCCATGCGCTTGACGCCGGCCACGGCGAAGCCGATGAAATCCTCCTGGTCGGCGGTCAGCGAACCGGCAAGACTGCGGCTCAGCAGGGTGACGTAACTGGCGACCATGCGCAGCGGCTGACGCAGATCATGGGACGCCACATAGGCGAACTGTTCGAGATCGGCGTTGGAACGGACCAGTTCCTGGGATTTGGACGCCAGTTCCGCCTCGAAGCGATTGCGCTCGGTGACATCGACCACGATGCTGCTGAGATAGGCGCGCCCCCCCACATGGAACGGCGAGGAATAGACCTCCACATCGCGGATGGTGCCCGAGGCAAGCCGGTGCTTGAAGCGCAGGAACAGCCGCTCCTGGCGCGCCACCGCCTCCATTTCCACCTTCACCTGATCCGGGGACAAGGTGTTGATCTCGGTGATCCGCATGCCTTTGAGGGTATCGACCGGATAGCCGTAGAACATGGCCGCCGATTCATTGGCGTCGACGATCAGGCCGGTGGTGGGGTCCACCAGCAACTTGACGGCGGGATTGCGGTGGAAGATCTGGCTGTAGAGTTCCTCGCGCTCGGCGGTGGCCTGCTGCGCCAGGAAGGCGTCGGTCACGTCGCGCCCGATGGTCTGGTAGCCGGCCAGATTGCCCTGGCCATCGAATTGCGCCGTAGTCCGCCATTCGATCCAGCAATCGGGCTTTCCTGGTCGCAACACCCGGCGGCGGTCCTCCCTGGTCGGGGACTTCGCGGTCATGGAGGCCAGGGCCTCCGTTATTTCCGCATGCTCCTCTTTGGGCACGAAGTCCAACCACTTCTTGCCGATCAGCGCGTCGCCGTCGGTATCGAAGAACGCGGCATAGGCTTTGTTGAAGGCGACCAGAGTGGTATCGGGAAGATAGCGGTGAATGATGTCCTTCTGGCCTTCGACCAGCAGGCGGTAGCGCTCCTCGCTGGCGGCCAGGGCGGCGGACGCCCTGCGCTCGGCGCGATTGCGGCGGTCCAGCAGCACGGCGATGACGAGGACCAGCAGGGTGAACATCACCCCGCCGACGGACACCACGATGGCGCTGAAGGTCCAGCGCCGCAACGCCGCCTCTACCGTCACGCCGATGGAGACCACGACCGGATAGCGGTCCAGCGCCTGATAAGAGGCAAGGCGCGGCTTGCCGTCGAAGGTGCTTTCCGCGATGAAGGTTCCAGAGCGGCTTTTCGGCAGGTGCTGGGTGAACAGCGGTCCGGAACGAATGGACTTGCCAGCGTCGAACTCCATCTCGGGAAGGCGCGCCAGAACGTCACCCGCGGCATTGGCGATGACGGAGCGATCCACGTCGGGCGACATGACGCCGCTCAGCGACTCGTTGAAGAATCCCGGATTGAGAACCGCGACGACCACGCCTTCGAACGTGCCCAGTCGGCCGATGATCGGCCGCGCGGCCAGAACGCCGATACGGCCGGTGGCCGCGCTGGGAATCGGGCCGGTGACCACCATGCGATCGCGGCCGTTGCCCGCCTTCATGTCCTGGAAATATGGTCGGCGGGACAGATCGACCCCCAGCAGGGAGTCGAGAGTGCTGGTCCGCACGATGCCGTCGGCGTCGATGATGTAGAGATTGCGCAATTCGAAGAAGGCGACGGAGCGGGTGCGCATGAAACTGGTCAGGGCGGCGCGGTCGCGGCCGCCCTGGCCCAGATGCCGCGCCGTCACTTCCTGAAGCACCAGATCGACGCCATGCAGGGCGCCGTCCACCCGCTCGGACACCACCCGGGTCAGGGATTCGGTCAGCAGCCCGGTGGCCCGCAAGGAATCGGCGCGATCGCGCC
Source organism: Paramagnetospirillum kuznetsovii (assembly GCF_003284725.1). Taxonomy (GTDB): domain Bacteria; phylum Pseudomonadota; class Alphaproteobacteria; order Rhodospirillales; family Magnetospirillaceae; genus Phaeospirillum; species Phaeospirillum kuznetsovii. The sequence continues at coordinate 59,931 of NZ_PGTO01000002.1, read as the reverse complement.
ACACCAGCAAGCCGACGGACAGCCAGATACCCAAGACCACCAGCAGCGACAGAACCAGCGGGTGGCGTGATCGCAAATCTATGCCCAGACTAAGCCCCCTCGACCTCACCCACCGCCGACTGGAGATAATTGGGCAGGCCCATGGAGGAGATCAGGCCCACTTGCGTTTCCAACCAGTCGATATGTTCTTCTTGTTCTTCCAATATCTCCGACAACTCGTCGCGAGTCACGTAGTCCTTCTTGCTTTCGCATAGAGCAATCGCGCTGACCAACGCCTTATGCCCGGCACTGGCCATCTTTAGGTCGCTCGCTATTATTTCGGGTACATTCTCTCCGATCATCAACTTGCCAAGATCCTGAAGGTTGGGAAGACCTTCCAGGAACAAGATACGCTCGATGACCTCGTCGGCTTCCTTCATTTCGTCGATGGAGGCTTTGTAGATGGCCTTGCCGAGATCCTTGAAGCCCCAGTTCTTCAGCATGCGCGCATGCAGGAAGTACTGGTTGATGGCGGTCAACTGCACCCGCAGGATGGCATTCAGATGGAGGATGACGTCCTTATCGCCCTTCATAGCGCGTCCCTTCCGTTCAGAAATTGTCGGCGGCGGCGGATTGCAGGTAATTCTGCAGGCCCATGCGCTCGATCAATCCCAGTTGCTGTTCCAGCCATAGGGTGTGGTCCTGCTCGGTGTCTTCCAGGATCTTGGCCAGGATGCGACGGCTGTCGTAATCCTTCTCATCCTCGCAATGGGCGATGGCTTCCTTCAATTCCTTGATCACCGACAGTTCCAGATCGAGATCGGACCGCAGCATGGCGGGCACGTCCTTGCCGATGGAAGGCGCGGGCCGCTTGGAGATGTCGGGCGTGCCTTCCAGGAACAGGATGCGGCTGATCAGCAGATCGGCATGGCCGATCTCGTCCTGGCGTTCATGCTCGATGCGCTCATAGAGCTTGTGCAGCCCCCATTCCTTGTACATGCGGGAATGGACGAAATATTGATCGGCGGCCACCAGCTCGCCGACCAGCAACTCGTTGAGGCGGGAAATCACGCTCTTCTTGCCCTTCATGGGGAGACTCCTCGGTTGGACGGCTTACAGCAAACCTAGCACTCCGGGGAGGGGAGACAAGCCGCACCGCCCCTTCCTATCCGTTCGAACACGGAACCTATGCTTAAGATGGCTCGCGCGGCCAATTCATGTTTCAAGCAGGCATCTTGCGTGAGTTTTTCTCATCATCGGCACAGAACACCTCATTTGTCGCCGGGGATGATCCGGGACTATGGTTCAGGGCTCGGAAACCCGCACAGTGGAGGCCCATCATGGGCGCGATGTCCGTCTACGGTCTTGCCGCCCTGGCCGCCATGTTCTGGGGTGCCAATTTCAATTTGGCGGGCGTCGTGCTGCGAGACCTGCCGCCCATGGAAGGCGCGGCCGGGCGTTTCGTCCTGGCGGCGCTTATCATGCTCGCCATCACCATTGTCCGGCGCGAGGGCATGGCCATGCTGGTGGTCGCCCGCCAACACGGCCTGAAGCTGGCGGTGATCGGGGTGGTCGGCATTGCCGGATTCAATATTCTGTTCTTCGATGCCATGCGGACAACTTCGGCGGTGAACGGGTCGCTGATGATGGCGACCAATCCGCTGATGACGGCGCTGCTGGCCGCCTTGGTGTTGAGGGAGCGGCTGCCGCGCCGCCAGCTCGCCGCCCTGCCCGTCGCCTTTTTCGGGGTCGCCGCCGTCATCTTGGGCGGGGCAAGCGCCTCTGCCATCTTGGATGGCGCAAGCGTCGGCGGCCTTCAGGCGGGACGGGGCGATCTGGAAATGCTCGGCGCCAATCTGATCTGGGCCGCCTATAATGTCTTGACCCGCAAGCTGATGCCGCCCGGTCCGCAATTCGCCAATGTGACGGTGGTAATGGCGGCGGGAGCCTTGGTCCTGACATTGGCGTCGCTGTTCGATGGTAGCCCCACGGTCATGCCGGGACCGGCGTCCGGGGCGGCCTTGCTGACCATGGCGGTGCTGGGTTCGGTACTGGCCTATCTGTTCTGGAGCATGGCCATCACCCGTCTGGGAGCAGGCCGCACCGCCCTGTTCCTCAATCTGGTGCCGGTCTTTGCCGCCATCATCGCCAGCCTGGGCGGCAACCCGCCCAGTCATGGCCAAATGGCGGGAGGGATGGTAGTGATCGCGGCGGTCGCCTATGCCATGCTGCCCGAACGGCGGCAGGCGGCGGCCAAACCATGCGAGGAGAATGCATGACCGAGGAAACCAAGCCGGACCTGACCAATCCGGATCTCTATCATCACTGGGCCACCGACGTGCTGCGCTATTGCGACACCGACCAGCAGGGGCACATCAACAACGTCGCCTTCACCGTCTTTTGCGAGACCGGACGAGTGAAGTTTCTGCTGGACCCCAAGGACAAGCTGAATCCGCCGGGAACCTTCTTCGTCATCGCCCGCATGGTGCTGAACTTCCTGCGCGAGATCATGTGGCCCGGCGAGGTCAGGATCGGCACCGCCACCCTGACCATCGGTCGCAGCTCCTTCACCCTGGTCCATGGCTTGTTCGTGGACGGAACCTGCGTCGGCACCTCGGAATCGGTGATCGTGCTGGCCGACGAGACCACCCGGAAGTCGACGCCGCTCACCGAGGCCATCCGCCAACGACTGACCGAGGCGATGCTTCGGCCCTAGAACCGGATGCTTATACCGTTCATCGTCCGATGTGACCCGCGAAGGCGGGCGGGACGCCCGCGCTCCCAACGGCGCCCTATTCTCGGAGCGCGGCCGTTTCGGCCGCATTCCAGAAGAGTCTTTTCGTCGGCCGACTCAGGCGGCCTTGCCGACCCGGATAACCACGTCGATCCCCAGGATTTCCATGCCGGGCGGCGGCTCCGGCACGCCGAGCACCTGCGGCTGCTCGCCAAGAACATCCTCGATGCGGCCGGTCGTCTCGTCGAAGAAATGGTAGTGCTCGCCGGTATTGGTGCAGAACCAGATGCGCTCGCCAAATCCGACGCGACGCAGCAACCCCGCGTCGGCGAAGTGGTTCAAGGTGTTGTAGACGGTCGCCAGCGACATGCGGATCTTTGATTCCGCCAGTTCGCGGTGAAAGGATTCCGGGGTCAAATGCCGACGGCCGCCTTCGCGAATCGCCCGCATGACGCCCAGACGCTGGGTCGTCGGCCGGATGCCAGCGCCGCGGAGGCGTTCGCAATCCATCTGTCGTTGGTCCAGAAGCGCCATGATCGCACCGTTCATTGAGTTGGAATTACTCTTATTGCGACTCTGTATAATGCTCACAAATTTTTCAAGGGTATTCGTATATGCACATTGGCCGTCGGGACGAGCTCCCGATCGGCACGTCGCCCGAATCGCACCGGCGAGGCCCTACTTCGACGGATCGACGAATTCGACGGCACTGGGTGCGGCTTTGGGGTCGGGTGACTGGGCGGCTCCGGTTTCCATGCTCGGGGAGGCGGGACCGGAAACCGGCGCGGCGGCAGGCACCGTCGCCGAGGCGGGAACCGGCTTCGCCTCACTGGCGGCGGCCGAAGGCGGGCCGTCATGGCCGGGCCGCACCTGACCGTTGAGCGAGGCGGCGATGGCCGCATCGCGATTCTGGCGATAGAGGCTGCGGATGGCGGCATACTCGTCCAGCGAGGTCCGGCGCAATTCCTTGATGGGGTCCAAAAGCTCGGTGCGGCCGTCCACGATATCGGCCCCCATCTGGGCATTGTTGAACGCTTCGAGGCCATAGGCGGAAATCACCGAACCGACCGGATTAGCCCAGTTGTCGGCGACCTTGCCAAGGCCGTCGCGCAGATTGGACGGACCGAAGAAGGGCAGCATCAGATAGGGGCCTTCCGAAAAGCCCCAGGCTCCGAAGGTCACGCCGATATCGGTCTTGTGGCCCTTGGGGCCACCGCTATCGGCCAAGCTGTCCTGGGTTCCCAGCAGCCCGAAGGTGGTATTGATCATGAACCGGCCGAGCGCGTCGGCCGCCGCCCTGGGATTGCCCTGAAGCAGGTCGTTGCCCGCGATATAGGGCTCGTTGAGATTGTTCAGGAAATTATGCAGCGCCTGGCGGAACCATTCGGGGAAATTGTCGGAATAGACCTGGGCGACCGGTTCCATGATGGATTCGTCGAGAAACGCGTTCACATCGTAGATGGCGCGATTTGTCGGTTCCAGCGGATCATTGACGGCCTCGGCCTCCGCCCGCTCCTCGGGATCCTCGGGCAGGGTGGCGCAAGCGCCCAGTATTGCGACCGCCGCCGCCGCCGCGACGGAAACCAGACCACGCGCCATCACAAAACCCTCCTACCGAACCCGCCTGCGATCCTAACCCCCTCAAGACACATGCGGTCGGATGTGTCGTTCGCACGGACCGGCCCAAGGAGTCAATAGATTCGAACTCCCAAACCTTCGGTCCGTTACACCCGGCCTGTCCGTATGGTTTCGGCGAACCATTTATAGCTATCCTTGGGCGTGCGTTTCAGCGTGTCGTAATCCACCCTGACGATGCCGAACCGCTTCGAGAGGCCGAACGCCCATTCGAAATTGTCCAGCAGCGACCAAGCCAGATAGCCCTTGACGTTGCAACCGTCCTTCAAGGCCCGGGCCACTTCCGCCACATGGTCCTTGATGAAGGCCACCCGGTCCGCGTCATGGATTTGCCCGTCGGGGCTGACCACGTCGTCATAGGCGGCGCCGTTCTCGGCGATGAAGACCGCCGGATTGCCGTACAGCTCCTTGAACTCGCGCAGCAGGTCGTAAAGCCCGTCGGGCTGCACCGGCCAGGCCATGGCGGTCCAGCGGTCGCAATGGGCGTCACCCCAGAACACGTCGAAGGGGTGGCCTTCCTCGTGCTTCATGGTCATGCGGGAATAGTAGTTGATGCCCAGCATGTCGATGGGGAACTTGATGGCCTCCAGATCGCCCGGCTTGACGATGTGCTTCATCTTGTCGGCCAGCACGTCGGGAATGGCGCCGCGCATGACGCCGTCCAGCGGCACCCGGTTCCACACCGCGTCCCAGCGGATGGCGGCGGCCTTGTTCTTGGGGTCGTCGTCCTGGGAGCGGCAGGGCTGCAGGTTGATGACGGTCCCCAGGGTCGCCTTGGGATATTCGGCCCGAATGGCGCGCAGCGCCGCACCCTGGGCCAGGTTCTGGTGGTGCAGCGCCTTCAGGATGCCGTCCTCGCCCAGCTTGTAGCCGGGCGCGTGCTCGCCGATGCCGTAGCCGATGATGGCGACAACGTTCGGCTCGTTCAGCATGTACCAGTCCTTGACCCGGTCGCCCAGGCGCTTGGACGCGATGGCGGCGTATTCGGCGAAGGGGCCGACGATCTCGCGCCCCTGCCAGCCGCCCTTGTCCTCCAGCGGCTGCGGCAGATCCCAGTGATAGAGGCAGGCCATGGGCTTGATGCCCGCTTCCAGGATCTTGTCCACCAGCCGGTCGTAGAAATCGAGGCCCTTCTGGTTCACCGCCCCGGTCCCGGCGGGGATGATGCGCGGCCAGGCCAGCGAGAAGCGATAGGCGGAAAAGCCCGCCGCCTTCATCAGGGCGATGTCTTCCGGGTAGCGGTGATAGTGGTCGCAGGCCACCTTGGCGCTGCTGCCGTCCTGGATCTTGCCCTGAGCGGTGAAGGTGTCCCAGATGGTCATGCCGCGCCCGTCGGTGTCGTAAGCCCCCTCGATCTGATAGGCGGCGGTGGAGGCGCCCCAGAAGAAATCCGTGGGGAACTGACGGGCGAGCGTCTTGGCGTCGGCTTTGGCGGCGATGGTCATGGCGGCGGCTCCGGCTAGGACTTGACGACGGGAAATCATGCGGTGGGGCGCTGGTGAAAATCGTGGCCGACCGCCTCGACGGAGGGTTCGACCGAAATACGGCTGACGGAAGCGCCGGGCGGGCCGTGATGGCAGGCCTTGACCATGTCGTCCACGGTGACCTTGGGCCCGTGGAACACCGCCTCCACCGAGCCGTCCGAGCGGTTCCTGACCCAACCGGCCAATCCGCGCGCGGCGGCCTGCTCGATGGTCCAGCCGCGAAACCACACGCCCTGGACCCGGCCCTCGATGATCACGCGAACGGTCTCGGCTTCGCTCAAACGCGCTCTCCCTGCTCTCCCGTCAGGGATTTAAGCACGAGTGGGGGAGTCTGGTAAGGGGGTTCGGGCTATTCTTCTGGCAACAGGCGGCGCGGATGGATGCCCTTGCTCATATATTCTTGGTTCAGCCATAGCCCGAAATCCCGGCAAGTGTCGCTCACCGGAGCTATTTGAACCTGCATGCCATGCACTTCGCCTGCATAATGAATTGTCTCTGATGAGACAAGGCAATTTGTGATGCCGTTATTATGACAGAACTTAATTATCGAATTGAAATCGTCTGTTGCCAGTTTGTCTCGCCATTTTACCTCGTAGGCCCAAACCGGCTTTTGTGTCCCCGCATTCAACGCGACGAGATCAACCTCGCCATCCTTCCATCGGGCATAGTGCAGGTTTCCGACGCCAGCATGATGAATGAACTGCGCCACCACCGCCGTCTCGATCAAGTGGCCCAGCATGTCCTTCTCCTCGGGCATGCCGAACAGGGCGGACCGCAGGCAGGGATTGGTCAGATAGACCTTGAAGGTGGTGGCGCGGCGGAAGTGGCGGGCATTGAGGTCCACCCGATAAAGCCGGTGGATCAGGAAGGCGGCCTCGAGATAATCCAGGTACTTCTTGATGGTGTTCTTGGCCGCACCCGACTTCTTCGACAACTCGTCCAGACTGATTTCATTGCCGGTGTTGAAGGCCAGCATGGTGAAGAAGCGGTTGAGCTCCTGGGGATCGTCGATGCCGTAGAGGCTTGGAATATCCTTGAGAAGCACCTTCTCGATGATGTCGGAGGAGACGAATCGCTGAAAATCGGCGCGGACCTGATCCACCAGCACCGCTTCGGGAAAGCCGCCGAATTCCACATAGGCCAGCAATTCGCCGTTCAGTCTCTCGATATCCCTCTCGTCATCGGGGATGCCCCTGAATTTGAGGAACTCGGCAAAGGTCAGCGGTGGCAGCAGGAAGTCGGTGAAGCGACCAGCGCCCGATTCGCGACTCTTCATCTTCAAGGCCGCGGCTGCCGAGCCAGAGACGACAAAGCGCATGCTGGGATAGGAATCCACCAGCACCTTGAGGTGAACCTCCCATTCCTTCAGATACTGAATCTCGTCGAACAGGACATAGAGATCGCTGAAGCGGTCGTGACCGAACATCTCCAGGAACATATCCAACAGCCGTTGCAGTCCGAGTCCGACATAGACCGGGTTCTGGAGATCGACGAAGAAGACGCGGGTCCGTTCGACCCCGCTGACCAGCAGACGTTTGATGCTTTGCTGCAGCATCACCGTCTTGCCGACCCGGCGCGGCCCCATCAGCACCACCGCCCGATTGACTCCCCGATTGGTCACCAGATCGTGGAAGGGGGACAGATAGGCCCGCTCCGGCCGATCTCCCAGGATGCGATCGAGAACGGCTGGATCGCCCCACCACGGATTATCGAATTGCAGACGCCTCTTGATTTGGATATCGGTAATGTCGCGCATGATCGATGCCTAGGATCAATGTGATGATCTTATTCGAAGATAGCCCGCCCAACAGCTAAGATCAAGATGCTGATCTTAATTGGAGTCTCCCATGCCCGATCTTTCCCTCGAAATCCAATTGGGTGGAATCGTCTGCGGCATCGACGAAGTGGGACGCGGTCCATTATGCGGGCCGGTGGTGGCCGCCGCCGTGATCCTCGACCCCGCCCGGCTGCCCCGGCGGCTGCTGGAACGGCTCGACGATTCCAAGGCGCTGTCCAAGCGGCTGCGGGAAGAACTGGCGGACTTGGTTCCCCAGACCGCCGTGGTGGGATTCGGCGAATGCTCGGTCGCGGAAATCGACCGGCTCAATATCCTGAAGGCCACCCTGCTGGCCATGCGGCGCGCCTATGACGCCATGGGTCGCGCCGCCGACCACGCCCTGGTGGACGGCAACCGCCCGCCCGATCTGCCCTGCCCGGTACGCTGCGTCGTCAAGGGCGATTCGCTCTCGCTGTCCATCGCGGCGGCCTCGGTGGTGGCCAAGGTGCGCCGAGACGCCATGATGGCGGAGCTGGCCCTGGCCTATCCCGGCTATGGCTGGGAAAGGAATGCCGGATACGGCACGGCGGAGCATCTGGACGCCCTGAAACGCCTCGGTCCGACGCCCCATCACCGCCGCTCCTTCGCCCCGGTGGCGCAATATATGCCGCTTTAGAGGGCGGCCAAATACTACCTGTGGAAAATAATGTGTGATTCCAATAGGTTCTTGACGGACTCTCATGTTTGACTCAAATTGAATCCCCTAACTACCACTGGGGACCGGTCCGCCATGACCTTGCCGTTGAACACCATCCTGACGGGCGACTGCATCGCCATGATGGATTCGCTGCCCGCCAAATCGGTGGATCTGGTCTTCGCCGACCCGCCCTACAATCTGCAATTGGGCGGCGAGCTGCTGCGTCCCAACAATTCCAAGGTGGACGGCGTCGACGAGGAGTGGGACCGCTTCAGCGATTTCGGCGCCTATGACGACTTCACCCGCGCCTGGCTGAAATCGGCGCGCCGCATCTTGAAGGACGACGGCGCCCTGTGGGTGATCGGCAGCTATCACAATATCTTCCGGGTCGGCGCCACGCTTCAGGATCTGGGCTTCTGGATGCTGAACGACATCGTCTGGCGCAAGACCAATCCCATGCCCAATTTCCGCGGCACCCGCTTCACCAATGCCCACGAGACCCTGATCTGGTGCGCCAAGTCGGCCGAGGCGCGCTACACCTTCAACTACGATTCCATGAAGTCGCTCAACGACGACCTGCAGATGCGCAGCGACTGGACGCTGCCGCTGTGCACCGGCGGCGAGCGGCTGAAGAGTTCCGGCCGCAAGACCCACCCCACCCAGAAGCCGGAAAGCCTGCTGTACCGCGTCATCATGGCGTCGACCAAGCCGGGCGACGTGGTGCTGGACCCCTTCTTCGGCACCGGCACCACCGGCGCGGTGGCCAAGAAGCTGGGCCGCAACTTCATCGGCTGCGAGCGCGATCCCGAATACATCGCGGCGGCCAAGGAACGCATCGCCAAGGTGATCCCGGTCGCCGACCCCACCGTCCTGATGTCGATCTCCAAGCGGTCCGAGCCGCGCATCCCGTTCGGCTCGGTGCTGGAACGCGGCCTGCTGACCCCCGGCGACCTGCTGTTCGGCGGCACCCGCCACGACAAGGTCGCCAAGGTCCGCGCCGACGGCACCCTGATCACCGACATCCATCGCGGTTCCATCCACAAGGTGGGCGCCCTGGTGCAGGGCGCGCCCGCCTGCAACGGCTGGACCTTCTGGCATTTCCTGGCCGGGCAGGACGAGTTCATGCCCATCGACGTGCTGCGCCAGAAGATCCGGGCGGAACTGCATTGATCCGCCTTGCGGCCTTCGCCTGTTGCCTGCTGGCCGCGTTGCCCGCGGCGGCGGCGGGCTGCATCCAGCAAGGCCCCGATCTCCGCTGCACCGAAGGCATGGAAATCACGATCCTGCGCGGCGTCGCCCCGCCGACCGGCGAAAGCCTGAGCCTTCACAGCGACGGCCAGGGCAACACCTTCGGCATGATCGGCGCGGAGAAGCTGATGATCATCCGCGCCCAGGGCATGGCGGCGGGCAAGCTGGGCAATCGCCGCCTTATCTGCGTCGAGGGCGGCCCCGGCGTCACCGTCTGTAAGTAGGCGGGCTGCAAGTAGGCGGGCGAGACGCCCGCGCTCCTCGTGACGGCACCAACCGGAGCGCGGGCGTCTCGCCCGCCCCTACCGCTTCCCCCGTCCCCGGGGATGGAACCGCCTGCGGTCGGCGGCGGGTGGTTTGGGCAGTCTGGCCTTGGCGGCCTTGAAGGCGTCCAGCATGCGCTGGAAGGTCTCGTCCAACCGGCTTTCGATTTCGGGGCGGGCTTCCAGCCGCGACAGCAACAGCCCGGCCGCCTCGATGGTGGACAGGCTGTCGGCGCGGGGCTCGGTGCGCACCCTGCCATAGCGGGACGGATGCTTCGGCCCCAGGATCACCCGCTTGCATTTCAGCACCCAGGGATTGCGCCACCACAGCGCCTTGGCCTGACTCCAGGTGCCGTCCAGCACGATGACGCCCTCGATACCGGCCAGCGCCTTGGCCTGATCGGGACAAAGCGCGCCCTTGGCGGTCAGCGCCACCACCTCCTGCTCAGGCGCCAGGGCGGCCGCATTGGCCGAACCCAGATAGAGCACCGCCCAACGCAGGGGATCGGCCGGGCGGCCCAGCGCCTTGGCGAGGCTGGGCCAGGACAGGCCCACCTTCATCACCGCATTGGTGAAATGCAGCGTCAGCAGCCGGGCGGTGCCCAGGGTCTTGTCCTGCTCCTGCGGGTGTTGCAGCACCAGGAGCGCAATGCGGTTCTCGATGGGAACCACGCCGTCGCAGACGCACAGCGCCGCAGGCTTGCAACACGACGGGCAATCGGCGGGAGTCTCGGCCTCGGGCGGCGGAATTGTCTCGGTCATGGCCGACTTGTAGCCGCTGCGGCGGGCCAGGGCAACGCCCCCTTGATTTTTACCGCCGTCGGGTGCAAGGAACTGTGCATGCCCATCTTTGCCCCCGCCGAGCTGCTAAGCCTTCTCACCCGCGACCAGCGGCTGATGGGGCTTGATCTCGGCACCAAGACCATCGGGCTGGCGCTGTCCGATGTCAGCCGCACCATCGCCACCCCGTTCGAGACCATCCGCCGCGCCAAGTTCACCAAGGACGCCACCGATCTGCTGGCCCTGGTGGACAAGCACGGAATCGGCGGGTTGGTTCTGGGCTTGCCGGTGGAGATGGACGGCGTCGAGGGCGCCCGCTGCCAGTCGGCACGCGCCTTCGCCGCCAATCTGATGAAGCTGCGCGATCTGCCCATCGCCTTCTGGGACGAACGCCTGTCCACGGCCGCCGTCACCCGCACTTTGCTGGAAGCGGATTCGTCGCGTGCCCGCCGGGCCGAGGTGGTGGACAAGATGGCCGCCGCCTACATCCTGCAGGGGTTGCTGGACAGCGCCGCCCGCTCGATCACTTGACCTTTGTCAGATCATACCCCGAAGGGATCGGCTTAAATTGCCGGATACTCTGGGGGAATGATCCATGATCCGCCGTCTCGCCATGCTCACCTGCCTATTCGCCTTTCCCGCCCTGGGCGGTGAAATCTCCTGTCCCGACATGTCTTCCGCCGTCCAGGTGGGGCAATGCCCCAGCGAGCAGGAACTGAAATGGGGCTATGACGGCTATTGCGGCGACAACGCCCGGCTCTACGACAAGTCCAATCCCGACGGCGACACCTGCGTCAGCATGGACAATTACCGCAAGCTGAAGGACGTGGCCCTGTGGGAGGCCGGGGAGTTCCACGGCTATCTGCATTGCTCGCGCCCGGTCGAGCAGCACAAATCGGCCAAGCTGGTCCAGCTGGGGGTGGGCAAGATCGGTTCCATGACCCGGGTGGTGTGCAGCTATGACGGCGGCGACGACATGACCCTGCGCCTGCGCGCCGATTGCGTCGCCAAGGACGGCAAGGCCGTCTGCAAGGATTAATCCCTGGCGGGTCGCGATATGCCCGGGGGCATGCGGGTGGCCAGGTCGCACAGCGACTTTTCCACCTGGCCCTGCGTCAGTCCCTCGACCTTGGACAGATCCGCCTCGCGCAGGTCGGCGCCGATCAGGATGGCGCCCTTGAAATCGGCCCCCGCCATGCGCGCCCCCGTCAGGGTGGCGCCCGACAGATCGGTGCCGCGCAGCACGGCGCCTTCCAGATTGCACAGACGCAGCTTGGCATGGCGCAGCGCCGCCACCCCCAGATTGGCGCCGCCCAGATCGGTGGCTTCCATCTTGGCGTAGCGGAAGTCGGAGCCGTCGAGGCGGGCATCGGCCAGACAGGCGTCCGACAGATCCACTTCCTTGAAGGTGGCGTTGGGCAGCAAGGCCCCCGACAGATCGGCGCCCGCCAGATCCATGCCGACGAAAGTGGCGCGCTTGCCCTCGGCGCCGCTGGTCTGCAGCCACTGGGCATGCTCGGCCACCACGGCGGAGAGATCCAGCGTCGCCACGTCGCCGCCTTTGCGGGCCTTGTGACCGGACGCCTCCATGGCGTCCTTCCACTGCTGGCGGCGCTTTTCAGCGGCGCGGCGCTTGGCTTCGGCCTCGAGGTCGGGCTTCACCGGCGCCATGTCGGCATCGCTCAGCTTGCCGCCGCTGGCTTTGAGCGGAGCAAGATCGTCCAGCTCCAGCTTGCCGCCGCCCGGTTTCTTGGCGATTGGGGCGAGATCGTCCAGATCCAGGCTACCGCCCGATGGCCGCTTGGCGGCCTGGGCGAGATCACCCCCGGCAAAACCGCCACCCGTGGCGGGACGGGGTGACGGTGCCGGAGCGGCCGTGGTGGCGGCCGTGGTGGCGACCGGATGTGGGGCGGCGGGACGTGGAGCGGCGGGTGCCGCCGGACGCGGGGCGGCGGGTTGCGCCGGTTTGGCGGGAGAGGGCGCGGCCGAGACCGTGGCGGGCGCTTCCGGCTTGACCATGCCGCTCCACGGGCCGGTGCGTTCCGCACGATCGGGATTGGCAGGCGACGGCGGCGACCCTGCGGCACGCGCCGCCAGCCGTTCGGCCAGGGCGGCCACCTCGGGGATAGCCTCCTTGGGCTGATCGGGAACCACCACCACCGGGGTCTGGCCGGGCTTGACGCCGAGATCGGGCAGCGGATCGGGGGTCTTGATGGCGTTCAGCTTGGGCTTGGGCGGCGCCACGGCGGGCGGCGCCATGCGCTGGGGATTGGCCAGGGTATCGGCGGCGCGATGGGCCAATTCATGGCCCGAGACCGGCTTGGGGATGACGCCTTCGATGCCCAGCATCTTGGCGCGTTCGGCATCGTCCTTCTGGGACGGCGGCACCACGACCAGGACCGGAACCGCCCCATGGGGATTGTCCTTGGGCAGGCGCAGCTTTTCGATCACCGCCAGTCCGTCGGCCGCCTTGCCGCCCAGATCCACCAGCAACAGATCGACGCCCCGGCCCAGCAGCAGGGGAATGTCGCCGATCTCGCTGAAGGCGGTGACGTCGCGCACCATCAATTTGCGAAAGGTCTGACGCGCCAGGAAGCGGAACTGGTCATCCTGGCCGAACACCAGAATACGGACATTCTTCCAGTCCGTGTCATGACTGCCGACGGTCGGATGACGCATAAATCCAGTGCCCTCGTGTCTTCCGCCATGGTTCCCGCCATGGCCTTCCCCTCCCCCCACCATAGTGAAGCCCATCGGCAAGAGCAATTGCCGAGCCGTGTCGGGTTGCGTCGAGGCGTGACGAGCCTCATGTTACATTCATGAGAATTCGCACCCCCTCCACCTACGACAAGGCGCGGGGCCTTGGCCCCTCCGCCGATTGGACAACCATCCGCTCGCTGCTGCCCTATCTGTGGCCGCCGGGCGAGGCTCGCCTGCGCCTTCGCGTGGTGGTGGCCATGGCCTTCCTGGTGGCGGCCAAGGCGGTCGGCGTGGTGGTGCCGCTGATCTACAAGCAGGCGGTGGACGCCTTGACCGCCAAGCCCGACATGATCGTGGTGGTGCCCATCGCCATGCTGCTGGCCTATGGCGTGGCCCGCATCCTGGGCGGCGCCTTCGGGGAATTGCGCGACATCGTCTTCGCCAAGGTGGCGCAGCGCGCCATCCGTGCGGTGGGGCTGAAGGTGTTCAAGCATCTGCACCGCCTGGGGCTGCGCTTTCATCTCGACCGCCAGACCGGCGGCGTGTCCCGCGCCATCGAGCGCGGCACCAAGGGCATCGAATTCCTGTTGCAGTTCATGCTGTTCAACATCATCCCCACCCTGTTGGAGATCGCCCTGGTGACGGCGGTGCTGTGGGCGCTCTACGACATCAGCTTCGCCCTGATCACGGCGGCGACCATCGCTTGCTATGTGGGCTTCACCCTGGGGGTGACCGAGTGGCGGACCAAGTACCGCCGCACCATGAACGAAATGGATTCCGAAGCCTCCACCAAGGCCATCGATTCCCTGCTGAACTTCGAGACGGTCAAATATTTCTGCAACGAGGACCATGAATCGGGCCGCTACGACAAGGCCCTGGCCCGTTACGAGGGCGCGGCGACCAAGAGCAAGGTCACCCTGTCCATGCTCAATATGGGCCAGGGCGCCGTCATCGCCATCGGCCTGACCCTGGTGATGATCCAGGCCGCCAAGGGCGTCGCCGCCGGGACCATGACCCTGGGCGACTTCGTGCTGGTCAATGCCTATCTGGTTCAGCTCTACATGCCGCTGAATTTCCTGGGCTTCGTCTACCGCGAGATCAAGCAGTCGCTGACCGACATGGAAAGCATGTTCCGGCTGCTGCGGGAAAACGCCGAGATCGAGGATTCCGCCCATGCGCGACCGCTGGATTTAAAGGGTGGCGCGGTCAGCTTCGACGATGTCCATTTCGGCTATGATTCCGACCGTGAGATCCTGGGCGGCGTCGGCTTCACCGTTCCCGCCGGGCGCACCGTCGCCATCGTCGGCCCGTCGGGGGCGGGCAAAAGCACCATCTCGCGCCTGTTGTTCCGCTTCTACGATGTCCATGGCGGCGCCGTGCGCATCGACGGCCAGGACATCCGCGACGTGACCCAGGCCAGCTTGCGCCGCGCCATCGGCATCGTCCCCCAAGACACCGTGCTGTTCAACGATTCCATCCGCTACAACATCGCCTACGGCAAACCGGGCGCATCCCAGGAGGAGATCGAGCAGGCCGCCCGGCTGGCCCGCATCCACGACTTCGTGACCGGCCTGCCCCAGGGCTATGACACCCGCGTCGGCGAGCGCGGACTGAAGCTGTCGGGCGGCGAGAAGCAGCGGGTCGCCATCGCCCGGACCATCCTGAAGGCGCCCGGTATCCTGATCTTCGACGAAGCCACCAGCGCGCTCGACACCCATACCGAGAAGGAAATCCAGGTCAGCTTGCGCGAGGTCTCGCGCGACCGCACCACCCTGATCGTGGCGCACCGCCTGTCCACCGTGGTGGATGCCGACGAGATCCTGGTGCTCGACCACGGCCGCATCGTCGAGCGCGGCCGCCACGACCAGTTGCTGGCCGCAGGCGGCGCCTATGCCGGAATGTGGAAGAAACAGCAGGAAGCCGCCCAGTTGCAGGAACGGCTGGCGACGGAACTGGCGTGAGATTGCGGCCGGGACGGCCGCGCTCCTGCCAGGGAGGGCGCTCCCCCGACGAGCCAAAGGCGAGGAGTTGCGGGCCCTCAGCAGGGCCAGTGGCCCTGCGAGACCTAAGGGAAGGCCCGGCGCGGCTCCTGCCGCGAAAGCCAAGCGCGCGGAGGCGCGCGCCCGGCGACTGAGGGACAATAAACTAGGCCGCCACGCCCTTTTCCCGCTTGTTGACGCGGGCCATGGACAGGCCCAGGCACAGCACCGCCCAGGTGATAGTGACGGCCAGCGAGGTCAGGTAATGACCGTCGCCGAACAGCGCTTCCGGTCCGTAATAGAACGGGGCGCGGATGATGATCAGGGCGTGGCTGACCGGATTGGCCAGCATGACGAATTTCAGGGCCTGGGGCACGTTGCCCAGCGGGAACAGGGCGCCCGACAGCATCCACAGCGGCATCAGGAAGACCATCATCACCGCGTGGAAGGCCGAGGTGGACTTCATCCCCCAGGCCAGCAGGAAGCCCAGCGCCGAAAAGCCGATGCCGGTCAGCACGAAGCCCATCAGCAGCAGAATCAGGCTGCCGAAGCCCAGATGCAGCCCCAGGAACGGCGCGGCGATGGTGAAGATCAGGGTCTGGACCATGGCGATGGAGGTGCAGCCCACCACCTTGCCCAGCACGATGGCCAGCCGCGAGACCGGCGCCACCAGCACACCCTGGAGGAAACCGGCGTCGCGGTCCTCGATGATGGTGATGGACGAGAAGATGGAGGCGAACAGCATCATCATCAGCATGACGCCGGGATAGAAATATTCGAGATAGCTGACGTTTTCCATGCCCGCCGGGCGGAACGAGCCGCCGAAACCGGCGCCCAGGAACAGCCAGAACAGCAGCGGCTGCGCCACCGTGCCGATCACCCGCTGGGGCTGGCGGATGAAGCGGGTGAATTCCCGCTTGGCCAGGGCGGCGGCGACGCGGATCAGGGCGCTCATTGAATGTCCCTCAGACGCCGGGCGCCCACGTCCGTGGGCTTGGCTCCTTCGCTGCGCTCCGGGGCGCTCAATGCGCCCGCGCTCACCTTCGGCTCGCTCATGTGCCGGTCCTCTTCAGATCGATCGCCAGGGCGTGATCGGGCACCGCCTTGCTGGTGACATGGACGAAGACGTCGTCCAGGCCCGGCTGCTTGATGGAGATGGATTGCACCTCGGGGCGGTAGCGTTCCAGGATCTTTTCCAGCAGCGGCAGGCTTTCGCCGTTCTCGGTCTCCTCCAGGCGGACCTCGTCGCCGATGCAGCGCACCGCAAGGCCCATCTCGGCGCGCAGCTTGGCGGCCAGACCCTCGGTGTCCTTGGCCTGGATCACCACCATCTCGGTGCCGATCATGGCCTTCAGCGCGGTCGGCGTGTCATGGGCCAAAAGCTTGCCTTCACGCATGATGGCGACCCGGTCCACGTCGTCGGCCTCGGCGAAGACGTGGCTGGTCATCAGCACGGTCATGCCGCGCTGCTTCTGCAACTTGTGCAGGGCGTCGAGGAAATTGCGGCGCGACACCGGGTCCAGCCCGGTGGTGGGCTCGTCCAGCAGCAGCACCTTGGGATCGGTCATCAGCACCTTGGCCAGTTCCACCTGGCGGGCCAGACCGCCCGACAGGGTGGCGACCTGCTGGTCCAGGCGATCGACCAGATCGGTCCAGGACAGCGCCTCGTCGCGGCGACGGGTGAACCCGGCCCCACCCAGGCCGTAAAGGTCGGCGTGAATCTTCAGGTTTTCCGCCACGGACAAATGCTTGTCCACCGCCGGGCTTTGGAACACCACGCCCATCACTTCGCGGACCTTGGCCGGTTGGGCGAAGAGGTCGAAACCGGCGACGCTGACCTTGCCCGAACTGGGCAGGGCCAGACCGCACAGGATGCGGAACAAGGTGGATTTGCCGCTGCCGTTGGGACCGGACAGGATGGCGAACTCGCCGTCCTTGACCTCCAGCGTCAGATCGGAGATGGCGGTACGCGGCGCAAGCTTGCGCGTGCCGGGATAGACGTGGGTCAGATTTTCGATGGTGATCATGGCCGGGCACTCTTTCACAGCCCGCCCACAGGGTAAAGACCTACCGACGGAGAGCTACATTAAAATTTCTCAAGACTTCATTGCGCGAACAGCCCTCACGAACGCCACGAAGCGCGGCGCCCAGGGATTGGCGCCGACGCTGCGCATATGGGCATAGGTGGCCAGCGTGTTGCCGATGATGATGCCGTCTTGCTTTTCTGCGATGCCTGCGCCGCGCACCACCTCATAGGCGAAGCGGGGCCGACCCTCGATGTTTTCCAGCCGCGAGTGATGGAATTCGTGGGCGGGCATCACGCCGGGGCCGTCTTCCAGCCGGGGCCAGGGAAAGTCCCCGGTCTCGCGCAGCCGCACATAGCCGCGCCCCTGGGGCGCCTTGTGCATGACCGCGTCGCCGGGGATCAGCCCGACCATGTCGCGCCGCTGGCCGTTCCACACAATGGCCCGCGACAGATACATCAGCCCGCCGCATTCGGCGTAGATGGGCAGCCCCGCCTCGCCCTTGGCCCGGATTTCGGCGCGCAGGCCGCGATTGGCCTCCAGCGCCTCGGCCTGCGTCTCGGGGAAGCCGCCGCCGATGAACAGCCCGTCGAGATCGGGCGGCAGACACGGATCGCGCAACGCGTCGAAGGCCACCAGTTCCGCCCCGGCGCGGCGCAAGGCCTCCATGTCGTCGGGATAGTAGAAGCCGAAGGCGGCATCGCGCGCCACGCCGATCCGCAGATCGGGCTTGGGCAGGGCTTGCAGAGAATCGTCGAACACCTCGGTCGGTGGCGCTTGCCGGGCCAAGTCCAGCAGGACGTCGAGATCCACCTGGGAGGCCACCGCCTCGGCCAGGCGTCCGATGGCCTCGGCGGCGGCCTCGGCCTCGTTGGCGGGCACCAGTCCCAGATGGCGTTCCATGATCTCCATGGCGGGGCGGCGATGCACCGCGCCCAGCACCGGGATGCGGGTGTAGTGCGCGACCACCTCGCGAAGCTTCTTTTCGTGGCGGGGGCCGCTGACCTTGTTGAGGATGACGCCCGCGATGCGCAGCGTGGGGTCGAAGGCCTGATAGCCGATCAGCAGCGGCGCGATGCCCCGCGTCATTCCGGCGCAATCCACCACCAGCAGCACCGGCGCTTCCAGCCAATTGGCCAGCATGGCGGACGAATTCGCCCCTTCCAGATCGACGCCGTCGAACAGGCCCTTGTTGCCCTCGATCAGGCTGATATCGGCGCCCCGCGAATCCCGTTCGAAGGTCTCGCGGATCAGGCGGGGCGGCTGGGTATGGAAGTCCAGGTTGCGGCAGGCCCGGCCGGTGGCGGCGGACAGCCACAGCGGGTCGATATAATCCGGCCCCTTCTTGAACGGCTGCACCGCCAGCCCGCGCGCCGTCAGGGCGGCGGCAAGCCCGACCGTCACCGTGGTCTTGCCCGACGACTTATGGGCGGCCGAGATCAGCAGGCGGGGGGCTGGACGGGTGTTCAAGCCGCCCCCGGAACCTTGGCCTTGGCCCGGTCATGCCACATGGCCAGCGCCATGCCCTCGGCCTCGTCGACGGAGACGGCCCGGCCCATGGCGCGGAGCGCGATGGCGGCGGTGCCGGTGATGACGGCGGTGGCGGCCTCGTCGCTTTCCGCGCCGCTCCACAACGCCTTCAGACGATTGAGGTCGAGGCTTTCCTCATGGGCACGGGTGCCGGAGATCAGGGCGGGCCAGTCCTCGGTCACGGGTTCGCCATCCACCAGGGACAGCACCTCGCAGGACTTTTCCGGCC
Organism: Paramagnetospirillum kuznetsovii; assembly: GCF_003284725.1. Lineage (GTDB taxonomy): Bacteria > Pseudomonadota > Alphaproteobacteria > Rhodospirillales > Magnetospirillaceae > Phaeospirillum > Phaeospirillum kuznetsovii. The sequence continues at coordinate 40,872 of NZ_PGTO01000002.1, read as the reverse complement.
GCCGCTCCACCTCGCCGCCCTCGCCCTTGAACACCGCCATGCGGGACTCGCCCAGCATGCGGGCGGCCAGTTGATGCACCGGGGCATAGGGCGGATGCGAGACGGAGTTGATGGAGCAATCGGCGCGGAACGGATTGATCAGCCGCGCAACCGTATGAATGGGAGAGCGCAGGCCCAGCAGATGGCGCAGTTCCATGATGCCGTGCAGTTCCGGCGACAGGTGTTCCAGCGTCATATAGGCGAAATTGGCCGATTCCAAACGCTTCACGGCGTCGGCGGAAGAGGTGGAGACGGGAATGCCCAGCGCCGCCAGGGCTTCCGATGTCCACACCCGACCCGCGGTGTGATGCTCCGATCCGTGCATGAACACCCGGATGCCGTGACCGGCCAGCATCAGCGCCGCAAGGATGTAATAGGGCAGTTGCCGGGTCTTTCCCGCATAGGACGACCAGTCCAGGTCCACCTTGGGCGAGCCCTTGGGCGGCGCCACGCTTTGGCGGATGGCGGCGGCCAGACCGGCGGCTTCCTCGGGCGTTTCGGTCTTGACGCGGAGCAGGCAGAGGAAGGCGCCCAGTTGCACCGGCTCCACCTCGCCGCGCATGACCATGCCGAAGCCGTCGCGGGCCTCCTCGAAGGTCAGCGGCCGCGACAGGCGCGGCCCCTTGCCGAGAATGCGCACGAATGGGGCGAAGGGATGTTCCTGGGTCACGGTCTGCCTCTGCGTCTATGCGATGGGTGACGCGCATGATAGTCGAAGATACCCTGGCATTGGAAAGATGCTTATTTCAGGACTCCATAATATGACGCTGGACATTCAAACCGCCTTCGATAGCGCCGCCCGCTCCTATGACGGCGAGCGGCGCCAGTTGATCCCCTGCTTCACCGACTTTTACGGCGCGGCGGTCGGTCTGGTGGCGGAATTCGCCCCCGCCGACGCCCGCATTCTCGACCTGGGGGCGGGCACCGGCCTGCTGAGCGCCTTGGTGGCCCAGGCGTTACCGGATGCCGCCTTTACCCTATCGGATCTGTCGGAGGGCATGCTGGCCCATGCACGGGAGCGATTCGCCGGAACCGCGACCCAAGCGTCGATCCGCGTGATGGATCATCTGGCGCTGGCGGATACCGGAGCATTCGACGTCGTCATGTCGGGCCTGTCCATCCACCATCTTGAAGACGACGGCAAGCGCGCCCTATACGCCGCCAGCGTCCGCGCCCTGAGACCCGGCGGGCTGTTCGTCAATGCCGATCAGGTGTCGGGCGATACCCCCGCCATGGAAGGCCGCTATTGGCAACACTGGTTCCGTTCCATCTCGGCCAGCGGCCTCTCCAAATCCTCCATCGACGCCGCCATCGAACGGCAGAAGCTGGACCGCCGCGCGCCCCTAGAGCCGCAATTGGCCTGGCTGCGGGAGGCCGGTCTGCGCGAAGTGGAATGCCGCTACAAGAATGCCAGCTTCGCGGTGATCTGCGGGGTGAAATAAGCCCAGCGAGCCAATGAATATCTTCATTGGCGAGGAGTTGCGGGCAAAGCCCGGCGCGCCTCGTGGCGCGGGAGCCAAGCACGCGGAGGCGTGCGCCCGGCGAATGAGGGACTCACCTAACGAAAAGGCCCGCATCCGTAAGGACGCGGGCCCATCGTCAAACCGAGCGCGCCTTACTTCTCGAACGAGATCTCGACGCGGCGGTTCTTGCCTTCCTTCATGTTGTCCTTGGTCGGCACGGCCAGCTTGGCCTCGCCGAAGGACTTCTGGTCCAGCTTGGTGACGACCTTCATCTTCGCCAGGGCATCGCCGACGGCCTTGGCCCGCTTGGCCGACAGCTTGTCGTTATAGGCGTTGTTGCCGACGGTGTCGGTATGACCGGCCACATAGATGCTGGTCGGCTTGACTTCACCACTGGCGACGGCGACTTCCTTCAGGGTCTTCATGGCCTGCTTGGTCAAGGTCGCCTTGTTGAAGTCGAAATAGACGATGAAGGTCTTGACGATCTTCGGGGCGGCGGCCACCGGAGCCGGCTTGACCATCAGTTCCGGCTCGACCTTCAAGAAGGCGGCGCGGCAATCGGAAGTGGTGTCGCCCTCGTGCTCTTCCTCGACCCAGCAGTCGAACATGACCTGGGCCTTGGCGGCGGCGGCGGGAACGCGCTCACGCGCGCCGTTACCGAAATAGCCCACCAGACGGGCGCGGGCATCGGTCAATTCCTTGACGCGAGCGGCGGGGACGTCCCAGTTGGCGAATTCCTCGGGGGCGACCATTTCGCCGGTGGCGGCCCTCAGACCCTTGCGAGCGAAGATGGCGGCGTCGTCCCACTCGAACTCGTCCTTGGCCTCGTGAATGGCATAGGCCTTGTACTCGGCGAACAGGGCCTTGGTGAAGGCGCTGCCGACGGTGGGGGCCGGGGCCGCCGTGATCTCGTTCACCTCGGCGACGTCCCAGGGGGTGGCGCAGGCGGTGGCGAGGGCGGTCATGCCGATGATGGTCGCAAGACGCAGGCTTTTCATGTGCGATGTCTCCAGATTGTCTTTTGGGTTGAAAGAGGTTAACGGCCGAAGAGTTTCATGGGATTAAGGCCCCCGGCGGGATCGCTCGGCTTGCCCCCGCCCTGGTCGTTCTTGCCGCCGCCCAGCAGACCGCCGACAGCGCCGCCAACGGCGCCGCCCACGGCCTTGCCGATATTCTGGGCGTTCTGCTTGACCAGCGCTTCCAGATCGGGACGGTAGCTGAGATTGTCCCACGGTCCGCTGACCAGGATCGGAACGGCGAGCCCGGCGGCATCGCTTCCCCCTTGTCCCTGCAACGAGGCGACGAGCTTGGGGTCGATGCGATAATTGACGCTGCGGCTGGGCAGATCGACGGTCCCCTTGCCCTCCACCCGCAGCAGCGGCGACTTCATGGCCAGATCGGTGTTGGTCACAATACCCTTGGCGATGGAGTAGGTGCCGCCCAGTTCCGCGAAATCGGTCTTCTCCGAGGCGGCGCCACCGGTGAAGGCCGAGGTCACGTTGCGCGCCATGGCGGCCAGATTGATGCCCTTGATGGCGCCGTTGAGGAAGGACAGCGCCCCCTTGCCGTCCAGCGAGGAGACGATCTGGCGCTGGCTCTTGCCGCGCCCGGTCACGTTGATGTCGAAATTGCCGGTGCCCGACAGCCTGTCGCTATCGGCGGCATCGGTCAGGAAGGGTTCCGCCTGCAGGCCCTTGAGCAGGAAATTGGCGTCGAGCCCGACGCCGGGCTGGGAGCCGTCCAGCGCCACCCGGCCCTTGCCGCTGCCCTGGTACAGGGCCAGTTCGGTCAGATCGGCCACCATCTTGCCGTCATGCAGCGCCAGCTTCAGGGCGCTTTTGCCCACCTTGATCTTCTTGACCAGGATGCCGCCACAGGTGAGCTGGAAATCCACCTCGGCGGATTTGAGCCCCGACGCATCGATGGGATCGTCGCTCCAGCCGCTTTTGGCCGCCGCTTGCCCTGTCGGCGCGGGCTTAGCCTCGCCGCCGCCCGCTTTGGCCGTTTGCGGCGCGCCGTCGGGCGGCAGATAGGGGTTAAGGTCGAGCATCTCCACGTCGAGGCGGCCCTTGACGGCCGGTTTGGCGCCGCCGGTATTGACGGTGACCTCGCCCTTGCTCTTGATGGCGTCGATGTCGATGCTGGCCTGGGTGAAGGCGATCTGGGTGGCACCCGCCGCCAGCTTGCCCTTGATGGCAATCGGCCCCAGGCCGCTGCCCGCCATGGTGATGGGCGAACCCGCCCAGGCGGCCAAGGCGCGGATGGACGGCACGCCGAAATCGAGATCACCGACAAGGCCGGCCGCCGAACCGCCCTTGGCGGTTCCCTTGAAGCCAAGCTTCACCGGTTCCGAGGTGATGGCCAGATTGGTGGCCGAGGCCTCGCCCGCCATGACCGCCTTCAAGCTGGCGACATCGACGGTGATTTCCACCTTCTTGGCGTTCCACACCAGGGAGCCCTTGGCGGTGAACGGCGAATCCAGGCTTTTCAGCCCGACCTGAAGGTTGATGTCGCCGATCTCCTGCTTGGCGCCGGTCTTGCCGTCGATCTGGGTCAGACGGCCGTTGCTGATGCGCACGTCGCCCAGGCGGATATCGGGAAGGCCACCCCCGGATGCGGCCGGAGCGGCGGCGGGTTTATCGGCTGGTTTGGCGGCGGGCTTCCCGTCGTCCTTGGCGGCGGGCGTATCGAAGACCCAATTGCCCTTGCCCTGCCGGTCGGTTTCCAGCGTGATCACCGGGTCCACCAGGACGAAGCTGTCCACCTCCACCTTGCCACCCAGCAGCGGCAATAGTTTCAGGCGCACATCCACCGCGCCCAGACGAATCAGATCCTTGCTGGAATAGCCCTGGGGATTGGACAAGGCGACATTGCCCACCTGCACCGAAAGCGACGGAAAGGCGGACACGGAAACCTTGCCCTGAATGGACAGATCACGGCCGGTGGCGCCCTTCACTCCGGCCACCACCTCGTCCTTGATCTTATCGGCGGGTACCATCATGGGAAGCACCACCAACGCCCCGACGATCAAAACCATCAGAGCGGCAACCGCGATCAGGATCTTTTTCATGGGCCATACCCCAGCAGGCCTGCGACGAGCCATAAACACTATACCTATGTCTTGGGATGGTCCAGCCACCCTATGACGTTGCCACTTTAAGAATGAATTCTGGGCATTGGGATAACCGCCGCATCGACGCCTACCATTGAGTGCTTTAGTGCCTAATTCACGGTTGCCTCGACCGACTTTTGGCGCGATTGCCCCCGACGCTCCACCTCTGGTATACAGACGGAAGCGGTATTCCGAAGGTCGGAGGGATGAGGCCGACGCTCGGGCAATAAGCCGCAAAGGGGGGAACCATGACTCTCGCGCATGCGGGACGCTCAGCATGATCGAGCTTGACCTCAGCGGTCTGGCCGGCGTTCTCGAAGACAGTCCGATCGGCGTATCCATATCGCGGCGCCGGGACGGGGTCATCGTCTTCGCCAATCACACCTTCACCGAACTGATCGGCGTGCCCCGCCAATCGCTGCTGGGGACCAAGGCCCGCGACTATTATGTGGATGACGATCAGCGCGCGGTGGTGATCAAGCATCTGCGCCGCCATGGCAGCGTCGATCACGCCGAGGTGCAGTTCCGTCGGGCCGACGGCACGCCGTTCTGGTCGCTGCTGACCATCCGCGAGAACACCTATGGGGGCGAGCCGGTCAATCTGGCCTGGATCTACGACATCACCGAGCGCAAGACCTCGGAAGAGCGGCTGCAACTGGCCGCCAAGGTGGTCGAGACCGCCAACGAAGGCATCATGATCACCGGTGCGGACGGGACCATCGAGGCGGTCAATACCGCCTTCACCCGCATCACCGGATATTCCCCCGACGAGGCGGTCGGCAAGAAGCCCAGCATCTTGAAGTCTGGCCGCCACGACCAGGACTTCTATCGCGACATGTGGCGCTCGCTGCTCGATAACGGCCAGTGGCAAGGCGAGGTGTGGAATCGTCGGCAGACCGGCGAGGTTTTCATCGAGTGGCTGTCCATCGCCACCGTGCGCGACGCCACGGGCAACGTTTCCCATATCCTGGGGGTGTTTTCCGATATCACGGCGCGCAAGGAAGATGAGGAAAAGGTCTGGCGTCAGGCCAATTTCGACGCCCTGACCGGTCTTCCCAACCGCTCGCTGTTCCTTGACCGCCTGGGCCAAGCGGTCAAGGCGGCGCGGCGCGACCGCACCCGCTTCGCCCTGATGTTCATCGATCTGGACGGGTTCAAGGCCATCAACGACAGCTTTGGCCACGCCGTCGGCGACCTGCTCTTGCAGGCCACGGCGACCCGACTTTTGTTGGCGGTGCGCTCATCGGACACGGTGGCGCGGCTGTCGGGCGACGAATTCATCGTCATCCTGCATGATATCGAAGGCCGCGACGAAGTCGCCCTGGTGGCCTCGAAGATGGTCAATCGGCTGGCCGAGACCTTTGATCTCGACGGGCATCAGGCCAATGTCCAGGCCAGTATCGGGATCGCCATGTTCCCCGATGACGCCGACGACGCCGCCATGCTGATCCGCCTGGCCGACCGCGCCATGTACACGGTCAAGGGCGCGGGCAAGAACAACTTCGCCTTTCACCAGATTCCGGAACGGCTGGTCTATCCCTTGGACACCTGATCCTTGGGCAGCAGGCCGTTCACCACGGCCTCGCCATAGGCATCGACCATTTCCGCCCAACTGTGGAACATGGCGAACAGGCCGGTCTGAACCTCTTGCGAGACCGTCAGCGGATCGGGCGGCGGCAGGTCGAGAAAGGCCTCGGCCTCGCCCGAATCGCAATGCAGTTCCATGCCGCTGCGCTTGGCCAGCGCCACCATGGACCGGTTTTCCGACAGGCACAGGGTATAAAGCTTCTCGGCCCGGCGGTTGCGGGCGAAGGCCACCGCCTGGGTCAGCAGTTCCGAGCCCATGCCCGTGGCACGGTGGTCGGCATCGACGCTGATGCCGATTTCGGCCACGGCGCCGTTGACGGCCACATGGACGGCTCCCACCACCTTGTCGGATTCGACGGCGGCGAGAATAAGATCATCGTCCCTGATGCCGTCCACATAGCGGTCGATCCAGGTTTCCGAGACGGCGGCGCTGGCGAACCGCAGCCGCCGGTCATTGTCCGGCAACCGCTTCAGATGGTCGGCATAGAGCGATCGTTCGTGCGCATAAAGCTTACGGACCAGCATGGCGGACCTCCTGGTTGGAGCCATGCCCAAGACATAGGAGCTTTATGCTGCATTGCAACATAAAGATTTCGTGTCCGTGTCCGCCGTTCAATCGAACAGGCTGGAAACCGAACGTTCCTCGCTGATGCGCTGGATGGATTCCGCCATCAGCGGCGCGATGGTGACCTGGCGGATATTGTGGGCCAGTTTCACCGCCTCGGTGGCCGGAATGGAATCGGTGATCACCAATTCCTCCAGGGGCGAAGCGGTGACGCGGGCGACCGCGCCGCCCGACAGGACGCCGTGGGTCACGAACGCCGCCACCGAGACGGCGCCGGCCTTCATCAGGGCCTCGGCCGCATTGCAGAGCGTTCCAGCGGAATCGACGATGTCGTCGACCATGATGCAGCGCCGACCGCGGACGTCGCCGATGATGTTCATGACCTCGGACACGCCCGCCTTTTCGCGGCGCTTGTCGATGATGGCCAGATCGGCATCGATGCGGCGCGCGATGGCGCGGGCGCGAACCACGCCGCCCACATCGGGCGAAACCACCATGACGTCGTCGCCCTGATAGCGGGCGCGGATGTCGTTGGTGAACACCGGGGCGGCATAGAGATTATCCAGCGGAATATCGAAGAAGCCCTGGATCTGGCCGGAATGGAGGTCCAGCGTCACCACCCGGTCGGCGCCTGCGGTGGTGATCAGATTGGCGACCAGCTTGGCCGAGATGGGCGAGCGCGGGCTGGACTTGCGATCCTGGCGGGCATAGCCGAAATAGGGGATCACCGCCGTGATGCGCCGGGCCGAGCCGCGACGCAGCGCGTCCAGCGTCACCAGCAGTTCCATCAGATTGTCGTTGGCGGGATAGCAGGTGGATTGGATGACGAAGACATCCTCGCCACGGACGTTCTCGTGGATCTCGACGAACACCTCCATGTCCGAGAACCGGCGGATGACCGCCTTGGTGATGGACATGGTGAGGTATTCAGCGATCGCTTCCGCGAGGGGCCGATTGCTGTTGCAGGCAAGGATTTTCATGGTTGACGCCACCGGGTTGGCACGCGCCGAAGCGCTCCGAAAAATCGGCACCCGTATACCAGTCGGAACCCTCTTCTGTAAACGGGCTTGCCTTGTAAAAAAGATTTCATTTGCCGAATGCGGCGCGAATGATCTCCATCACGCCATCCGCGCCCCCCGCCGCGATGTCGGAGGCAAGCCCCCCCCAAGCGCCCGACAGGCGCCCCTTGGGAACACCGCCTTGCTGGGCGGCGGTCCCCAGCGCTTGACCATCCCGGCCCATCACCGTCCAGGCCACTGCCAGAATCTCCTCGCCCGGCGTGCCGGGGGAAACGGTCACCTGGCCGCGCACCCGAAAGTCCGCCTCACCCTCCACAAGCCTCAGCCCGCCGGAGTCCAGCATCCTGCGCATGGCGGCCCACAGCGCCTTGTCGCCGTCTCCCGGCAAGCCGCCCAAGGCCAGCAGTTGGACCGTGGGGCCAGCCGTCACCGGAGCGGCCTCGGCCTTGCCCATGGCTCCGCCGGTCAGCGCGCCCGACAGCTTGTCCACCACCTCGGCGGCGATGAGATCGAGAGTCCGGGGTGTCGCCCGCCCCCAGGGCCCGGCGGGGATGGATTGGTCCACGCCCCCCAATTCCTCGCCGTCCGATCGGGTCAGCGTCCAGTGAAGGGCGGTGGCGGTGGGGCCGGGTTCAGCCTGGGCGGCGATCACCCAGGCACCGGCCACCACCGGCCGGGTGGAGGCGGGAATTTCCACCTCCAGCAGCTTGCGCACCACCGCTTCGGCCAATTGGACGGACCGCGCCGAATCGTCCAGCGGCCGCACCACGATGCCCCGCCCCGCCGAGGGGGCGACGGCATGGTTCAAGCCTTCATGGCGAAACGGCTGCGGAATGTCGCCGCAGGCGGTCAGCAGAAAGAATGCCGCCACCATGGCGACGAGGGGGCGGGCGAGACGCCCGCGCTCCCAGATTCGCGCCATGCGTGGAGCGCGGGCGTCCCGCCCGCCGTTAACGCGCCCAATCATCGTTCAAGGACGATGGCCGACAATTGGCGACCGTAGTCCGGCTCTCCGTTCAGGGTCGCCCGGCGGTAGCTGAAGAAGCGGGAGCCGTCGCGCAAGGTGTCGGCGGGCACGCGGGTGACCTCGATCACCCCCAGCCCCGCCAGCTTGCGCGAAATGTAACCGGGCAGGTCGAACAGGGCGTGACGCTCGCGGGGCGACGGGGCGAAGAAGTCCAGATTGGCCTTATCCTCGGCCAGGAAGGGCGCCGGGAATTCCGGCCCCACCTCATAGGAGCGATGGCCGATGCACGGCCCCATGGCGGCGACGATATTGGCGGGCTTGGCGCCCAGCGCCACCATGGCCTTGACCGTGTTGTCCAGCACGCCGCCCAGGGCGCCCTTCCACCCGGCATGGGCGGCACCGACGATGCCCGCCTTGCCATCGGCCAGCAGCACCGGCGCGCAATCGGCGGTCAGGATGCCCAGCGCGATGCCCGGCCGGTTGGTCACCATGGCATCGGCGCGGGCAGGCTGCCCCGCCGCCAAAGGCTCCGTCACCACCACCACGTCGCTGCTATGGGTCTGGTAGACGGTGCAGAGCGCCTCGACCGGCAGGTCCAGCAGAGCCATGGCGCGGCGACGATTCTCCACCACCGCCTTGGGATCATCCTTGGAGCCCGCCCCGCAGTTGAGCGAGGCGTATATCCCCTCGGACACGCCGCCCTCGCGGGTGAAGAACCCGTGGCGGATACGCGTGAAATCATTCAAGGCCGACAGGGTGATCATGCTGGATCCAGACCGGGAGGCAGGGAAAGAAGCGGATTCGCCAGGGCGAGTACCTGGAACAGGGTGCCCATTTCGGCGGGATCGATCAAGCGCCGCGCGCGACCCGCCATGTCGGCCGCCTGTTCCGGATTCGCATGGCGCATCAGCATGACGGTTCGTTCCTCGATCCCCAGCCGCAGCAGGAAGCGCCCCTGGGAGACCGGCCCATGCACCTTGGCGCCCGCCGCCGTCGCCGCTTCGGCCAGGGCCTGGAAATCCACATGGGCGGTCAGGTCCACTTGTCCGGGATCGGCCAGGGCCGGGTGATAGGCATGTCCCTTGACCGCCTGCAAGGTGTCGCCGGTGCCGCTGACCGGCGCGCCGTAATCGATGATCAGCGCCGCGCCGCCGCCCTTGACCACCCGGCGACCGATGGCGGCGGCCAAGTCGCGGCCGGGCTGGCAAATCTCCGCCACCGCGCCGTCAGGGGCAACCTGGGGGGCGGGGGCAACCTGGGGGGCGGGGGCAACCTGGGGGGCGGGGGCAACCTGGGGAGAGTCCACCGCATCGCCGAGCCGAAAGACGAATTTACCGCCCTTGTCCAAGCCCACCAGCCGTTCGCGCCACACCCCCGCCTGTTTCTCCAACTGGCGGATGGGCAGGGCGTCGAACAATTCGTTGGCCACCAGCAGCAGCGGCCCGTCGGGCAATTGCTCGAAGCGTTCGACCCATTGGACCTTTTCCGCCGCCAGGGTCTGGGCCTGGCGATTGCGAAGAGCCGGGCTGGTCTCCACCAGCCAAGTCTCCACCGCCGAGGCGAAGGCGGGCAACGTGCGCGCGGCGCGCAGCAGATCGGCCATCAGGGTGCCGCGTCCCGGCCCGATCTCGGCCAGCACCACCCTCGACGGCGAGCCCATGCCTTGCCAGACGATGGCGCACCACAACCCGATCAATTCGCCGAACATCTGGCTGATCTCGGGCGCCGTGGTGAAATCGCCGCCGGTCCCGAACGGGTCGCGGTGCATGTAGTAGCCGTGCTGGGGATGGCCCAGCGCCTGGGCCATGAAGTCCGACACCGGGATCGGGCCGTCGGCACGGATGCGCTCGGCCAGGATCTCGGCCAGGGCCATTATTCAGCCTTGGGCGCGTTGCGCCGCCACGCCCAAGCCAGCATCACCAGTCCGACCACCACCTGCGGCATGGACAGCAATTGGCCCATGGTGGCGCCACCCCACAGGAATCCCAGATGGGCGTCGGGCTGACGGAAGAATTCGCAGACAATGCGGGCCAGCCCGTAACCGGCCAGGAACACCCCCGACAGGGCGCCGAAGCGGTTGCGGATATCGGTAAAGCGCCACAGCAGCATCATGACGGTGAACAGGGCGGCGCCTTCCAGCCCGGCCTCGTACAACTGGCTGGGATGGCGCGGAAACGGACCGCCATGGGGAAAGACCATGGCCAGGGTGGCATCGAGGGCGATGCGGCCGAACAGCTCGCCATTGATGAAATTGGCGATGCGGCCGAAGAACAGGCCGATGGGCACCACGCAGCAGATGACGTCGCCCACCTGGAACAGATTCCGCCCCCGCATCCTGGAATACAGGATGATGGCGAAAATCACCCCCAGCGCCCCGCCGTGGAACGACATGCCGCCTTGCCACAGCATGGGGATTTCCAGCGGATTGGCCAGATAATGCAGCGGCTTGTAGAAGATGACATAGCCCAGGCGCCCGCCGAGGACCACACCCATGGTGGCCCAGACCAGGAAGTCGTCCACCTGTTCCTGGCTCATGGCGAAGGGCGGCCGCGCCACCAGGAACTTGACGACGCGCCAGCCCATCATCAGGCCGGTGATATAGGCCAGGGCGTACCACCGGATGCCGAACGGCCCCAGTTGCACGGCGATGGGGTCGATCTGGGGGAAGGTCAGCATCAGCGATACTGATCGGCGGCGGCGAGGAAGCGCTTCACATAATCCTCGACGCCCTCCTCCAGGCTGGTGAAGGGCTTGGAATAACCCGCCTCGCGCAGACGCTCCATCCTGGCCTGGGTGAAGTACTGGTACTTGTCGCGGATCTCGATGGGGGTGTCGCGGAACTTGATCTGCGGCTCGCGTCCCACCGCCCGATAGACCGCATTCGCCAGATCGAGGAAGGACCGCGCCTGGCCGGTGCCCACGTTGAACAACCCGCTGACCTTGGGATTTTCCAGCAGCCACATCACCACGTCGACCACGTCGCCGACCCAGATGAAATCGCGCAACTGGCCGCCATCGGCGTATTTGGGATTGTGCGACTTGAACAGCTGATAGGCGGCGTTCTTCTCGGCATGGGGATAGACCTGGGCCACCACGCTTTGCTGGCTGCCCTTGTGGTACTCGTTGGGGCCGTAGACGTTGAAGAATTTGAGCCCCGCCCATTGCGGCGGCGTGCGCGAGCCCGCCGTGACCTTGCGCGCCACCCGGCGGTCGAACAGATGCTTGGACCAGCCATAGGCGTTGAGCGGATGCAGCTTGGCCAGATGCTTGACCGAGGCATCGTCGTCGAACCCTTGGGCGCCGTCGCCATAGGTGGCGGCCGAGGACGCGTAGATGAAGCGCACATTGTGCATGGCGCACCACTTCCACAGCGCCTGGGACAGCGCGAAATTGTTGGTCAGGATCTTGTCGGCGTCGGTCTCGGTGGTGGCCGAGATGGCGCCCATGTGGATGACCACTTCCATGCGCTTGTGATTGGCTTCCAGGAACTGGAAGATCTGCTCGGGATGGACCACGTCGGCCAGTTCGCGCTTGGCGATATTGCGCCATTTGGTGCCGCTGCGCAGCCGGTCGCAGACCACCAGCTTGCCGACGCCGCGATCTTCCAGGGCTGCGAGGATATTGGACCCGATGAAGCCGGCGCCGCCGGTGACGAGGATCATCTCACTCTCCGAGAGGTGTGAACCGCGTCGGTTATAGGCCGCCCGAAGCCAAGCCGCAAGGAGGGGTGGGCAACCTATTGCCATCATCATCCCCGCGAAAGCGGGGATCCATGGTTGGCAAGATGAGATTTGTGGGCCGGAAACCGAACCTAGCGACACATGGATTCCCGCCTTCGCGGGAATGACGGACAAAACTTAGTGGGAGAAGATGTCTTCTTCCGGCCAGCCCGCGATGTCCAGTTCGGCGCGGTCGGGCAGGAAGTTGAAGCAGGCTTCCGCCAGGGCGCGGCGGCCGTCGCGGTCCAGCAGTTCGTCGAACTTGGCCTTCAACTGGTGCAGATACAGAACGTCCGAGGCGGCATAGGCCAGTTGGTCCTGATTCAGCACGGGCGCGCCCCAGTCGGAGCTTTGCTGCAGCTTGGACAGATCGACCCCCAGATATTCCTTGCACAGGGTCTTGAGGCTGTGGCTATCGGTATTGGTCCGGGTCAGCCGCGAGGCGATCTTGGTGCAGAACACCGGGGCGCAGCGCACCCCCAGGTGATGGCGGATCATGGCGAGATCGAAGCGGGCGAAGTGGAACAGCTTGACCCGCTTGGGATCGGAGAGCTGACGCACCAGATTGGGCGAGTGCCACTTGGGCTCGGGGTAGTGCACCACATGGGCGTTGCCGTCGCCCGACGACAGCTGGATCACGCACAGCCGGTCGCGATGGATCTTAAGACCCATGGTCTCGGAATCGATGGCGATGACGGAGCCAAGGTCCACATCGGCGGGGAGATCGTTCTGATGATAGAAAACGGTCACGGGGCGGCTCCTTTGTTTCCCCAGCTGGGGCGGGCGGCTCCGCGTCCGTCATCCCATCATCCACCCCCGCGAACGGGGAGAGGAGATGGTGCCCAGGAGAAGACTCGAACTTCCACGACATCACTGCCACACGGACCTGAACCGTGCGCGTCTACCAATTCCGCCACCTGGGCAGGTAGCTCTCGAACCAGCCAAGCCGTCCGAGGCGCGAAGAAATAGGCGACCCGGCCCGGACTGTCAACGATGTTTTGTCCGCCCGATTCTTTTTCATCGCGCCCGCACTTTACACAATTCGGATTTATGGGCTAGCTTCCACTTCGAATCTAGCGGGGCGGCGGGTGCCGGTCCCTTGGCGATAGAGGGGGGTTCAAGATGGCTCGACGCGTTGTCACGGTGTTCGGCGGTTCGGGTTTCATCGGCAGGACGTTGGTGCGTCGGCTCGCCGCGCAAGGATGGGTCGTCCGCGCCGCGGTGCGCGACCCTATCGCCGCGGAATTCCTCAAGCCCATGGGCGATGTGGGGCAAGTGACGCCGCTGCGCGCCGATATCACCGACCCCAAGGCGGTGGCCGCCGCCGTGGCCGGGGCCGACGCGGTGGTCAATCTGGTGGGCATCCTTTACGAGAGCGGGCGTCGCAGCTTTGATGCCGTCCACGTCAAGGGCGCCGCCAACGTGGCCGCCGCCGCCAAGGCGGCAGGCGTCGCCAGGCTGGTCCATATGTCCGCCCTGGGCGCCGACAAGAATTCGGAATCCTTGTACGCCCAAAGCAAGGCGGCGGGCGAGGAAGCGGTGCTGGCCGCCTTCCCCGGCGCCACCATCTTCCGGCCCTCGGTGGTGTTCGGCCCCGATGACGATTTCTTCAACCGCTTCGGCAAGATGGCCATGATCTCGCCGGTGCTTCCCGTTTTCACCGGTGACGGCTTCAAGCCGGTCTGCACCGAGCATGGCTGCTCCATCGACCTGTTCGGCTCGGGCGGCCCCACCTTCCAGCCCATCCATGTGGGCGACGTCTCGGGCGCCATCGCCAAGGTGCTCGACGATTCCCGGCTGGCGGGCAAGGTCTATGAATTGGGCGGCCCGCGCCGCTACTCCATGAAGGAGATCATGGAGCTTGTGCTGGCCACCACCGGACAGCGCAGCCATCTGGTCCCGGTGCCGTTTGGCCTCGGCATGCTTCAGGCCACCTTCCTGCAGATGCTGCCCAAGCCCATGCTGACCAAGGATCAGGTTCGCCTGATGAAGGTGGACAACGTGGTGCGCGGCGGCAAGCCGGGCCTCGCCGATCTCGGCATCACGCCGGTGGCGGCCGAAACCGTGCTGCCGCTCTATATGAAGCGCTACGGCAAGCACAACCAGCCGGACGCCGACGCGGCGGCGTAACGGGTCGACGCGCCTCGTGGCGCGAACGCCCGGCGCTTGAGGGCTATTTCATCCACAACGCCAGGGTCAGGGCGCCGACACCGATCGCCACCCGCGCCACCGCGAAGGGCAGGAAGGTGCGGCGTTCGACCCATGCCATCATGAAGGCCGCCGCCAGCAGGGCGGCAAGGAAGGCGGCGGCGGCGGCAATGCCCAGATCGGCGGACAAGATCAGCTCCGCCCGCTGCGACACCCCCCAGAAAGTCCTGCCCGCATGGCCCGCGATCAGCGGTATGGCCAGCAGCAGCGAGAACCGCGCCGCCGACTGACGCTCCCAACCCAGCAGCCGCGCGATCGTGATGGTGATGCCGGTGCGCGAGACGCCGGGCAGCAGCGCCAGAACCTGCAAGGCGCCCAGGAAGAGCGAGCCGATGAATCCCACATGCTCGATACGGCGGACCGTCACGCCCAGCTTGTCGCAGGCGAGCAGCAGCAAGCCGCCGACCACGATCACCACGCCCACCGTCAGCGGACCATAAAGTCCAAAGACGAGGTCGAACAGAAACCATCCGGCCAGTGCCGCCGGAACGGTCCCCACAGCCACATGCAGGAACAAATAAGAGCCCCCGTCCGGCTTGCCCTTGCCCAAGCGCCAGATGCCGACGGTCATGGCCGCCACTTCGCGCCAGAAATAGAGCATCAACGCCAGCAGAATGCCGAGATGGGCCGCGACCGAGAGGGCGGCGCGGGCTTCCGGACCGCCCGCGAGCATGGGCAGCGCCGCCAGCACGCCCGAGGCGCCCAGCGGCAGCACTTCCCCCAGCCCTTGGATTAGGGCAACGACCAGAACATCAAGCAAGGTCACCAGGGTATCCCCCCTATACGCCCAAGCCCTTATATCACTCCCACGGCACGGCTCGAAAGAGAGTCTTGATAGGTCCGATATGGGACTAATTTCGTCAGAAGCTCCGCTTTGCACGGAGAGCGCATGGCGGCCATGCTGAAATAGCCGCAGTTTAATGACAGCAAAGCTGTCCAATAATCTCCTTTTCCATTGAACAGCCAGCGCTTCTGACGTAAATTTCCGCCGTTTCGGTGCGAAGGATCCCGCCATGACCCGCAAGATGCTGCAATTCACCCATCTTCATCAGCGCATGCCCGAAAAGCGTGGAGCGGCCGAGCGGCGCGGCGATTTCGGCGAGATCAGCGAGGCCTTCGCCCCCGCCACGGCGGGCGACCAGTCGTCCCGCTGCGAACAGTGCGGCATCCCGTTTTGCTCCATCCACTGTCCACTGGGCAACAATATCCCCGACTGGCTGATGCTGTCGGCCCAGGGCCGCCTGGAAGAGGCCTATGCCGTCTCCTCCGCCACCAATACCTTCCCGGAAATCTGCGGCCGCATCTGCCCGCAGGATCGCCTGTGCGAGGGGTCTTGCGTGCTGGAACAGTCCAGGCACGGCAATGTCACCATCGGCGCGGTGGAAAAGCACATCACCGAACATGCCTTCGCCCAGGGCTGGGTCAAGCCGGTGCTGCCCACCGCCGAATTGGGCCGCACCATCGGCATCATCGGCGGCGGCCCCGCCGGTCTGGCGGCGGCCGAGGCGCTGCGCCGCCGGGGCTACGGCGTCACCGTCTATGACCGCCACGACCGCATGGGCGGCCTGCTGATCTACGGCATTCCCGGCTTCAAGCTGGAAAAGGAGGTGGTGGAACGCCGCATCCGCCTGCTGGCCGAAGCCGGAATCGCCTTTGCCCCCAATACCGAAATCGGCAAGACCGTCGGGTTCGACGAGCTGCGCGCCCGTCACGACGCCATCCTCATCGCCACCGGCGTCTACAAGGCCAAGCCGCTGGGCATTCCCGGCGCCGGGCTTCCCCATGTGCATGCCGCCCTGGACTACCTGATCGCCCAGAACCGCAAGGGGCTTGGCGATTCCGGAACCCCGGCGGAACTGGATGCCAGGGGCAAGTCGGTGGTGGTGATCGGCGGCGGCGACACCGCCATGGACTGCGTGCGCACCGCCATCCGCCAGGGCGCCAAGTCGGTGAAATGCCTCTATCGCCGTGACCGCGCCAATATGCCCGGCTCCAAGCGCGAGGTCGCCCATGCCGAGGAGGAAGGCGTCGACTTCGTCTGGATGGCCGCCCCCGAATCCGTCAGCGCCGAGGGGGTCAAGGCCAACCGCATGCATCTGGGCATGCCCGATTCCTCGGGTCGCCAAAGCCCGGTGGTGATCGAGGGCTCCACCTTCAGCCTGCCCGCCGACATGGTGATCGCCGCCCTGGGCTTCGACCCCGAGGACGTGCCCGCCCTGTTCGGCGCCCCCGATCTCAAGGTCTCCAAATGGGGCACCGTCGAGACCGACGAAAGCCTGATGACCAGCCTGGACGGCGTCTTCGCCGCGGGCGACATCATGCGCGGCGCCTCGCTGGTGGTCTGGGCCATCAAGGACGGCCGCGACGCCGCCGACGCCATTCACCGTTACGTGTCGGCGAAGATCGCTCAGGCCGCTGAATAAATTAAATTAACCACGAAGGCACGAAGACACGAAGAGAAGAGAAGAGAAGAGAACAGAAGAAAGTCATCCTTCCCCTTTTCTTCGTGCCTTCGCGCCTTCGTGGTGAATACCCCCGTCAGGGTCTGGCCCCAAGGGTCGAGGAGAGCATTATGTCCGATTTCGTCTCCCAATACCGCGCCAACCAGGCAATCCTGGAAGCGGCCGGCATCGACACCAGCCCGCATGACGCCTGCGGCGTCGGCATGGTGGCGGCCCTGGACGGCAAGGCAAGGCGCGACGTGGTGGTCGCCGGTATCGAGGCGCTGAAGGTTCTGTTCCATCGCGGCGCGGTGGATGCCGACGGCAAGACCGGCGACGGCGCGGGCATCCATGTGGAAATCCCCCAGGACTTCTTCAAGGATCACATCCGCCATCAGGGCCACGAGCCCAAGCCCGGTCATCTGGCGGTGGGCATGGTGTTCCTGCCCAAGACCGATCTGGGCGCGCAGGAGACCTGCCGCTGCATCGTCGAGACCGAGATCCTGAATTTCGGCTATGCCATCTATGGCTGGCGTCAGGTGCCGGTGGATGTCTCCATCATCGGCGAAAAGGCCAACGCGACCCGCCCCGAGATCGAACAGATCATGGTGGCCAACACGCTGGGCACGCCCGAGGACCGCTTCGAAAGCGACCTGTTCATCATCCGCCGCCGCATCGAGAAGCGGGTGCTGGCCGAGCATGTGACCGACTTCTACATCTGCTCGCTGTCCTGCCGCTCGGTAATCTATAAGGGCATGTTCCTGGCCGAGCAGTTGACCACCTTCTATCCCGATCTGCTGGACGAACGCTTCGCGTCGCGCTTCGCCATCTATCACCAACGCTATTCCACCAACACCTTCCCCACCTGGCGCCTGGCCCAGCCGTTCCGCATGCTGGCCCATAACGGCGAGATCAACACGCTGACCGGCAATATCAACTGGATGAAGGCCCACGAGCCCCGCATGGAGCACGAGAGCTTCGGCACCGCCATGGAGGATCTAAAGCCCATCGTCCAGCCCGGCGGCTCCGACTCGGCGGCGCTCGACAACGTGTTCGAGGTCATGTGCCGCGCCGGTCGCCCGGCGCCGCTGGTCAAGCAGATGCTGATCCCGGAAAGCCTGGGTTCCAACGCCCTGATGCCCGAGGCCCATCGCACCTTCTTCGGCTATTGCAATTCGGTGATCGAGCCGTGGGACGGCCCGGCGGCCATCTGCGCCACCGACGGCGCCTGGGTGGTGGCGGGCGTGGATCGCAACGGCCTTCGGCCCATGCGTTTCACCATCACGCGGGACGGATTGCTGATCCTGGGCTCCGAGACCGGCATGGTGAAGGTGGCCGATGCCGATGTGGTGGAAAAGGGCCGCGTCGGCCCCGGCCAGAGCATCGCCATCGACCTGGAAGCCGGACGCTTCTATCGCGACGGCGAATTAAAGGATCTGCTGTCGGCGCGGCGCAACTACTCCGCCTGGATCAAGCGCATCACCGAACTGGATTCCCTGGTGCGCACCGGGGCGCCGGAACCGGCCGAGCTGTCGGCCGAGGCGCTGAAGCGCCGCCAATCCACCTATGGGCTGACCATGGAGGACATGGAGCTGATCCTGCACCCCATGGTGGAAGACGCCAAGGAAGCCATCGGCTCCATGGGCGACGACACGCCGCTGGCGGTGCTGTCCGAGGGCTATCGCGGCCTGCACCATTTCTTCAAGCAGAATTTCAGCCAAGTCACCAATCCGCCCATCGACAGCTTGCGCGAGTCCCGCGTCATGAGCCTGCGGACCCGGCTGGGCAATCTGGGCAACATCCTCGACGAGGATGAAAGCCAGTGCGACCTGTTGCAGTTGGAAAGCCCGGTGCTGTCCAACGCCGAACTCGTCGCCATGCGCAAATACATGGGCGCGGCGGCCGCCGTCATCGACTGCACCTTCGACCCCAAGGGCGGCGACAACGCCCTGAAGGACGCCCTGGCGCGGGTGCGGCGTGAATCCGAGGACCGGGTTCGCGGCGGCTGCACCCATCTGATCCTCACCGACGAAGGCGCCGGTCCCGACCGCGCCGCCATCCCCATGATCCTGGCGGCGGGCGGGGTGCATTCCCATCTGGTGCGCGAGCATCTGCGCACCTGGACCTCGCTCAATGTCCGCTCGGGCGAGTGCCTGGACGTGCATTACTTCGCGGTCCTGATCGGCGTCGGCGCCACCACCGTCAACGCCTATCTGGCCCAGGAAGCCATCGCGGACCGCCAGCGGCGCGGATTGTTCGGCGCCATGTCGCTGGAAGAATGCGTCCGGCGCTACAAATACGCCCTGGATCAGGGCCTGCTGAAGATCATGGCCAAGATGGGCATCTCGGTGGTCAGCTCCTATCGCGGCGGCTATAATTTCGAGGCGGTGGGCCTGTCGCGCACCCTGGTGGCCGAGTTCTTCCCCGGCATGACGTCCCGCATTTCCGGCATCGGCCTGACCGGCATCCAGAAGAAGAGCATCGAACAGCACGCCGTCGGTTTCGGCGGCGCCGCCCCGGTGCTGCCCATCGGCGGCTTCTACCGCGTGCGGCGCGGCGGCGAGGCCCATTCCTTCGACGGCCCCCTGATCCATATGCTGCAAATGGCGGTGTCCGACGATTCCTACGCGCTCTACAAGAAGTATTCCGACGGCATGCGCAGGCTGCCGCCCATCACCATCCGCGACCTGCTGGACCTGAAGCCCCTGGCCCAGCCGGTCCGTCTGGACGAGGTGGAAAGCATCACCGAGATCCGCAAGCGCTTCCTGACCCCGGGCATGAGCCTGGGCGCGCTGAGCCCCGAGGCCCACGGCACCCTGAACATCGCCATGAACCGCATCGGCGCCAAAAGCGTGTCGGGCGAAGGCGGCGAGGACCGCGAACGCTATCGCCCCCGTCCCAACGGCGACAACGCCAATTCGGCGGTCAAGCAGATCGCCTCGGGCCGGTTCGGCGTCACCGCCGAATACCTCAACATGTGCCGCGAGATCGAGATCAAGGTCGCCCAGGGCGCCAAGCCCGGCGAGGGCGGCCAGTTGCCCGGCTTCAAGGTGACGGTGGAGATCGCCAAGCTGCGTCACGCCACCCCCGGCGTCATGCTCATCAGCCCGCCGCCCCATCACGACATCTATTCCATCGAGGATCTGGCCCAGCTCATCTACGACCTGAAGCAGATCAACCCGGAGGCCCGCGTCACCGTCAAGCTGGTCTCGCGCTCGGGCATCGGCACCATCGCGGCGGGCGTCGCCAAGGCCAAGGCCGACACCATCCTGGTCTCCGGCCATGTGGGGGGAACCGGCGCCTCGCCCCAGACCTCCATCAAGTTCGCCGGTCTGCCGTGGGAGCTGGGCCTGAGCGAAGCCCATCAGGTGTTGACGCTCAACCGCCTGCGCCACCGGGTCCGCCTGCGCACCGACGGCGGTCTGAAAACCGGGCGCGACATCGTCATCGCCGCCATGCTGGGGGCCGAGGAATTCGGCATCGGCACCTCGTCCCTGGTGGCCATGGGCTGCATCATGGTGCGCCAGTGCCATTCCAACACCTGCCCGGTGGGCGTGTGCACCCAGGATCTGGCGCTACGCGGCAAGTTCACCGGCAGCCCGGAAAAGGTGGTCAACCTGTTCAGCTTCATCGCCGAGGAGGTCCGCGAAATCCTGGCCTCGCTGGGCGCCAAGTCGCTGGCCGAGGTGATCGGCCGCTCTGACCTGCTGTCCCAGGTCAGCCGTGGCGCGTCGCATCTGGACGATCTGGATCTGAACCCGCTGCTGGCCCAGGCCGATACCGGCGGCTTCCCGCGCTATTGCGTCGAGGAGACCGCCAACGCGGTGCCCGAGACCCTGGACGCCCGCATGATCCAGGACGCCAAGCCCGCCCTGGAAGGCAGCGAGAAGATGCAGTTGGACTACAATGTCCGCAATGTGGAACGCGCGGTGGGAACCAAGCTGTCCCACAAGATCTTCAAGAAGCACGGCATGACCGGACTGGCCCCCGGCCATGTCACCGTGCGGCTGCGCGGTTCGGCCGGGCAAAGCCTGGGCGCCTTCGCCGTCCAGGGCCTGACCTTGGAGGTGTTCGGCGATTCCAACGACTATGTGGGCAAGGGATTGTCGGGCGGCACCATCATCGTGCGCCCGCCCGTGGCCGCCAGGCTGAAGAGCAACGAGAACACCATCATCGGCAACACCGTTCTGTACGGCGCCACGGCGGGCAAGCTGTTCGCCGCCGGTCAGGCGGGCGAGCGCTTCGCCGTGCGCAATTCCGGCGCGGTGACGGTGATCGAGGGCTGCGGCTCCAATGGCTGCGAATACATGACCGGCGGCACCGTGGTGATCCTGGGCGCCGTCGGGGCCAATTTCGCCGCTGGCATGACCGGCGGCATGGCCTTCGTCTACGATGCCGACGCCAGCTTCCCCAAGCGGGCCAATCCGGAATCGGTGATCTGGCTGCGGCCCGAGACCGAATACTGGCAGGGCGTGCTGAAGGATCTGGTGCGCGAACATGCCGAGGCCACCCAATCGGCCTGGGCCGAGGCCATCCTGACCGACTGGGACCGCGAGTTGCCGAAGTTCTGGCAGGTGGCGCCCAAGGAGATGCTGGCCCGGCTGGAACACCCGGTCGGCCGCGATCGGATCGTCGCGGCGGAGTAGCCCAGGGCAATTGCGTCGTCGCAACGAGGATGGACGCCCCCCACCTTCCGAGATAGGCTGATCATGAATTCGGCTTAATCTCGGGAGGATTGCCCATGGACCGTCGTTCGTTTCTGCGTCACGCCACCGGAGCCGCCTGCCTGTGCGGCGCTTGTGGTGGAAGCATCGCCAACGCCGTCGCGGCGGAAGGCGCCCATTGGGCCTATGAAGGCCATGGCGGTCCCAAGGAATGGGGCTCGCTGGCCCCCGAATACGCCGCCTGCTCCATGGGCAAGGAACAGTCTCCCATCGATCTGACCAAGCCCGTCGCCGCCATCATGGGCGACCCGGTGCCGTCGTGGCGGCCGATGCCGCTGAAGGTGCAGAACAACGGACACACCATTCAGGTGGATTGCGCCGGTGGCGGCAATCTGGCGCTGGACGGCAAGTCCTACGACCTGCTGCAATTCCATTTTCATACCCCCAGCGAACACACCGTCGACGGCGCCGCCTTCGACATGGAATGCCATTTCGTCCATAAGGCGGCCGACGGCGGTCTTGCCGTGCTAGGCGTGATGATCGCCAAGGGCGCCGCCAATCCGGCCCTGGAAGCCATCTGGCAGGTGATGCCGACCAAGGGTGGTGAATCGGTCAACGCGCCGGGCATGCTGGATGCCTCCATGCTGCTGCCCAAGGAAACCTTGTCATTCCGCTATGCCGGTTCCCTGACCACGCCGCCCTGTTCGGAGGTGGTGCAGTGGGTGGTGTTCCGCCAGGCCATCACCGCCTCGGCCGACCAGATCGCCCGCTTCGCCAAGCTGTTCCCCATGAATGCGCGGCCGGTGATGCCGCTGAACCGCCGCAAACTTCTGCTTGACGTGATGTGAGGTCGCCGATGAAGCCCCGTCTTCTCTGGCCCAGTCTTCCTCGGCATTGGACAGCGGCGGCGCCGGTGGCGCTGCTGCTGGCCGCCTGCTCCTCCGGACCGACGACCATGGACAGTCCCGCCACCGCCTTCGGGGGCACCTGGGTCGTCACCGATTCCTTCCCGGCGGGCGGTGTCACCGATATGGGGTCGTCCCCCTTGGGACAGATGGTCCGCATGGACGCCGCCATGGCGGGTGACGTGGCCGGGCGCGCCTGTCCCTGGCCCAGCTATGGCGATTCCAAGGGGGTTCTCGGCTCCGTGGTGGGGGCAATCACCTCGCCGCTGCCGCAATCCTTGGAGTCCCCGGTCGGCGTCTTGGAGGTGACCTGCGCCGGACAGCGCTTCGCCACCTATGCGGTGCTG
Organism: Paramagnetospirillum kuznetsovii; assembly: GCF_003284725.1. Taxonomy (GTDB): domain Bacteria; phylum Pseudomonadota; class Alphaproteobacteria; order Rhodospirillales; family Magnetospirillaceae; genus Phaeospirillum; species Phaeospirillum kuznetsovii. The sequence continues at coordinate 17,836 of NZ_PGTO01000002.1, read as the reverse complement.
GCCGACGGCAGCATGCTGACCCGCCATGGGCCATGGCTTCTGCGTCTGGAGCACGGCGAGAAGCTGGCGGCCCGGCCTGCCCCCATGGCGCCGGAACCGTCCATGGCCCCGGAAGCGCACATGGCCCCGGTAGCGCACATGGCAATAGCGGCGCCCGCCATCGCCATGGACCCTCCGGCGGCGCCCGCCGCCCCGCCCAAACTGGTCTATCTCGCCTCCTACAAGACCGAGGCCTGGGCCAAGAAGGGCTGGGGCATCCTCGCCGCTCAATCGGCCAGTCTGAAAGCGCTGCAACCGGTGACCCATGCCGTCGATCTCAAGGGCAAGGGCAAGTTCATCCGCCTGTTCGCCCCCGCCGCCGACGAGGCCGCGGGCAAACGGATCTGCCATGAACTGGGTAAGGCCATCAGCGATTGCGGAGCATCCGGCCGGGAGAAGTAGGCCCATAGGCGTGACACTTGCGGGCTGGAAGCCCGCGCTCCCGGAGTGGCGTCATGCTTGGAGCGCGGCCGTCCCAGCCGCATTCCGGCGAAAGAGGACGGGCCGCATCATGACCCGACACACCGAGTCCTTCCTGGAAATGTTGGCCGCCGAGCGCGGCGCGGCGGCCAACACCCTTGACGCCTATCGCCGCGATCTCGACGACCTGCAAGAATGCGTCGGCGATCCAATGGCCGCCGACGCCAAGGCCATCAAGGCCTGGCTGGGCCGTCAGGCGGCCCTGGGCATGGCGCCCCGCACCCAGGCCCGCAGGCTGTCCTGCATTCGCCAGTTCTACCGCTTCCTGTTCGCCGAGGGCCTGCGGACCGACGACCCCACCGCCAATATCGATTCCCCCCGCCTGGGTCGGCCGCTGCCCAAATATCTGAGCGAGGCAGAGGTCGAGGCCATGCTGGCGGCGGCCAAGGCCCTGGACGGCGAAGCGGGCGTGCTGATGGGCGCCTTGCTGGAAACCCTTTACGCCACCGGCATGCGGGTTTCCGAACTGATGACGCTGCCCGTCAGCGCCGTCGCCCGCGATCCCAGCGTGCTGATCGTGCGCGGCAAGGGCGATAAGGAGCGCATGGTGCCGCTGTCGGACCCTGCCCGCGCCGCCTTGGCCGCATGGTGCTCGGTACGCGACGCGGCCCTGCCCAAGGGCAATTCGTCCCGCTGGCTGTTTCCCTCCCATGGCGGCAGCGGGCACCTGACCCGGTCCGGCTTCGCCAAGATGCTGGCGCGCGTCGCCCTGGCCGCCGGGCTCGAGCCGGCGCGGGTGTCGCCGCATGTGCTGCGCCATTCCTTCGCCAGCCATCTGCTGGCGGGCGGCGCCGATCTTCGTAGCGTCCAGCAGATGCTGGGCCATGCCGACATCGCCACCACCGAGATCTATACCCATGTGCTCGACGCAAGCCGCATCCGGCTGGTCCAGCGGCACCACCCCCTCGCCGAACTGGCAATCCGCGAGAAGGGGAATATCCTAAAAGAAGAATAGGGCTACGGGACGATCCTCAATTGTCTCTCGGCAGGCTATTGGTCGATAAGAATTATTACTTATGGCCTATGCCGGAGATTGACACCGCTGACTTACCTATGCATTTTTCACTCATGCCGAGACTCGTTTGCGCCACGCACACGGCATCGCCGGGATGAGAGTGAAATGACCGAAGAAGAATTCACCGAAACTTTACAGCGTCTTGGCCTGTCCCAGGCGGCCCTGGCCCGGCTTCTCGACGACCTTGGCGAGCAGCAACCGGCCCCCACCACCGTCTGGCGCTGGGCCGACGGGCGATCGCGCGTTCCCATCGGGGTCGGCGCCCTGCTGCGCCTGCTGGAGCAATTGCCGGGGGAGCTGCGCATTCAGGTCACCCGCAAGGCGCAGCGGGCCTGATCACTTTTCCATGACGGCCCAGCCCTTGTCGCCCTTGACGAAGCGGCCCGAGGCCTTTTCGGTCTTTTCCCCCAAGGGGCCGTTCAGCGTCATCTCGAAGTCGCAGCGATAGCCGGGATTGCCCTCGGCCTTGGCGCAGCCCAGCTTCTTGAAGGCCTTGATGGTGGTGGTCAGATCCTTGCCGATCATCTTGCCGACGCTTCCCAGCTCCTTGTTGATGGAGCCATAGGTCTGCTCCACCGCCGCCTTCATATCCGCATCCGACGGATCGCCGTCGCAGGCGGCAAGCGCGGCACAGGCGGCGAGAACCAGGGACAGCGTTCCCGCGCGATGAATTCCAATCATGATCGACCCTCCCTTGATGCGTCATCTCATATAGAGGGATGTCGGCGGTTCGACAACCGAGCCATCTGGATTGGCAAGGGGTTTCGTGCTATTGCCGGGCGCCGCGATATCCCGTGCACCGGAGGCAGGTTCTTGACAACCGCGTCGAGCCCGACGCCCAAGCCGCTCGATCCCGCCGTCTTTCTGTTGGCGGCGATCGCGGCCATTACGGCGATGCGCCTCGGCGTCGCGGGGGCGTCCCTGCTGTCGGGAGACGAAGCCTATTACTGGCTGTGGTCGCGCCGCTTGCAGCTATCCTATTTCGACCATCCCGGCATGATGGCTTGGGGAATGGCCGCCTCCAACTGGGTCTTCGGCGACTCGGAGCTGGCGGTGCGCCTGCCCACCGTCATCTCGGGCGCCGTCGTCAGCTGGCTGGTGTTCGACGCGGCCAGGACCGCCTTCGACGACGCCTGGACCGGGCTTTTGGCGGCGCTGTGGCTCAACGCCACCATCCTGTTCGGCGCCGCCTCCGTCACCGCCACCCCCGACGCCCCGCTTCTGGTGTTCTGGACCACCGCCCTGTGGGCGATGATCCGCTTGCTGAAGAGCGGCCATCCCATCTGGATCTATGCCCTGGGGGCGGCCCTGGGGTTGGGATTTATCAGCAAATACACCATGGTGCTGATCGCGCCCGGCGTGCTGGCCGTCTTCGTTCTGTTTCCGCAAGGGCGCGTCTGGCTGCGCAGCCGCCACTTCTATCTGGCCATCGCCCTTGCATTGGCCTGCACCGCGCCGGTCCTGCTGTGGAACCTGATGAATGACTGGATGTCGTTCAAGAAGCAGTTGGCCCACTCCTTCGACACCCCGGTGACCAGCCCGCTGAAGAGCTTGGCGACCTTCCTCGCCACCCAAATCGGCGTGATGACGCCGCTGCTGCTTGGCTTCGTGCTGTGGGGCATGGGTTGGGCTCTGTGGCGCGGTTGGCGGAGCAAGCGGCCGGAATGGTTCCTGCTGGGGGCCACCTCGGCGCCGGTATTGATCTTCTTCATCAAGCACAGCCTGGGCGGGCTGGTTCAGCCCCATTGGTCGGGACCGGCCTATCTGGGCGCCACCATGGCGGCGGTGGGCGGTTTCCGTCTGGCGGCCCGCCGCCCGTGGCTGCGCCGCCTGTTCCTCGCCGCCCCCATCCTGGGCGGTGTCATGGTGGTGGCGGTCTATGTCCAGATGGCAAGCGCCATCCTTCCCATTCCGGGCAAGGCCGATCCTCTCGGTCGGCTGGGCGGCTGGGACAAGGTGGCCGAGGCGGTCGATGCCCAGCGCAGGCTTCATCCGGACGCCTTCGTCTTCGTCCAGAAGCATGAGCTGAGCGGCATTCTCAGCTATTACCTTCCCGATCATCCCAAGGTGTTCCTGACCGGTTCGGCTGGCATTCCCAGAATTCCTTCGTATGATGCCAGGGACGTGGATGGCCTGAAGGGCCGGAACGGCCTGTTCGTCAGCCGCGCCAGCCACCGAGGGGTGGAAGACGCGGGACGCTTTTTCGACAGGATGACACTGGTCGGCAGCCTGGATCGTGCCTGGGGGGGGCGGGTGATCGACCACTACGAGATCTGGCTGGGCGAGGGCTATCGCCAGGGAACCTTCAAGGAACTCGAGCAGTAACAAGGACGGGGGCCGAAGTGAACGTCGATAGGATGCGCCAGATCGATTACTGGGTGGGGGTTCCGCTCTGCGCCGTCGTGTCCCTCTGCCATCGCCTGTGGCGCCTGTTCAGCCCTGAGAAACCCGGCAATGGTCGCGACATCCTATTCATCGAACTGTCCGAGATGGGCAGCACCGTCATCGCCGATTCCGCCTTTCGCCGCGCCCAGACCCTGTTCCCCGATGCCCGCCTGTATTTCCTGATCTTCGCCAAGAACCGTCCCAGCCTGGACATCATCGGCACCATCCGGCCCGAGAACACCCTGACCATCCGCGCCGACAATCTGGTCACCCTGGTGGTCGATACCGTGCGCGCCATCATCGCCATGCGCCGCCTCGACCTGTTCGCCGCCATCGACATGGAAATGTTCTCGCGCTTTACCGCCCTGCTGACGTTTTTCAGCGGCGCCCGCAATCGGGTGGGCTTTCACCGCTTCCATTGCGAGGGTCTGTATCGCGGCGAGCTGCTGACCCACCGGGTGCTGTTCAACCCGCATCACCACGTGGCCAAGAGCTTCCTGGCGCTGGTCCATTGCCTGACCGAGCCCGCCGGGACCATCCCCCACACCAAGATCGCCTTTTCCGACGAGGAAATCCGGCTGGCGCCGCTTTCGCCGTCGACCGCGTCGGTGGACACATTCCGCGCCCGCTTGGCGGCCGCCTTCCCGGCGCTGGCCAAGGCGAGCAAGTGGGTGCTGCTCAACCCCAATGCCAGCGAGCTGATGCCGCTGCGCCGCTGGCCGGTGGAGCGCTATACCGAACTGGCCCGGCGCCTGCTGGAAGATCCCGACCTCGCCATCCTGATTTCCGGCGTGCGGTCAGAGCACGACGAGGCCAAGCGCCTGTGCGCGGCGGCGGGCAGCGACCGTGTCGCCAATCTGGCCGGTTTCACCGGCATGGACGATCTGGTGCCGCTCTATACGCTGTGCTCCTTGATGGTGACCAACGACAGCGGCCCCGCCCACTTCGCCGCCCCCACCGGCCTGAAGACCATCGTGCTGTTCGGCCCCGAGACCCCGGCGCTGTACGGCGCCTTGAATCCCAATGCCCAATTCATCACGGCCGGCTTGGCGTGCTCGCCCTGCGTTTCGGCCTTCAACCACCGCAAATCCGCCTGCACCGAGGCGCGCTGCATGACCGCCATTTCGGTGGATACGGTGACGGAGCGGGTGCGGGCCATGCTCGCCCAGCCGTGATCCTACCGCCGGTTATCGGCCATCGCGGCGCCTGCGGCGTGGCCCCGGAAAATACCCTCGCCTCGTTTCGCCGGGCCGCCGCCCTGGGCGCCGCCATGGTGGAATTCGACGTCCGCCTGAGCGCCGATGGCCATCCGGTGGTCTTTCATGACGACGATCTGGACCGCACCAGCACCGGCACGGGACCGGTGGCGGCCCAAGGGCTGGACCGGATCAAGACGCTGGACGCCGGATCATGGTTCGGCCCCGACTTCGCGGGCGAGAGCGTTCCCACCCTGGACGAGGTGCTGCGCCTGTGCCTGGACCTTGGCCTGGGCATCAATATGGAGATCAAGCCCGATGCCGGGCGCGAGGGGGAAACCGGCCGCGTCGCCCTGGACCATGCCTTGGCCCTGTGGCCGGACAATCGGCCCTTGCCGCTGATTTCAAGTTTCGCCTGGGATTGCCTGGAGGTGGCCCGCGCGACGGCGCCGGAATGGCCGCGCGGACTGTTGGTGGGCGCCATTCCCGCCGACTGGCGAAGCCATGCCGAACGCTACGGCTGCAAAGCCATCCATGCCGATCATCGCGATCTTGATGCGGGACGGGTTGCCGAGGTCACGTCTTCCGGGCTATGTGTACTGGCCTACACGGTCAATGACGCCCGACGGGAAGAAGCGTTGCGGGGAATGGGCGTTTCCTCCGTATTCACCGATTTTCCTCATTCGTCATGATTCCGTAACGTCACTGGTGACGGCTTCCGTCTGGCACTATATAAGTCCCGTCTCGGATAGCCGCCTGCCTTAAGGAGTGATCGTCGCCTTGAAACCGCTCGATCCCATTCTCATTTCCGGTCGTGAAGTCCTGCCCATCGTCGAGGGCGGCAAGGGCATCAACGTCTCCAACGGAGAAAGCTCCGGCGCCTGGGCTGCCGCCGGGGGCGTCGCCACCTTCTCGGGCGTCAATGCCGACCTCTATGACGAGAACGGCAACCGCATCGACATGGTCTATCACGGCAAGACGCGGACCGAAAAACATCACGAGCTGATCGCCTACGGCATCAAGGGCGGCATCGCCCAGGCCCGCATCGCCCATGACATCTCCGGCGGCAAGGGCCGCATCCACATGAACGTGCTGTGGGAGATGGGCGGTGCCGAGGCCATCCTGGAAGGCGTGCTGGACGGCGCCAAGGGCCTGATCCACGGCGTCACCTGCGGCGCGGGCATGCCCTACAAGGTGGCCGAGATCGCCGCCCATTACGGCGTCTACTACTATCCCATCGTGTCCTCGGCCCGCGCCTTCCGCGCCCTGTGGAAGCGTGCCTACCACAAATACGGCCAACTGCTGGGCGGCGTTGTCTACGAAGACCCCTGGCTGGCGGGCGGCCATAACGGCCTGTCCAACAGCGAAGACCCCAGGAAGCCGGAACCCCCCTATGGCCGGGTGCGCGAACTGCGCAACGTCATGAACGAATGCGGCCTGAACCAGACCCCCATCTTCATGGCGGGCGGCGTGTGGTGGCTGAAGGAATGGGACGACTGGATCGGCAATCCCGAACTGGGCCCCATCGCCTTCCAATACGGCACAAGGCCGCTGCTGACCAAGGAAAGCCCCATTTCCGACGCCTGGAAGCACCGACTGTTGACCTTGAAGCCGGGCGATGTGCTGCTGCACCATTTCAGCCCCACCGGCTTCTATTCATCGGCGGTGAAGAACGGCTTCATCGAGGAACTGTGCCAGCGCCTGGAACACCAGATCCCCTATTCCAGCGAATGCGTCGGCGATCACGAGGCGGAACTGCCCATCGGCGCGCGTAAGCGCATCGTCTGGGTCACCCCCCATGACCGCGACCGCGCCCTGGGCTGGATGGCGCAAGGCTTCACCGAGGCGCTGCGCACCCCGGATTCGACCCTGATCTTCGTCGATCCCGACAAGGCCGAGGAAATCCGCGTCGATCAGGTCAACTGCATGGGCTGCCTGTCCCAGTGCATGTTCTCCAACTGGGCGCAGAACGAGGCGGGCACCAACGGCAAGAAGGCCGACCCGCGCAGCTTCTGCATCCAGAAGACCCTACAGAATATCGGCCATGGCGGCGACGTGGAGCACGAACTGATGTTCGCCGGCCACAACGCCTATCGCTTCGGCTCGGACCCCTTCTATGCCAACGGCTTCATCCCGACGGTGAAGCAACTGGTGGACCGCATCGCCAGCGGTGAATAGGACGCGCGATCCCCTCGTCCTTGGACGAGGGGATCAGTCCAGGAACAGTGGCCTTAGCCGGGCCACCACCTCATCCATGACGCTCTTGGGAACACTGCCGATCCGCTCGATCCGGCGGGCGTGACGATCGATGCTCTTAACCTGATCGGCCAGAACCACGCCGGACACCGGCAGTCCGTCGGGCAAGTCCACCTCGAACGGATAGCCCTTGCGGGTGCTGGTGATCGGGCAGACCACCGCATAGCGGGTCACTTGATGATAGGCCCGAGGCGAGAGCACCAATGCCGGACGTCGCCCGGCTTGTTCGCGCCCGGACTGAGGATCGAAGTCGATCCAAACCAGATCGCCGCGATCAGGCGCCGCCATTACAGAAGTTCTGCCCCATGCGGTGAATCGTCGAAGCTGTCGGGAACGTTTTCGGCGGTAACGCCGACCAGCAAGTCCGCCAGGGTATAGCTCGGGCGCGTGGGCGTCAGCCGGACAACGCCATCGACCACATCCAATTCCACGGTGGTACCCTCGCCCAGGCCAGCCCCCTCGGCCACCTGCCGGGGCAGACGGACGGCAAGGCTGTTGCCCCAGCGAGAAATCTGCGTTCGCATACCGGCCTCCCGCGCGTATCTACGTTGACTATACGCGCCGAAGCCGAAACGATCAATGAACGTACCCTACATGTCCTCGCCGGCGATGGCCTTGTCCAGCAGGGCGATGGTCTCCGTGATTCCGTACAGCTTGATGAAGCTGCCCATGCGTGGCCCCTGGTCGCTGCCCAGCAGCACCTCGTAGCAGGCCTTGAACCAGGATTTGAGATCGGCGAAGCAGTCGCGCTTGCCGATCTCGTAGACCAGATTCTGCAGATCCTCGCCGCTGGCATCGGCGCCCAGCTTTTCCAGGCCCGCCTTGAGGTCGGCGAAGGCGGCGGCCTCGTCGGGGCTCGCCTTGCGATACTTCATGTTGGGCTTCACGAAGTCGCGATAATAGGCGATGGCATAGCCCACCAGCCCGCCCAGGATCGGCGCCGTCGCGGGCGCCGCGCCCGGCGCGTAGCGCTGGATGAAGCCCCAGATCACCGCCGGGTCTTCCGAATGGCAGACGCCCACCAGATTCATCAGGATGTTGAAGGACAGATGGGCGTCCTCGGCGGGCGGCTTGCCGCCGTGGATGTGCCAGACCGGATTGTCCAACTGCTTGGCGGGCTCCTCGGCGGGGAACTTGCCGAGGAAGGTCAGGTAGTCGTCCACCACCCGGGGGATGGCGTCGAAATACAGCCGCTTGGCGGTCTTGGGCTTTTGGTACATGAACAGGGCAAGACTTTCGGCCGGGGCGTATTTCAGCCAATCCTCGACGGCCAGCCCATTGCCCTTGGACTTTGAGATCTTCTGGCCCTGATCGTCCAGGAACAGCTCGTAGGTCAGGTTCATGGGCGGGCGGCCGCCCAGGATGGTGGCGATACGGGTGGACAGTTGCACCGACGGAATCAGATCCTTGCCGCTCATCTCGTAATCGACGCCCAGCGCCACCCAGCGCATGCCCCAATCGGCCTTCCATTGCAGTTTGCAGGCGCCGCCGGTGACCGGCGTCTCCACCAGGGTGCCGTCCTCGTTCCTGTAGACGATGGTGCCCGCGTCCGCATCGCGCTCGACGACCGGCACCTGCAGCACCACTCCGGTCTTGGGACAGACTGGCAGGAAAGGGGAATAGGTGGCGCGGCGCTCGTCGCCGAGCGTCGGCAGCACCACGTTGATGACCTCGTCATAGTGGCGCAGCACCCCGAGCAGGGCCTGATCGAAACGGCCCGAGGTGTACCAGTCGGTGGCCGACTGGAACTCGTACTCGAACCCGAAGGTGTCGAGGAACGACCGCAGCCGGGCGTTGTTGTGATGGCCGAAGCTTTCATGGGTGCCGAAGGGATCGGGAATGCGGGTCAGCGGCTTGCCCAGATGCTTCGCCACCATCTCCTTGTTGGGGATGTTGTCGGGCACTTTGCGCAGCCCGTCCATGTCGTCGGAAAAGGCGAACAGGCGGGTGGGAATCTCGGGCGCCAGGATGGAAAAGGCGCGCCGCACCATGGTGGTGCGCGCCACCTCGCCGAAGGTGCCGATATGGGGCAGGCCCGACGGGCCATAGCCGGTCTCGAACAGCACATAGCCCTTTTCCGGTTTCGCGCCCTTCAGCCGATCGTCCAGCAGGGAACGGGCCTCCTGGAACGGCCAGGCGGAAGCGGTACGGGCGAATTGGGCGAGGTCGGTCATGGCAACATGCTTTCCATGCAAGAGAAGAGCGGGAAGTTAGCCCGGATTTCTGCTAGAGTCATCCCTCGTGGCGGCTATGTCGCCATGACAATGTTGCAGCGCACAAAATCATCTCGCTTCCGCTGCCCGAATTGGTGCAGACTGAAGCCGTCGTCAATGAACCGAGGCCAATGATGCTGGGACCGGCAGAATTTCGGGAAATCATCTCCGCCTTGTCCGATGCGGGACTACAGCCCGTGCGCCTGCCCGAAGGCCGCAGCCCCTATCTGAGCCCGGCCCTCGCCGCCGGCATGGCGGTGCCGCGCGCCATCCGCAAGGCCAAGCAGGACGCCGCCGCCGCCGAGGCCGAGAAGAAGGCCGCGGACAAGGCCTAGGCCAGCACCCGCAGCACCGTCAGCCGTCCCTTGCCCCCGATCCGATAGACCAGCCGCCACGGCAATCCCGGCAGCGGAAGTTCGCGGGTGTCGGGCACCTTTCCCACCCGGCCGCGATCGGGAAATTCCGTCAGCACGTCGCTGGCCTCGGCGATGATGCGTCCCACCCGCGCCGCCGCCTCCGTGGCCAGACCGGCGCGGATCAGGTGGAGATCGTCCAGGGCGGAATCGGCCCAGCTCAGCACGAGCGCGGCCGCTTGCGTTCGGCTTCCGACCCCCAGCTCAGCAGCCAGCGGCGGATATCGTCGTGATGGGACGCCAGCCCGAAACCGGATGTGGCCTCGCCCTCCTGGGCCGCCGCCAGCATGACCTCCGTGGCATTCCGCGCCTTGTCCTCGGCGTCGAGGAAGGCGCGCAGGGCATGGTCCAGCGCCCCGGCCTCGTCATGGCCGTGCTCCCTGGCGAAGCGTTCGAACCGTTGGGCAAGCTCGTCGTCGAGAACCAGCATCACCGTCTTCGCGGCCATATCCGTCGCTCCGTTATGTCGGGGGGAGTCTAGCAGCCGGAAAGGCGACGCGCACGCACAGACCGCCCAGGTCGGAACGGCCGAACCGCACATCGAGCCCCATCATTCCCGCCAGATCGGCGACGATGGCGAGGCCGAGGCCGGAGCCGGGCGCCGATTCATCCAGCCGCAAGCCGCGCCTGGTGGCGGTTTCCGCCTGGGCGGGCGTCAGGCCGGGGCCGTCGTCCTCCACCGTGAGGGAGACGGTATCGGCGGTGATCCGCACTTGGGAGGACGCCCATTTGCAGGCATTGTCCATCAGATTGCCGAGGATTTCCGCCAGATCGTCGCCATTGCCGGGAAAGCGCGCCCCAGGGGCGCAATCCACCGAAAGGCTCAGCCCCCGCTCGGCATAGATTTTCCGAAGCGCGGCGGCGATGTCATTGGCCACCTCGCCCACCGCGACCTTGGCCCTGGCCGGTTCGGCGGAGACCGCCTCGGCGCGGGCGCGACCCAAATGGATGTCCACCAGCCGGTTCAGGCGGTCCAGCTGATCGCCCAGCACCCCATGATCGGGACTTGGGCTCGCCAGTTCCGCTTCCAGCACCGCCAGCGGCGTCTTCAGCCCATGGGCAAGATTGCCCACATGGGCACGGGCCCGTTCGATCAGCCGGGCGTCATGGTCGAGCACCTGATTCATGGCCAGCACCAATGGCGCCACCTCGCCGGGATAGGCCTCGCCGATGCGCCCGCCCGAGACCCGCACCTCTTCCAACTCGCCGGTCAAACGCGCCAGCGGCCGCAAGCCATAGCCCACCTGTAGCGCGATGGCGATGATCAGCCCCAGGCCCAGCCCACCCAGGGCCAGCGCCAGCAGCAGATCGAAGCGGGCCACCTCGGCCTCCACCTCGCGCCGATTGGCGGCGACGCTCAGATGCAGCGGCCGGATGCCGTCGGGAAACAGCAGGTCGCGCTCCACCACCGCGAGGCTTTCGCCACGCGGCCCCGTGTCGCGGCGGGCATGCATCTGCCCGGCGGCGACGGGCCCGCCCACCGGCAGGGCGAAATCCCACAGCGAGCGGGACCGCGCCCGGACCTCCGCCCCATCGGACACCTGCCAGTACCAACCGGAATAGGCCTGTTCGAACCGGGGGTCGCCCACCGGCTTGCCCACGGCGACCGAACCGTCGGCATTGATCTCGACCACCGCCGACAATGCGCGCAAATAGGCATCCAGCCGTTCGTGGAAGCCGTGTTCGGCCGCGTCGCGGAAGGCCAGTCCAAGCACCACCCCGCCGACGCCAAGCGCCAGGGCCAGCCACAATCCGGCTCCGAGGATCAGGCGCTGCCGGAGCGATCTAGCCGGCATTATTCGGCGGCTCCATGCGCCAGCCCTGGCCGCGCATCGTATGGATGAGGTCCGCCTTCAGCTTGCGGCGGATGCGGGCCACCAGCACGTCCAGCACGTTGGAATCGGGATCGGCGTTGCGGTCGTAGACATGCTCCACCAACTCGCCGCGCCCCACCACCCGGCCCTGGTGATGGGCCAGATAGGACAGGATGCGGAATTCCTGGGCGGTCAATTGCACCGGCATGCCGTCCAGGCTGACCCGGCCGCCGATGGTGTCGAGCCGCAGCGGGCCGCAGGTGATCTCCGGCGAGGCGTGACCGGCGGCGCGGCGGATCAGGGCGCGGATGCGGGTCACCACCTCGTCCATCTCGAACGGCTTGGTGACGTAGTCGTCGGCCCCGGCGGCGAAGGCGGCGGATTTGTCGGCCCAGCGGTTGCGCGCCGTCAGCACCAGCACCGGCATGGCGCGCCCCATTTCGCGCCAGCGGCCCAGCACGCTGACGCCGTCCAGCTTGGGCAGGCCCAGATCCAGCACCACCGCGTCATAGGCCTCGGTCTCGCCGAGATAGAGGCCTTCCTCGCCGTCATAGGCCACGTCGACCGCGAAACCCACCGCTTCCAGCGCCTGTTGCAGACGCAGGGTCAGTTGCGGCTCGTCCTCCACCACCAGGAGCCTCATGGCCGCCCCTTGCCCGGCAGGGCGCTGCCGTCACGAGCGTCGTAATGCAGCTTCAACAGCTTGCCGTCCTTGCTCAGCAGCTTGATCTCGTAGACCGGCCGTCCGTGCTTGCGTTCCAGCTCCGCCTCGATCAGATCGCCGGAATACTCGGCATTGACCCGTTCCAGAATGGCCGACAGCGGCAATATCTCGCCCGCCTGCACCGCCCGGCGGGCGTCGTCATGGTCGTGCGCCCGGGCGGGCAGGCCGACAACCAGCATCAGAAGGAGAAGGGCGTATTTCATGGCGCCAGCTTGATCCTGTTTTCATGAACCGTCCATGAACCGCTGCGTCACCGTCGGTTCAGGCGTCCTCGCCTATGGTTGCCCCAGATGATCGAGCAAAGGAGTGATTTGCCATGATCGGCAAGATGATACTACAGGGTCTGGCGGCGACGGTGATCGTCGCGGTGCTCGCCTTCGGCTATGCCGCTTCCGCCAAGACGCCGGTCCCGGCCTCCACCCATTCGGAGGCCGCATCATGAGCCCGAAGCTGGAATTCACCCTGCTGCGCCTGTGGCACGCGGCCCTGGCGGGCGGCTTCGTGGTGGCCTATGTGACCGCCGACGAGGATACCTACCGCATGCATGTCTTCGCGGGCTATTGGGTGCTGGGCGCCCTGGCCTCGCGGCTGCTGCTGGCGCTGGCCGGTTCGGAGGCCGGACCGCTGCGGCTGCGCCGCCCCAGCCTGTCGTTCGGGAAACCCGGCCGCAACCCGCTGTTCGCCTGGATGGCGGCGCTGCTGCTGCCCGCCCTGGCGCTGGGCGCCGTTTCGGGCATCATCGCCGACGGCATCCCCAAGGCCGAGGATCTGCACGAAGGCCTGGCCCAGGCTGGGCTGTGGCTGGTGATCGCCCATGCCGCCACCATCGCCTGGATCTTCCAGGGCAGGCGCATCCGCGAATTCCTGAGCGGAGCCGCCCTGATCGCCGCCGTGCTGGCGGCGGGACCGGCCCAGGCGGGCGACCCCGCCCGCGACGCCATCCTGGCCGCATACGCCAAGGAAGCGGGCCAGCCGTTCTCGGCGGCGCGGGGCGAGGCTCTGTATCGGTCCAAGAACACCGCCAGCCCCGATTTCGCATCCTGCGCCACCTGCCACACCAACGACCCCGCCGCGCGCGGCCAGCACGCCAAGACCGGACGGGTGATCGAGCCGGTGGCGGTCTCGGCCAATCCCAAGCGCTTCACCGATGCGGCCAAGGTGGAGGAACGCTTTACCCGCGACTGCCAGACGGTGCTGGGACGCGCCTGCTCCGCCCTGGAAAAGGGCGATTACGTGACCTTCCTGGCCGCGAAGTAAGGAACGCCATCATGAAGAAGTTCGCCCTCGCCTTCTGCCTTGCCGCTTCGCCCGCCCTGGCCGATTTCGCTCCGCCCATCACCGATCCCGTGACGCTGAAGGCCTGCGGCGAATGCCATATGGCCTTCCAGCCCTCCTTCCTGCCCGCCCGATCCTGGGACAAGATGATGGCCAATCCGGCAGACCATTTCGGCGACAACGCCACCATGGCGCCCGACAAGGCGGCCCAGATCCGCAAGGTGCTGATGGACGGCGCCGCCGATACCAATGGTGGCCGAATGGGATCGAAGGTGATGAAGCGCCAAGCGGCGGGCGCCACGCCGCTGCGTATCACCGAAACAGCATGGTTTCAGCGCAAGCACGATCTGCCCGAGCGGGTGTGGAAGCGCCCCGGCGTGGTGACCAAGTCCAACTGCGTCGCCTGCCACCCGGCGGCGGAAAAGGGCATCTACGAAGACGACTGAAAAGTAAGGTCTTGCAAAGCTTGACTTTCACGGGCCAAGCGTCCCACTGTTTCACTTCTCCGAAGGGGAGCCCCAGGCAATAGGGGCTGAGAGGCCGGTGCCCAATCCGGCGACCCTTGGAACCTGATCCGGGTCATTCCGGCGAAGGGATCGGAACCAATGCTTCCGCTTTCCGTCGTCGCCATGGCCCCCATGCCCTTGGTGGAAAGAACACGACGATGCCCGATACCGCCCCGCTGCCCAAGATCACCACCGGCCCCCTGCCCGGTTCCCGCAAGATCTATGTGGAGGGCTCGCGCCCCGACATTCGGGTCGCCATGCGCGAAATCGCCCTGGAAGCCGCCTGCGGCGAAGCGCCGGTGCGCGTCTATGACTGTTCCGGCCCCTTCACCGACCCGGCCCTGCGCGTCGACATCGCCAAGGGCGTTCCGGCGCTGCGCGCCCAATGGATCCTGGAACGCGGCGACGTGGAGCATTACGAGGGCCGCGCCCATCGCCCCGAGGATGACGGGCTGAAGCCGGGCGAGACCATCTCGGTTCCGGTGTTCGACCGCACCGGCCGCCGCCCCCTGCGCGGCAAGTCGGGCAAGGCGCCCACCCAACTGGCCTATGCCCGGGCCGGCATCATCACCCCCGAGATGGAATACGTCGCCATCCGCGAGAACATGAAGCGGGCCGAAACCGCGCGCGACGGCGAGGATTTCGGCGCCGACATCCCCGACGAGGTAACCCCGGAATTCGTGCGCTCCGAGATCGCGCGCGGCCGCGCCGTGCTGCCCGCCAATGTCAACCACCCCGAAGCCGAGCCCATGATCATCGGGCGCAACTTCCTGACCAAGATCAACGCCAATATCGGCAATTCCGCCGTCGCCTCGTCCGTCGAGGAAGAGGTGGAGAAGATGGTCTGGGCCACCCGCTGGGGCGCCGACACGGTGATGGACCTGTCCACCGGGCGGCATATCCACGCCACCCGCGAATGGATCATCCGCAATTCCCCGGTTCCCATCGGCACCGTGCCGATCTATCAGGCGCTGGAAAAGGTCGACGGCAAGGCCGAGGAGCTGAGCTGGGAAATCTTCCGCGACACCCTGATCGAGCAGGCCGAGCAAGGCGTCGACTACTTCACCATCCATGCGGGCGTGCTGTTGCGCTATATCCCGCTGACTGCCAAGCGCACCACCGGCATCGTCAGCCGGGGCGGCTCCATCATGGCGAAATGGTGTCTGGCCCATCACAAGGAAAACTTCCTCTACACCCATTTCGAGGACATCTGCGAGCTGCTGAAGGCCTATGACGTCGGCTTCTCGCTGGGCGACGGGTTGCGGCCCGGCTCCATCGCCGACGCCAACGACGCCGCCCAGTTCGGCGAGCTGGAGACCCTGGGCGAGCTGACCCACAAGGCCTGGGCCCATGACTGCCAGGTCATCATCGAAGGCCCCGGTCATGTGCCCATGCACAAGATCAAGAAGAACGTGGAAAAGCAGATCGAGCTGTGCGGCGAGGCGCCGTTCTACACCCTCGGGCCGCTGGTCACCGACATCGCGCCGGGCTACGACCACATCACCAGCGCCATCGGCGCCGCCATGATCGGCTGGTTCGGCACCGCCATGCTGTGCTACGTGACGCCCAAGGAGCATCTCGGCCTGCCCGACAAGCAGGACGTGCGCGAAGGCGTCGTCACCTACAAGCTGGCCGCCCATGCCGCCGATCTGGCCAAGGGCCATCCCGGCGCCCAGTTGCGCGACAACGCCTTGTCCCGCGCCCGCTTCGAGTTCCGCTGGAAGGATCAGTTCAACCTGTCGCTGGACCCGGAGAAGGCGCTGGCCTTCCACGACCAGCACCTGCCCGCCGAGGGCGCCAAGCTGGCCCATTTCTGCTCCATGTGCGGACCCAAGTTCTGCTCCATGAAGATCAGCCAGGAGGTCCGCGACTTCGCCGCCGCCGAACAGGGCATGGCCGAGATGAGCGACAAGTTCGTCAAGGACGGCGCCGAGATCTATCACACCGAGAAACCGGCGGCGGCGGAGTAGAAACCGACATTCCCCCTCCCCCTCGCGGGGAGGGCCGGGGTGGGGGCCACCGAACGAACGTCCGCCGACACGATCACCCCACCCCAACCCCTCCCCATCAAAGGGGAGGGGCTTTTTGTTGCTGATGGGGGGGGGAAGAACATGCTCCAAAGTCTCTTGGGTATCATCGCCTTGGTCGCGGTCGCCATCGCCCTGTCCGAGGATCGACGCCGCGTTTCTTGGCGGGTGGTCGCCGCCGGTCTGGGCGTCCAGATCCTGCTGGCCCTGCTGCTGCTGAAGGTTCCCGCCGCCAAGACCCTGTTCCTGGCGCTCAACCACGCCGTCGAGGCCCTGCAATCGGCGACGCGGGCGGGAACCTCCTTCGTGTTCGGCTATGTGGGCGGCGGCCCTGCGCCCTGGACCGTGAACGACCCGGCGGCCGGTTTCGTGCTGGCCTTCCAGGCGCTGCCCATGGTGCTGCTGATCAGCGCGGTTTCCGCCCTGCTGTATCACTGGCGCATCCTGCCGGTGGTGGTCAAGGCGGCGTCGCGCCTGTTGGAACGCAGCATGGGGGTGGGCGGCGCCGTCGGCATCTCGGCGTCGGCCACCGCCTTCATCGGAATGATCGAGGCGCCGCTGCTGGTTAGGCCCTATCTGGCCAAGCTGTCGCGGGGCGAGCTGTTCCTGGTGATGACCACCGGCATGGCCACCATCGCCGGAACCGTCATGGTGCTGTACGCCACCTTCCTGGCTGGCGTGGTGCCCGATCCCATCGGCCATCTGCTGACGGCCTCGCTGATCTCGGTGCCCGCCGCCCTGATGATCGGCAAGATCATGATTCCCGACGAGTCGCGCACCGGCGCCCATTCCCTGAGCGCCGCCCATTCCTACGAAGGCGCCATGGACGCGGTGGTCAAGGGCACCCTGGACGGGGTGCGGCTGTTGGTGGGCATCGTGGCCATGCTGATCGTGCTGGTGGCCCTGGTCAGCCTCGCCAACGGCCTGCTGAAGCTGGGGCCCGCCGTGTTCGACGCGCCCCTGACCCTGCAGCGCCTGCTGGGCTGGGCCATGGCTCCGGTGGCCTGGCTGATGGGGGTGCCGTCCGACGAGATGGTCACCGCCGGAGCCCTGATGGGCACCAAGATCGTGCTCAACGAGCTGCTGGCCTATCTGGAACTGGCCCGCCTGCCGCCGGGGGCGTTGAGCGAGCGCTCGCGCCTGATCATGACCTATGGCCTGTGCGGCTTCGCCAATCTGGGCTCGCTGGGGATTCTCATCGCCGGTCTGTCGGTGATGGCGCCGGAACGCCGCTCCGAGATCGTGGCGCTGGGCGGCAAGGCCATCGTGTCGGGCACCCTGGCCAGTTGCCTGACCGCCGCCCTGGTGGGGGTTCTGCTGTAGCGGGCGAGGCAGCCCGCGCTCCAAGACATCGCCTCCTCCCAACAAAAACGGCGGCACCCTCGCGGATGCCGCCGTCTTCGTTTCGAATGCCGACTAGATCATCGTGCGCCAAATATGACGCACGATGATCTAGCATTATGTCTGCCCCTCACCGGGCGCGGCCCTCCGGC
>NZ_PGTO01000029.1 GCF_003284725.1 Paramagnetospirillum kuznetsovii | reverse complement strand
CGAAAGCTGAAGCTGGCATCGCCGATGGTGAGGTCGAAATGCTTGGCCATCTTGTGGCGATGGAGGACCTCGCCGACCTTGAGGCCGATTTCCGCCTTGCCCTGCAAGGGCGCACGGGCGCGCTGCACCCGATCGCGGATGGTGGCGAGATCGCGCTCGGTGGCCAGCAGCAAGTCCTCGCGCTTGTGCGCCCGGCGGCGAGCCAGCTCGGGATTGCGGCAGACCATCATGCCCCGCCACCGCTCGTGGTGCGCCGAGGCAGGACCTATTATTCCAGGCCAATACGCTGGACCGAAAGATTAGTCAGTGGATGACACATTGGGTGAGGCCAGATAATTGATCAGTGACTGGCCGACGATCAGATAGTTGCCGTTGCCACCCTTGGTGGCTTGGATTGCGCCACTCTTGATGAGCTTGAGCACATCCAGACGAGCCATATCCAAAAATTCAGCAGCGTCGCCGCTGGAATAGATACGCGATGGCTTTATCGTATTGGAGCCGTAGTGTTGGCTAAGTCCGAATAGTCCAAGAACGATACTAATGGCCGAAGCTAAAATTTCCAGAATCTTGTCAATGGAAACAAGTGGCTTCGATGACTTCGCCATGGGTTTCTCCTGCTCAGCTTGTCTCATTGAACCCAGTGTAGCGATATTCGAACATAGTCAGCATAAAAATTAGGTCTTGGCTATCACGCTTCAGTTCATCAAGAGCAACTTCGGCCTCCACAAAATTTCGCTCACTGAATAGTTTCACAAGAATATCAGCTGTTTCATGAAAATGCCGATGACGTTTCTCTAGAAACGAAATCTCTGGGTATGCACTATATTTTTCGAGCGCCTCGGAGTATATCCATTTTCCGAGTTCACATGTCCGGCAGGACTCAAGTGCTGGCGCAGATTCGTGCCGGATCTTCTTTTCAAGCTGAAGCAGCCATCGAAGGTGAACCAGCCGCGCCTTTGATATGTCAATCATGCTGCCTCATCGTGTGCTATGGCGGAAAATCATTCCGAAGGAATGCCTGCTGACACAGGCTCTTGTTTTATCGCTTCCGCGAATAAATGATCTGCCCAGTAATCTGGGACATCGTCATTTCGGTTCGTGTCTGGCACCGTGATGATCCACGCATGTTGCACCTTTGGAAAACTATCAAGGATATTCTCCCTAAGGCTGTTGACGATGGCGTTGCTTTCAGCAACCGTCAGCATCTCGCCAATCGAAACGTGCATATATATTTCCCAGAACTCGCCCAGGCTGCGGCCGCGGATCAACTTGATTTCTCTAACGCCCTTTGTGGCCCGTGACTTGCGGGCGATTTCGTCAAGGGTTTCACGCGGAACTGTGACGTCTAAAAGGCCCTTGATGGCATCCCAAGCGATGATTCTGCCAATATTCATGACAATCAGGGAGACGAGGAGCGCAGCGATGTGATCTGCAGCATCAAGCCCAGCATCGGAAAGAACGATTCCGGTGAATACGACGATGGAGGTGATCGCGTCGATTCGATTATCACGGCTCGCAGAACGGAGCGCAATGTTGTCATTTTCCGTCGCGACACAAGAAAGATAGCGCGACATCAGCTCGCTAAAAGCAGCGGAGACTATGACGCCGACGATGGCAAACAGAGAGCCTGTTGCCTCCACGGTGTTCGGCTCATTGAAGCTCGTGCTGGCTAGAAAGACACCGGTCCCGATGAGGGATATTCCGATTATGAGCGAGGTAACGAACAGAATCTTTCCTGCCCCAAACGGAAAAGTCTTGCTCGGAGGAATCTTGGAAATTCGGATGCTGGCGAGGGTCAGGCTCTTGGTGATGGCGTCACCAATGGAATACAGTCCCTGCGCTGCCATGCCCATGCTGCCTGACATCACACCAAGCAGGCTCCGGAATATCGCTTGGGCCAGCGTGCCTCCCAGATCCAACCGCGCAGCCTTTTCTACGCAGGTTTTACTGCCCGAATTTCCCATGTGAATTGCCAGTCCTCTCAGGTGCCGCGCAAGGATAGCCCTCAACATGAGCCCGGAGAAGCGCCAAATCATATTCTCGTTGCGGGAGCGACCTACCCACTGGTCAGGAGCTCTGCCCCTCACCTACTTTTTTGTGCCCGCCACTGAAGGGTGTTTCGCGCTACGTGCTAAGGCATCTCGACTAAGCGGCCTGTTAGCCGCCGGGCCACCGGCGCCAGGAAATAGATCACCGGGACGCCGACCACATAGGCGATTGCGAATGCCTTCAGCCAGCGCCCCAGGAAATCAGCCCCGAATCCCACATTGACTGCCGTGATGACGAAGGTCATCAGTGAGATCATCATCGCCCCCATCATCAGGGAGAAGACCAGATGGAATCGGGTTTTGGGCAACTTGCTCATGATGTACTCCTGGCAGCTCTGTCAGGGATGGACGGTGTGGGCTTGATCCGGCGCGCTTTCGGTCAGGAGCAAAGCCTCACTTGTTACGCCGTCGGCGCGCTCGCCCAGTTCATTTCGCCACGGCCGCCAGCGCTCAAGCGCCAACAGCGAGACGATCAGCACCAGAGCTAAGGGCACGGCCACCAGCCAGAACGGCGCTCCAAATAGCCCATCCAGGGTCAACTTGCCGCTACTGGCGGACATCAGAACCGGCTTTAGCGCCGGTTCGGCATAGCTGAAGGTCAGGGCACCGAGAAGGCCGCCGACTAGAGTTATCCATGCATCCTTGTAGCCAGCCCCAATCTGGGCCAGCACCGTGCCCGGACACGCTCCGGCAACGGTGATTCCCACACCCAGCAACATGCCGCCGACTAGGTCGGCCATAGCGAGAGTTGGTTTTGGGTGCATCTTAACCCCGTACAGGGACATGACGGTCAAGACCAACAAGCCGGTGGCCACGGCTGTCAGGAAGATTTTCAGCATGATGAAATTGCGCATCTGCATCTGGCCGACGATGATGCCGGGCTCGAAGACGCGCGACTTCTCCAGCGCAAATCCGAAGACGAATCCCATGGCCAGACCGATCAGGATGGCGGTGACGACGCTCATGATCGCAACTCCTCAGATGCGGCGAAAGAACAGCAAGGCGGCCAGTATGCCGCCGGTGAACATAGCGGTGACCGCGATCAGCGATCCCACCGACAATTGGGCAATGCCGGATATCCCGTGACCCGAGGTGCAACCGTCAGCGATTCGGGCCCCCAGCAGCATCAGAAAGCCTCCCGCGAAGGCCATGGGAAAGCGCACAGATGGCCGAGCCGAGGCCACCCGCCCCCAGGCACGGGAGACGCCGGTCCGCGCCGTGCCGCCCAAGCGCGACGAAATCATTGCCCCAAGGGCGATGCCCACCACCAGGGCCACCTGCCACCAGTTCTTGGCACCTTCCAGATGCTTGGCCACATATTCGATCCGGGTGATGCCTGGATCGAAAAGGCTGGCCAGAGTCCCAGCCACAGTGACATAGGACGACGAGGCGCCGAGAGCGGTATTCATCAGCAGGAATGCCGGGATCTGCAACAGGCCGATGATGACACCGGCCACATAGGGCGACCAAGCGGCCCTGCGGAAGGAGAAGATGGACATGGTCGCACTCCTTTATATTAGGCATTTATGATATAAAGGAGTGCTCGATGGATTGCAAGTCTTGCCCAGACAAAAAGGGGCAGTACCCGTGGATCCCTCCCCCAGGTTGGGTTGGCCGTCGGTGGGCGGTCCGGCGAACAGGATTTACGAATTGACTGTGCAGCCGGGTTCAGGCACCCGGAAGGTCAGCCAAAGGCGGCGCACACGCCGAAGACTGCGTCTGTTTGCCTGCCCGTGATCGCTGGTGCTCGTAATTGCTCGAAAAAGTTAAGTGGCGGGAGGCGGGAATCGAACCTTCTCCATGCGGCTCGCGGACGAAGCAATTCCCGGTCATTGCCCTCCTCTCTGGGCGGCATGGAGAAGCCGATTCGTGTAGTAACATTCCGTTTGCGGAATATGCAATTTATGTTATATTATTAACATGGAATATCAGGCAGCCATCTTCACCGCTCTATCAGATCCCATCCGTCTGCGCAGCTTGGCGCTTCTGGCCAGGGAAGGGGAGCTTTGTGTTTGCGAACTGACCCATGCGCTCGCCGCCAATCAGCCGAAAATTTCCAAGCACATGGCGGCACTTCGAGATTGCGGACTGGTCACAGACCGTCGTGACGCCCAATGGGTCCTTTACTCCTTGGCTGCGGATATCCCGCAATGGGTCAAGGATGCGGTAACTGCGGCGGTTGCCGGGGCCACCCAAGACTACCTTCACGCCGAAGATGTCCTTCGGCTGAAAAGCATGCCCGCCCGCACGCCCCGGAAACGGGCTTCCGGTGTATGAAAGGCGAAAGCCATGTTCGAGATCTTCACCCGCCTCGCCGATTGGACCATTGCCGACCTCCTTACTCTTGAGCCGGGAACGAAACTGGCGGATGCGGTCCACTTCTTCGTCGAGGACACCACCAAGATCTTCTTTCTGCTGGTGATCGTTGTCTTCGTCATGGGCCTGTTCCGTACCATGCTGTCGCCGGAAAAGGTCCGGGGCTATATCGAAGGGACTTCACGCGGGATCGGCTACGTTCTGGCCGTGATCCTGGGCGCCGTCACCCCGTTCTGCTCCTGCTCGTCGGTACCGCTGTTCATCGGCTTCCTCGAAGGCGGCATTCCGGTGGGCGTTACCATGGCGTTCCTGATTACCTCGCCACTGGTCAACGAGGTGGCCGTGGTCATTCTCGGCTCCATCATGGGCTGGAAGATGACCACGGTCTATGTGGTGACCGGCATGAGCGTCGGCATTTTGGGCGGCATCCTCATCGATCGCTTGCATATGGAACGCTGGGTTGAGGACTATGTCTGGAAGATCCGCATGGGGACCATCGCCCAGTCCGAGGTGGACGGTTCCATGGCTGGGCGGATTCGCTACGCCTGGGGCGAGGTCAAGGATATCGTCGGACGCATCTGGCTTTACATCATCATCGGCGTCGGCATCGGTTCAGCCCTGCATGGCTATGTGCCGCAGGAGCTGTTCGCCCAGTATGCCTCGGCCGACAATCCGTTCGCCGTGCCGGTGGCGGTGTTGATGGGCCTGCCGCTTTATTCCAACGCCACCGGCATCATTCCGGTCGCGGAGGCGCTGATCGCCAAGGGGGTTCCCATCGGCACCGTCATCGCCTTCATGATGAGCGTCGTCGGCATTTCCCCGCCCGAGTTCATCATGCTGCGCAAGGTGTTGAAGCCGCAAATGCTGATCTTCTTCGGCGTGTTCCTGACCATCTCATTCATGGTCGTCGGCTATCTGCTGAATGTGATTTTTGCCTGACCTGAGGAGGACATCATGAAATCGTTCAAAGTGCTGGGATCGGGCTGCAAGAACTGCGTCACCACCGCCAAGCTGATCGAGGAAAAGGCAGCGGCATTGGGTGTCGTGGTTGACATCGAGAAAGTTACCGATATGGCCACCATCCTCGGATATGGGGTCATGAGCACTCCCGGCGTGGTCCTGGATGGCACGGTGGTCCATGCAGGTGGAATTCCGAAGACTGAGAAGATCGAGTCCTGGCTACGCTCTTGATGCTGCTCGTCCTTGGGATCGTCTTGATCCTGGGGGCGCTGTTTGCAGCCCGGTGGGCGATTTGGCAGGGCTTTCGAGTTGACCGCGTCATTGAAGTCGGATCTCCCGGGGATTACGGCGAAGCCTTCACGGAGGCCACTATTCCTGCGGTCGGTGGGAAGCGGCTGTTTGGATGGCTGATGTCTGCCGGGCCGGGCGCGCCGCTGATAGTCGTCATGCATGGTTGGGGGGCTAATGCTGAATCCATGCTGCCGTTAGCTGTGCCCATCCGCCGTCACGGTTATTCAGTTCTGGTGATCGATGCCCGAAGCCATGGACGCAGCGACCAGGATAACTTTTCATCCATGCCTAGATTCGCCGAAGACATTGATAGCGCCCTTGATTGGGCCGCCTTGTTGCCGGATATTGATCCGCATGCCTTGGCTGTCCTGGGGCATTCCGTCGGCGGGGCGGCCGGTCTCCTGGCAGCCTCTGGCCGCGAGAATCTGCGGGCTGTGATCAGCCTCTCGGCATTCGATCACCCCGAGACGGTCATGCGGACCTATCTGTCCCGGGCAAAGGTGCCTTATCGCCCCATCGGGTGGATGATCTGCCGTTATGTCGAACGGATTATCGGGCACACTTTTGACGACATTGCGCCTGTTGCCACCATCTCGCGGATAAGATGTCCCGTCCTGATCGGCCATGGCGCCGACGACCTGATGGTGGCCCCCGCTGCCGCCAGCGCCATTTTCGCCCGCGCGACGAGCCCGATGGCCGAACTCGCCATTCTTGACGGCACCGGCCATGATGAAGCGGGCTGCTTTGAGCGGATCAGCCTGGTTCTGACCGATTTTCTCGACCGTTCTTTCAAGGCTCGGGAGGCCATCTCGGGCGGTATGCCTGCGGGGCCGTAGCGGTCTCAGTCGAGCACTCTGCTGTTGTCCCATTCCGGTCTCTGGTCCAGGCTGTCGGCATGTTCGATCGCATCTTGTTTGCCCTGTGCGTTCTGGGCATTTCCGCCACCCATGTCGGAGGTGTAGCGGTCAGCCGTGCAAAGGCCCTGCGGCTGGAGGTTCCCAGGGACAGCGCCGGCACTTTCCGGGTCTTCGTCTCGGCCCCGCCATCGCCGCTGGATGACAAGAAGATGCCGCTGCGCTTCATCCTGGGCGCCTCGGTGGAGACCGAAACCCTGTTCACGGGTCCGTAAAAATAGGGCCGGGTGAGGGCGGCGTCAGCTGCTCCCTCGCCGGAACAGGCCCGAGGAGGTCAGCACCACAACCGCCAGAACCACGAAGGGAAACACCGTCCAGTTGACCACCGTCCAACCGTGGGTCGCCAGCAGGTGCCCCGAGGAGAACGAGCCGAACGCCACCGTCCCGAACACGATGAAATCGTTGAATGCCTGAACCTTGTTGCGTTCCTCCAGACGGTGGGTGCCCAACACCATGGCCGAGGCGCCGACGAAGCCGAAATTCCAGCCCAGGCCCAACAGGATCAGGCCCACCCAGAAATGGGATGCCGTCGTGCCCAGCAAACCCGTTGCCCCGGCGAAGGCGATAGTCGTCAGCCCCATGGCCACCACGCGCATGGCGCCGAAGTGGGCGATGAGGGCGCCGGTGAAGAAGCTGGGTCCATACATGGCGACCACGTGCCATTGGATGGCCAGATTGGAATCGGAGATGGACAGCCCGCAAAGCCTCATGGCCAGCGGGGCCGAGGTCATCAGCAGGTTCATCAGGGCGTAGGACACCACGCCGCCGACCGCCGCCGCCAGAAACCGCGGCTGGCCCCCGCAACGAAGCCACTTCCATTCTGCTTCATGTGCGAAAGTGTCCTTTTAACGCATTTCTTTTTCATAGTCTTCTCCCCCTCAGATGAGCGGCATCGCCGCGTACAGTCGTTTTGACGTGGAGTTGCGTCAGTACCGGGCGTCCTTGGGCTTGGGGTCCTTGGGCCAGTCCTTGACCTTGGCGGGGAAGTCGGGGCGTGGCTGGTGCGAGAAATACGCGGCCACGTCCACCGCTTCCTGTTCAGTCAAGGCGCCGCCCTGCCCCAGCAGTCCGTTCATGCCATGGGCCAGCGGCATGTTGCGGTAGACGAAGGCCGCCGCAGTGTAGGTCCGTGCCATACCGGCGCCGATATTGAAGGACTTGTCCCCCCACAGCGGCGGGAAGACGGTCTCGCCCCGGGCGTCGATCTTGCCCTCGCCATCGGCGCCATGGCAGATGGCGCAATCACGGTCATAGACCTTGCGGCCATTGACCGGATCGGGGACCAGATCGGTATTGATCTTGCCGATGCCCTTGCCCTGAATGGCCAGCTTGCCTTTGGTGGGAGGCAGATCCTTGGACAACCAATCCATATAGGCCAGCATGGCCTTCATCTCCTTGGACTCCACCGGCAGCGGCTTACCGTTCATGGAGCGCAGGAAACAGCCGTTGATGCGCTCGGCCAGGGTGATCTCGCGCCCGGCCCGGGGAGCATATTGCGGAAAGGCGGGGCTGGTGCCCAGGAAAGGCGAGCCGAAGGGAACCTTGCCCGCCAGCAGATGGCAGGACGCGCAGGTCATTTCCGCCCCCACATGGTCGGGCAACAGCCGTTTGGTCTCGGACATCAGACGGCGGCCCAGCAGGATCATCTCACCAGCCTCGCCCTTGGGCATGTCGGTGTCCTTGGGGACCGCGAAAGCGATGGGAGCGGGATCGGCGGCATATGCCGGGAGGCTTCCCAGGATGGCGGCGACCAGGACGATGGCGGTCTGAATGCGCATAATGCTCTCCATGGTCCGAGCCGTTAAGGACGTGCGGGAAGGATGGGGAAGGCCTTGCGCGTCTTCGCCACTTCGGATGCGTTCACCGCCGGGGCATTGTTGCCCCAGGCTCCCCGCACAAAGCTCAGCACATCGGCCAGTTCGGCGTCGGAGAGACGGCTGAAGCCCGGCATGGCGAAGGCGGTGGGGCCGTGATCGGTCACCGGCATGCGGCCTCCGGCCAAGGCGACGCGGATGGTCGAAGCCGGATTGTCGGGCAACACCGCCGAATTGCCCGCCAGGGCGGGATAGATGCGCGGCACGCCCTGACCGTCGGCCCGGTGACAGCTTTGGCAGAACTCGGCATAGAGGGTGGCGCCCCGGCGGGCATATTTGCCTTGGCGCAACTCGTCGAAGGCGGTATCGCCGCCCTTGGCCACATAGGTCGGACCGGCGGCGGACAGCGCCTTCAGCGAGCGGGCCATGGCACGCAGATCGGCCTCGTCCATGGCCTGGGTGCTGTGGGTAATCACCTCGGTCATACCGCCGAAGGCGGCGGTGCGGGCATTGCGGCCGGTTTTCAGGAACTCCACCAGTTCGTCCTCGCTCCAATCGCCCATTCCGTGTCCGACGTCGTTGCGCAGGGACTTGGCGAACCAGCCGTCGATCATGCCGCCGCCGAGAAATTGCGGGCCATCGGCGGCGGACAAGGCCTTTTCCTGGAAGGCGATGCCGCGCGGGGTGTGGCACGAGCCACAATGGCCCAACCCCTCCACCAGATAGGCGCCGCGATCGGCGATGGAGACCGCCTTGACCGCCTCGCCGGGGGCGAAGGCCATGTTCCAGACGCCCAAAGGCCAGCGCATGGACAGTGGCCAGGGAATGTCACTGCCCCGATTGGGCTGATCCACAGCATCCACCCCATCCATGAAATAGGCGTAAAGCGCCCGCATATCGGCATCGCTGACGCGGGCATAGGACGGATAGGGCATGGCGGGATAGAGATTGTGGCCGTCCTTGGCCACGCCCCGGCGCAGGGCGGCGGCGAAGTCGTCATAGCTGTAAGGACCGATACCGGTGGTGGCGTCGGGGGTGATGTTGGTGGAATAGATGGTCCCGATGGGAGTTTCCATGGCCAAGCCACCCGCATAGGGCTTGCCGCCCGGCACGGTATGACAGGCGATGCAGTCGCCGGCCACCGCCACCTTGCGTCCAGCCTCGATCAGGGCCGCCTCGGCCTTGGTGGCAGCCAAGTCGATTTCGGCATGGGCGCTGGCGCTCCAGGCCAAGGCGGCCAGGAAGAATGCGGTGACCGTTGTCGGCGACTTCGAAAACATGATTGGCGCTCCCCGGGCAGGCCTAGGTTGTCAGGCTAGGCCGATAGCCGGGGAGGCCATATTGGGGAAAGCCCGGAGTGGGGCTTAGGGTTTTCCCTGAAGCGTCATCAGCATCCGGGTGAGATCGGCCACGGACCCGGCCTCCATCTTCTCCATGACATGGGCGCGATGGGCCTCCACCGTCTTCATGGAGATGTCCAGCTCATGGGCGATCACTTTGTTGGGCTTGCCCAGGACCACCAGAGCCATGACGTCGCGCTCGCGCGGGGTCAGGCTCTCTTGCCGCTGGGACAGCAGCCGCGCGGTATGGGCTTCGGCGCAAGCGCCCGCCGCCCGCTCCAGGGCTTCGGCAACCAGATCCAGCAACCTCTGGTCGTTGAACGGCTTTTCCAGAAAATCCACCGCGCCTTGGCGCATGGCGCGCACCACCATGGGAATATCGCCATGCCCCGAGATGAACACCACGCCGAGGGTCGACCCGGCGCGGTTCAGAGCATTTTGCAGGTCCAGGCCGCTCATGCCCGGCATGCGCATGTCCAGCACCAGACAGCCCGGCCCGGTGGGCGGCTGCGCCAACAAGAACGCCTCGGCCGAGGGGTAACACTCCACCGGATGACCAAGCGATTTGAGCAGAAAAGCCAGGGAATGGCGCATGGCTTCGTCGTCGTCCACCACATGGATGACCGGAGTGCAAGGATTGGCAGAGCCGCAGTGACCGCAGGTCATGGAATCTCCGTGGGGCCGGTGGTAACGGGGAGAGTAAACCGGAAGACGGCGCCGCCGCCGGGCGCATCCTCGGCCCAGAGTCGGCCACCCTGAGCCTCGATCATGGTCCGCGACAAGGACAATCCCAATCCCAGCCCATCCGGCTTGGTGGTGAAGAACGGCTCGAACAGCCGCGCTCGCGCCTCGGGACTCAGGCCCGGCCCGGTATCGGCAACGCGAATCTCCACCCCCTCGGCGACGGCCGAGGAACTCACCGCGATATGACGGGGCTCGCTCTTGCTCATGGCATCGGCGGCATTCTGCAACAGATTAAGCACCACCTGTTCGATGCGCAGCCGATCGGCCAGAACCGGGGGAAGCCCCTGCCCCAGATCCAGGCTGACCCCCACCCCGTGGCGGGCCGCGACGGTCTGGAACAACTCCACCGCCTCGACCAGCGGGCCATTGGCGTCAAGGTTCTGAGGGACCGGGCTGCGCTTGCGCGCGAAGGCGCGGATGCGCTTGACGATCCCCGCCGCCCGCTCGGCCTGCGCCGCGATTAGGCCGACCCCCTCGGTGACCCCTTCGGGATCGGTATGGGACGTGAGCCGCCGCTGGCAGCCGCTGGCGTAATTGGCGATGGCGGCCAGGGGCTGGCTGATTTCATGGGCCAGGCTGGATGCCATCTCTCCCAGCAGAGCCAAACGAGCGCCGTGTTCCATTTCCTCGCGCCGAAGACGGGCCTCCGCGTGGGCGGAGCGCAGTTCAGCGGTGCGGCGGCGAACCAAATATTCCACCCGAGCGACGTGGACCAGCCACCAGACAACCCCCAGCAGCGCCATCACCAGCCAGGGCCAGTAATCGCGAAGAAGCTGGCGTGCCGAAGGATGGCGCAGATAGGCATAGGGGCCGATTTTCAGCGCGCGAAACAGGTCATGGACCGGCTGATAGTCGGCGGGCACCGTCCAGGCGTAGCCGTCGCCCTCGGGCATGGCCAGCAAGGCAATGGCCACCTGCTTGGCCAGGGCTTCCGGCGTCGCAGCCAGCCTGGCGAAAGGCCAATCGGGGTAAAGCCGGGTCGAACTCAGGCAGCCATGGGACGGTATGCCGCCGAGGACCCGCAACAGACCCGGCGTGATGCGGCCTTCCGCCTCCATCTGCTCGAGCAGGCAGAAGCGCAGGATACCGGCATCGGCCTTCCCTTCGGCGACCGCCTCCGCCACCGCCTCCATGGGAAAGCCGGTGAACTGGAGACCCGCCGTATCGGAAAAGGGGGCGATGCCAATTTCGGCCAATTCCCGCCAAACCACGCGAAACCCGCCGAATGCCTCGGGAGAAACCGCCGCCAGCCGGGATCCACGAAGGTCGGAAAGGCGATTGAGGTCGGTCCGCTCGGCCCGCACCACCACTGCCGATCCCACCATGGCTGGCAGAGTGGTCGCCGACGCGCTCCCCGACAGGCTGGCGATGCGGGTGACGCCGAAGGCTGCTTCAAGCTCGACATAATGGCCGGGATTGGTGATGACGAAGTCCAGGCTGCCGCTTTTCACCGCAGTGGTCAAGCCATCGAGATCAAGCGGGACGATGACGACGTGACGTTGGGGCAATTGGCCCCGCAGATACGCCAGCGTCGGCTCCCACTCGCTTTCCGCCATTTCGGCACCACGGAACGCCAGAACCCCGATGCGCAGGCTCGGCGCCTCCGCCCCGGATACCACGGCTGACCACCCGAGCAGGACCGACAATATGAGGAGAACGCGCATGTCTTGCCTTCAGCAAATCCGCTGACTGACCCCGAGAGCACCATTCAGCATGGCTTCGCCCCAATTCCAAGTTTTTCATGGCCCGGCATCCAGTGCCGCATTATATTAGGTTTGAATAATTTAAGGAGAGCTAGAGATGCCCGACACTGGAATCATCGAAGTCACGCCGCAGGACGCCAAAGCCTGGCTGGACAAGGGGCTGGCCATCCTCATCGACGTGCGAGAGCCGTATGAATATGGGTTCGAGCGTATTCCCGGGGCATTGCTGTTTCCTCTTGCCACCTTTGAGCCCAAATCCCTCCCCCTCGGAGAGACGAAAAAAGTCGTCCTGCAATGCGGAACTGCCAAACGATCCGGCATGGCGGCACAGCGGGCAATCGATGCCGGCGTTGCCACGATTTATCATGTAAAGGGCGGCCTGAGTGCGTGGAAGGAGGCCAAACTCCCCATACTCGACATCAATCCCGCCACCGGAGCGATTGAACCCAAGGAGCTGTGACCGAAACCTCGCGACCTTAATCAGGGGGAAGCCTGCCATCGGTAATGGCCCCCGATTTTGTATGCCCGCCATGTGATGATCCGCTAAGGCATCTCGACTAAGCGGCCTGTTAGCGGCCGGGCCACCGGCGCCAGGAAATAGATCACCGGGAAGCCGACCACATAGGCGATGGCGAACGCCTTTAGCTAGCGCCCCAGGAAATCAGCCCCGAACCGGGCGTCGTGGTCCTGCACGGCGAGGCCCCGGCTCATGCTGCCATAATGTCGTCGTCCGGCAGTTAGAATAGATCGCGGGGACCGTCCTCTGGCCTGAGTGGTGTTCCAACTGCCCAGCTGGTTCAGGAGGTCGTGGCGCAGGCCGGCCTAACAGTTATTCGGGACCGTCTGAGGCCGCTATAGATCGAGCCTATAAGGATCGAACAGGGCCAAGCTTTCCGGCGAGGCCAGAAGCGCCCTGTACATAAGATCCTCAGTCAGGATGTGGTCGAGAAGCCACGATCGCAGGAAGGCATTCATCTCAGCGGTCGGCTTAGTCGCCTGCCCACCTGCCAAATATCGCGTCCGGAAGTTCTGTAGCGCACCGACGAGACAAGCATGTGCATGCTGTTGCTGTGGCATGCGATCGTACTCTAGGGCCAGCAGAACGGCCTCTTCCCGCTGAAAATGACTATCTGTGTAGACCTGCAATGCGTCAAAAAGACTTCCGATGACGAGCCCATCCTTGCCGAGGTTCCAGGCTTCGTACAGAGAATTGATCAGCTGAATTAGCTTTTTATGATCGTCATCCAGCTTGGCAATGCCGACACTAAAAGACGGATCCCATTGAATGGACTGCATCTTGTACCCATATCTTTCGGTCAAGATTCTCACCTCTCAGAGATTCACTATATTGGCCACCTACTGCCAACCAGCGGCCACGAAAGCGGCGATGATTAGGGGCAGCCGCCATCATTCTCCTCACCCAATGCCACATAATGTCGCCACCCTACCAGTCGTCCGTCGTTATGATTAGGCGCAAGACGCCGTCCGATGCGATGACAATTGTCCTCTGGCGCGCCATTCAGTCCAGACCGGGCAGATGCGGATTGTCATGGCCGAGCCCTGTGGAGAAGCGCAAGGCTGACAAAATAGTTCATTGCAGTGGAGTCCTCTGCCCCATGGTCTCGCAATCCCCCCTGCACCAAGCCCTCAGCGACGCGCTGGACGACGAATACAAGGCCCGAGCCACCTATCAGATGGTGATCGACGCCTTCGGCCCCGTGCTTCCCTTCGCCAATATCATTCAATCTGAACAGCGGCACATTGACGCCCTGTTAAGCCTGCTGGCCGGGCGCAGTCTGCCCGCAATAGCCGATCCCTATGCCGCCGGCATCGCCGCCCCGTCTTCGATCCAGGATGCATGCCGCATCGGCGTTGGTGATTCTGGTCACATGCCGCGCCACCAATCGAGGGTACTGCGCAGCAAGGCAGGGCCGTTATCGGCGATTTTGATGATCCCCATGGCGATGGCGGCCAGACCCAGCAGAATGCCTATCTTTAGCCTGCCGTTCTTTGGCATCTGATCGTTTGAGATCATTGCCGCAACCCCGCGAGTCGCTTCAGCCGCAATCGGGGCGGCCACTGTTTCTCTTGGCGCCGCAGCTGCATCCGCCGCCACATGACGCCCCGTCGGACGGCCGCCACATCCGCCACAGATAACGGATAACCACGAAGGCCGCCCCCGCGCCCACGACGGTGATGGCGCCAAAATCCCAGAGTGATCCCCAAGCCATGGCGGAATGCTTCTTTCATCAGGAGGTGGCGGAGCAACTCCGCCACCAGAACAGACCTACAGGAAGGCTCCACCGATCCGGCTGACGGCCAGGGCTAATACCCAAGCGAATGTCAGGGAATAGACCACCGAGAACCCGGCCCAGCGCCAGCTCTTTGACTCCTTACCGATGATGGCGATGGTGGACAGGCAGGGAGCATAGAGCAGAGTAAAGATCATGAAGGCGATGGCCGTAGCCGGTGGCATGGCCCCCTTTAAGGTTTCGGTCAGTTGCTCCGAGCCTTTTTCCTGGGCGTAGATGACCGCATAGGTGGCCACCACCACTTCCTTGGCGACGAAGCCGGTCATGATGGAGGCCGATTCCCGCCAGGAAAAGCCCAGCGGCTGGAACAGCGGCGTCACCGCGATGGCCGAACGCCCCAGATAGCTCTTTTCCAGCTTCTCTTGTGCCTGGGCGCTTTTCAGCGTTCTGGTCGCGGCATCCTTTTCCGGGCTGTCGGGCAATGCGGCCTGTTCAGTGATGGCTGTCTCGAAATCTTGGGAATAGGCGATGTCGCGGGGGAATTCCTGCAGAAACCAAATCACGATGGAGCCCACCAGGATGACGCCGGTGACCTTGGCAACGAAACCCTGGGCACTGTCCCACATATGGTGCAGCACCGAATGCATGGTCGGCAGACGATAGGGCGGCAGTTCCATCACGAAGGCATCGCCGCCGCTGCCGGGAATGATGCGGTTCAGCAGCACCGCCGACAGCATGGCGGTTCCGATGGACGTCATGTACATGGCGAACACCACCGTACCGGCGATGTTTTCGAAGAATGCTCCGGCGAACAGGATAAAGACGGGCAGGCGGGCCGAGCAGCTCATGAACGGCGAGATCAGCATGGCGATCAGCCGCGCCCGCTTGTTGGTAATGACGCTGGTGGCCATGACCGCAGGGACGTTACAGCCGAAGCCAGCCACCATGGGGATCAGGGTCGTGCCGTGCAGGCCGAAATGGTGCATCACCCGGTCCATCAGAAAGCTGGCGCGCGCCAGATAGCCGGTGCCGCTTAAGACCGCCATGAAGAAGAACAGGATGACGATATTGGGTAGGAAGACGATGGTTCCGCCGACACCAGCCATGACGCCGTTGACCACGAGATCGTGGAACATGCCCTCGGGCAGGGTCTTGTCCACCAGATCGCTGGCCATCTGGACCAGAGCCTTGATCCAGTCGGTGGGAATGGCTCCCAGGCTGAAGGTCGCCTCGAACATCACCCACAGGATGCCCAGCAGCAGAGGCAAGCCCAGGGTTCGGTTCAGGAAGAAATCGTCGAGGATACGGGTCAGCTTGAACCCGGCGGTGGGATCGCCCTCCTGCTGGCGGACTTCTCGCAGCAGGCCGTTGGAAAAGGCGAAGCGGGCCGAAGCCAACAGGCTGGCGGTGTCCTCATCATGTTCATGGGCCAGGGCGGATTGCTCGCCCTTGATGTCTTCGACCAACTCGACATGGTTGCTTTCATGGCGCAACACCTCGTCATCGCCCTCCAGCATCTTGATCGCCAGCCAGCGTGAGCGCACCGGGCTCAGCTCCTGGGGGTGCAGCTTGGACAGATGCTGCTGGACGCGGTCGATGGCTGCCTCAAGATGGCTGTCGTAGTGCAGCCGCAACGGGTCGGCGGGCGCCGCCAAGGCCATGGCCGCCATGGCATCCAGCAAGGCGTCGATGCCCTCCTTTTTCAGGGCGCAGGTCTCCACCACAGGCGAGCCGAGGGCGGAGGCCAGCAAGGCGGTGTCGATTCGGATACCGGCGCGCCGGACCTCATCCATCATGTTCAGCACGGTGATGCGGGGAAGCCCGGTCTCGATCAACTGAGTGGTCAGGAACAGGCTGCGGTCCAGATGGCCAGCATCCAGCACATTGACGATGATGTCGGGTTCCTCGCCGTGGATATAGTCGCAGCCGACCTTCTCCTCCGGGGATTGCGACGAGGTGGAGAAGAAACCCGGCACATCAACGATGCGCAGGGTAACACCGCGATGGGTCACCTCGCGCGCGGTCAGTGAAGTGGTCACCCGCTGGTAGTTGGCGACGGCGGATTGGGCGCCCGTCAGGGCATTGAACAAGCTGGTGGAACCGGCATTGGGGTTACCCACCAGTGCCACGGTGACGGGAGATGTCATAAGCGAAAGCCCTTGGATTCAGGTTCGGATGGACAGGCTTACTTAACGCGAATGCGGATCTGCCGGGCCTCAGCATTGCGCAAGCCCAGGCTGTAGCCCATCAGGCTGTAGATGCGAGGATCTCCGAGCGGGGCAGAGCGATCCAGGGTTACAGCGGTACCGGACACCACTCCAAGCGACTGCATACGGCGCTTGAAAACGCCATCCTCGGTTTCAATCTTGAGAATTTCACCCTGCTGCTCGGGACGAAGGTCGGCAAGGGTAAGAGTGTCCATCTTGATCTGCTGATCCATACTCTATTTCCCCTTATTTGTTCGACGGGTAATAATTGTTCGATACTGCGAGTTGGTCGCAATTGCGCTACGCGAATTTAGGCCATGCCCCTACCATCCAGTCAAGACGTGATATCTTGGAATAAGGGGGCGTCAGGGGAATTCAAGCGGGCCTGCCGTTGCGGGGTATCTGGCGCGCTTGTGTTCTGAAATCGATGGTTGGTGACTATGTTCAATGTTATCCCTATACCTTCATCGGTTTCGGGTGGCGTAAACCGCCTGCATTTCCGCATCCATAGCGTCAATGTTGGCGGCAACCTTCTCCGAAAGTTGCCTTAGTTCATCTAGGCCAGCCTCTGAGCGCTGCCTTCCTTCGAGATTGAGGGTGCGCAGCACCTCATGCCCCTTTGCATGGACTTCGGAGTGGGGGGATGCCAGCGCCCTGAACGATCCCAGTTCACTCAGGACGTCGTCTGCAACACAGTCGTACCAGCGTCCCAAGCGGCAAGTGTGGTGAGTGGTGAGATCGGCAGCCGCCATGGCGGCCCTGCCATACACTGCCTCGGCGATCTTGGCGACGAAGGTGTGGTGGTCGTTCTTGGTCAGTTCGGCCACACGCCGGAAATACTTCGCCCCCAAGCCATCGGCCACCTTGGAGGCGAGCGGGGCGGTAAAATGGACGTGGACCAACTCGTTGCAGCATGCAACCACCTTACCCCCCACGCGCACGTTCTCGCCTGTGATGAAAAGATTTAGCTCAGTTCCCATTGCGTAGGGAACGGCCGTGGACAGTAGGGCGCCCCCCTCAGAAATGTCGAATACCGCGACTTTCTCAAGTTTCCCCCCCGTGGAGACATCGCCATCAACCATAAGCGCACGGCGGTGACCATGTCGGCGCTCGGCAATGGATGAGGAAGTTCTCACCGCGCGGGTTAACAGACGACCGAAGGTGCCCAGCGACTCATCCAAGCGGGAGGCGCTGGACTGAACCGAGTAGACGGCATCGTTGGCGTATTCGATCCGTCGCGACACCGATTCCATAAGCGTAGTAACTTGGCTGGCTTGGGATGCGGTTTCAGAGATGGTGCGGGCGATTTCACTGGTGGCAGCGGCTTGCTCCTCCACAGCGGCCGAGATTGATCCGGAAATCTCATCGACTCTCTTGACCGTAGATGTGGCGGTGCCGATGGCTGCGGTGGTCTGGCGTGCGACCTCTTGGATATTGCCAATCCGTTGGGCGATTTCCTCTGCAGAGCGCGCAGACTGGTTGGCCAGCCCCTTAACCTCGCCGGCCACGACCGCGAAGCCCTTCCCAGCCTCGCCCGCTCGCGCAGCCTCTATCGTCGCATTTAAGGCAAGCAAATTTGTCTGAGCAGCAATGTCACTAATCAGTGACACCACATGACCAATTTCGGCGGCGGCCCGGTCTAGTTCGCTGACCACATGTTGGACACCCGCCATACACTCAACCGCATCTCGGGTCGTTTCCGTCGATAAAGTAACCTGATGTGATATCTCAGCGATGGAGGCGTGCAGTTCCTCGGCTGCCGCAGCCACTGTCTGCGCCGAAGACAGAGCGATGCCGGCGGCATGTGCGGCGTCGGCGGCATCGTGCTCGACCGCACCGCTAACCTCGGCCATAGACCGAGCGCTATCAAGCAGGTCCCTGGTGTACTGGGATACGCTCGCAACCGAATCCCCCACCTGCATATTGATCTGCTCGACAGCGTTCTCCGCCTCGACCACTCGCTCACGCAGTACTTCATCCCAATAGGTCGAGATGGCTAACTCCATGTCCAGCAAGACAGCACGGCCGAGGGACTGAAGCGTTTGTGTCAACCGCTCACGGCCAGCAGGAGGCTGGAGAAAGTTGGATAGTCTTGCGGTCACTACGGAGGTCAGTTCGCCAAGGATCAGTCCATAACTGGCAATGTACCAACGCGGCGTCAGTCCAATCCGAAAATGGGCTTGGCCAATCCGCTGAACCGATTGGCGATAGGTGTCATCAAAACGCCCTTCGAAAAGCAAAGCCCAATGGCGCGCCTGTGCTTGCTTAGCTGTGGCGATATGTGAGGGGGAGGAGAATTTGGCAGCCAAAGGCGGATGGCGCAATAACTTTTCATAAAAAGAATCTAGTATAACTGGCATGGCATCAAGTAAGGCTGGTTTTATCTCTCTAAGCCGAAAACAGGCTTCTTCGTCAATCTGGATATATGATAGACGTGAAGACAAGTTATCGGATTCGTCTATGGTAATCATTTAACTTTCTCCAAATAATACGTCCATAGATATTAGAATTACTGCCCGTAATCGAAACAAGATGGCTTGATTAAGTGATTTCTGTGCCGTACTGCTCCATTCAGAGCGTAGGAGCATGAGCATCCCGCGTTCTCGCCAGTCTACAGCGGCGGTCCTCTTTCCATGGGAGTGCTCAAGATGGCATCAACCTCGGCAGCGCTTAATTTCTGGGGCTGATACGCCATGCCGATCTGGTTCAAGGCACCCGCGAATGAGCGCAGATGATTGCGTGATCCACGGTGGATGTTCTCGTACACACGAATGATGTCAGGCCGGGTCGTGCTGGCAACAGCATTTTCCAGGTCAGCGATGTCCACCTCTTCAATCAGCCCGCCGACCATCAGTGCATCCATCAACGAGACTGCGCCCTTCTGGATCAGGGTCTGGTACAGGGCTGCCAACCCCGGATCTGTGAACTGGCCTGGCCCGGCGCCGGCGGACGGGTCCGGTACGCCGTAGCGGATCAGCAATCCAAGCACGGCGTCGGTGTGGCGCTGCTCGGCTTGGGCGATTTTGGCAAATACTGGTGTGCCCCACTGGTTGGCGAGCAGCAGATATACGTCGTGAGCCAGCTTTTCTTCTTCCCGCATGTAACGCATATGAGCGATTTCGTGGGCGGTTAGGACTGAGCCGGGCACGGCGATGCTAGAGCCTAGCGTGGCACGTCCGGCCACGGTAATGGCCTGAACGGTTTCGATCTGATGTGCTGAGTTGGGAGCTGATATTCTCGCTATCTTATCAATGATAAGAAGGGCTGTCGAAAATATTATAAATATCGCCAGCCCTTGAAGCACGAGAGTCGGTGCCGAGCCTTTTGTATCTGTGCCCATTTTATGTCTCAAATTTAAGTGCCATGCGACAATAGGATGGCGCATCAAATTCACATTGATAATTCGCAGTCCGCATGGATTTTAATTAGGCGACAGCGCTGGAGGTCAGGAATTTCCGAACGGAGCCATCAGCGAAGCGGCCCCTTGAATACGAAAAAGGCACCTGCGCAAATCAGCCCGAACCCGACAGCGTGGTTGATGGTAAGCTTTTCATCAAGATAGAAGACTGAAAACCCTGCGAAAACAGAGAGCGTGATTACTTCCTGCATGGTCTTGAGTTCTGCGGCGGAAAAAGACTCATGCCCGATGCGATTTGCCGGAACGGCAAAGCAATATTCCACAAAGGCAATGGACCAGCTCAATAATATAACGAGCCAAAGAGGCTTATCCGTAAATTTCAGATGCCCATACCACGCGAAGGTCATGAAGACGTTCGAAATTAGAAGGAGTGCAACGGGCATAAATGCAGACATATTAAGGTCCAACACGTTACTTATGTTGATGTACGGGGGTGTCTGAACGTTTTGCCAATACTATCGCTGGTTGTTGTCAAAACGCCCTTCCGCCGAGTACAAATAGGAAGGGGAGGTTATTAGTGGGTGTCGACGGTTTTAGGAATGCGGTCTACTGGATCTCGGCCAGTAAGTCGTCTTCAGATGCTGGGGATGTGGACGATGGGGGCTTTCCCTCTCCGAAATCGATACAGCGATCCCAAGCATATTTACCTGCGATGCCAGCGATCACCGCCACTCCAATGGAGGTAAACAGGCCGGCACCGACAAATCCAACGGCCGCCGCGCTAAATGCCGTCGCGACACCTGCTCCGACGGTTTCCTTCGCGGTATCAATTCCGGCTTCTCGCTGGGAGATTCTGCCGGTTTTCAAGAGTTCCAGATTTTTCGCAGCCGCTGCAGCACCGCCAATGATCGCTCCGAGGACACCAACCCCTGGAACCGATGCTGCCAGATAGGGGGCTAATTGGAATGTCATGGTGCTTTCTCCCAACGGAGCAATCTATGGGGGGGCGGGAATTTCCGACAATTGTCGCTGCTGTGGAGGATAGACGAGAGAATGGTTTTTTGAAAGTTGCGGATATCCCGTTGGACTCCGTTTGGATAATGGTGGGGTCACGGCTTGTGAGCATATCAGGAACACCACACAAACAAAGGAGCGGGGAGGCTGTGGGGCGAAATTTCAGCAATGAGTTTTATTCGCAAAAAATGCGTTGTCGCGCAGGAGTCATATATTTTTTGGAATTGATAATTGTCAGGGAGCTTCATCCTGCTCCCCAATTAGAGGGATGGCTTTCCCGTCTTCTTGCCAGATTCCAGCCCCAGGACGAAATACGATGACCGTTGCTGAGCTTGACGTCAACGCCGCGCGGCTTGCCCATCTTCGCTGGGAAGCTGGGCTGGAGGCCCTTGTAAACGGCAGTGATGCGCGCGAACCGCTAAAGGGGCAGGAGGACTGTGATCTGGGGCCTTGGATTTACGGGACCGGCCTCAGCCGGCACGGAAAGTTGGATTCCGTACGGCAATTGAAGACCGCGCACAAGCGCTTTAACCACCTTGCCGACGAAACAATGTCGGCTCAGGTATCCAAGCTTTGGTTCGCCGAGTGTCATTGAGCGGGAACCTCTTGTTCCGATATTCTTTTCCAGCCGTTGTCGGTTAGGCTAAGGTCACCGGTAGGGTTGGTCCCTTCGCTCCCTATCTTCAACCCTTGAGGTTTTCTTTTCGTGTTTGAAGCCCCGTCCAAAACGATTGAGCGGCACCATTGGAACTCGCTCTACCTAACTTCCGCGTTCTGCCTGATCGTAATGACGTTGGCGGTCGGGACACAGCCGCTTTATCTGCGAAGCGTTCTGGGGGTCTCGCCAGAGGTCGCGGGTACTATCAACGCGAACATCATGGTCTTGGCGGAAACGCTGGAACTGTTCGTGGTTGGAGCCGTCGGTTATCTTTCCGACCGATTTGGCCGTGTTCGCATAATGGCGCTTGGCTTCATCGTGGCCGGGATCGGGGCACTGATGGCGCCGTTCAGCTCCGTGATTTCTCAAGCTCTGGGCGGTGACGGGTTGTTATTTTACTACCTAGCACGTCTGGTTCTGGCTGTCGGAATTGGTGCGATCTGGCCGCAGGTTACCACCTTGGCCGGCGATTACACCTCTACGGCCAATCGGTCTCGGCTGATGGCCAACAACGCCTTCATGATGGCGTTTGGCAAGACCTTGGTTTACGTGGTCTTGATGCAGATTCCCCTCCATGCCGGGGTGGTTTTGACGATGCTGTTGATTTCTCTGACAGCTTTTGCGGGGGCAGGTCTGTCGAGATTCCATCTGATTGATGTTGCTCCGCGCTTACACCAGAGTTCCATCCCGTGGCGAGAGATCTGGATGCTTCTTCGCACTCAGTCCCGCTTACGGCTTTGCTTTGCCACGTCGTTCCTCGCGCGGAGCGATATGGTCATCACCGCGCTATTCCTGATGCTGTGGTACGTTTATTTTGCCGATATCTTAGGTGTGACAGATACCGCAGCTGCCGCTCGCGGCGGATTGATGATCGGGTTTGCCGGGGTGGTGGTGATGGTATCGATCCCGATCTGGAAGATCGTCATGTACCGGTATGGGCGGGTGCTGGCCATCCTCGTCGGCTTGGCACTTTCTGCAATGGGCTTCATCTCTATGGGTTTGGTCGGGAATCCGTTCGACTGGTTTATCCTGCTTCCGGTGGCGCTGACGGCGGCAGGACAGGCCGGCTGCTTCGTCGCCCCGCAGGTGCTGACAGTAGATGTCTCGCCGCCAAATATCCTAGGGTCTGTTCTTGGGGCATCGAATGTTGTAGGGGGAATTGGGATAATATTTTTTGTCCAAGTTGGTGGTTTTTTGTTCGATACACTGGGCCCTACTGCTCCTTTTATTTTCGTCGGTATTGCCAATGCCTTGGTTCTTATCTATGCCATCTGGGTTCATAAGGACGGAGATACAATGACGCTCACGACAAATGACTTGTACCCCATTTTTCTAGATCTTAAAGAGTGATGCGCTGAAATTCAGGCCGACTACGTCTGCGGCTGTGGGGGAAGTTCTCTCCCCATGGATCTAAAAGGACGACGGCGGGAACACTGGGAAGGGGAAAGGGCGGTTTCGGTGTGTGTATTCCATAGGGAGGTGACATGCCGCGCCGAGACAGTCCGATCAACAGCATATGATCCGAAGCTGCCGGTGGTGAAAGATCTACCCTGTGTAGATTCCGATTGGTCCGCAGCCGGAAAAGAGGGCGAGATGCATCCAAGCTTAAACACAGGCACGGTTCAGCTGCGGGTCAGTGAGAATTGTCAGTGCAGTCGACGTCATAGCAGGCTATATGCTTTTATCTTTTTAGATTGCCTCTAACAAAGAAGGGGGATGCGCGTACTTTTCAGGGCCAAACCTTGGGTGGAGGCCAAGCATTTTACGCATTGCGAGGCGAAAAATTTCTAGCTTTAGTAGACTTCCCGTGAACACCAAAGCCGTCGCACATCCCGACATCGCCGTCTGGATCATGGCGCTGGGCATTGCCTTCAGCATGGCCCTGGTTCTGACTGCGCTGTTCAATGCCAATCCGTGGGAGGATCATACCTACGATCTGGCCCCGCCCATCGTGGCCGGAATGGGCGCGCCCCATCGCGATGGCCGCGAGAAGATGGTCTGCTCCAGCTGCCATATCGTCACCCCCGCTTCCGCCGCTTCCGGTCCAGGCGCGGGCACGCTGCCCATCGTTCAGGGAACCCCGGCACCGCATGTGGATGGGCGCGAGAAGATGGCCTGCGCCAGTTGCCACACCATCGTGAAGAAGGGCAGCGTCGCCAAGAGCGGCAAGGTAAGCCCCGCTCCGGTGGCATTCCCGCAAGACATGCCCTTACCCGAGGCGGTGAGCGTGGCGCTGGCGGTTACCCCGGCACCGGCACCGGCGCCCCTGGGCAACGAGGCGCATGAGCGGATGGTGCCCTTCCGCTATCAGGGCAAGATCGTCAGCGTGGCGGGCGCGGGCACCCGCTCGGTCTGGGGCGATATCTATATTCAGATCAATGATGGGATCAATCCCCCCATGTGGATCGATCTTGCCCCGCTCTGGTTCCTGCAGGCGGAGGGCTGCGTGGTCCGTCCCGGTATGTTCGTCAAGGGTACCGCCTTCCGCGACCCCACCCAGGCGAGCGCCGGGCTGGATTACGCCATGAGCGTCATGGCCAATGGCGAAGTCTGCGCCCTGCGTGACAACCATCTCAACGGCCTGTGGGCTGATGTTGGAGGCCTGGATGCCGAAGAGCGGTAACCCCTCCACCGGCACGACACCGGCCGATTTTGCCCCCACCCAATGGAATATCATCTATCTGCTGATGACCGTGGGCGCTCTTGTGGCTGCGCTGTCCATCTCTATCCAGCCCCTGCTGCTGGATAAGATTTTCGGCATTGCCTTCGAAAAAGAGGGCGCGGTCAACGCCGATATTCAGGTGGTGGCCGAGATCGTCTCCATCGTCTGCGTGGGATGGTTCGGCCTGCT
The DNA here is from genome assembly GCF_003284725.1 of Paramagnetospirillum kuznetsovii. GTDB lineage: Bacteria > Pseudomonadota > Alphaproteobacteria > Rhodospirillales > Magnetospirillaceae > Phaeospirillum > Phaeospirillum kuznetsovii. Next base: position 7,621 of record NZ_PGTO01000029.1, on the reverse strand, counting down.
ATCCGATCGGATTGGCCGGGTTCGGATCATCGCCACGGGCTTCCTGATCGCAGTGGCTGGCGCGGCCACGTCCCTGCTCAGCCTGCAAATGGGGCTCGCCTTCGGTGCCGCCGGGCTGGTGCTGTTCTATCTGACCCGGGTGCTGCTGACCGTGGGGGCCGATACCGTCCAGTTGCAGCTTTCCACCCTGGTGGGCGATGTGTCCTCGCGGGCCAACCGGCCGCGCCTGATGGGAAATCTGGTGTTCATGATGGTCTTCGGCGGCACCATGCTGTCGGCCATCATCATGCAGATGGCCGATTACAAGGGCGGTGTGTTCATCATCATGTGCCTGCCGCTGCTGATCGGCATCGCCGGATTCCAGATGACGCGCAAGACTCTGCGGGATGTGGCCAAGCCCCAGCAAGCGGCCACGGGAGACGAGCATCCCCTCCGGCAGGTCTGGACGGTGATCACCAGCGACCCGCGCTTGCAATTGGCCTTCGCCGCAGCCTTCTACACGCGTGCCGACGTGATCATCCTCAGCCTGTTCTTCTCGCTGTGGTGCATTTCCGTGTCCGATCTGGTGGGGGTGACCCGCACCTACGCCACCGCCCATGCCGCCGTGATGATAGGTCTGTTGGGGCTGGCGGTTCTGGCGGCAATCCCGCTGTGGCGATCCTTCATCGAGCGCCACAGCCGCATTTCCGCCATCGGGGCCAGCCTTTCCCTGGCTGCTGTCGGCTATATCTGGCTGGGAATGTTCGCCAATCCCTTCAACTGGATGGTGGCCTTGCCGTTGCTGATGGTCGGCATCGGTCATGCCGGATGTTTCGTGACCCTTCAGGTCCTGACTGTGGACGTCTCGCCCAAGCCGATCCTGGGCGCCATGGTTGGGGCGGGCTATCTGGTCGGCGGCCTTGGCACCGTCATGCTGGTGCAAAGTGGCGGCTATTATTTCGATGCGCTTGGTCCGCGCGCGCCATTCATCCTGATGGGAACCGGCAAGATGCTGGTGACCCTCTACGCCGCCTGGCTGCTGGCCAACGGCATTGATGAGACCTGCGATCACCACCTTAAATCCACCCGCAAGGTGGATTGGAAGCCGCTGGTGTTCCTGACCGCGGCTCTGCCCTTCGTCTGGCTGATCGGCCGCAGCGTTATCGAAGGCTATATCTCCAACGGCTCCCTGGGCGAGGCCCCGGTCGGTTTCGTCAACCGCTATCTGGGCGATTGGGCCTTCACCTTCCTGATCATCTCGCTGTCCATGCGCCCGGTGCAGGAGATTACCGGCATCAAGACCCTGGCCAAGTATCGGCGCATGATCGGCCTGTTCGCCTTTTTCTACGCGGTGCTGCACGTTCTGGCTTATGTGACCCTGGAATGGGCGCTCAATCTGGGCGATATGGCGAGCGACATCTACAAGCGGCCATTCATTCTGCTCGGCCTGGCGGCTTTCATTCTGCTGATCCCCCTGGCCTTCACCTCCGCCAACAGCCAGATCAAGAAGATCGGCGGCAAGCGCTGGAAAAAGCTGCATAGCGCCACCTATGTTATCAATGCCTTGGTGGCGCTGCATTTCATCCTTGCCGCCAACCACGAGAATGGCGAACCCTATGTCTATGCGGCGGCCGTCATCGTTCTTCTGTGGTACCGTTTCTACCAGTGGCGGGGGGGCGATGTGCTGCGCGCCCTGCGAATCGGCTAAGGGCCTGATCATGCTAAAAATGCATGGGCAAAATCGTAACAAGAGTTCTATGCGAAGACGGGAGAAAGCTTTATGCCGAGTGTTGACCGCCCCACAATGGTGCATTCCGGCGAGTTAAGCCCCGCATCGCAGGCGGGTAGAGCGGCAACACGACTTTCTATATCGGCCAGCGGGAGATCATTCCGAAACGGCCTGCATCGGTGATCAATCGCCGCGGACGAAGCTTGTTGGTAAAAGGCCCTTCGTGACCAAGCCTGACCTTCGCCGAAACCGCCAAATGTGCCGGACCGCAGAGGCTCCTCCCTAACATCGATCCTGTCTTTTCCACCTGATAGATCCGGGCTACTCTGCCTCAGGAGGAACGGATACGATGGCCGATCAACCGCCCAACTCCGCGCTGTCGGCGGGGGACAAACAGCTGGCGATTTCAAAGCGGATCGGCTGGCTGGTGGCCTGCATTTCGCTCTCGGTGCTCGCCAGTTGGATTTTCAACCTACCGCTGTTGCGCAATCCTTTTCCGAGCACTGTAGACATGAAATTCAATGCTGCTATCGCCTTCGCCCTTCTGGGTGCTGCGCTGGCGGCCTGTGCGCGGGGGGGCGACTGGTGGCGGCTGGGAGATTTGGTTGGCCTATTGGTGATCGCCTTCGGCGCCCAAACACTGGCTGAATATTTCATTGGCCTGGATTGGGGCATCGATCAGGCGCTGGTCAAGGACACGGCACCCGCGCCCCTCACCGTACATCCCGGCCGTCCCGCTCCGCTCACTGCGATCAATTTCATCTTAGTCGGCACCGCTCTCACTTCGGTGTGGGGAGCGCGGGCGCGCCAGAGGCTGGGGTTGACCGTTGCTGCGGTGGGGATGCTATATCTTTGCGCCTACCTCTACGGTGTGCCTCAGTTGCATCCGGCGCTGACGGGCTTTACCGGCATGGCCGCCGTCACCGCCTTTGTGTTCGTGGCGCTGGGGCTGGGGATCGTCGCGTTGCACCCCGATCACGGGGTAATGTTGGTGCTGCTCGACCGGGGGGGCGGTGGCATGCTGGCACGCTGGCTGCTTCCGGTGGGACTTGCGACGCCCCTGCTGGGAGACGGCGTGGCTGAACTTTTGGTGCGGATGGACCTGATCACGGTTCAGGGGGGGGCCGGTGGTCCATACTCTGCTGGTCATGGGGATCATCGCTTTGTCTATCCTGATGGGGGCACAGCTTCTGATCCGGCTTGACGCCGAGCGCCGCCATAACGCCGAATTGCGCGAGGGCGCGCTTGCGGCTGAGGCGGCAGAGCGAGCAATGCGGGTCCGCGCCGAACTGCTGGCGCAGTCCAACGCCGACCTCGAGCAGTTCGCCTGTAACCGGACACTCCCCCCCTCTCTTTTGAGGGATGCTCAGGCGCAGGCGGGGAGAGCGGGGAGTTCAGCGCCGCGGCGGGCGGCGGCGAGGAGGCGGGTGATGAAGTCCCAGGGCTTGGCTTTGCGCTTTCGGCAGGTCTCGATGACGCTCAGTGCGGCGGCGTAGCCGCGGGAGCCCTCGTCGGTCCGGGTGCCGTGGCTGATGCGTCGGGAAATGACGGCGTGGCGCAGAGCCCGTTCGGCATCGTTGTTGGTGGGGGGCAGGTGCGGGTTCCTGACGAATGCGATCACGGCATCCCAGTCATTGAGGATCTCGCGGGCCAGCGCCCGTGCCTTGTCGATGTCGGCGTCCTGGTTTAGCAGGCAAGCCCTCTTGAGGCGGGCGACGATGAGCCCGAGCGTCCGGGCGTCGGCGTCTTCGGCGACGCCGCAGATCAATGCCCGCAATTCTCGGCACAGCCAGTCACCGAAACGCGATGCCTCGAAATAGATGCCCTCCTGCAAGGCCACGGCCTTGCGGATCAGATGAGCAAGGCAGCGCTGGCGCTGCGTGTGCGAGCGATAGGCGCCATAGCCGTCGGTCACCAGCCAGCCGAGGAAACTCTCGCCGATCAGGGCCGCCACTTCGGTCTTCTCGCGACTGCCGATGTGGAACACCGCCGCCGTCGCGCAGACCGCCACCCACAACCAGCGCAGGTGGCCTTTCTGATACCAGGGGGTCTCGTCCAGGTGCAGGATGTCGGCGGCGCGGATCTCGACCAGAAGCGCCTCAGCGACGGGCTCGCAGGCCAGGCCGACTTCACGGATGCAGCGGCAGATCGTCCCTTTGGCCAGATCCAGCCCCAGCCAGTCGTGCAGAAACTCCTGCACCATCTCCCGCGACTGCCGATGGCGCACCGACAGGGCGGCGATGAACGTCGCCAGCGCCGGACCGACTAGGCAGCGCTCGGTGAGGATCAGGTTGCGGCAGCGTCCCTCGATCTCGGACCCGCGTCCCTGCCCCGGAGCCGCCACCGTCTCGTCGCCGCAGCAGCAGCGGACGGCATGGTAGCGATGCAGGACGCACGTCACCCCAATGCCGCCGTTGCCGCTATCCAATTCAATCACATGGTGTACCGCAGAGCTAGGGTCACGGCCTCGCTGGCTGACGTCGGACGCAAGAGCTCCGATTGGCGGGAGACACGGGAATATTCGAGAAGATCGTTGATCAGCCGGGTCATCCGCTTGCCGCCATCGACAATAAAGGCGATGAAATCATTGGCATCAGGATCGAGATTCCCTTTGTAGCGGTGCTCGATCATCTGGGCATAGCGGACGATGTCTCTAAGTGGCGTCTGCAGGTCGTGCGAGGCGACGTAGGCGAACGTAACCGGACACCCCCCCTTGGGGGGCCGGGCTGAGGTCGGCACCAAGGAGTGTGCGACAGGACTCATATTTGGTTGAATCCGACTGCAAATTCAGATTCTCTGGGGGTATGAAAAAACTTCGCCCCGAAGACCTTGGTCCGCTGGACCGCGCCCACATCGAGGATCTGTCGCACGACGATCTGGTTGAGACGTGCGTGCGGCTGCGGGCGCTGGCGATCGAGCAGGCGGAGCGATTAAATCGGCACTCAGGCAATAGTTCGAAGCCGCCGTCGTCGAACGATCCCTATCGACGCGGTGGTAAATGCGTGACTGATGTCGGCGGCGACACTGAGAACGCCGCCAAGGGCGACGCGGGCGGCAAGGACGCAGCGCCGGCCCGTTTGCCGGGTGATGCGCCGCCGCGCCCTCCCGGTCACCAGAAGGGCACGCCCGGCAAATGGCGCTCCTCGCCGCTTGTTGCACATGGGGAAGTCGACCACTGGCCGGAACGGTGCACGACTTGCGGCCGGGTTCATCCCGTGGCCGCGGTGGCCCGCTGTGCTTCGGCACCTCGCGCGGGACCTGAGCGACACCGGTGGGGAGGTGAGAGTTGGTGATCTGCCGGTAGTGATGGCCGAGCAAACCCTTCTGGTCAGTCTGTTCCAGAACCTGCTGGGCAACGGCCTCAAATACCGCGCCCGAGATCGCAAGCCTGTTCTTTCGGTGAGCGCCGAGATGGTCTCCGCAGGCTGTTGGCGCTTCGCCGTGGCCGACAACGGCATCGGCATCGAACCCGAATACCACGACAAGATTTTCGAGATATTCCAGCGACTGAACCCCGCCTCCAACACCGAAGGAACCGGGATCGGACTGACCCTTTGCCGTCGTATCGTTCAACGCTTCGGCGACACCATCTGGCTGAAATCCGAACCCGGTACCGGCACAACGTTCTTCTTTACGCTTCGGGATGGTACCGCCCCGACCTGATCCCGGATGTCCGCGTATGGCCGTTCATGGCACTCAAGGGCCATAGCGGACGTTCCCAGCGAGTGGCGGTTGCCGGAGGTACAGCGGTCGGTGGGCAGAGAGAACATATCGGTAAGCCCAAACACGCGGAATTTTTAGAAATATTCAGATTCAATGGGTTACGCATAAATGCGGCTGCGCTTGACGGTGCTCCGGCTGAGGCTGAGGTGTGCAGCCTAACCCGCCAAATATTCCGTTACGCCAAATCTGGCGGCCCAAAAACGAGCGTACCCTGCCTCCGCCAAGGGACGCGTGCTCAGTGCTCGCCGCGGAACAGAATAACATCGACACCAAGATTTTCGATATTTGTCCAAGCGCGATCCGCCGTAACCGCCTGGCCATCAACCTGCTTGGCAAGCGCTAGGCAGGCTCGGTCTCCAAGCGATAGACCTTGAGCTTTTGTCTTTGCGCGGAGAGCCCCGGTCGTTTCTGCTTGATTGAGATCGAACGGCACAACTTCGATGCCTGTGTCGATGAGAGCAGATCTCGCCATGTCTGCCGGCATGCCCCGCTCGACCAGCTTTGAAATGACCTCCGCCGCATTGACGGAAGAAATCAAGGACTCCCGGAGGATATCATCGATGGCGTCGGCCCCGGTCTCACCATAAAACGACGCCAGCACTGCCGAGGAATCGAGGACGGTTTTACTCACGCGCCGCCTCCGCGTGACGCTCGACGATCAATTCATCGGCAACGCTCACGCCCTCCTCGGCCGGGGCGTATTGTCGCACCAGATTTCGGACGCGTTCGAGAGCCTTCTTGTGGGGCTCAAGGATGATCACCCCATTTTCGACACGAGCGAGAAAATCGCCACCATCCGGAAAGCCGACTTCGGAGCGCAGGATGGCCGGAAGAACCATTCTGCCATTATCCGCCATCTTTATATGCGACTGAGCCATGATCCACCGCTAACCAATGCCATTAGCGATCACAGTGCCACACAATGACGGTAGTGTCAAAGTTGCCATGCCTGCACTCGCCACTCGACATCATTTCATTCAAATAAGTCGAGTGGCTGATTTCCGCCATTGTTCTTGCGAAAGTTTTTGCCTTCGCTCAAATTTCGACATATTATGATGAATGCTGTAATTTTATGTCGAGTTTGGCATGGCTGGTAAGCAGGCTAAAATTTTATCACCTCAGCAGTTCTCAAGATTGCTGGAGGCTGTTGAAAAACACCGGCACCCTGTACGAGATAGAGCAATCATCTATTTATCCGCCAAAGCGGGGCTGCGGGCTTGTGAAATAACAGGACTTTTGTGGGGAATGGTCACTGACGCGGATGGCGCGATCGGGGATGCACTCTATGTCGAGAACCGTATCGCCAAAGGGAAACGTGGCCGTGAAATTCCGATGAACAGTGAATTGCGATCGGCGCTGATCGATCTGAAAGCCGCGTCGCCGCGGAGCGAGCCACACCACCCGATCATTCAATCGGAAAGAGGCAATGGTGCCATGACAGCCAGCAGTTTGGTTCATTGGTTTGATCGGCTCTACCATGGTCTCGGATTGGACGGATGCAGCAGCCATAGCGGTCGCCGGACGTTCGTGACACGCGCTGCGATTTCGGCCGTCAAAGTCGGCGCAAGCTTGCGGGACGTCCAGGAAATGGCAGGCCACAGCAGTCTCCAGACGACACAACGCTATATAGAGGGCAGCTCAGACGCCAAAAAGAAGCTTGTGGACCTTATTTAAGGCGCCACAATTAGCGCGATGCCGCACCGACTGATCCGGCGCGTTCCGTATTTGTCGGAACTTAAGCATTGTCCGAAGCATGTTCATCTACACACTGGACCGCGTCGGCTGGACAGGATGCGATGTGGCGACTCCTGGATCGCAGATTTAGGAGGGGTGGTAATTGGATCAACTTTGGCCATTTTTCACAGCTATGTGGTCACTGGCCCAATTAAAAACGTCTCATCATCCTCACTGGGGTAATTGTCGTTTCGACGGCGTAGCGACAATTACCATTCCTGCCAGATCGCGACCGCAGCGACAATTACCGTAATTGTCGCTGCACTTCCTTATTGCTGAGCAATGCTTGCTTGTGATAGCGGTATAGGTGCTACTCGACGGTGTCTCATGCCGGTCATCCTAATTGTCGCTGACCGGCCACCGTAATTGTCGCGCGCCACTTAGAGGCTGACCGGAAATTAAGTTGAGTGATTTCAGTGCGTTGTGATTCTGTCTGGTTGCGAATCAAGACGGAGC
>NZ_PGTO01000028.1 GCF_003284725.1 Paramagnetospirillum kuznetsovii | reverse complement strand
CCGGCCGCCCAGTAGGTGATGCCCAGCGTCATGCCCACGAAGATCACGAACATGATGATGGCATGCCAGTTGGTGGCTTGCTTGGCGGCGTTGCCGAGGTCAGCGCCGGCGGCCATGGCCGCCGAACTCAGGAGGGCCGTGCCGCCGATGGCGAGCGCGGCCGCGAATGCGGTCTTCATCGTCTTCATTAGCGGGATTCCTCGATGATTTGACGGTTCAGGTCGTCGAATTCTCCATTGGCGCGATAGACATAGATTCCGGTCAGCGCGATGGCGCTCAGGATCACGCCGATACCGATCGGGAAGCCGATGGTGGTGACGCCGTTGGGCGACAGCAAGGTGCCGAGCCAGGCCTTGTCGAAGGCGATGATGGCGATGAAACCGAAATAGATGATCAGAATGATCGCCGAGAGTATCCAGGCAAACGCGGTGCGCTTGCGGACCAGTTCAGCGAATTTTGGATTATTCCGAATATGATCGACGCTCGCGAGGTGCGCTGCCGTCGGCTTATTCTGTGAACTCATTGATGCTTCTCCCCTGCCATTGCCCGGTTTGCCACTTCGACTCCGGAGACATTTTATGATGTCCGCTCCCTGGGATCGGGGCAGATCAACTCACATTGCAGCTTACAGGAGGAAGATTGCGCACAGATGACGGCAGGATTAACTTCGCTTATGGCCGCCGTCGGCCATGGCGGTGTGGAAAGGCTCATGCCTCTCCACACCGGCCAGCCGTCACATCATGCTGGACATTTTCGAGGCGGCGGCCGCTTCCGACTTGCACGCATCTTTCTTGTGCATGGTCCGCGCCTGCTTGGCGGCCTGGATATGCTGCCAGGCGCCTGCTATGGCCTCGGGCTTGGCCTTTGACACTTTCAGGTCATGTTCCGCCGAACGAATGGCACGGGTGCAGGCGGAAACGCGCGGTTTCTCAATTTTGGCCGGCATGGCCTCCATGGGAGCTGGGGCCGCCATGGGAACTGGGGCCGGTGCAGGAGCCGCCGCGACCGGCGCTGCGGCGGCCGTCGGTGCCGGGGTGGGGGGCGTGGCAGGGACCACCGGAGCCGTGGGGGCGGCGGCTGTGGCCGCAGCCGGCGCGGAAGACGCGGCGGGCGGAGCATCGGCGGCAAATGCCGATCCGGCTGCAATCAAGGCGGCGACGGCGAAAGCGCCGATTACGGAATGGCTCATTGAAGTCTCCCAGAGTGTTCGACGGGCGCCCAATACACCGCGCCGCAAGAAGAAGCGATTTTATCGCGGCACCGTGGCAGAAATGAGGCAGGCAGCAGCCCCGAAAATTGGTGTGATCTCGATCGCTGGCCCGAGCAGATCGGGAACGACCCCACCTTCCACCCCCGTCGAGCTTTGGGCAGGACGTCGACCACTGAGATGATATCGGTTCTTCCTGCTTCTCACCTTTAACAGGCTGCGGAAAAACTCCGTCATTCCCGCGAAAGCGGGGGTTGGGCCGAAATGCGCTCTCCAGCTTGGCCCTGGTCACCCCGTGACAAATTTTGACACAAGAAGACGAGGGACAATCAAAAGAGGAGATGTTACTTTTTAAGTAATTATTAGAAGGGGCTAAGCATGCGTCGGAATGTCGAACGATCTGCTTTGATGATGATGGCGCTGGAGCCTCGCTGGATGTTTGACGGCGCGGCCGCTGTTGACGCGGCCCACGCCGCCGCCGATGCCAGCGCCAAGGCGCTCATTCCCGATGTTCCGCCTGCGGTTCAGGTCCGCGCGGCCGATCCGTCCCAAGACGGCGGCAAGAAGGAGGTGGCCTTCGTCGATACTTCGGTGGCGGGCTATCAGGTCTTGATCGACGGGGTGAGGGCGGGGGTCGAGGTCCAACTGATCGACGGCGGCAGCAATGGGCTGGCGCAGATGGCAAAATGGGCGCAGACCCATTCGGGCTATGATGCCATTCACCTGTTGTCGCATGGTGCCGAGGGGCTGGTGAATATCGGCGCCACTTCCGTTGCGGACGGCGCGCTCGGCAATCCGGAGATTCAAGCGGAACTGGCCGAGATCGGCCATGCGCTCAAATCCGGTGGCGACATATTGTTGTATGGCTGCGATATCGCCAAGGGAAGCGATGGCGATAACTTTATCCGCGATCTGGCCGCTGCCACGGGCGCCGACGTGGCGGCCTCGATCGACGCCACCGGTTTGGCGGCACAGGGGGGCGATTGGGTGCTGGAGCGGAGCGTCGGCGCCGTGGCGACAACCTCGATCGAGATATCCAGGTTCGATGGCCTGCTGGGAACGCCGACGGTAACGGGCACCGCCGACGCCACCTATGCGAGCGGGGGAACCGCCGTGGCGGTGGATCCGGCGATCTCCTTCGCCAACGGGACTCATTACGGCGGCGGCTCGATCAGCTTCACCCTGAGCAATGTCAAGACCGGCGACGTCCTGGCGCTGTCCGACGGCGCCAATGTCAACGACACCGGCGCCATTTCCACCGGCGTCGTCGGCAGCAGCACCGGCGTCTATCTGGGCAACGGCACAGGTCGGGATCTGATCGGCTATGTGGATTCGACCAATGACGGCACCAATGGAAAGGCGCTGCAGATCAATTTGGGTGTTTCTCCCTTCACCAATGCCGGTTTCGAAACCGGAGACACCACCGGCTGGACCATCGTCACGACCCAGGTGAAACTGGGCACGACCGACCTTGCCAGCGCCATCGGTTCCGGCGGCCCCTATGTCACCCCCGCCGATACCACCACGCCCGCCAACAATACCAACAACGATTCGGTGACGCCGTCCTCGCTTGGCACCCTGAGCGGCACGGTGGTGACCACGCAAAAGACGGCCGGTAGCTACGGCCTCCAATTGCTGAGCACCGGCGTCTCGATGGCACACGGGTATGATATCATCCACGGTCCGTTGGCCATCAGCCCGGAATTCGCCGCAAATGCCGGAGACGGCGTTTCGTTCGACTGGCGCGCCTTGGGAGGCAGCGATGCCTTCGACGTCTACGCCTATCTCCTGAATGTGACGGATGGGACGACGACTCTGATTCTGGATCAGACCGGCTCCTCCGGGAGCGCCTCGACCAGTTTCGCTCCCGGCAGTGTCACCGTTCCCACCAGCGATAACTACCGGCTTATCTTCGCCGCGGGTACCTTCGACTTTTCCGGCGGCGGCGCGGCTGGCGCATCCCTGTATCTGGATAATTTCAGAAGCTATGGCAGCAGTGTCACCGATGCCGTCATGACCACCCTGACCAGCCAGATTACCTTTAAGAACACGCTGTCGTCGCCCGATACCACCACGCGCATCCTGCAGATCAGTGCCAAGGCCACCGACGGTAATTCGGGCACCGCGACATCGAACATCAAATTGACGGCGCCGACGAGCGCCACCACGGAACTCCACCAGTCACCACCGCCGCCGGCGGCGGAACCGCCGAAAGATGCTCCGAAACCGCCTGCCGCGACCGAGATTTCCACGCCCAAGATCATCAAGACCGGCGCCGCCGAGGGCGGCACCCCGATCATTAACGCCCTGCGTGGTGACGGCACCAGCAGCGATGCGAAGGCGGCGGGCATGCAGACCGTGGTGCGCGAGTCCACGACCACGCAGGTTTCGTCCTCGGACGGCCTGTCGGCCTTGTCGAACCGCACCAGTGACGGCATCGCGGCGCCCGCGTCAACACGCGGAGCCGAGTCCAATATCGCGCTGTCGCCGAACCTGTCGGCGCCGTCCGATGGCGGTTTTCGGGTGGCGGTGGCCGCCCCAGGCGCCGCGACCGGCGGCGACGCCATCGTGGTCGCCAGGCCCATCGGCGAAGTTGTTCAGACGGGGCGGGTCTCGTTCGGTATTCCCGCCGATGCCTTCGCGGTGGCCAAGGCCGATGCCCAGGTGACGCTTCAGGCGACCATGGCCGATGGACAGCCGCTTCCCGGTTGGTTGTCGTTCAATCCCACCACGGGACGCTTCGAAGGCACGCCGCCTCCCGGTCAGACGGGGGCCATCGACATCAGGGTCTCGGCCAAGGATGCCGCGGGCGCCGAAGCTGTTCAGGTGTTCAAGATGGAGGTGCGTGGTCAAGGGGCCAATGCCGACGGCCTCGTCGGTCCGTCCCGTCACGCCTTTGTCGGCAAGGCGGGCCTCGCCGAGCAGATTCGCGCAGCCAAATCCGGTACGGCACGTTTAGCCGCCATGAGATCAGCTTCGGGCCGCGTCGCCTAATCAAACACGAGAATGAATTTACTCCAGGGGATTGTCCTATGCGCAGCTATCGCTTACTCCGTCACCTTCTTGCCTCCGCCTCGGTTGTCGCGCTGCTATCCGCCTGCGCGGTGTCGCCAAACCCGCTGACCGAGGCCGAAATGAAGGCCCAGACCGTCGCGGATAAGGCCGAAATGTTCAGCGCCGATGCGCCGGTGACCAAGCCTCTGAGCCTGTCTGATGCCATTGCCCGTGCCCTGACCCAGAACCTGGATCGCCGCACCAAGGTGATGGAAGAGGCCCTGGCCGCCGGTCAGAAGAATGTCGATCGCTGGGATCTGTTGCCCAAGATGGTCGCCAATGCGGGCTATACGGGTCGGTCCGAGGCCAATGCCACCCGGTCGCGCGATGCTGTCACCAATGTCACCTCCACCAGCAATCCCACCTATTCCACCGATCGCGACAATATTACCGCCGACCTGGGGCTGACCTGGAACATCCTTGATTTCGGCGTGAGCTACGTCAATGCCCAGCAGAGCGCCGACAAGGCGCTGATCGCCACCGAGCGCCGCCGCAAGACCGTCCATAACCTGATTCAGGAAGTGCGTTTCGCCTATTGGCGGACGGCCGCCGCCCAGGTTCTCCACGCCGAGGTTTCCAATACGGTCCAAGTGGCCGAGAAGGCACTGACCGACGCCCGCGCGGTCGAGAGGGAGGGGCTGCGGTCCCAGGCCGAAATCCTGCGCTATCAGAAGAACCTGCTGGAAAATCTGCGTCAGCTGGAAGCGATCAGCCATGAATTGTCGACGGCGCGCTACGAACTGGCGGCGCTGGTCAATCTGCCGCCGGGAAGCGAAATGAATCTTGATATTCCCGCTGATTCGGCCATGACCATACCGCCCATGGAGATGTCGCCAGAGCAGATGGAAGAACTGGCCTTCGTCAATAATCCCGACCTGCGCGAACAGATGTATCTGGCCCGCATCACCTTGGACGAGACGAAGAAAACCATCCTGAAGATGCTGCCCGGCATCAATCTGAACATCAACAACAAGTGGGACAGCAACAGCTTCCTGGTGGATCACCAGTGGTATGAGGTTGGCTCCAAGATCACCTGGAACCTGTTTAACCTTTTGTCGGCGCCCGACCAGATGGACAGCGCCGAGGCCAACGAAAAGGTCGCCAATGCCAAGCGCGTCGCACTGCGCATGGCGATCCTGGCCCAGGTCCATGTTTCCTATCGGCAGTTCCAGAACGCGGGCAAGCAATTCCAGCGCGCCGACGAGTTGTATCAGGTGGAGCAGCGTCTGGCCCAGTTCGCCAGGGTTCGTTCCGAGAACGACGCTCAGAGCGTCATGGAGCGTATCGCCAACCAGACCTCGGCTATCGCCGCCCGCCTGCGCCGCTATCAAAGCTATGCCCAGATGCAGTCGGCCTTCGGCAAGATGCAGGCGACTCTGGGTCAGGATCTGCTTCCCGATCAGGTGGCCAGCCACGATATCGATGATCTGAGCAATACGATCAACGCCCGGTTGGAGACATGGGGGCGGTTGCCGACGGCGCCGATTCCCGTGGTGGACGCGGCCCCCGAGGCGTTGGCTCCGGTCCCCGTGGCTGAAATGCCCGTTCAGGCACCCGTGGTGGAATCCACCCCTGATCAGAGTGTCACCGTCCAGCCCGTCGCCGCGACCCAGGATGGTCCGGTCGTCAAGGCCAAAACCAAGAAGGTGGCCGTCGTCCGCCGGAAGGCCGCGGTGACATCCGTCGATTTGACCGCCGTGGAACAACAGGCGGTCAAGAGTGATCGGAATTGGAATGACGTCCCCGATCAGTCGGCTCGGCTGCGCGAAGTGTCGCAGCCTGCCGATGATGCGGAACGGTCGGCCAATGTCGCCGCCACGTGGGTTCGTCCCGGACTGGACGAAGGCAAGGTGTCGGAGATTCTGGTAAAGGCGTCCCAGGGCCGTCAGACACAGTCTCCTGCCGCTGCCCCCGCCAAGGACAAGGACGTTCTGCGTTACGATTTACCGGCGGCCTCGGAAGATGGCCCCATCGCCATCGCCTCCTCCGCCAATTGATGCGCCGTTACGCCTTCGCGGTCGTGCTTGCCGTGCTGGCCGCTTCAAGCGCCTCGGCCCAGGATATGGGCCGAGGCGGAGCGGGACAGGATATTCGCGCTCAACTGTCGCCACGCCGTTTCACCACATTGTCCAGCGAGTTGGCCGCCAAGGTCGACAGGATCACCGTCAAGGATGGCGAGCGGTTCAAGGATGGCCAAGCCCTGGTCTCGTTGGATTGCCATGTTCAGCGGGCGCAGTTGGAAGAGGCACGGGCCACCATGGTGGCGGCGGAGAAGACCTATTCGGTCAATCGCCGCCTGCATGAGATGAATGCCGGTGGCGCCCTGGAAGCCGAGGTGGCTGCCGCCGAGGTCGCCAAGAACCGCGCCAAGATCAATGCCGGGGCGGCGGTGGTCTCTAAGTGCAACGTGGCGGCGCCATTCCCCGGGCGGGTGGTCGAGATCAAGGTCCATGATCATCAGTTCGTCCAGGCCGGTCAGGTCATGCTGGAAATTCTGGACGACTCGGTGCTTGAAGTGGAATTCTTGGCGCCGTCGCGTTGGCTGTCATGGCTAAAGCCCGGTCTTGGCTTTCAAATCGCCATCGATGAGACCGGGCGTTCCTACCCGGCCAAGGTGGCGCGGTTGGGGGCCAAGGTTGATCCCCTCAGCCAATCGGTCAAGGTGGTGGCGGAGGTGACCGGCACGTTTCCAGAACTGCTGGCGGGAATGAGTGGTCGAGTGTTATTGACCCCACCATGACCGAGGCGACCGATCCGATTTCCGTTCTTCTGAGCCTTCAGCATCGCATCCGCGAGGCGGAGACCGCCGAGGAATTGGGCTTTATCATCGTCAACGAGACCCACGCGCTGGCTCCGTATCGTCAGGCGATCCTGTGGCGGGAGGGCATGGGTGTCGTCACCATCTCGGGCCTCTCCGCGCCGGAGGGGTCGACCCCTTTCGTTTTGTGGCTGGCGCGCGCCTGTCGAGGCCTTGCCGCCGCGCTGCCCCAGGGTGGGCGGATCGATCCCGGCCTGTTGTCCGAGCGCGACCGCGCCGAATGGAGCGAGTGGTTTCCGCCCCATGGTTTTTGGCTTCCTCTCAATGGGTGGGGGGATCGGGCGCTTGGGGGGGTGCTCTTGGTTCGCGACGGCCCATGGAGCGACCAAGACCAGGCCCTGCTGAACGAAATCGGCCATGCCTATGGACATGCCCTGTCCTTTTTCCAGAAGAGCAGGGGAGCGACGCCCCGCCGGAAGCTCAGCCGACTGGCCTGGGGAGCGGTGGTGGGTGGTGTCGCGCTGGCATCCTTGTTGCCTGTGCCGTTAACCGTGCTGGCTCCGGCCGAACTGGTGGCAGCCCACCCAGCGGTGGTGCGGTCCCCGTTGGATGGCGTCATCGATAAATTCCATATCGCCCCCAATGCCCAGGTCAGGGAGGGCCAACTGCTCTTCGATCTCGACGCCACGACCCTGATCGGCAAGCTTGAAGTGGCGGAAAAGACCCTGTCGACCGCCGAGGCAGAATATCGGCTGACCTCGCAACAGGCGGTATTCGATCCGGCCGCCAAGTCCAAGCTGATGGTCCTCTCCGGGCGGATGGAAGAGCGTGCCGCCGAGGCGGCCTATCTGCGCGGTCTGTTGGAGCGGATCAAGGTCAAGGCGCCACGCAGCGGCCTTGCCGTATTGGACGATCCCTCCGAATGGATCGGTCGTCCCGTCAGTATCGGCGAACGGGTAATGTCCATCGCCGACGAGCGCGATACCGAGATCGAAGCCTGGCTGGCGGTCGGGGACGCGGTGGATCTCGATCCCGGCATGAAAGTGACGGTATTTCTGAACGCCGACCCGCTGCATCCCGTGCGCGCCAGTCTGCGCTTTGTCGGCTACGAGGCGCAAAGCCGCTCCGATTCGACGGTGGCCTACCGCTTGCGCGCGACCCTGATGGAAGAGGGGACTAAGCCCCGACTCGGCCTTAAAGGGACGGCCCGTATCGAAGCCGGGCGTGTCCCCATCCTCTATTGGCTGGTGCGCCGACCGCTGGCGGCCGTGCGTCATATGGTCGGGTTTTAGGACATGCTGCCGCCCTTGCGCGATGAACTTCATCTTCATCCCGGCCCGGTCCAGGGCGGCGCGCCAAGTTGGACACTGCAAGACCCGGTGCGAAACCGCTTCTTTCGAATTGGCTGGCCGATCTTCGAGATATTGGCGCGCTGGCATCTGGGGGAACCCTCTGTCATCGCTCAGGCGGTCTCTTCCGAGACCGCCCTTGATCTGGTCGAGAGCGATGTCATGGATGTGGTGGGATTCTTGGCCGGTAACGAGCTGCTGAAATCGGTCGGCCCGGATGGAACCGCGCGGTTGCATCAAAAGGCGGTGGCGGGCAAGCAGACCTGGGCCCAGTGGCTGCTGCACCATTACCTGTTCATCCGCATTCCCTTGGTTCGGCCTGATCGGTTACTGGGACTGACTTTGCCCGCTGTGCGCTGGGCATTCTCCCGCGGGTTTCTCATGGCGACTCTCGGCGCCTTGGTCGTGGGGCTATTCCTGATTATCCGGCAATGGGAGGTCTTTGGCGCCACCCTGGTCGATACAATCAGTCCGTCCGGGCTTGTCATGTATGGCGTCACCCTCGCCGGGGTGAAGCTCTTGCACGAGCTTGGGCACGGCTATGCCGCCAAGCGCTTGGGCTGTCGGGTTCCCACCATGGGACTTGCGCTGCTGGTGATGTGGCCGGTGCTCTATACCGATGTCAACGAGACCTGGAAGCTGACGCGCCGCCGGGACCGCCTCTCCGTGGCGGCGGCGGGAGTCCTGGTGGAGCTGGCGGTCGCGGCATGGGCCACCCTGGCATGGGGATTCCTGCCCGATGGAGCTTTGCGGGGGGCGGCATTCATGTTGGCCTCGACGACGTGGTTGTCCTCCCTGGTGCTTAATCTCAGCCCCTTCATGCGGTTCGACGGCTATTTTCTGCTGATGGATGCTCTGGACATGCCCAATCTGCACCAGCGCGCCTTCGCCGTGGCGCGATGGTGGCTGCGGGAGGTGCTGTTCAAGCTGGGAGAGCCGGAGCCTGAGCGATTCCATCCCGCCCAGCGCCAAGCGCTGGTACTTTTCGCGTTTGGTGTGTGGATCTATCGATTGGTGCTGTTTCTCGGCATCGCCGCATTGGTTTATCACTTCTTCATCAAGGCGGTCGGCATCTTGCTGTTCGCCGTTGAAATCGGGTGGTTCGTGTTCATGCCGTTCTGGGGCGAGTTCAAACAATGGTGGACACGGCGAGCGACCATCATGCGATCCCGGCGGTCATTGGCTCCGCTGGGATTGCTGGTCGTCCTGGCCTTGGGGGCCTTCATTCCCTGGCATGGGCGCATTTCCGCTCCCGCCATGCTGAAGGCCGACCTCCATTTCGGACTCTATCCCATGACGGCGGGGCGCCTGGAGCGCGTTGATCTCGCTTTCGGACGCAAGGTTGAGGCGGGCGCGGTGCTGGCGGTCCTGACCTCTCCCGATCTTGATCATCGTCTGGCGCAGGCGGCGCGCAAAATTCAGGTGCTGGAATTCGAGCTGGCATTCTTCGCCTTCGAAAATACGTTCCGCGAGCGCTCCCAGGCGCTACGCCAGGAATTGGAGACAGCCGTGGCCGAGCGGGTGTCCATGGAACGCGAAAAAGAGCGCCAGATCCTGATCGCGCCCTTTTCCGGGCGTATCGTCGACCCCATTCCCGATCTCCAGCCGGGCCAGTGGATCAGTCCCAAGGAGCGCTTGGCCGCAATCGAGAGCGATGCTCCGCCGGTGATTGATGCCTATGTGGCCGAAAGCGACGTGACACGGCTGACATTGAACGGACAGGGCCGCTTCGTCGCCGATGACCTTGGGCGCCCAGACCTTCCATGCCGGATCGTCGCCATAGATCGAGGGTCGGTCCGCAATCTCGCCGACCCGGCGCTGGCCACCCTTGCCGGTGGGACGGTGTCCGTGCGGGTGAAGGATCGGGCCCTGGTTCCGGACCAAGCGCTCTATCGCGTTCGTTGCCATGCGGAAGGCCCCGCGCCGACCTCTCAGATTCGAGGTGTCGCCATTTTGGCCGGAGAGGCTGAAAGCCTTGCCGGCGCGGCCTTGCGTTCCGCCATTGCCGTTCTGATGCGCGAAAGCGGAATGTGATAGAATATGCAAGGCTATAATAGGAGCATGATGATGCGATCATTTCTTATGGCAGCTCTTGTCGTCGCGCTGAGTTCCGCAGCCATGGCGCAAGGTTCTCCCGTCATCGACAAGGGCTACGAGGCGGCCAAGGCGTCCGAGTTGGAGGCAGTGAAGCTACAGTTATCAACCCGCCAGGGTCCGACGGCCATCGCCGAACTGACAGAGGCCGACAGCGCGCTGCGACGTCTCCGGGAGGCCAAAGGGACCGAGGCGCGTCGCAGTATCGCCTCGGAATTGGAATCCGCGTTGCTGCGCTTGCGGCTCGAAGCCGACGGCTCTGCCGTGCAGGATCGCAAATAGAGGGTGTCGGCGCTCGGTTGTCCTGGGCATGCGTCGGTTCGGTGGCCCTGGGCTACCAGACCCCGGCGGCTCACTTAGGCAAACGTAATATTCCAGTTGCGAATTTATACGAAAGGAATAAAAGTCATAGGTCAAGCGCCCCACTAAAGCGTGTAGATCCTTTCATCGTCAAAGGTAGGTCATGCGCATTCGTCTCCAAATCGGCATTTTCGCGATGTTCATGGGGATCATGCTGCCGTTGATCGGGGCCATGACCGGCATATTGTATGTCAGGAACGCCGATCTGGCCGAGAAGACCGCCAATTCGGCCATGGACAAGTCAACGGAATCGGTGGTGATCGGGGTTCGCGGTCTGTTGGAGCCCATCGCCCGCACCGTGGAGCTTTCGGCGGCTTTTGGCCGTGCCCAGCGAGACTCCCTGCGGCGCCCAGATTCCTGGCGTCCGATTTTCGAGGCGCTGGAACAGCAGCCCGCACTTTATAGCCTTTATTACGGATTCGCCCGCAATGGCGAGTTCCTGCAGATGATCCGCCTTCCCGTCGGCCTGGGAAAGTTCGGCCAGAAGGGCGAAGCGCCGCCAGAGAACGCCCGCTATGTCATTCGAACAATAGACGATTCTACCGGTCTGCCCGCCGACAGCCTGATCTATCTATCCGATTGGGGAGCGGTGGTGAAGGTCGAGCAAAGCGCCACCATCCAATACGATCCGCGTCAACGCCCCTGGTACAAGGCCGCCCAGGACAAGGATGATCTGGTCAATTCCGGCGGCTATCTTTTTTCGGGGACCGGGCGTCCGGGCCTGACCTTGTCCCAGCGTATGGCCACCGACGACAAGGAAGTGATCGGCGTCTTTGGCGCCGACATCTCGTTGGATGCGCTGTCCCAGATGGTGGCGCGTCAGAAGGTCGGCGAGCGCGGACAGGTCTTCATCGTCGACGAGGCGGGGCGGCTGGTCGGCTATCCGGATACCGGCAAGAACGTCATTACCGAGAATGGAAAACCCGCCATCGTCATGGCCAAGGACTTCGATGATCCGGTGGTGTCGGCGATCATCAAGCGCCATGCCGAGGGCGGTGGCGACAGATTCCGCGTGCGCGTGGGCGGGGCGACCTATGTGGTCTCGGCCACCACGCTTCCGCCCGAACTGAAAAGCAAGTGGACGATTTTCGCCGCCACCGACGACGAGGACTTCATCGGCCCCATCCGCCGGATCAGCCTGCTGATCCTGGTGATCGGATCGACCATCGTGCTGTTGTCCGGAGTGGGCGTCTTCGCCATCACCCGGTTTCTGTCTCGGCCCATCGGTCAGATCATCGAGGAGACCCGATTGATCCGCAGGCTGGAATTGGACGATCCGGTGCGGGTAAAGACACCGGTGGCGGAATTGGTGCAACTGTCCGACGCCCTGGACAGCATGAAGAGCGCGCTTCGAAGCTTCGGCGTCTACGTGCCCAAGGAAGTGGTGCGCCAGATCGTCCAGTCGGGCAGCGATTCCACTCTTGGCGGGGCGCGCCAACCCACCACCATCATGTTCACCGATCTGGCCGGCTTCACCAAGGCCAGCGAGGGGCTCGCCCCAGAGGAGGTGTTGAGTCGGCTGTCGGATTATTTCGACGTCATGGCCGCCGCCATCGACGTCAATCAGGGAGCCATCGACAAGTATATCGGCGACGCCATCATGGCCTTGTGGAACGCGCCCAGCCCGGACCCTCACCACCAGAGAAACGGTTGCCTTGCCATGCTGGCCTGCAGCGCGGTGGGCCTTGAACTGAATGCCGTTTTCGCCGCTCGAGGCTTGCCTCCGGTGACCACCCGCATGGGCTTGCATACCGGCATGGTGGTGGTGGGCAATGTGGGTTCGCATAAGCGCATGCAATACACCGCGCTGGGACCGGCGGTGAATCTGGCCTCGCGCATCGAAGGGCTGAACAAGCGCTTCGGCACCGAGTTGCTGGTCAGCGGCGATGTGGAAGAGGCGGTGCGGGGGGAATTCCTGTTTCGGCCCTTTGGCCCCGTGGTCGCGTCGGGAACCTCGATTCCCATCCCGCTCTTCGAGCTTTTGGCGACCAGCGACACGACCGATAGTCTCATCCTGGCCCGCGCCCAGGCCTGGGATGCCGCATTCTCGGCCTATGGCGCCGGGGAATGGGCCGAGGCCGTCAATGGGTTCGAAGCCTTCCAACGGCAATGGTCCGATGACGGCGCTGCCGCCCTGTTCTTGGGCCATTGCCAAAGCCTTCGGGACGGGCCGCCCGCCACCTCCGCCGAAGCGGTCCTTCGATTCGACTCTAAGTAGGGACATGGCGATGATCACGCGGAACGCCCTTATCCTGGCGATGTTTGTCCTTGGCTTGGCGGGCAGGGTCCAGGCCGAGCCCGCGGTGGAGATCCATCTCGCGCATTCCCAACGCCAGACCTCGGCCTCCGACGCCGTCTCGGTGACAGCGGCGGCCTTCAAGGACATTCTGGAAAGCCAGAGCAACGGAGCCGTGATCGTTCGAATGCACCCGGAATCCCGGCTGGGCGGCAACCGCGAAATGGCCAAGCTGGTGGAACATAACGTCATCCAGACCGCGCTCATCACCGTGGGCGGCGTCGCGCCGTTTTACCCCATGGTGGCGGTAACCCAGGTTCCGTTTCTGATCCCGGATCGTGCCGTCGCCCGCCAGGTCTATGACGGGCCGTTCGGTCAGGCCTTGGCGGCGGATATGGCAGCCAAGACCGGATTTGAAATCCTGGGATTCGCCGATCCTTCGGGCTTCCAGATCATCACCAATTCAAGTCGGCCCATTGTTTCGGCCAAGGATATGGCGGGGCTGAAGATCCGGGCGGTGCCCGGCTTTTCCGCCCTGGATGCCATGATCCGCGGCATGGGGGCCACGCCGGTCAAGGTAAGCTCCAAGGAAGAGCGCAATGCCCTGAGCTCCGGCGTGGTGGACGGGCAATCAAACCCCGCCGCCATCATTCTGGCCCAGCGCTTTGACGATGTTCAGAAATTCGCCACCCTGACCAATCACCTTTACTCGCCCTATGTCTGGGTGTTCAACCAAGACGCCTTCCGTGGATTGTCACCCGAAATACAGTCTCATATCCGGGCGGCGGCAACCAAGGCCATCGCCCTGGGGACCAAGGCCGCTGAAGACTGGGAGAACTCGGAAAGCGGCATTCGCCTTCTCTGCCATCGGTTGAAATGCCAGGATCTGGATGCGGCGCGGCGGGCCGAATTCGCCGCCGTCACCCAGCCGGTGGTTCTCGAACGGCTTCAAGACAATTTAGGGCCCGATGGACAGGATTGGATCACGCGATTTCAAGACGCCGTGGCGAAAAAGGCCCACTAGGGGGAATTGCCTTGGACGCTCAGGTCGAGACTGGGCTGTTTTCCGTCCGCGATCTTCGGCGTTCGCGGCATTATCCTTCACCATGATGTCGCATGACATAAAACCGGCTTCGGGCTTGCCGCCAAGCGTATGAGCTGTCGGGTTCCCACCATGCGGGGGCGCTTTGCACCAACCGATCCAATAAGGACATCGCCCGTACCGCGCCCGCCGTCCGGTTCCTTTTCAAGAATACCGCGCCTGCGGTTTCGTTCAATCCACGGGGTGCCCGGCCAGGCGGCGCACAGCCGCAACCACGGCGGAGGCATCCCATGCCACCGTCTTGGTCGCCCGGGTGGCGAGCCAGTCTGGAATCTTAGAAGGGTCTTTGGTCGCCACCAGCACCGGCTTGTTCTCGGTCGCGCAGACGTTCAATTCAATTTCCGCCCATTGGCGGCCTCGATCCGACGCGAACAGCTCAGGAATGGCGATCGCCACCTGGGCAGGCAGCACCTGGACCTCGGCGCGGTTGCGCAGATATTCCAATCCCTCTTCGGTCGAGGGCTGGTAGGCAGGGTCATGCCAGGGCAGGCCGAAATTCCGGTATTCGAATCCGGGAACCGAATGAAGCATTCCCTCCATCTCGGTGAAAAGATCGTCGAAACGCCAGGCATGCAAGATGGTGATGTCGGTGAATGATGTCATGGAACACCTTAGGGATGGGCCAGCATGGCGATACGTTCTTCCATGTCGGCGGCTGCGGCCAGACGTGGGTCCGACTTCAAGGTTCTGTCGATCACCCCGGCGGCGAAGGGGCCGACCCGGACGCCGGATCGCACCAAGCCGACCACCGCCTGTTCATAACGGGCCAGCCGGATCTTGTCGTCGATATAGGGCTCTTCACTCCACCACAGCTCGGTCGGAATCGAGTTGGGGAACTCTTCGTACAAGTCTTCTTTTGGCCGACGATAGTGGATATTGTGCTTTTCCGGCGACAGCCAGTAGATGCTGCCGTTGACGATGCCCAGTTGGTTGATGTTATCGACCTTGGCGACGCATTCCCTGACCGAGGCGAGAAACGCCACGCCTTCATCGATATCGGCGTCGGTCTCGCCGGGGACTCCGATCACCCAATTGACGCTGACCGCGATCCCGGCCTTGTGACAGGCACGAAGATTGTCTTCGACCGTTTTCATGGTGTAGCCCTTGGCCTGCAGCTTCAAGGTGCGGTCCGAGAAGGCGTCGACCCCGAACCGCAGTGCGGTGAAGCCGGCCGCAGCCAGCTTGTCGAAGAAGGCCTGGTCGCTTTTGGCATGAATACGCAATTGGCCGGTGAACAGCACCTTGATGTTGCGACGGATTACCTCGTCGCAAATTTCCAGTAACCGCTCGGGCATGCCGTTGAGGTCGCTTTCGTTAAACATGTAAAGATTACAGCCCTGCGCCGCCAGCCACTGCAACTCGTCGCAGAAATTTGCCGCAGATCTGATCCGCCAATAGAACCGTTCGGCGCAAAACGAGCAGCGCGACCAGCGGCAACCACGGCTGGCGATGATCGGAGTCAGTTGGTAGCCAGTGTAGTTGCGATAGAGGTCCAAAGACGGCACCCAGTCGTAGCGGGGGAAGTCCAGGCGGTCGAGATCATTCTCTCGCGGGCCGGGAACGAACCGGCGGCCAGGCGTATCGAATCGCGACATGATCCCCGGCAGATCCTTGGGTCGCTGGCCGGCCGCCAACATCTGGCACAACGGCCCCACCGTCAGATCGGCCTCGCCGATGCACATGTAATCGGCATCGGGGAAGCCGCGCATTCCCATCGCTTCGTTCTGGCAGGAATAGCCCCCGGCGATGATCGCTATCTCGGGCACTTGCGCGCGCACGGCCTGGGCGATCCGCGATGCGATCCGGCGGTTGCAGGCATGGACCGAAAAGCCCAGAACCTTGGGGCGGGCGGCGACGATCTGCTCGATGATTTCGACGACTTCGTCTTCCACCAGGTGGGTGATCTTGCCGCTGGACCACAATTCATGATGCTCGGGCAGCCACGGTTCGACGGGCAGGACGGTGCCATCGGGCAACGTCAGCGAGCCGACGACGTCGAAGAGCCGGTGCATGTGGTAGCGATGATACGAGAAGACATCGAGGTCGAGAACCTGGAAGCCAAGTCCGGTCTTCTTCAAGGCATTCGAGACGTAGCCGACGCCGTTGGGCATCAGGGCCAGCGTTCGCGCCGGGCAATCGAGAATCAGGACGTCCAGGTCCGGACGGACGACGATGTCGGGAATCGTCAAGGGATAGGCATGCGGCATGGTCGGCGCCCAGGCATCGGCCAGTTGGGGCGCCAGATTACTGGACGACAGCAGTCCGGCATCGATGACCCGCAGCCCAGCCGGTAATCGACGCAGCATCTGGATGCGGTCGAACATCCGGGTTCCGCACAGGAACACCGTCCGTACCGTTGCGGGAAGCGTCGCGGGGGTAACCACCGGCAATCCAAGGTCGGGCGCGGCGGTGGGATCGTCGGCGATCAGGGCGACGGCGAGCCGGGCCAGGTCCGGGGTAAGAGCCAGCAGATCGTCAAGGAACGGCCCGTGGCCATAGAATGCCAAGCCGTCTTCCTCGACCAGCAGGTCGCCCAGCACCTCCCACAGCACCGAAAGGGGGACCACCCCGTTGGTGAAGCAGCGATGAACGCTGAATTGCAGATACTTATCGGTGCCGAAATTGATCGGTGACGACGAGATTTCGCGACGTTTACCTGCCAACGCGCCCAGAGCGATCTGGACATCGGGGGCGCCGGGAGACAGCGCCTCGACCCGCTCGAAAGCGGTACGAGCCTCTTCCCAGCGCTCGAGCCTGGCGCACAACAACCCCAGGCGGCGCAGCAATTCCACGTCGGACGGGCTGCGCCACAAACCCCGGTAGAGCACGTCAACGGCCAAGGCAGGCTTGCCCTTGTGCAGACAGTCCTCGACCTCTCCTAAAATTTGGCTGACGTCCTGGCTGTTCATCGGGACTTCTTCCTTTGCGACGAATCCGGCCGGAAAGTATCGATCGGCAGGACTTTCCAAAGAGTGAAGGTGGGGATGGCCTCCACCAAGGTCAATCGTTCAAGGGTGCGCCGGCATCAGCATGCGGTCGGGGGTCTGCTCGTCTGCCTCCGCTTCGTGGGCATGCAGGGCGCGTTCGATCATCAACGCGGCGAAATCCCCAAAATGAACGTCGCCGTCGCGCAATCCCACGATGGTCCGTTCGTACCGTTCCAGACGGACATGCTGGTCGATATAGGGCTGCTCGCTCCACCATTCCTCGCTGGGAATGTTGATCAGATATTGTTCGAACAATTCCTGCTGGGGCCGACGGAACCTGATGTTGTATTTCTCCGGCGAGACCCAGTAGATGCTGCCGACCTTGATGCGCAGCTGGTTGATATTCTCGACCTTGTCGATATGGTCCTTGAGCCGGATCACATTGGCGATGCTTTCCTCGACATCCGCGTCGGTCTCGCCCGGCACGCCGATCACCCAGTTGACGGCGGTGGAGATACCTGCTTCGTGGCAGGCGCGGAGATTCTGCTCGACGATTTTCATGGTGTAGCCCTTGGCCTGCAGCCTGAGGGTGTTGTCATTGAAGGCATCGACCCCGAAGCGAAGGGCGACGAATCCGGCCTGGGCCAACTTGTCGAAGAACGGCCGGTCGCCCTTGACGTGAATCCGCAACTGGCCCGTCAGCGCCACCTTGATCCCCCGACGGATGATTTCGTCGCAGATTTCAACCAGACGGTCGGGCTGTCCGTTCAGGTCGCTTTCGTTGAACATGAACAGTTTGCAGCCGTGATCGGACAGCCATTCCAATTCGTCGCAAAAATTGGCAGCCGATCGGATGCGCCAATAGAACCGCTCGGCGCAGAAGGTGCATCGCGACCAGCGACAGCCTCGGCTGGCGATGATCGGCGTCAGCTGGTAGCCGTTGTAATTGCGGTAGACATCCAGGGACGGCACCCAGTCGTAACGGGGAAAATCGATCAGATCCAGATTGTTCTGGCGCGGTCCGGGCACGAACCGCCGCCCAGGCGTGTCGAAGCGCGACATAACCCCCGGTTGGTCGATCGGCCGCTGGCCGGTGGCCAAAGCCTCGCATAGCGGACCGACGGTCAGGTCGGCCTCGCCGATGCAGACATAATCGGCCTCGGGGAAATTCAGCCGTCCCAGGGTTTCGTCCTGGCAGGAATAGCCTCCGGCCAGGATGACGATGTCGGGACACGCTTGGCGGACGGTCTCGGCGATGCGACCGGCGATATCGCGGTTGCTGCTGTTGACCGAGAACCCCAGAATTTTCGGACGGGCCGCGATGATCCGCGCGATCGCTTGCTGAATGTCGTCCTCTAAGGCGGTGGTCGCCGTGCCGTTTCCCCACCACTCGGCATATTCGGGCATCCACGGCTCACGCGGCATTTCGGTGCCGTCGGGCAGGATGATCGGCCCGCACAGATCGAACAGCCTGCGGATATGGTAGCGGTGATAGCTGGTCAGATCGAGGTCGAGCACCTGGACCCGCAAAGCCGTGCGAGCCAGCGCGGCCGCGACATAGCCGATGCCGTTGGGCAGCATGGCCAGGACGCGGCCAGGGCAATCGACGATCAATACGTCCAGGTCGGGTTGGACCACGACGTCGGGAATATCCAGGGGATAGGCGTGGCGCTCGGTCGGCTTCCAGGCATAGGCCAGCTTCGCCGCCAGTGGGCCCGAGGCCAGCAGCCCGGCATCGACGATCCGCAATCCAGTGGGCAAACGATAAAACCGCGCCATCCGTTCGGCCATGCCGAAGCCGCACAGAAAGACGGTGCGAACCGATGGCGGCAGTTGGTCCAGCGTCACCACCGGCAAACCACGCGGACCATCCTCGGCCGGGTCATCGACGATCTGGACGAGCGTGGCATCGAGCAGCATCGGATTGTGCGCCAGCAATTCGTCAAGGAACGGGCCGTGCCCGTAAATGGCCAGGCCATCCTCGTCGCATAGCATGTCGCCCAGAACCTCCCACAGGACAGAGCGGGGCAGATCGGCATCCTCGAAGCAGCGCGTGACGCTGAATTGCAGATACTTCCCCCGTCCGATGCGGATCGGTGAACTGGCGATTTCGGCAGGTTTTTCGGCGGCCGTCGCCAGGGCGACGGCGATTTCGGGGTCATTGGGCCGCATCCGGGACAGCTCGCCGAAGGCGTTGTGAGCCTCTTGCCAGCGCTCGAGCCGCACGCATAACCCGCCTAGGCGCCGCAACAGGGCCTCGTCACCCGGATGGTCCCACAGACCCCGATAAAGGACGTCGATCGCCAGAGCCTCTTTACTCGAGGCCATGCAGACATCGACTTCGTCCAGAATATCGCGAACCAAGAAACCAGCCATATCGTCTTGCCCCATGACCCGTTGAAGGCGGAAGGGGGAGATAGCGTGGCACCGATGGATTAAAAACGGGTAAAGCGACCGGATCAGCCGCCCGCTGCGGCCACCACGATCACCGTGTCGGCGTGGCCCGACCGTTCAAGATCGGCGCGATAGGCCTGATCGCACCCTGCGAAGACCTGCTGCAACAGCGGATTGCCGCCCGGCCGACTTTCGCCCAGCCAGGTCAGATGGTTTTCAAGCCCATAGCGTTGGTGGGCGAAGACCTCGCGCGCGGCGAATCCGTGACTTTCCAGCAAGCGAACCAGCGAGGACGGGCTGTAGCTGTAGGGGTGCTGCAACTGGAAGAAAAACCGACGATAGGCGGCGACCCCGCCCGGGGCAAGCAGACTCAGCAGCGGGTCGGCGAGAGAGGGAACCTCGATCACCACCACGCCGCCCGGGGCGAGAACCGCCTTGATGTGGTCGAGGAAAAGCGCCGGTTCCAGGATATGTTCCAGCACATGGAGCAGCACGACGCAATCGAAGCGGCGTCCTTCGGCCTTGATCTCGGTGAAATCCTCGTATTGGCGCAAACCGGGCACCGCATCGCGGAACGGCTTGGTCAGCTGATCGACCTCGAGACTTGCCAGGGCGAGCGTGGGAAACGTCTGGCGGACTGCGGTCAGGAACGGCGCGTCACCGGCCCCCACTTCCAGCAGGCTACCAGCGGCGGCAACCACCGGGCGGAACTTTTCGAGGCTGGCCTGGGCGGCGGCTAGGCCGGGCTGGTAGGCGGCCAAGCCCAGCGCTTCTTTTCGGGTCCGATACTGGCGGTAGTCGATGTCGGGCAGCGGGGCGAGGAAGGCGAAGTCGTCGTTCCGATTGATGTACACCAGGGTCGTATCGCTATCGTGGACGCCCTTGCGCAGCAACCGGAACGGCTCGTCGCGAAACGGACGGGGAAGGCGGGCGAGAAGGGCCGGGTCCGGCTGGTTCATGGCGGGTGACACGTTCCCCGGGGCTGACTATAGTGGCGGCGACGATCATAGTTCCCCGAACGCAGAATGTGTAGAGGAGGTTGTCGGTGCTGCAAAGCAGGCGAATTTTGGCAGTGGTGCCCGCGCGAGGCGGCAGCAAGGGCGTACTGCTGAAGAACATCCGCGCCTTGGCGGGTCGGCCGCTGATCGCCTGGACCGCCGACTGCATCGCGCAAATCCCCGACATCGACCGCGCCGTGGTTTCGACCGACGACGAATCCATCGCCGCCGCCGCCATGGCCGCCGGCCTGTCGGCGCCATTTCGCCGCCCGGCCGAATTATCGGGCGACCGCGTCACCGACTTGCCGGTGCTCGATCATGCCCTGCGAGCCATGGAAGCTCTGGATGCAACCCGCTACGACGTGGTGGTGATGCTGCAACCGACCTCGCCGCTCAGGCTGCCTGGCGATGTCGCCCGGACCCTGGTCCGGTTGGTCGAAGATGACCTGGATGCGGTGTGGACCGTCAGCCCGACCAACGACAAGTATCATCCGGTCAAGCAACTGGTCCTGCGCAACGGGCTTCTGGATTACTGGACGCCCGAGGGCCGCGCCATGCCGCCCCGGCAATTGCTGGAGCCGGTCTATCACGTCAATGGAATCGCCTATGCCCTGACCCGCTCCTGCATCCTGGATCAGCGCAGCCGCCTGGGCCAGCGCACGGCGGCGGTTATCGTCGAGGGCTGCGCCATCAGCATCGACACCCTTGACGACTTCGCCGCCTGCGAGGCCGAATTGATCCGGCGGGGCCAGGCATGAGCGCGGCGGTGCGCCTGATCGCCCACATGGAGATCAAGGGAGAGCATGTCACCAAGGGCATGCGCATGGAAGGGCTGCGCCGGGTCGGCGCGCCCGACGCCCTGATGGAAAGCTATTTCAGCCAAGGCGCCGACGAGTTGCTGTTCACCGATATCGTCGCCTCGCTGTATGACCGCCGCCAATTGCTTGCCCTGCTGGAAATTGCCTCACGGCGCATCTTCGTGCCGGTCACCGCCGGCGGAGGCGTGCGCTCGATGGATGATTTCCACGCCTTGCTGCAGGCCGGGGCCGACAAGGTGTCGATCAACACCCAGGCCCTGCGCACTCCCGATCTGATCGGCCTGGCGGCACGGACCTTCGGATCGCAATGCGTCATCGTGTCGATCCAGGCCAAGAAGCGCGGCGACCATTACGAAGCCTATGTCGATCATGCGCGCCAACCGACCGGCAAGGATGCGGTGGCCTGGGCCATGGAGGCCGAGAATCGCGGGGCCGGCGAGCTTCTGGTCACCGCCATCGACCAGGACGGCGTCGGCCGCGGCCCCGACCTGGATCTGCTGCAGCGCATGGCCCTGGCCGTCAAGATTCCGGTGATCGCGGCGGGCGGCGTCCGTGGCGGCGCCGACATCGCCGCCATTGTCGAACGAACCGGACTGGATGCCGTGGCGATGGCCCGCGCCCTTCATCTCGACGGGCAGACCCTTTCTGCCATCAAGGCCGCCCTGGAGGCGCGGGGGATCGCCACCCGCCCGGCCGATCTTGCCGGGGAACCGTCATGAGCATCGCGGTCGGTGTCATCGACATGGGCACCAGCAATCTGGCCAGCGTCCTGCGCGGTCTGCAGGCCGCCGGTCTGGAACCGACCTTGCTTCGCCGCCCATGGGTCGATGGCGCCTTTGGCCGAGTGGTTCTGCCCGGAGTCGGCACCTTCAAGGCGGGAATGGAGGCCCTGACGCGCATGGGTCTGATCGACCCGATCCGCCGCCACGTCCAGGCCGGGCGCCCGCTGCTGGGTATCTGCCTGGGAGCCCAATTGCTGATGGAGCGCGGCACCGAATTCGGCGACCATGCCGGGCTGGGGCTGATTCCCGGCACGGTGCTGCGCCTTCCCGAAACCCCGGGCCGGCGTATCCCCCATGTTGGCTGGTCAGCCATCGAACCGGACGCGCCATGGGACGAGACCCTGTTGTCGTCCCTGGCGGCGGGTGCCTTCGTCTATTTTACCCATTCCTTCGCCTGCGTGCCCGACGCCCCGTCGCACCGCCTGGCCCATTTCACCTTCGGCCCGCATCGGGCCGCCGCCGCCGTGGCTGTCGGCTCGGCGACTGGCCTGCAATTCCATCCCGAACTCAGTTCCCGAACCGGCCTGGATATCCTGCGCCGTTTGGGACAGTTCTGAACGAGGACACCCCATCATGCCGCTGGAAGCTTATTACGGGTTGCCGACCGAGGTTGTGTTTTGCCGCCGCTGCCTGATGACCAACCAGAAGCCCCATTCGGTCAACGAGACCACTCACACCGCCGCCAGCCGAAAAGCGACGCTGGGCTTCGACGAAAGCGGCCTGTGCGACGCCTGCCGATATGCTGAGATGAAGGACCAGGCCATCGACTGGGACAAGCGCGAGGCGATGCTGCACCAGTTGCTGGACCGCTATCGGCGCCGTGATGGCGGCTATGACGTCATCGTGTCGGGAAGCGGCGGCAAGGACTCGGCGATGACCTCGCACCTGTTGAAATACAAATACGGCATGCATCCGCTGACGGTGACCTGGGCGCCGCACATGTATTCGGATATTGGCCGCCAGAACCTGCAGCGCTGGATCGATGTCGGCGGCTTCGACAACCTGTTGTTCACCGCCAACGGGCGGGTGATGCGCACGCTGACCCGCGAGGCCTTCGAGAATCTTTACTTCCCCTTCCAGCCCTTCAAGTTCGGCATCAAGTTCTGGGCTGCCAAGATGGCCATCAAGTTCGGCATCAAGCTGGTGATGTATGGCGAGCCATATATCGAGTACGGCTCGACCCCGATGGACGACGCCGCCAGTCCGGCTCTGGGACTGAACTACTTTGTCAACGATTCCAAAGACCTGTACCTGGGTGGCCTGCATCTGGACCAATTGAAGGACAAGCACGGCTTGTGCGACAACGACTTGCTGCCGTTCATGCCGCTGCGGTCGCACGAGGTCCAGGGCCACGAACTGCGTGTCGAGTATCTGGGCTGGTACCGCAAGTGGGATCCGCAGCAGGCCTATTACTATGCTGTCGAGAATTGTGGATTCGAGCCCGACGACGAGCGGACAGAAGGCACCTACGGCCGCTATTCGTCGATCGACGACCGGATCGATGGGCTGCATTACTACAGCCACTACATCAAGTTCGGGCTGGGCCGATGCACCTTCGACGCCAGCCAGGAAATCCGCAACGGGCACATCACCCGCGAGGAAGGCATCGCCCTGATGAAGAAGTATGAAGGCGAAGTGCCGCGCCGCTATATGGCCGAATGCCTGGACTATATCGGCATCGGCGAAGACCAGTTCTGGGAACGCACCGACCGCGCCCGGTCACCGCATCTGTGGCACAAGGTCGATGGTGAATGGCGCCTGCGCCACCCGCTGCCGCCCGACGCCCCCGAAGACGGGCCGGCGGCCAATCGCGGCTACCAGTATCTCAGGTAGGCCTAAGCGCACGGTTGGCGACGTACCACTCGGCAAACAGTGGCAGCCCCTGGGCCAGGCTGACCTTGGGCGCATAGCCCAGTGCGACCAGCTTGGCGATGTCGGGGCAGCGCCGGGGCGTGCCGCCGGCCATCAGGGTGCCGGGGGCCACCGCGACGACGCGGCCGAAATGGGTGCCGACCAGCCGGGCGACGTCGGCGATCGCCATCTCTTCGCGGTCGCCGATGTGATAGATGCCCAGATGCTCGCCCTTGTCCATCACCAGCCGGGCGCCATCGACGAAATCGCCGATCCAGTTGAACGACCGGGTTTCGGCCCCGCTGCCCTGGATCGGAAAGCGGATGGTCCCTTCGGGCTGGCTGGCGACCAGGTCGGCCATGCGCAGGACGAATTGCGGCAGGACGTGTTCCCAGCCCATGTCGGGGCCATAGACGTTGTGCGGCCTAAAGATCGCCACCCGGTCAAAGTCGCTGCGGCCGTAATTGACCGCCATCAGCTCGCAGATGATCTTGCCGCCGCCGTAGGAATAGCGGGGATTGAGCGGATCGGGCACCGCCAGCGGCACGGTCTCGGGCGTCGGCACCATCGGCGGGGTCTGGTAGACCTCGGAACTGGATGCCAGCACCAGGTCGCCCACCCCTTCGGCGCGGCAGGCATCCAGCACGTTGATCATGCCCCTGACCGCCACGTCCAGCACCAGCTCGGGCTTGGAATAGAAGAACTCGGTGCCGTTGACGTATGCCAGATGCAGGCAGCTTTCGACGCCCCGCATGGCCCGGCGGACGGCCGCCGGGTCGCGGATGTCGCCTTCGACCATCTCGTATTTTCCGGCGACCTCGGCCAGGCGCCGGGGCGCCCCGCGGGAATTGTCATCCAGCACACGAACCTCCCGGCCCTCGGCGACCAGCCGTCGCACCATGGCCGCGCCGATGAACCCGGTTCCCCCGGTGACCAAAATCCTACCGGTCATCACATCCTCCGTAGCGCCACCCGAAAATACCCGCCGCGACTGGCCGCCGCCACCCCGCAATTTTTCATGCGCAGGTTAGACAATCTTCATTCCGGCCGTAGTACCAAGGAGGGATCGGCCCCGTGCCCAAGGAAAGGAACTCTCCGTGACAGGCGAAGACACCCGCAAGTGCCGGAACGACACGTCCGAGCGCGACAATGACCGCCTTCGCGCCCGGCGCGACGCGTCGCGAGTGCAAAGCGCCAATCCCGACTTCTGGCACCCGATCGACAATTTCGGCCATCATATCGACTGGGGTCAGGAACGGCGCGTCGGGCATAGCAAGTTCATGAATTGTTCTGTCGCCATATCCAACCCCGTTTTGGGATTTTCAGTGAGTCGGGGTATATTTAAATTCCGACACACCTACCGTGCGAGTCTGCTCCCATGCTGAGATTGAACGAGTTTCTCGAGAATGCTTTGAGCCTTGTCGACATACTGCCCGACCTGTCTTTCGTTCACAGCGGCAAGCGGGTTCTGGTGATCGGGTTCACACCGCAGTGGATCTCTTACATGTCGTTGGTCTCAACGGTGCTGATCCACCGCGGCTGCGTCATCGACTTTTTGTGGACCCCGGTTTTCGAACATGACAATGCCGACCGATGGGAGACCGCTCAACAGCTGCACCGCGAAGTTTACCCGGTGCTGACCACACTGGACCATCCCAAGTTCCGGCCGATCAACATCGACGATCTGCCACTGTCGCCGCTGACGCCCGAGCAAGAGGCTCAAGTCCTCGAGCAGGCCGAACACGATACCATCCACGCGATTCGCGAAGTGCGTCTGGATATCGCTGGCCGCCACCGCGCCGCCTTTCGGCGACGCCTGCACATCCTCCAGGAATTTGCCGGCGCGTTGGAAACCTTGTTCCGCGAAAATGAGTACGATGTCGTCCTGACCCCCAATGGGCAAATCTTCGAATGGGGGATTGCCCGTCGCCTGGCAGTGATGCGCGGCCTGCCGGTCTGTACGCTGGAAACCTTCGTCGGCGGGACTGATTTTCAGATATGCACCTCGTGGACCCAGCCCGCCGTCAATTGGAACACGACCATCGTCGCTGATGCCTGGGCCGCTGACGAACCCCATGTCGCCACCGACGAGGTGAAAGCCAATGTCAAGATTCTGATGGGCCGCTTCGACGACGTCGATGACATCTTTTCACACCAGTTCGTTCAAGGTGGTCAGGTCGATGCCTTGCGAGATTCGCTGCGGTTGGATCCCACCAAGCCGGTGGTTCTGGTGATGCCCAGCCTGGGGCATGAGAAGCACAACCGGTTGCAGCACCGTGGATACAAGGACCATGTGGAATGGTTCGAAGAGGTGGTTCGCTTCCTGGCCGGGCGAACCGACTGCAACGTGGTGATCCGCTCGCATCCGTTCCCCTATGACGCCAAATCGGATCCAATGAACCATGGCGCCTCAGGCGAGTTGCCGGAATGTCTGCTGGCCTCGATGTTCGAGCGATTGCCCGATCATTTTCGGTTCATTGGTGCGCGCGACGACGTCAATACCTATGACGTACTGAAGATCGGTGATTTCGTCGTCACGCATCATTCGACCGTTGGCCTGGAAACCGCGTTGATCGGCCGCGCGGCCGTGGCGTGCAGCACCATCCACTACGCCGATAAAGGGTTCACATTCTCCCCCCAGACCAAGGACGAATATATCGCGATTGTCGATGATCTGATCCGCCATCCGGAAAGGGCCCGTCTGACGCCGCGGCAGGTCGAATTGGCCCAGTGCTTCGTCAACGTCTTCTATTTCAAATGGCCGGACCCGTTCCCCTGGCACATCATGCGTCCGCTGTTCCGCCACCCGGATTACCCATTGCGCCGGGTTCTGTCGCTGGAAACCATCCTCGGCCCGATGATGGATACATTCGACAGGCTGGTCTCTGCCACTCCGATTTCCGACGAGGTCAGCGCCAGACAAGTCGATACCTATATGGGAATGATCCGTAATTTCCACGCCGCCGGTGAACTGGGGGTGGTGGCGCAATTGCTGGGGCCGCTTGATCAAATTGATCTGGCCGGTTTGGCGCGGCGTCGGCCCACGACCTTTGCCGCCTTGATGGAATACTGGGAATGGGCGGCCCTGGTCCTGTCCCAACAGGTCCGGTCCATTCCTGCAACCGCCATCCAGGACCAGGCGCGTCGGACTCTGGCGGTTCTGGGTGGTAATGATAGCCTGGACACGGATCATCCGCTTCGCAGGATCGCCGACCTGACCTGACGCCGGAAGCGGTGGCCAAGTCCATCGGCGAATTGGCCCGCGACGGCTTTGTCAAACGGCGCGGTCTGGGGCTTGAGATCGCCCAGTGGGAACGCGTCCAGCAATTGGCCAAGCCGACCCGCGCCCGGGGGGGCTTCCCTAGCTGCCGACCCCGGCATAGGTGATGCCCGGCACGCGCTCGATCTCTGAGCGGTCGAACATGTGCCAGGCGTCGAAGAATACCGAGGGCTTGTTCATTCGGTTCAACAGGTCCAGCACGGCGAGGTGGGTGAACGAGCGGTGGTTGTTCATCAGCAGCACGATGTCGGCTCCCGCGAATCCCTGCTCGGGCGGCATCGTCTCGATGCCCAGCGCGGCCAATTCGGTCGCGCCGACCACCGGGTCATAGCCCCGGATGTTCGCGACCCCGCACGAACGCAGATGATCCAACAGCCACAAGGTCGTCGATTCCCGCAGGTCGGAGGTTTCTGGCTCGCCTTTGAAGGCGAAGCCCATGATGAACACGGTGGCCTCGGCCATGTCCTTCCCCAGCCGACGCAGCAGCGCTTGGCAGCGGTCGCGGATATGGGCTGGCCACAACTCGTTCTCGGCGCGGGCGTCTTTCAGCAAAGTGGCATCCAGGCCGCGCCTTTCGAAGGCATCGGCCAGGATATAGGGATCCTTGCTGAGGCATGAGCCGCCGACACCGGGCGATGGTAGCGGGATGGCGTTACGCGAGTAGCCCAGATTGACCTTGCGGATCAGGTCGTGCAGGTCCAGCCCGACCCCTTCGGCAAAACGCGCCATCTGGTTCGAAAAGGCGAAGATGGTGTCGCGATAGGTGTTGTCCAGCAGCTTGCACAGTTCGGCCGCCTCGATCGAGCCGACATCGATCACCGTGTGGGTGTTTTCGTAGAACAGGCGCAACGCCAATTCGCGACTTTGGGTGTCGAACCCGCCGACGATCTGGGGCAGGCGGCGCAGTTCCTCGAGCGCCTTGCCCTCGATGGTCCGCTCGGGGCAGAAGGCGATCTTGAAGCCGTCGCCGCACCTCAGGCCGGAAGTTTCCTCCAGCAGGGGAATGACCCGCTCGCGGGTGTAGCCGAACGGAACCGTCGATCGCAGGATAACGAAATCGTCCTTCTTCAGCCGAGTGCCGACCGTGCGGATGCTGGCTTCCAGTCCCGAGGTGTCCGGCTTCTTGGTCGTCTTGTCGATGGGGGTGCCGACACAGACGATGTAGATGTCGGCCTGCAAGTCGTCGGGGTTGGCGGTGACCTGCAGGGAATGGCCCACATGGGCATGGATCATCAAATCCAGGCCGCGTTCGAAAAATGGGGATTCCAGCCGGTCGAGGGCCGCGATCAGGTCCGGGTTGCGGTCGTAGCCAATCACCGAGAAACCGCTGTCGGCCATCACCACGCCCAGGGTCAGGCCGACATAGCCCATGCCGATGATCGCCACATCCAGCGATTTGACGTTACTGAGCGGGGCCGCATCGTGGAAGCGCAAGATGTCTGTCACCCGTCCGGCGGCATCGACCACCGGGACGACGGCAATGCGCTTGCTGAGAAGGCGGATGGAATCCTGTTGATCGCGGCCATGGGGAACGGTGACGGGATGGCGGCTGTGGATGTCTCTGGCCGGATCACTAAGGATCTTGCCGGCCAGCAAGGCCCGGCGGACGTCGCCGTCGGTCACCGTCATCACCAGCCGGCCGTCGGATTCGACCAGGAAACAGATGCGTTCCTGCCCCGCCTCGATGACTTGCATCACCGCACGCAGGTCGCTGTCTACCGGAAGGCATAAGCGCCCCACATTATCGTTCGCCTTCATGTCCTCGCCCCCTTGTCGCTGCTGGGCGCCATGACGGCGCGTGCCGGATTTCCACATACCACGGTCGATGGCGCCACGTCCCGGACGACCACCGCCCCGGCGCCAACGACGCAGCCCCGCCCCAGGGTCACCCTGGGCAGGATGGTGGCGCCGGCTCCGATCTGCACATCGCCATGTGCGACGGCTCCGCCGGCTAGAATCGCCCCGGTCCCGGTGAACAATCCGGCACCTAGCCCGCTGTCATGGTCGGCGACGGCGGTGTGGTTCAGGGCGACATCGCGGGCCAGCCTGGCCCCCGGGGCGATTACCGCGCCGGCCAAAATCTGGCAGCCGTCTTCCAGCGTCGCCGATTGGGCGATGGTGGCGGACGGATGGATCAGCGGCGGGAAGGCGAAACCCGCTTCGCGGGCACGGGTGCCGATGCGGCGGCGCAGGGTACTGTCCGGCCGGAAATCCCCGCCGATTCCCAGGGTGGCATGAGCCAATCCTTCGGTTCGCAGCCTCTCCAACTGACTATCGTCTCCCAGCACCGGCACGCCGCCAACCTCGGCGCCGACCGCAAGGGCGGGGTCAAGGATGCCGACCGGACGGTAGAGCCCCTGAAGGCGGATCATGTCGATGACGCAGACGGCATGGCCGCCGCCGCCCAGGATGATCAGCGGGATCATCCTGGGCCGCGCTTTGCGATGAAGTCAAAGATCGCCTCGACGATGCGGTCCTGATCGGCTTCTGGAAGACCGGGCCAGATCGGGATGTCGAGCAGCCTGCGGAACGTCGCCAGCGCCTGTGGGCAGGTGGCGTCGGACCAGCCGAAGCGCCGGGCGTGGTAGGGCTGGATGGTCACCGGCGGGAAGGAAAGACGGGTCTCGATGCCCAGGCCGTCCAAGTGGGCGGCCAGGGGGTCGCGAAGCTCGGGAGCGACGAGGATGACGTACAGGTACCAACTGGATTGCGCCCAGTCGGGAATACGGGCGGCGGTGACGCCCGGCATTGCCGCGAAGGCTTGATCGTAGCGCCGCGCCACCGTGGCCTTGGCGGCGACCACGCCCTCGGCGCGGCCGGCCTGGACCAGTCCGATGGCCGACAAGATGTCGGGCATGCGGTAGTTGAAGCCCAGCCGGGTATGGTGGTAGCGCCCTTCCTGCCCCTGATTGCGCAGGATGCGCAGTTCGTCGGCCAGCGCGTCATCGTCGGTGACGACCATGCCGCCCTCGCCGGTGGTGATGCTTTTATTGGCGAAGAAGCTGAAGGAATGGGCCTGGGCCTGGATGCCGACCGGGCGACCGCGATAGCGGGCTCCCAGCGCCTCGGCGCTGTCGGCCAGGACGGGGATGCCGTGCTCGGCCGCCAGCGCGGCCAGGGCGTCATAGTCGGGCGGCACGCCGTTCATATCGACCGGCATGATGGCGCGGGTGCGCGCGGTGATCAGCGGGCGGACGGTGTCGGCGGTCAGGTTGAAGCCGCCTGCTTCGGAATCGGCCAGGACCGGGGTTGCCCCGACATAAAGCACGGCATTGACAGTCGAGATATAGGTCATCGCCGGGATGATCACTTCGTCGCCCGGGCCGATTCCATGGGCGGCCAGCAGGCAGTGCAGGGTCGCGGTGCCGCTGTTCATGGCGATGGCGTGGCGGGCTCCGGTCAGGGCGGCGACGGCGTCCTCGAAGGCACGGGTCTTGGCGCCCATGGTGATCCAGCCCTGGCGGACCGTCTCGTGGGCCGCCTGGGCCTCTTCCTCGCCCAGCAGCGGCGAGGCAACGGGTATGCGGTCCATGGCTCGTCCCCCCCTTGTCATGCCGCCAAGGCGGCATCCACCCGGTCCAGCGAGCCGATCAGTTCGTCGCGATCGGCACGTCGACACTCGACGCAGTAGATCCTTGGTTCGTCGTCGTCGGTCGGGACCATCTTGATCCGCGCCAATGCCCCCAATTGCCAACTGTCCTGGCCGATCGGCAGGTGCTGGTCGGTCTGACCGTCGTTCTCCGAGATGTGAACCTCACGCAGGCGTCCGCCGAATCGAGCCAGGGCGTGGTCCAGATAGGCCTGGCGGTCGAACCCCAGCAGATTGGCCGATACGTTGAGATGGCCAAGGTCCAGCAGCCAGCCCAATTGCGGCAGTTGGTCCAGGTATTCGGCCAATTCTTCGATGTCGCACATCAGGGAATGCCGTCGTGATTTGCTGGGAAACAGATTCTCGACTAGAAGACGGGTCTGTGGGGCGAATAGCGGCAAGACGGCAGCCAGGGTGGCGATGGCGCGGCGCTGGGCGGCGGCCAGCGAATCTCCGGGGTCGGCGAACTGGAAATCGTCACCGTCGGAGGGGGTGGCCTTGCCCAGGTAGCCGGCATGGACGCCATAGACCGGGGCGCGCGCTGCCCGGGCCAGCCGGGCGGCATGGGCGATCAGGGCGCGGCTTTGCGCCAGTTCGGCGGGGTCCGGGCTGGCCACGTTCAGCACGATGGGATCGGGCGGCGCCGGAAAGTAATTATGCAGCGACAGCAAGACCCCGTCGGCGGCGGTCGTGGCCAACACGGCTTCCATTTCCTCGATGGGTTGCCAGGGATGCGGCGCTGAAACCTCGATTCGGCGCCGACCCAGGCCACGACAGGCGGCGATCGCGTCGGCCAGGGGCATTCGCGGAAAGCAGCTCGTCGAGAGATAGCAGGTCATACGACCTCGATCCGTCCCGACTGGTGCGAGCGTTCGGCGGCCAGGATCAGTTCCATGGTCTCGATCCCTTCCTGCAGCGTTGCCAGCGGCTTTTCCTTGCCCTCACAGCAGGCGATGAAGTGCTTCAACTCGGCGATGTAGGCCAGGTTGAAATCGGCGGGGAACTTCTTGAACACCCGCGAGACCTTGGTTTCCGCGTCGTAGTGGGTGACGGCTCCGGCATAGTGGTCCCACAAGATGTTGCCATGCTCGCCCTTGATCTCCAGGGATTTCTTGTGGTCGCGGCCGAAGATATCGGTGTGGATCGAAGCCACCACGCCCGATTTCAGGCGAACGATCATCTCAGCGATGTCGTCGGCCTTCAGGTCCAATCCGCTGACATGCGCATTGAAGCAGGACACGCTGGCAAAGCCGCCCAGCAGGTAATGGACCAGATCCATGATGTGGCTTTGGTCCAGGATCGACCCGCCGCCCTGGCTTTTTTCGGCCATGTAGAAGGTGCGGTAATCCTCGTAGGGGTGCCAGTCGGGCAGGTATTCGGAAAACTCGCCGCGGGCATAGAGCACCTTGCCGATAATCCCGGAATCGACCAGTTCCTTGGCCTTGGCCACGGTGGGGGCGAAGCGGAAGATGTAGGCCATCACCACCTGGACACCGTTGTCCGCGACCGCCTGCTTCAAGTCGACGATGCCGGCAAGGTCGTGCGCCAGCGGCTTTTCCATCAGGATGTGGGTGCCGCGCTTGGCTAAGACGGTGGCCTGGGGAATGTGCAGCGAGGTCGGCGAGCAGACCAGCGCCGCGTCGTAATGGCCGGCGGCCAAAGCCTCGTCGAAGCTGGCGAAGCTTGTGTTGATGCCGATTTCCTCGATCTCGCGGCGGCGGTCCGCGCGGGTGTCGATGGCGAAGATGTCGCTTGAAGGCACGCCGATGGCGCGAAGGTTGCGGGTGTGGCGTTTGCCGATCGAGCCCGAGCCGATCACCAGATAGCGCATTCTTGTCTCCCTGGGTCAAAGAGTGGAAAATCCGGCCTTTGGCCGGACGACGGTCATGGTATCCCTCGTTTACGTCATAATCCGAAAATCATCAGGATCGATGACGCGGAAATTGTCGGCGACACTATCGCAAA
>NZ_PGTO01000027.1 GCF_003284725.1 Paramagnetospirillum kuznetsovii | reverse complement strand
TGCTGCGCTTCATCTCGTCCGTCCTTGTCAGGGCCGGACTCTACTTCAGACTGGAGGAGGATTCCCACGGCAGGTCACCTGGTCAATCATATCGAATCTCCATGCACACTTAATAATGTGCCACTAAGATTTTTTGAGGTCGATATGGTCATGTTTTAGGTCTGTTGTTTTCTGCACGGGCATGTTGCCATAATTATTACAATGCGCCCAAAACTACGAATAAACGCACCATCAAGTAAGCCAAAAAATCGAGAATATCTGGAATCTCGGAATAAACACGACAACATGCAATGCGCTCAATGATAGCGGTTTATAGCGTGAACACGCCACGATTTTGCGCTTTTCGCCCGCGCGCATTTGTTGTTTCGGTAGGAATCAACAGGAACATTAGCTCCATTTTGATGAGCAGAACGCCAATGCGAACTGACTGGGATCGAGAGCCAGTCGGCGATCAACGCGAACCGAATCTGTCCGAGGCCGACATCGTCGGCGCCGTATCCTGGGCGCGCCGCCCTGGATGACGCCGCCCCGCCTGGAGTTCATACTGCTGTCGGGGCCGCGAACGGTCTGGCAGATTGCCTGCCGTGGTACGAAACGGTGATGTGTGTTGGCCGAGCTATTTTTCCGTGCGACCGGGGGGCAAGACAATGACAATCACGCGGCGGTTTTTGGCCTGGGCGGCCTTGGTGTCATCATAATCGACAGGGCGCTCCCTGCCGTACCCCACGGTCAGGATGCGTCGAGGGGAAATGCCGCTGGAAACCATGTACTCTTTGACGGCGCCAGCCATACGTTCACTCAGGGGGAGGCAATACTCCCGCGTTCCCCGGTTATCGGTATGCCCCTCCAGCATGATGGTGAACTCCGGGTGCATTTTCAGCCAGGCGATTCGCTGGTTCAAGATGGACTTGGCAGCAGCATTCAAAGTGGTTCGGTCGAAGTCGAAATGAACTCTATCGCCAGCAACGGATACAAAGTCATTGGCCGATACAGACGGCGGCGGCGGTGGCGCTGGGATGGCCAACTCGGGATCTGGCCTGGAGGGCGGCGGCGGCCCATAGACACACCCCACCGTCAGCAAGGCCAAGCCAACGCAACTTGCCCCAAGAGTGATGCGGGCAATACGCAGTGGGAAACCGCGTCTGGTGTTGCTCATCGCTCCCCTCCGTTTTGGTTTGAGGGTAATGACCGGAATTTCGCGGTCAGTCGATCGCCTTTGCGCAGGCATCAAAGGGAGCCGCGACCACGCCACCGACCCCAGGGATAACCTCTGCCAAATCGCGGGTCAGCTTGCACGGCAATGCCACCAAGCCACATCCTCCAAGCGCCAATACCATGGCAAATACCGCTACAAACCGCATATCGTCACCTCTTGTCCAAATTGAACAGAATCCGGGAAATACCCGGCGATGATGGCCGCCCACAAACATTATGAGGGAGTCTAGTCACGAATACCCCCAAAATGGCATCAGCACTTTGTCTTGTCATTGAAGGCTCGCAAGTTAATCAAGATCGTATCGTCGGGGCGCACCTGCCCGTCTCTGTCATTGCGCTCAAATACGATCCGCATCTCATCCTGAATTGGCCAAATCAGGAATTAATTTTGAGTCTTTTGCGTCGGCATCTCGGTTATGCAAGCCATGGCGCCAGGATATGTCGCCAGCAATAGCGCCACCACTATGCTTCGAGGACTCGCCATCACTTTCACCTGCCGTCAGATCCCTTCTTATTCGAAGCCCCGGCGCCAGAACGCCCCAAACCCGGAAGACTTCCGTGATTCGAACGGCTGGCCATTCTCCGTCATCTTGGTCTTGATCGCGGCCTTATCCCAGCCCGTAAGATCGGCCAGGGTTTCCGCCTCGCGCGAGAAACGGTCGGGAAGACCATCGAAATAACTGTCGCCCGCCTTGCAATCAGCCGTCCCCTGCCAGGGGTGCTGGAGAACATAGCGGCCCTGGAAGTTTTCCTTGTTGGCTGTTTCTTGCAGCATCAAATCCTCAGGGAAGTGCTCGGAATCGTAGCGCACATGCAGGCGGGTGACGTAGACGCCGGGGAAATCGCCACGGCTGCCCCTGTAAAGCTTGGGCTCGTCGCTGTCGATCCAGCGCACGCCCAACTCGACCAGTTCGCTGTTCTTCAGTGGATCGGCGGAGCAGGGATCGCACCAGGCCATGTCCCAGCCATATTCCAGGAACACCGCCTTCATGTCCTTCTTGGCGACGGAATGCTCGAACATCGCCTTGTAGAAGTTGCCGAAGTCCTGCTTCACGTAGAGCGGAATGTTGTTGCCGGTCGGCAGCGCCACGGTCTGATAATTGGTGGTCTCGACCCGGCCGCGCGGGCTCAGCACGAAGGCGATCAGGTCCTGGGGGCCGTTGGCGTTGAGCGTGCCCAGGCGAATCGGGATCATGAACTTCGCCGAGGTGTAGCGCACCTGCAACGGGCGCAGAAAGCTTTGGCCCTTCATCTGCATGCGGTCGAGATTGACCTTGGCCAGGAAGAACCGCATCTCCTGTTTGATATAGCTGCCCAGCACGTTCTGAGCACCGTCGGGCAGGCGATACTGGTTGTCGGTCAGCCAGTTGGCCAGACCATCGCTTTCCTTGGCCGCCAGGATGATGATGTCGTACTCGCCGACCTCGTAGCGGGCCTCGACGGTGACGCCGCGATAGCGTTCCGGCATGGACCTGCCCATGCCGGTCGGTGGCGACATCGCCATGGTCCGCGCTCCGAGTTCGGAATATTTCGGGGGGACATAGCAGGGATCGCTGTCGTGGTACTCCACCAGCCTTGGCGCGGTATAGGCGTCGAGATGGTCGATGGTACTGATCTCGACCACGCCGATCTGCTTACGCTCGATGAAGGTCGGCACCGGCACCACCACGGCGAATTCCTTGGGGTCGCCCTGATAGTCGCTGGCCATGGTGATGGAGATATCATGGTCGCCGACGCCCTTGGATTGGTGGGCGACCACCAGCTTGGAGGCCTTGTTGAACAGCTTGGAATCGGCCTGGGCGACGTAGAAGCCACAGAAGGCTTGGGCCGCGCCAGCCTGCAGCAAGAGCAGGGCGGACAAGGCCGCGACGCGTGCGGAGGTCAGCATGAGGAGAGTCCTTCCTTGCGAGTGTCGTTTTGCCATTGGAAGCGATCGGCGGGAAACAGCCGGTCGATGAGGGGAATCAGCGGCGATAGCCCGATCAGCGCGGCATACAGCGCCGGACGGAAATGCCAGCTAAAGGCCAGCCAGTGAGCCAGCGCCGCCACCGAGACCGCGAAGATCAGCCGCCCCCACCTTGCATCAGGGATGGTGCGCGGGTCAGAGATCATGAAGAAGGCGAACAACAGCAGCGAGCCGTTCTGCAACTGATTGAGCGGAATGGTGATGGGATCGCCCAGCCACCAGGCGCGGGCCAGCAGCAGGCCGCAATGACTAAGCAGGTAGAACAAGGTGATGTCGGTCCGGCGCGAGGCATAAAGCACCCACGACGCCAGCAAGGCCAGCAGGGTCGCGAACCACAGGCTGTTGCCCCATTGTCCCGGCGATACCCAGGCGTGTTCCGTGGAAAAGATCAGTACCGCGATGCCGAGCGCCGAGGGATTGAAGATGTGCTTGCCGCCCACTCGGACAAAGAACTTGGCGGCGATGGCCACCAATGCGGCCAAGGCGTGCACCCACAGGGTGTCACCGCGCAGCAATAGGGTCAACGACAGCGCAGCGATGACCGCCGACCGCCATTCAACCCGAGGCAGGCCGATCCATCGGGAACAGGCCGCCTGGGTCACGACGGCAGTGACAACCGCCACCAGCGCCGCACTCAGGTTAGCGCCGAAATCCACGGCGGTCAGATTGACGCCCAGCAGCAGGATCAGCACCAGCAACTGGATGTGTCGCGCGTCCCGTCCCCAACGTGGAATCGTCAAGATGCCCCCTCACCAGAAGTCATAGTGTTGTCGGGCGAACGTATTGGCAAGACGCAAATCCTTCCCCCCGCAATGGGTTAACGGTCCAGCACGTCCTTCAGCGCAGTTCCGCCATACGGCTCAGCCATTCCTGGACGGGAACTGTCGATTTGTCGGCGGGAAAAGCCGGGGTCAACTCGAATTCAAGGCTTTCGTCACGGCCGCGCCACGACAAGACCTGCAACACGGGAAATCGGAGCAGCCGGGCGGAATGGGGGACCAGAGTGGCGCCGGAGACGATGACACGGCCGTCAACGGCCAGGGCGAAGCATTTGTCCCAGAGATCCTTCTTCCGCTCCAGGTCCGTCCCCTCACCCCGGAGTCGAATCTGTCCTCCCTGCCAACGCACCAGAGCCTCCGAGCTCAGCAAACGCGCATCGGCCGACT
This sequence comes from Paramagnetospirillum kuznetsovii, assembly GCF_003284725.1. Classification (GTDB taxonomy): domain Bacteria; phylum Pseudomonadota; class Alphaproteobacteria; order Rhodospirillales; family Magnetospirillaceae; genus Phaeospirillum; species Phaeospirillum kuznetsovii. The sequence continues at coordinate 29,376 of NZ_PGTO01000027.1, read as the reverse complement.
TGGTATTGACCGCGTTGGCGGCTCGCTCGGAACAATCGGACAGGGCCCCGGCCGCGGCCGGCGTAACGATCCACAATTGTGGTTCTGCAGCCCGGGCGGTCAGCGGCGGCGAGATCGTCAGCAACGTGGCGCCAACGAGGATTCCCCAGAACGTCCGCATGCCGCCTTGCCCCCGCATCGCCGCCGATCGAAAGGACGATAGCTCAGGCTGAGCAGGGCGAACAGCCTCGAGACGAGACACGGTCAGAGAAATGTCCATCACAGACCGACCTTCACGTTTGCGGGGCGCACCAGTTCGAGCAGGCTTTGAAATGTCTGGGTCACCTTGAGCGCCATGGCGACTCCGCCATCACTCTTGACGCTGGCGATTTCGCCCTTGCCGTCATATTCGACCTTGATGGCGCCGCCTCCTCGCAAAGTGATGCTGGTGGGTTTGGAGTCCCGATTGTAGGTGAAGACGAGATGCTTGCCCCGCTCGGTGACATTGCTGATGCGCCCGAATTGGTCATGTCCGAGCGACACTTTGCGTCCGTCGCTATTACTGGCGGCGCTCAGATTGCCATGGCTGTCATAGGCAAAGCTCGTCCAGGACCGGTCGGTCCGCGTGCTGCGCACGACCCGCGACACTTTTCCCGTCCTGGGGTCGTAGGCCATATCGACGGCCTCATCAGGCGTTTCCTTATGGAGCAAACGCCCCACGGCGTCATAACGGAAGCCGCTGCTATGCCCACGCCCATCGCGAATGGTCGCCACCTGGCCAATATCATTGTACTCGGCGTCGGTAGAGCTGCCGTCCCGTGTCGATAGTTCTCGCCACCGGCGGCCATGGCCCTGCTCATCAATCCGGAAAAGCTGGACGCGGCGCGAGATGGTAAGGCGATGCCCCTCGGAATCCTCGGCAGCTTCCCAGAACTCCCTCCACCCCGGACCTTCATCTCCGCCGAAGCGACGGATGGCGCCGTTCTCGCCGAGGCTAGTCAGGCGTCCGGCCTCGTAGGTAGCCGTGACCTTGCCGCCTCCAGGGACGTCCTCGGCAGTCAGCAAACCATCCTCGCCGTATGTGTAACGATGTTCGCCTCCATCGGGGTCGGTTGCGGCAACCACCCGGCCCTCGGCATCGAAACGATAACGAGCCGTGCGGCCGTCATCACTCCGAATTTGTTCAAGACGCCCGTCGGGGCCATAGGCAAGCACCATGGCGCGGCCGAAATTGTCCCAGATCGAAGCAATTCGCTCTTGCTCATAGCGGATGTCGATCCGGTTGCCGTTGGCATCGGCGATGCGCAACAGCCGGCCATCCGTGGCGAAGGTCTCAGTCTTGCCGCCGTCCATATGGCGCTCGAAGCCGGTGGGGGTTTGGGTGATCACCTGAAGGCCGCAACTCTTGGCCTCCCACCGACCGGGACGCCCCTGGACGGGATGGAAGGCTATGGCGGGGTCGCATCCATTCTCGTGCACGACAAGGCTGCCGTCGGCCTGTGCCGTTACGCTAGTTTCGTAGCGGCTGCCCCAGCCCCTACCGAACAGACCGGGACGGCTTGAATCCGACCGGTAGAGGCGTTCGAGGTTCGGCTCGAGGCCACCGGAATTGCCGATATCCGTCTCGCTAATACGAAGCGTGCGGTCACAGACCGACACATCGGCCATGGCGGGCGCGACCAAGACCGACAGTGCGGTCAGGGCAACTCCAGCAAGCAGGGAACGTTTCATGATGGGCTCCTTGGGTCGGAAGCAACCGGTTCCGGTTTTCCGAGTCGAGCCGATCATGCGCATGGTTTATGACGCCAATATGGCGCCAAGCCCTCTTGTATTTCCAGATTATTTGCGGATTCTATGTCAATTATGGCGAATTGGCGGCTGAGTATAATAATTCCAGACGAATCTGCCCCAATCACGTCATTCTCGCGCCACAGAACAAGAACAGCATGATTCTCCGTAAGCCCCCCGATGGGGCACAGGAGAAAACCCGTGAAGACCCGTTTGATTGCCGCCGCCTTGCTCACCCTGAGCCTGTCCGGCTGCGTGATCGATGCCGCCGCCCTGAACAATGCCGCCTGGTACCAACCGACGCCGTCCTATGGATATCAGTCCGCACCGTCTTATGGCTATCAACCGGCACCGTCCTATGGCTACCAGCCGTCGCTGTCCTACGGTAATGTCTATTATGGTGGCCAACCGCGCCAAGAACGCCACCACCATGGATACCATTGACCCGCGACCCAGTAAGAAAAATGGCGGCAGGGATGCGTCACACCATCCCGGCGCCGCTACACTGGCTTACGAAACCCTTGGGAGTCTATCTCATGAACATCGACCGCCGCGCCATTCTGGCCATGGGCCTCGGCATGCTGCTTCCCGTTCCGGCTTTTGCCTCGCCCGCGGCGGAAATGGAAGCCCTGCTGTCCGAATCGCCGTGGGTTGGCGATGGCGAGCCGAGCCGCCGCCATGTCTATGTGGTCTTCGCGCCGTGGTGTCCGGTCTGCAAACAGTTGTTCCAGCGCACCCGCTCGACTCGTGGCGGCGTTCAACTGCGCTGGATTGCCGGCGGCAATCGCGACGAACACGCCATAAACCAGAACCTCACCGTCGTCAGCAACCGCTCGCTCGAGGCCCTGGCCCGCGTCTTCCGACAAGAGCCCGTGGGAGATCTGACCAAGGACGGACCGGCCGTCCTCCGCCTGACCCAGTCGGAGATGGCCATCAAGCAGATGGCCAAACGTATCAACTTCGTCGGATATCCCACCCTGATCTTCGCGGATGGCCAGGGAGAGCTCAAATCCATTGCCGGTGTGCCAGCCGATCTTGACGCTGTTTTTGCCCAGGTTGGCGCCTGGGGCAAGACGGAGTGAGGCCATGGGAGGGGCCGGATGCGCAGTGTCATCGTCTTGGTTGCCTTGGGGCTTGGCCTGACATCACCAGCCCAGGCTCAGTCGCGCGCCACCGGCGGCGTATTGCTGTCGCCCGCCGACTACGCGGCGTTGCCAAAGGTGCCGCACCACCGGGCTTTTCTGCCGCCAGCAGCCGACCTGTCGCCATGGCTTCCCGTGCCGGGCAATCAGATGAACAGCCATCGCGTACCGCCTGGGCCACCGGCTACGCCCTGCGCAGCTACTATGAGACATGCCCATGATCCGGCACTTGCTGGACAAAGGGGCTGCCTTGCCCCATGGACCTTCATGAAATGGCCTCAATTGGTGACTATCAATTCCCGTTGAAGATTGGTTTCTATGCTGGGGAGGGCGTGATGAGGCTTCGGGATTCGGTATTTCTTATTCTAATAATGATGGCCTCGACGCATTCGGAGGCGGCCCAGGCCTCCGGCGTCTTGTCATGTCGGTCGGCAAGCGAAAGCGAATGCCGCCCCACCGGTTGCATGCAACAGGATTTGCGCGCCGATCTGACGTTCGATTCCGAACGCAAGTTGCTCAGATACTGCGCAGGAGAGGGCTGTTATGCCGCGCGTGTCGCGACGGTCAAGGCCGAGGACGGCGGAGTGTCGTTCGCCGCAGATGCCAAAGCCGAAGATGGCCGCAGCGGGCGGATCGACAGATTGGTCACCATCCACCCCGGCAGGCGGGGGGCTACGGTCGGCGCCTTCCTCGCGGACGGATCGGTGCTGTTCACTCATATGAATTGCGGGGAAGGGCCATGAGCCCGCGATTGCTACTGGATTTAATTCGAGGGGCCCTGGGCGCATTCCGGCCAAACCGTGACCGCACCCTGAGCATCGCCGACGCCTATTCCGGTCAACCGTCAGATATTGATCAGATCCCACAGAATGATCAGATTCCACAGGTGGAAATACAAATGACACAGCGGCAATTGAACATCGCCTTGAACAAGATTTTGCGAGAAGAGGCGCGGTACGCTTCGGGTCTGGAGAAGAACGGCGATCTTGGGCGCGCTAAATTAGCCTGGGCGGCCATTGACGGGATCAAGCGGGCGGCCAGAACCGCCGCCACGGCAAGCGAAGATAACTTTAGCGATGCCTTGCGCGATGCCTTGATCGAAAGGCGCTCCGAATACCGCGAAGACTGGGACGACCCGGACGGAGTCGGCACATCGACCTTCTCCCGCGCCCTCGGCCTTCTCGGGGAGGATGGCGAATGAGCAAGCCTCTGCTCCTCGCCTTCGGTCGTATCCCACTGAGTGGTGTGGGCCGTCCAGCGAGCCCGCTACATGACCCTGGAATCCGTCGCCAACTTGGGCGATGAACCCCTGGTGAGCCTGCCGCCCGTCGTGGCGGCCTGATCAAACCGGCCAAGCCCGCCGGAGATCAAACGGCGACCGCGCTGTTACACCAATCCCTGGGACACGATCGGGCCTCTCAACGAAGCGTCTTGGCGACACGGAACCCCAAATCCATTTCGATGTAGTCATGAATGAATCTGTCACGGTGGGCGGAGCGCATGCTTGATGGCAGGCTGTGCCAGGAGCCTCCACGAACGATGCGTTCGCACGACATCTTTCCCGGAACGACAACTCCATCCGATGCAGCACTGCCATCCGAAGGAGTGCCGAGATAGGTATCCGCCCAGCAATCCTCCACCCATTGGGAGACATTTCCATGCATGTCAAAGAGGCCGAAGGCATTGGGCTGCTTGCTGCCGACCCGGACGGTGCGGCCACCTGAATTGGCTCTGTGGACAGCCACCGCCGAAAGGCAGGTCTCCAAGTCGCCGCAATGCCATTTGGTTGTTGTGCCAGCCTTCGCCGCATACTCCCACTCCGCCTCGCTCAGCAAGCGGTATGGGCCTTCGGCTCCGTTCGGCGATTTCAGCGCGACGTTTAGGCGACGCACGAACTCTTTGGCGTCATCCCAGGTCACTGAGTCCACCGGCCTTTGGGGGCCTTTGAACTTGCTCGGGTTATTTCTCATAATTGCGCCCCATTCCTTTTGGGTCACCGGATATTTCCCGACCGCGAAGGAGCGGCTGATGGTCACCCGGTGCCGGGGGGCTTCGCCGAGCACATCCTCCGGGATAGCACCCTGGTTGACGGCCCATGCTTGTTCTGCCGCGTCAGACCCCATGAGGAAGCTGCCGGGAGGTATCACCACCATCTCCGGACAGTCGGGACAGTCACGAAATGCGCCCCTTGGCACCTTCTCTTCAGAAACGACCTGTGCCGGACATACCACCCCCAGAAATACCCCCACAACGCTCGTCATGATAAGGCTTCGCATCAGCCCGCCCTCTTCGCGTCCTCAATCGAGGAATGCAATGAGCCGATCACCGGGGTGGATTTGAAGGCATTCCCACCATTGGCATAGACGGGCATGTTGGGCGGAATCAGCAAGATGGAATTATACCGGATGTGGCGAAAATGCCCGTAGGGGGCTTCGAGTTGCGTCATGATGTCTGCAGCCAGTCCGGGCATGGCGAAGAAGATAAATTCACCAATACCCAAAATCAGCCATTGATAAAGGGACTTCTCGCCACTGTAAGTCGAAAACGAATTGCTCTGGGTCGAGGATTCGCACCGAATGCGGAATTCCCTGTGGCTCTCTTCCGTCCAGTGACTGAAGGTCAAGATGGCGGTGTCGTCATTCTGTCGATGCAAGGAGCAGGACGCTTGCCAAGCTTCTCGGGTCTTGCGAGTCAACGACAGTCCCGATAGTTCCTCGTCGAGGAAACGGGCGACAGCAGCGCACGGGTCGGAAACGACGATTGCGGGATGCTCGCCGCTGCCCCCACCGATAATCAGGCTGTGAACGGGACAACGAAAATCGCCGTCAATGTCCTCAAGCGCCAGATAGACGGGAAGGCCGATGAATTCACCGACAATCGCATGCTTGAAAGAGTCAATATGGCTCAACTCGACCTCCTGACCTCACAGTGACCCTCGGCTCGGGATATAGCGCAACGGAATTTCCGTTGGCCCTTCCCGTTTGGCTGCAACCCAAAGCCTCATCCCGCCGTCTCCGTGTTCCGCGTCACGCTGCGGAGAGGTACCACTGCGCTATGTCGTTCTCACCCTTTTGCGCGGCATCCCAGCGGTCGCCCGTCTCGTGAGGAGTCAGCCTGATGTAGCCAGCCTCCTGGGCGTGAAGCACGCCTGAGAGCCTCCACATTATCCGGGTCTCGCCAGTGGCGGTGTTGGTGGCGATCATGGGGACGGCGGGAAAGCCGTGTCCCATGTCCGTGCCGGAACGGCCGCAGGCTTGGGCTGGAATCGCCGACGTCAAGAGACCGAGGGCGACGACAAACGACGCAATCCGGTGGAACATGAAGGGCATCACTCCGGGCAAGAACTGGCACCAAGGCTGGCGGGGCTCTTGCTCCTTCCCCAGGCGAATGGCATTATGCTGATATAAATATGTCAATAGAATGGGTATTTTCAGGGCTTCTGGTCCGGTTGGGAAGTCGTTGGTCAGCCCATCGGGACGGAACGCGAAAAAACCAACCCAACGGGGAGGAAAACCGTGATTAATTTCGTGAAGATGGCGGTTCTGGCCGCTTTAGCCGTGATCGGTCTGTCGGGAGCCGCCCATGCTGCCGATGATTGCTCTACCGCCCAAGGGCTGGTGGACAAGGCCATTGCCCACTACAACGCGGTAGGCAGGGAAAAGTCCTATACCGACTTCATGGACAAAGGGAATCCGGATTGGGTCAACGGTGAGCTCTACGTGATCGTCGCCACCATGAACGGTATCTTCAAGGCCCACGCCATCAATCCCAAGCTCATCGATAACCCTGATCTGCCGGGTCTGAAGGACGTCAACGGCATTATGATCATCCAGGAGATGATCAAGGCCGGCAAGTCAGGACCCGCCGGTGCCTGGGCCAAGTATACCTGGACCAATCCGGTGACCAAGAGACTTGCGCCCAAGCAGACTTGGGTGAAGGCAAACGGAGATCTGCTGTTCATGGCCGGCTGCTACCCACCAGCCTGATCGGCACGTCAAGTCCCTAGGGGCGAGACATACTGCTGATTCGCCGGTTCGGCGGCTTTCGGTGGCCCCAATTGCCCAAGCAATAGGGGCCGCCACAATCAGCGGATGGGCGGTACTCCCGGGAAGTCGGTTGGGATATGCTTCAAATAGAAAAGCGAACCCTTGAAAACACGATATCACTGGCCAACAACAGAGATCCATACTCGCAGGTGTATTTTAGATACATAGCGACAACACAGCAAAATGATTACGATGATCACTATAGAAATATTCTTGCGCAGACTAAGGAATAAAAAGCAGACAAGGATGCCCTCGCCGCGTGGATCGACAGATTCAACAGCACCTGCCAAAAGCGATGGGCCAAATGTGTTGTCGATGAGTTTTGTAGCAACAACGACGATTCATTCTGCGCACGGTTGTCGTCACGCCAGATGAGGAGGTGGATCATGCTGTCGTCCCGGACCGCTTTGATCGCGATAGGGTATCTGACCTTGGCTCTATCTCCCGCCTTTGCCCAGAGCTCCGAACTGATCTGTAATGGAGAGGCCGGGCCGCTGCTGCAGATCGGCCAGCAAGGACCAAATCGTCTTGAACTGTCAGAGCCCCCTGGCGGACGGTTGCTGGAGATGGACCACTGGAACATTTGCTTTCGCTGTGCCGGATTTCCAAGACTGGATATCAAGCTGAGGGATGTGAATTCCGAAAAGGGTGGTGTCCAGATTCTTGCTGAAGCCTGGCGTTGCACTGACACCACGGCGCCCGAGACATCGACACCAGAAATGTACTGCATCGCCAAGGCCGGTATCCGGGTGGGCAATAAGGACACCCAAAAATGCAGCTTCCCCAAGGGAACGACCCTTGCGGCCCTATGGACGGCCCTGACCCACTCCCCGCCCCCGGATAAGGTCGATCTATGGTGGTCCTTCCCGCAGTGACCCGCATTTCAAAGCACTCTTTTTCTTCCAAGAACCTGCCCCACGGTAATTGCTCACCGGATTGACGCTGGGGTCCAGGCGATGGCGAAATTGCTGTCGATGAGTTCCTCCTGGACGGCGTGGAATGCGGCCTGACCTTTCAGGCGGGCGGTGCCAGTGACGGATTGATTTCCGGCGTGCCGTCTTCGGAGACTTGGGCCGTTCGTCAACCATTGCTGCCACGCATGGAACAAGCTGATCGATCAGCCCAGGACCATCATGTCCATCGGACTCCACCGGTGGGTGCATGGGTTCTAATTACCGAAATTTGGTTCTTTAGTCCGGGGTGCTGCTGTCAACCCCCATCTTGTTCTGCCGCGCTTTCCGAGAGTGCCGTCGCTCGGGATCATGGTTCTTTCCGGGGTTGGCACGGCACCGTTTCTGGTGAGCCACCCCATGATGCGGTCGGAGTTGGCCTTGCGATGTACTAAACGCAGTCCTCCCAAGGGAGGCTGCAACCAAGTCTGTCGCAATGACCGAACTCCGTCCCGGCCGTGGCACTCACGGTCCCGCGACGGGACCTGATGGTGATGGCTACTCCCTCTTGCCGAGCCCTTTTTTCATCATGCCGCCACCGGCTGCTTACCGTGACGGAAATCCGTCTCTTCGGTCCACATACGGTGCAGGATCACCGCCAGCTTGCGCGCGACGGCCGCCCGAGCCCGCTTGGGGCCGACCTTGCGCGCCAGTTTCATACCCCATGCCTTGAGGCTCGACCAGGCGCTGACCGAGGTCAACAGCACATTGGCGGCCTCGTACAGCAGGTGAAGGATTGTTCTTTTCTCATATAAACCAAGGACCGGATACCCACCGACGCGATACGACTTGTGCCAGGATCCACTTCGCTGAGAAGACGCGCGCTCACCCCAGGCAGTCACCTCACTGTATGGGGACGATTGGCGGCATGAATTCCAGGTGGGTGGCCAACGCCCCGTCCAGGATCAGGAAATGACTGGCTCGGCCGACCAGAAGCACCTTGTCCTTGAGGTTCAGACATCTGACGACCTCCTCGGGAAGTAACAGACTCCCCGCCTTGACCCGGAGATCGAAGCTGACCATCCGGGCCCCGCTTGTCTCTGCGGCGATGGGCAGGTTCGTGCGAATCATCTCGCTCCATCCCGAGGGATAGACTGCGGCCCTTGCCGGACTGGCCTCGGGCAGCAGGAATGAGCAGAAGGCCCCGTCATCAGGCACCCATTGGGCAGGAAGGTCCACGGCCCCGGACGGGGCGAGGTCTCTCCGATGGACGCACATATAGACGACCATGAGCTAGACTCGTCCTTCGGCGCCAATCGGCCCCACCGTCCGCCCGCTCTGCATTATCCCACCCAACAGGCAGAGCAGGATCGGCCACTCGACCCAGGCATGGACACCGGCCGCGACGCCGTAGAAACGCCGGGCATCGGGAAACGACCAGATGAACCCCATTGTCGCCAGACCACCGGCGATGACCGCCAGATTACGCCACCGCCCCGGCCCCCATCCCCCATCCAGCCGCCGTGGCAGTATTCGCAGGACCGCCAAGTAGTGCAGGCATTGAGCCAAGACCAGGGCGGGAAACAGGTTCAGCCCGGTCAGGGCATCCTCCCCGCGCAACCACAGAAATTCCATAGGCGGCCAGGATTGCATGGATTTGAGAAAATCCGGCTGGGGCAGCGCAGGCAGGAAAAGAAGAACCAACGGAAGAATCATTATCCAGCGAAGGCTGCTCCATGTCTCATCCGGTTTTGCGGTCAGCCGCTCCAGTCCTAACGGGGTGAAGTTGTGGGCCACCGAGAAGGTGATCAAGACCATGACCATTGTTTCCGGGGGCGCCAGCACTCCGACCGAGGCCAGCGCCACCGCTCCGAGTACCGCCGCCAGACGGGCCAAGCCTGCTCGCCATCCCCCGCCGGACAAGACGACAACCATCGCCACCGCCAAGGCCAGCGTAAGCAGGTCTGTCATCACTGCCGCCTTCGCGCCGAGGCTTTCGCTTGCGGCCAGGGCTCGTCCCGACGCCTGGATCGCCAGGATGGCGAAGAGCATCACCCACCAATGCCGGGGAAGTCTGTTGGCTGAGACCTTGCGGATCCACATCATTTCCCAGATGACATGCGGCAGGCCAAAGCAGGCCAAGGCCACCAGATAGAGGGGCGAGGGAATCCATAGCGCCAAAACGGCCAGCCCGACCGCCATCCCCCAATCGTGTGGCATGACTCCCCTGTGCATCAGGGCACCACCCAACCGGCAAATGCCGACACACTGTTGGCCAGGATGGACAATCCCCATTTCCTACCCGTCGACAGGCGCATGATGGAGCCCAGGATGAAGGCCTCGACGCAGCATACCGCCGCCTCGATGGCATACCAGCCCCAGGTGATGTAATCGGAATACGGCATGGCCATCGCCATGGACCATGCCACCGGATGGGTGACGCCGGAGGCCGCCAGCGCCGCCAGGAAAGCACGGGCAATGCCGCACCTCCAGCGCAAGGCGGCCACCAGCACCACCGGCGTCTCCAGGATAAGCGTCCAGGCCAGGGCCTCGGGATAGGTCAAGGGCGGCAATCCTCTCAGGCAGAGGCGGAATTTGGGCCTTCTGTGCGCAAATCACCGTGGCGACGGCGCTTCCATGATCACGTCGACCCGGCAGGGCTCGCCACGTTTGAGACCGCCCTCCATGCCCATGCCCACCACCTTCAGCCGCTCGGGCGCCAGGCCGACCTTGACCAGATAGGCCTTCACCGATTGACCGAGGCGCTCGCTCAGGGCCAGGGCATATTCCCGGCTTCCGCCTTCGGCGCAGTGGCCCTTGAGCCATGTGACGCCGGAATGCGCGCCCATGGCATTGACCACCTCATTGAGTTTCAGCTTGGCGGCCCCGGTAAGGTCCGATCTGTCGCGTTCGAAGGCAATGGCGACGGTCTCAACCTTGTCACGGCTGCTGGGTGCGAACTGGGCATTCCCGTCTCGGGAAAACACCAGAACACCAATGCACATGGCCACCGCCAGAGGAATTCGCAAAGCAAGCATTCGGCATTTCTCCCGCAGGCTGATGAAGTTCCGAAGGTCGGCGCTCAGCCACCTTGGCCTGGAAGGACGCGTGACGTCATGCCCAGAATAAGCACCCCGAAAATATGCCGTCAAAGGCCGTATTATGGCTATGGTTTTACCCCATATCCGCCATAAAGTATCCCTAGGCTGCTTGGATGGTTACGTTCAGCGAGGCCATGCCGCCATGACACGCGTCATATTTGCCGCCTTGATCATCCTAGGTTTGCTGTCGCTTGGCGCCTGCATGCCATATCTGGTCGGCAGCGATCGGCCACGCTTTGATGCTTCCGAATATGTGAAGCCGCTGGCTGATGGCGACTACATCTTCAGCCGCGAGATCCCCAGACCGGCGCGCTTGGTTGGCAAGGGCAACCAGACGCTTTTGACCATGGTGAACGAGGGAGGAGACGAGATGACCTTTGTCGGCGGCTTCGTTCCCCTCAACAAGACCGAGTACTTCCTCTATCAGGTGACGGACGCCATTGAAAAAGGTGCGCTTGCCAAGAAGAAGTCGGCGGGAGAGACCAGCTATGCACCCGTCACGATCACAGCGGACGGCGTCGCCACCTGGTTCTCGGGCCCGAGCGAATGCGACACCGTCTGCGCCGCGTTTCTGGCCTCCCATGGGATCGAAAGAGACCGCGCCAATAACACGACGGTACCCGATGGCCTGACCAGGGAGCGGCTGCTGGCCTTCTATGAGGAATTGCTGCCGGTCCTTGAAGCGGGCGGCGAAGAATGGGTGTTTGCCCGAATGAAGCCGGTGGCGAAATGACCGTGAAGACGCGCGCAATCCTCGCCGCCGCAACCGTGGCAGCGCTGGTGGCGGTCGGGCCGGCCCGGGCCGCGGAGCCCGAATTGTGGATCGTCGATCCAGATCCGGGGGCCACCTTGTCCGACTGCCCCGCCCGGGCGGCGCGGGCGGTTGAGACGCAAGCCCCGGAGGCGAGGCCGTTGACGATCAATGCCAAGATCCGTTGGCCGGGCGTGGAACTCTCCTTTCCCGGCCTGCCCTACCGTGGAGAGATGAACCATATCACCGACCGCTGCTTCGCCCTGACACGGGACGGGCGTTCCGTGGTCTCGGGCGCCATCCTGCGCCCTATTTCGGCGCGTCTGCTGCGCTATCCCGTGCTCACCCTGGTCCAGAACCTGGTCGGCGAGGAAGAGGATGGCGAGGCGGCGGTCGCCTTCTTCATCATCCAGGGCATCAGCATGATGAACGGCTTCGAGGAATACATGGCGGTGTTCCGCAAGGGGCAGGACCGCGCAACGCCGACCAGTCCGGAAAAGCCCTACCGGTTGACCGCCGCGACACAGATCGGCACCCGCTGGGGACGGACCTTCGATTGGAAAGCCGCCAAGGTGACACCGGGCCAGATTACGATTCGAGGGACCAAATGGTCCGACGCGGATGCGGGATGCTGTCCCAGCCTGCCGATTCAATTCACCTTCGCAGTCACCCCGGCGGCGGGACACGACACCCAATATCCCCTGTGGCGGGAAACCGAAACCATTCTGCCCGGCAAGGGCGGGACGTCCAGCCGTTGACGGCGCCGCATCACCACCCCGGCCAGCGCCACACCGATTGGAATGTTCCCTCGGGAGAACATGCCCCTTTCATCACCTTGGAATAACAATCACACGGAGGACGATCCATGCATCTCAAGGCCATTCATCGCATCATGCGTCTTGCTACTGCCGCTATCTGCCTGGCGTCCATACCGGGCGGGGCGGCCTTGGCCTGCCCGTCGGAGCCATTCATTGGCTCGATCTGCACGATGAGCACCAATTTCTGTCCGGAGGGCTTTCTGCCCGCCGATGGGCGTGCCTTGCCGGTCAACCAGAATGCTGCGCTGTATTCATTGATGGGGACGCGCTTTGGTGGTGATGGAAAAACCACTTTCCAGATTCCAAACCTGATCAGTGCGGACAAGCCGAACCTGATCACCTGCATCGCCGCCCAGGGCATCTACCCGCCAAGGCCTTGAGCGGCTCTCCTGGCAGCGTCTGGCCGCTGACCGGTTCCCCCATCGTCACGGCCGGTCAAGGTCCACATCGACCCGGCAATTCTCCTTGGCGAAGGGCGTCCAGGACAGCGGCCAGCCACGGCTGCGCAGCCTGAGATTGCCGGGTTTCACCCCCTGGCTGACGAGATGACTGTAAACGGCGCGTGTTCGCTTCTCGCCCAAGGATCTCGCGTCGTCATCACTGATCTCTTCGCAAGCGTAGCCTTGAATGAGGAAATAGACGTAACTCCATCCGCGCCTGCTCACCAATCCGGCCAAGCGGTTCAGCCTGCCCTTGGACTCTTCGGTCAGATCGGTGATGCCGGGCTCGAAATAGATGGGATCATTGCCAAAGGCATCCCTGAACTCATTGTTGGCGAGGACGCCATAGGGGCTGCCGCCCAGCATGTCGGCAGCCGCATCCGGGGCCTCCAGACAGGAGGCGGCCAGCAAAAGAGGCAAGGCCGCCAAGCGTGATCCCGGCCAAATCCGCAAAGTCCTCATCTACCTGCCTCCCACGAGAAATTTTTTCCGATCCGCCCGATTGGCTTTGATGAAAGGATCAGGGCGCGGCCCCCAGATTGACCACGCGAACCCGCCGGTTGTCGCTGTAGGAAAACTCCTCCAGAGGAGGGGCTCCCTTGCTTTCCAGCAATCGCAAAGCCAGAGGAATGGCAATACCGCCGCTGCAGGCGCCTCGCGGCTCGGCCATCTGGTTGTAGACAAACGCCGGACTCATGGGGGTGTAGGACGACGTCGCCCCCCCTTCCCTCCTGTTTTCATAGTAGCTGCGAAGCGCGTAGGTGGTGGCACATGCGGTACACGAGGGTTGGCTTCCTTGGTTTCCTGGCGGGGGAAACCAGGCCGAGAGGTCGGCCGCCGGCGGCAGGAAGGCGCGAAAGCGCTCCATGGCGGGCAGGGCGCGATATTGCTCCGGAGGAAGAAGCACCACCCCCTTGGCACGAGGAGGTTCAGCGGCCTCCGCCCCCGTTACCCACAGAGCCAGGCTGATGATGCAACGCAGATGAAATCGCTCCTCGCCCTGCTCCCATAGACCTTAGAACTATGTCTCGAGGATATGGTCGGGAGTGATCATCGCAATGAATCATGGCGGAAACAAGGAACAACACGGCTGCCGACCGCCCGTGACGCACAAGATCAGAACGGGCCTTTCGTATGTAGGAAAAGCGACTACACTCATGTGGATTTACGGCTGACCCTTCTGGCATGGCGTCGGTCAGGGTCGGCTGGTGCCGGGGATATCCGGTGGAGGAGGATGATGCGCAGTCGATCGCCTTTTCCATTGCGGCAGCGAGCGCCCTGGCTGGCCGTTGGGCTGATCGCGGCCATGACCCTTTCGGAGCCCGCGCGGGCCGGATGCGAGAATCTGCTCGGCGTCGAGTCGGCCCCTGCCGACAAGACGGCGGACCTGTCCTTAACCAGTTGCGACGTCGATACCCGTATCGAGGATGGCGGACGAACCTCGCAGATCCGGTTCCACCTCCGGGGAGCGGCGGGCGATGCCTGGAAGGCCGCCCTTGGCCCCGGCGGGCGACTGTTTCCTGAGCTGCTCAAGGGTGATTTGAAGATCAGGCCGAATGCTGGCGGCATCCCCGCGGCCCCGCTGCTGTCCGCCGCCTCTGCGCGGGGGGCTGCCGCGCATGCGTGGCAGTGGGACGAAAAGTCGATGTCGCTTGGCATCGCGCCATCCGATCCGGTCTCGGCGACCGACGCGATGCGCTGCCCGAGTGATGCCGCGGGAGTATTGCTGCTCTGGCCCGAGACGATTGAGGTTGCTCCCCGAAGCCTGATCGCACCGCGCCTTTATCGCAGCAAATATCCGGGGAACTACGAGCCGGTCTCACCCTCGTGTGTCGCCGAATGGCGTTTGAGCGACGGGGCGCCTGCGGTGATACACCCTGCGCTGGGCTTGTCCATCGTGGCTGCGAACTCCCGTGACGGCAAGACGTTCAGTCTGCGAGCCCGCCTCGTGGGACACCCCGAAAGCAAGTTCACCGAAGGGGCCGTACGGGTGGTCAACCCGACACTGCATCCCTTGGCCGGATCCTGGAGCGAGACAGAGGAAAGGCCCTGTGAAGGGTCGGCATGGACGAAACCGGCCCAGCCCATCGGCGAACTGACCTTCGATGCGTCCGGAGCCTTTTCGGTGACCCGGCAGCCTTTCGAAGCCTATCGCGATTACTGGGGCACCTATCGCTATGCCGCGACTTCGAGCGCCCTGACCCTGAGCGTCACCGATGGCAATGCCATTCCCGCCAATCGCCGTCTGAAGGGAACCGCGCGGCTGGGCGATTCCGGGACGCTGGAATTGGAGGGGCTGTTGCCCCAGGAGGCGAATGCGCGCCCGATCTGCGCCCATCGGTTCACGCGCCGATGACCCGGAAAACCGTTCTCTCGCATCGCACGCCTGCTCGGCCACGAACTGGTCACGATCCTATGTATTATGCTCTACTGCCTTTGGCGTACATGGAGAGGGGGAGCCTATGCGGTTGCTGTTGTCGGCCTTTATCGTGGCTTTGGCTCTCTCGATCCCCATCCCTGCCCACGCCGACCTGCTGCCTCCCGGCTGGGAAAAGCTGCAGCAGCGCATCAAGGATGGGGGCTTTGATGTGGCCGACCAATTCTGCCGGGACAAGAAAGTCGGCGAAGCATGCGCCATTCCGGGCAATTCCTTCGAAGGCGGAGGACAGGGCATCTGCCGCGCCCAGTTGAGGCGGAACTGGGGAGAGATCCGCTCCGCCTGCGTCCTGGATGACCCGGCCCACATGGAACGGGTGGTGGACGGCGAGTGGTGGGCGGAGCGCTGCACCGCCCTGGAGCGAGTCCGCTCCCAGCTTCCCAATGCGACCTGCGAACCCAAACCTCCGATCGCCGACCAGTTCTGCGCCGGAAAGTCCGCCGGAGACGACTGCACCGCCGAGGTCTGGGTCAAGGCTGGCATGGAGCGCTATTCGGGGAAATGCGTCCAATTCCGCAATACCAGCGCCATCATGTTCCATCCCGGCGACGGTGAGCGGTTGCTGCGTGACGAGATTCACTGTCGGCCCGAACATCCCGTCCGCCGCATCTTCGGCAAGCCCTAGGAGACGACCATGGCGAGACACACCATAGGGGCCGCGCTGGTTGTATCGGGATTGGCGTGGGCATCGACCGCCATGGCGGCGAAACCGGCGATTACTGAATGTGATCGGCTGGCGGCCCATCCGGGGGATCTTCGCAAGGTGGGGGACGGGATCGCCTGGAAGAATCTCGTGCCCGAGACGGCCGTCGAAGCCTGCCGGGCGGCGGTCAAGAACAACCCGAAGAATCCGCGCCTTGCCTATCAGCTGGGCCGCGCCCTAGAAAAGGCGAAGGCCGAGGACGAAGGGGTGAAGTGGTACGAGAAGGCGGCACAATCCGGCTATCCCATGGCCATGTATGCTTTGGGCAATTACTACAGTGATGGCCAGAATGGGCCTCGCGACATCGCCCAGGCACTGCGCCAGTTCCAGAAGGCCGGCCAGGCGGGCGAACCCGATGCCTACAACTCCATCGGCCAGCTCTACGAGAATGGAACCGGCGTATCCAAGGACATGGCCGAGGCCCTTGTCTGGTATCGCAAAGGCATCGAATCGGGCAGCGCCTTCGCGGCCTACAATCTGGCCGACGCCTACGCAAGCGGAAATGGCGTGCCCCAGGACAAGGCGGAAGCCGCAAAGTACTACCGCCAGGCTGTCGCCAAGGGTCATGCGTCGGCCGCCTTCAGGCTGGCCTGGATGCTCAGTAAGGGAGATGGCGTGCCCGAGGACAAGGTCGAGGCGGCAAGTCTGTACCGTATCGCCGCCGATAAGGGCGACATCTACGCCATGAATAACCTGGGAGCCATGTACGACAGTGGCGAGGGCGGACTTCCTCGCGATAACGCGATGGCAACGGAATGGTTCCGCAAGGCCGCGAACGGTGGCCATACCTTGGCCATGCGCAACTATGCCGGGATCCTGGCTCGCCGGGACGATCCCACCGCCAATGCCTGGTTCCGCAAGGCCTCGGATGCCGGGGACAAGGAGGCATTAGCCCTGTTGCATGAACGGATGCTGCGCTATGCCCCGCTGCTCTACGATCCCTTCGAATAGGACTGGCGTTGGTTTCCTGGATGAATGCGATTTCCGACCACAGGCTGTCGCGGCAAGGAGGCTGGGATGCCCTGGCATAATGGACTTCGATCGGCGCTTCTCGCTCTTATCCTGATTCTGATGCTTGCGGGATCGGCCCAGGCCAACCCGATCTACATCCCTCCAGACCCACCGATTTTCAAGGCTATCAAGGACGGCAACGCTGTGCAGGTGGAGGCCATGCTGGCGGCGGATCCGGCCTTGCTGTCCCTGCGCCATCCGTACAGCCGGAGCAGCCTTCTGCATTTCGCCATCGGCGAGAGAAAGAAGGATGTGGTGCGAGTCCTCCTTGATCGGGCCGCCGACATGGACGAGGTGAACTCAAGCGGCGAAACCCTGCTGTTCCATGCCTGGGAGCCAGAAATTGCGACGTTGCTGCTGGACCGTGGCGCCAAGATTGACGCCCGGAACAAGAACGGTGAGACGCCGCTGATCAGTGAAGCCTTCGTGGAGGATTTCCTGGCCGTCCTGATCAAGCGCGGAGCGAACGTGATGGCCACGGCCAATGACGGCTCCACCGCCCTGCATGTGGCGGCGAGAACCAGATCCCAGCTATCCTTGAAACGGCTGCTGGCGGCTGGCGCCAATGTCAATGCCGTCACGGCCGACGGCGCCACGGCTCTGCATGTGGCTGCGGCCAATGAATGTAATGAATGCGTGGACCTTCTGCTGGGGGCCGGTGCGGAAATCAATGCCCGAGACAACAGCGGGCATACCCCCCTGTGGATGGCCCTGCATAATTTCAGCCGCGAAAAAAGGGCGGCGGACGTTCTGATCCGTAACGGCGCCAAGCAATAGCCCGCTCAGCGCAGAACCACCAATCCGGCCAGAAAGGAAGCGGTGTTGGTGAGCAGTGACAGGGCCAAGGCCTGCCTGGGCGCCAGTCCGATCATCCAGCTCATCAGCGCCGCCTCGACCAGCACCACCAAGGCCTCGGCCACCAGGGCCGAGGGCCAGACTGGGTAGTGCCGATAGGCCCAGAGAACGCCCTCCCACACCTGCGGATGGGTGACCCCGGTCGCAACGATTGCGGCCAGTCCAGCGTGGACGGCCCCACGGCATGACCAGCCGGTCCAACGGATGAGGAGGTAGGCAACGGGCCCCTCGATCACCGCAGCCAGGATCAGGGCTTGGAATTCGGCGATCATCAGGGCGCCTTCCACGGCCGGAGATTAACGCCCACGCCCCGACGAGGCTGTGCCATTTCTATTTTGAATTTGTCTTGCGGCATGTGTATTGCCCATCCGGCCTATCGGAAAATTCATCCCTTCCGGGTCGTGTCTTCCCGAGTGGTGTCGCTGCCTGATCACACGGTGGAAAGCCAGAATATCACGGCAGCAACGGCCATCTCCGTAAGGGGTATCGCTCCTAAATTCCAAGTGGCAAGCACGCCCAGCCCGCATCCCTTCAACGTCCGAAGCCGCCGGGGTTATCGTGCCATCCCGTATATATCGCCCTGGGGGCGTGCCGCCAGGCCAGCCGCGGCCAGGACGGCGGGAATGTTCCGCACGGCGGCACGGTCGAACTCCTTGATCGCCTCGTCGAGCTGCGCATAGGGCTTCAGATGGGGGCTGATCTGCGCCGCAACGTCCTTGCGCTCCCCCAGGGTCCAACCGTCCAGCCAGCGATCGACACACCATCGCCAATGCTCGAACTCGGCCAGATCCTCGATCCGTGCCGGGTCGAGGACGAGCGCCTCGCCATCTTGCTCGAGGCAGGCCTCCAGGCACAGCCGCGCCAGCTTGATGTGGACATGATCGGCCTGGCGCCTGCAGGACTCCCTGAATGTTTCCGCCAGTCCGGACCAGGGAACAGCGCTCGGTCCTTCGGGGGACAGGTCGAGATAGGCCTGATGCACCGCCCTCGCCAGCCGATCGATGTGACCGCGCAGCAGGGCCTCGGGATCGCATTCGTCTCCATCGTCGCCGAAGGTGGCGAGCCGCGCCGCCCAGTCCCCATCGGGGATGGACAGTCGCCCCGCCCTCGCCAAGGTCTGCCCGGCGCGCTGGCGCACCAGAACGGGGATGGGCGGCTCCCCCCTGGCGCGAAGCCACCGGATGGCCTGCAGAGTCCTGGCCATGGCGATCTCATCTGAGCCGCTTATCACCAGAGCGTGCGGGGAACCCGCCGCCATGGCTGCCTCAAGGGCCTCATCGCTCGCGGCGGCGAGATCGGAGCCGCCTTGCAGGAAGTGAAGCCCGAGGAAATCGGTTCTGCCGGGCAGGTTCTGGAAGAAGTTTCGCGCGGCGGCCTCGGCATTCTCGCAGATCACCGTGACATGACCGTTCTCGCCGATGTTCAGCAGTAAGCGGCGCGCCACCTGAAGGGCCAACTCGTCACTGCCGATCATCACCAGATGAGGGGCGTCGCGCCGCCCCAGCACTGGGGCGAGCACCGGCAGCAACTGGCGGGCGATCACGTCGTCGAAATCGATGATGTGGCATTCGGCGGCCCCGCCCCGCCGTTCGGCCATGGAGGCCGCCAGCATCCCGCTCATCATGCGGCTCTGGAGCTCGCAGGCGATTTCAAGCGGCTCTTGGCCGGCCGTCCTCCGGCGTTCAGCCTCCTCCGTGGCCGACAGCAGGGCGCGCAGGTTGGCGGCGTCGCTGCCCGCCAACAGAAGAGTTGCCCTGGCGCCGGCGATCCCTGCGCGCTGGAAGGTGTCAGGGCTGTCCAGGCTGCCCACGATCACCGGCAGACCCAAGGTGCGCAGTTCCTTTACCGTGCCATCGCCCTCGGGCAGCACCACCACCACCGGAATGCCGACCACCACGCAGCGCTTAGTCACCTTGAGAGTGCGGGCGGAACCGCCGACCACCATTACGTGGTTGCGCTTGCGCGCGGCCCACCATGTCGCCAAGGGGGCGCGGACCATGTCCAGATAAGTCATGACCGAGCCGTATATGGCTAGGCCGGGCAGCGCGAAACGCGCAACCTGCAACTGCCAGGGAATCTGGTTGTGGAGAACCCCCTGGGGCATGTTGAAGACCAGCAGCTGTGAGGCCTGATAGGCGTAATTGGCGATATCGACGAGCTTGATGGCGCCCGCATGGGTGGTCAGGTAGCCCCACCAGCCGAGAAGGAATGCCGCCGCCGTCATGCCCATGCGGACATAGACCTTGAGGCGCATCGCCTTCTCCCGGTCCAGGCGAACCGACTCGATGACCTTCTCGATGCTACGGTAGGAGTCCTCTGCCCCTCCTTCGACCTTGCTCTCTGTCTCCGCCATATCTGCCATCTCTGCCATCTCTATCCGGGTCCAGTCAGCCCCTTCCCTGCCGCTTCACTCTAGACTAGGGCCATAGAAAATATTGCCGATTTTTCGGCATCGAACTACAAAAGGCTGGGCTATGTCCGCATTGACTTTTTCCTTTAGGCAAGTGCAGTGGCACTATAGGAATGGCATGAGGCTGCTGCTGGCTCTTATACTGATGAGATGTGTTGCTGTGGATTTGTCTGGCACCGCCCAGGCCGCCGATGACTTCGCCTTCGGCGGGTAACCACGACAAAAGGTAATTACGACAACCGCGACGATATGGTCGGCGAGGACGCGTGACAACAGGACCTAGTTGGGCTTGATTGGATAGCTGCCCTGGACGGCCACGCAGGCGGTCATGCCCATTTCTGGCGAAATAGTGTTTACCGGAACCGTGGTCCCGCTCGGATGGGCGCCGCCGGTCACGGAGTTGGTCACCGACGCGCCGCCTGCTGCGGCCGGGGTAAGTGGACACGTTGAGGGTCAGCCCGCCCACATTGGTCGTGCTGGTCCCCGGATTGCCAACCCACATCTGCGTTGTCTTGACGTCAGTTGCCGTCACGCCAGCCAGATAGGGGGTGGTGGGACTTGGGGCGGTGCTGTTGGAGGCAGGGTTGAAACTGGTCGCCACTACCTGGACCTCGGTCTGGATGGAGGGGGAGGTGGCTTCGCCGATGAAAGTGGCCGCATGGGTATGGGCGGCCATGGTGACCTGGGTCAGGGTTACAGGGCCGTCTCAATCTGATTTTGGCCGGGCTCTTTGGGCGCGGATGGATCGGGCGGCCAGGTCGATCGCGACGCCATAATCCTCCAGACCACGTTTTTGGGAACGCAGCACCACCAGAAGGGTGCCGTTCTCTACCACGCACAGACCGCCCGGAATTCGAGCGGCGGAAGCGAACTCCGCCGCCCCTTCGGCCAATCCCAATTCGGCGACCAGGGTTTTCCAGCGATCCTCGACCTTGCCATCCGACAAAGGCGGCATCACCAGCACCACCTTGTCTAGGCACTTCATCTGCACCATGCGTTGCAATTCCCAGCCGAAACCGGGCGTTGGACCGAGAATCATCACGATCATCGCCGCCTGGTCGACCAAGGTGGCCACCCTTTGCTGCCAGGTGTCATGGGAGACGTATTCACGCACGGCCCCAGACATGGGAACCTCCTCGCTAGGCCGGCCGATGGCGATGACCGGGCCAAAGCCCCACAGTTGATCGGTCACCACTTCCTCGAAAGTGCGATCGCTACGGTAAAAATTATCAAGAAATCCGCTATCGTCCATTCGCAACTCGTCATCGATGAACGAGCGCAGCAGCAAAACGGGTGGGCGGGTGTCGCGGGCCAGCACTGTCCGGGCATCCGGAGAGGCATACCGGCGTCGAAGGCGCGCGGCCTGGCTGCAACGATACGTCAGTGCCAGGGTTTTTTGCCAATACTTAATGGGAAGGCCCTTAATGGTTTTCTCGATGGCAAACATTAAGGCCAACGCAATGAAGCCGATATAGGCAAAGACCATGCCCTGAAGAAAGAATCCAAGGCTGGAAAATGTCCGTGCCGAAAGCGGTGGAAAGGGGCGGATGCTGATTGGGCGGTTGACGATGTTCACCCGGCCAAGGCCAAGCTCGGGCACCGTAAAGGAGGTGTGTCTATATGCGGCCAGGGCGGTGGCCAAATACCATAGGCCGGGCGTCAGTTCCGAGTTGATAGCGGCACCCGCCAACTCACCCGCGAACACCAGCTTCAGAATATTGAAACAGCTCCACATCAAGCCGCCGATCGGAAGCCATAACGGCAGATAACGGAACGGAAACAGGAGAACCGCACCTCCAAAGACGAAAAGAGTGGCGGTCAGTTCCAGAACCGTCCAGGCATTTTCAAGAAGAGTCCTGTGTCCGGAAAATGCCTGGATTATGGTTCCGGCGGCGAAGACAACCAGGAACAGAGACAAAAAAGCGATGGGAATAGCGGCTCCAATCTTAGTGATTCTTCGGATGTGCCGCACCATTGGTGAAACGTCCAGCAGAATCGCTCCTTCCGGAGCAAGCGATTGCAGGGCGGCGGTTTTCTCCCATTCGGATACCACCTCTCTCCGTCTTTTCGCATCTTGCCGCACCTCGTATTCCTTACGGAATCTCGGCAGTCGCGTGGCCAGCATCAATAGGATGAAGGCCCCCGGCCCCATCAGGATCAAGCCCCTCGAAAGCTCCGGGGGCGTTCCTTCGGTGATCACTCCCGTCCTCACATTCGACAAGCGGTCGGTTTCCCAATGAAGCTTGCCCTGAAGGGACCGGGGAGCCGAATGCTCCTCCACCAGACGGGGCAAGGCGGCTTCCAGGGCGTCATTCTTGGGAGGCTGGAACTTCGGCGAAACGCCATTGAAGGTGAGGGTGGGGGGCGTACGCTCGATCATGGCATTGGCCAGCAAGACATCGCCTTCATGGACGAGGTTCAATTTGAACCGGGAGGAGCCATCGTTGGCTATGGGCGCCTGGACCTCGTCGCCTCGTTGGTAAAGGCTGTGCCCATTGAAATCGATCCGGCAATCGGACAGGGATACCCAGGTTCCCTCTGGCATGTCGCCTTGCAACCGGGAACAAGGCATTTCGACGACATCCCCGCGGGTCGCCGCCTGCCATGTTTCAAATCCCCCGGCAAGAAAGGCGATGGGAATGCCGATGATAGCGCCAAATATGGAAAGGGTAAGGACGCCTTTAAGGGCCAGGAACCCTAAGTTGACCAGGAGGAGGAGAGCCGATCCGACGAAACCCGTGATCAATCGCATCGGCTGTTCCTATCTCGCTGGCTTAGCCGCACCGAGGATGAGTGACCCAACGATCAGTTTCAACCGTCCATATCTAGACCGACATTTCCCAGATAGACAGCCTATCCCCCCTGGTCGATGGCAGTGTAGCCCGATCCCAGCCCTACCAGAAGGCTGAATGGCATGACGGCGGCATCCCGCCGCAGCATGGTGGCCGTCTTGATCGCCATTGCCGACCACAACGGCCCGATTCCGGCCCATTTTTTCGAAGGCATGGCGCGCTCGTCCGAGAGGAGAGCCTTCCTGCACCATCTGTCGCCGGTGCGGAAGAAGCTCTGGGTCGTCTATGCCAAGCGCGGTAGCGTTACTGCGACCCAGTTCGCGTGGCTTGTCGGCTACCGACCACCCTGCAATGGCCGCTTGGCCGTTTCCAAGGCCCTGCGCGGCCTGACCGGGGACGCCTGCGACATCAACCCCAACGTGGTGTTTCGTGGGCGTCGCGTCATCTTGGGGCGCTTGCCGCCCAAGGATGAATGGGCTTCCGCCCACTGGTACGCCAACGAGGCATCTTCCTGAAGTTGAGGACCAAGTCACGGTCAATATAACAGGCAAGGGCATGATGATGTCGCCGTCATAGGGTAATCCCCCCTGGAAATAGAGGGATCGGAACATAGAATTTTCTCGGTTCATGGAACGAGGAGATTCGGATGAAGAAGAGTCGTTTCACGGACGCCCAGATCATGGCGATCCTGCGTCAGGCGGAGGACGGTGTCCCGGTGCTGAACCTGTGCCGGGAGCATCAGATGAGCAGCGCGACCTTCTATAAGTGGCGGGCCAAGTACGGCGGTATGGACACCTCCATGATTTCGGAGATGAAGGGGCTTGAGGAGGAGAACCGGCGTCTGAAGAAGATGTTCGCCGAGCTCAGCCTACAGAATGAGCTTCTGCGCGAGGCGCTGGGAAAAAAATGATCCGGCCATCCCAGCGCCGGGAGATGGCCGAGACAGCGGTGGCGCGACGGGGCATCAGCATTGCTTTGGCATGCCGGACCTTCGGGCTGAGCGAGACGTGCTATCGCTACAGCCCCAAGCTTCGCCCCGAGAACGAGGAGATCTCCGATCTGCTGGTGGGGCTGACCACGTCGCGACGGAATTGGGGCTTCGGCCTGTGCTTCCTGTATTTGCGCAACGTCCGGGGCCATGCCTGGAACCACAAGCGGGTCTACCGGATCTATCGGGAATTGGAGTTGAACCTGCGCATCAAGCCCCGCAAGCGGATCAAGCGCGACAAGCCCGAGGAACTGGCGGTTCCCGACGCTCCCAATCAGGTGTGGTCCATGGACTTCATGGCCGACCGGCTGGAGGATGGGCGGGCTTTCCGGCTGCTCAACGTGCTCGACGACTTCAACCGCGAAGGGCTCGGCATCGAGGTGGATTTCTCGCTGCCCGCAGAACGGGTCGTGCGCACGCTAAACCGGATCATCGAATGGCGCGGTAGGCCGAAGGCCATTCGGGTCGACAATGGCCCGGAATACATCAGCGGCACATTGATGAAATGGGCTGAAAAGCGAGGGATTGCTCTCCAACATATCCAGCCCGGCAAGCCCCCAGCAGAACGCCTATGTGGAGCGCTATAACCGCACGGTCCGCCACGAATGGCTGGGCCAGTTCCTCTTCGAAACCATCCAGGAGGTGCAAGATCACGCCACGGATTGGCTATGGACCTACAACAACGACAGACCCAATATGGCCATCGGCGGCATCACACCCGCCCAGAAACTGAAACTCGCCGCGTGAGTTCTATGTTCAAACCCCGTTAAAAACGGGGGGATTACCATATTATTTGGAGATTTCCTCCAGGGGCCGGAAGGGGAAAGACAGGTTTGGGGAAATCGAAGCCAGAAAGTGGACCTTCATATTGAGTGCACTGTCACCGTAATCGAAGGATGATGGCTGGGGCCTCTGCCCATGGACGGGGCTTGGCCGGTTGCGCATTGAGGCGGATAATCTGATGTAGATCAGAACCTAGCGTCTCTCCCATTGGAGGTTAGAGTCCATGCCCGATGCAAGCACTGCCAGAAAATCGATTTCAATGGCTCTGATGGTGGTCGGAGGAGGTGCAGCCGTGTGGGGGACAATCTTCGCGCTGAGGGCCATCAACGTGGAGTCGGACCGCTCTACCGAAATTTTTGCCGACGCCTTGGCGTTTGGCGGCGCCTTCATCGCTGGGTTCGGGGTGTTGCTGGCGGTACTTGGAGCTTGGTTGGTCAGGAAGCGGCATCCAGTCCGACCGGAACAATCAGAGGACCAACTCGTCAGGCGGCAGTTGCAGGACTCTCAAGAGTTCCAAGAGCGCAGCAAGGGATAGTTAACTTGGCTCACAGCCAGTAGCAGAGGGTATCCGCGATGCAGACGGCGGCCAGGAAGTTCCGGGCCAGCCGGTCGTAGCGTGTGGCGATGCGGCGGGGCTACCGAAACACCACAACCTTCGCGACCAAGATCTATCTGATCGCCGCCCCACTCGGCCAACTCTTCAAATCCACTTGAAACGTCGAAGAACCGCAATATTTGCAACGAAAGAGCCGCATATGTCTTGATCACGTGGCGCTCAACTCGGCGGCCAAGGTCGCCGAGAAGATGATGATTGTCCACAGCACCAGCAGCCACATCTGCAGAAGCGGGATTATGGCCATGGCGCCATAGATCAGATTCGGCAGGATGGGCCGCGAGATGTATTCGACAAAGGCGAATTGTGCCAAGGAGTAAATCGTACACCCGACGCCCGCTCCGACCAGACAGGCGACAATCGATGTTCCCTTGGGCGAGCATATGACGAGAATCAGGAAGAAAGCACCAAAGGCGATTCCGTAGGATTGCCATGACGGCGAGATGGCTCCGAGATCAACGCCATATCTCTCCAGGATCATGGTGACACCCCAACCTACGCCAGCGACTGCGATTGGACCCGAGGTCAAGAAAGCAATCAGCTCAAAGAGCCGTTCAGTAACCGAGGATCGCGAGAACGAGCCAAAAATCCGGCTAAATGTCGAGCGTATTTCGAACATCAGAAATGTGCTCGAAATTATCAAAGAGCAAATCCCGATAACCGACAGAGAGCTTGCATTAGCGATGAACTCATCGATGTGAGTTTCAAGAGTGCCCCCGATTCCCGGAAGGAATGTTCGTATTACCAAGCCCTTGAGATGAGATACGTATCCGATGAATTCTGGGAAGCTGGCAAAAATGACGAGACTGACCGCTGCCACAGGCACCATGGACAGCATAGTGGCAAAAGCCAGTGAACTGGCCCTCACCAGGACTTCGTCAGTGGAGAATCGTCGGATCGACCGGCTGATGGCGGTGAACACGGCCCAGACAGTATCGCTTAAGGCGTTTTTCATGGCGTGGCCACCCGGCTCTCCCGAGGCGATAATTTATACGTGTGCGCGATGCCCAGCGCTTCTTTTCCATCATCTCGACTTCATTTTATCCTCCCAATTGACAGCCTGATCAACATCATGTCCCATCAAAATTATTGATCGCCGTTGTGGGATATGGGCGGCCTGACGGTCGTAGGGCCTTGGCTTCGGGGGGAGCAATGAACGCAGTGACGAAATGGCTGTTGCCGGGGATTGCCTTGGCGGCCATGGCGCTTTTACTGGTCAGCGGACTGGAGAAAGAGCACCGCGCCGAGGGTGGGACGGATGGCGCCCTGATAAAAGACCGGTGGCGTCTTCGCATGACCAGCGTCCAAGTGGCCGAAGAAGTCTCCGCCGAGGGCTATATCCAGCGGCTTCGGGAATATCATGCCCGCCATGTTCTCGACAGTGATGCCTATATGACCGAATTGGTCGGGTCGGTGGCCGAATCTTTGATCGTTGCCGCCAAGGATCTGTACCCACAGACCACCGACTGGGCCTGGGAATGGCATTTGGCCGATACCGGCGAAATCAACGCGTATTGCATGCCCGGCGGTCGGATTATCGTGCTGTCAGGCCTGCTATCGGATCAGTTGCTGGGCGACGACCGCGACATGCTTGCCACCATACTGGCGCATGAAGTCTCCCACGCCATTTTGCAACACACCCGCGAATCCATGGGGCGCGGCTGGCTGGCCCAGGGGCTGGCCTGGACCATGGCCAAGAGCCTCAAGATCGGGGCCCTGCGCGAGCAGGAGATGGTCAACGGTCTGAAGCTGGCATTCCTTGACCCGAAAAGCCGCATCCTTGAAGCCGAAGCCGATGTGCTTGGCCTTGAACTGATGTCGCGCGCCGGATTTGACCCGGCCAAGGCGGTGGCCACCTGGGAACGCATGGCAGATCGCACGAACACGAACACTCAAGGTGTCATGGCCCAGCGCGCCATGGCCTTCCTGTCTGATCATCCCTCCGACAGCGACAGACTGGCCCGCATGAAGGCGTTGCAGCCCAAGGCCGCGCCGCTGGCTGCCAAGGGAAAGCATTGGGATTGGACGGTCCAAGGCATATCGGACCAACAAGCCGATATTCTTGAAAAGGTCGCGGGTGCCTTTGGCCTGGGGACGAACCGACTTGCCATTACCGAGCGCATGGACGTTGTCAAACTGGTGGCCCAGGTCGAAGGCATTCATCCCCGGCAGGCGGCGGAAGAGATGGACAAGGCCATGTGGGAAACCGGCCTGTCCCAGGGCGGCGCCATCCAGATGGGACTGACGGCCATGGTTCGAGGCGTCGGCGGATGGGCGCGCCTGGAACGCATCAACGCGGCCTGGATGAAGTCGGGATCGTCGCACGCCCTGTATCAGGATCCGGCGCAGATCACCCGCCTCAATCTTTCCGAAGATGATCGCGGTCAGGCATTGAGCGGTATGAAGCGGGTGGAAGCCTACCTTTCGTCCGGCCAGTTTATTGTGCGACTTTGGCGCGACGTGGCCAGCGAACTTGGCAAGACTCGGCCCAAGGCCGCCGAGGTCATTCGGAACTGGCTCCAGACTGGCGCGGGTGATACGGCTTCCAGCAACGGGAGGACCGGACAATGACAGGCGTAGCAATACCGTTTTCCGCCAGCAATCTGTGGTTCACCCAAGCCTGGGCTTTATGGCGCCACCGTCCGATGTTCTTCATCGGCACCGCCCTCCTGATTCTGGCGCTGCGCTGGAGCCTTGACCTTGTCCAACTCGGTGGAGCCTCCGCCGCGTTCATCTTCATCTCTTATCTGACCGACGCCTTGGTCTTCGCCGCCACATGGACGGCCCTGACCCAACCGGATGGCGGGGTTGGGCTACTTGCCGGCTGGCGTCTTCTGAAAGGTCGGCGCCTTAAGGTGCTCAAGGCGGGGCTATGGGGCCTGCCCAGCGCAGCGGTCAGCTATCTGCTTCTATCCCTGGGCGCCATCCTGTTCCAGGCGATCAGTGTGGCGCTTGGCGCCCGCATCGCCGGCTGGCTGATGCTGGCCTGGATCTTCGCGGTGGGCTGGCTGTGCTGCGCCTTGCTGTTCGTCTCCCTGTTCGCCTGCATCGAAACCGCCAGGGGCGAAGACAAGCTTTGGATGGCGGGCGTAAAGGGGATGCGTGGGGCCTTTCTGGGCTGGCGCCCGTTGCTGGCCGTCTGGACGGCATTCGTCTGCGCCGCCACCCTGTGCGCGGCGCTGGGCGCGGGCGTGCTGGGGCATCTCAGCCTGACCTCGCTTGATGGCGAGGGACGTGAACTGCTGGAATACTGGATCAACTGGCCAGCTCTGTTCGCGGCGGTGATGGCCTTGCTGGCCCTGCTGGCACCGATAGGCACCGATGTTCTCGCCGGTGACCGGTGCGACACGGGAAGCGAAGGCGAGTTGGCCGCATTCGGCGAGACGGTGGCCCTGCGGCTGGGGCTGGCGCTGAAGGCGCTGGCGGCGGCGGTGATCCTGAGCGGATTGTTCGTCATCAACGTGGGAATAGCCTCCAGCCTGACTGGAGCCCTGGCGTTGTGGCTGACGGGACGAGCGCTGGCGGCATCGGCACCGGCCTGGGGCCAAGCCGAGGCGGGGACATGGGCGCGCTGGAAATGGCTTGTATTCCCCGGGTTGCCGCTGGCGCTGCTTTGGTTTGGGTCGACACAGATTTCGTGATGGAGAAAAAACCGTGAGGAGGCTATAGCCGTTTTGAGCAACATGCGGGGTCAATTGGATGACGAGGATGGTGACCTGCCGTGGAACTTTCATCCAGCCATGGGTAGAGTCCCGACTAAAGTTACGCCGTCTGGCGCGGGTTGAGCAATGGGGCCGGGCTCGGAGCCCCGGAGGGGCTTCGATTTCGG
>NZ_PGTO01000026.1 GCF_003284725.1 Paramagnetospirillum kuznetsovii | reverse complement strand
CAGGTGATAGGGTCCACGAATGAACACGGATAAACACGAATAGAAATATTGATTTTCTTTATCTGTGTTCATTCGTGGACAAGCCCTAGATCACCTTCGCTTCGTTCTTCAACTTGTCCACCAGGGCGGCCACGTCGGCCACCTTGATACCGGCCGAGCGCTTGGGCGGCTCTTCCACCTTCAAGGTGACAAGGCGCGGGCTCACATCGACGCCCAGATCGGCCGCGGTCACCGTGTCGATGGGCTTCTTCTTCGCCTTCATGATGTTGGGCAACGACGCGTAGCGCGGCTCGTTGAGGCGAAGATCGGCGGTCACCACCGCCGGAAGCTTCAGCGTCACCGTCTCCAGGCCCGCATCGACCTCGCGGGTCACCGTGATGGCGTCCGAGCCGATCTCCACCTTGGAGGCGAAGGTGCCCTGCGGACGCCCCAGCAGCGCCGCCAGCATCTGGCCGGTCTGGTTGGAATCGTCGTCGATGGCCTGCTTGCCCAGGATGATCAGGCCGGGGCCTTCCTTGTCCACCAGCGCCTTCAGCAGCTTGGCCACGCCCAGCGGCTGAACCTCGTCATCGGACTGCACCAGGATGCCGCGATCGGCCCCCATGGCCAGCGCCGTCCGCAACGTCTCCGACGCCGCCGCCGGACCCACCGAAACCGCGACGATCTCTGAAGCCTTGCCCGCTTCCTTAAGCCGAACAGCCTCTTCCACCGCGATCTCATCGAACGGATTCATGGAGAACTTAACGTTCTGAGTCTCCACACCCGTATTGTCGGCCTTAACCCGGATCTTGACGTTGTAGTCAATCACCCGCTTGACCGCGACAAGGACTTTCATCTGCCTGACAACCCTCTGATCCGGCGTGCGAAAATATCGGCATCGCCTAGCTGAATTCAGTATTGCATCGCACCATACGGCCGGCCAACCGGGATGTCAACGTCACCAGCTAGGCCAATTGGACAGGCGGGCTATTCCGCAGCGACCAGTTCGCCGCCGACAACACGATTGCGCCCGGAATGCTTGGCCCGATAGAGCGCCGCATCGGCATGGTTGATCAGATCCGTCGGATTTTGATCCATGGTCGGCACCACCGTCGCGGCACCGACGCTGAGGGTCACCCGGTCGGTCGTCTGGCTGGCGGAGTGGGGAAGCTCAAGGTCGCTGACCGCGATTCGAATACGCTCGGCCACCCGCACCGCTCCGTCCAGATCGGTCATGGGCATGATCACCGCGAACTCCTCGCCGCCGTAACGGGCGGCCAGATCGGCGGGGCGGAAGACTTGCTTGGTCATGACCTCGGCAACGTGCCGCAGGCAGGAATCGCCCTTTTGGTGCCCATAGGTGTCGTTGTAGAGCTTGAAATGATCCACATCGATCAGCAGCAGCGAGAGCGGCGCGCCTTCCCGCATGGCGTGAAGCCAATCGGCTTCCAACGTCTCGTCGAAGCTGCGACGATTTGCCAGCCCGGTCAATCCGTCCTTGATGGCAAGGCTGTGGAGCGCCATCTGCGCCAGCTTCTGCTCGGTGTTGTCGCGCAAGGTTTCGACCACCGCCATCAACTGGCCGTCCTCGTCATAGATGGGACCGGCGTCGATGGCGAGATAAAGCCGCTTCTTCACCTTGGGCATGATGCACCAGTTCTCGGCGCGCAGGCCATGGGCGGCTTCGCCCGGTTCCGAATGGGCGGCGTACAAACTGTCCAACTCTTCGGTGCGGCCCAAGGCCAGGATATCGGCGAGGCAGTGCCGGGGCTCTTCGTAAAATGCCCGCCAATGATCGGATGACCCCAGCACCTCCGACGCCGGAACGCCGGTCAGACGCTCGCAGGCCTTGTTCCAGATGATGACCCGCCGATCAGCATCCAGCACGAAGGTAGGAACCACAAGATGCTGCATCAGCCGCACGGCGAAAGCATGCGCAAACTCGGCACTTTTCCTTGAATGCACGGATTTCCTCCCCCATCCCGACTCCCTGGCCCTTTCCGGATTCTCTTAAATATTGTCCGGATAAGTTTCACCTTGAAGATTGCCCTTAAGTGACATCGATTTCCATCGAATCGATCAAGGTTCGGTCGAAAGCTGCCTCCCGAACAGATCTGGTGGATCGGCCTCGGCGATCGGGCACAAGTCCGTCACCCCGATCCCGATCAGGCGGAAGGCGCGGCCATCAGCCAGGCGCTCCAGCAGCAGCAGTCCGGCGGCCAGGATGACGTCGGCCCGGCCGGTGGCGTCGCTCAGCCGGTGATGGCGGGTGATCAGGGTGAAATCGCTGGTCTTCATCTTGAGGACCACCGTCCGCCCGGCGGCGCCATGACGGGCCAGCCGGTGGGCGACGCCCTCGGCCAGAGGACGCAATTCCCGCTCCAGCGCGGCCCGTTCTCGAATGTCACGGGCGAAAGTGGTCTCGGTGGATACGCTCTTTGCGGGCCGATCGGAGGTGATGCGCCGATGATCGATACCTTGGACAAACCCCGCCAGTTGGCGGCCGAACTTGCCCCAGCGCGTCGACATCTCCGCCTCGGGCATGGCCTGCAATTGCGCCACCATGGTGATGCCCTGCTCCGCCATGCGGGCGGCGGTGGCGGCGCCGACGCCCCACAGCGAGCGCACCGGCAATTGGGCGAGCACCGCCTTGGCCTCGGCACGACCGATGACGGAAAAGCCCCTCGGCTTGTCGCGGTCGGAGGCAAGCTTGGCAAGATACTTGTTATAGCTGAGGCCCACCGATACGGTGATTCCCACCCGCGTCTCGATGGCCCGCGCCAGCCGGACCAGCAAGACCGCCGGCGGCCGGTCCACCAGCCGCACGCCCTCGGACAGATCCAGATAGGCCTCGTCCAGCGACAATGGTTCGAACAGCGGCGTCGCCTTGGCGAACAGGGCGCGGATATGGCCGCTGACCCGCTTGTATTTGGCTATGTCAGGGGGAATGACCACCGCCTGGGGGCATAGTTCCAAGGCCTTGAACATGGGCATGGCCGAGCGGGGGCCGAATTTGCGCGCCACATAGCAGGCAGTGGTGACCACGCCGCGGCCGCCGGGATGGCCGACGATCACCGGCTTGTCCGCCAAGGTCGGGTCATCGCGCTTTTCCACCGAGGCGTAAAAGGCGTCGCAATCGATATGGGCGATGGACAGGTCCAGCAGTTCGGGATGCGCGATCAAACGGACGGAGCCGCAAGCCGGACAGGCTTCGCCGCCACCTTCGAACACGCCCCCACAGTCGCGGCAGACCGCCGGCATCTTCCCTCCTCGCTCTCACGCGGCGACTCTACACCACGCGGAACAAAGAGTGAATATTCTTAGCCGCGCGCGGTGACGGCCAGATCGGCTTCCAGTTCGGAGATGCGCTTGGCCAAGGCTTCCTTGATGGCGGCGGCGACCCAGGGCTTGAACGACGCCTGCTCGTCGCGGAGCCTTTGCAGCAGGCGGCGCTTATCGTCATTGGTGCGCTTGATGGGTTGCCGGTCGGATTGTTGACCGTCGTGACTGCGCCAGCCGCTCATGAAACTACCTCCCCATTTCGCCAAGCCAGGACTATGCCCGCCCCCCATCCCCACGGCAAGCGACGAAACCGCAACGACGATTTTGCCCGCAAGAGGGCTTTCGCCGCCAAGCCCGAGGATGATATAACCCGCCCATCCGCGCATGCGCCTTGCGTCCCGGTAGCTCAGCAGGATAGAGCAACGGTTTCCTAAACCGTAGGTCAGGTGTTCGAATCACCTCCGGGACGCCAAAAACTCAGCAAAAACAAGGCATTATATATTAGTAAAATTTATATATTGCATTTCACAGTCAATTCACATTATCTAACATTTAGTGGGCCGTCAATTTATACACTAATAATTGTGAGCGCTCGACATGCCGAGAGCAAAGCGATTCGACTACCTCACATATGATGATGGCGACGTTGTGCTCTATCAGCGTGCCGGAACGCGCTGCTGGCAGGCCAAGCTGAAATTGAAAGACGGTACACCCGTCAATCCGGTCAGCACAAAGCAGGACGACCTCGACAAAGCCCTGAAATGGGCGCGCGAGCAGAAAATCCGCTATGAAATTCTGATCGAACAGGGCCAAGACCCGACAGCAGTGACGTTCCAAAAGATCGTGCAGCGATGGCTGAAATCCATCGAGGCCGACGATGAACGCAAGGTGGCCGATTACACTTTGATCGCCAACCGCTACCACATCCCGTTTTTCGGCAGCTACAAGATCACCCAGATCAATCAGCAGGTGCTCGCGGAATATGAGCGCTGGCGCAAAGTGTTTTGGACCAGCGGCCCCGGCTCGAAGCTCGATAAGGAAACCATCACGCGCAAGGATGGGAAGGTCTATACGCGGGCCAAGAAGCTCGGCAGCGCGGACAAGGCCTATAATGAAGACACGGTGCTGCGGCTGATCTTCAAATACGCGGTCGCCCACGACCTGCTTGCTGCGTCGAAAATGCCGCAAATCGGCAGCAAGCGGGCAAAATCAGCCAAAATCATCAGGGCCAACCGCTATCCGGCCTTCACCAAGGATCAGGTCGAACGGATTTTGCCCTACTGCAACGCCCATCCCAGCTCGCCCAAGATGATCAAGACCGAAGGCGGTTTGGAATTGGACCTCACGCCAGTAAATCCTGACCGACTGGTGTTCAGCGCCTTTGTTCATCTCGTACTCGGAACTGGCATTCGGCCAGGAGGCGAACATGTGCTGATCAAGTGGAAGCATTTCCGCGAAGAGACGGTCAACGGTGTGACGCATAGGATGTTGAGGATCGCGGCGGAAACGAAAACTGGTGAACGTGAGGTCCGCTGTGACACCTTCACCGATGCACACCTGAAGGCCTTCCGAGTGCTTTCCAATTTCAATAAGGACGACCATTTCGTGATCGCCGATCAGGAAACTGGCCGCCCCGTGAGGGATTTCAAACGGCAGTTCAACACGATGTGCAAGGCGCTCGGCCTGACGACGGATGCACATGGAAAGAAGTTCGTCCCATACAGCATGCGGCACACCTATGCGACGCTGAAGCTGGAAGCAGGCGTGGACATCAGGCTGATAGCCAACAACATGGGCAACTCGCCGGAAGTCGTGCACATGCATTACGGTCACGACAGCACGGTGAATAGGGCCAACGAGTTCGTCTCGGATGTGGATTGGTTGGGAATGAAAAAGCCGAAGGCCAAGGCGAAGAAGCGGCCACCACCGCCAGAACCTACCGAATAAGTGCAGCGTAGCGCCGCAAGCCGCGCCCAATATACTGCCCATCGCCGCGTTCGCGCTGCCAACCGCCGCACACGCTTCAAAGCCGGAGGCCGTGTAGTGCGGCACTCATGAAACCAGCCCCGCTTGTATGGGGCTGGAAAAGCTTCTTACGCGAGCTTTTTACCAAAACGGCCTTTTGCGGCGGCCAACTGCTTGTCGAGTTCGCCCGCGACCACGGCCTCACGTAGCAGCGTCAAGGTCGGAACCAGTTCGGCCACCACGCCGACCTCGATAGCCGTCTTCTTCGGTTTCAGTTCCAGCACCTTGTTGCCGTAGCGCACTTCCAGCATGAAAGCCCCGTTGGCCTCCTGCCAGTACCAGGGACGAAAGCGAACCAGCTTCTCCTGTAGGGTTTTCTCACCACCAGCGCCTTTGGCCCAATGCCGACGACGCAACTGGAAGCTTTCGCCGCTCTGCATCGCTTCCGCAGCAGCGATCTGCTGGTTGATGGCCTCGACCATCCTGTTTCGCAAATGCCCTTCGGGCGTGCTGGCTGCCGCCCTGCGGGTGATTTCCATCAGCTTCAGCTTGTCCAACGTGCTCATTTCCAATTCTCCAAACGGGAACGTACTACGAACACGGTATGGATGATTGAAGTGGATCACAACGAAAAGACAGACGGGGGAAACTTGTCAGGAGGCCCGACAAGTGGGAGGGCTTGGAAGGGCAATTTCATGGCTAAAAATCAGTTTTTGAAAAATCGGCGAAAATCGCCCCCGGTACTGTAGTACCTGACCGGCAAAAACCGGACACGGCGATTTTATAACCCATTGATTTCCCACAGAATAAAAGTGCATTTTTGGCACTTTTCATATTCATTTAGTATTTGACGCGAAGTTTCCTAAGTATCAGGCTTCCTCTTGTCGCGACATTGCGACACGGCAAAACAGCCGCAACCTGCATAGAGGAGGCACTCATGCAAAACGTAAATAATACACTTCAGTCTGCACTCACTTCCATCATCGCTGACCGCGAAAACTGGGAAGCCAACGAACTCGCGACCAGTAATAAGCGTCTTTATTCCATTCTTTCTCGCTGCTACTCCGTCTTCGTTGATCACAAGGAAACGGACGAGGGCCGCAAGAAAATCAATGAAGCCGCCGTTGCGTTGAGTGTGTCCTTCAATAAGGTCACCTCAACCGCCGCCAAAGTAATCAAGATCATTTTCGGCGATGACAATCGCCATCGGGCCAGCGATTACGCCCAGGTCTTGAAAATCGCGGCTGCCAAGGATGTGAAAAAGGCCGATTTTGAATCTTGGCTGAGCAACGCAGGCGGCATTTATGCTGTTCTTCGCGGCACTGAAGAGACTGCCGAGCAGAAGAAGGCTGATCTGGACAATGCCTACAACAACGGCCTTGCCAAGCTTCAGCAGGTCGGCACCATCGGTTCTGTTGCGCCCAATGCCAACATTCAGGGACGCAACGGTTACGTCCTCGTTCTCGGCTATGTCGATGGTAACGGCGCTCTGTCAGTCATCAAAACTGTCGGGACTCCCGACAGCGATCAGGTGAAGGCCGAAATTCGTCGTCTCGCCAGCGAGAAGGACAAGTCGGCCAAGACCACCGCCAATCGGTCTGCGCCAACCAACCCTGTCACCAATATCGCTGCCGCTTCGGACAGGGCCCAGGCCGACGCCCTTGCCGCCGCGATTGCCGCTGGCACGACTTCCGATGCCAGCACCACCCCGCAGCCTATCGCTGCGTAACCTGAAAGCTCGGGGAAGCGCGTCAGCTTCCCCGCCTTTCCTCACCTGAAAAGGAGATGACGATGAGTATTTTTTTTGAAAAACATGCCCCCAAGACCTTCGACGAACTGGTCTTTCCCAGTGCCGAAATGGCCGAAAGGTTCGGGCATTACAAAGACGGGAATAAGTTTGAGCATATTCTCATGTATGGGCCGCATGGTTGCGGCAAGACGACCATCGCGAAGATGCTGCCCAAAGTGATTGTTCCTGGCATTCACGCCAATGACGTTCAGTTCATTAGTGCCGCCAAGGACGCCAGCGTCGAGCGTATCCGCGAACTTGCCGACGGCTATATGTGCGGCACGGCTTGGAACGACAAAGATAGGATGTTTCTGATTTTGGACGAGGCCGACACGATGTCGACCGAGGCCAAAACCGTTCTGCGCGGGGCACTGGAGAAGAATTCCGAACGTCTTATGGTCATCCTGACCAGCAACGACGTTTCAAAATTTGACCACGGCCTCTTCGACCGCTGTGACGATTTCGATTTCACCCACGGCTCCGTCACGACCTATCTACCGCTGGCGGAACGCGTCCTTCGTGCTGAAAACGTCACCGTGCCCGACGAAGCCGTTGTGGAACTGGTCAAGCGCCACAGCAGCAGCATCCGTCAACTGCTTCGTGCTCTTGAGCAGGTCGTTCTCGGCGTCCGCAAAAAGCAGATGCAAATCGCAGCGTAGTTAACTTATCGGGTTTCCCGACACATCGTAAATGCCCCCAGCCTCACACCCTGGGGGCATGCGCTGAAATTTCCAAAACAATTGGAGGATAAAATGCCGAACCAAAATCGCTATTACGTCATAACAAGATTTAACAGCATAAGCGCTGCTATTAACTCAATTGATAACAACATTATGCCAGACGCATGGGCGCAATCATACTTCAAAGAATACTCGCTTAGAATTAGTGGTGATAAATTTGTGATTATTGGATTTGCGAGCGGGACAGATGCAATTATGTATAAGCTTTCTCTCAAAAATTACAGCAACAAGCTATACAATTTTAAGTTATCACCATGCACATACAGGCAGTTCAAGCAACTTTTATCTGCGTATGCTTTGGCGTCAAGAGATTTTAACGCCTTGGATCGTGTGACAAATGCAAAATACCAAAGAACTCCATGCACAAAAACACATGGCTATATTAGCATTGGTTATGGGTATGGAAAAGTTAGCAAAGCAGATTATGACGCTGTTGTTCTGCTAATGCAAAATAACTTGCTCTGCTTGCAAAGCAAGAAGCAAGCAGCCTATAGCGCTCTTGTTGCGTAGCAATCTGCTTGCCGTAATTGTCGGTTAACCCGACACATCGTAAATGCCTCCAGGCTCGCACCCTGGGGGCATACGTGTTTTTGGCCTCGGCCAACTTGTCGGGAGACCCGACAAGTTATCGCCGCGCTGGCCGACTGCCGAAAATTCCACATGCTATGCTGCCGAGATGGAAACCAGCACGGCCACCATCAGCGTCCGACAGATCACGGCCAAGGTGCGCCTGATTGGCGCGAAGGCAACCGATGTCGATATGGCGGAATTGTTCGCCAAAACCTAAAGCCCATCAACGCCCTTCAGCTTGGCTCCGGTCGGGTCATAGGTGAAATTGGCAATCGTACCGTCCCGTATCCGGTCAACCGCTTCATCAATGGCGAAGCGGGGAACCAGAAACCATTCCCTGGGCGACACGGGGTTGCCAAAGCGATCCATGATTTCGATTTTCATTCGGGCTGGCTCGAAGAACCGATGGATCAGGTGTTCCAGCTTGGACCGATTGATGTTGCAGAGCTTGTAGGTGGCAACCACCTCGACCTCGGCCAATAAATATGTGGGGTCAAGCTTGGCATTGGCGATGCGCTGCTCGACGCTACCGCCGGTCACGCCGATCTTGTGAAGCACTTCCCGATGTGACACGACCACGGGATGGTCCGACTTGCTGCGCAGCACATAGATTGTTCCGCTTTCGGTGTCGCCATCCGTTTGAACGCTGTCGAACAAGGGGCCTGCGGACGGGTCGGTAATGCGGCGACCGGCCTCATCCTTATGAAGCGCCCGCTGCAATGAGCGCATCAACAGGTCATTTTCCGTTCCATTGTCAAAAATGACCCGCATTCGCGCATCCGTTCGGCCTTGCGCGTTGGAGTAAATTTCCCCCATTTCCGCGACATAGGCTTTCTGACCGCCGACGATAAAAAAAGCGCCCGGTCGAATTTCCGCTTTCAGTTCAAATGGGCGCGCTTGTCGAATGCCCGCATCCAGTTCCTTTTGGACCTGGGCAAACAGCGGCTTGAACTTGTCGAAATCCTCGCATTTGGTGCGGTTGGCGATTTCTTCGGCGGCGCGTTTTTCGGCCACCGAGCGAACATGACGCAGATTGCTCAGATCATCCTCGCCACCAGCCTCAATTCCAAGCGCCGCCAACAATGCATCGTCGTCCATGGTTTCGCCTGCCGCTGCATCGGCAGCGCCACTTTCCAACAGCAATCCTTGCCGATCCATCGGCAGGAGCAAGGTGCGGCATTCCTCCAGTTCCCGCAGACGGTCCAAACGCACGGCATAAAGGCGCTCGAAGATATCGCGGTCTTCCCCATGGCGGGGTGCACGTCCTTGGCTTTCATAGAAACGCTGGATTTCCTCGAAGCCCGCAATGATGCGTTCTTCGCGGGCCGTGCGCGATCCTTTGCGTTCCGGCTCGACCTCAACACCAAGGGCTTCAAGAAGCTCAAGATCGGACTGATCAACCATTCTTGGCCTCGGCAGCCTTACGCTGAAGGAACGCAACTCCCTCGGCCATCCGCTTTTCCCACGCATCGGCCGAAGTGAGTGACGGAAGGCGACCACGCTCTTGCTTGAACTTCAGGGCGCGCTGGGCCAGTTCACGGGCCTCTTCCAGTGTCAGGTTCACCCGCTTGGCATTGATGACAGCCTGTACCTGCTTTAGGCTCTCTTCGCTCATGGTCTTGGCCATGATGGCATATGCCTCGCCAAACGGATTAATCCGATCAATCAGGTCGATGTCCAGTTCACGGACATCCATGGCGTACTGACGAACCCCGTCGATCAGGGCAGTGTTGCCCTTGATTTGGGTGTCGTCGGCGTTCAAGGCAATGGCCTTGGCCTGTTGGGTCAGATTGAGCGCCGCGACGGCATGTTGGCGCACAGCTTCCTGATCTTCCGCATCCAGTTCGGGATAGCGATCCTTGATGATCTTGCCCATGCGAACATTGGTCAGTTCCTCCGGGACCAATTCCGGGTCAAACAGGCCGCGTTCTAGCGCGGTCTTATCCTGAACAAAGGCAGTGATCACCTCGTTCAGGTCCTCCTTGCAGATGCGGGTGGCTTCCTTGCTTTTCGGCTCCACCAATCCCTTGATCTCGATCTGGAACTGCGCGGTTTCCTCGTTAAATCCCACATTGCAGCGATTGGGGTCATAACCGGCCTCGCCGTAATCAAAGCCATCCTGCGGGCCGCTTTGGGTGGTTTTGGGAACAAAATTGAACCGGGGCGCAAGAACTTGTTCCATCAACAGGCTGGCAGCGATGGCCTTCAGGGTGTCATTGATGGCTTCGTTTACAGCTTCATCCGATGCATCGGGTTGCGCGATTAGGTTGGTGAAACGCGCACGGGTCTTGCCCTTTGCGTCACGGGTGGCGCGACCGATAATCTGGACAATCTCGGTCAAGCTGGAGCGGTAGCCCACGGTCAGGGCATGTTCACACCAAATCCAGTCAAAGCCTTCCTTCGCCATTCCCAGCGCGATGATGATGTCCACATGATCGCGGTTATTCTTGTGCGCGGGGTCTTTCAAGGCGGTAATCACACGCTCACGCCGTGCGGCGTCATCATCAACCAGATCGGCCACCTTCAGCGTCCGGCCATCCGGCGTGGTGATCAATTGGAAGCCGGTCTTTGGGTCGGCTCCCTGCCAATCCCCCAGGCCGCTCAGGATATGTTCCACCTCGCGGATTTTGTCCTTCAGGCTTTCCCGTGAATTGACGTTGGGGATGTGGACGATGGTCTTTTCCATCGGGTCCAGCACCCGCATGATGTGGTCGGTATACGCATCGGTGTAGAAGAAATAGCCGATGTCCAGGGCCTTCAGGTACTCATAGCCGTTCAACTGCTCGTAATAGGTATAGGTCACCGTCTCGAACTTGGCTTCGTCCAGCGGGGCCAGCACCGGCACGGCATCGCCCCGGAAATACGATCCGGTCATGGCCACCAGATGCACCTTGTCGCGGGCGATGAACTGGCCCAGATGTGCACCCAGCTTATTGTCCTGGCTGGCGCTGACATGGTGGAATTCGTCCACGGCGATCAACCGGTTGTCGAACACCTCGACCCCGAAGCGGTCAACGGCGAAGCGGAAGGAAGCATGGGTGCAAACCAGCACCTTGTCGCCGCTGTCCAGGAACGTCTTAACCGAATTGACCTTGCCCCCGTCATCGCCCGGCGCGTTGCACAAATTCCATTTAGGCGTGACCACCCAATCGGCCCAAAAGCCGAATTTGGAAAGCGGCTCGTCATTGAAGCTGGACCCGATGGACCGTTCCGGCACAACGATGATGGCCTGCGAAAGCCCCTGCTTTTGCAATTTGTCCAAGGCGACGAACATCAACGCCCGGCTTTTGCCCGATGCGGGCGGCGATTTGATCAGCAGGTATTGCTCGCCCCGCTTCTCATAGACCCGTTCCTGCATGGGACGCATGCCCAACTCGTTGGCCTTGGCCGACTTGCCGGTCTGGGCATAGGTGACGGAAACCGAGGGGATGTGAGCACTCATCTTAGCTATTCTTCCTAATGTCGAATCTACGCAAGAAAAGCCGGGCGGTTATCAGCGTTATCTGAAGGCGGAAGGTCGCATCTTCTTCCTCGGATAGCCCCGGATGCCCGCCATGTGGGTGCATTCGACTCATCAGCCCTTGGACGTATTGGGGCTTCTGATTGTTTGCGTTCCATTCGTTGTATTCTGTCAGCAGAAATGGGGGCTGTAGATTTCCCAGAAAATCACGCTTGGCCTTGCTATCGCCGGAGGCCATGCATCCTAAAAGCTCTGAAATTTCATTCAAATAGCTTTCAAAAAAGTTCCGTAGCTCCCCATTCGCAGATGACCATTCGCCTCTTTCAAATGCGGACAGAGCCTGCCGCAAATGCCCTTTCGCGATATGGATTGCATGTCGATCCA
The DNA here is from genome assembly GCF_003284725.1 of Paramagnetospirillum kuznetsovii. Classification (GTDB taxonomy): domain Bacteria; phylum Pseudomonadota; class Alphaproteobacteria; order Rhodospirillales; family Magnetospirillaceae; genus Phaeospirillum; species Phaeospirillum kuznetsovii. The sequence continues at coordinate 27,612 of NZ_PGTO01000026.1, read as the reverse complement.
GCAGGGACAGCACTTCGCTTTCCGCCTCGCGGAAATCCAAACCCGGAATACCATCCGGCAACATTCTTACAAGATGAGGTTTTGTTGCTGCGCTCGCGTCAGGCGCGGCCCATCCATTGGAACTGCCATCTTTCATTCCATGAACTTCGTATCCATCGAATCGAAGGCCTGCTTTGAGCTTCGTCCACACATTATGCCGATAAGTTTTTGGGGGAGCCTGAATGGCTGTTTCAATGATGGCTCGACTTAGTGACATGCGGCCATTTTCCATCATTACTTCTGGATTTTCGTCGATGGCAACGCGTGACAAATCTGCAGTTCGCGCCGACTTGCTGGAGGGATCGCACCTGCCGCTCACCCCCCATTGGACCTCTAATAATCCCATATCGCTGTGCGAATTGAATTCAGCAACCACTTCGGCTGCTGCAACGACCGTCATGCGATTAAATCCGCTCATGACCGGCCCTTCCCTTTGGCCTTCTTGGCGGGGCCATCGGCGGCGACCATCTGGCTATACATCTCGAACAGCTTTTCAAGCCGTTCCGTATCGTTTTTGAAGCGGCGACCGATATAGATGCGCTCCAGCACCTCGTCATTGCGGTCATGGGCGGCCCGCAAGTTGTCGGGCATGGCTTCCGGATCGTAGAGGTCGGCAATGGTGGCCGGAAAATGCTCTTCTCGCGCCAGCAGAATGTCCTCGGCGCAGCGGGTCAGATCGGCCTTGTTCTTCTCGGTCAGCGTAGGAACTGGGAATGTGTTCCACGACAAGGTATTTGAGTAGTTCAACCTAGTTTCGAGCTTTCCGCTTGATGTCTCAGCCCAAATTCTATGCATTGTTGATGATATAATAGATATATAGTGCAGTGGAGCTTGGTATGCGCCAAAGCATCTGTTTGATATAATGGATTTATCATCAAGCAAAACAGGCGTTATAAATTTTCTATCTTCCGATGAAACGCATGGAATAGCTATAAATTTACCATCAATACGTCGTATTTCTGTAAATCTATGCGGATGACTTGCGTAAGATCGTGTTGCAGCTTTTGAGCTGCGCTCCCTACTTTGTCTCACGAGCATCAAACGGGAGAAAAGAGGAGGTATGGCTTGCGCCACATCTACATCGGAATCCTCAATCCACAAACAATAGCGAACGGTATCGCCAGCGATCTCATCAGCCCCATACATACGACGTATGAATTGGTCAACGTTCCCATTCTGCCTGAGCAGATCCATGCGCTCGTCGCATGAAACCATCAAATTGCCGCCACACGTTGGCTGGTTTCCCTTGAGCATGGGCTGAAGGCCATTGACCGGATCATTCTTCTTAACAATCCATATATTATCCATTGGTATAAGACCCTCTGCGCATTGGGCAGGTATTGCTCAATTACCTGAATAACGCCGTCAAATTCACCGAGTCTGGAAAAATCACCGTCGATGTCGATGGCAGTGACGCTGACGCCGCCGGAATCATGTTGCGCTGCGCGGTCAGCGACACGGGAATTGGCCTGACCCTCGACCAGCAGGCTGAACTGTTCAGGCCATTCCAGCAGGCCGACATCACAATCACCCGCAAATTCGGCGGCACCGGCCTGGGTCTGGCCATTTCCAAACAACTGGCCGAGCTGATGGGAGGGGCCGTAGGGGTGGAAAGCACGCCCGGCCAGGGCAGCACCTTCTGGTTTACCGTGAGGGTCGAGGCCGTGGCCACCGCGAAGGCGGATGTGAGGAATGGGCCAAGACGTGTCGCCAAGCATAAGAATATCGGGCCCAGGGATTGGGCCACGCTTCAGGGCACGCGGGTCTTGCTGGTCGAGGATGATCCGACCAATCAGGCCGTGGCCATTGGACTCCTTGGCGCGTTGGGCATGGTGGTGGACATTGCTTCCGACGGCGCCAAAGCGACTGATATGGTCAGGGACAAAGATTACGAAATCGTATTGATGGACATGCAAATGCCGGTGATGGATGGCCTGACGGCCACTCGGCTCATCCGGCGGCACGAGGCGCTCGACAATCTCCCCATCGTGGCAATGACGGCGAATGTCATGAGCAGCCATCTGGATGAATGCCTTGCCGCGGGTATGTGCGACTTCATATCGAAGCCGTTCGAGCCGGGACAATTATACGCCACCATCCTGAAATGGGTCACGGGATGGGGCGATACGGAGGCTATTTTCCCCCCGGAGATATGCGCGAAATTCGAGAGCGCGAATATTGACTTTCCAACGGGAATCCCTGGCCTTGACACACGGGCCGGCCTTCGGCTCGTGGGTGGGATAGGAGAATTGTATCTCGGCTCGCTTCTCAGTTTCGTGAAGCAGGGAGATGTGTGCGGGCAATTACGCAACGACGTCATCCATGGCGATATTGAGTCGGCGCTCCGCAAGGCCCATACCCTCAAAGGGGCTTCCGGCATGGTGGCGGCCCACGAGATTGGCGACCTTGCCGCCGCCATCGAAACGGAACTGGGTGGCCCCGGACCCAAGGCGGCACTTCCGATCATCGATCAACTGGAAGCCAAAATCGTCCCGTTGCTGGAAATGCTCAGGGCGTCCCTAGGCGGTGTCCCAGGGCATGGGGATCTAGTCCCCAGAAAGCTGGCGCTGACGGAATAGACGCTTACCCTGCGCGCACCCGCTTTGGCGGAACGAAACGGCGCCAAGAAACTCGAAACCGGCCATTGAGGCGAAGGACATCTGCGGCCCCCTTGTGCCGTGAAGAGACATACATGGAAATGCCCGTTCAAAGGATCTTAGAGACCAAGCCATCAACGGAATAGCTTCATCAACTCGTACTCGCCGAAAGAGGAGGCGAATCCTCGTTTGAATTCTGCGATACGGCACATCTTATCGTCGCCGTCCTCATAGAGTGGTCCAAAATGAAACATGCGGCGCCCCTTGGCCATGGCCTGGAGAATGGCGACATGAACCAGACAATGGCTAAATGGTCGGCTGCTTCCCACATCACGGCAGGTCGCCATGTCATAGGTGACAGAGCCATGATGTGAAGTCAGGACCAACGCCGCCAACTGACCCTCAAAGTGACCAACGAAAGCGTCAATGCTCCCCTCATGAAGCGCACGGAGAAACATCTCATCGGGCAAAGGCGGCCGCCGCTGGGCCAAAAAATAGGCGGCTCGATAACAATCGACCGCCCCCGTATCATCAGCCATTAATGAACTCACCGACATATTATCCAAGCCCCAGCGAACGCGTTGCCGAGTGCTGGCCCGATAGGATGCCAAGAGAGTCTGAGGATCGCGATCAAGATCAATCCAGCCGTAACGCAACGGCTGGATGTCGTGCGGTGAGGAAACCAGGCGTGCAAGTCGATCCCGCTGTAACGACTGGCGGGCCTCTTCAACAAGAGCATAAGGGCAACCTGCCCAGAGAGTTATTGCCTCCAATTGTTGAAGGGCCAGATCTCGGGCCGTATCAAGAGCTGGAGAATCAGGAGCCAACTCAATAAGGATGATTCCAGCTTCACGGCAACCGAGGTTCTGGTCGCCGCGAGCGTCGCATTCGACCTCGATCAGCGGCTGGCCACTATCATCGACAACTACGAAAGAATAATCCTCAACAAGGCCAAGCAAATTTCCAAACGCGTTATCCTTAAATATTGTCATGGCGAGATTCGGATCTCGAAGGGGGTCGCAGGCCAAGGGAGAGATATAATCGGCACCAACGATGCTATTCCAATACTCTGTGTCAACACTACGCCCAATGACGCTAAGATCTCCGATGGATATTTCTGGAATTCCGGCAGGGTCATTGCCGATTCCATTTAATCGGTTCATACGGCGCTCGAAGCCATAAGCTGTGGCGGTCATTCCCTGGGACCGTGCCAGCGCAGCCAATCCGCGATAAGCGGCGATCCGATCCACTGGAATTTCGGTTGACTCTGCCTGACGAATAAATGCCGCCCAGGCGGATGCATGGAAGCCGGTTCTTGCTAGCCCCTCGGCCAAGGATCCGATGGCGTCAGAATCCAGGGTATTCGCCTCCAAAGCATCTAACTGGCGTACCAGCGATACCTGCACCGTCTCTATCGCGGTGTTATTTAGGCTTTTGTCCCCTTGGATCTTCCTGGCCAGCAAACAATCAACCTCGCTGGAGGGAGGTAGTCGTTCTCTTGCCACTATCGGATAGGAACATTAGAGATCATTAAACTTTTCTCCATATCTGTCTCCTTAGCTATTATGCCGGACTGATAGAGCCGAACGAGCAGATCTCAAATTGCAGAAAAAGACTCATTTAGTGGCGTCATTTCGTATTTCAAATATTTATCGCGCACAAAAATAACGCCACAAGACCAATAAACTCTCTAATCTTTTCCAATCTACTCTTCCGATGCAAAGTGAATAGAGCTATCGTAGCGTCAATCGTGGAGAAGGTCGATACCCTTAGGAGAGTTTTGAATGAGAGTTCTCCTGGTCGTCACAAGCACAAGCTTTCCCAAGGCCGATATCAGTCCAGATATCTTTCCCCAAGGCGTAGCCTATGTCGCAGGCGCGTTGAAAGCGGCGGGACATGAAATATTCGGATTGAACATTGGCTATGCTCGAACCCGGAAAAATCTCCCACGGATTCTATTCGACGGGCTGACGCGCGCCATCAGCCTGTATCAGCCGCAGATGATCTGCCTGGGTGGGTTGTCGGCCGACTACACTTTCATTCATGCCGCCATGTCCATCTGCCGCCAGTTCGCCCCCGATATTCCGATCGTCCTGGGCGGTGGGCTGGTCACAGCCGACCGGCAGTACATCAACGAAGACCTGAGGCCAGATTTCAGCATTGCCGGTGACGCTGAATTCCCTGTGGTTGATCTTGCCGCCGCCCTGGATAAGGGGTCGACTATGGAGGCGATTGCCGGATTGAGCTACTGGAAGGATGGCGAACTTATCCTGAATCCTACGGCTCGCGAGACCAAAGATATGCCGCCCTATGCGCGGCCTTCTTACGACGAGGTGGGAATTGAGGCGTTTTTCCAGGCCACCGACCATGCGACCTGCTGGAATCTAGCCAGCGTCTATCCACGTCCCAGAATTTTCCCAATCAGCGCGGGGCGCTCTTGCCCGTTCCGCTGCACTTTTTGTTTCCATTCCAACGGCGGCATTTACAAACAACGTCCCATTCCAGAGGTTCTGCAGGAGGTCTCCTATTTCCACGAAAAGCATAAATTTAATATTTTGGTTGTCTATGATGAGTTGTTTTCCATTAAGGAACAGCGCATTCGCGAGTTCAACGATGGAGTCCGTCGGCTTGGGCTGGATTTCAGGTGGACCTGCGCCATGCGGGTGTCAGACATCAACAGCGACTTGCTGAGCGATATGAAGGATGCCGGTTGCTTCACCGTGGCCGTCGGGCTGGAAAGCGCGAGCGATACCGTCTTGACGAGCATGCGCAAGAAGATCACGAAGGCACAGATCCAAACCGCCATCGACGCCTCCGTCGAGGCGAATCTTCCTCTCTACGGCAATTTCATTTTTGGCGATCCCGCTGAAACGGAAGATACAATCCGTGAAACCACGGAGTTCGCCATCGCCAATTGCAACAAGGCAATGTTGAGCGTGGGACGGATACGGCCTTATCCCGCGACGCCATTGTTTAATCACGGTATCGAAAAGGGGATTATACAGGACAAGAAATCATATTATGCCAAACCGCCTCATTACAATTTAACAGCCATTCCGGAAGACCATCTCGCCACCTTGATTGACCACGCAGTCCAGGCCACCATTGGGCAGTTGTCGCAATGCCTTGGCGATCACAGGATTTTCCTCGCCGTTCAGCCGAAGGGAGAATTTGATGATTTCAAACGCTCGTGCTTCGTGAGCCACCAGAACTGCCCCTATTGCGGCCATGGAACAGAGAGAAAAATCAATTTCCATGGTGACATTCAAGAAATTATCGCTGGGCGGCTGGACGATGTCAGCGTATTTATCCGTACACCTCGCTATTTTCTTTGCGAGATCTGCGGGCGACAGGCAGTCTACACACTGTATAGACCGAACATGGAGCTCCATTCTTTAGAGTTTCCACCGGGCCCGCTACCGCTATTCCAGGACATGACCGCGATGCTGGATCCCACTACTTAAACGACAGGGGCTCCGGACAGGGACCAATGCCGCTCGATCAGGCTGTCGAAATAGCCGATGATGGCGTTATCCCCATAGGTTGTGGTGGCCAGTCGGTGGCCATTCGCAACGATCTCGCCGACCACGTCTGGATTGGCATCCGAGAAGGCAATCACCTCCATCAGCTCGTCAAAATTCGCAAAGGACAGATAGTCACGCCCATCCACAAGATAGTAATCCAGTTCGTCCGAGGCCTCTTGAATGAGCAGGGTTCGAGCCTGCAAGGCCTCGAAAACACGGGCCGTGAGGGTTTTTCGAAAGTCCCTCCGGGTCGAAAAATTGACGCACCCCCGCACCTCGGCCAATCGGTCCAGATAGCGATGAAAACTTGTCAGCGCGTCAAGACCGTCCTCGGCATGCCGGGAAATATCGAATGAGATCGGTGCGTGGTTGAGGAAGGATTCCAAGGCCCAAATCGCCCGTGGCCAATTGTAAATCTCAATCCCGCCAAGGAAGCGATAGCCCGGATTCTGGAGGGAAACATCGGTGCCCCCACGATAGCCGCCATGCAGCCATGGGAAAAAGATCGCCTTTTCCCGAACGCCGTTCTCCGTCCAGATTTCAAGTGATGGGTTAACTGACCAAAACCCATCGACGATGGATGAAACCTCCCTGATACGGATTGGTATATTATCCTTCCAGGGGTCGGCGTAGAACGAAATCAGCATGGTATGCGGAAGCTTATCCCGCACGGTCTTCAGTATATCTGTATGAAAGTCGTCATATTCGACATCGAGCAGGATGAGATCTGGATTCAATTGCTGGGAGGTTTCAATAAGCGTTTGGATTATATCCGTGTTCTTGCCGGCCTCGCCGAATTTGACGAAGGTGACATCCCAGCCATAGGCTTTCATGGCTGATACAATTCGCGCAGGCATGTCGGAAAGGCGGGAGTTGGCGCGCTCGGGGAAGAACCTTTCCTTCATTCCGACCACCACCTTACGGCCCAGTCTTGGCTCGCCAAGACGTTCCGGCAGGCGGATCATTGGCCTCGCGCTCCGCGCCTCCACGATTTTATCCGCAATGGATCTTTGATCGCGTATGCCGTCCGTCATGGCCAAGACTGGCGGGCTCACCGCCTTCAATAGGTTGGTCCATCCCCATAATTGACCAAAATCCACACCCGAAAAATGGTTTCGCACTGCAGAGATGATATTGATGATCACCATCATGGCAGCAGGCTCGTAAGTCAGTTCCTCCTGTTTGATGTCCTGGGTTGTCGGAAGCTCGCTCATCAGTTCCACAAGCTGATTGGCCGCCGCATAATTCTTGTCTCCCAATTGTTTGGTTGCCGATACGATATAGGCTCTCCAGTCGCGTGACCCCAACGCCACGGCGGCGAGCGCCACCTCCGAGGCCTCCGCCCACATCCGCCGACGCAGAAGCTCTAAGAGGCATTCCTCTAACTCATTCGAGTCTGGATTTTTGCGGATAACTGCGGTCCGAATATCACTAATTCGGTTCGATTCAGATAAATTGATAATGGTCGACATCATGGCGTCGCATCCCTATTTCTCAAAATCTTAAGAGCCGCTTAGCGGGCTTATTTAGCTAAAAAGGCTACACGGCCTTGGTTTGTCGTGAGCTGCTCCCCGCTGGTTGGACAGATTTCGGGGAAGTTTAAGCTACTCTCCGGGTCTGCTGATCAGTTTAGTTGATAGAATTTGCGTTCTGGCATCAAAACTTTGCTCAAGTACGGCTACTTCACATACACTCGCGGCGGCGGAAATTCGCGGAGGCAGTTCCCCACCCAGCGCAAAGGTCAGCCCAATGTCTACCGACTGGTGGTCGATTCTCAGCATCCAAACAAGAACGCCAAACCGTCCGAATCCTCCTCCGGTAACCGTCCAAACGACGACGAGGAACAGTCCGCCCCCCCCGGTCCCTAACCTATCTTTGGAAACCAACTCAGACCCTGACCACTTCAACCTAATAACAAATTTTGACAATCCCATCGTACCTGACTGCGAGATCCCGGACCCCAGCCTGAGTGCTATCCTTAAAGATCTGCTTGAGGAGCTAAATAGCCCAGGCACTCCGCCAACGGGATGCCCAGCCGCTGGTCGATGACCTCAAAGCCTGGATACGTCGGGGTGACCAGCCCCCAATGAATTGCCCACCTTGATGTATGGTTTTGACCTGCGAGGACCGACGGTCTTATCTCCTCACAGGTGAAGTTGATGTGCCATGTCAACGGGTGGCACGAACACCGGCGCAAATCCGCCGCCAGGGGTGCGGAAGTTGGTGGTCTGGCCCTCGTAAAGGCGAGCGGCCAACTGGATGATTTGCCCCTGCCAGGCATTGGCCCGCAGATCCATCTTGAGGGACGCTCCGGCATGCTCCACATGGAGACGTGACGGCGGGACATAACGCTGGGCCACATAGGGCGAGGCCAGGATGGTCGGCCAGGTGGAGCGCGACAGCTTCTCGCCGCGATAGACCGCCTTGCCGGCATGACCCTTGGCGGGCTTGAAGAACCAGTGGCGACGATCATTCCACAGATCATCGGCGTTGTCGGCGCGGACCGGGACGGTGGGAGGAACGGTTCGGGCCACCGTCGCCGCGATATCGGTGCGCAGGCCAAGGGCACGGAGTGCAGGCTCGTCGCTGAGCAGGGCCATCACCCGCTTGTCGGAAAACAGATAATGGGCACGGGGGTCGGGGGTGACCACCGTCTTGCCCTCGCGCCAGGCTCGGGCCAGGGCGGCATGGCCGGGGGAATCGAGGGCGAAATCCACCAGCCGGTTATAGACCATGTCCACTCGATCGGGACTGAATTGGCCGGGATCGATAATTTCGGCCCGCAATCCGTTCCGTTCGAACAAGCAGCGGTACAGACGGAACTCGGGATCGAGGTATTGGCTGGCCGGGTCGTCATCGATGATGGCGACGGAGGTCAGGGGGCGATCACCGCGCTGGCGTCGCCATTCGTCGTGGAAGGCGTCGAGGGCCGTGGCCTCGACCTCCGGGGCATCCCCCAATTCCGGTCGGCAGACGGCCTGGGCACGGGCTTGGGCCGCCACCGCCAGCATGCCGCCGGGATTGGTATTGATCTCGATCAGGCGGGGGCCATCGGGCGTCAGATGGAAGTCGAAACCCAGCATCCAGCCACCCAGGCCGTGGTCGGGCAGACCATCGCCCCGGGCCACCTCCAGCGCCGCCTCGATCAGGCTGGGCTGGGAGAAGGCGGCATGCAGTGCCGCCACCGCCTGGGCGACCCGTTCGGCCTGGTGGCGGGGCAGCAGAATGGCACAGGGCGACAGCAAGCCCTGGCGGTCGCGAAGGGCCGCAGCGATCTCCACGTCGCCGATTTCGGTCGCCAGCGCATCCCACATCTCGGTCTCGGGGATGGAGACCGCCTTCACTTGACTCCGCCCTTGTCGAGGCTCTTGAGCAACTCGGCGCCCACCTGGTCGAAAGACAGGATGCGCTTGCCCTTGTGGTCGGCCATGAATTCCTCGGCATCCTGTTTGGTGGCCAGCGGCACCAACTCGTGCCCCATGGGGCCGAGGACGTCGGAGCCGACCACGAAGAAGGCGTCGCGGGCGTCGATGGTCTTGACGCCGTAATAATCGGTGACCGCGACGATGGCGATATCGGCGGCGGAGTGGCCGGGATCGAAACTTTTGACGTCGCGCATGAACTTGAACAGATCCTTGGCGCCGTCGAAATAGTGGGTATGGCCGTCCTTGAACACCACGGCGGCGGCCCATTCCGGGTATTTGGCGACGAACATGCCGCAGACCGGGCAGACGCCGTTGGGACCGGGAGGGGCAACCACCACTTCGCCCGCCTTGGGTTGGCCCGACAGCAGAAACAGCGACAGCAGCAGGGCGGCGATCAGACGCATGGCGTTTCCTCGAAGAACAGCGGGAGCCCGGCACTGGGGCTCCCGCATCGCAAACTCAGCCCTTGTGCATGTCGCCCATCATGTGGCGGCGTTTTTCGTCGCGCTTCATGCGGATCATCATGGTGTCCTCGGCCATGCCGAGATAGGTGGCGGTCAGGGCCTTGTTGAAATCCGCCAATTCGCCGTCGCCCTTCGCCGCCTCGGCGGCGAGTTTGGAAGCAAACGAGGTCTTGGGCTTCTTGGTCATGACGCCCTTGTGATCGCCGCCGATGACATAGGTGGCGCCCTCGGCACTGGTCATCGGCTTGATGGCATCGCCCGAGCCGTTATCGGGGGCGTAGATGGCCTTGGGCACCCGATCCAGGTTGACCGACAGCGAAATGGCGGCGCAGTGGAGCGAACAGGTGCCGTCCACCAGATCATCGCTGTAGTGAACCAGATGGCGGCTGAAATGGTATTCCTTACGGTCCATGCCGCAATAGGGACACTTCGGGTACTTGGTCAGCTCGTCGACGAGCGGAGTCGGATCCTTGGCCTTCTTCGGCATGAACTGCATGGGCGTGCCATCGCCCTCGGCGGCCAGGGCGGGAAGCGCTGCGGTGGCGGCAAGGCCCAAAGTGGTGCCCGCGGCCAGGAATTTGCGACGATTCATATCAATGCTCCTCTTGCTGTGACTTACCAATTGGCCAGATTCTTCATCACCATGAAAAAGCGCAGACCTTGCATCAAGGTGGCGGCACCGAGTGCGATGACCACCACGGCGGCTCCCTTTAGCAGCCAGCCCCGCGCCTTTGCCCCCAGCTTCGCCAGCACCAGACTGACGAACAGCATGGACGGCAGGGTGCCCAGCCCGAAGGCCAGCATCAGCATTCCGCCTTGCCAGATATCCGGAGCGGTACTGGCCTTGACCGCCACCGCCAGGGTCAGCGCGCAGGGCATCAGCCCGTTCATCAGCCCGGCCAGGGCGGCGCCGCGCACCGGCCCCTTGGCCGAGGCGGCGAAGTAGTATTTTCCGAAGCTGCGCATGGGCATGCCGATCAGTGGCAGCCGCCGGGGCAGCCAACCCAGGATATCGAGGCCCAGCGCGATGACCACCAGACCGGCGACGATCTGCAGGATGCCCTGGACCTTGCCGATGATGCCGGTGGAGACCAGGGCGAGGCCGAGCGTGGCGGCCAGCAGCCCAACCAGCACATAGATACTCACCCGCGCCCCGTGATAGGCCATGACGGGAAGGATGCCCTTGCCCGCTTCGCCCATGCGGACAAAGCAGGCCGAGACCAGCGAGCCGCACATGCCGACGCAATGACCGCTGCCCAGGATCCCGGCCATGAAGGCGAGCGAGTAGCTGAGTTCCTCGCCCACTCATTTGTCCTTTTGCAGGCGAAGCGAATTGGTCACCACCGAGACCGACGACAGCGCCATGGCCGATGAGGCCACCATGGGGCTGAGTTCCCCCAGTGCGGCGCCGGGAATGGCGATGGTGTTGTAGCCCATGGCCCAGACCAGATTCTGGCGGATGATGCGCATGGTCTTGCGCGACAACTCGATCATCTCGGCCACCTTGGCGATGTCGCCATTGACCAGGGTGACGGGGGCCGCCTCGATGGCCACGTCGGTGCCGGTGCCGATGGCGAAGCCCACATCGGCCGCCGCCAAAGCGGGGGCGTCGTTGATGCCGTCGCCGATCATGCCCACCGATTCACCGGCGGCCCGCAACTCGGCCACGATCTCTTGCTTGCGGGCGGGCGATGCCTGGGCCACCACCTCGGCGATGCCCATCTCGGCGGCGATGGCCTGGGCGGCGCTCTCCACGTCACCGGTGACCATGAGGGTGCGGATGCCCAATGCGTGCAGGCGGGCGATGGCGGCCGCCGAGGTGGCGCGCGGCCGGTCGGAGATTCCGAACAGGGCGGCGAAGCGCCCGTCGATGGCGGCCAGAACCGGGGTCTGCCCATCCAGAGGCGGAGCCTCCACCGTCACTCCCTCGGCCCGCAGGAACGCGGCGCTGCCCACCAGAATACGGTGCTGGCCGATCCGGGCGCGGATGCCGCGTCCGATCTCGGCGGAGAATTCGTCCACCGCAGCCGCCTCGATTCCCTTGGAGCGGGCGTAATCGACGATGGAGCGGCCGAGATGATGCTCGGACCCGGCCTCGGCGGCGACGATGAGGGCCAGGGTCTCATTCAGATCGAAGCCGGGCTGAAGGGTGAAGTGGGAAACCACCGGGCGGCCTTCGGTGAGGGTGCCGGTCTTGTCGAACACCAGCACCGACAGGGTGGCGGCGGTCTCCAGCGCCTCGCCGTTGCGGATATAGATGCCGCGCCGCGCCGCCTGTCCGGTGGCGGCCATGATGGCGGTCGGCGTGGCGAGTCCCAGCGCGCAAGGGCACGCGATCAGCAGCACCGAGACGGCATTGCCCAGCGCGGTGGAGAATCTTGCTCCGCCCGCTGCCCAAGTGGCGAAGGTCACGCCCGCCACCGCCACCACGCCCGGCACGAAGACCGAGGAGACCCGGTCGGCCATGCGTTGGACCGGCAGCTTGGTGGCCTGGGCGTGGTCGACCATGCGCACGATGCCAGCCAGGACGGTATCCTGGCCCACCGCCTTGGCCGTCATGCGGATGGAGCCGACACCGTTGATGCAGCCGCCGATGACGGAATCGCCGGGGCCCTTGATCACCGGCATGCTTTCGCCGGTGACCATGGATTCGTCCAAGGTGGTGCGGCCGAACACCACTTCGCCATCCGCCGGGACTCGTTCGCCGGGACGGACCAGGATGATGTCGCCCACCGCCAGATCGTCGGCGGCGACCACCACCTCGATCTCGTCCCTGATCACCGTGGCGGTGGGCGGTTGCAGGTCGAGGAGCTTGCGGATGGCGTCGCCGGCCTTGCCCTTGGCCCGCTCCTCCAGCCAGCGGCCCAGCAGCACGAAGGAGATGATGCCCGCCGCCGCCTCGAAATAGAGGTGATGGCGCCCGGCCACCAGCGAGGTCAGCGAATGGCCATAGGCGGCGCCGGTGCCCAGGGCGATCAGGGTGTCCATATTGGCGGCGCGGTTCTTGGCCAGCTTGGCCGCGCGGGTGAAGAACGGCCAACCCGCGCCCAACACCACAGGCGTGGTGAGTGCGAATTCCACCACATGCCAGAAGCGCGAGCGCGGCATGGCCATGCCGATGACCATGACCGGCAGACTGAGCAGGCAAGCCGACAGAGCCCGGCGCTTGGCGTCCTTCACATGCTGGCGCTCGCGTTCGACGATCAGGCGACGCTGGGACAAGGTGTCCATGGGCCGCGCCTCGTAGCCCAATGCCCGGATACGGGCCTCGACATCGGGGCGGTCCAGGCTGCCCAGCACGGTGGCCGTGGCCGTGGCGTAATTGACAGAGGCGGCACGGATTCGCGGGTCGCGGTTGAGACTCATCTGGACCAGGGCGGCGCAAGACGCGCAGGTCATGCCCTCCACCGCCACCGTGATCTCGCCGACCTCGCCCCCGTCGCAGGCCAGGGCCTCGGGGGGAACCTGCTTCGGAGCGCGGGCGATGTTGCCGGCGACGGTATCGACCAGCCGCAGCAGGTTCTCCGCCGGAAGCTGGTTGGGATCGAACCGCAGGGCCAGCGAGGCGAGGGCCGGAACCAGCCTCACCTCGCGGATGGCGGCGTGTTTGCGCAATAGAATTTCCAGCAGGCACAGCCGCTCGGCATCGCCCTTCAGCGACGGCACGACAATGCGGATTCGGCGCCGCAACTGGTGGACGACCTGGATGGCCTCGGTCATTTCTTCACCACCTTGGGGGTGGCCCCCTTGCGGTAGCGGACCAGCAGGAAGGTGAGATAGACCACGGTCAGCCACTGATAGCGATGAGCCCAGGGCTTGGGCAGCCATTGCCCGATGATGCGGTCCCAGTGTTGCCGGATCAGGTAGAAGGCCACCAGATCGTTGAGGAAATGGATGGTCCATTCCTGCACGTCGATTCCACCTGGAACCGGCTTGCCGGTCTTGATGGCGACGATCCTCGACAGCATGTCGGCCTTGGCCTTGAGGTCGTCATAGCGGGCGCGTACCGCCCGCAGCGGAGCGGTCTGCATCAGCCGTTCCCGCCATCCTGGCTCGAGCCGAGCCTCGTCGGGTGCCGGTGGCACCCTGTCCAGGTCCGCCGCCTCTCCCACCAGACCGGCCAGGACGCGGGCGATATGGCCCAGGGTGCAGACATCTTCCATCCAGCGGATGGACAGCTTGCCCGCCCCCAGAAAGACATGGACGCGATAGATTCCGTCCACCGCCGCCAGCCCGCCGATCAGCACCGCCGCGGCTTCCGGGGCGCGCAACGGCTCGGGCAGGTCGAAGCGGACATGGCCGGTCGAGCGATGACGGATGGTCATCGCCTGCCACAACGCCCGTGCCCGCGCTTGTCGGGCGGCCTCGGCCGCCTTCGTCCGTCTTGCCATCATGACGGACCTCCCCCTTCAAAAGGATCAGGATTATTCCTTGGCCTTGGCTTCCTCGGCCTCGCGGGTCTCCTCGACCAGATCGGCGAGGTTCTCCTTGGTGTTCAGCACCAAGTCCTTGCCCATATCGCTGGCCTTGGCCACGGCGGCGACGATCTCCTTCCGGTACTTGAAGCCGAGATAGCCGATGGCCACACCGGCGCCCAGCATCACCACCGGGCTGAACAGCAAACGCCCGAACAGACTCCGTCCCGCCACATATCCCACAGCCATAACAGCCCCCTTTCCCAGTTCATGTCCAAGATGGTTGGTTTCATTGCTCATCATTTTTCGCTCCCCTTATCCTTGACGGCATTCGGGTTCAGCATCACCCAGATGCCTCGGCAGCCTTCGCAGCAGAAGGCCATATCCTTTTCCCCGGCCTTCAAGTGTATTCCGTCCTTGGGCACCGGCAGCCCGCAAAGGTCGCAAGTCTCGGGTGTGCTCATAGCAACTCCTCCACCTTGCGGCGGAAGGTGGCCTCGTCGGTCTCGCCCAGGATGCGGCCCTTGATCTTGCCGTCGCGCCCCACGAACAGGGTCATGGGCAGACCGGTGACGCCGTATGCCCTGGTCACCTTCGAGCCGGGGTCCAGCAGCACCGGATAGGTGACGCCCAGTTTGGTGATAAAGCCCTCGATGTCGCCCTTCTCCTGCCCGGCATTGATGGCCAGCACCTCGAAGCCCTTGTCGCGGTGTTGGGTCCACACCGTCTGGATGGTCTTCATCTCTTCCTTGCAGAACGGGCACCAAGTGGCCCAGAACCGCACCACCACCACCTTTCCAGCCAGTTGGGCGGGATAGTCCATGGCGCCGTCGGTCAGGGTGGCCAGCTTGAAGGCTGGCGGCGCTTCGCCCACATGAGGAGCCTTGCCGCCCGAATCGTCGCAGGCGGCGAGCAGCAGCAGGACGGCCAACAGGCGGAACGCTCTCATGGCTGTCCTCCCGACAAGATGAGATGAAGGGGCGATTGCTCGATCAGGATCAGGTGCGAGCGCCAGATCAGCCAGATCGTTATCGCTCCGAACAGGCCGAAACCGGTCATGGAGGTCTTGACGCAGCGGCGCATGATCCGGGGCGCCGCCTCGGCCAGGCTGGGGATGCGTGCCGCGGGCTGGGCGATCCCACCGGCCAGACCCAGGGCGGCGGCGGCGAACAGCGGGATATAAAGCGCATAGCCCACATGGCCGTACTCGCCCTTCAGGATGCAGAACGGGCAGTGATGATGCGGCAATTCATAGACATAGACCGAGATGGCGGCCACCACCGCCTCCAGGGAAACGGCGAAGGCGACCAGGGACGCAATGGCATAGACCACGCCGCCCTTGCCCGAGGACAACACCCGCCGACCGATCAGCATCACCAGACCCAGTATCGCCGCCAGGGCGGCCAGCGCCGCCTCGGGCGCCACGGCCGCCAGCTTGTCGCTGGTCACCTGGGTGGAGCCGGAAAACAAGGTGGAGCAGCACGACGCGATGACGTCGGCACGAAGGCCCAGGAAATAGGCCAACTGCACCCCGGCGGCCCCGGCCAGCACCGGCGCCAGGGCGATCAGGGCGCCGTACTTCACCCGCACCAGCGGATAGTCGAAGCCGCGCGAATCCACATGGTTCAGCGCCAGCCATCCGGCGGCGGCGAAGAACACGAGGATTTTGAGATACAGGGTGGGAAAGCCGAAATCGTTGACGTTCAGCGTTCCCACCGCGCACATGGCGCCGACGAACAGGCTCGCCATGCGGTCGGCGTTGAACACGAACAGAATCAGCGAGGCCAGTTCGGACAACAGCACCACCACCAGCAGGGTGGAGACCAGATAGGTCCGCTTTTCCATCTCCAACTGGCGTTCCGAGCCGCTGGCGGTGTCCCACGACCGCAGCACCCGCACCGCGAACGGCACCGAGGAGGCGACCATCAGGGTTCCCACCAACGAGGCCAGCAGCAGGGCAATGATGGCGGGCTGGAACAGCATCAGCGGGTGTCCACCAATTGGCCGTCACGCAGGCTGACCACATGGTCCACCACCTCGGTATCGCAGACCAGGGGATCGTGGCTGGTCATCAGCACGGTCTTGCCCGAGGCCTTGAGGGTCTCGACGATGCCGAGAAACTGCTTCGAGCGCTCGCTGTCCAGATTGGCGGTGGGCTCGTCGGCGATCACCACCTCGGGGTCGTTGATCAGGGCGCGGGCGATAGCGACGCGCTGGGCCTCGCCGCCCGACAGCCATTCGGCATTGGAATGAGCCTTCGGCCCGATATCCAGGCTGTCCATCAGGGCATGGGCGCGGGCGGAAAGCTCGGTGCGGCAGCGGCCCAGCGGATAGGCCGGAACCATGACGTTCTCCACGGCGCTGATGCCCTTCAGCAGGTTGAACTGCTGAAACACGAAGCCGAAGGTGGACCGGCGGATATCGGTGAGGAAGCGCTCGGGCAGGCCGGAAATGTCGCGGTCGCGCAGGCGCACCCGCCCTGTGGTGGGCCTGGCCAGACAGCCGACCAGGGTCAGAAGCGTGGTCTTGCCGGAGCCCGAGGGGCCGCGGAACACCGTTACCTTGCCAGCCCTGACGCTGAGGTCGATCCCCTTCAAGGCCCAGAACTCGTTGGGCTTGCCTTGGTTGAAGGCTTTGCGGACGTCGGAAAGATGGATCATCGCATCACCGTATCGGGATCGACGATGGCGGCCCGCCAGATGGGCACCACCGTGGCGATGGTGTAGGGAAACACCGTGAAGAAGAACAAGGTCGCCACCTGCAATTCATCGACGAAGGGGGCGAGCCGGTATTTCGGGTACAGCACCGCCCAGCCCTTCAGCACCGGCTCGAACAGCCCGGCGCCGAAATGGAAGACGTGCAGATAGGCCAGCAGATAGCCGATCAGGAATGCC
Source organism: Paramagnetospirillum kuznetsovii (assembly GCF_003284725.1). GTDB lineage: Bacteria > Pseudomonadota > Alphaproteobacteria > Rhodospirillales > Magnetospirillaceae > Phaeospirillum > Phaeospirillum kuznetsovii. The sequence continues at coordinate 10,254 of NZ_PGTO01000026.1, read as the reverse complement.
GACAGCGACACCACCATGCCTTCCAGCATCTTCAGGCGGATGACGTCGCCGGTCTCCCAGCCCACCGCCTTCAAGATGCCGATCTCGCGCCGTTCTTCCGCCGACAGGCCGGAGGCCTTTTCCCAGGAAAATATGGCGAAGGCCAAAATGGAACCGGCCAGCAGCACCAGCAGCATGCCCTCGCGCCAGTCGAACACCGATTCGTAGGTGCGCAGGATCTCGTCCCGCAAGATGATGCGGGTGTCGGGCAATGCCGCGTCGATCTTCTCGGCGATCTTGGTCACCTCGCGCGGGTTGCGGACACTGATGGCCAGATCGGTGAACAGGCCGGGCGCGATGCCGAACAGGCGGCGGAAATCCTCCTCCGCCACCAGGAACAGGTCGGCGGAGACCAGGGCGGAGTCCCGCGAGATGGTCTTGTCCACCTTGAACTGGACCAGGGCGCCATCATGGGCGCGGAAACTCATCAGATCGCCGGGATCGGCGCTTCTGGCCCGGACCACGCCGTCGCCGATCACCACCTTGCCCGGTTCGATGCGGGGATTGGTCGGCACCATCAGGGTGTAATTGGCGGCGGCGGCCGGGTCGAACAGATAGCCCCACAGCCGTCCCTCCGCCGATTGCACCCCTCGCACCCCCTTGATGGCGTCGAGATAGCGGGCGGGGATCAGGTCATGGCGGCCCGCCACCATGCGCTGGACCAGCACTTCCGGGCTCTTGGCCAGGACGGTGGCGGCTTCGCGGCGGATGGCGTGGGAGAACAGCATCACCGAGGCCAGCACGAAGACGATACTGGTATAGACCGCCATCATGCCCAGCGTCTTGCCCCGCCGCCGCGATAGCGACGACAAGGTGAAGTCCAGCAGGTTGCGTTGCTTGTGCAGCCAAGGGCTCATCCGGGATGTCTTTTCAGCATGGGCGGCGGCAGCAGCGAGCCGGTGGGAAAGTGATCCAGGGCGAAGGGATGGTCCTGAAAGGCTGAATGCAGGTCGGCCTGGCTGGGGTGGCGGGTGTAGCGCGCCTCGGTGAACAGGACGAGGTCGGTCAGGCCCAGGCGCTCCACCATATCGGCCTTTTCCGCTAATCCCGGCTGGGCCTGGCGCAATCCCATCACGGCATCGACGAAGCTGGCGCCGAACAGCCCCAGCAGCGCCGCCCATACGATCAGGAACCCATCGGATTTGCGCATCAGACCCGGGCCGCCGCCTTCATCAGGACGACGCGCAGCGCGCCGGTGAGGCTTGGCCCCACGCCGATGCTCTGCGACAGCGCCGGAACCAGGATCAGCGAGGCCACGGTTAGGCCGGTGCCGATGAGAAGCGAGCCCAGGCCGACCTGTTCGGTCTTGGCCACACTCTTGGAGGTGGGATTGGTCATGATCGGTCCTTCCATTTCACATGAGCCGGGGGCATCGGCCCCCTAAGGATCAGGAAAGGACGGTGGGTGGACCGCGTGGGGTATGGGATTGACCGGCAAGGCGTTCCGCAACCGAAAGCTCGAGCGGAATCGGAGCGATGATCAGCCCGCTTAGCCGGGGGACGGCACTCATGTCCTGGGCTGGAGCCAGCAGCTTGGCGCCCACATGAATCTGGCAGAACTGGCAATGGTCGTGGCTGGCCTGGGCCGGTGCCGGAACGCTGTCGGAAGACGGGGAATGGCAGATGGATGCCGCCAGTTCCTGATCCACGGACAGCGCCGCCTGGACCGGGGCAAGGGGAAGCAGGATTTGCAGCGCCAGGGCAAGCACTCCCACCCAGGCGGCGAACCGCTTGGCTGGTGCCATTCTCTTGCCCTGGGTCGGAGCCATCAAACCTCGTCCGCTAAAGACAAATCTAATTTAGCACACCCGCTGTCTGGGAGTCACCGCTCTCATCCCGTGCGCCGTGCCGGGTCGTTGGCGTAAAGAGTGACATGCCAGTAGGACAGGCCGAGCAATGCCACCCCGGCCACCACATGGGCCAGCCGGGCCTTGTGGCCGCGCAGATAGCCGGTCAGCACCAGCGCCCCCATGGCCGCGGCCATGCCGGTCTTGGCCAGCGAACGCTGGCGTTGCAGGCGCTGACGCCGGATGGCCGGTGGTTTGGTCACGGATTCGCTCATGACGGGTTGCTCCCCAGGTGCTTCATATCACGTTGGGGCTAATTCAACCTGAAGCGAATGATCCTGGTCAAGTCGGTGGTTGAGCGGCCTTGTGCCGGTTCTCCTCCCGTCGCCGTCGCCCCATGGTCATTGCCTCCACCAGATGGGAGTAGGCCAATTTCAGGGCGCCGTCGAAATCGCTGAGTTCACCGTCACCCCTGGCCGCTTCGGCCGCAAGCCTGGAGGCGAATGGTGTCTTGGGCACTTTGGTCATTACCGCCCGGTGGTCGCCACCGATGACATAGGTGGCGAATTCGGCATTGACCAAGGGCTTGATCTCCTCGCCCGATCCATTGTCCGGGGCATAGATGATCCTGGCCCCGCGACGGAGGTTGACCATCAAGGAAACCGCCGCGCAACGAAGCGAGCATGTCCCCTCCGCCGTATCATCCTCGTAATGGATCAGGTGGCGGCTGAAGTGCCATTGTCTGCGGTTCATGCCGCAATAGGGGCATTTCAGGTATTTGTCGAACTCGTTCTCCAGCGGCGTCAAATCCGGGATGGGCGGCGCCCCATCGCCCGTTGCGGCCATGGCGGGGATGGTAAAACTGGAAGCCAGGGCCGTACCAGCGATGAGAAGATGGCGACGTCTCATGTTATCGTTCCACCTACATGGCTGCCCGGATGGAAAATGTGACGCTTCTGGGTTCTCCATAGAAGTTGTTGGTGGTGCTGAGAATCTTCGACCAGTAGATCGTATCAAAGATGTTGTTGACTGTCAGGGTCGAGGATAGGTTATCGCTGAATTTATAGCCGATCTGGCCATCGACGACCGTATAAGCTTTCTGATTCAGATTGTGGCTGGTTCCCCAGGTGTGGCTCTTGGCGATGATGCCGGACCCGACACTGAATCCATCCAGAGCGGCGCCTTCGGGGAAGGTGTAGACGCCCCAGGCCTTGAGGCTATGGCGCGGCTCCCAGGTGCTGAAGGTCGAACCCTGGTTATTGGGGTCGTTGACATATTGGGTGGTCAGATAGGTGTAGCCGGCGGTCATCTTCAATTCCGGGATCGGGCTGCCGGCCAGTTCAGCTTCCCAGCCCCGGCTTTCCACTTCACCCGCCGCAATCGAATATCCGGTATTGTTGGGATCGCTGACGGCGCGGTTGACGTCGCGCATGAGGAAGACGGCGACCGTGGACCGCAGCGCACCGTCCATATACTCGTTCTTGACGCCCATCTCCGTTTGCCAGCCAGTGCGGGGCGGCAGGACTGAGCCGTCTGCCGTCAGCGACGTCTGCGGGGCGAAGATATCGGCATAGCTGGCGTAGATGGACGTCTGCTTGGTCACGTCCAGGACCGCCCCGCCATAGGGGGTGAACTCGTTGACGGCCTTTGCTCCCTGGCTCCAGGTGTTGGCCCAGGCCGACGAGGTCATGGATCGGCTCTTGGAATCGAAGGTGCTGACCCGGCCGCCGACGATGAGCAATAGCGGGTCCAAGACCCGGAAGCTCAATTTCCCATACTCTCCGTACTGGACGGTGTGGGTCATGCTCCCACGGGTGTGCTGCAGGCTCGGCTCACTGGTAACGGTGCTGGGAAGATTGAAGATGTTGACGCCGGCCACCGTCTTCGCGGTTTCATAGGTGCCGTTGCTGTCGAAAGACTCGATATTGGCACCGAAGAGGGCGGTATGTTCCCTGCCGAACAGGGTGAACGGGCCGGTGATGAAGGCGTCTCCGGCAAGCCGCTCGTACCGATAGAACCGGTCGCGAATGGTGTAGGTGGCGGTGTCGTTGGCGGCGTTCACCGAGCCGGGATAACCATCCTTCCAGCCCAAGGTCTGTTCGCGCCAACTGCCGGTAACCTTTGCGTTCCAGTTGTTGCCGAGTTTGTGCTCACCCTGCACCTGTTCCTCATGGGTTTGCCAGGCCATGTTGCTCCATTCGGCCATGGGGTTGGCGGAGCGGTTGAACGCGATGGGACTGAGATTGGAATAGACCGGCAGACCGTAGAACGGGGTGCTGCGGTCTTCCTGCAGGGTGGCCGAATAGCTGAAGGTCCAATCCGGATTCGGCTCATAGTCCAAGATGCCGTACAGCATCCATTTCTTGGTGTGGGCGTGGTCGTAGAAGTAGTCGCGATCATTGTCGGCAAAGACCAACCGCCCCCGCAGGGTCTTGGACTCGATCAGCGGCCCGGTGACGTCCACCATCCCGCGAAGATTGTTCCAGGAACCGACCGAGGTCGTGGCCTCGGCGGAGAACTTGTCCTTGGCATGCTTGCGGACCATATTGACCGAGCCGCCGAAATCACCGCTGCCCTGGAATACGCCCGAGGGGCCGCGCATGACCTCGATCCGCTCATACATGGCCAAGTCCAGTTGCTGGTATCCCGACAGCGAGCTATAGGCTGGCACGCCGTCATACAAGACGTTCATGGCGTAGCCGCGGGAATAGTACTGGCTCTGAGTTCCATCATTGGGACGGGTATCGATGCCGGTCGCCCAGTTCATGGCGTGGGACAGGTCGGTCATGTTCTGATCGTCCATCTGCTCGCGCGTGATGACCGAGACCGAATTGGGGATTTCCCGGATGGAGGTCGGGGTCTTGCCGCCGACTGTCGCGGTGGACGGCGCGTAGGGCTTATCCCTTTTGGCCGTGATGATGACCGGGTCGAAGACGGTGGTTTGCCCGACTTTGATGATGGTGAAAGTCGCGTCGGCGGTCTTGCGGAGGTCAAGTCCACTGCCGTGCAGGATTTTCCGCAGGGCTTCCTCGGCGGTGAAACTGCCCTTGACCGCCTCGCTTTTCAGGTCGCGGACCAGATCGGCGGAATACAGCAACTGGCTATGGGATTGAGAGGCCAGTGTTTCCAGGGCCGAGGACAGGCTTTGGGCGGGGATCTCAATGCTGACTTTCTCGTCTTTGGCCCAGACCGGCGGCGTCGCGAGAATTGCCAAGATTGCGGTTGTGACCCCGACCCTACGCACGCGAACCATGATCTCTCCTCATCGCCGTTCTGGTTGCCGCACCCTCCGACAAGGCGGGGATGTGCAGGTAAAACGGATGGAGAGGACGCGTCCTCAGGTCGGTGGATGAAAAAATTCAGGGACGGGCCGTCAGGGTCACGGCGGCGCCATCACGCCGGACGCGGATTGGCAAGGCCCGCTCCAGGGTTTGGAGAACGCCTTCGGGATCGTCGATGCGGAAGCTGCCGCTGACTTTCAAGTCGGCGATGGTTGGGGTTGCCACCCGGACCGGTTCCGGCCGGTAGCGCGACAGGCGCTCGGCAACAACGGACAAGGGGGTATTGCGGAAGACTATTCGTCCGTTCCGCCAGGCGGTGGCCTCGGCCTCGTCGGGCATGGCGGCCGGGACGATGCCGTCCTTGGATATTTCGGCGGCATGACCAGCATCGAGCATTGCCGGGAGCATGGCGGAGACGATCTCGACCCGGCCTTCAAAGACGGCAACGCCGATACTCTCCCTTCCCGCTCTGACCAGGAAGCGGGTGCCCAAATCGGTCACGGTGGCCGTTCCCGACCGAACGACGAAGGGGTGGGCGTCATCATGGATCACATCGAAGACGGCATCGCCCTTCAACAATCGGGCTTCGCGCCGCCAAGGAGCCAACGGAATCTCAACGACGCCACCGGCATCGAGATGGATGCGGCTGCCATCGCCAAGTGCCAGGATCGTCGGAGCCGTCTTTCCGGCGGCAACCTCGCGCCAGCCGAACTGGCCGAGGAGGGCCGCGACGGCGACACAGCCTCCGATGGCGAGCAGCCCGCCAAGCCGCAAGGCACGGCGTCGCCGACCACGGCGCTTCAGGGCGTTGATTTCCCCGGCATAGACCGAGCGAAGGACTCCGATCTTGCTGGCAATGATGTCGTCGGGCCGAGCCATGGCGCTATCAAGCATCGGCGACTGCCGGGCTGTCAATATGATGGGCAAGTTCCGCCCGAAGTTGTGTTTCGGCGCGGGCCATGTGCTTTTCAACCATGCTGCGCGAGATTCCCAATGTCCGGGCCACCTCGGCATGGGGCATACCGTCCAGTCGGTGCAACAGGAAGACTTCGCGGCAACGGGGTGGCAATCGGTTGATGGCATCTTGCACCTGCTGCAAACCCTGGCGGTCGGAGCAGAGAGTCTCCGGACTGTGGGGTGGCGGCCCCGCGCAGATTGGCGCGGTCTGGCCGCCCATCTGCCGCCGCCGAAAGCCTTCTGATCGGGCGCTATCACGGATGATGTTCATGGCGATCCGGGCCAGAAGCGCCAAGGGATTGGCGATGGTGCGGTCGGCATAGGCGTTCAGGAAGCGGATGAAGGCTTCGTGCAGTACGTCTTCGGCGTCGGCAAAGCTGCCCAGTCGGCCAGCCAGGGCGGGACGCAGAATAGCTCTGCTTCGGGCGTAAAGGCGCTCCGGCGAAGTTTCCGTGTCAGACGAGTCGGCATCCCTCGCATCCAGATCGGGATGCCGTGGGGCTACATTGCTCCGCATGGAGCATCCTCCAGGTGACGTCGCCGGACATTTGATGCTTTTGTCCGGCCTTTCCCGGCATGAGCCGGGGGCGGCGTTCAGCGATCAGTCACGAAACAGGAGGTGCCTGGGGCGATGCTGCTCCGGCAAGGCGAACCGGTGGTGCGTGGGTGGGGGATGAGGGAAGGATCTTCTCCGACCTGGCCAGATCCGTTCTGTCGAACGCGGTGGTCGCAAGGGTCTGCGCCAGCACATGGCCGTGCAGCAACGGCAGGCAGAAGACACAAGGGCCGACATGATCTTTCGCCGGGGTGGCGGGGATCGGAAGGCCGTCTTCGCCCAATTCGACCATGCCGCCAACGGTACAAATCACCATGTGGTCATCGGCGGTGGCGATGATGGCCGGAGAGATTGTCGGCGCGACCGCCGCTCCGGCCAATTGCAGGGTCAGCACCACCAATGCCAGCCAACAGCCAAGCCTTTTCAGAAGCGGCTGCGCTGGGTGTGGCTGGATGCTGCGGATCCTGATCATGATGGCGCTACTCTGCCGACGGGTTCTGCATGAAGTCAAGGCGCCGCCGATGCCACCTTGCGGTTCTGGCAGGCGAGCAAGGCATCGCGGGCGCCGTCCATCAACTGACCGTAGAGGGCCGAGCCGGGGGCGAGGTTGAAGCCGACCGGGTCGAAGCCGTTGCGGGCGCAGCCCTGCTGGGCCAGATTGAACCGCCATTCCAGATAACGCAGATCGCTGGCCCCCACATGGAGCGGGGTTCCGTCCGGGGTCTTCAGCGCCACATGGATGGAATGCTCCACATGATGCAGGTCGTGTATCAGGGCGATCTCGTTGTCGAGAATCCGGTCGGTGGCATTGGGATACAGCCGGACCAGCGTGGGGACCATCATATGGACGGCGTGGTGGACCAGTCGGGGGTCAAGCCAGAAGCGCAGGTCGTGGCGGCCGCTGGGCCGGTCGGGATTGCCAGCCGTGGTGATGGGCAGCATGGGGATCTTGTCGGATAGGGTCAGCAGCCGGTTCGACAGGGTGGGCTGGACCATCTCGGCCTCTGCGATGGCGCCTTCCAGTTCGGCTCCGCTCCACACCACCAGATCGGCTTGGCGCAGGGCCTGAATCTGGGTGGCGGACAACTCGACCAGATGATCGGCGACCCGGCCGGTCATGAGCAGTTCCGGCTTGGCGACGCCCTGGAGAAGCCGGGATACCAGGGAATGGATCGGTGGCAGGCTGGCCACCACCCGCGGCTCGGCGGCCAGGGAGGTGCTGGCGCTCGAGAGCAGCGACAGGGCGGTCAGGGTGGCAAACAGGGCGAGCTTGAATTTGAGCATGGTGATGTCCTGTGTCAGGGGGAAATCGGGAGGTCAGCCAAGACCGGCGCCGCACAGTCGGGTGATGAACATTCCGTTGGCCATGAAGGCGAGGAAACCTTCGTCGATCCTGGCGGTTTGGGCCGCCCGGCTGACTTGGCGGGCAAGCTCTGGGGTGGTGGGAAGAAGAGCGATGGGGGGCTCGGCGGGGACGTCGCCTAGATCCTGGAGAACCTGAACGATTTTCCAGGCTCGACCTTCGTCGGAGGCGGAGATGACGCTGTGATGCCGACCATCGTGGTGCAGGCTCCACAATTGGGAGGATGTGGTCATGACTTTGGTCCTGATCCTGGCGCGTGCCATGACGGCGCGCGCGATCCAATGAGCCCGCCGTTCAAGCGGCGGGCATGACGATTTGGAACCTGGGGATCAGGCGAGAGGAGGAGCCCGTGGCCGCGCCGCGCCGGGCGGAAGGGTGAGGATGGTGGTCCGGCTCCGCTCGCCCCCATAGGCGGCCAGAACCAGGGGCTGGGGCCGCTCAATGATGAACTCGGGCGCCAGCGCGGTGCCGCCAACATGGAGCAGCGGCAGGCAGAAGGCGCAGAAGCCGCCATGGTCGGATCGGGGGGTGCTGGGCTGTCCATTCGAATCCAGCACCACCATGCCGCCGGCGGTGCATACGACGATCCGTTCGCCGTCAATCCCGGCCGCTGCCGATCCCGGGGCGAGCAAGGAGCCCGCCAGGATGTTCAGCAACAGGATGATCAGGGACAGCCAGCGGATCGCCCGGATCACTTAGCGGGCGCCCTTCATCACCGAGCGCGATTGGGCGAACCGGCCCAACGCCGCCAGATCGGCGATACCGATCCGGTTGCCGTCGAAGCTGACACCCACCGCCTTCAACTTGGGCAAGACCCGCGACGAGAACGTCTCCGGCCGCACGCCCACCCAGCCCGCCATGGTCTTATGCATAGCCGGTAGGGGAAGGGTGACGGCGCCTTCGTCCTGGCGGGCCATGGACATCAGCAGCCGGGCCAGCCGCTGGGCTGGTGGAACGGATTTGAGCGCCGCCACCTCGGCCATCAAGGTGGTCAGGCGGCGGAAGACGTGTTCCAGGATCGAGCGGTCATCGCGGGTGACCAAGGCCGGGTCGATGGCCATGACTTGGCTGACGATGCCGGCCCGCGCGTTGACCAGGCGCTGGTGCCCCAGGAAGGCCTCCTCGCCGAAGCACTCGCCAGCCTGGACGATGCCGATGACCGTGCTTTCGCCGCCGGAAAAGGCCGAGGCGGACAGCACCACCTCCCCTTCGAGCACCAGATATAGGCTGTCGGATGCGTCGCCCTGGCTGAACAGGGGGGCGCCATCGTCCTGGAAGCGGATGGACACCATGGCGAGAAGTTCCGCCATGGGCCGTTCGGCCAGGGGGGCCAGGACCGGAATACCGGACAGAGCGGCCAGAATGGTCTGCTCGATGCCCTGGGAATGCGTCACCGCCGAGCGGCGGAGCGGGGAAGTGGAGATATGCATGTGTCCCTCGCCATCCGTGATCCGGCGGTCGTGCCGCCGGTCAAAAGGAAAGGCGGACCAGCCGCCGTCCCCATCGGAATCGGGGATCGGACGGCACCGCCGTGGTTCAGGAGGGAATGGGAGGAGCGCGGGAGCGGAAGCTTGCCGCGGGGGCGGACTCCGGCGTTCCGGCCGCCGGGGCGGCGACCAGACGCGAGGGGGCGGCAACGATCAGGCCGAAATGGGTTGCCGGTGGCGTCAGGCCGAGGCTGGGCTGCAGCGACTGGCAGAGGGGGCAATGGGAGGCAGCGTCCTCATGGGCCGATCCGGCTTCCGTGGCGGTCTTGCCGGAGGCGGAGCAGATGGAGGCGGCGCCGATGACGAAGGAATCGGCGGCCTGAATCGGGGCAAAGGCGAAAATTCCCTGAAGCAGCAGCGCCAGGGCCGCGACAACGCTCCAGGCCATGCGGCCTGTCGAGGTGTGTCCGGTTTTTGCCCTGCTCACCAATTCGGCTTTCGCTTTCGATTTATGGAGGCGTTCTCAATGAACGCAGCCGGGGGCCGTCCAAGTCAAGAACCAACGCCCCATATATGCCATGCGAATTAGAAATTGAAGAACAAGAATCCGGCGACGGAAGCGACCGCCACGGCGACTGCCGCGACCTGCTTCCAGCCCATGGCGCCCTGTCGCCACATCAGGATCGCGGTGCCGATGATCATGGGGCTGATGACCAGCAGCCCGACCTGCTTCTCGTTCATGTGTGGACGGCCCCTGCGTTGCAAGGGAAATGTGAAGCAGGCACCACCGGTCTGGGGCAGTCATGTGTCCGGCCTGTTTGCGCGGCATACCTGGCCGCTGGCCA
>NZ_PGTO01000025.1 GCF_003284725.1 Paramagnetospirillum kuznetsovii | reverse complement strand
TATTTCCGCACCACCGACGTGACCGGTGTGGTCAGCCTGCCGGAAGGCACCGAGATGGTGATGCCGGGCGACAACGTTTCCATGGAAGTGCAGTTGATCTGCCCGATCGCCATGGACGAAGGCCTGCGCTTCGCCATCCGTGAAGGCGGTCGTACCGTCGGCGCCGGCGTCGTCGCCAAGATCGTCGAGTAATAAGGGTTTTGTGCAGTGCGCCGAGCCGCTGAAAGCTTTGTTTTCCAACAAGGCACAAAGGCGGTTCGGCGTTGTTGCCAAGACCAGCGAGTAGCTGTATAAGGCGTGGCTTCGGTCACGCCGGGCCCGATATCGGTCCCTCGTGACTGGGGACCGGCGACGGCTGCAGGAGTGTAGCTCAACTGGTAGAGCACCGGTCTCCAAAACCGGGGGTTGGGGGTTCGAGCCCCTCCACTCCTGCCAAGTCGTTTCGTCGAAGTTCCGGCGGAACGCAATCGTGACAGTAGAGATATGGCAAAGACGACTCCGGCCCTTTTCTTCAAGCAGGTCCGCCAGGAAGTTGCCAAGGTAACTTGGCCAAGCAGGCGCGAAACCTCCGTCTCCACCGCCATGGTGTTCGTGATGGTGATGCTTTCCGCTGTGTTCTTCCTGGTCGTCGATCAGATTTTCGCCTGGAGCGTCAAGCTCGTGTTCGGTCTGGGAGGCTGACAACAAAAATGGCCACCGCCCGTTGGTATGTGATTCACGTTTATTCCGGCTTCGAGAAGAAGGTCGCCCAATCGATCCGCGAGCAAGCCGAGCAGAAGGCCATGGCCGATCTGTTCGAGCAGGTGCTGGTGCCGACCGAGGAAGTGGTCGAGGTCCGCCGGGGTGCCAAGGTCAACGCGGAGCGCAAGTTCTTCCCCGGCTATGTCCTGGTGAAGATGGTGCTGACCGACGACACGTGGCACTTGGTCAAGAACACGCCGAAAGTGACCGGCTTCCTGGGTGGCAAGGGCCGCCCGGTGCCGATCACCGACCGGGAAGCCGAACGCATCATCAAGCAGGTGCAAGAAGGCGTCGAACGCCCCAAGCCCTCCATCACCTTCGAGGTGGGCGAGCAGGTGCGGGTTTCCGACGGCCCCTTCACCTCGTTCAACGGCCTTGTCGAGGAAGTCGACGAGGAAAAGGCCCGCCTCAAGGTGGCGGTTTCGATCTTCGGGCGCTCCACCCCGGTGGAGTTGGAATACTCGCAGGTCGAGAAGGTCTGAATTTTGCGTCCCTAAGCCGCCCCGCCTAACCGGCGGAGCGGCTTAGGGGTGTTTTCGTTTTCCGCTTCTGGATGTCCGGAAGCGGTTTGGAGGGCGGAAGGCCGGCCATGGCCGTACCGCCAACTCTGGTGCTAAACAGAGGATATCGAGATGGCAAAGAAGATCGTGGGCTATGTTAAGCTCCAAGTCCCGGCCGGCAAGGCCAATCCCTCGCCGCCGATCGGTCCCGCGCTGGGTCAGCGCGGCCTGAACATCATGGAATTCTGCAAGGCGTTCAACGCCCAGACCCAGGGCCTCGAGCCCGGCATGCCGATTCCCGTGGTGATCACCGCCTATTCGGATCGTACCTTCACCTTCGTCACCAAGACGCCTCCGGTCACCTTCTTCCTGAAGAAGGCCGCTGGCATCCAGAAGGGCACCACCACTCCCGGCAAGGGCACGGTGGGTCAGGTGACCATGGCGCAGATCCGTGAGATCGCCGAAAAGAAGATGGTCGACCTCAACGCCAATGACGTCGAGGCCGCTTCCAGCATGATCGTCGGTTCCGCCCGTTCCATGGGCCTCAAGGTGGTGGAGTAATCCCATGGCTATCGGAAAGCGCCTGAAGTCTGCCTATGAAGGCATCGACCGCGACAAGTTCTACAGCCTCGCCGATGCGGTGAAGGCCATCAAGTCCCGCGCCGTCGCCAAGTTCGACGAGACCATCGAGATCTCGCTGAACCTGGGCGTCGACCCCCGTCACGCCGACCAGATGGTCCGTGGCGTGGTCGAACTGCCCCACGGCACCGGCAAGACCGTCCGCGTCGCCGTGTTCGCCAAGGGCGACAAGGCCGAGGAAGCGAAGAAGGCCGGTGCCGACATCGTCGGTTCCGACGATCTGTTCGAGGCCGTCAACGGCGGCACCATGGACTTCGACCGCTGCATCGCCACCCCCGACATGATGGGTCTGGTGGGGCGTCTCGGCAAGGTTCTCGGCCCGCGCGGCCTGATGCCCAACCCGAAGCTCGGCACCGTGACCACCAACGTCGCCGAAGCCGTCCGCGCCGCCAAGGCCGGTCAGGTTCAGTTCCGCGTCGAAAAGGCGGGCATCGTGCACGCCGGTATCGGCAAGGCCTCGTTCTCGGAAGAGAAGCTGGCCGAAAACGTCAAGGCGTTCGTCGACGCCATCACCAAGGCCAAGCCCCAGGGCGCCAAGGGCACCTATCTGAAGAAGGTGTCGCTGAGCTCTACCATGGGCCCCGGCGTGAAGCTCGACGTCGCGACCGTCGGAGCCTAACGGCTTTGATGATCTGAGAATTTCCGCCCCTTCGGGGGCGGGATACCAGGGATCCTCCCCTTAACAAGGAGGGTTCCGCACCTGTCCGAGACCGTAGGTGCCGACCGAGGATGTGTCCGAGGAAGGCTTGATGGGAGCTCCCGCCTACCGAGACAGAGGTAAAAGGACGTTTCCGTCCGCCCCTGAATAAGGGTCGGTCGTGTACGGCTTGAAGCTTCTGGGACAGGCCACCGGCTCCGAAGGGCGGTTCGCCGTTCAACGGGGCTATGGGCAAATGGACCGAGGACATCGCCAAGGGATTTTCCCGGAAGCGGGGCTTCGGCTCTATGTTTGGAGACGAAAGTGGACCGGACACAGAAAGCAGATTGGGTCGGGTCGCTGCATGGAACACTCGGAGACGTCGGTCTCGTCATCGTCACCCACTACAAGGGTCTGACGGTTGCCGAGATGACCAACCTCCGCGTCAAGATGCGCGCGGCTGGAGCCAGCTTCAAGGTGACCAAGAACCGTCTCACCAAGCTTGCCCTTGCTGGTACCGAGTTCGAGAACCTCGCTGATCTTTTCGTCGGTCCGACCGCCATCGCCATTTCGCGCGATCCGGTCGCCGCCGCCAAGATCGCCGCCGAATTTTCCAAGGCCAATGACAAGCTGGTGATCCTGGGTGGATCGCTGGGCGGCAAGCGCCTGGATGTCGACGGTGTGAAGGCCCTTGCCACCCTGCCGTCCCTGGACGAGCTGCGTGGCCGCCTGATCGGCATGATCTCGACTCCGGCTACCCGTATCGCCGGTGTGCTTCAGGCTCCCGCTGGCCAGCTGGCCCGGGTTCTGCGCGCCAAGGCGGACAAGGACGCTGCGTGAGATTTTCCCTGCTAAACCAAAGCTTCAAGCTTTTGACTATCTAGGAGTTATGTAAATGGCTGATCTTGCCAAGTTGGTTGACGATCTGTCGGCCCTGACCGTTCTGGAAGCCGCCGAGCTGTCCAAGATGCTGGAAGAGAAGTGGGGCGTTTCCGCCGCCGCTCCGGTGGCCGTGGCCGCCGTGGCCGCCGGTGGTGGTGCCGCCGCCGCTGCCGAAGAGCAGACCGAGTTCGACGTGATCCTTGCCGAAGCCGGCGAGAAGAAGATCAACGTCATTAAGGAAGTCCGCGCCATCACCGGCCTGGGCCTGAAGGAAGCCAAGGATCTCGTCGAGGCTGCTCCCAAGGCCGTCAAGGAAGGCGCCAGCAAGGACGAAGCCGAGAAGATCAAGAAAGTTCTGGAAGAGGCCGGTGCCAAGGTCCAGATCAAGTAAGATCGCCATTCGGCGTGTTGACCAGGGGCCGGGATGCGTGTTTCGCGCTTCCCGGCCTTCTGGCGCTTTATTCTACCAGCCCTTACGGGCGGGTTACTTCCTGCCCTAACGGGTAGGGGCCTCCTTGGGAGGCATCCCGGCAAAACCGGGGCGAACGAGAGTGTTGGGCGGATGCCCACGAAGAGGACGAGGAGCGGCAATGGCTAAATCCTATACGGGTCGCAAGCGTGTGCGCAAAAGCTTTGGGCGGATTCCCACCGTTGCGCCGATGCCGAATCTGATCGAGGTGCAAAAGAGCTCCTACGATCATTTCCTGCAGATGGACGTAGCCCCAGAAAGCCGCGCCAATGTCGGCCTGCAAGAGGTCTTCAAGTCCGTCTTCCCGATCCGGGATTTCTCCGAGCGGGGAACCCTGGAATTCGTGCGCTACGAGCTTGAGATTCCCAAATATGACGTCGAGGAATGCCAGCAGCGCGGCATGACCTTCGCCGCGCCCCTGAAGGTGACGCTCCGTCTAGTCGTCTGGGACGTGGACGAGGACACCGGCGCGCGTTCCATCCGCGACATCAAGGAACAGGACGTCTATATGGGCGACATGCCCCTGATGACGTCCAACGGCACCTTCGTGATCAACGGCACCGAGCGCGTCATCGTTTCCCAGATGCACCGCAGCCCGGGCGTGTTCTTCGACCACGACAAGGGCAAGACCCATTCGTCGGGCAAGTATCTGTTCGCGGCGCGCGTCATTCCCTATCGCGGTTCCTGGCTGGACTTCGAGTTCGACGCCAAGGATCTGGTCTATGTGCGCATCGACCGCCGCCGCAAGCTGCCCGTGACCACCCTGCTCTATGCCCTGGACGGCATGAACACCGCCGCCCTGCGCAAGACCCGCGCCGCCGAGGGCCGTGGCCTGGAGCAGTCCGAGATTCGCGGCATGACCTCGGAAGAGGTTCTGTCCTACTTCTACGGCAAGGTCATCTATACCCGTGGCCCCAAGGGCTGGAAGACCTCCTTCGACACCGATCGCCTGAAGGGCGTCAAGCTGGTCTCGGACCTGATCGACGCCAAGACCGGTGAAAAGGTCGCCGACGCGGGCACCAAGATGACGCCGCGCCTGGGCAAGAAGCTCAAGGAAGCCGGCCTGACCGAAATCCTGGTGGCCCCCGAGGACATGATCGGCCAATACGTGGCCGAGGATCTTATCAACGAGCAGACCGGCGAGATCTTCACCGAGGCCGGTGACGAGCTGACCAACGCCCTGGTCGCCGAGTTGGAGAAGGTCGGCATCACCGAATTGCCGGTGCTGGCCATCGACCACATCAATGTCGGCCCCTATATGCGCAACACCCTGGCGGTGGACAAGAATTCGTCCCGCGAGGAAGCGCTGATCGACATCTACCGCGTCATGCGTCCCGGCGAGCCCCCGACGCTGGAAACCGCCGAGGCCCTGTTCAACGGCCTGTTCTTCGACTCCGAGCGCTACGACCTGTCGGCCGTGGGCCGCGTCAAGATGAACTCGCGCCTGAACACCCCCGAGGTGGCCGATACCGTCCGCGTGCTGCGCAAGGAAGACATCCTGGGCGTCATCAAGGTGCTGGTGGAGCTGAAGGACGGCAAGGGCGAGATCGACGACATCGATCACCTGGGCAACCGTCGCGTCCGCTCCGTCGGCGAACTGATGGAAAACCAGTATCGCGTCGGCCTGCTGCGCATGGAGCGCGCCATCCGCGAGCGCATGTCGTCCGTCGACATCGACTCGGTGATGCCCCACGACCTGATCAACGCCAAGCCCGCCGCGGCGGCCGTGCGTGAATTCTTCGGCTCCAGCCAGCTGTCGCAGTTCATGGATCAGACCAATCCGCTGTCGGAAATCACCCACAAGCGGCGTCTGTCGGCCCTCGGGCCGGGCGGTCTGACCCGCGAGCGAGCCGGTTTCGAAGTGCGCGACGTGCACCCGACCCATTACGGCCGCATCTGCCCGATCGAGACGCCGGAAGGCCCGAATATCGGTCTGATCAACTCGCTGGCCACCTATGCCCGCGTCAATCAGTACGGCTTCATCGAGGCGCCCTACCGCAAGGTCAAGGACGGCATCGTCAGCTCGGACGTGGTCTATCTCTCGGCCATGGAAGAAGGTCGCTATACCGTCGCCCAGGCCAATTCGGAATTGGACGCGGAAGGCCGCTTCGTCCATGACCTCGTCTCCTGCCGTCAGGCTGGCGACTTCGTCATGGTGCCGCCCTCCGAGATCAACATGATCGACGTGTCGCCGAAGCAGTTGGTTTCGGTCGCCGCCGCGCTGATCCCGTTCCTGGAAAACGATGACGCCAACCGCGCCCTGATGGGCTCGAACATGCAGCGTCAGGCGGTTCCGCTGATCCGCGCCGAGGCCCCGCTGGTGGGCACCGGCATGGAGCAGGCGGTCGCCCGCGACTCCGGCGCCGCCATCACCGCCAAGCGCACCGGCATCGTCGATCAGGTGGACGCCACCCGTATCGTCATCCGTGCCACCGAGGAAACCTCGGCGGCCGCGTCGGGCGTCGACATCTACAACCTGCTGAAGTTCCAGCGTTCCAACCAGAACACCTGCATCACCCAGCGTCCGCTGGTTAAGGTGGGCGATCTGATCGCCAAGGGCGACATCATCGCCGACGGCCCCTCGACCCAGTTGGGCGAGCTGGCGCTGGGCCGCAACGTGCTGGTCGCGTTCATGCCCTGGAACGGCTACAACTTCGAGGACTCCATCCTGATCTCCGAACGCATCGTCCGCGACGACGTGTTCACCTCGATCCATATCGAGGAATTCGAGGTCATGGCCCGCGACACCAAGCTGGGCCAGGAAGAAATCACCCGCGACATTCCCAATGTGGGTGAAGAGGCCCTGAAGAACCTGGACGAGGCGGGCATCGTCTATATCGGCGCCGAGGTCAAGCCGGGCGACATCCTGGTGGGCAAGGTCACCCCCAAGGGTGAAAGCCCGATGACCCCGGAAGAGAAGCTGCTGCGCGCCATCTTCGGCGAAAAGGCCTCCGACGTGCGCGACACGTCCCTGCGCCTGCCGCCCGGCGTGTCGGGCACCATCGTGGAAGTCCGCGTCTTCTCGCGCCGTGGCGTCGAGAAGGACGAACGCGCGCTGGCCATCGAGCGGGCTGAAATCGAACGTCTGGCCAAGGACCGCGACGACGAGCGCGGCATTCTGGAGCGGTCGTTCTTCGCCCGTCTGAAGCAGTTGCTGATCGGCAAGAAGGTGGTCTCCGGTCCCAAGGGCCTGAAGGCGGGCACCACGCTGGCCGATGCCAACATGGACGAGCTGCACCCCACCGCCTGGCGCAATATCGCCGTCGAAGACGACGCGATCATGACCGATGCCGAGCAGTTGAAGCGCGCCTTCGACGCCCAGGTGGAAAAGCTGCAAGAGCGTTTCGAGAACAAGGTCGAGAAGCTCCAGCGCGGCGACGAGCTGCCGCCCGGCGTCATGAAGATGGTCAAGGTGTTCGTGGCGGTGAAGCGCAAGCTGCAGCCGGGCGACAAGATGGCCGGTCGTCACGGCAACAAGGGCGTCATCTCGCGGATCGTTCCGCTGGAAGACATGCCCTATCTGGAAGACGGCCAGCAGGTGGACATCGTGCTGAACCCGCTGGGCGTGCCGTCGCGCATGAACGTCGGTCAGATCCTCGAGACCCATCTGGGCTGGGCCTGCGCGGGCCTCGGCCAGCAGATCGGCGCCATGCTGGACAGCTACAAGCGCAATTCGGCCACTCTGGCCGACCTGCGCGGCAAGCTGAAGGAAGTCTATGGCGACGAGACCTATGGCAGCGACATCGCCGATCTCGGCGATGACGAGATCATCGAGCTGGCGACCAATCTGAACCACGGCGTGCCCATTGCCACGCCGGTGTTCGACGGCGCCCGCGAGAGCGACATCGTCGAGATGCTGCGCAAGGCGAATCGCTCGTCGTCGGGTCAGGTCACCCTGGTGGACGGCCGCACCGGCGAGCCCTTCGACCGCAAGGTCACCGTGGGCTACATCTATATGCTGAAGCTGCACCACCTTGTGGACGACAAGATCCACGCCCGTTCCATCGGTCCGTACTCGCTGGTCACCCAGCAACCGCTGGGCGGCAAGGCCCAGTTCGGCGGCCAGCGCTTCGGCGAAATGGAAGTCTGGGCGTTGGAAGCCTACGGCGCCGCCTACACGCTGCAGGAGATGCTGACGGTCAAGTCGGATGACGTTTCCGGCCGCACCAAGGTCTACGAGGCCATCGTGCGCGGCGACGACACCTTCGAGGCCGGCATTCCCGAGTCGTTCAACGTCTTGGTCAAGGAACTGCGGTCCCTTGGCCTGAACGTCGAGCTGACTCAGCGCGACTTCTAAAGCCATTTACCCGGGGCGGGGGGGATATCTCCCCCCGCCGCACCCGAAAGGTCACACGGGAGCATGTCTATGAACGAACTTATGAAGATCTTTGGTCAGGCGAGCGGCACCCAGGCGTTTGACCAGATCCGTATCTCGATTGCTTCGCCCGAGCGCATCCGCTCGTGGTCCTACGGCGAAATCAAGAAGCCCGAGACCATCAACTATCGGACCTTCAAGCCGGAGCGCGACGGCCTGTTCTGCGCCCGCATCTTTGGCCCGATCAAGGACTACGAGTGCTTGTGCGGCAAGTACAAGCGCATGAAGTATCGCGGCATCATCTGCGAGAAGTGCGGCGTCGAAGTGACGCTGGCCAAGGTCCGGCGCGAGCGCATGGGCCATATCGAACTGGCCAGCCCCGTCGCCCATATCTGGTTCCTGAAGTCGCTGCCGTCCCGCATCGGTCTGCTGTGCGACATGACCTTGAAGGATCTGGAGCGCATCCTGTATTTCGAGAACTACGTGGTGGTCGAGCCCGGCCTCACGCCCTTGAAGCTGCGCGAACTGCTGACCGAAGAACAGTATATGCGCGCCGTCGACGAATACGGCGAGGATGCCTTCACCGCCAAGATCGGCGCCGAAGCCATCCGCGACATGCTGACGGTCATCGAGCTGGAAGAAGAGAAGGCCAAGATCAAGGCCGATCTGAAGGACACCACCTCCGAGGCCAAGCGCAAGAAGCTGGTCAAGCGGCTGAAGCTGGTGGAAGCCTTCATGGAATCCGGCTCGCGTCCCGAATGGATGATCCTGGAAGTGATTCCGGTCATCCCGCCGGAACTGCGTCCGCTGGTTCCCCTGGACGGCGGCCGTTTCGCCACCTCCGATCTCAACGATCTCTATCGCCGCGTCATCAACCGCAACAACCGTCTGAAGCGGCTGATCGAACTGCGCGCCCCCGAGATCATCGTGCGCAATGAAAAGCGCATGCTGCAGGAAGCCGTCGACGCCCTGTTCGACAACGGCCGTCGCGGCCGCGCCATCACGGGGGCCAACAAGCGTCCGCTGAAGTCGCTGTCCGACATGCTGAAGGGCAAGCAGGGTCGCTTCCGTCAGAACCTGCTGGGCAAGCGCGTCGATTATTCCGGCCGTTCGGTCATCGTGGTCGGCCCGGAACTCAAGCTGCACCAGTGCGGCCTGCCCAAGAAGATGGCGTTGGAGCTGTTCAAGCCCTTCGTCTATTCCAAGCTCGAACTCTACGGCATGGCCACCACCATCAAGGCCGCCAAGCGCATGGTCGAAAAGGAACGTCCCGAGGTGTGGGACATCCTGGAAGAGGTCATCCGCGAGCATCCGGTGATGCTGAACCGCGCGCCGACCCTGCACCGTCTCGGCATCCAGGCCTTCGAGCCCGTGCTGATCGAGGGCAAGGCCATCCAACTGCATCCGCTGGTCTGCACCGCCTTCAACGCCGATTTCGACGGCGATCAGATGGCCGTGCACGTCCCGCTGAGCCTCGAGGCCCAGTTGGAAGCCCGCGTCCTGATGATGTCCACCAACAACATCCTGTCGCCCGCCAACGGCAAGCCGATCATCGTGCCGTCGCAAGATATCGTGCTGGGCATCTACTACATCACCATGGAGCGGGACGAACAGCCGGGCCAAGCCATGCGCATCCGCGGCGTGGACGAGTTGAAGGGCGCCATGGCCAACAACTCGATCCTGTTCTACTGCCCGACCGATCCCAACGCCAAGATCGACGTCAAGGATATCGACGGCCTGCTGGATCGCATCGCCAAGCGTGAGGTCACCGCCCATCGCCGCGTCAACGTGACCGGCAAGGACGCCCTGGAAGCCGGGCTGAAGAGCGGCGCCCTGCGCCTGTTCAACGTGGAAAAGCCCGGCACCGCCTTTACGGTCGCCAATGCGGACGAAGCCGAAAAGGCCATCAAGGCCAATAAGGCGATCCTGTATCGGGTGCCGGTGTTCGTGAACATGGCCGAGATCGAGGAAGCCCTGGCGGAAAAGACCGTCACGCTGCATTCCAAGATCCGCGCCCGCTTCGACACGGTGGATTCCGAGGGCACTCCCGTCACTCAGATCGTGGACACCACGCCGGGCCGCATGATGCTGTCGGTGGTGCTGCCCAAGCACAAGAACGTGCCGTTCTCGCTGATCAACCGCCTTCTGACCAAGAAGGAGATCCAGAACGTGATCGACGTGGTCTATCGCCACTGCGGTCAGAAGGAAACGGTGATTTTCGCCGACCGCGTCATGGGTCTAGGCTATTCCAACGCCTTCAAGGCTGGCATTTCCTTCGGCAAGGACGACCTCGTCATCCCGCCGGAAAAGGAAACCCTGGTCGGCGAGACCGAGGAAAAGGCCAAGGAATACGAGCAGCAGTACCAGGACGGCCTGATCACCCAGGGCGAAAAGTACAACAAGGTGGTCGACGCCTGGTCCAAGTGCACCGACGACGTCGCCGACGCCATGATGAAGCAGATCTCCAGCCTGGTTCCGGGCAAGCAGATCAACTCCATCTACATGATGGCCCATTCCGGCGCCCGTGGTTCCGCCGCCCAGATGAAGCAGCTGGCCGGTATGCGCGGTCTGATGGCCAAGCCCTCGGGCGAGATCATCGAGACGCCGATCATCTCGAACTTCAAGGAAGGCCTCACCGTGCTGGAGTACTTCAACTCCACCCACGGCGCCCGTAAGGGTCTGGCCGATACGGCCTTGAAGACCGCCAATTCGGGCTACCTGACCCGCCGTCTGGTGGACGTGGCCCAGGACGCCATCATCTGCGAGGAGGATTGCGGCACCACCAACGGCCTGACCGTCTCGCCGGTGATCGAAGGCGGCGAGGTCATCGCCTCGCTGGCCGAACGTATCCTCGGCCGCTCGGCGGCGCGTGACATCGTCAATCCGCTGAACGGCGAGGTTCTCGTCAAGGCAGCCCAGATGATCCAGGAAGCCGAGGTCGAGGCCATCGACGCCGCGGGCATCGAGACCGTGGTCATCCGCTCGGTGCTCACCTGCGACTCGGAAGAGGGCGTCTGCGGCACCTGCTACGGCCGCGATCTGGCCCGTGGTACCCGCGTCAATGTGGGTGAAGCGGTCGGCGTCATCGCCGCCCAGTCCATCGGCGAGCCGGGCACCCAGCTAACCATGCGGACCTTCCACATCGGCGGCGCCGCCCAGCGCGGTGCCGAACAGTCCAGCATCGAGGCGACGCTGGACTCCACCGTTCAGGTCATCAACCGCAATCTGGTGGTGAACTCGTCGGGCCATTCCATCGTCATGAGCCGCAATTGCGAAGTGGCCCTGCTGGACCACAACAACCGCGAACGCGCCCGTCACCGTGTCCCCTACGGCGCCAAGCTGCTGGTGGACGAAGGCCAGAAGGTCACGCGCGGCGCCAAGCTGGCCGAATGGGATCCCTACACCTTGCCGATCATCACCGAGCGGGCGGGCGTGGCCCACTATGTGGACCTGATCGAAGGCCTGTCCATGCGTGAAGTCATGGACGAAGCCACCGGCATCACCAGCAAGGTGGTCATCGACTGGAAGCAGCAGCCGCGCGGCTCCGAACTGCGTCCCCGCGTCACCCTGCGCGACGACAAGGGCGAGGAAGTGGTTCTGGCCAACGGCCTGGAAGCCCGCTACTTCATGAGCGTGGACGCCATCTTGTCGGTGGAGAACAGCACCAAGGTCAATGCCGGCGACGTGCTCGCCCGTATCCCGCGCGAGTCGTCGAAGACCCGCGACATCACCGGCGGTCTGCCGCGTGTGGCCGAGCTGTTCGAAGCCCGCAAGCCCAAGGATCACGCCATCATCTCCGACATCGACGGCCGCGTCGAATTCGGCAAGGACTACAAGTCCAAGCGTCGGATCATGGTGGTCCCCGAGGACGGCGACGCCTTCGAGTACCTGATCCCCAAGGGCAAGCATATCAGCGTGCAGGAAGGCGACTATGTCCGTCGCGGCGACCCGCTGATGGACGGCAATCCGGTGCCGCACGACATCCTCAAGGTGTTGGGCGTGGAAGCGCTGGCCCAGTATCTCATCAACGAGATCCAGGAGGTCTATCGTCTCCAAGGCGTGAAGATCAACGACAAGCACATCGAGGTGATCGTTCGCCAGATGCTGCAAAAGGTCGAGATCACCGATGCTGGCGACACCACCCTTCTGGTGGGCGAGCAGGTGGACCGCACCGAGTTCGAGATCGAGAACTCCAAGGCCATCCGCGAACAGGGCCGCCCGGCTTCGGGCACTCCGGTGCTCCAGGGCATCACCAAGGCCTCGTTGCAGACCCATTCCTTCATCTCGGCGGCCTCCTTCCAGGAGACCACCCGCGTGCTGACCGAAGCCGCCGTTTCCGGCAAGGTCGATTCGCTCCAGGGCTTGAAGGAAAACGTCATCGTCGGCCGTCTGATCCCCGCCGGTACCGGCGCGGTGATGAACCGCCTGCGCGCCATTGCCGCTCAGCGCGACAAGGACATGCAGGATCTGGAAGCCGCCAATCTCCCCGCCATCGAGGCCTCCGAGCCTCCGCCCGCGGCGGAATAAGGCCTCTTGACGCAATCACCCCCGCCTGGGCAACCCGGCGGGGGTTTTTGTTGGGCGGCCGAACGCCATATGCGGGTCGGCCACCGCGCCCCTTAGCGCTTGATCAATGCATTGTCATCAGCCCGTGGACCGCCGCCTATTCCATATGGTAGGTATCTGCGTATGCTCCATGGTGGGGGCGAGGATGCTTCCGGGAAGGAGCTGAATCGAGCCGAGGCATGGCAGTCGACACGACGAAAGAGGCGTCCGAGCCCTGATGTGATCAGGGCCAAGGGATCGCAGACAGAGGATTGTGGTGCAGATCGAATCGAGGACCATTTTCCGCCAGGAACTGGTGATGGTGGTGGACGCCAGTGAAAGTCATCGGCGGCAGGTCGAACATGCGCTGATGTCGTTCTATCGCATTGCCACATTCGCCTCGACGAGCGAGGCGCTTGCGGCCCTGCAGAAGTCTCCCCCTGGCGCCATCGTGATCGCCAAGGGGGCGGTGACCTCGGAAGCCTTGGACTTCGTCGCAATGGTGCGTCGCGATCACGCGCTTTCCGCGATCCCGGTGGTACTGATCGGTCCCGGCGACGACCCAGGCATTCGCAAGGCCGCCATGGAATGCGGCGCCAGTTCCTTCCTGGCCAAGCCCTATCGGCGCAGCGTGCTGATCGGCGCCATCTCCAAGGAAATCAACAAGGCCATCGAGCACCGGTGGGAAAAGCTGCCGACCCTGCATCGCAATGCGCTGGTCGGCACCATGGACATCTTCAACAGCGTCAGCGACGTGATTGAGAATGGCGAGCCCATCGCCTATTCGGCGGTCACCGATGCCTGCGGCCCCCTGATCGAAGCGGTGGGAACGGGAGAATTCCGAACGATCCTGAGCGAGGTTCGCGGCCACGACAACTTCTCCTACGCCCATAGCCTGGGCGTTGCCACCTTGTTGCTGCTGTTCGGCTACACGATCGGCCTGAAGGGCGACGACCTGTCGCTGTTGGGCAGCGGCGGCCTTCTTCACGACGTGGGCAAGATGTCCATTCCCTATGACGTCTTGAACAAGGTCGGTGCCCTATCCCCGGCCGAATTGGAACAGATGAAGGGCCATGTCGCGGTCACGACCAGCTATCTGGAAAAATGCTCCGACCTGCCGAAGAATATTCATCTGATCGGCAATCAGCATCACGAGCGCCTGAACGGCACCGGCTATCCCATCGGCCTGAAGGGCTCGGAACTCAACGAACTGGCCCGCATGTCGGCCATCGTCGACGTCTTTTGCGCTCTCAGCGATCGACGCCCCTACAAATCGGCGCTGGATTCAGAAAATGCGCTTCAGGTCATGACCAATTCCATGACCGCCGCGCTCGACCAGCAACTGCTGGCCCTGTTCCGTGAAATGCTTCTGGATACGGGCAGGTAGCGGCGATGATTCAGCAGCGGCTGAGAGTCCTTCTGATCGAGGACAATCCGGGCGACGCCCATATGGTCAAGACCGTGCTGAAGGAGGTCAAGACCCCCGGCTTCATCGTGATGCACGAATCGACGCTGACCGAGGCCATCGAAAGGCTGAAGGTCAGCGCCGCCTTCGATGTCCTGCTGCTCGACCTCGGCCTGCCGGATTCCCATAGTTCGGAAACCCTGGGCCGCCTTCAGGAGGCCATTACGCCACTGCCGATCGTCATCATGACCGGCAACGATGACCCCCTCGCCGCCGAGCACGCCATCGAGGCCGGAGCCCAGGACTACGTCATCAAGGGCGAGTTGGATGGCCGGTCGCTGTCGCGCACCCTGCTCTACGCCATCTACCGCTTTCGCAGCGACAAGGAACGTCTGGCCCTGGCCGAGATGCTGGCGGTCGAGTACGACCGCATGGCCGAGGAATTGTCGACGGCCCGCAATATGCAGTTCCATCTGCTGCCAAGCGTCGCCCGTCTTGACCGCATTCGCTCCACTTATGGCTTGTCCGTGGACGGCTTCTTCAAGCCCTCTTCCGATATCGGCGGCGACCTGTGGGGATGCCTGGAGGGCGAGGACGGCCGCCTCGTGGTCTATGCCCTCGACTTTTCGGGCCACGGAGTCGGCGCCGCCCTCAATGTATTCCGTCTCCACACCTTGATCAGCGAATTGAAGGAACAGATCGCCAATCCGGCCGCGACCCTCCAACAACTGAACAGCACCCTGCGCGAACTGCTGCCCCGCGGGCAATATGCCACCATCGTATTGGCCGTCATCGACACTGTCGCCGGGACGATGACATGGTCGGGCGCTGGGGCTCCGCGTCCGATTTTGTTCGACCCAAGCGGCAATACCCAATGGGTCGATACGTCCGGCCCACCGCTTGGGCTTCAGGCTTCGGCCAAATACTTCAACCGCCAGATCGCCTTTCCTCCCGGCTGTTGCCTGTTTATCTATAGCGACGCCATGACCGAGGCGGTGATCGCCGACGGAGAAATGTTCGAGGACGAGCGGCTGCTGGATTTGGTGCGCCGTCACCACACCCCGGCCGGTGGCATCGGCATTGCCGCCATGGCCGCGCAATTCCTCGATCAGGTCGAAACGCCGCTTGGCGACGACATGACGGCGGTCTCAATTGCCCACATCGCCTGACGTCCAGGACGTCCTTGTTTCCCGCCCCGTCTCAGCGTAGAACACGCCATCCATCTGGTGTCGGCACGCGGTGAGCGTGTCGGAGAATCGGGAACGCGGTGAGACTCCGCGACGTGCCCAACGCTGTGTCGGGGACCGGCAAGCAGTGGCCACTGGCTTCGGCCGGGAAGGCGCTTGTCCGGGATGATCCGCAGTCAGAAGACCGGCCAGACGGAGATTGCCCGGCCCGCATGGACGGCAGGACGGGCGTTCCATCATAGGGGAATACTGATGGACGCGAACCTTATGCCCGCTACGCCCTTGCCCGCCGCCCAGCGCGACGGGGTTTACAGGGCCATCCTGACCCGCCGCGACACCCGTGGCGAATTCCTGCCCGACCCGGTCGCCGACGATGTGCTCAGCCGCATCCTGACCGCCGCCCACCATGCGCCGTCGGTGGGCTTCATGCAGCCGTGGAGCTTCCTGATCATCCGCGACTCCAATGTACGCCGACGGGTTCACGACGCCTTCGTCAAGGCCCATGCCGAGGCCGCCCTGATGTTCCCGGAAGACCAGCGCGACGTCTACCGCTCGCTCAAGCTGGAAGGCATCATGGAGGCCCCCGTCAATATCTGCGTCACCTGCGACCGCGAACGCGCCGGTCCGGTGGTGATCGGGCGCACCCATATCCGCACCATGGATCTCTACAGCAGCGTCTGCGCCGTCCAGAACCTCTGGCTCGCCGCCCGCGCCGAGGGCCTGGGCGTCGGCTGGGTCAGCATCTTCGACAACGCCACGGTCCAGAAGGCCCTGAACATCCCGGACGGCATCGTGCCGGTGGCCTATCTGTGCGTCGGCAGGGTCAAGGGCTTCCACCCCCGCCCCGAACTGGAAGCGGCGGGCTGGCGCCCCCGCCTGCCGATCCGGGACTTGGTCCATTTCGATCAATGGGGCAGCCAGGGCTTGGACCCGGCCCTGCTGGACGAACTGGAACGCCATCAAGACGCCGTTCGCGATGGCGGCTTCCTATCGGCCTGACCGAGTCTTGCGCCGGGTTCCCACCTATGTGGGGGCCCGGTCGCCCCTTTCGCCATTGCCTTATTAGATGACACTAAAGTAGAGTGTCCTAAATGCGCGTGCCCCAAGGGCGGCGAGAACAAGGTCAATGGGGGGTAAGGTCGGCATGAGGGATCCCGTGTCCATTCCCGATTCCGAAATCGGGCGGTCGGAAGTCAAAACCACCACCTGCTATATGTGTGCCTGCCGCTGCGGCATCCGGGTGCATCTGCGCGATGGCGAGGTCCGCTATATCGAGGGCAACCCCGATCATCCCCTGAACAAGGGGATCATGTGCGCCAAGGGCGCCTCGGGCATCATGAAGCAGTACTCGCCCGCCCGCCTGACCCAGCCCTTGAAGCGCAAGGAAGGCTGCGAGCGCGGCGAAAGCGCCTTCGAGCCCATCACCTGGGGCGAGGCCTTCGACACCCTGTCCGAGCGGTTGGGCCATCTTCGCGCCACCGATCCCAAGAAATTCGCCCTGTTCACCGGCCGCGACCAGATGCAGGCGCTGACCGGCCTGTTCGCCGCCAAGTTCGGCACCCCCAATTACGCCGCCCATGGCGGATTCTGCTCGGTCAACATGGCGGCCGGCATGATCTACACCTTCGGCGGCAGCTTCTGGGAGTTCGGCGGCCCCGACCTGGAACGGGCCAAGCTGTTCATCATGATCGGCACCGCCGAGGATCACCACTCGAACCCGCTGAAGCGCGAGCTCGCCCATTTCAAGCGGGGCGGAGGACGTTTCATCGCGGTCAATCCGGTCCGCACCGGCTATGCCGCCATCGCCGATGAATGGGTGCCCATCCGCCCCGGCACCGACGGCGCCCTGCTGCTGGCCCTGGTGCGCGAGATCATCGAACTGGGCCTGTTCGACCGCGACTTCCTGGTCCAGTACACCAACGCCGCCGAACTGGTGAACCAGAACGCCGAATCCGACGAGCACGGCCTGTTCGTGCGCGAAGGCAGCGTACCGGTGCGGCCCGACACCTTCGAGACCCCCGACAAGATGTGGTGGGACCGGGCCTCCGACGCGCCGGTCATCGCCCGGACCAAGGGCACCGAGGGCCGTCTGATGGGCAGCTTCACCCTGGCCGACGGCACCCCGGTCAAGCCCTCGTTCCAACTGCTGAAGGAGCGGGTCAAGGACTACACCCCGGAATGGGCCGAGGGCATCACCGGCATTCCCGCCGCCACCATCCGCCGCCTTGCCCACGAAATGGGCGTCACGGCGCGCGACCAGACCATCGAGCTGCCCATCGCCTGGACCGATTGCTGGGGCAACGAGCACGACAAGATCACCGGCAATCCGGTGGCCTTCCACGCCATGCGCGGCCTCGCCGCCCATTCCAACGGCTTCCACACCACCAGGGCGCTGGCCATCCTGATGACCCTGCTGGGCACCATCGACCGGCCCGGCGGTTTCCGCCACCGCGCCCCCTTCCCGCGTCCCATCCCGCCCTGCCCCAAGCCGCCCAAAGGGCCGCAGGCCATCAAGGCTGGCGAGCCGCTGACCGGAACGCCGCTGGGCTGGCCCGCCGACCCCGACGATCTGTCGGTGGATGCCGACGGCGAGCCCATCCGGCTGGACAAGGGCTTTTCGTGGGAATATCCGCTGTCGGTGCACGGCATGATGCACAATGCCATCACCAATGCCTGGCGCGGCGATCCCTACCCCATCGACACCTTGTTGCTGTTCATGGCCAACATGGCGTGGAATTCCACCATGAACACGTCCGAGGTGAGGAAGATGCTCACCGACAAGGACGAGTCGGGCGCCTATAAGATCCCCTTCCTGGTGGTGTGCGACGCCTTCCAGTCCGAGACGGTGGCCTTCGCCGATCTGGTTCTGCCCGATACCAGCTATCTGGAACGCCATGACGTGATGAGCATCCTGGACCGGCCCATCTCGGAATTCGACGGGCCGGTGGATTCGGTGCGCGTGCCGATCTTGCCGCCGCTGGGCGATTCCAAGCCGTTCCAAGAGGTCATCATCGAACTGGCGACCCGGTTGAAGCTGCCCGGCTTCACCAACAAGGACGGTTCGCGCAAGTTCCGCGACTATCCCGACTTCATCGTCAATTTCGAGACCGAGCCGGGCTCCGGCATCGGCTTCCTGTCGGGCTGGCGCGGCAAGGCGGGCGAGAAGTTCCTGGTGGGCGAGCCCAACCCGAACCAGTGGGAAATGTACGCCCGCAACAACAACCACTATCACCACGAAATGCCGCCGTCGTTCCAGTACATGCGCAACTGGAACAAGGGCTATCTGGAATGGGCCTACCGCCATCGCATGGTGCGGTTCACCGATCCCATCATCCCGCACATCTATTCCGAGGTGCTGCAGAAGTTCCGCCTTGCCGGAGAAGGCAAGTGGAAGGGCAAGCAGCCGCCCGAGAGATTGCGTGAGCGGGTGAAGACCTTCTTCGACCCCCTGCCCTTCTATTACACGCCGCTGGAATGGCGGTGCTCGGACGGCGCCAGCTTCCCGCTGTCGGCGCTGACCCAGCGGCCCATGGCCATGTACCATTCGTGGGATTCCCAGAATGCGTGGCTGCGTCAGATCCATACCAACAACGTGCTGTTCCTCCATCCCAAGGTGGGCGCCCTGGGCAATTTCGGCGACGGCGCCTGGGTGTGGGTGGAAAGCCCCTGGGGCAAGATCAAGTGCCAGGCCAAGTTCACCGAGGCGGTGGAACCCGGCACGGTGTGGACCTGGAACGCCATCGGCAAGGCCTCGGGCGCCTGGGCGCTGGACGCCGACGCCAACGAGTCCAAGAAGGGCTTCCTGCTGAATCACCTGATTTCCGAGGAACTGCCCAACATGGTGGCGGGCAAGCCGGTGTCCAATTCCGATCCGGTCACCGGTCAGGCGGCGTGGTACGACCTTAAGGTCCGCGTCACCGCCTGCAAGCCCGGCGAGGCCGAGGAAAGCTGGCCCCAGTTCAAGACCATGCCGAGCCTGCCCGGCCAGGCCATCGGATTCAAAGCCAAGGTCAGAGCCTTCCTGGCGGGGAGGAAGCAGCCATGAGCAAGGTTCAGCTCGCCCTGGTCATCGACCTCAATGTCTGCGTCGGCTGCCATGCCTGCGTGACCTCGTGCAAGGAATGGAACACGTCGGGCTGGGCCGGTCCCCTGACCGACGAGAACCCCTATGGGAAAGACCCCACCGGGGTGTTCTTCAACCGCGTCCAGACCTATGAATGCGGCACCTTCCCCAATACGGAGACCGTCCATTTCCCGAAAAGCTGCCTGCATTGCGAGGAGCCGCCTTGCGTGCCGGTCTGCCCCACCGGGGCCAGCTATAAGCGGGAAGAGGACGGCATCGTCCTGGTGGACTACGACAAGTGCATCGGCTGCAAATACTGCTCGTGGTCCTGCCCCTACGGCGCCCGTGAATTCGACCCGGTCCAGGGCGTCATGAAGAAATGCACGCTCTGCGTCGACCGCATCTACGACAAGACCATCGAGGAAGATCGGCGCAAGCCCGCCTGCGTGCTGGCCTGCCCTGCCTCCGCCCGCATCTTCGGCGATATCAACGATCCCGCGTCGGAAGCCGCCAAGGCCATTCACGACAATGGCGGATTCCAGTTGATGCCGGAATGGGGAACCAAGCCGTCCAATCATTATCTGCCGCGCCGCAAGATCACCACGGTGCTGCATGCCGACGAGTTGGTGCGGGTGGACAATCCGCTGAAGGCCGAGGGGGAGAAGCCCCGTCCCGCCTTCACCACGCCCACCATCGACGGCGTGTCGAGCTGGTAGACGAAGGAGAGCCCCATGAAACCCGCGTTTTCCGTCGTCTTCCTCACCACCCTGATCGGCGCAGGCCAAGGCCTGCTGATCGCCCTGGTGGCCGGACAGTTCTATCACGTCATCGGCGCCGGAGCCGCGCCCGAGACCGGCGGCTTCTATGCGGTCGGCGGCTTGCTGGCCCTGGTGCTGCTGTGCCTGGGCCTGGTTGCGTCGATCTTCCATCTGGCCAATCCGCAGCGTGGCTGGCGGGCGGCGACCCGCTGGCGCACCTCGTGGCTGTCCCGCGAAGTGATCCTGATTCCGGCGGTCTGCGGACTGGCGGTGCTTTACGCGGGCATTCACGCCCTGGGCTGGGCGCCGGTTCTGCTGACCTTCGGCAACGGCAAGGCGCTGGACTTGCCCATGGCCATGGGCTTCCTGGTGGTGGCCGGTTCTGTGGCGCTCTTCGTCTGCACCGGTATGATCTATGCCTGCGTCCGCTTCATCCGCCAATGGGCTTCGTCGTGGACAGTGATCAACTACCTGCTGATGGGATTGGCATCGGGCTTCACCCTGGCCGCCGCCTATGGAGCGGTCATGGGCAGCGGCCTGGCAGGCTTCATGCTGGCGGGCGCCGTGGTCCTGACCCTGCTGGCCCTGGTCACCCGGGCCTATCAGCTGTGGGCCAACACCACCGCCAAATCGCCGTCGTCCATGAAAAGCGCCATCGGCCTCCACCACACCCAAATCCGCCAGATCACCCAGGGCTTCATGGGCGAAAGCTTCAACACCATCGAATTCGCCGCCCCCGGCGGCGCGGACACGGTGAAGGGGCTGACCGTGTTCTTCCTGCTGGCCGGTTTCGCGGTTCCCGCCGCGCTGCTGCTGTCGGGCCTGCCCGCCCTGGCCTTCGTCTGCCAGTTCATCGGCCTGCTGGCCGAGCGTTGGGTGTTCTTCGCGGCGGGAAGCCACGTCCAGAACCTTTATTATCAGGCAAAGGCCTAGCTTTTCTGCGGATTTGCGTTCCACGCACCCAAGCCATGCTTAGGTAAGGCTAGACTCGAACGCCCTATTCACCATACCGTCCAGCCGGTACAGTAACCGTCTGGACGGTATAGTCTTTCATGAGCACCAGCGACACAATCATCGACGCCGCCATGGCCATCGTCCGCGACCAGGGCGTGGGCAAGCTGACCCTGGACGCCGCCGCCAAGGTGGCGGGCGTCAGCAAGGGCGGCGTGCTCTACCACTTCAAGAGCAAGGACGACCTGATCCGCGGCATGGTCCAACGATTGATCGACCAGTGCGACCAGTTGAACCGCGACTATTACCAGCGCGAGCCCGAAGGCCCCTATCGCTGGGCGCGCACCCTGGTGCGGGCCTGCTTCGACCCCACCGGCCCGGCCAATGATCCCGTGGGCGGCGCTCTGCTGGCGGCGATCACCGTCAATCCAGACCTGATGGCGCCCGTTCACGCCATGTATGCCCTCTGGCAGGATCGCATCGCCAGCGACAGCCCCGATGTGACCAGGGCCGGACTGATCCGTACCGCCATGGATGGATTGTATTTTCAACGCCTGATGGGCATTCGTCTCGGCGACGACAAAGCTGGCGAATGCCTGATGCGCCATGCCCTCGATCTGCTGACCGTCAAGGAAGGAGGCCCATCATGAAGGCCAAGAGAATGATCATCATGCTGGTGGGCAGCGCCGTGGTGTTCGGCGGCGTCTTCGGCTTCGTCGGCTTCCGCAACACCATGATCAAGCAGTATTTCGCCAATATGCCAAAGCCGGTGGTCTCGGTGACCGCAGCCACCGCCAGCCTCGACGACTGGCGCAGCACGGTTTTCGCCGTGGGCACGCTGCAGGCGGTGAACGGCGTCGATATCGCGGGCTCCCTGTCCGGTCTGGTCAAGGAGATCGGCTTCCAGTCGGGCCAGGAGGTCAAGCGCGGCCAGATTCTGGTGCGCCTGGATTCCGATGTGGAACTGGGCGATCTGCGCAGCGCCGAGGCCGAACTGGCCCTGGCCCATACCAGCAACGACCGCAATGTGGCGCTGCTGCGTTCCAACACCGTCAGCGTCGCCGCCCTGGAAAAGACCCAGGCCGAGTTGAAGGTGAAGCAAGCCAAGGTGGCCGGGCTGCATGCCCAGATCGCCAAGAAATCGGTGGCGGCCCCATTCGACGGCGTCCTTGGCGTGCGCAAGATCGATCTGGGCCAATATGTCCAGCCTGGTCAGGTCATGGTCAATCTGCAAGATCTCTCGCTGATGCTGTGCGATTTCACCGTCTCGCAGAAGGATCTGTCGGCGGTGAGCGTCGGACAGAACGTGCGCATGACCAGCGACGCCTGGCCCGCTCAGAGTTTCGACGGAGCCATCGCCGCCATCGAGCCGCAGGTGGATTCGAAGACCGGCATGGTGACGGTCCAGGCCAAGTTCCCCAATGCCGGTCAGCGCCTGCGCCCCGGTATGTTCGCCAAGATCGAGATCGACCGCCCCGCCACGGAAAGGGTGGTCACCATTCCGGTCTCGGCGGTGTCCTACAACCTGCACGGCGACGCCGTCTTCGTGGTTCGCGACGGCGACAAGGGCAAGATCGCCGAACGCGCCGTTGTCCAGTTGGGCGACCGCCGCGACGGGACCGTGGTGGTGAAGCAGGGCGTAAAGCCGGGCGACATTGTCGTGACCTCGGGGCAGGTGAAGCTGGAAAACGGCAGCCCCATCCAAATCGCCGAGGACGATCCCCTGAAGGCACCGGCCAAGACCGCACTGAAATAGAACGGCAGAGATCAGCATCATGTTCGACATCTTCATCAAGCGGCCCGTCCTGGCCTCGGTGGTCAGCCTGCTGATCTTGTTCGTCGGCTTTCGGGCTTTGAGCAGCCTGCCGGTTCGGCAATATCCCGAGATGACGAACACGGTCATCACCATCACCACCACCTTTCCCGGCGCCGACGCCGACCTGATCCAGGGCTTCGTCACCCAGCCCCTGCAAAAGGCGGTGGCCACCGCCGAGGGCATCGACTACCT
The DNA here is from genome assembly GCF_003284725.1 of Paramagnetospirillum kuznetsovii. Lineage (GTDB taxonomy): Bacteria > Pseudomonadota > Alphaproteobacteria > Rhodospirillales > Magnetospirillaceae > Phaeospirillum > Phaeospirillum kuznetsovii. The sequence goes on along the minus strand of NZ_PGTO01000025.1, from coordinate 20,071 downwards.
GACCTCCAAGTCGCTCCAGGGAATCTCCGTCATCAAGGCCTATGTACGCCTGAACGAAGACCCCGAAACCGCCATGACCGAGGTCTTGAGCAAGGCCAACGAGGTTCGGGCGGTTCTGCCGCGCGGCATCAACGATCCGGTGATCAAGAAGGAGACCGGCCAGTCCTTCGCCTCGGCCTATCTCGCCTTTTCCTCCGACCGTCTCAGCCAGCAGCAGATCACCGATTACGTCATGCGGGTGATCCAGCCCAAGCTGGCCGCCGTACCGGGCGTCGCCAATCCGGAAGTGTTCGGCGGCCAGAAATTCTCCATGCGCGTCTGGATCGACCCGGAAAAGATGGCCCAGTTCGATCTGAGTGCCGATGACCTGAAGACGGCGTTGACCTCGAACAATTTCACCTCGGCCTCGGGCTCGACCAAGGGCGCCTTCGACGTGGTCAATACCCAGGCGTCCACCGACCTCAAATCCGTCGCCGAGTTCCAGCAATTGGTGATCAAGCATTCCGGCGCCAAGCTGGTGCGGCTTGGTGATGTGGCGGATGTGAAGCTGGGGCCGGAGAATGACGATATGAGCGTCTTCGCCAGCGGCGACCGCGCCATTTTCGTCGGTATCTACACCACGCCGGAAGCCAATCCCCTGTCGGTGATCCGCCAGGTCCGGGAAGACACGCTGCCCGCCATCCAGGCGCAATTGCCCCCCGGGCTGATCGCCAAGGTCGCCTATGATTCCACCCTGTTCATCCAGGCCGCCATCGACGAGGTCGCCAAGACCATCTTGGAAGCGGCGCTGATCGTCATGGTGGTGATCTTCTTCTTCATGGGCTCGCTGCGCTCCGTCGCCATTCCGGTGGTGACGGTGCCGCTGTCCCTGGTGGGCGTCGCCACCTTGCTGCTGGCCCTGGGCTTTTCCATCAACCTGCTGACCTTGCTGGCCATGGTCCTGGCCATCGGGCTGGTGGTGGACGACGCCATCGTGGTGGTGGAGAACATCCACCGCCATATCGAAGAGGGCCATCCCCCGGTCCGGGCCGCCCTGATGGGAACCCGCGAAATCGCGGGACCGGTCATCGCCATGACCGTGACCTTGGCGGCGGTCTATGCCCCCATCGCCTTCATGGGCGGCCTGACCGGCTCGCTGTTCAAGGAATTCGCCCTGACCCTGGCGGGGTCGGTGGTGGTGTCGGGCATCATCGCCCTGACGCTGTCGCCCATGATGTGCTCGCTGATCCTGCGCCACGACGACGACAAATCCGGCCTGCCCGCCCTGATCGACCGCACCTTCGAGCGGGTCCGCGCCCGCTATGAAATCTGGCTGGCCGCCTCCCTGGCCGATCGGCCCACCACCCTGGGCTTCGCCCTGATCGTGCTGGCCAGCCTGCCCTTCCTGTTCCTGGCGGTGCCCACCGAACTGGCGCCGGAAGAGGACCAGGGCGTGGTCTTCACCGCCTATAGCGGCCCGGCCTCGGCCAATACGGAATTCATGGACGTCTTCGCCCATCAGGTCGAAGGCAAGCTGCACACCTTCCCGGAAGTGCGCGACACCTTCCTGATCAACGGCATGGGCGGCATCAACCAGGGCTTCGGCGGCGCCGTGCTGACCGGCTGGGACCAGCGCAAGCGCGCCGCCAAGGAATTGACGGCGGCATTCCAGATGTCCTTGAACGCGGTGTCGGGCGTCAAGGCCTCGGTCTTCCCGCCGCCGCCCCTGCCGGGCGTCGACGGCCTGCCGGTCCAGTTCGTCATTTCATCGACCGCCGACTACCGTCAATTGCTGGAGATGGAGTCCGAGATCATCACTCGGGCCCAGCAATCGGGCATGTTCGCCTTCATCGACGGCGATCTGAAGTTTCAAAGCCCGCAGACCAAGGTGAATATCGACCGGGACAAGGCCGCCGCCTATGGCGTCTCCATGCAGCAGATCGGCGATGCCTTCGCCACCATGACCGGCGGCAATTACGTCAATCTGATCAATCTGCAAGGTCGTTCCTATCAGGTGATCCCGCAGGTGAGCCGCGAATTCCGCCTGGAGCCGGCCAATCTTGGCCGCTTCCATGTGCGTTCCACCAATGGCGCTTCCATTCCCTTGTCCTCGCTGGTGACCCTGGGCAGCGAGGTGCGCCCGGAATCCCTGAACCAGTTCAATCAGCTCAATTCGGTGACCATCCAGGCCTTTCCCATGCCGGGCGTGACCCTAGGCCAAGCCCTCGACCTGCTTCGCGACAGCGCCGCCGCGATTCTGCCCCAGGGCTACAGCGTCGATTACGCGGGCCAGTCGCGCCAATACATGCAGGAAGGCAACGCCCTGATGCTCACCTTCGTCTTCGCGCTGGTGATCATCTTCCTGGTGCTGGCCGCCCAGTTCGAAAGCTTCCGCGATCCCCTGGTGATCATGGTCTCGGTGCCCCTGTCCATCTGCGGCGCCCTGATCCCCCTGGCGCTCGGCGTCGCCAGCATGAACATCTACACCCAGGTGGGGCTGGTGACCCTGATCGGCCTGATCACCAAGCACGGCATCCTGATCTGTGAAGTGGCGCGCGAGCAGCAGGCCCATCACGGACTGTCGCGGACCGAGGCGGTGAAGATGGCCGCCGGGCTGCGCCTGCGCCCCATCCTGATGACCACGGCGGCCATGGTGACCGGATTGCTGCCCCTGCTGTTCGCCAGCGGCGCCGGGGCGGCGTCCCGCTTTTCCATCGCGGTGGTGATCGTCGCCGGCATGACCATCGGCACCCTGTTCACCCTGTTCGTGCTTCCGGTCATCTATACCTTCATCGCCTCCGAGCGCCGCCAGCCCGTGGCGGTTCCGGCGGCGGCGGAGTGACCATGATTCCGGAAGACCTCGTCTCCCGCGTGCTCTATCGCGACGCGGCCGCGCTGATCATGGACAAGCCCGCCGGGCTGATGGTCCATGCCGGGCCTAGCGGCGGCGAGCATCTCCAGATGTATCTGTCGGCGCTGCGCTTTGGCGAAAGGCGCGATCCCGAACTGGCCCACCGCCTGGACAAGGAGACCTCCGGCTGCCTCGTGCTCGGGCGCCACAAGAAGGCTTTGGCCCAATTGGGCGCCCTGTTCGCCCAGGGCCTTGCCGCCAAGACCTACTGGGCGATGGTGGTCGGCCGCACCCGTGATACCGAGGGCGTGATGGACTTCCCGCTGAAGAAGCGCGAGCGCAGCCACGGCTGGCGCATGGAGGTGGACCGTTCCGGCCAGGCCTCCACCACCCAATGGCGGCTGCTGGGCTGCGACGGCAGGCTGTCCTGGCTGGAATGCAAGCCGCTGACGGGCCGGACTCACCAGATCCGCGCCCATTGCGCCGCCATGGGCCACCCGCTGGTGGGCGACGCCATCTATGGCCGCGGCACCGGCACCCTGGCCGGTGATCGCCTGCTGCTGCATTCGCGTCATATCGAATTGCCGCTTTACCCCGCGAAACCGCCGATCTCCGCCACCGCGCCGGTCCCCGAACACATGCGCGATTACCTTGTCGCCTGCGGCTGGGCGGACTAATTACGTATTCTGATACCGAATTACGTAATTTCGCTTGACGGGAGCCTTGTTCGTCGGTGAACTATCGCTACCGGTTCCATAAAAATAATTCCGGGCAGGGTGGATTCATGAGCATCAAAGACATTCTCGTCCATGTTGACGGCGACGACAGCACCAAGGCCGGCCTGACCCTGGCGGTGGCCCAGGCCAAGCGGTTCGGCGCCCGCCTGACGGGCCTGTTCGCCCGGCGCGAGGTCTATGCCGCCGCCGTGATGGCCCACCGGCCCAGCGACACCTTGCTGGCCGAGGCCGCCAAGGCCAAGGTCGTCTTCGACGAGGCGACACAGGGGCTTGATACCCGCTGGTGGCAGATCGAGCACGGCGCCCAGGAAGAGCTGATCGCGGAAGTCGTGTTCTGCAGCCACTATGTGGACATGGTCGTCGTCACCCAGCCCACGCCCAATGGCGGCCATGTGCCCGCCACCATGGTCGAACAGCTGATTCTCGATTCCGGCCGCCCCATCCTGGTGGCGCCCGCCGTCGGCAAGGGCGAGGCCATCGGCGAACGGGTGGTGATCGGCTGGCGATCCGGCAAGCAGGCCACCCGCGCCCTGCACGATTCGCTGCCGCTGATCAAGGATGCCAAGGAGCTTCTGGTGGTCTATCGCCGCGATCTGGTGTCCCGGGATGCCACCACGCCGCCGGTGGACATCATCGACCATTTGCGCATCCACGGTCTGCCCGTGGTGGGCGAGAGGGTGATGACCGATGGCCTGGGGGTCATGGACACCTTGCTGTCGCGCGCCTATGACGTGAATGCCGACCTTCTGGTGGTCGGCGGCCATGTGGGCAAGATCCTGTCCTTCCGGGGCAAGGCGGGTGCGGGCACCCGCCACATCCTGGCCCATATGGGGCTGCCGGTGCTGTTCTCCTGCTAACAGCCTTCCCACCGGGGAGGCCGCTTTTCCAGGAAGGCGTCGATGCCCTCGGCGGCGTCGCGCGCCAGCATGTTGGTGGTCATCACCTCGGACGCATAGGCATAGGCCTGATCCAGGCCCATCTCCATCTGACGATAGAAGGCTTCCTTGCCGACCGTGACGGTATTGGCCGACTTGGCGGCGATCAGTCCAGCCATCTCGGCCACCACCGCATCCAATTGCTCGGGTTCCACCGCCTTGTTGATCAGGCCCCAGGCCTCGGCCAGGGAGGCGTCCACCGGGCGGCCCGACAGCAGCATCTCCATGGCCTGCTTGCGCCCCACCGCCCGCGACAGCGCCACCATGGGGGTCGAGCAGAACAGGCCGATATTGACCCCAGGCGTCGCGAAATGGGCCGTGGCGGCGCCATAGGCGAGATCGCAGCTGGCCACCAGCTGGCATCCGGCGGCGGTGGCCATGCCGTGCACCTTGGCGATCACCGGCTGGGGCAGCCGCACAATGGCGGTCATCACCCGAGAACACAGGGCGAAGACCTCGGCCACCGCGTCGCGTCCCTTCAGTCCGCGCATTTCCTTCAGGTCATGGCCCGCGCAAAAAGCCGGGCCATTGGCGGCGAGAATCACCACCTTGACCGAGCGGTCGGCGGCGATGGCGGCCAGGGCCGCCTCCATCTCGGTCATCAGGGCGACCGACAAGGCATTGCGCGCCGCCGGCCGATTCAGGGTCAGGGTGGTAATGCCGGAATCGGCTCGGATGAGCAGGGCTGGGTCGAGCATGAAAACGCCTCGCTTGATCTGGACGGTGAGGACCGCGACACTGGTCCGACCATTTTTACCCCGGAGCGCCCATGTCCGCCATATCCCCCGAAGCCTTCAACGCCCTGCTGACGGAAAAGCTTCCCATGGCGGAGGCGCTGGGCATCCGGGCCGAAAGCATCGGCAAGGGATCTGCCCGCCTGATCATGCCGTTCGGCCCCCATCTGACCCGGCCGGTGGACGTGGTCTGCGGCCCCGCACTGATGACACTGGCCGACGTGGCGCTTTACGCCGCCGTGCTGTCGGCCATCGGCCTGGTGGAAATGGCGGTGACCAGCAATCTCAACATTTCGTTCCTGCGCAAGGCGGAACGCTGCGACATCGTCGCCGAGGCCAGCCTGCTGAAGCTGGGCCGCCGCCTCGCCATGGGCGCGGTGGAACTGGTCGCGGCCGGGACCGACGACCTCGTCGCCCACGTCACCGCCACCTACGCCATTCCCTGACGTCACCCGGCGCGCCGCTGTTCCAGCGCGGCACGCACCTGCCCCAGTTCGCGCCCCATGCGGCGGATATCGTGGAGCAGCGTTTCCAGCACCAGGATCACCAGATCGGGAGTCTTGCCGATCTGGGCCTTCAGCGCCGCCATGGGAATCATCATGCAGACGGTCTCGTCCAAGGCCTTGGCCGAGGCCATGCGCGGCTCGTCGTCGATCAGCGCCATCTCGCCGAACACGCCGTTGGTCGTGATCTGGCCCAGTTGAACCTCGCGCCCCTCCACCGTCGTGACGATGGCAACCCGGCCGCTTTCCACCACATAGGCCACGTCGCCGCGATCACCTTCGCTGAAGATCACCTGACCGGCGGCAAACTTCTTGCGCCCGGTGCGTTCCACCGGCGCGGGCTTGGCGACCGGCGACGGAGACGGGGCGGCCCCCATGCCGCCCGGCGGAGCGACGACGGGCGGCGGCTTGGGCAGCGGCGGCCGAATACGACGCTCCGCCACTCCCGGCGGCGACCGCGACAGGCTGCGCCGGTCCGGGCCGGTGAAACTGGGACTTTGGACGAAGGCCTTGGGATGGATCATGGCATTGCGGACGCGCCGATAAAGCGAATCCGCCGAGAAGGGCTTCATCAGGAATTCGTTGACGCCCGCATTGCGCGCCTGGAACACCACGTCCTTGGAAGAATCGCCCGACAGCATCAGGATGGAGACGTCCACGCAAGCGACCAGATCACCGCCGCGCACATAGCGGGTGAAGTCGATGCCGTTCATGGGCGACATGTCGTGATCGACGATCACCAGATGAACCTCGCTGTTCCGCAAGACCTCAAGCCCGGACGGCCCGTCTCCCGCCTCGAGAACCCGGCTGATGCCGAAGGATTGCAGACCGGTCTTGATGAACGAGCGGGCATAGCGGGAATCGTCGATGATGAGCGCGGTGATCGGGCTCAGGTCGACGTCGATCTGCATGGTCCGAATCCCTCCCGGTTGCGCGCCACCCCTTTGAAGGTAGCCATACCGTCGCCCGCTGCCAAGAGGCGAAAGCCCTATTGCTTGACGACGGGCCCCTATTGCTTGACGGCGATCAAGGAGGAGGGCTATGACCCATGAACACACTGCGCAGTCACTGTGAGAGGCCGCATCCATGAGACCAGGGCAAGTCCGCTCCGCCGCCAAACCGGCGACTCCGCCGTTCTCTCCGGTGCTGTTGCTGGGCTTGGCGCTCAAGCCCATGCGGCCGCAAGTGTTGCAGCCGATCTTCGACGCCATGCTGCGCATGATCCGCCGACGCCACCCGGATATCCTGGAACGCATGGCCGATTACGCCGACCGGCCCGTCTGCATCGACCCCACCGACCTGCCCTTCGTCATCCTGCTGGATCCCAATCCCGAGGCCCCCGCCCTGATCGTCCGGCGCGAGATCGACCCCGAGGAAGTGGCCGCCACCATCCACGGCCCGCTGGCCACCCTGATCGCCCTGGCCGAAGGCAAGGTGGACGGCGACGCCTTGTTCTTTTCCCGCCGCCTGATCATCGAGGGCGATACCGAGGTGGTGGTGGCGCTGCGCAATGCCATCGATGGCGCGGGAATCGACTTGGTCGAGGACATGTCCGCTCAGTTGGGGCCGTTCGGCAAAGCCTTTCGCGGTCTGGCGGGCGCCGCCATCGGACTGGCCGACCGCATGCAGGCGGATTTCGAGACCCTGCGCGCCGCCCTGATCGCGCCCGCGGTCAAGGACGTGGACGCCCAATCCGCCCGCATCGCCGCCCTGGAAGGCGAATTGAAGCAATTGCGCAAGGCCGCCCGTCGTGGCGGCGTCGCCTGATGGGCAGCACCCTTCCCCCCACCCGGCCCGAGCTCGTTTGCCCCGCCGGTACCCCGGCGGCGCTGAAAAGCGCGGTGGATGCCGGGGCCGATTGCGTCTATGTGGGCTTTCGCGACGAGACCAACGCGCGCAACTTCCCCGGCCTCAACTTCAATCGCAAGGAATTGGGCGAAGGCATCGCCTATGCCCACGACAAGGGGGCCAAGGTGCTGGTCGCCATCAACACCTTCCCCCGCGCTGGCACGCCGGAGCTGTGGCATCAGGCGGTAGCCGATGCCGCCCGGCTGAAAGCCGACGCGGTGATCCTGGCCGATATCGGGCTGATCGAGCATGCGGCCCGCGTCCATCCCGAACTGCGGTTGCACCTTTCGGTCCAGGCCGCCGCCTCCAATCCCGCCGCCATCGCCTTCTATGCCGAACGCTTCGGGGTCAAGCGGGTGGTGCTGCCCCGCGTGCTGACGGTCCAGGAGATCGCCACCATCAACGCCCGCATCGCCCCGGTCGAGACCGAGGTCTTCGTGTTCGGAGGGCTGTGCGTCATGGCCGAGGGCCGCTGCGCCCTGTCTTCCTACGTCACCGGCCAGTCGCCCAATATGAACGGCGTCTGCTCGCCCGCCGGAGAAGTGCGTTACACCGAGACCCATGCGGGCGTGACCTCGGAACTGTCCGGCTTCACCATCAACAAATTCGCCCCCAACGAACCGGCGGGCTATCCCACCTTGTGCAAGGGCCGCTTCATCGCCCGCGATAAGGCCAGCTATCTGTTCGAGGAACCCACCTCGCTCAACACGCTGAACATCCTGCCCGATCTGATCAAGGCGGGCGTCACCGCCTTCAAGATCGAGGGCCGCCAGCGCGGACGCGCCTATGTGGCCGCCGTGGTCCAGGCGTTCCGTGCCGGAGTGGACGCCGTGATGGCGGGCCGTCCCCTGCCCGACATCGATCTCGACCGCATCACCGAGGGCGGCAAGCAGACCACCGGCGCCTATGAGAAGGCGTGGAGATGAGCGAGGCATTAGCCGAGCGACGGAGCGTAGCGACTGGCGCGTTGAGCGCCCGCGAGCGCGTGCGAGCGAAAGCCAAGCATCCCGGAGGGATGCGCCCGGCGCTTGAGGGACAAACAACATGACATCTCTTACCCTCGGCCCCGTCCTGTTCAACTGGAAGCCCGAGGCGCTGCGGGATTTCTATTTCCGCATGGCCGATTGCCCGGATCTGGACACCATCCATCTGGGCGAGGTGGTGTGTTCCAAGCGCACGCCCTTCGTCGAGCCCATCATCCCCGAGGTGATCGAGCGCCTGACCCAGGCGGGCAAGGAGGTGGTGCTGTCCTCGCTGGCGCTGATCATGAGCGATCGCGAATTGGCCCAGGCCCGCGATCTGGCCGCCGCCGACGGTGTTCTGGTCGAGGCCAACGACATCTCGGTGGCCGCCCTGATGCAGGGCCGCCCCTTCGTGGCCGGGCCGCTGCTCAACATCTACAACGAAGGCACCCTGGCCAGCCTGGAAGCCATGGGCGCCATTCGCACCTGCCTGCCCGCCGAACTGGCGGCAGACGCCGTCGCCAGCCTTGCCGCCAAGGCCAAGGGCGAGATCGAGGTGCAGGCCTTCGGGCGACTGCCGCTGGCCATCTCGGCCCGCTGCTACGCCGCGCGCGCGCGCAACCTGACCAAGGACGGCTGCCAGTATGTCTGCGCCGACGACCGCGACGGCATGGCGGTGGAGACCTTGGACGAGGTTCCCTTCCTCGCCGTCAACGGCACCCAGACCATGTCGTACCACCATATGAGCCTGCTGGGCGAACTCGCCGACCTTGCCTCGCGCGGGGTCGATCGCTTCCGCCTGTGGCCGCATCATGTGGCGATGGACGCGGTGGCGGGGCTGTTCCGCGCCGTTCTCGACGGAAAGTTGGACGCAGACGAGGCCACGGACCGGCTGGCCGATCTGTGCCCCGGCGCCGAATTCGCCAATGGCTATATATATGGCCAGCCCGGCCATCAGTATGTCGAGGCAGACCTGTAATCTCGGCGGCTTGCCCCACGCCGTAAGGCTGGGCATACTGAGCGTGGGAACCGGCACGCTTGGGGCTTGCCGTCTGGGGTTTGGCGGATACTGACAATGGCTGCGAAAGCGGACGAAAAAGATAAGGACAAGGATAAGGGGCCTCCGACAGAGCTGGGGCCCGATATCAGTTTCGAACACAAGTTCTTCTCCTCCTTCGAGGACTTGTACTTCCGGATGACCGATTCCTCGGAGCCGGTGGCGGTGCTTAAGCTGGCCACCAACGAGGCGGTGCTTTCCCTGGAAGGCATCAAACGCGAATTCAATCTGAAGGAAGACAGCCACGATTTCCGCATGCTGGACAAGGTGGCGGAAGCCCTGCAATTCGTGCGCGGGCTCAGGCCCGGCGATCCGCTGCCCAAGGAAGTCACCACCCGCGAGGCCTCGTGGGAACCGCAGGATCGCCACTTCCGCATCGCCTATCAGCGCCTGACCATGCAGTTGGTCACCTGGTTGACTGGCAACGAGCACGTCATCAGCAGCGTCGCCGAACTGGCCCAGGTGGCGGAAGACCCGCAGGTGAAGAAGAACGTGCAGCTTGCCTTCACCGAGGCGGCCGAGGAGTTGGGGCTGGGGCGCGAAAACCGCGACGAAGTCGTCAAATACATCGAGAAGCTGGCCAAGGAACTGGCCTATATCGAGGCGCTGCGCGACACATTCGGCGAGGTCCAGAAGATCGACGAGAAGCTGCAGGGGCTGCGCCGCATCTATGGCGCCGACCGCTCCATGATCGACACCGCCGATCAGGTGGCACGCCTGTCACAACGGGCCTTGAAGGTGCTTCAGGACTATTTCGATCAGGTGGATGCCCAAACCGGCGAAATCCTGGCCATGCTGAAGAATATCGAAAACCAGATCGACTATATCCGGCAGGTCCGCGACGCTCTGCACGCAAGACTGCTGCCGTGGGAGGATTTCATCCAGATCTGGAAAACCATCTTCGTGGTCCGGTCCGATGAAAACACCAACCGGATCCGCGACATTTACCAGTTCCTGGCCCCCCGCTACATGCAGTTCAACGACTGGGTTCTGATGACCCGCCTGGGCGCCCAGAAATCCAAGCCCATCGGCGGCCAGCTCCGCTGGTAGCGGCTCTTGACAGGGCCATCCTGTTTGAACATTATCGCGCTTCCCTTTTTGGGGCCGTAGCTCAGTTGGGAGAGCGCCTCGTTCGCAATGAGGAGGTCAGCGGTTCGATCCCGCTCGGCTCCACCAAAAAGAGGAAGGCTCGGACCGCTTGGTCCGGGCCTTCTTGCTTTTGGCGCAGAACCTAGGGTTCTGCCGTTTCCCCAACCTTCCAGCTTGTACACCGCACAGATACACTGGGGGTATGGACGACATGCCGAGCGGTCGCTCCCTTCCTTCATCAACGTCACTGGGCGGGTTTTTCTGAAACCCAAGACGTCCACCGATTGATTGGCGCGGCCGACCAAGTCCCTACGAGTCTTTCTCATCGGGACTTGGCACCAGACGGCAAAGTCACATCACTCATGACGGCGCCTCCAGATTACTTCGTTGAATCAATCAGTTCGCCTCACCGCAACAAATTTGACGCACCCCATACTGGATATTTACGACCGAAGATGCGAGCGCAAAAGACTTGCAATCGCATCGCGGTGCGCATAAACCCGCAGGAAATGTGTGTGATTCGCATTTGCGGCTAGGAGTTTGCCAATGAACCGGACTTGGTTGAGCAGAATGTGCTGCGCACTGCTCTTCGTATCAGCCTCCGCATGGGCGGCCGGCGGCTATTGGGCCGGAATCGCCGAAGAGGTTTGCCTGGAGGTCACAAAGGTCGAGACCTTTGCCAAGGCCGGCAAGATCGAGGATGCCAAGGCAGCGTTCCACGCGGCTTACTTTGGGACTTTCGAAGAAAAGAAGATGGAGATCGCGGAGCGCTCCAACTTCGGCATCTCCCATACCGCCGATGTGGAGGAGATGTTCAACAATTTTCGCAAGGCCGTAAGCAAGCCCGGCACCGGGGACGTGGCCGCGCTGGCCGAGGCGCTGCGCAAGCAATTGCGCCAGGACGGCAAGGCGCTCGATACCGCCAAAGTCAATCCCGATGGAAATGAGGGACCGAAATGATTCGCCACGCAATCCTGGCCGTCGCCATGCTCGTCCTTACCGCGCTTCCCGCCTCGGCGAAGACGGTGGATGTCCCCGCCACCGTCGCCCTGATCCTGGACGGCGGCGATAGCGCGATCGCCGCCTATACACCGGAACGCAAGGCGGCGACCGCCGATGCCATGTCCGATCTCTATTTTGATTCCTTCGAGGCCAGTGGCCTGGAAGGGGCGATCGGCATGGTCGACGCCTCGTGGAAAATCGGTTTGGAAGGGCAGTTCGGCCAGCTCATCGGGAAGATCCGCCAGGGAGATTCCCCCGAGGGCGTGAAGGCGGGCTGGGCCTCGTTGCGTGCCAATCTGGCGGTGGTTCCGTCGAGGATGGCCCCCAAGGGCGGCGGGTTCTGGAGCATGTTCCTCCAGTCCTTCCTGATCCTGGTGCGCGAGGGTTTTGAGGCCATGTTGGTGATTACCTCCCTGGTGGCCTATCTCAAGCGTTCCGCTCCGGATAAGGTCAAGGTCGTCTATCACGGGGTGGGCTGGGCGGTGTTGGCCAGTCTCGCCACCGCGTGGGCGGTTTCCACCCTCCTCAATGTCAGTGGTCAGGGCAAGGAACTATTCGAAGGCTGCACCATGTTGCTGGCCTCGGTGATCCTTTTCTATTGCTCGTACTGGCTGTTCGCCAAGCGCGAGGCGGCTCGCTGGCAGAGCTATGTCAAGGAGCAGATCAGCTCCGCCTTGTCGGGCGGCCGTCTGTTCGCTCTGGGCTTCGCCGCCTTCCTGGCGGTTTATCGCGAGGGCGCCGAGACGGTGCTGTTTTACATCGCCTTGGCTGCCGGAGAGCCGGGCCAGTTACCGGCGCTTTTGGCTGGCCTCGGCGCCGCCTGCGTGGCTCTGGCCGCTCTCTACGTGGCCATGAACGTGATGTCCATCCGCCTGCCCCTGGGCGTCTTCTTCGGCGTGACGGCCGGACTGCTCTACTATCTGGCGTTGGCATTTGCCGGCAAGGGCGTCGTCGAGCTGCAAAACGCCAAGGTGCTGCCCATCACCCCGCTTGAGGGCTGGCCGAGCGTTGATTGGCTGGGCCTGTTTCCCACCCTTGAGGGAGCCGCCGCCCAGGGCGTTCTGATCGTGCCCCTGCTGGTCGGCCTCCTTATTCTGCAACTCAAGAAGCGGGCTATGAGTGCGGCATGAACAAGATGACATTCGACGAAGTTCGGACCAAGGCATCGGTACGCCCAGCCACGGCACGGAAGGTCGCGGCGGCTGTCGAAGGCTTCTTCGTTCGCCATCGGACTTGGCTGTCGTGGGTCCACGCGGTCATGTTCTTGGTTTTCCTTGGCATCATTCTCGTGCCGGTCTTTCTGCCGGATCCTCCGGGCAATGCTACGCCGCTGACTCACTACACCACATTTGCCAATTACCTGCTGTGGGGATTGTGGTTTCCGCTCGTGTTCATGTCGGTGATCTTCACCGGACGGTCATGGTGCGGTTTGCTTTGCCCGATGGGGGCGGCGGCCGAGAAGGCCAACGCCTATGGGCCAAAGTTCAAAATTCCCAGTTGGTTGAGCTGGGAGGGAACGCCGGTGGCGAGCTTCCTGTTTGTCACCGTTCTCGGTCAGACCGTGGGAGTGCGCGACCATCCGGAGGCAGCAGCCGAAGTATTTGGCGGCACCATGCTGGCCGCCATCATCATCGGCTGGCTGTTCGGTTCCAAGAAGCGCGCCTGGTGCAGGCACGCCTGCCCGATCGGCCTGCTGCTGGGCGTGTTCTCGCGTCTGGGAGCGGTGGAGTTCGCCCCCTGGACCCGAAAGTCCACGACCGAGGGATATACCGACCGAGGTGTCTGCCCCACCCTGATCGATATCTCTCGCAAGACTGAATCGCGTCACTGCATCGAATGCTTCCGCTGCGTCAATCCATCGGCCAAGGGGGGGGTTCATCTGGAATTCCGCAAGCCCGGGGTCGAGATCGAGCGAATTCGTGACCATCACGCCAATCCGGTGGAGGTGTGGTTCTTGTTCCTTGGGACCGGCATCGCCCTGGGAGGCTTCCTGTGGTTGGTTCTGCCGATCTTCCAGAAGATGCGGCAAAGCTTCGGGGTCTGGAGCATCCATAACGGCATGGCCTGGATGGGACAGCCCGGCCCCGCTTGGCTGATGAGCGTGCATCCCGAACGGAACGAAATATTCCTTTGGCTGGACTTCGTGATGATCACCGGCTTCATGCTCGGTTGCATGGTGCTACTGGCCGCCGTTCTGGCTGCCTTCACGTCTTGCTCGTCGGCATTGGCTGGACGAGCGGGGGGCGACGGCACCTTCGGCAGCCGCTTTACCGAATTGGGCTATCAATACGCCCCGGTGGCCATGGTCTCCCTGATCATTGGTCTTGGCGGCAAATTGTTCGAACCCATCGCCTATACCCCGTTGGGGATAGACGGCGTTCATGGGGCGAAGGGTCTGCTTTTCCTGATTGGCCTGCTGTGGAGCATCCGCCTAGGGGAGCGCATCCTCGCCCGCCAGGGTGTTGTTCCCTCGCGTCGATGGCTGCCGTTGATGCCCGGTCTGATCGGCACCCTCGCCGTGGGCCTGGGATGGTGGCCCGCGATTTTCGGCCTCATGAAATAGATGAACTCATACTGTCGTTAGAAAATCACATCCCCAACGGAGGTAAATATGCCTTTTTCCAAGTCAAGCGCCGTGACCGCGGCGGCGATGACGATGATCCTGCTGTCCGGCGCCGCCAGCGCCGGAGAGATTCGCATCGGCGAGCCGGTCGAGAAGGCCGGAATGAAGATTGCCGGTGTCTATCTCCAGGCGGTCCTGATGGACCCCGAGAATGATATCTGCGGCCCCCATACCGCCGACATTCACCTTGAAGCTGATGTGCACGCGCTGAAGGGAAACCCCAACGGCCTGGGCAAGGGAGAATGGATTCCCTACATGAACGCCTCCTATGTGCTGACCAAGAAGGGGAGTGATTTCAAGGATTCCGGTCCGCTGGTCGCCATGGTGGCCAATGACGGCCCCCATTATGGTCGCAACATCAAGATGGCCGGGCCAGGAACCTATCATGTGGTGTTCACTCTCCAGCCACCCTCGGCCAATGGCATGGGCCACCATGTCAGCAAGGAAACAGGTGTCGCCGAATGGTGGGCGCCCATCACCCAGGAATGGGACTTCGATTATGTGGGCAGCACCGGCAAGAAGGGCGGTTACTGATCGCTTCTCCGGATGCTGACCGTCTGGCCGGCATGACGATGCTTGCCGTGCCTTGGTTTCGTGAACATATCACCCCAGAGGTAATAATGCGTCTTACTCTCGTAAAAACAGCTTGCGTCGCTGCCGCGACCGTCATGCTTTCCGGCGTCGCCATTGCCGCCGAACACGCCATTGGTGGCGTCGAAATGGGCGGCATGAAGATCTCCGCCCTCTATAATCAGGGTATCGTGGTGGAGCCGAAAAACGATGTTTACGGCCCCGACAACGCCGATATCTATCTCCAGGCCGACATTCACGCCCTAAAGAACAATCCCAACGGCTTTGGCAAAGGCGAGTGGCTGCCCTATGTGACGGTGTCCTATGTGGTAACCAAGTCGGGCAGCGACTTCAAGGCCACCGGCCCACTGCCGCCCATGACCTCGGTCACCGGTCCCCATTACGGCCGCAATATCAATCTGGCGGGGCCGGGCACCTACCATGTCGCCATCACCCTCAAGGCGCCGGTCCACAATAATTTCTTCCGCCACACCGACAAGGAGACTGGGGTCTCCCAGTGGTGGGATCCCATTACCCAGGAATGGGATTTCAAGTTCGAAGGCCGTGCCGGAAAGTAGAGAGCTTGCCGGTTTGTAAAAGATCCGCCGAAATGGCGTGGGGACCACCGCCATATCGGCACCGACCAAGGGGACATTATGAGAAAGCTTACTGACTTCGTGGGCATTGAGAAGCGCGTGACGATCGGATTGTGCACGGTCGCCGCGACCGCGCTGATGACATGCGCCCAACCTGCTCTTGCCGGTGATGATTGCGAATTGGCGCCTCCCGGTTTCTGGGAACGCGACACCGCGTTGGGATCATTCGGCGGAAAGCGCTTTGATCTGTGCAAGATGGGCATTCAACTTGGGGGAACCTCCACCAACGAATACCTCAACAATGCTTATGGTGGCGTCAGCCATGGCGGCAAGGCGCAGGGCCGCACCGAACTCGATCTCGACCTGGACCTTGAAAAGTTGGTCGGGCTGAACGGGTTGACCGTCCATGCCAGCGCCATGCTGATTTACGGCGGCCGCATGGGCAAGAATCTCGGCAGCCTGATGACGGCCAGCGGTATCGAGGGTATCCCGCAGTCGCGCCTTTACACCCTTTGGGCACAGCAGATGTTGTTCGACGACACCGTCAGCCTGCGCCTCGGCCAACTCGCCGCCGATGACGAGTTCGCCGTCAGCAAGCTGTCCGCCGTCTTCGTCAACAGCACCTTCGGTTGGCCGTTCATGATTTCAGGCAACCTGCCCAGCGGCGGCCCGGCATTCCCCATTCCGACGCCGGGCGCGCGCGCCAAGGTGACTCTCACCGATGAGATTTCGGTGATGGCGGCGGCGTTCTCGGGCGATCCCGCCGGGAAATTCACCCCTCAGGATCCGCAGCGGCGAAACAATAACGGCACCACGTTCAGCTTTGATCGTGGAACCCTCTATATGACGGAAGCCGCCTATGCGGTGAATCAGGAGAAGAACTCCAAGGGCCTGCCCGGAAGCTATAAACTGGGTGCTTGGTATCATAGTGCACGGTTCAACGACCAACATATCGATAACCTCGGCCAATCCCTGGCGGATGGCAATTCCACGGGGATCGGATCCCCGGTTCGCGGCAATGGCGGCGTCTACTTCGTCATCGACCAGATGCTGATCCAGGGACAGCGCTGGTCGACGGAAGGCATCGGCGTGTTCTTGCGAGGCGGCGCCGCGCCGTCTGACCGGAATCAGGTTCCCTATTATGTGGATGGTGGCATCAGCTATACGGGCCTGTTCGAGGGGCGTGAGGAAGATACCCTGGCATTGGGTGTCGGCTATGCCCGCCTCAGCGAAAGCCTCGCGAGCCTGGATCGGGATACCCGTATCATGAACAGTCAACCTGGCCGACCGATCCGGAGCAGCGAAACCGTCATTGAACTGACCTATATGGCCCAAGTCACGCCTTGGATGACGATCCAGCCCGACTTGCAGTACGTCGTCAATCCCGGCGGTGGTATCTGGTATGGTACGACGCCTGGAACGTCACGTCAGGAACTTCAGCAAGACGCATTTATTTTCGGCGTGCGAAGCGCGGTGAAGTTCTGACAGTTCGCGGACGACCAGCCTGGCATGGGACCAGGCTGGTCGCTCTCCGACGGCCAAACCTTGCGCTCCCAAACCTTGCGCTCCCAAACCTCGCGCTCTATGAAAAAAACGAGAAGAGCCCCTTGGCCGGGGGCTTTGCCGGAGCGGCGTCGATCTTTGCCGCCGACTTCAAGATGGCCTCTAGGTTGGAAATCCCGATGCCGGGGGCCTTGGCCGCCTTGGTCAGATGGCCTGCCCAGTCGCGGACATGGAAATCCGGGCTGGCCGCCCATTGCCGCAACAGATCCGAGCTATCCGGCCGCGTGAAATCGCTTTTGGTCAGGACGAGATTTTCGCCGTTGTGATGGCGCTTCAGCAAATCAGGCTGGAAGGTCAAGGCCCGCAGAGATAGCAAAATCACCAGCATGGAAAAATGGTCGATGGTCGCGTCGAAATGCCGGACCTCACGCCGGGGGTGCTGGAAGTTGACTCCTCCCAACATGGTCGAGGGCAGTCCCCTCAACTCCGGCAGATACATGGAATCATAGTCGATCAGCTTCAGGGCGCCATCCTGACCGACAAGGACGTTGTCGTGCTTCAGATCGCCATGGGCGACGCCCCGTCGAAGCAGGTCCAGGCACAGGCGGCTCCACGCCCGGGTCAATCCGGCCAGGGCGGTAGCGTTTTCCCGCAGGCACAGAATCTGGACGATGGTCCCCAGGCCTCGCCCCTCGACCCAAGGCATGGTCACCACCGCGTAATCGGCATGGGGGGCGACGCTCGAGGTCACGAAGACCTCCGCCGGAAGAAACTGCAGCGGCACGACATAGGGGCACTGGGCGGTCATGCAGAACTTGGCCACGGCGGCATAGCGTCGCGGCAGGTCGGAAACCTCGCGCGTGAAGCACTTGACCGCCAGATTCTCCCCTTCCCTGGTCACCATCTTGAACACCCCGGCGAAGTTTCCCGCCAGGAAGACCGGGCTGCGGCGGGCATCCAGATGCGGCCGGACGTCCAAGGTCGCGAACCGCCCATTGGCGTTGGCGACAGCCGTCTTGTAGTCGTTGATCAGGGGAAGCGGCATGAGAAATTACCGCGACCGGGAAAAATCGACGTCGATCATGATCAGCGTGCAGTCATCATTGGCCAGTAGTCCCTTGTCGCACAGGGCACGAACGCGACCGGCGAAGGCCTGGTCGGATTTAAGGCTGTCGCGCAACGCCGCCAACTCGGCGGAGAGCCCGGGCCCCGGCACGGCGCGATGGACGCGGGCGGCCAGGGCAAGCTTGCTCTCGCCATCGACGGCCAGCCGCAGGAATTCTCCCGGCAATCCGGCCGCGGCGGCGGGGCGGGGCAGACCGGCCAAGCTTCGCAGCAGCAGATACTGGCCGATCCCGTCCGACGCCAGCACCACCGTCGCCCGATCCGGCAACATCATTTCACCGGCATGGAAGCTGGCATCGCGCGGCAAGTCCTTCCAATTGAGCAAGAAGGGCGCACGCTCCAGCGCCGACAGACTGGCGGGATAGCAGGCCGCCAGGACCGGCTGGCGGCCGCTCCGGTCGAACACCATCATCTGGCTATCACCATACCCCATCCATCGCAGACGGACGCGACCCTGGCGATAGGCAAGCCAACCGGCCACCAGCGTGGCGAACGACCCCTCCCGGATGAACTTGCTGTGCCGGGCGGGGGTGGATTTTGACAAGGCGGCGTATTCGGCGCGAAAACCCAGACAGAACCCGTCCATCCACTGGTTCAGCGCCTTCACGCCCGCGATGGGGGTCTTGGGCAGCCGGGTCACCAGCGTCTCGGCCCAAGGGCCGCAGAACAGCCCCGCCCCTCCGGCTCCATCGGAGACGGCAGCCAACAGGCCGTCCGGAATCCTGGCCAGCCGCAGCCGGTCCTCGTTTTGCCGCCATCGCAGCCCGTCGCCATCGGCGTAGCTATCGTTGCGGGGCTTGACGATCGAGCGGCCCTGGGCCGTCCAAGTGAGCATGGGGGCGACGCGCCGGATCAAGGGCGGATCAGCCGAGATCGCCATATTCGGTCCGTACCGACGGCTCTTCCAGCACAAAGGAATCCTTGATCAGGAATTCGGTCTCGATTCCCGGCTGCGTGAAAGGCTCCATGACCGCGGACAGGTTGATGGCCTGACGGGTGCCGATATCCAGCAGCTTGAGCAGCGCCACGGCATCGGCGTTGAAAGCCATGCCCTTGATGGAGGGGGTGCGGCCGGGATCGCGGTCGAACACTTCGCAGATGACGGCGCGATGGCGATTGGACAATTCGCTCGACATGTCGAACAGCAGCTTGGCATAGGGATCGCGAGGCAGTTCCGTCACCGAAGCGGGGAACACCACCGAGACATCGCCGCCGCCTGCAATGTGGCAGTTAATAAGCAAGACATTGCCGTCGCCGGTCTTCAGCCCGGTCAGCTTGCGCGCCGAGGCCAGAAGCTCGGCATCGGAATTGACGTCGTTGGCCATGCCGTCGGTGATGTTGATGACCACCGGCGGGAACGAATCCGGATTGTCGCGCACCCATTCCGCCAAGGTGGCATGGGCCAAGCCGAACGCGGCATTCATGGGAGTGCTGTCCACTCCCACCGGGTCGATCCAGCGCGATAAGGTGATGCGCTCGATAAGCACCTGCCCGCGCATTTCGGTTTCGATCTCCACTTCCTCGACCTCGGCCTTGGCCGCCACTTCCGGGATGGGAACCAGTCGGCGGCCCGCCAAGGCGCCGCGCCAGCAGAATTCCGGGCGATTGGTGCGGCCATAGCCGATGATCCCGATGTCGAAATAATCGCGCACACCTTCATCGCGCATGCAGCGGTTGACCAGTTCCTCCAAAGTGCCGTTCAAGGCATTGGCCACCACCTCGGCACGGCTGACCATCCGTCCCGATCGGTCGGGACCGAAGGGCTTGTTCATGGATCGGGACTGATCGACCATGAACAAGAAGACTCCTTTGCACTCCCTGCTGATTTCCTGGGAATAGCTCATGCTCACCTCCTGCCCGCCGATCACCGTTGTCCCCTTATACCAAGTCTCGGTGATCGGAACCGATCACCGAGGCCCTCAAACGCCGGGCGGGTTTCCCCGAAACCCTTGGCTTC
>NZ_PGTO01000024.1 GCF_003284725.1 Paramagnetospirillum kuznetsovii | reverse complement strand
TCGGCGGGCGTCACCGTGGATGTTTCGGCCGCCAGCCAGCCGATCTCGGTTACCGGCGGCACCGGCAACGATACCTTCACCGGCGGAACGGGTTACGACCATTTCGATGGCGGTGCCGGGACCGACAAGGCGATTTTCCACGGCGCCAAGGGCGACTACAAGATCGGCGCCATGGGCGGCGGCACCATTACGGTGCAAGACACCAATTCCAGCGACGGCGACGACGGCACCGACTATCTGACCCATGTGGAGACGCTGCAGTTCTCCGACGGGTCTCTGACTGTTTCCAGCGCCCCGGCCGCGGCAAGCTTTGCCGTTGGAGCGGCCAGCCAGGTCAATGCCTTCGATAGCGGGGCCCAGGATTATATCTACTTGGCGCCCTTGGCCGATGGCGGCTGGATCAGCACGTGGCGGACCCAGGGCCAGGACAATGTCGATGGCGACTGGGGATCGATCGCCCAGCGCTTCGATTCCACCGGTGCCAAGGTTGGCTCGGAATTCGTGGTCAACCAGACGTTGCCGGGCGAGCAATGGGGCGCCCAGTTCTCCCAACTGTCCGATGGCAGGATCGTTGCCGCGTGGCACAGCTTGAACCAGGACGGCAGCAGTTTTGGCGTCTATGGCCGTATCTATCCCGCCACTTGGCCGACCAGCGGCAGTGCTGGCAACGAGTTCCTGGTCAATACCACCACCAATGGTTATCAAGCCTGGCCGGTGGTGACGGCCACCCATGATGGCGGGTTCTTCGTCGCCTGGGACGGAAATGGCGGCGGCAACGGCACCACCAGGACCATTGACGGGCAGATCTACAATTCATCCGGGACCAAGGTGGGGAGCCAAATCTCCATCGCATCCGGCGCCCGCGAGCCCACCGCCGGAGCGGTCACGCTGAGCGATGGAACCGTGGTGGTATCCTGGGCTGGTACGGATGCTTCCGGGGCCGGCGTTTTCGCCCAGCGGATCAATCCGACGACCGGCGCTTTGGTCGGTGGGGTCATCTCCGTCAACAATCTGACCGACGGCGATCAATTCGCCCCCATAATCACCGCGCTGGCCGGGGGTGGTTTCGCGGCGGTCTGGCACGACTCCGTTAATGACGGCAATAATTTTGGAATTTATGCCCGAGTTTTCGATTCCGCCGGATCGGCGGTAACCTCGGGATTTCTTGTCAACACCGCGACCACTTCGGGCTGGCAGGCATGGCCGACCATCACCGCGTTGGCCGGTGGCGGCTTCATGGCGGTATGGGATGATTACTCCTCCGGATCTTTTGTGGTCAAGGCGCAATCCTACGGCGCCACTGGCCAGCCCGTGGGTGGGGTGCTGACGCTCAGTTCCGCAAGCGATATCGAGCATAAGCCCACGGCGACGACCCTTGCCAATGGCGACGTCGTCGTCAACTTCCTGCAGAACGGCACCTCCGGCCAGGACATTTTCACGCAGCGCCTGACCTTCACCACGTCCACCGACACGACGCTGACCGGGACCGGCACCGCCGACGTCATCAATGTGGGCTACGGCATCGCGATCGTCGATGCGGGCAGCGGCAACGACACCATCAAGGTGTCGGGAGCCGACCTGATCACCATGACCAGCGTCATCGGCGGGTCGGGGACGGATCAGGTGATCGTCAGCAATGTTGGCAATATCACGGATTCCGTGGCGGGTATTTTCAGCGGTGTCGAAACCCTGACTCTGACGGGGTCGACTCCCTCCTCGGTCACCTTTGGCGCTCTTGGCCGTTATAACGGCGTCAACACCATCGACGCCTCCGCCACCACCGGTTACATGACGGTGGAGACCTCGGCCAACTTTAACGGCGTTACCTTGGCGGCCGGTTCCGGCCAAACCAATTTCAATGCCGGCGCGGGCATCGACGTTGTCAAAGCGCTGTCCACTGAGTCAGCGGCCGTCTTCTCCGCCTATACGTCCGGCTCCGTCAATGTGGGCTTCACCGGCGGCATGGCGGGTGCGAGCATGACGCTTTCCGGCGTCGATTCCATCGTCTTCTCCGATGGCAAGACGGTGTCCCTGGATACCAGCAACGGGTCGACCACCGTGATCGGCGGCAGCGGCGCCGATGTCCTTCATGCCGGGTACGGGGTCGTGCTGGACGCCGGGACCGGCGGCGACGACACCTTGATCGGTTACGCCTCCGGTTCGACCACCTTCAAGCTGCATAACGGCCTGACCAGCGCGGATACCGTGACCGGCGGGGCGGGCTACGACAATCTTGTCCTCGACGGCGGCACTGTCGCCGATTCCGCGTTCTCCCATGTGACCGGCGTCGAGACCGTGTCGCTTGTGGGGGCCGGAACACTGACTCTGGGCAGCATTGCCAACGGGTCTGCGGGTATCGTCACCATCGATGGATCCGGGTCATCGGGCAAACTCGTGATCAACACGGTGGCCGACGCCTCGGTGACCACCATCGTCGGCGGCGGCGGCAACGACACCATCAGCGCCGGGACCGGCGGCGACACCGTGACCGGCGGCGCCGGGGCGGACACCTTCGTGATCGCCGTCAACGCGGGCACCGTGGGCAGTCCCATGGTGATCGCCGATTTCGAGTCCGGCACCGACAAGCTCGACCTTTCGGCGGCGGGAAGCACCCTGGACTTCGTCTATCGCTCCTGGTCGGGCACGCTCAGCGCGACCGTCGCCACCTTGACCGGGCTGACCAATCCCACCGCCGTGTTCATGCACGACACCACCGATGGCTGGCTTGTGTTCAAGAACGGCGCCATGGACGGCACCGTGATCCAGTTGACCGGTGCGACCGGCGGCATCCTGGGTTCCGATATGGTCGGTCCAACCGTCACGGTCCTCAACCATGCGCCGGTGTTCACCGGCACCAGCTTGCTGCAGACCGATATCAATACGCCCCTATACGGTTCGGCGGTCGCCACAGATTCCGATGGCGATACCCTGACCTATAGCCTGACGGGCGATTCCAGCAACATCATTTATTCGGTCAGCTCCGCCACATTGAGCTTCGGCACCCTGACGGTCAACGGCACCGCCTTGACCAGCGGCGGCACCTTCACCCAGGCGCAGATCGCCCAGGGCCAAGTGAAATACGTCGCGGGCAGCACCACCGGAACCGATTACATTACCACCAGCATTTGGGATGGTGTCGGGGGCACCGGCACGGCCAATCTGTACATGCATGTGTTCAGCGGCACCGACCATGCGCCGACCATCAGTACCGCCAGCGCCCTTTCGGTCAACCAGGGCGGCTATGTCTCGGTTCTGTCCACCGGCCTGATCGCCTCCGATGCCGAGACCGCGACGCCGGTCTTCATGCAGCCCAATCAGTTGGTCTACACCATCACCGCGCTGCCGACCCACGGAGCCGTGACCATCAACGGCGTGGTGGCCAGTGTCGGATCCCAGTTTACCGGCTACGATCTTTACGCCACCCAGAACGTCAAGAACGGCGTCACCTACATCAATGACGGCCAGAGCTCGGCCAATGACTCGTTTGCCGTGACGGTGTCGGACGGCCAGTTGACCAGCGGCACCAGCACCATCAGCATTTCCACCACCGCGGTCAACCAAGCGCCTGTCGCCGGTAACGGCGAAGGCTATGTCCTGAGCTTTGACGGTGAAAATACGGCCGGGTTCTCGGTCGCCGATACCTCCAAGGCCCTGGCGTTTACCAATGCCATGACGCTGGAAGCCTGGATCTTGCCGGAATGGGTCGGCAGCGGCGAACGCGTCCACACGGTCATGGCGCGGGGCATGACGGCCATCAAGACCGACTATGCGCTGGAAATCACCGAGGGAGTGGATCCGGGCACATTCTTCATCACCCCCGTCCTCGACGGCCAGGCCCTGACCTCCCGTGCCGCCGCTGTCACCTTCACCAACGCCGCTTGGCACAATGTGGCGGTCAGCTTCAACAGCGCCAACGGTGTCGCCGTCACCTATATCGACGGGGTCGCGGCCGACACCTTCGACTTCGACCCCGGGGCGCTGCCGGTTTCGTCCGGCGCGATCTTCGATATCGGCGAAAGCCCGAACAATCCCGACAGCCACTTCAAGGGGCTGATGGACGAGCTGCGGGTGTGGAACGGGGTTCGGACCGAGGCGCAGATTTCCGCTGGCATGACCGGCGAGCTGAATGTCTTCAACGAGCCCGCGCTTGTCGCCAATTGGCGCTTCGACGAAGGCAGTGGAACCACCGTCAAGGATGCCAGCCTGCACCAGTTGGATGGCGTCTTGGGCACCGGCGGCGAGTATGTCATCTCCGACCGCGCGGCCATCACGCCGACCCTGGATGCCGCCGGGCATGGGCAACTGACCGGCAGCGACCCCGAAGGTCATGCCCTGACCTACAGCTTGCTCTACGAGCCGGGCCACGGCACCATCACGCTCGATCAGGCCACCGGCGCCTTCACCTATACGCCCAATTACGGATACGGCGGTTCCGATCTGATCACCTATACGGTCAGCGATGGCACCCTGACCTCGACACCGGCCATGGCAAGGCTGCAAGCCCCCCATGGCAACCACGCGCCGCTGTTGGAAGGCTTGGCGACCCGCAATTCCGCGCTTGCCTTGGACGGCGACACCGGGTCGGCCACCGCATTCCTTGGGACCGGTAAGTTTACCATTGACGGCGCCGCGACCTTTGAATGCGACGTCAATGTGTCGTCACTGGGGGCCAGGCAGGACTTCATCCGGCTGTTCAGCCACGGGTCCAACAGCGTGGGTCTGTCGTTCGGCGTCGATACCACCGGTCATCTTTATGTGAACAACGGCTATTCCGAACCGAACCCTCCTTATTCGCCGGTCCATATCGGCAACGCGACCATTTCCACCGATGTCTGGCACCATGTGGCCGTGACCATCGACGACAACCTCTCCACCGGGTTGTCCACCGCCACTTTCGTGGTCGATGGCATGGTGTATGGCGGCATCACCTACGATGTGGATTATGCCCTGATGCAGTCACTAGACAGCGTCAGCATCGGCGACCAGGGCAACAGCGTTCTCAACGGCATGATCGACAATGTGCGGGTGTGGAACACGATCCGCACATTGCCGGAATTGGTAGGCGGCGCCGGGGCGACCTATACCGGCGCCGAGAGCGGGCTGGTGGGGGCCTGGACGTTCGATCCGGTCAACGGCAACTCCCTGACCGATCTGACCGGCCAGCATCCGTTGACCCTGTCGGGCAGCGCCCATCTGGCGTTGCCTCCGGCCGAGGCGTTGGAGTTCGCGGGCAGCACCAGCGTGACCTCAGGCAATGTCTTCGCCCTGTCGGAGCACACCGTCGAGGCGTGGATCCGTACTTCGGATATGACCGGATACGGCACGATATTTACCGTTGGCTCCGATCCCGATACCAGCGCGACCCTAAACCTATGC
The DNA here is from genome assembly GCF_003284725.1 of Paramagnetospirillum kuznetsovii. Classification (GTDB taxonomy): domain Bacteria; phylum Pseudomonadota; class Alphaproteobacteria; order Rhodospirillales; family Magnetospirillaceae; genus Phaeospirillum; species Phaeospirillum kuznetsovii. The sequence continues at coordinate 39,708 of NZ_PGTO01000024.1, read as the reverse complement.
GCGGGCGGCCTGTTGCAGGTCAGAATTGGAACCGGCACTGAGGAGTACAATCTCTGGGAAACGACCGCCGTCATCGCTGACGGTCAATGGCACCATGTGGCCTACAGCTACAGCTATGACGATATCGATTCCCTGCCGACGATAAGAGTGTTCATCGATGGCGAGTTGGCCACGGCGCCGGTCGTCCATACCTCGGGCAATGCGCCGCCGCGATTGCAACTGGCGGCGGCCAGCGCGACGTTCGGGACGGACTTTGTCGGCGATATCACCGATGTGCGGCTGTGGGAGGCACCCCGGACCGACGCCCAAATCGCCGCCGATATGAATCACGGCCTGACGGGTACCGAGCCGGGCCTGCTGGACAATTGGACCATCTCCGGCGGCACTGTCGTCGATACCACCGGCCATGAGTCCGGAGTGGTGATTACCGGAGACCTATACCAGTCCATCCACATGCAACCGGATGCGGCCACCGCCACCCTGACCACCCGCGAGGGCGTCGCCCTCAACGGTCACGTGGTCGGATTCGACCAGGATGGCGGGACTCTGACCTATGGCACCGTCACCGGCGGCCTGCCCCATAGCGGCACCTTGCATGTGCAGTCGGACGGCGTCTTCTCCTACACGCCTGACCTCGGCTTCTACGGCTCCGATACGTTCAGCGTGCAGGTCACCGACGCGGAAAACCACACCACGACCAAAAGCTTCACCGTCAACGTCACCGACAACACCAGTGTGGCGGGCGTGGCGGAACGGACCGGCGTGTTGATTACCAATGGCGTCGGAACGGCAGCCAGCGCCAGTATCAATTCGCAAGACTTCGCGACGAATCAGGCGACCGTCGAGTTCGACTTCTATCTTCCCCAGACGACGGGGAAGGGGGCGCAGCGCCTTCTCAGCTTCCGGGATTACGACAATTCCGGCACCTTGCTGAATGTGCAGGTCAATGACGACGGCTATCTGGTGGTCGGAACCTCGTCGGCGGTGGGCAGCGGTTCGGCGCAGCCGACGGCAGGCGCTTGGCATCACGTGGCGGTCACCTATTCTAGCAATACGGCGACCATTTACCTCGACGGCGTGGCGAGCGGTTCCAAGGGCGGCACCAGCAGCACCATGACCAACGCGTCCAAGCTGTTCGTCGGTCCCGACAGCGGCAACAGCGATTCGTCGCTGACCGCCATGATCGACAACGTCAAACTGTGGAACGTGGCCCAATCGGCGGAACAGGTCACCCATCCGTCCAATTACACCACCAGTGACAATCTGATCGGTCATTGGACCTTCAACGACGCGGCTTCGACCTCGGCCAATCTGGTGGGCGACAATTATTCCGACATGGTGCTGGGGGCGCATGCCCATCTGGCGGCGCCGCCGGACCGGTCTGCTCATTTCGATACCGGCCAGATCGCGGTGGTTGCGGACAACGCCATTCCGGTGACCGGCGATCTGACGCTGGAAGCCTGGGTCCGCTGGGACGGCAAGACTTCGACCACCAACGACCATCCCCAATTCATCGCCTATAACGGCGACCCCAGTTGGAGTGGTTACGGAATCTATCTGGAAGAAAGCACCGGCAAGATCGGCTTCATGTGCGGCGGCGCTCAGATGGGGGCCAGCACCACAGCCGGCCTGACGGTAGGGATGTGGCAGCATGTGGCCTTGGTTCATGCCAACAATGTCTGGCATCTGTCCGTCGATGGGGTCGATTACGACCTTCCCTACAACACCATGGGCATTGGTGATTTCGGGACGCATCCCGGCAATATGGTGATCGGCGCCGCCGGTACCAATGGCGGCGAAGGATTCCACGGCGACATCGCCGATGTGCGGCTGTGGAGCACGGCCCTGGATGCCGGCCGTCTGATCGACGTGGCGAGCACGGATGTTCCCGCCACGGCGCCCCATCTGGTGGGGTATTGGAAGTTGGACGAGGGGACCGGTCTCGTCGCCCATGACCAAACCGGCGCCCATGACGCGACCTACAGCCATTCCGGCACCGCGCTCGTCCTCGACGGCGAGACCGGCGCGGTCCATGCCAAGGGCATCGACCTTTCCAACCATAACTTCACCATCGAGTTCTGGGCCAATCGGAAGACTTCGTCCACGGAAGACAATGCCATTTCCATGGGAACCCACGGATATGGGGGAGAAGGGCTGCATATCGACTTCCAGCCAGCCAGCTACAGCAATGATGTTATTTTCAGCTTCTGGGGCAACGACCTGACCTTCACCGACACCACCGACAATGTGGGGCAGTGGGTGCATTGGGCGGCCAGCTATGACGCCGACACCAATGCCATGACTCTCTACAAGAACGGAACGCAGGTCGCGACCAGGACGTCGGAGTTCGACTTTACCGGCGGCGGCGACTTCCAGATCGGCGATAAGTTCGATGCCACCGGCGACAGCCATTTCGACGGTCAGATCGACGATGTCCGCGTGTGGGACGTGACCCGCACGGGTGCCCAGATCGCGGCCAATTACCAGCAGGTGTTGACCGGCGACCAAGGCGGCTCCCTGGTCGCCCATTACACCTTCGATAGCGATCTCGGCGCCCTGGCGGTGGACAGCGCCGGAACCGCCCAGAACGGCACTCTGCTCGGCGGCGCCACCCGTGCCAGCACCTGGGTCGATGACAACCATGCCGATGTCCGCTCGGGCGGCATCCAGAATGCCGCGCTGACCTTCGCGGGCGGCCAAGCGGCCAGTGCCGGCAATATCTTCAATATCGCCAGCGGCGCCTTCACCATGGAGGCCTGGGTCAATCCGGCCAGCCTCACCGGCACCCAGATGCTGATCGCCAAGGATTCCAGCGCGGGCGACGGCTTTGCCCTGGAATTGGTCGCGGGCGTTCCGACCTTCCATATCGGCTCCACGACCATCAGCGGCACCACCGCGCTGAGCTTGGGCAATTGGTCCCATGTGGCGGTGACCCGCTTCGAGGACGGTTTAATGCTGATGGTGGACGGCCAGCCGGTGCAGGTGGTTGCCGCCCCCGATCTCGACATCGTCAATGCCTATGACCTGATGGTCGGTGCCCGGGCCGGAGCAAGCGGAATCGGACTCGATTCGACCACCTTCCACGGTCAGATCGCGGGCGTGCGCCTGTATGCCGACAGCCTCAGCCCCGATGAAATCGCCACCAACCGCTATCTTTCCACGGTCGACGACAATTCCCTGGTCGCGGCGTGGAAGGGCAACAGCCTGTCGGACGCCTCGGGCAATTCCCATTCCCTGACGCTGAATGGCGCGACGCTCAGCGGGACTCCATTCCGCGCCATGCATTTCGACGGCGCCGACCGGATCGTCACCAGCGGTTCCGGTGTCAGCTTCACCAACCACACCATGGAAGCCATGGTGCGAAGCACCGACACCACCCATGACTATCAGGGGATCGTCAGCACCGACGGCGGCGGCACCTACGCCACCATGTTCATGCGGGCCAACGGATCCATCCGCATCGAGATGAATCAGGCCGACGGTAGTCATGACCTTGAAGTCCAGACCACCGGTATCGCACTCAATGACGGCCTGTGGCACAACGTGGCCTACAGCTTTGTCGCCGCCACCAACACGGTCCATATCTATGTCGATGGCGTCGATGTGAGCACGACCGTCGTGGCCAATACCCTGACCGCCAACAGCTTCAACGCCAGCGCCAAGCAGATGGTGATCGGCGGCGATCGAATCGATGGTGGGCAGAAGTTCATCGGCGACATCGCCGATGTGCGGCTGTGGGACCGGGTTCTGGCCGGGTCCGAAATCGTCGCCAACAAGGACGGCCCCATCGACGGCAATCCCGGCGATCTGCTCGGCATGTGGCGGCTGGATTCGGTCACCGGCACTACGGTGTTTGATGCGACCGGCGCGGGCAACGACGGAACGATCAGTGGCAGCGCCACCCTGATCGACAGCGCCATTCCAATCTCTGGCGCGGTGATCGAGCTTGATCGCGGCTCGTCCTATCACGGCGTGCTGGCGGCCGACAGCAGCACCGGCGCGGCGTTGAGCTACGGTATCGAGGCCAAGCCCCTGCACGGCAGTGTGGTGTTCAACCCCGACGGCAGCTTCGCCTATACCCCGACCTCGGGCTATGTGGGCGTGGATTCCTTCGTGGTGAAGGTCAATGACGGCCTGGGCGACACCTACAAGTCGGTGAAGCTTGAGGTCAAGGACACCACCTCCGTCCTCGGCGTCAGCCAGCACGAGGCGGCGTTGACCTTCAATGGCAGCCAAGGTGTTGCTGTTTCGAGTAACAGCGCCTTCGCCGCCCTAGGGATGAGCGACTTCACCGTCGAGACGCTGATCAATCCCGCCAGTCTGACCGGAACCCAGGCGGTGTTCATCATTGGTGGTGGTCTTCCATACTTCAACCTGCGGATCATCTCCGGTCAACTCACCTTCCAGATGGTTACCGCCGGGGACAGTCTGACCCTTCAGGCCCCCTCTACCCTGACTGCCGGTCAGTGGGCCCATGTGGCGATCAGTCATCAAGGCGATAGTTTCACCCTATACGTCGATGGCAATGCCGTCGCGACCGCCAGCCATCATTTCACCGACGCGGCTCCGACGAGTGGTTCCATGGGGATCGGATCCCTCTTCAAGGGGTCCATGGACGAAATCCGGGTGTGGGATCACGCCCGCACCGCCAGCGAGATCGCCGACAACGCCCATAGCCAGCTCGACTATGAAAAGGGCTTGATCGGCTATTGGAACGGCGCCGATGCCGGTGGCAATGTCGTCGAAGACCGGTCGCATAACGGCCATTCCATCGACCTGTCGGCGGCCAATGCCCCGCATCTGGTCGAGCCGCCGAGCCGCGGGTTGCATTTCGACGGCAGCAGTTCGGTCGTCACCTCGGCGAGCCTCAGCCTCGCCAGCCATACCGTCCAGGCGTGGATCAGGACAACCAACGCCGCCCCCGGCTGGGATGGCGCCATCTTCTCGAGCCAAAGCGACGGCTCCAACACTATTCCGTGGATCCAGTTGGCGGTGAGTGAAGGCAAACTGGTGGCCGAGATGTACGGTGTCAGCCCCGTCCGTGGTGCAAGCTATATCGGCACCACCAATATCGCCGACGGGGTGTGGCACAATGTCGCCTACACCGCCGATCCCAGCACCAATACCATCACCTTGTACGTCGACGGCGTGGCCGAATCCGCCTCCCTGTTCCTGTCGCAAAACACCGGTAGCATTAGCGGCCTCAGCGTCAACGCTCCCGCCCAGATCGGCACCATGCGGGACGATTACGCCAAGTTCACCGGCGACATCGCCGATGTGCGGGTGTGGGGAACGGTGCTGAACTCCGCCCAGATTCAGAACGGCATGAGCACCGAGCTGACCGGTTCCGAACCCGGTCTGGTCGCCAATTGGCACCTGGATACGGCCGCAAATGCGGGGGGCACGGTCGTGGATGTGGCGACGACTCCCCACAACGGCACAGTGATTGATACGACCTCTCTTACCGCTTCTGTGACAGGAACGCTGACCTCCGTGAGCACAGGTCTCGCCGCAGGGCAGCCGCAGGGCGCCATGCATTTCGATGGCAGCAGCAGCGCGACCACCTCTGACAATCTGGTTCTGACCAGCCACACGGTTCAGGCTTGGATCAAGAGTTCCAGCACGGCTAACTTCTCCGCGATCCTCACCGCAGGCAACTCGGGCACGAGCGGTGCCCAGGTTCAGATTATCGTGGCTTTTGGCGTGCTGCGGGTCGATGTGGTGGATAATTGGGGGACGGGATGTGTAAAGAGGTATATCGGCAGCACCACGGTAGCCGATGGCCAATGGCACAATGTGGCCTATAGCCTGGATGTCGGGACCAACGCTCTCAAGCTCTTCGTCGATGGTGTTCAAGAATCGATTAGCGTTGACGTTCTCAACGGAGATCTTTCCGCATTCTCTCTGGAGCATTCGGCGACTATTGGCGCCCACAGCCTTAGGGATGGGAGCACGAATTTCAGCGGCGATATAGCCGATATCCAAATCTGGAATTCCGCCCTGGCGACCAGCCAGATCCAGTACAATATGGCCCATCAGCCCACTGGAGGGGAAACTGGGCTGGTGGCCAACTGGCAACTGGATGAAGCGTCCAATGCCACTTCGCTGGTGAATGCCACCTCGGGTGTCGCCGCCGTTAGCAACGATGCGCCCATCTACGACAATGTGCTCACCGCTGATTACGGCGCGCCCTATCACGGCCATCTGGCGGCGGAATCCTCCACCAGCACGTCGGAGACGTGGAGCGCCACCGGCCTGACCAGCGGCTCGCTGACCTCGCATGGAACGCTGATCATCGCGTCCGACGGCACTTTCACCTATACGCCCAATGCCGGATGGCACGGTCTGGACAAGTTCTTCGTCCAGGCGACCGGTTCGGATGGCTTCGTGACCACCAAGACCATCGGCGTCGAAGTGGCGAGCCCGGTGGAGCCCATCGGCGTCGGCGCGGCGGGCGGCAACTTGCAGTTCAACGGCAGCCAATATGCCCAGGCCAGCGGCGTGGGCATGGCCAGCCAATCATTCAGTTTCGAATTCTGGGGTAACCGGGCGGTCACCTCGGCGTCGGCCCAGACCGCGCTGTATCAGAGCGGCGGCATGAGCGTGGGCTACACCGACGCCACTCATTTCGGGTTCACCCTGAACGGCTACACCGTCTCGGTCACGCCGGTTCCGGCGGTCAACACCTGGACCCATTGGGCAGGCAGCTACGATTCCGTCTCCCATGTCCTGAGCCTTTACCAGAACGGCGTATTGGTTGGGACCGCGACCGGACCGACCAGCTTCACCGGGGCGGCGACCTTGAGCGTCGGCGCCCAGGGATCGGGCGGCTATGGCTTTAACGGTCAGTTGGACGAGATCCGCCTGTTCAGCGATGTGCGTTCGGCCGCCGAGGTCGTCGACGATTATCGGCGCAGGGATCTGGAAAGCGACGACCATCTGATGGTCCAATGGTCCATGGACCGGATGCAGGACGGTGTGTCCGGAAGCAATGTCAATTCCTTCGTGCCGGATTCATCGGGCGGTGGCCTGTCGCTGAGCTTCGTCGGCCGCGCGGGTGCGGGCAATACCATCCATGACATCACCGGCGCCGGACACAACGGAACGACGTTGAGCGGCGATACGCTGGGCGTCATCTCGGGCCATGCGGCGGTTCACCTGGAAGGTTCCGGCGCCGTCGGCGGCATCACACTCGCCAGCCCCAACACGCTGACCACCGGGACCGGCGCGGTGACCTACGGCGCCTGGATCCGCACCACCATGAGCAACGCCACCCGTGGCGAGATCCTGGAGGTCGGCGCGACGGGCCTCTACCAGACCGCTATCTTCTGCGTGAATGAAGGCCACCTGTATTTCGGCGGCAACAATATCGTCGGCGTGAGCTCCAGCGCCTATGTGAACGACGGCCAATGGCACTATGTGGCGGCCACCTATAACGCCGGATATGTCAGTCTTTACGTGGACGGCAAGTCGGACGGGGCAGGATATACCTACAGCAATCTCACCAGTAATCTTCAAGTTCTCGACGTCCAGTCCGGCGGCGCCGCCGTCATCGGCGATTTGGCCGATCATTGGACGGACGGCTATACCTTCACCGGCGATATTTCCGACGTCGCGGTGTGGAGCACCACCCTGTCGCAGGCCAGCATCCAGTCGGCGGCCGCCAATGGCGCGGCATCGGTCTCGACCGGCAGCCTGCTGGGCAATTGGACCATGGGCGAGGCGGCGGCGTCGCAGCCACTGTTTGCCAATACAGCGGGCAAGGCGCTGCATTTCAACGGCACCAGCGATCATATCGGTTTCACCAATTCGACGCTGAGTGCCCATCCGGCAACCGAGTTCACCGCCGAGGCCTGGATTCGCACGTCCAGCGCGTCCAACGAGACCATACTGTCCCTGGGCTCGACCACCGGCACCGGCACCGGCATCAAGATCTATATGAATGCCGGTCAGTTGGGGTTCTCGATCCAGGGCGGCACCAATGCGGCGACTCCGTCCGGAACCACTTATAATGACGGCTTGTTCCACCATGTGGCGCTGACCATCAGCAGCGGCGGTGTCGCCACCGTCTATGTGGACGGCAATGTGGTCGCGACCCTGAGTGGCGCCACCGCTTTGAATATCGCCACCGGCACGGGCCAGATCGGCCAGACCTTGACGGGGACCAACTTCTTCAGCGGCGACCTGTCCGACGTGCGGCTGTGGAACTACGCCCGGACGGCGGCGGAAATCGCCAATAACATGAATAACCGCCTGTCCGGCCAGGAAAGCGGGCTGCTGGACAATTGGCGTCTCGACGATGTCGCCGGGACAGCGGTCGCCGATACCACGAACCTCGGTGCGGGGACATCGGCCAATTCGCTGTCCTCGTTCAGCGTCAAGCCCAGCGTCTACGACGATATCATCACCACCCGCGAGGACACGGTGGCGCGCGGCGGCCTGCTGTCCATCGACCACGACAATGCGGCGCAGGCCCTTACCGTCTCCTTGCAACAGCAGGCCGCGCACGGCACCGTCACCATCACCACCAGCGGTTCCGGACCCAGCTATGTCTACACCCCGAACGCCCATTATGTCGGCAGCGACAGCTTCATCGTCGGCGTCAATGACGGCAGCGGTTTCCTGACCTATGCCACGATCGGGGTCAATGTCAGGGCGGCCCATGAGGCGCCGCAGGTCAGCGGGCTTGGCGCCTTCACCACCGATTCCAGCGGCAGCCATGTCCTGAACTTCCAGGTCAGCGATCCCATCGGACTTGCGGGGCACCAACTGTTCGAGGTGGTCCTGAGCGCGGGCCACGGCTTCTTCCAATTGGGCCAGACCGGTGGGCTCAACATCATTGGCGGCGCCAACGGTTCCAATGCCGTCACCGTGGTTGGAACCCTGGACCGCATCAACGCCGCCCTCAAGACCGCCACCTATTCGGCCGACCCCGGCTTCAACGGCGTCGGTGGCGATACGGTGAACTTCCAGGTGTTCGACTATTCGGTCGACAACAGCGGCAAGGAACTGGCGACCTCGTCTTCCATGGCCGTCACCATCGGCAACCGAGCCCCGTCCGGCGTCCTCACCATGACCAATGCCAGCGCGGTGGCGGGCGGCGCCCTGACCGGCACGCTTTCCGGAACGGACCCGGAAGGAACGGCCTTCGGCTGGGGGATGACCGGGCCGGACCATGGTTCTCTCACCCTCGGGACCGCCAGCTTTACCTATACCCCGACCAATTCCACCTATACCGGCTCGGAAATCCTTCACTTCACCGAGAGCGACGGAACGAACACGGTGGACCGCTATCAGCGGGTCGAGCTGTATAACCACCAGACCAATGCCACCACCGCCATCACCAGCGACACCTCCGGTCTGGTGGCCATGAGCGGCGTGACCATCACCCATTCCTCCGGCTCCCACGAGATCGCCGGCCTCAGCCTGACCGCCGCATCGGCGCTCAATCTGACCGGCGGCAATATCACCATCGATGTGGGGGCCAGCATTGGCGCCTCTTCATCGCTGGCCATCAATGGCGGCACCCTGACCTTGGGGACCAATGCCCTCGCCAAGTCGGCCGGAGCCCTGTCCCTGTCCAGTGGAACCTTGACCGGTGCCGGGACGCTGCAACAGACCGGCGGGACCATCGCGCTGCGGGGCTTCGACAACGATATCGGAGTCGCCTTCCAGAACGCGGCGGCCGCCTTGCTGCTGGTGGAAGGCATCAGCGGTAGCGCGGCCGTGGCGATCATGGAGCACGGCTTCGACAATTTGGGTGTCTTGCAACTGAACGCGGCGGTTGGGGGCACATACACCGATACGGCTTGGCTGAGGGTCGAAGGTGCGCTGACCAACCACGGCACGATCATGTCGACGGGGCAGGTGGCATCAAGCAGTCACGGATTGATGGCCGACAGCTTCGACAACGTGAATCTGATGCAGGTCGATCACAGCCTGTATCTCACGGCCGCCACAATCACCAACCACGGTGTCCTCACCCTGGGCGATGCCAGCACCTATCTGGTGATGCAGGATAATTCCACCGGACATGCCGCCGCCAGCAATGTCGGCCTGATCAGCGGCGACGGAACACTCTATGTGTCCGATGCGGATTTCGTTAACCACGGCTATATCAATCCAGGCTCCTCCACCACGGCGGGGACACTCGCCATCGGCGGCGACCTGACCCTGGCGGGCGATTCCCATCTCGTGCTCGATACCGGCCTCACGGGCGGCAGCGACAAATTGGATATTTCCGGCGTCGCCAATCTGGGCGGTGATCTCTACATCTCCAATCATGCCACCCCGACCGGCTCCTACAGCCTGATGACATGGGAGAGCAGCACGGGCGGTTTCGAGTCCATCCATGGCCTGGACAATGGCCCGACCAATGCGGGTTGGCTGCTTGATCCCACCTTCAGCGGCACGGGTCTCAATCTGACGGTTCGCTCTGCCACCGGCATCGGCCAGAACGACTATTTCAGCGATATCACGCTCACCGCGAACTACCTCATCGGCCTTGGCGGCAACGAGGAAGTCCATCTGGGCGGCGGCGCCGATGTGTTCATCGGTCATGGCGGCAACAATGTCATCGGAGTCGGCGGCGCCACCAATGGCAGCGGCACCACCTTCCACTTCCTCGACGGTGGTTCGGGCGGCAACAACCAGTTGCTGTGGGAAGGCATCAGCAATACCAACGACACCTTCGATCTGACCAAGCTTCAGACCAACGCCTTGCAGAACTTCGATGTGCTGAACTTCGCCAACAGCAATACCGGCGCCAAGCTGGACTTGGCCCATGTCCTGGCCATGACCAACGGCGCCAATTCCATCACCGGCACCGCCAACACCCTGGTGGTCATCGGCAGCGGCAGCGGCAACAGCAGCAGCAACTATGTCAGCTTTGCCGAGAACGGCTGGCACGTTGACGGGCAAGCCGACCTGACCGTGAACAACAAGCACGACAGCTATACCCAGTACAGCAATGGCGATGCCCATGTGCTGGTGGAAAACAACGTTCACGTCGGATAGGCGGACGCCAGAAACGGCAACGGCCGGAAGCTTGTGGCTTCCGGCCGTTGTTTTTTGTCGGACCCTAAAGCTTGAAGACTGTCCGCAAGCCCAGGACCGCCGCGTCGGGAATGGGAGTCGCCGGCCGGTCGGGCAGACCAGCGCCGCCCGCCGGATGAAAGATGTACTGGGCATCGGGGACGATGGTCCACCACGGCGTCACCTGATAGCGATAGGTCAGTTCCACGGCCGCTTCGAAGTCACGGACCTGGGCGGTGGAGGTGTTCATGCGCCGGGCGTCGGAGTCGCGGGCGGCCAGGGCCGGGCTGATGCGGCCATAGGCGAAGCCGATGGCGGCGACATCGTCGTCGCGCCCCTCGAACAGGCCCTTATAGGTCAGGCCGGTGTCGAAGGCGAAAGGCAGTTGGTTGCGATCCTCGGGCAGGACGGTGGTGCGGAAGAAGGTGCTGAGGCCGCCATCGGCGGTGCCGGGGGTCTTCCACAGCATCTGGTCGATGACGCCATAGACCGCCCAATTGCCGTGCTTGGGCTTGGCCACGGTCGAGCTGTCGCTGGCCGCCAGGGGAAGGCCGGTATTGTCGTAACGCTGATCCAGGGCGCGGCCGTTGTAATAGAGGCCGCCCAGCTTGAACATGGCGGGCAGGCCCTCGGCATCCTTTTCCTGATTGACGCCGTAATCCACCTCGGCCAGCCACAGCGGCGGCTGGTCGACCCGCATGTCGACGCCGCTGCGATTGCGCTTTTGCGGATCGGGAACCTGGGCGCTGCCCGGTGCCACGTCGCCGGTGAACACGCCGGCCAGGATCGCCAGTTGCTCGGTGGCCTGGACCTTGAGGCGCGAGCCCAGATTGGCGACGGGATAACCGCTGCCGCTGCTGGGAAGATTGGCGGAGAAGCCCAGTGGCCAGCCAAAGGCGCCGTTCAGGAGGTAGGCGGAATTGGCGCTGGTGTAGAATTCCTCCTGCATGGGAAGCTGGCCGAAGCGCAGCGACACCATGTCGTCCAGCACACTCTGTTGAAACCACACCGAATAGAGGCGCGTGGCGGGATTGGCCTCGATATCGCGCACCGTCGCCAGATTGGCGCCCAGGAAGTTGGCGCTGAGCTGGCGGCCGTGGATATGGAAGGCGGTCAGATGCATCAGACCGCCCTTCCAACCCATGGCCTTTTCCAGGTCGGCATCAATGTCCAATTGCAGCAGGCCCTCGGCAACCGCTCGTCGCCGCAGGCCGCCCGACACATTGCCCAGCGTCTCGCCGGTATAGGTGGCGGTGAATTTCAGGCCGTTATCGGCGAGATCGTCACGCAGGCCGCCCCAATTGCCCGTCAGGGTGTCGCGTTCCCAAAAGCCCTTCGGCTCGGCTGCCTCCGGAGCGGGAGCGGAACTCTCGTCCCCAGCCAGGGCGGGAAACGACGCGGCCCACAGCGGCAAAGCAATCAGTCCGGCAATAACCATCGAAGCCTTCATCTGATACCTCATATCGCTGTCCCTCACCAGGGCTGCCCCCAAGGCTTGTGGAGTGAGCCTTGAGAGCAGAGGTATAGAAGGACGATTCTGCTGTCAAGCAACGGGCTGTGCGGCCAAGCAATGATGTCGCCGTGTGGCATGTTTGCAAGGGTGTTGCCGCAATGCAACAGCTCTGGGGGGAATTGCCTGCAATGGGGGCAGGGGGGCAGAACTGCCTTGCCTGCCTATAATTGGGTCAGCTACAAAAGGCGTGCCCAACAAATCGGCATCAGCCGTGGGCAACGAAGATTTAGGCGTGCTGAATTTCTGGACTTTCCAGTTGGCATGGCCGTTGCGAAGTGAAGCGCAGTAAATACGAGTTCCGCGAGGGAGTGAGTGATGGTCGAACGTAATCTCCAGTGCCGCAGCCTGATTTCTGGCGCGATTTTTTCTGCCGTTGTTGGTTTCGCGGCGGTTCCCGCCCAGGCCGACATGTCGCTGTATGACGCCAACGGTCTGAAGATCGACGCCGCCGTCACCGCTGGCCTGACCGGCTTCGTTTCCCCCGGCGCCCAGTTCGGTGCCGGTTCGTGGACCAACAACCAGAATGCGACCCAGCGCCGCATTTCCGGCCGTCCGGCCTGGACCGAATGGTTCATCACTCCCGAGCTGAAGGCCTCGTTCGAGACCGAAAGCGCGGGAACCTTCTATGGTGATGTCAGCGGTCAGGTTTCCGCCACCGGCGGCGACGGCGATCCCAGCCTGATTTCCACCACCTACGGCCGTCCGGTTCTGCTGGGCGTCGAAAACCTGTATGGCGGTTGGAAGTCCGGCAAGACCCTGGACGGTCTCGGTCTCGACGAGAACGCCCTGGACCTGTCCGGCGGCCGTCAGAGCTTCAAGGTCGCCGACGGCTTCCTGATCAGCAACGGCACGAGCAACCAGGGCCAGCGCGGCATGTTCTGGACCCAGTCGCGCACCGCCTTCGCCCAGACCGGCCTGCTGAAGGCCGCCACCGGTCCGGTTCGCGCCGATGTGTTCTACCTGCAGAACAACTCGGCCAATGGATTGATGCCGACGGCCATCCCCGACAGCGCCAAGACCAAGGTCATCGGCGGCAATATCGAATGGTTCGAGAACGCCGATGCCGAGGAAGGCAAGCCGGCCAAGGACGGCGCGTCCAACTTCGCCGACCGCAAGTGGTATGCCGGTCTGACCTATTTCAATGTCATCGATGCCAACACCTCGGGGAACCTTGGTTTCGGCAATCCGGGCGTCACCAACGTGACCTCGACCAACACCCTGACGTCCAATCGCGACGGCATGAACGTGTATTCGGCCCATGTGGGCGGCAACATGCTGCCGTTCCTGCCGGACTTCTCGCTGTATGGCAATTACGTCTACGAAAACAACAGCAAGGTTAACCGCAAGGTCGATGCCAATGCATGGTATATCGAGCCCGGCTACCAGCTGTCCGACGTGATGTGGACCCCCAAGCTGTCCTATCGCTATGCGCACTTCAGCGGCGACAAGAGCCCGACCGATAACAAGAAGAAGGCCTATGATCCCTTCTTCTACAATGCCATCACCCGCGGTTTCGGCACGTGGTTCATCGGTGAGATCGTCGGCAACTACGTGATCTCCAACAGCAATGTGAACATCCATCAGTTGGTGTTCTCGGTCAATCCGCGCGACGACCTGAAGTTGAGCGTCCTGGGCTACACCTACAACTACGATGCCAAGGGGCAGAATGTGGGTGTCACCTCCGACAATCTGGCTCGTGAAATCGACTTCACCGCCGAGTGGACCATCAACGAGCATGTCTCGCTGTCGGGCGCCTTCGCCGCCGCCAAGTCGGGTACGGGCTATCGCCAGTACCTGAACCTGAATGCCGATGCTGGTAATAACTGGAACGGCGCCGACAGCACCTGGCTGCTGGCCGAGACTTCGCTGGTCGTGAAGTTCTAGTATCGGGTTGAAAGCGCCCCGGCACCCTCCCTTGGGACGGTGCCGGGGCTTTTTCTTTGGGATATGCAAGGGTGGACAGATGCCCCGGCTCGGCCTACCCTGGCACGGAATCGGGAGCATGCCGGGGGCGGAAGCGGTGGCTTTGGAACAGAATGGGGCTGGGCTGGGCAATCGATCCTGGCAACGGCATAATTGCGGTACCGAAGGCATCTTCACCATGGAAGGCTTCGATAGCCGCGCTTTCATGATCGATGCCTCGCGCGGCGGCTTCAAGCTCCGCTTCGAGCAGATCGAAGGCGCCATGGCGGTCATGACGCCGCTGCCCCGAGACATCACGGTCACGGATACCAACGGAAGCACGTTTTCCGCGACGGTGCTGTGGGCCAAGGATGGCTTGGCCGGATGCCGGTTCTATTCCCATGTCTCGCTGGATGACGTGGTGTGCCTGATGACGGGAAAATTCGTCCTCAGGCTGGCCAAACCGCTGGTGAGCAATGTGGAGCAGGCTGACGGGGATGCCTCTCCTCCGTCCTAGGCCTTCTCGGCGGCTTTCGCTGGGTGCTTGACCATATGCTTGTAGGCCAGCGCCTCGTCATTGATGTGGTGATACAGACCGCCGTCGATATTGCGGTAGATCTCCAGGCAGGCCTGCTGCCCCTGCTTGATGTTCTTGATCTTGGGCACCAGCTTCTTGCACAGCTCCACATAGGACAGCATGAAGGCCGCGTGGGTGGCCATATGGGGCGATCCCTCGGACTCCGAGCGGGTCTTGAGATACTGGTCCTCGGCGGTGAAGGCCGCCTTCATGGCGGTGAAGATGGCGCCGGTCCGCTCCGCCACCAGCTTTTGATTCAGGGCCGGATTGTCCAGGATCTGGAAGAAATCCGCCATGGCCTCCAACAACTGGCGGCGTCCATGGTCGATTGCTTCCAAGCCTGTTTCCAGGGACATGTTCCATCGAAACATGGGATCATCCTGCCAATAATTCGCCACCCTATCGATAGATAGTAAGGAGGCGTGCCCAGGTCAAATGACGGATCGGCGAAGTCACAAATCATCAATCTGCGCGCATTGTTGGCGCATAACGTCAGACGATCACTCCACCGTCACGCTTTTGGCCAGATTGCGCGGCTGGTCCACGTCGGTGCCCTTGGCGATGGCCACGTGATAGGCCAGCAATTGGACGGGAATGGCATAGAGGATGGGGGCGACGAAGGGGTGCACGGTGGGCAGCGCCATGGCGGCGTGGGCGGGCGTGGCAAGGCGTCCGACGCCTTCCTGGTCGGAGAAGAACACCACGCGGCCGCCCCGGGCCATTACTTCTTGGACGTTCGACGCGGTCTTTTCGTAAAGCTCGTCGGTGGGGCAGATGACGATGACCGGCACCGAATCGTCGATCAGGGCGATGGGCCCATGCTTCAGCTCGCCCGCGGCATAGCCCTCGGCGTGGATATAGCTGATCTCCTTCAGCTTCAAGGCGCCTTCCAGGGCGATGGGATAGCCGGTGCCGCGCCCCAGATAGAGCACGTCGCGGGCCTCGGCGATGCCTTGGGCGATCTGGTGGATCTCGTCGTCGCGGCGCAGGAATTCGGCGATGCGCGCCGGGGTCTCGGCCAGGGCCTGACAGATGGTGGCCTCGGTCTCGCGGGTGATGGCGCCGCGCGCGCGACCCAGACCGACGGCCAGACAGGCCAGCACCACCAGTTGGGTGGTGAAGGCCTTGGTGGAGGCGACGCCGATCTCCGGCCCGGCCAGGGTCAGAAGGGTGGCCTCGGATTCACGCGAGATGGTGCTTTCCGGCACATTGACCAGGGCCAGGGTATGCTGGTGGTTGGCGCGGCAATAGCGCAGCGCCGCCAGGGTGTCGGCGGTCTCGCCCGACTGGGAGATGAAGATGGCCAGCCCGCCCGGCTCCATGGGCGGTTCGCGGTAGCGGAATTCCGAGGCGATATCCACCTCGACCGGCAGGCGGGCCACCTTCTCGATCCAGTACTTGGCCACCGAACCGGCATAGTAGGAGGTGCCGCAGGCGATGATGCGCACCCGGCCGACCGAGGCCAGATCGAAGGGCAGGGTGGGCAGCGTGATGGTGCGCTCGGCCGGGTTCAGCATGGTGTTCAGGGTTCCGCCGATCACTTCCGGCTGCTCGAAGATTTCCTTCAGCATGAAGTGGCGGTGCTGGCCCTTGCCGATCATGGCGCCGGAGAATTGGGTCTGGCGCACCTCGCGGGTCACCAACTGGCCGTCGCGGTCGCGGATGGTGGCGCCCTCGGTGGTCAGCACCGCCCAATCGCCGTCCAGCAGATAGCTGATCCTTTGGGTCAGCGGCGCCAGGGCCAGGGCGTCGGAGCCCAGATACATCTCGCCCTCGCCATAGCCCAGCGCCAGGGGCGAGCCTTGGCGGGCGGCGATCATCATATGGGGGTGTCCGGCGAAGATGATGCCGAGCGCGAAGGCGCCGCGCAGCCGTTCCAGCGCCTTTTCCGTGGCGGCGACCGGCTCCATGCCCTGGGCGAGGTGATGGTCGATCAGCTGAGCCACCGCCTCGGTGTCGGTGTCGCTTTCGAATACCTGGCCGACGGCACTCAGTTCCGCCTTCAGTTCCTGGAAATTCTCGATGATGCCGTTATGGACCACGGCGACGCGCTTGGTGGCGTGGGGGTGGGCGTTGCGTTCATTGGGAACGCCATGGGTGGCCCAGCGGGTATGGCCGATGCCGATGCCGCCAGCCACCGGCTTTTGCTCCAGCAGGGCGGCGAGATTGGCCAGCTTGCCCTCGGCGCGACGGCGTTCGATCTGGCCACCCACCAGGGTGGCGATGCCCGCGCTGTCATAGCCGCGGTATTCCAGGCGCTTGAGCCCTTCGACCAGCAGCGGCGCGACGTCCTGCTTGCCGATGATGCCGACGATGCCGCACATGCCCGATTATCCCTTCTTCTTGGCCTGCTGCTGCTTGCGGAAGCGGTCGGCCCAGCCGGCCAGTTCCATCTGCGAGCCCCGCGCCACCGCCAGCGCGCCCGCGCCGACCTCCTTGGTGATCACGGAACCGGCGCCGATGACGGCGCCGTCACCGATCTTGACCGGGGCCACCAGGGCGGAGTTGGAACCGATGAAGGCGCCCTTGCCGATATCGGTGAAGGACTTGTTGAAGCCGTCGTAATTGCAGGTGATGGTGCCCGCGCCCACATTGGCGCCCGCGCCGACGCGGGCATCGCCGATATAGGTCAGGTGGTTGACCTTGGCGCCCGCTTCCACGGTGGCTTTCTTGATCTCGACGAAATTGCCGATATGGGCGGCCTCGCCGATCTCGGCGCCGGGACGCAGCCGGGCATAGGGGCCGAGAATGGCGCCGTCGGCGACGCTACAGCCCTCGAAATGGCAGAAGCCCTTGATCTCGACATTATCACCGATGGCCACGCCGGGACCGAACACCACATGCGGCCAGACGGTGACGTCGCGGCCGATGCGGGTGTCCCAGGACAGCCACACCGTCTCGGGATCGATCAAAGTGGCGCCACCCGCCATGGCGGCCTCGCGCAGGCGGGCCTGAACCAGGGATTCCGCGACCGCCAATTCCGAGCGGGAATTGACTCCCAGCAGTTCGGCCGGGTCGCCTTCCACATGGCTGCAGCAGGCGCCATCGAAGCGGGCCAGTTCCACCACGTCGGTCAGATAGTACTCGCCCTTGGAATTCTTATTGTCCAGCCGGTCGATCAAGCCCCACAGCCGACGGCCGTCGATGCACATGACGCCGGAATTGCACAGCGGGTTCTCGCGCTGCTCCTCATTGGCGTCGCGCCATTCGACGATGGCCTTCAGCCCTTCGGCGCCCACCACCAGACGGCCGTAATGGCCAGGGTCCATGGGCTTGAAGCCCAAGACCACCACCGCCGGGTCGCGCTGGCTGCGGCGCTCGGCCAGCATGCGTTCCAGCGTCGCCAGGGTGATCAGCGGAGTGTCGCCGTACAGCACCAGCACATCACCGTCGAAATCGCCCAAGGCGGAACGCGCCTGGGCGACGGCGTGGCCGGTGCCCAGGCGGTCGGCCTGGATGACGGTGGGAAGCGGCGCGACGGCCTTGGCGATCTGCTCCATCTCGGGGCCGACGACCACCACCACCCGGTCGGGCGACAGGCCGGACACGGTATCCATCAGATGGCTGATCATGGGACGCCCGGCGACCGGGTGCATGACCTTGGGCAGGGCGGATTTCATACGGGTGCCCATGCCGGCGGCAAGGACGATGACGGCTAACGTGTGGGAGGTCATGAGAACGCCAACACTCAATCTGTTGCGGCTGCGAGGGGAAGGTGCCACAAAAGACCGGTTTGGACCAAATCAATCTTTGTTTCCGCTCATCACTCTTTGTTTCCGATGGTGTCAATGAGGGCAATTCTCCGCGCCGTGCTGTTCGATCTGGACGGCACCCTGATTCACTCGCTTCCCGATCTGGTGGCGGCGGTCAACCGCATGCTGGCCGCCGAGGGACGCCCCGCCCTGGAATCCGAGGCCATCAAGGCCATGGTCGGAGACGGCGCCGACGCCCTGGTCAGCCGGGCCTTCGCCGCCTCGGGCGGTTTGCCGGGCCCGGAGGTGGGGCCTTATCTGGATCGCTTCATGGCCGATTACGAGCCGCGATCGGCCGAGACCACCCGGCCTTGGCCCGGCGTGGTGGAAACCTTGGAGGAACTGCGCCGACGCGGCCTTGCCCTGGCGGTGTGCACCAACAAGCCCCGCGCGGCCACTCACGAGGTGTTGGGCGCGCTTGGCCTCGCCGAGTATTTCCATGTGGTGGTGGCCTCCGACGACGCGCCCGCCATCAAGCCCGATCCCGCCCATGTGCGGGTCATTCTAGAGCGCCTTGGCGTGTCGGCCGATGCCGCCGTCATGGTGGGCGATTCCATCAACGATATCTTGTCGGCCCGACGGGCGGGGGTGAGGAGCGTGGCGCTGTCCTTCGGCTATGCCCATGGCCCGGTGGAGGCGTTGGGAGCCGATCGCGTGATCCATCGGTTCGATCAGCTACCGGATGCGCTGGCGGACTTATACCCATGACCTACCTGCACGGCCTTGCGTGGGAGGTGGCAAAACTGCATGCTGGACGCAGTCATCAAGAGCCCCTTCGGGAGTGGTCGTGCCCGCAATTGGAACCGAGACGCTGAAACTTCGGGTTGAAGAACTTTCCAGAAGGGTCGAGGAATTATCCCTCTACCAAGTGGTGGTGGACCATGCTCCGGATGGCATCGTCGTCACCGACGCCGACGACGTGATCATCGCCATCAATCCTGCCTTTTCGGCCATTACCGGCTTTTCCGCCGACGAAGTCGTCGGCCGTCCCGCCGTCATGTTGACCGAGGGGGAACTGAACGCCACTTCCCATGCCGAAATGCGAGAGACACTGGCCGTCCATGGCCGCTGGAAGGGCGACATCGTGGCGCCGCGCAGCAATGGCCATTTGGCGACCTTTCGCGTGTCCATTTCCAACCAACGTGACGGCGAAGGAAAGGTGGCCCGACGCATCGCCATTTTCCGCGATGTGACCGCCGCGCGGGAAACCACCGAGCAGCTTTGGCGGCGCAGCAATTTCGACCCGCTGACCGAATTGCCCAACCGCAGCCTGTTTCTCGACCGCCTGCTTCAGGCGCTGGTGATGGCCGGCCGCGAGAATTCGCGGGTGGCGCTGCTGTTCATCGGCCTGGACGGGTTCAAGAACATCAATGATTCCCTGGGCCATTGGATCGGCGACAAGGTGTTGCAGGACGCGGCGCGCCGCTTTCAGGCGGCCCTGCGCCAGGGTGATACGGCGGCCCGGTTCGGCGGTGATGAATTCACGGTGGTGCTGGCTAATATCCGCGCCGTCGAGGAGGTGGAAGGGGTGCTGCGGACCATATTGGAGGCGCTCCAGGAACCCTTCGTCATCGAGCAGCATCATGTGTTGATCTCGTGTTCCATCGGCATCTGCCTGTGGCCGGGCGACGGCGAGGACGTGGAGGCGCTGATGCGCAACGCCACCTCGGCGCTGCAGCAGGCCAAGCAGGCCGGTCGCAACACGTTCCGCTTCTTCACCCCGGCCATGGACGCCCGCGCCCAGGCCCGCTCGCGGTTGGCCGACGAACTGGCCGGCGCGTTGGAAGGGGAGGAATTCCATCTGGTCTTCCAGCCGCTGGTGGATCTGAAAACCGGCGAGGTCACCGCCGCCGAGACGCTGTTGCGCTGGCACAATCGCTATCTCGGCGTGGTCAGTCCCGAACAGTTCGTGCCCCTGGCCGAGGAACTGGGCCTGATCCGGCCCATCGGCGAATGGCTGTTGATGGCGGCCTGTCACGAGGCACTGCGCTGGCAAAGCCTTGGACTCGGCGATATCGGCGTGGCGGTGAACATCTCGCCCCGGCAATTCCAGCAAGGCGACATCCTTCAGATCATCGAGCGCGCCCTGAGCGAAAGCGGCCTTGAGCCCCGCCTGCTGACCATCGAGATCACCGAGGGACTGCTGCTGACCAACAGCGAGGAAGTGATCGCCAAGCTGGAAAGCATTCGCGCCCTTGGCGTCACCTTGTCGGTGGATGATTTCGGCACCGGCTATTCGTCCTTGTCCTATTTGAAGACCCTGCCGGTGGATGTCTTGAAGATCGACCGTTCCTTCATCGCCGACATGCTGGACAATCTGGACGATGCCACCTTGGTGGACGCCATCATCGCCATGGGCCATTCCATGCGCTTGGAGGTGGTGGCCGAAGGGATCGAGACGGAAGATCAACTGGTCTATCTGGCCGAACACGGATGCAATTCCGGGCAAGGCTATCATTTCAGCCCGCCGCTCAGCCCCGGACGCTTCCGCGACTTCGTTTTGTCGCGCAGTAGTTCGAACGCTTCATCACCGTCTCAGGTCTTCGATAGCTGCCGTGGAACGGCCCCGGCCGGAATCCGTGTCCTGTTCGCCGACGACGTCGATCTGGTCCGGCTGGTGTTCCGCGATTTTCTCGACGGCACCGGCTGCATCATCCATGAGGCCAGGGACGGCGCCGAGGCGGTGGAGAAGTTCAGGGCCGCCCGCATGCCTTACGATCTGATCGTACTCGATCTCTATATGCCGGGAACCGACGGATTCGAAGCCGCCAAGGCCATTCGCGCCTTGGAGACCAAGGGCGGGCTGGATCGCACCCCCATCATCGCCCTGACGGCGGGCAATTCCGAGGAAGAGCGTTGGAAGGCGAAGGATTCAGGCTTCGACCGTTTCCTGTCCAAGCCGATCGCGCGAACCGACCTGTTGGAGGCCATGGCTGAAATGCTGCCGCCCGAAATGACCGACTCCGCTCCGGCGGCGGAAACCCTGGCGGGGCTCAACATTCCCCCTGGGCTGGAACATCTGTTGCCCAACTTCATCCAGGAAATGATCAAGGACCAGCAAAGGCTGCGGGACTTGGCGGACCTGTCGGATCGCAAGGAACTGGCCGAGCATGTGCACGCCATGCGGGGCAAATGTGGCATGTTCGGCGAAGAGGTGCTGTTCGATCTGCTCACCCGGCTTGAAGCCCAGGTGGCCTCGGGAAAGCAGAATGACATAACAGCCCTGCTGGCCAAGGTTGTTGAACGGATCGGCCGCCTGTAGCAGCATTGATCCGGCCTGGAATCTGGCGAAAACCCATGAAGATCACCCAGTTCACCGATTATTCGTTCCGTCTGCTGCTGTATCTGGCCCGTTCCCCGGGGCGGGTGGTCACCGTCCGCGAAGTGGCCGAACATTACGGAATTTCCGCCGAGCATCTGAAGAAGATCGTGCGCAGCCTTTCCGATCTGGGCCATGTCCAGACGGTGCGGGGGAAACTGGGTGGGCTGAAGATGGCCCGCGATCCGTCCGAGATCAATTTGGGCCAGCTGGTGCGGGCGCAGGAAAACCTCAATCTTCTGCCCTGCCACGAACCCTGCGACCTGTGCCCCATGCAGACCTGTAAGTTGCGGGATCTGGTGGACGAGGCCCTGGACTCGTTTCTCGGCTTCTTCGACGCCAAGACTCTGGCCGATATCATCTGATCGCCCCAACGAAGTTGTGGCGAATCCGAGGCAAAAGTTGTAACTAACCAGCCGTTCGCCTGGGTGATGTGTCGCCCGGGCCCGTATGGTTATGGGCAGGGCCAATGGACGGAAAATATCTGGTAACCGGAGCGACCGGCTTCGTCGGATCGGCCATCGTGCGGGCATTGCTCGCGCGCGGCGCCGATGTCCGCGTGCTGGCCCGGCCCAATTCCAACCGCCACAACGTCGCCAGCCTGAAGGTCGAAGTGGTCGAGGGTCGGCTGGAGGAAGAGGCGTCGCTGCGCCACGCCATGTGCGGCTGCTCGGTGCTGATCCATACCGCGGCCGATTACCGCATCTGGGTGCCCGATCCCGCCGCCATGATGAAGGCCAATGTGGACGGCACGCGGACGCTGATGCAGGCCGCCCTGGCCGAGAAGGTCCAGCGCGTGGTCTATACCTCGTCGGTGGCGACGCTGGGCCATATGGAAGGCGGCATCGCCGACGAGGACACCCCCAGCGACATTTCCGACAAGGTCGGCCCCTACAAGCAGTCCAAGTTCCTGGCCGAGGAGGTGGTCCGCCGCATGGTGGCCGAGAACGGTCTGCCCGCGGTGATCGTCAATCCGTCCACACCGGTCGGCCCGGGCGACGTCAAGCCGACGCCCACCGGCCGCATGATCGTCGAGGCCGCCTCGGGGCGCATGCCCGCCTATGTGGATACCGGGCTGAACGTCGTCCATGTGGAGGACGTGGCCGAGGGCCATCTGTTGGCCTTGGAAAAGGGCAGGGTGGGCGAGCGCTATATCCTGGGCGGCGACAATCTGACCCTGGCCGATATCCTGGGCCGCATCGCCCGGATCACCGGCGGTAAGCCGCCTTTGATGAAGCTGCCGCGTCTGCCGCTTTATCCCTTGGCGTTCGGCGCCGAGCTGTGGGCGCGCTTGACGGGCGCCGAGCCTTTCGTGACCATCGACGGCCTGAAGATGTCGCGCTGGAAGATGTTCTTTTCCTCGGCCAAGGCCGAGCGGGAACTGGGGTATCGTCACCGGTCCGCCGATCAGGCGCTGGCGGCGGCGGTGGAGTGGTTCAAGCATACCGGGGAGGTCGCATGAGCAGCCTTGCATCCCTTGTCGGATTGGCGGGCGTCGGGTCGTGGGCTTGGCTTTTGACCATGCGCGGCGCATTCTGGCGCATCGAGCGCGCTCCCCATGCGCCGTCGCCGGAATCGTGGCCCGAGGTGGTGGCGGTGATCCCCGCCCGCGACGAGGCCGAGGTGATCGGCGACGCGGTGGAATCCCTGCTGTCGCAGAACTATCCCGGCATCCTGTCGGTGGTGGTGGTCGACGACAACAGCAGCGACGGCACCGCCGAACTGGCCCGTGCCCGCGCCGAGTCCATGGGGGTCGCCGGACGGTTGAGCGTGGTTCGCGCCCCCGACCTGCCGCCGGGCTGGACCGGCAAGATGTGGGCGCAGAATTTCGGCGTGACCACGGCAAGGGCCTGGCGCCCCAACGCCGAACTGCTGCTGCTGACCGATGCCGATATCAGCCACGGCAAGGGCGAACTCCGCTACATGGTCGCCAAGCTGCTGCATCTGGGCTTGGACATGGCCTCGCTGATGGTGCGGCTGCGCACCGAAAGCATTTGGGAAAAGGCCGTGGTTCCCGCCTTCGTGTTCTTCTTTCGCATGCTCTATCCATTTTCCTGGGTGTCCGATCCCCGCAGCACCACGGCGGCGGCGGCGGGCGGCTATGTGCTGACCCGCCCCGCCACCCTGGAACGCATCGGCGGCATCAAATCCATCAAGGACGCCCTGATCGACGATTGCACCCTGGCGGCGGCCGCCAAGGCGGAGGGCTGCCGCCTGACCCTGGATCTGGCCGAGGAAAGCGTGTCGCTGCGCGGCTATAATGGTCCCTCGGGGCTGTGGAAGATGATTTCGCGTTCGGCCTATACCCAGTTGCGCCATTCGCCGTGGCTGCTGCTGGGCACCATCCTCGCCATGCTGGTGATTTTCGTGGCGCCCCCCATCCTGGCCTTCCGCCAGGGCGGCGGCGCCAGCACCGGGGCACTGGCCTGGGCGGCCATGACCCTGTCCTATTATCCCATCATCCGTTACTACCGCCTGCTGCCGGTCTGGGCGCCGTTGCTGCCGGTGGTGACCCTGTTCTATCTGGGGGCCACCTTTCACTCCGCCGTCAAGTATTGGCGGGGCGAGGGCGGCGAATGGAAGGGGCGCATCCAAGATAAGCAACCGGCCGGGGCGAGGGCATGAACGCCTTGGTGATCGACGCCGATCAATACGAGATGGTGGCCGAGAAGGTCCGGGCCTCGGGCTCGTCCTTCTACTGGGGCATGCGGCTGCTGTCGCGACCCCGGCGCTTCGCCATGTACGCCGTCTACGCCTTTTGCCGCGAGGTGGACGACATCGCCGACGAGCCGGGCGAGCCCGAGACCAAGCGGGCGCAACTGGCGGAATGGCGGGTGGAACTGGATCGTCTCTACCAGGGCAAGCCGACCCATCCGGTGGCGGTGGCGTTGGCCGGGCCGGTGGCCGAGTTCGGCCTGCCCAAGGAGGATTTCCGCGCCGTCATCGAAGGCTGCGAGATGGATGGCCGCAACGAGATGGTGCGCCCCTCCATGGACAAGCTGAACCGCTATTGCGATTGCGTCGCCAGCGCGGTCGGCCGCCTGTCCATCCGGGTGTTCGGCGAAATGCGCCCCAGGAGTATCGAGGTCGCCAACGCCACCGGCATGGCCCTGCAATTGACCAATATCCTGCGCGATGTGGCGGTGGATGCCGCCATCGGGCGGCTGTACCTGCCCGATGAATTGCTGACCAAGCACGGTATCGCGACAAGCGATCCCATGGCGGTGCTGGCCCATCCCAATCTTGGAGCGGTCTGCCGCGAATTGGGCGAGACGGCGCGGGGCTATTTCAGGGCTTCGGATCAGGCCATGGCCGAATGCTTGCCCGCCGCCATGCGCCCGGCCACCCTGATGAAGGAAATGTACCGGGAAATCTTCCACAAGGTGGAAGCCGAGGGATTCATCCCCCGCGACCCGCCGGTCAAGGTGTCCAAGGTTTTCAAGATATGGTGCATCTTGCGCCACGGACTGTTCTAGAGGTCGACCGTGTCTCCCAGCGAAATCAATCCCCGCAGCTTCGACTCCAAAACGTTCCGCGATCCGCTGGAAAAGGCGATCAAGGATTCCGCCGCCGCCCTGATGGCGAAGCAGAAGGCCGACGGCCATTGGGTGTTCAACCTCGAGGCCGACGCTACCATTCCCGCCGAATACGTGCTGTACCTGCACTATCTGGACGAACGCGACCCCGAGACGGAAAAGCGCATCGGCGTCTATCTGCGCGATATCCAGGAAGAGCACGGCGGCTGGCCGCTGTTCCACGGCGGCGATTTCAATATCAGCGCCTCGGTGAAGGCCTATTACGCCCTGAAGGCCATTGGCGACGATATCGATGCCCCGCACATGAAGCGGGCGCGCGACGCCATCCTGGCCCATGGCGGCGCCGCCACCTCCAACGTCTTCACCCGCACCCTGCTGGCGCTGTTCGGGCAGATTCCGTGGAAGGGCGTGCCCATCATGCCCGTCGAGATCATGCTGCTGCCCAAGTGGTTCCCCTTCCACCTGGACAAGGTCAGCTATTGGTCGCGCACCGTCATCGTCCCGCTGGTGGTGCTGATGAGCCTGCGGCCCAGGGCGCGCAACCCGCTCAACATCAATATCCAGGAACTGTTCCCCATCCCGCCCGAGAAGGTCACCAACTGGTATCTGGACGAGGTCCGTTCCAACTGGGCCTATGTGTTTAGGGCGCTGGACCGGGTGCTGCATGTGGTGTTTCCGTTCTTCCCCAAGGGATTGCGCAGCAAGGCCATCGACAAGGCGGTGGCCTTCGTGGACGAGCGCCTGAACGGCGAGGACGGACTGGGCGCCATCTTCCCCGCCATGGTCAATTCCGTGCTGATGTACGACATCCTGGGGGTACCCAAGGACGATCCCCGGGTGGTGATCGCCAAGCAGTCCATCCGCAATCTGATCGTCGACGAGGGCGAGCGGGTCTGGGTCCAACCCTGCCTGTCGCCCATCTGGGATACCGCCCTGGCCACCCATGCCATGCTGGAAGTCGGCACGCCCGAGGCCGATGCCTCGGCGCGCAAGGCCTGCGACTGGATGGTGGAGCGCCAGATCACCGACGTGGTCGGCGACTGGGCGGCCCAGCGCCCCGGATTGGAGCCGGGCGGTTGGGCCTTCCAATATGCCAATCCCCATTATCCCGACGTGGACGACACCGCCGTGGTCATGGCGGCGCTGGACCGGGTCGATCCGCAAGCCTATGAAGAATCCATCCGCAAGGGCGCGGTCTGGCTGCGCGGCATGCAGTGCGATGACGGCGGCTGGGGCGCCTTCGACGCCGAGAACACCGCCTATTACCTCAACCATATTCCCTTCGCCGATCACGGCGCCCTGCTGGACCCGCCCACCGCCGACGTCTCGGCGCGATGCGTCTCGGTGCTGTCGGTACTGGGCAAGCGCCATTCCGACGTCACCGCCCATCACGGCGTCGACTACCTGCTGCGCGAGCAGGAGAAGGACGGTTCGTGGTTCGGCCGTTGGGGCACCAACTACATCTACGGCACCTGGTCCAGCCTGGCGGCCCTGAACGCCGCCGGTCTGCCCCACGACCATCCCGCCATCCGCAAGGCGGTCAAGTGGCTGGAAAGCAAGCAGCGCGAAGACGGCGGCTGGGGCGAGGACGGCCGCTCCTACTGGACCGACCAGCCCCACGGCGAGGCCACCGTATCGACCCCGTCGCAGACCGCCTGGGCGGTGCTGGGCCTGATGGCGGTGGGCGAGGTCGGCAGCACCGCCGTCGCGCGCGGCATCGACTATCTGATGCGCACCCGCAATGAGGAAGGTCTGTGGGACGAGGCCCATTACACCGCCGTCGGTTTTCCCCGCGTGTTCTATCTGCGCTATCACGGCTATCGCCAGTTCTTCCCGATCTGGGCCATGGCCCGGTACCGCAACCTGACGACCGGCAATGCCGGGCCGGTGATGCATGCCCTCTGACCACGCGTTCCCCGAAGTCTGTTGGGGAGAGGGTGTGGGTAAGGACGCCAGGATCGGCGTCATCGTGGGGATGAAAAGCGAGGCGGCCCTGCTGCCGGACGGCGTGGCGTGGGGCTGCGCCGGGGCGGTTCCGGCCAAGGCCGAGGCCCTGGCCCGCTCGCTGATCGAGCAAGGCGCCCATGCCCTGATCAGCATCGGCATCGCAGGCGGCCTCGATCCCGCCTTGAACCCGGGCGACATGGTGGTCGGCTCCGGCGTTCAGGTCGACGGCGGGGTAGTGGAAACGGATTCCGTGTGGAAATGCCGCCTGCTCAGCGCCATTCCGTTTTCCCGGTCCGGGCTGGTTCACGGCTCCGATACGGCGGTGGGCGGCGTCCGGGGCAAGCGCGACCTGTTCGCCCAGGGCGCCATGATCGTCGATATGGAAAGCGGCGCGGTGGCGCGGGTGGCGGCCAAGGCGGGGGTACCGCTGGCGGTGCTGCGCGCCGTGGCCGATCCGGCCGGGCGGGCCTTGCCCATTTCCGCCATGGCCGGACTTGATGCCGAGGGCAATCCCCGCATCGCGGCGGTTCTGGCGGGACTGGCCCGCCGTCCGTGGGAACTGCCCGGTCTGATCCGGGTCGGCCTGGACAGTCAGGCCGCCCTGTCAGCCCTGCGAGACGCGCTGAAGATTATTGGTCCGACCTTCGGCACTTAGCTTTTCCAGGTTCTCGGCCAGTAATTGCTCGTAGTTGTCGATGGCGGGCCGCTGCTTGTCCAGCGCCAGGTCGGGGACCATGGGGCCATCGGTACGGGGGCCGAACAGGGCGACCCTGGCGGCTTTCAGCGGATTGCTGAGCGTATCGGTGACGGCGGTCGCCTCGAAGCCGCAATGGACCATGCAGTCGGCGCATTTTTCGTATTTGCCGACGCCGTAGGCGTCCCAGTCGGTGTCGTCCATCAGTTCCTTATAGGTCTTGGCATATCCTTCGCCCAACAGGTAGCAGGGGCGCTGCCAGCCGAACACGTTGCGCGTCGGGTTGCCCCAGGGGGTGCACTGATAGGCCTGGTTGCCGGCCAGGAAGTCGAGGAACAGCGATGACTGGGTGAACACCCAGCTCTTGCCCTTGCCCAGGGCGAACAGCTTGCGGAACAGATCCTTGGTGTGGCGCCGGTTCAAGAAGTGCTCGGAGTTGGGGGCGCGCTCATAGGCGTATCCGGGCGAAATGGTGATGCCGCCGACGCCGATGGAATGGGCATAGTCGAAGAACTTCGCCATGCGGTCGGGATCGGCGTTGTTGAACAGGGTGCAATTGATATTGACGTTGAAGCCGCGGGCCTTGGCCGCCTTGATGGCCGAAACGGCCTGATCGAAGGTGCCTTCCTGGGACACGGCGCGATCATGGTCGTTGCGGTCGCCGTCCAGATGCACCGTCCAGGTGAAATAGGGGCTGGGCTCGAACAGATCCAGCTTCTTTTCCAGCAGCAGGGCGTTGGTGCACAGATAGACGAATTTCTTGCGCGCCAGGGCGCCCTTGACGATCTGGTCCATCTCGCGGTGCAGCAGCGGCTCGCCGCCCGCCATCACCACCACGGGGGCGGGGCATTCGTCGATGGAGGCCAGGGCCTCGGCCACCGAGATGCGGGAATTCAAGATGGCGTCGGGATAGTCGATCTTGCCGCAGCCATTGCAGGCGAGATTGCAGCGGAACAACGGTTCCATCATCAGCACCAGCGGATAGCGCTTGGTGCCGGAGAAGTGCTGACGCATGACGTAATAGCCGATGCGGAGTGTCTGGAGCAGGGGTACGGCCACGAAAATGCACTCTGACTGGATGATGGGGCGGCGGGACTATACAGGGCGGGGTCGGCAAAGTTCAACTGTTGAACCAGTAGGGTCTTTGCGCGCGTGGCATGGCGACGCGATTTATGGTAATGCAGGCTTCCATTTTTCGGAGTTCACCCATGCGGTCGCGCCTTTTCGCCCTATTATTCCTGCTTATGGCTGCCACCGGTCTGCCGGGAGCTGCTTTTGCCGGAGAGGTGGATGACGCCCTTCGGACGTTCAACGCCCGTGTGTTGGAGGTCATGAAGGCCGGGCCGAAGCTTGGCTTCAAGGGGCGCTTGGACAAGTTTCGCGCCATCGTTTCCGACTCCTACGACATCACCGCCATCACCAAGGCGATGCTGGGACCGTCGGCGGTCAAGCAATTGGGCGACGACATGGTGAAGGTTTCGGAAAGCTACACCACGTTTTCGGCGGCCACCTATGCCGCCCAGTTCGGCGATTGGGACGGCGAGCGGTTCGAGGTGGGCGAGTCGCGCCCCTCGACCGGCGGCTCGCTGATCGTCCAGAGCTGGATCATTCCCAAGACCGGTGACCCGACCCAGATCGACTATGTCATGCGCCAGGGCCAGGGGCGCTGGCGGATCATCGACGTTCTGTTCGACGGCACGGTCAGCCAGGTGGCGGTGCGGCGCTCGGAGTTCGGCTCCATTTATCGCGCCAAGGGGCTGACGGGGCTGTTGGAGACCATCGAGAAGCAGACGGCGGCGTTGGAAAAATAGACAGATGATCGGGTTCTGGCAGGGGCTCTCCCTGCTTCTGCTGGCGGCCGCCGGGTTCGGCTGCCTCTACCACATCATAGCCGCCCAACTGGTGCGCAGCTTCGCCCAGAGGCAGCCGGTGCCGCCATCGGCGCGACCGCCGGTCAGCGTCATGAAGCCGCTGTGCGGTGCCGAGCCCGGCATGGCGGAGAACCTGTCCTCCTGCGTCGCGCAAGACTATCCCGACTTCCAACTGGTGTTCGGCGTGGCACAGCCGGACGATGGCGCGCTGGCCGAAGTCGCCAAGCTGCCGACTGATCGGGTGGAAATCACCACAGTGGTCGATCCGACCCCCCATGGCCGCAATCTCAAGGTCGGCAATCTGCTGAACATGTGGCCCCATGTCAGGCATGACCTGATCGTCATCGCCGACAGCGATATCCGGGTCGGGCCCGCCTATCTCGACCACGTCGTGGCGCCATTCGAAGATGCCAAGGTGGGGGTGGTGACCTGCCTGTACGTGGGACGTCCGGTGGAAGGCCTCTGGAGCGCCCTGGGCGCCTTGGGGGTCAATCACGGCTTTTTGCCCTCGGCCCTGGTGGCCCGCGCCATCGGCCGCAAGGACGGCTGTTTCGGCGCCACCATGGCGGTCCGGCGCGGCGTGCTCGAACATGCGGGCGGTCTGGCCGCCCTTTCGGACTCGCTGGCCGATGACTGGGTGCTGGGAAATCTGGTGCGAAAGCAGGGGCTCCATATTGAACTTGCCGCCCGGCCTGTCGATATCATGGTCCATGAAGACGACTTCCAAACCCTGCTGGCCCATGAAATCCGCTGGGCGCGCACCATCGCCGCGGTGGATCGGCCGTCCTATCAGGCATCCCTGGTCACTCAGCCGGTGGCCCTGGCCATGATGGCGGCGGCGGTGGGGGGAGGGAGTATGATCTCGCTAATCGGGGTGGTGGTGGCCTGCCTCAGCCGTCTGTGGGCCGTCCGCGCCCAGGAAGCCGCCCTGGGCCTGCCGCGCGCCGGTTTGGGGCTGTTGGGCTTGCGAGAATTTCTGTCCTTTGTCGTCTATGTTGTCGCATCTTGCGGGCGGACTGTGATATGGCGTGGCCGCCGGTTCGTCGTGCGGCGCGACGGCACTCTTGATCTTGCTGAAGGGTCCATACCATGAAGAAGTCGCTTTTCCTCAATCCGCCCTCCTTCGACGGGTATGATGGCGGGGCCGGTGCCCGTTTCCAGGCGAAGCGCGAGATCAAATCCAATTGGTATCCCACATGGCTGGCCCAGCCGGCCGCCATGGTGCCCGGCTCCAAGCTGGTGGACGCCCCCGCCTCGGGCAAGACCCTGGACGACTGCCTGAAGCTGGCCAAGGATTACGAGCTGCTGGTGATCTATGCCAGCGCCGCCACCTATGCCTCCGAGTGCAAGGTCGCCGAGGCGTTCAAGGCCGCCAACCCCAATATCATGATCGGCATGGTCGGCGCCCATGTGGCGACGGTGCCCAACGAGTCGCTGATGGCGTCGACCGCCGTCGACTTCGTCGCCCGTCACGAATTCGACTACACCATCGTCGAGGTGGCCGAGGGCAAGCCCTTCGCCGAGATCGACGGCCTGAATTTCCGTGGGCCGGACGGCCAGCCGGTGGCCACCAAGGATCGCACCCTGATCCACGACATGGACGCGCTGCCCTTCGTCGCTCCGGTCTATCGCCGCGATCTCAATCCCGACGACTACTTCATCGGCTATATCCGCCATCCCTATCTGTCGTTCTACACCGGGCGCGGCTGCAAGTCGAAGTGCAGCTTCTGCCTGTGGCCGCAGACCATCGGCGGCCGGGTCTACCGCGCCCGCAGCGCCGCCTCGGTGATCGAGGAGGTCAAGCAGGCCCGCGCCCTGTTCCCCGAGGTCCGGGAATTCTTCTTCGACGACGACACCTTCACCGACGATCTGGAGCGGGTCGAGGAAATCGCCAGGGGCATCGGTCATCTGGGCGTGCCGTGGTCGTGCAACGCCAAGGCCAATATTCCGCGCAAGACCCTGGAAGTGCTGAAGGCCAACGGCCTGCGCGTTCTGGTGGTCGGCTATGAATCCGGCGTGCAGGAAATCCTGAACAATATCCGCAAGGGCCTGCGCATCGATATCATCAAGCGCTTCTCCAAGGATTGCCACGAACTGGGCATCGTCGTTCACGGCACCTTCATCCTGGGCCTGCCCGGCGAGACCCGCGAGACCATCAAGGAGACCCTGGCCTTCGCCAAGGAAGTCAATCCCCGCACCCTGCAGGTCTCCATGGCGGCGCCCTATCCCGGCACCGAGCTTTACGACCAGGCCATCGCCAACGGCTGGTTCAAGAAGGACAAGGAACTGCTGCTGAAGGAAGCGGGCGGCGGCGGCTGGCAGACGGCGGCGCTGAGCTATCCCGATCTCAGCAGCGAAGAGATCTTCAAGGGCGTGGCCGAGTTCTACAAGGCCTTCTACTTCCGCCCGACCAAGATCGGCGAGATCCTGTGGGAGATGCTGCAGGACTGGGACATGATGAAGCGCCGCCTGCGCGAAGGTGTCGAGTTCTTCCAGTTCCTCCGGACCCGCGACGCCGCCAACGCGTGCTGATCCGCCCGACCGTGTCATCCCGACGCCCATCGGGCGGAGGGATCTCCTCCTTGAAC
This sequence comes from Paramagnetospirillum kuznetsovii, assembly GCF_003284725.1. Taxonomy (GTDB): domain Bacteria; phylum Pseudomonadota; class Alphaproteobacteria; order Rhodospirillales; family Magnetospirillaceae; genus Phaeospirillum; species Phaeospirillum kuznetsovii. Next base: position 6,975 of record NZ_PGTO01000024.1, on the reverse strand, counting down.
GGCTTTTCGGAACCGGCACCGACAGCCGAGAGCGTGATGCATTAAATATGCATCACGCTCTCGCTTCATTTGTTTCGCCCTCGCCGGGCGGGCGCATCCGCGCCCTTGGCCGCTCGCTCAATGCTCGCCAGAGCGCGTCGCCTCATATTTGAGGCTCGGCGCTCTAGGCGGAGATCCCTCGGCCTTGCTCGGGGATGACCGACTCTACTCCCTCTATTCCGCCGCGTCGGACTTGGGCGCGGGCGGCACCACGTCCGGCACTCCGGCGAAGCGGCGCAGCATGGCGAAGCGGCGGCGGATATTGGCTTCCGCATGGTCCACCAGTCCGCGATAGCGTTCGGGATCGGCGCGCTCCACCATCTGGAAGCGGGCCTCGCCCTTCATGAATTCGGCCAACTGGCCGTTGGGCTCCTTGCTGTCGAGGGTCAGCGGGCTTTCGTTGGTGCCCAGCTTGCGCGGATCCCAGCGATAGAGCGGCCAATAACCGGCATCCACCGCCATCTTCTGCTGGTCCAGGCCATGGGCCAGGTCGTAGCCGTGGGCGATGCAATGGGAATAGGCGACGATCAGCGACACGCCCGGCCAGCTCACCGCGTCCTGGAAGGCGCGGGTGGTCTGAACGTCCTTGGAGCCGAAGGCGATGTTGGCCACATAGACGTCTTCATAGGCCATGGCCATCATGCCCAGATCCTTCTTGGGCAAGGTTTTGCCCGCGATGGCGAACTTTGCCGAGGCGCCGATGGGGGTGGCCTTGGACTGCTGGCCGCCGGTATTGGAATAGACCTCGGTATCCATCACCAGGATGTTGATGTTCTTGCCCGAGGCGAAGACGTGGTCGAGGCCGCCATAGCCGATGTCGTAGGCCCAGCCGTCGCCGCCGACGATCCACACCACCTTTTCCACCAGATAGTCGGCCACCTGTTCCAGGCGCCGAGCCAGCGGGTCGTTGATGGAGGTGAGGGCGCGGCGCAGATCCTCGATCCGCTTGCGCTGGACGGCAATCAGCACTTCGCTGCTCTGGTCGGCGTGGATGATCTCGTTGGCCAGCTTCTCCGGCAGCTTGCCCTGGCTCGCCAGGGCCAGCAGCAGGATGCGGGCATGATCCTTGTGACGGTCGAGCGCCAGGCGGAAGCCGAAGCCGAATTCGGCGTTGTCCTCGAACAGCGAATTGGCCCAGGCGGGACCGCGTCCCTCGGCGTTCACCGCATAGGGGGTGGACGGCAGGTTGCCGCCATAGATGGAGGAACAGCCGGTGGCGTTGGCGATCATCAGGCGGTCGCCCCATAGCTGGGTCATCAGCTTGAGATAGGGGGTCTCGCCGCAACCCAGGCAGGCGCCGGAGAACTCGAACAGCGGCTGGAGCAACTGCGCGCTCTTGACCGTGGGGGTGCCCAGCTTTTCCTTGTCCACCTCGGGCAGGCCGAGGAAGAAGTCCCAGTTGACCTTCTCGTCCTCGATGACGTCGGTCTTTTCCTGCATGCGCAGCGCCAGACGCGACGGATCCTTCTTGTCCTTGCCGGGGCAGACCTTGACGCACAGCGTGCAGCCGGTGCAGTCCTCGGGGGCGACCTGGATGATGTAGGAATCGCCCTTGAACTCGTTGCCGCGGTAATCCATCCGCTTGAAGGCGGCGGGCGCCGCCGCCATGTCGGCGGGCGAGGCCACCTTGGCGCGGATGGCGGCATGGGGGCAGACCAGGGCGCATTTGTTGCACTGGATGCACGGCCCCTGGTCCCACACCGGAATCTCGGCGGCGATGTTGCGGCGCTCGTACTGGGCGGTGGCGGTGGGCCACACGCCGTCCACCGGGAAGCAGGAAACGGGGAGCAGGTCGCCGTGATTGGCCAGCATCATGGCGGTGACGCGCTTGACGAAATCGGGCGAGTTGTCCGGCACGATGGGCGGCCGCGACCGGGTGGAGGTCACGGCGGCCGGAATGGTCATCTGCTCGAGATTTTCCAGCGTCCGATCCACCGCCTCGAAATTCTTGGCGACGATCTTCTCGGACTTGCGGCCATAGGTCTTCTCGATGGCCTTCTTGATGTGGCCGATGGCCTCGTCGCGGGGCAGCACGCCCGACAGCGCGAAGAAGCAGGTCTGCATGATGGTGTTGATGCGGTTGCCCATGCCGGTGGCCAGCGCCACCTTGCGGGCGTCGATCACATAGACCTTCAGCTTCTTGTCGATGATCTCCTGCTGGACCTCGCGCGGCATGGTGGCCCAGGTCTCTTCCTTGGAATAGGGCGAGTTCAGCAGGAAGGTGGCGCCCGGCGCGGCATAGCGCAGCACTTCGTACTTGTCGAGGAAGACGAAGTGGTGACAGGCGACGAAATCGGCCTGTTCCAGCAGATAGGCGGACTGGATGTGCTCGGGCGAGAAACGCAGATGCGAGATGGTGATGGCGCCCGACTTCTTGGAATCATAGACGAAATAGCCCTGACCCTGGAAACCGGCGTTCTCGGCGATGATCTTGATGGAGTTCTTGTTGGCGCCCACGGTGCCGTCGGCGCCCAGGCCGAAGAAGACGGCGCCCTTGACCTTGGGCTGGTCCAGGCGGAACGAGGCGTCCACCTCCAGCGACAGATGGGTGACGTCGTCGTTGATGCCCACGGTGAAGCGGCGCTTGGGCTTGGCCTTCGACAATTCGTCGAACACCGCCTTGACCATGGCCGGGGTGAATTCCTTGGAGGCGAGGCCGTAGCGGCCGCCGATGACGACGGGATCGGCGATGGTGGTGACGCGGCGGCCTTCGGCCTTGGCTTCGAACAGCGCCGACAGCACGTCGAGATAAAGCGGCTCGCCGACGGCGCCGTGTTCCTTGGTGCGGTCCATCACCGCGATGGCCTTGGTGCTGGGCGGAATGGCCGAGATGAAGGCGTCCACCGAGAACGGACGGTAGAGGCGAACCTTGAGCACGCCCACCTTCTCGCCCTTGGCGACCAGGGCGGAAACGGTCTCGTGCACCGTCTCGGCGCCCGATCCCATGATGATGACCACGCGCTCGGCCTCGGGGTGGCCCACATAGTCGAACAGCTTGTAGGCGCGGCCCGTCAGCTTGGCGAAGCGGTCCATCTCCTGCTGGACGATGCCGGGACAGGCGTCGTGCCAGGGATTGCGGGCTTCCTGCATCTGGAAGAAGGTGTCGGGGTTCTGGGCGGTGCCGCGCAGCGTGGGGTGATCGGGTGACAGCGAGCGGTCGCGGTGCGCCTTGATGGCGGCGTCGTCCATCAGCGAATGGAGGTCCGCGTCGGTCAGTTCCTCGATCTTGGCCACCTCGTGCGAGGTGCGGAAGCCGTCGAAGAAGTGGACGAAGGGGATGCGCGAATGCAGGGTCGAGGCGTGCGCGATGGCCGCCATGTCGTGGGCTTCCTGCACCGAAGCCGCGCCCAGCATGGCGAAGCCGGTCTGGCGACAGGCCATGATGTCGGAATGATCGCCGAAGATGGACAGGCCGTGAGTGGCCACGGTCCGGGCGCTCACATGCATGCAGAACGAGGTCAGCTCGCCCGCGATCTTATACATGTTGGGGATCATCAGCAGCAGGCCCTGGCTGGCCGTGAACGTGGTCGCCAGCGAACCGGCCTGGAGCGCGCCGTGGACCGCGCCCGCGGCGCCGCCCTCGTGCTGCATCTCGGCCACTTCCGGGATGACGCCCCAGATGTTCTTCTTCTGCTCGGAGGCCCACTGGTCGGCCAGTTCGCCCATGGTGGATGACGGCGTGATCGGATAGATCGCCGCCACCTCGCTGACCCGGTAAGCCACAGAAGCGCAGGCTTCGTTGCCGTCGACCGTGATCAATGCCCTGTCTGCCATGTCCAGCCCCACTCTTTGCTGCTGTGTCCGTCCTTTGGAATGGCTGGAAATCTCTGTTTCCGTCGCCCGCCAAAGGTTCGGCAGAATAGACGGCGCCATGGATTCATCGCAAGTCCCTTACGTAAAGGCTCGGCATAAAGTAATATAATTACGCCATATGCGAATTAGGTTTATTTGAAAATGTCGGTTGCGCTATGCTCAAGGGGATTTGCGTGGTAGAGGAGCAAAGGTCGCCATAGGCACGAATACGTAGGTTGAACTCAATGCCAAAATCGTTGCCAGTGGATTGGGAGATTATCAGGAATACTGATCTCATCGCGGCCATGATGGACGCGATTCCCCATCCCATATTCTTCAAGGATGCGGGCGGCCGCTATCTTGGCTGCAATCAGCGCTTTTGCGAGATGCTGGGGCATGAGCACGACCAGATCGTCGGCAAGACGGTCTTCGAGATCGCGCCGTCGGAATTGGCCAGGATCTACCACGAGGCGGACCTGAAGCTGATGGAGGAAGGGGGGGCTCAGCGCTACACGTCCTCCGTTCGCTATGGCGACGGCATCGTGCGGCGCGGCGTTTTCTTCAAGTCGGTGTTTTGCGACAACCTTGGCGTCACGGCGGGTCTGGTGGGGATGTTCTATCCGATGGAATTCCTGCTGGACGTCATCGAAATTTAGAACGCCCCTTCAATCGGCTTGGCCGCGAAGCTCCCGACGGCGGCGGAGCTCGTCGGTGGCCAACTTCCGGATACGGGTCTCGACGACCTTGCCGTCGGCGGCGATGCGCTCGACCGTAGTGACGGGCAGGTTTCTGATCCATTCTTCAAGCACGGCGGGCACTCCAATCTGTTTATGCTGCGGTGCACAATCAACATATTGGGTTTGAAGAAGCAAAAGCCACATCCGTCTTGGCAACGGTCCTATGCTTTAGACGCAATGGTCATACCATAGGTCAGGGGTGTGTTTTTTCATTTGCTCTTCGCTGATGATTTGGATCAAAATGCCCAGATGAACCCCGGACCTCATTGAGGCCGGGATTTTTTTTGCCTAGGAGCTGCGCGATGGCCGACACAAATAATCCCAATCAGCCGACCGATCACAACACCGGGACCGGCGATGGTGCGCATCAGGCGCTGGATGATTTGACGGTGTTGCAAAACGTCCAGGATCAAAGCCTGGGCGATGCGAGGCTCAATCTTTCGCGGCCGGTGGATGTCTCCGACACCTCGCTGGGCAACCTCGCCAATGTGCAGCAGGGCTCGACCAGCAATCCTCAGGTTCATGACATCGGCGCCATCGCCGGTGGCGTCAATGTCGCGCTTGACGTCGCCATCGAAGGTGCCGAGGGCAGCACGGTCGCGCCGCCGGATTTGGGCTCTGCTCCTGCTCAGTTCGAGGATCAGGCGGTCACCGTAGAGGTCAAGGCAGAAGGCGCCAAGGCGCTGAACGTCCAGAGCTTCGATAACCTGGCCCAGCCCGACGAAAACTTTAAGCCGCAGGAGCTTCCCGAGGGGCGCCCGACCGATCTGGCTTCTCCCACCGGCCCGGCTGTCACCAACCAGCAGCAGGCCGCCGCCGATGCGCCCGCCGAAACGGTGGTGCCGGATCAGCAGGAAAAGACCAACAGCGCACCCGATGCGCCGAATGTGACCATCGACACCGGATCGGTCGAAGATCCCAATACCGCTCCCGTCGTCGGCGGCGCCGATATCTATTCCAAGGAAGACACCCCCCGGACCTTCAAGTTCGGCGTCTCGGCCACCGATGCCGACGGCGACACCCTGACCTTCACCGTGACCAATCCGTCCCATGGCAGCATCAGCAAGGATCCCGCCACCGGGGAATACACCTATAACCTCGAGGAAGACTGGAACGGCGTCGATTCCTTCACCGTTACCGTCGACGACGGCAACGGCCATGCGGTCAGCAAGACCTTCTCGGTCAATATCGAGGGCGTCGCCGACGGCGCGTCCATTTCCTCGGTGGATTCCGTCCTGATTCAGGAAGGCGGCAATTTCGGTCTGAACCTGAACGTCACCGACACTCATTACAACGAGGCGGTTACCGGCGTGACCCTGAGCGGTGCTCCGGCTGGCAGCACGCTGACCATCGGCGGCGAGGAGGTCGCGGCCAATGCGGACGGCACCTTCTCGCTGACCCCTGCTCAGGCCAATGCCGCCGATCTGTCCATCAAGCCGCCCAGCGATTTCTACGGCACCATCAATCTGGAAGTCAGCGCAGCCGCCGTGGATCACGGCGCCGCGCTGGCGGAAGACGCCACCGCGACCACTTCGAAGACCATCGTCATCGAAGTCAACGCGCCGCCGACCATCGACAATTCCGATGCGTCCGACCACGGCAGCGTCACCGGCCATATCTCGGCCTCCGATCCCGATAACGCCAATCTCAGCTATACGCTGGTGGGCGGAGTCGACGGCACCCTGGCGGTGGACGGCGGCTCCGTGACCATGGACGCCCAGGGCAATTACACCTTCACTCCCGAAGCCGGTTGGCAGGGCGGCGATACCGCCAGCTTCGACGTTCAGGTTTCCGACGGTCGTGGCGGCACCGCCACCCGCACCGTGACGGTGACCGAGACCAACGAAGGGCCGGTGGTCGAGTCCGAGGTGACCGAAGTCACCCAGGCCGGCACCGTCAAGGGTGGCATCGACGCCACCGACGCCGATAACGATCACATGACCTATCATCTGGTGGACCCGAACGGGAATGTGGTGGATTCCATCACCAACGACAGCGGCACCATCACCATCAATTCCGAGACCGGCGACTACACCTTCGTCGCCTCCGATGCCACCAAGGCGCTCGCCGCTGGCGAAAGCGTCAATGACAGTTTCGATGTGCGGGTCAGCGACGGCCATGGCGGCGTCGGCACCACCTCCATCGACGTGACCATCGACGGCGCCAATGACGCTGCGGTGATCACCGGCGACGCCAAGCACGTGTCCGAGGATTCGGCCAGCGTGTCCGGTCATGTGAGCGTGACCGACGCCGACCACGATCAGGCGGTGATGCAGGAGACGACCCAGGAGACGCCGGAAGGCACCTTCACCATGGGGACCGACGGCAACTGGAGCTTCGCGGTCAACAGTGGCGCGGTGCAGGGCATGGCGGCGGGCGAGAGCCTGACCAAGGACTTCAAGATCCA
>NZ_PGTO01000023.1 GCF_003284725.1 Paramagnetospirillum kuznetsovii | reverse complement strand
ACATCCACGGCGCCGTTGTAATTGGCGTCGGGGGTAAAGGTGTAGGTGCCGTCGGCGTTCTCGACCAGGGTGCCGTTATTGGCGGACACGCTCGCGACCGAGAGGGTGTCGCCCTCGATATCGGACGCATTGGCGAGCAATTGCGCCTTGGTGAAGGTGACGGAATTGTCCTCGTTGGCGCCGGTCAGGCTGACCGCCGACGTGGTCGGGCCATCGTTGACGGCGGCGACCTCGAAACTGGCAGAACCGGTGGTGGTGCCGCCATTACCGTCCGAAATGGTGTAGGTGAGATCGATTTCGCCATTGTAATTGGCGTCGGGGGTGAAGGTGTAGGTGCCGTCGGCGTTCTCGACCAGGGTGCCGTTGCTGACGTTGATATTGCTGACCGACAGGGTGTCGCCGTCTGCATCCGTGGCATTGGCCAGCAGCTGCGCCTTGGTGAAGGTGATGGAGTGGTCTTCGTTGACGCTGCCCAGATTCACGTCCGAGGTGGTCGGCGCGCTGTTTTCGGTATTGTCCAAGGTTGTTGTGGTGGTGGTTTGATCTTCGGCTGCGGCCTCGGCGGTCGGCGCCTGTGATTGCTGCTGCGCGATCGCTGCTGCTGCTGCTGCGGGTTGCGCGATAACCGGGGCCGACTGGGGGGCGACGGGCTCCGGAGTTTCAGCCTTGGGCTGCTCTAGAATCGGAGCGTCGAAAGAGACGGCAATGCTTGCGGGGGCTGTCGAGACGGTGGTGTTGATCTCGTTCGGATTGGACGGGGCAAGCTGAATCGTGTCGATGGCATCGATAGTGCCTGTGGTTCCCGCATGGTCGATGGCGATGTCGAGGTCGGCTGACTTTCCCACTCCCGCCGCGGTTTGGACGAGCACCTGCGGAGCACTGGTGGATCCGGCGTGGATGTCGGCCAGGCGGCTGAGTTGGCCGTCACTGGTCTCGACCGGGCGGGCGACATTCAGTCGGACCTCGCCCAAATTCTGATCAGCGACGTTTTGAAGGACGGTCAGATCATCCAGTGACTGATGCGCATCTTCATCCACAGTTCCGGTTTGATTGCCGGTCTGATGGTTTTCTGTCTCAGCCATCGTCAAAGCCCCCCGGGCATAAAAAAAGCCCTCGCCTCAATGAGGCCGCGGGCGTTCATGAAAGTTACATAGCATCACACTGAATGGGAGTCGAGTCTGTTGTTGTGGGCGCTTACAATTATTGCGCTGCAATATGGGGGTGTGTGAATGAAAGATGAATAAAAACACAATAGGAAGACAATGTCTGACGACCGTGGTGATTTTTATCAATGGCCACACGCTTCATATGGTCGAGCGGCCAAGGCCATGAAGATGGTGGCTGCGCACCCAAATTCGGCCTCGCGCCCGCCTGTGGAAATAGAAAAATATTACTTATCGCGTTCAATTGCGGGCTGTGGCGGACTCGGTGGGGGCGTTGATCGCTGTCAAAATATCGGTGCCATGTTATAATGAAAGGTCATGTCTTGAAGGGGCGGATTTGGGCATGCGTCTCGTCGTGGATGAACGGCTGATTTCCAGGCTTCAACTCGCCGGTACGGTCTTCGCGGCGAGCGTACTGGTGCTTGGTCTCGGCTACTTTTTCATCCGCCAGATCACAGAGGAATATGAAGTCAATATTCGCTCCCTCGAGGCCCAGCAGATTCGTGAAGGCGAGGAAATGCTGGTTCGCCAAGTGGAGACCGCCAAGGGCTTCCTTGCCAATCTGAGGGTCCGCGCCGAATCCGTCCTGAAGGCCAGAATTCGCGAACAGGTGGATGAAGCTCATGCTTTGGCCGAGGCCATCTATGAGCAAGAAAGGGGGCGCCGTCCCGAAAGCGAAATCAAGGTTCTGATCGCCGAGGCCTTGCGGCCGTTGCGGTTTTTCGGCGGCAAGGGGTACTTTTTCATCGACGGAATGGACGGAACCTGTGTGCTGCTGCCCATCGGCCGCAAGCTGGAAGGAACGTCGCTCATGAACAATCGCGACGATACCGGCCATTACATCATGCGGGGCCTGATCGAGGCGGCGGGTCGGCCGGTGGGCGATGGTTTTTCCCGCTATCGCTGGTATGCGCCGGGCAACAGCCGCGAGATGGCCGATAAGATCGCCTATGTCCGCCATTTCAAGCCGTTCGACTGGCTGATCGGCACCGGCCAGTATGTGAGCGATGAGGAAGCCGGTCTGAAGGATGAGGCATTGGCACGCCTGCGGAGTTTCCGTTTTGGCAAGGACGGATCTGGCTATATCGCCGTATTGGCCAATGAAGGCCGGATTTTGGTGGCGCCGTCGCAGCCTTGGAGCGAAGGACTGCCCATCACGGAATTGAACCCGGACAATCAGGCTGTTGCTCGGACCATCCTGAGCAAAGCCGAAAAGGGTGACGGATTCGTCAGCTATGACTGGGCCCGTGTTGGCGATGACGGGCCCCAGGCCACCAAGCTGACTTATGTCTCGCGCAAGGAGGATTGGGGCTGGACTCTGGCGGCAGGGCTGTTCACGGATGACGTCGCCGCCGCCACAGCCGAACGGCGCGGGGCCTTGGCGCGCAGCATTCAGGATAAAATACAGTTGACGGTGACCGCCCTTGCCGTGGGCGTCGCGGCTTCCGTTGCCATCGGGGTATGGTTCTCGGTGCTGACCAGACGACTGGTCGGGCGTTACAAGGCGGACCTGACCCGGCAAAATGATGAATTGCGAAAGACCGCCCGCGACTTGTTCCTGATCAATACCATGGTGGAAAATTCGGCGGAAATGGTGTTTCTCGCCGATGGCGATTGGACCCTCATCTACACCAATCCCTTTGCTCAGGAACAATTGGGTTGGACCGCCGATCAGTTGGTCGGCCGCATTCTGTCCGACATCATCGCCGAGATCGCGCCGAGACCCACCGAGCCGAACTGTGCGGCCAGCTGCTTCGAAAGCTCGCTGCTCACGCGGGACGGGCGCTCGATTCCGGTCGAGATCGTCAGCAAGGATGTGGGGCACGAGGGTGTGCTGTATCACTTCGTCATCGCCCGCGATATCACGGAGCGTTGTCGCTGGGAGACGGATTTGCGGTCGAAGACGGCCGCCTTGGAACATTCCAATGCGGAGCTGGAGCAGTTTGCCTATGTGGCAAGCCACGATCTGCGCGAGCCGCTCCGCATGGTCTCCAGTTATCTTTCGCTGCTGCGCCGTCGCTACGGCGACGTGTTGGACAAGGACGGTCACGACTTCCTGGAGTTCGCTCGCGAGGGGGCGCAGAGGTTAGACCAGTTGGTGCTCGATCTGCTGGAGTTTTCGCGGATCGACCGGCGCGGTTCGCCCATGTTGCCCATGAATGTCGGCAATGCCGTCGAACTCGCCATCCGCAATCTTTCATTGGCCATCGACGAATGCGGGGCCATGGTCCGCGTGGATGATTCGGTGGGGCGGGCCTCCATCCTGGGAGATTCGGGCCAGATTGCCCGGCTGTTCCAAAATCTGATCGGCAATGCCATCAAATACCGGGCCGAGGGACGGGTGCCGGAGGTTTCCGTTGATTGCCGCAGGATCGATGAACACTACGAGTTCAGCGTCTCGGACAATGGCATCGGTATCGAGCCACAGTATTTCGAGCGGATCTTCGGCATTTTCCAGCGCCTGCACACCCGCCAAGATTATGATGGGACCGGAATCGGATTAGCCATCTGCCGTAAGATCGCCGAGCGTCATGGTGGCACCATTACCGTCGAGTCCGAGCCGGGGCAGGGGTCGTCCTTCCGCTTTCGCGTGCCTGCGGCTTTGGAAACCTGAGGTCGTTCGCGGGGAGACGCGAAGCCCGTCACCGAGGCCATCTCCATCGGCGTTGATTCAGCCTCCGCTGCTTGCCTGGAGCGAACGCACCTTGGTCAGGAATTTCTCGACTTCATCGTCCAGGGTATGGACGACCTTGGCGAGGCTGTCAGCGCTCCAGATGACGCGAACGGTGCCGGCGCAGGACATGACGGAGGCCTTGGCCAGTTTCGAGACGCTGTTCATCACCTCCTGAGCCTGATAGGCGACTTCGTCGATATTGCTGGAAATTTCGTTGGTCGCGGCTTCTTGCTGCTGTACCGCTCCAGCGATGGCGGACGAGGCTTCATCGATGGAGCGGATGGTTTCCACCACGCCTTGAATGCTCGTCGTCATTTCCATGGTGGAGGTTTGAACCGCGCCGACCTGCTGGGTGATTTCCTCCGTTGCCCGCGCCGTTTGGTTGGCCAGATGCTTCACCTCGTTGGCGACCACGGCAAAGCCCTTGCCGGCATCGCCTGCCCGCGCGGCCTCGATGGTGGCGTTCAAGGCCAGTAGATTGGTCTGCGCCGCGATATCGCTGATCAGTTTGACGATATCTCCGATGGCCTGAACCGATTGCTGCAAGCCCCGCATCTGGCCCGACGTGGTGTGAACGTCTTCCACCGCCTTGCGGGCGATGGTGGTCGAATGTTGGACCTGTTGGGCGATTTCATTGACGGAAGCGGCCAATTGCTTCGTCGCCGCCGACACCACGGTTGCCCGTTCGTTGGTATTGCTTGCGGCGTCGCCCACCAGGATGGACTGACCGCCGCTGGTTTCGGAATGGTTCGCCATGATATTGGCGGTGCGACCAATGGCGGAGGTCGAAATGCCGACTTCGGCCACCTTGGATTTGACCGTCGCCTCGAAGTGATCGGCCATCTGGCCCAGCGCGGCCGCCTTGTCGCGCTCGGCGTTTTGACGCTCCTCTTCTTGAGCGGCGCGCAGGCGTTCGTTCTCCTGGCCATTTTGCTTGAAGACCTCGACGGCCTTGGCCATGGTCCCGATTTCATCCTCGGAATCCGAGAACGGGATGGCGACAGACAGATCGCCCCCGGCCAGGGCTTGCATCACATTGGTGATCCTGCGCAGCGGCGACACGATCTTGGAGCGAACCACATGGACGGCGACGGCGACGCCGAGGATGAGGCCCAGGATCAGGACGGCCAGGAATTTCGACTGCTGGGCGCCGAATTCCGACTGGACCAGATCACGCAGACGAACCACTTCGTCTTCGTTTTCCTTGGCCAGGCCCTTGATCTTTTCGTTCAGCGCGCTGCGGACCTTGCGGTTGGCGTCGTTGTCGCCAAAGGCGCGGGCCTCGGGCAGGGTGGCTTCGCGCGACAGGCGCACCAATTCGGCGCGGAACCGGATGAAGTCCTCGGTGGCCTTTTCCGCTTCCACGAAGCTTCCGCGCCGATCGGCCGGGAATTGGTCGCGCCACTCTTTAAGGACCGTGCGCAGCTTGTCCAAATTCTTCATCAGCGGGACCGCGTATTTTTCCGATTCCGCTCGATCCTGCGCCATATAGATTCCACGGGAATCCATGACGACCGCCAGGATCATGCCGTTGACCCGCTCGCCCAGCACGGCGCTGCGAGAGATATCACCCATCTCATCGACCACCGCCTTGTAGGATCGAAGAGTCGTCAAGCCCATGGCGCCAACCGCAAGGACGGCGGCGACTAAAATAAAAACGGCGAAATAAACTTTTCCAGCCAATCGCAATTTAAACATTAATTGGGCTCCGTCTTTATGACGCGTCTATTTTAGATCAACGCATATTGCCACAAAAGTTGTCATATTTTCCCTGGTCGATGCTAGCGCAATTCCAGCCATACGAGAATGCTGAAAGAGGGTTAGGGATAATACCTAGGTAGTACGGCGAACTGTGCGAGTGGACGGTATGATTTATCCGCGGTAACGGAGGGCGTCATGGCCGGTCACGCCAGCTAAGCCGAATGCGCAGTTGTCCATTAGCCTTAAAATACCTATGGCTATTTTTTTGGAAACATTCAAAGCAGGTTGCCGCTGTCATGGGCGCAACAGTCGGAGTGCAGCGGGTGAACGCATTTGCCAATTTACGGCTGTCCAGTCGCTTTATGATCATCGTCGGATTGATCGTCAGCGCCTTGATCGCGACCTTTGTTGTCACCATCGCCCGCTTTGAACGGGCCGAAATGGAGCGGCAATTGCGGCAGCTATCGGTCAACGAGGTGACGTCGCTTCACGCCTTCATCGTCAATGTCATGGCCAAGCGCCCGGAGGATGGCGACAATATCGGCGTCACCGTCTTCAACAACTGGTTCGGCAGCCGCAACAGCGACTATCCCGGCAAGGTCTGGAGCGCATGGGGAACGCAGGTGACCGCCCATGTGAAGGAGATGGAGCCCGGCCGTGCGCCAAAGCAGGTCCAAGACGACGTCGATCGCGAGGCATTCGACTCGAAGGTTCCGGTGGCGCGCATGGCGGGTGGCTACTTCCGTTACTCGCTGCCCATCGTTCTCGGGGTCACCGAAGGCGCCAAGGCCGAGGTCTGCCACGGCTGCCACGACGCCATGGGCCTGAAGAACGGCGACGTCATCGCCGTCTTGTCGTCGTCGCTGTCCACCGACGAGGCCGAAGCGCGTCTTTCCACCGTATTGCTGTGGCTGAGTCTGGGCGGGGTGGTGGCCACCATCTTCACGGTGGTTGCCGTTCGCATGGTCCTTGTTCGCATCATCGCCAACCCGATGGGAGCCATGACCGGCTTCATGACCGTCCTGGCGGACGGCAATTACGCCGCCGAGGTTCCTGAACTGGAGCGCAAGGACGAAATCGGTGATATCGCCCGCGCCGTAAAGGTGTTCCGCGACGGCCTGATCCGTGCCGAGGAACTGACCAATCTGCAAGAGCAAGGCCAAGTCATCAAGGACCGCCGCGCCCTTGTCATCGACGGTATTCTCGGGCAGTTCAATGTCGAGGTCGCCGAAATGCTGGAGACCATGGCCGCCTCGGCGACGGAACTGGAAGCCACGTCGCAGGCCATGTCGGAGACCGCCGAGAAGACCTCCCATCGGGCGACGACCGTGGCCGCCGCCGTCGAGGAGATGGCGGTCAACATGAGAACCGTCGCTGGCGCCGCCGAGCATCTGGCCGGATCGGTCGAGGTCATCAATCAAAGGGTTTCCGATTCCGTTCACATGGCGGGATCTGCCAGGGAAAAGGCTCGGAACGCTAATCTCATGGTCCAGGGCCTGTCGCAGGCGGTGCGGAAGATCGGCGACGTGGTCACCCTGATCAACGACATCGCCGCCCAGACCAATCTGCTGGCCCTTAATGCCACCATCGAGGCGGCCAGGGCGGGCGAGGCGGGCAAGGGCTTCGCCGTGGTGGCGGGCGAGGTCAAGACGCTGGCGAACCAAACGGCACGGGCCACCGACGAGATTTCAATCCAGATCGGCGCCGTTCAGCAAGAAACCCAAGGTGCCGTCGCCGCCATTACCGATATCGGGGCGATCATTGAACAGATCAACGAATTGTCGTCGGCCATTGCCGCCTCGGTCTCCGAGCAGGACGCCCAGACCGCCGAGATCGCCAACAATGTCAGCCAAGTCTCGCAAGCCACCGACGAGGTCAGTTCCAATGTGGTCGGAGTCAACGAGGCGGCGCTCGAGACTGGTCATGCCGCGTCGGACGTGTACGATACAGCCCATACCGTCGCCGAGAGGGCAGGGACATTGCGCCTTCAGGTGGATACCTTCCTGACCAATATTCGATCCGCCTGATGTCGAGGATTTTTTAAAGATGCAACATTTGGGCAGCCGTATCGCCGGTGTTTTCGAGCTTAAACTGGCGGGGCGGCTGACATTCGCCGACGCGCCGCAGTTTCCGGGGATCATCGGTCGGGTCGGCCTCGAAGGCGACGACTGGCGGATCGACCTCAGCGAGTTGACCTATATCGATTCCACGGGAATGAGCTTGTTTGTCCATATCTATGATGCGGCTCGGACCGCCGCCGTCTCGGTGGTCATCTGCAATGCCAATGGGACGGTGGACGAGACCATGCGCCGCGCCCGCTTTCACTCCCTATTCGAATTTCGCTGATCCCGGCGCGTCGTCATCGGGGCGCTTTATATCGGTCGGGTGCCTCATACCAAACCTCAGTGATCGGAACCGATCACCGAGGCCCTCAGGCGCCGGGCGGGTTCCTCCGGAACCCTTGGCTTCCGCCGTTTGATCGGCGCGGCCGCCTTGCGGCCGACCAAGGCCCGATGAGTCTTGTTCATCGAGCCTTGGTATCAGAACAACTCCATGTCGTCGTCGGCGGCGGCGGCTTTTTCCTCGTCGCTGGCGCCGGTCTGGTTGACCAGCGAGATGAACTGCTTCACGGCGGCATCCAGGTCCACCATTTGCTGGCTCAGGCTTTCCGACAGGCCTTGAACATGGGCCGCCACTCCCATGGAGGTCGAACTGGAGACGGCCACGCTTTCCATCCTGACCGATAAATCGGCGGTGGCGGTTCTGACCTCGGCCACATGGCGGACGATATCGCCCATGGCGGTGTGCTGGCGATTGATGGCTTGGACGATTTCCGTGGTGGACGAACCCACCTGGGAAATATCGGCGAAAATGCCGGTGATGGCGGCGACGACGTCATTGGTGGCGGCACGAACCTCGCCGATATGACCCGCCACCTCGTCGGTTGCCCGCGCGGTTTGGCCCGACAGGTTCTTCACTTCGTTGGCGACCACGGCGAAGCCTTTTCCGGCCTCGCCCGCACGGGCGGCTTCGATGCTGGCATTCAGCGCCAGCAAATTGGTCTGGGCGGCGATGTCGCCGATCAACTGGACGATTTCACCGACCCGCTCGACCGCTTCCGACAGCGTCTCGACCGCCCGGTTGGCACTTTCCGCCCGCCCCGATGCCTGGGCGGCCACGGCGGCCGCATCGGCCACCCTTGAATTGGCCTGCGAGACCGAAGCCTCCATCTCCTGGATGTCCGAGGACGTCTGCTCGGTGCCCGCCCGTGCCGTCTGAGCCTCACCCAGGGCGCAAGCCACATCGCTTTCGGTCCGTTCGGCGGCTCCCGCCAGATTGGTGGTCTCCGTCCGCATTGTCTTGCTGGCGTCGGTGACGGTCGCGATGACCCGCTGGATGCCATTCTCGAAATCCGCGGTCAGCCGCCGCAAGGTCTCTCGCCGTTCGGCCTCGGCTTGCTGGCGATAGACCGACTTTTCCTGCTCCAGTCCTTTCCGTTCCCGGATCTCGTCGTAATAGGCCTGCACCGAGGCGGCGATGGCGCCGATGGCGTCCGGCGCGGAATAGATGATCGGCTGGGGGATTTCGTCGCGGCGAACAGCCTCGAAGGCGGCGGCGCATTTTTCCAGGGGTTGGACGATGGATCGTGTCGCCAGGACCGAGGCGACGACCGTCGCGAAAAAGGCCAAGACGCCGAAGGAGAGATAGTATTGGCGCGAAACCGCTACTTCCTCGGCCCCCAATTGGCGGGATCGAACCACGCTGGCCTCCAGCACATTGCTGGCGTCCTCCATGTGCTTTTCAAGCTCGCCATAGGCCGTCTCGAAATCGGGAAGCCGCCGCAATGCCAGGGGGCGGTCTGTGAAGGCCAGGGAAACCAATTCTCCGGCGAAGCTCACATAGGCTTCCATGCTTGGTGCAAGCTTTGCCAAGGCGCTCTTTATGGCGGGACTGGCGGCCAGTCCGGCGCCGATGGCCACATCCTTGCGAAATGTCTCCTGATGCGCCACCAGATCGGCGGCGATGGTCAGTGCCTTCTCGGCATCACCCTGCTCCGAGGCCAGCAGCGCCGCCATCACATCGCCTCGAAGGGCGTCGTGCATCATGTCCGAATGAAGATGGCGGTGCATGGCGGTGTTGGCGCTGGCCATCTCGTCGATGCGGGTCGACAGGCCGCTGATGGCCCAAATCCCAATGCCGATGAACAGGCAAACCAAGCCAAGACCGGCGGCGCTGGATCCATAGGTCTTGTGTTTGATTGTCAGGAACGACAGCGCAGGCTTCATGGCACGGCTCTCTCACATTCGCCGTTTCCCCCAGGGAACGACCACCAAAATGAATAAAACGCCCGCCCCAAAGGAGGTAATAATAAAGCATATTATCGATGTTGGAAATTCAAACGCGACTGACTCGAGATTCCGCGTTTCTTATTGCTTGTCCCTTGATGTGACGCGCTGGCGGGTGAGACGCCCGCGCTCCGAACGGCGCCAATTGAAAGAGGCGGGCCGCGAACGGTCCGCCTCTCCATACGCCAAGGGCCAGTGCCTGATATCTTGCCTCAGCAGTAGTTCTGCAAGGTGCCGCGACGACGCACGTCCAGGGTGGCGCAGTGGAAGGCGCCGCCGAACGGGCCGTAGCTGGCGAAGTTGCAGGGGATGGGATCGAAGCCCCAATCCTTCAACTGCTTGATCAGGGTGGTCTGGCAGCGTTCCACCACGATCTTCTTCTCGTCCAGGCTGAGGACGTTGATGCTGGTCCAGGCGCTGCACATGGAGATCTTGTTCATGATGCCCGGCGTCGGATCGGGGCGCGGCGCCACCAGGATCTCCCAATCCTTCAAGGCGGCGGGCAGGTTGTCGATGTCGCAATAATCGGGATTGACCAGGACGCGGCCGGGCGCCAGCGGCATGAAGGTGGAATCGATATGCATGGGCTGGCGGCACTTGCTGGGGATCTCGTGGACCCGGTACTTGTCGCCGAGATGACGGCGCAGCCATTCGATGCCCATCAGATTGGTGACGTTGCTGCGCGTCACGAACAGGTCGCGGCCGCAACGCACGAAATCGGCGGCGTCGAACACCGGCTCGAACTCGGTGACGATGTAGCGCATCGTCTCGCCGTATTCGGGGATGGTGTAGCTGGAATCATAGATGTCGTCGGTCAACATCGGGCGCGGCGCCGAGGTCCAGCGGGCGCCCGCGTTGAAGTATTCCTTGAACAGCGAGCGGTAGGCGTCGCCCTCGAAATGGCGCGAGCGCCAGCACATGGGGGCCTCGATGATCTCGTCGCCGATCACCAGATAGCCGTCGCGCGGACAGGCGACGCAAAAGCCCTTGGACGACCAGTTGGCTGTCTTATAGCGGGCGGAATGCTTGATGGCGTCGGGACGGCGGACGATGATGTTCTCGCCCTTCAGGATACCGATGAACTCGTCCAGATCGGCCTGGGCCAGCTTCACCATCCATTTGGGAAAGCGATGCCCCGCCACCAGGCGGTGCAGCTTACCGGTGAAGCTCGGCACGTTCAGGGTGACGGTGACGTGATAGGGCGGGATGGTGGCGCCATCCAGGCTGCCGACGATCACTTCCTCCAGCGGATCCCATTCGTTGAACGAGCTGACCGGGCAGGTAGGGCCGACCGGCTGGTTGAGCGTATCCGAGTTCATCGCGGGGTAATCCTTTCCACGGCAGTCAGTTAACGTCGGCGTTACGGTCGGAGATTGCCCCGAGCGAACGAAAATGAGAAGGGATGCCGTCGATGCTGGGACGGCGAAGCTCGATGAGATGCCAGGCCAGCAGGCCGGGCAGGCCAAGGGCGAAATCGGGCACCCGCTTCAGCAGCGAGATGGCGATGGAAACCTCGGCGGGCAGTCCGTAGACATGCCCCAGCACCATATAGCCGCCTTCCTGGAAGCCCACGGCGCCCGGCACTGGAAACGCGGCGCCGCGAATGGCTTGGCCCAGGCTTTCCAGCACCAGCGCCTCGACGATGCTGGGATTGCGGCCCATGCAGGCCAGGGCGATCCAAATCTCGGCGGCGCCCACCAGCCAGGCGGCAACGTGCAGCGTCAGCGACAGGGCGACGGATTTGGGATGGCGGTAAATGTCTTGCAGCCGGTCATGCAGGTTGAGATCGCTGCCCATGGCGGTGCGCGGCCATTTGGCGGCCATGGCCTCCAGGGCCTTTTCCACCAGCCGGAACAGGCCGAATTTCTGCGACAGGAAGAACCCCGCCAGGGCGGGGCCTGCCACCATCAATCCGATGACCACGGCGCTGACGATCATGTCGCCGCCGCCGTGGAGGATCAGGAAGGCCAGCCCAAGCAGGGTGAAGAGAAGCTGGGCGCCCGCCTGGATCAGCAGGTCCACCAGGATACCGGCACCGGCGATGCCGTTGGGCACCGCCCAGAAGGTGAGAAGCCGCCCGCCGATCAGATCGCCGCCCACATGGGCCACCGGCAGCAGCACGTTGACGGATTCGCGGATCCAGCGCAGCAGGCCGTAAAGGGAGTTGTTCCGCTGGACATGGGGCCGCATCAGGCTGGCCCAGCCCTGGGCGCAGACGATCACCACGGCGGCGCGCACGGCAATGATCCCCAGCACACCCCATCCGACGGCGGCGACCGCATCGGCGACGGCGCCGAAGTCGTTGCCCGCCAGTAGGCCGACGGCAAGGAGAATGCCGACCAGCGCGGCGAGAAGCATTCCCCTGTTCATGGGTATTTCCAGCGATAAACCAAGATCAACCGGCCGGGGGGTGGCGCGGCGCGCCAATCTAGCCGAGAGGATGCGGTTTTTCTAGCGGTAACGACGCCCAAACCTAACCGGCCAAGGGCGCTTGATCCGGGCCGTCCTTGCGGGCCAGGGCCCAGACCGTCATGGGGTAGCGCGGATCGTTTTCCAGCGATCCGAAACCGCGCTTGGCGCCGATGCGCCGCAGGCTCGCCTTGACCGCAGCCAGATTGCCCCATGATCCGGTCTTGATATTGCCTTCGCTGAATCCGGCTTCCATCAGCAGGTGCTTCAAGCCGGTCTCGGTCCAGCGGGTGCAGTCCACCGGCTGATTGGTGTGGATCAGGAAGGGCACGGTGACCACGAACCAGCCGCCGGGACGTAGCATGTCCAGGACATTGCGGGTGGCGCGGTAGGGCCACAGCAGATGGGGCCAGACCTGATCGGCGATCACCACATCGAACTGACGGGGCAGCGGACCGGCGCAGACGTCGTAGTCGGGATAATGGGCTTCGGTGAAGCTCTTGAAGCCAAGCGCGTCGTTCCAGGCGCTGCCGCCGGAAATCTCCATGGCGTCCAGCGTCTCGGGCGCCAGAGTCCTCAGGATGGCGAAACATTCGCGATAGCAGACGACCCGAGACCAGCGCGAGATATCGAATCCCAGGCTCTTCATGATCGCCTTGCGTTTCAGCCAAGCCGGTTTTTTCAACGTTTATCCCCAAGGTTGGACGCGATTATGGGCGGCATCATAGAGAAAACGGCGAATTTGAAAACCCCGCCATCTCGTCGCTTGGTGCGGCTTCCATGGCAGGCTAAGGTGCCTGGGCGGGAAGCGATCCGAACGGGCCCCGCCACCTCGATGAACGGGCTCTGAATGACGCAGCAACGAAATCTCCTGGTGGAAGCACAGGCAGCCTTGCAGGCAGGCAATGCCGGTGAGGCCCAGCGCCTTTGCCGGGCCGCCATCGCCGCCGACGGTGATAGCGGCGATGCCAGGGCCATTCTCGGCGCCAGCGCCCTATTGGCCCGCGACGCGGTGAGCGCCGAGGCGGAGTTTCGTGCCGAGCTGCGTCTGCGGCCCCACGCCGCCCAGGGATATCTCAATCTGGGGCGGGCACTGGGGGCGCTGTCGCGGACGGGCGAGGCGGCTGACAGCTTCCTCCGGGCGACGCAGCTTTCGCCCAACCACCCGGAAGCCCACTTCTTTCTGGGCGTCGCCCAGCGGAAGCAGGGGCGGACGGATGGGGCGGCCATCAGCTTCGATCGCGTCATTGCCCTGGTCCCCCACGCGGTGCCTGCGCACCAGAACCTGATCGAGGTGATGCGAGAGGCTGGGCGTCCGGCCGATGCCCTGGCCTGCGCGCGGCGGGCAATACAACTCTGCCCGGCCGAGCCGGAGTTCCTGAGGGTCTTCTCCGAATTGGCCGCCGATTTCCAGTTCTCCCAAGCGGACGACGACCTGCGGGGGATCTTGGCGCGGGCGCTTGGCCATCCCAGCGTCCAGCCGGTGGTGGTGGGGGCGGCGGCCCTGAGCGCGGTGGCGGCCGATCCTTCCGTGGCGGCGCTTCTGGCCAAGGCCGGGACCGTGGAGACCTGGCCCGCCGACGCGGTCGAAGACGCCATGGAGCGCCTTGGCGGCAATGGGCTGTTGCTGCGTCTGCTCGGCATGATTCCCCTGTGCGACCCTGCCTTCGAGCGGTTGCTGACCGGTCTGCGCCGCCGAATTCTGATGGGCGACGTTGGCCGCGACACGCCATCGGGCCTGACTTTCGCGGCGGCGCTGGCGGCGCAATGCTTCATCAACGAATACGTCTTCGCCGAGACCGAGGATGAAAATGGCCGGATCGAGGCTCTGATTGCCGATCACCGGCCGAAAGACCCCTGGACGCTGGTCATCGTCGCGGCTTACAGGCCGCTGCATCGGCTCGATCTGGATTGGCCATTGTCGGCGGCGGCGTCCTCGCTTGGCGATCTCATTCGGCTGCAAGTGGACGAACCGGCGCAGGAATTGAACCTGCGGGACAGCATTCCGGCCCTAACGGGGGTCCATGACACCGTTTCCGTGGCCGTGCGATCGCAGTACGAAACCAATCCCTATCCGCGCTGGGTTCGTCCCAGCGTGGCGCCGTCGCGCGGTTCGGTGGACGCCGCCGTGAAAGCCATGTCGGGCGGAGTCCATTCCGGACAGGCGACCACGAACGGACGGACCGAGGTGTTGGTCGCCGGATGCGGGACCGGCCAGCAATCCATCTGGGCCGCGACCTCCTATGACGGCGCCGCGGTCCTGGCCATCGACCTCAGCCTGAGCAGCCTCGCCTATGCCTTGCGGCAGACCCGTGCCCACGGGATCGAGAATATCGAATACGCCCAGGCGGATATATTGAACCTTGGTGATTTGGCGCGCCGTTTCGATGTCATCGAATGCGGCGGCGTCCTCCATCATCTCGGCGACCCCTTGGCGGGGTGGCGGGCGCTTGTCCCATTGTTGAAGCCGGGCGGGCTGATGAAGATCGCGCTCTACAGCGAGGCCGCCCGCGCCGGCGAAGTGGCGGCGCAAGCCCTGATCAAGCAGCGCGGCTATTCGTCCAGTGCCCAGGATATTCGCCGTTTTCGCCAGGACATCCTAAGCCTGCCGACCGATCATCCGGCGGCCTCCATCGCCAACGCGACGGATTTCTATTCGACCAGCGCTTGCCGCGATCAGGTCTTCCATGTCCAGGAACACCGGTTCAGCATTCCGCGAATTCAGGCGGCCCTCAAGGAACTCGGCCTGACATTCTGCGGCTTCTATTTTCTGGAGGCAGGCGTCATGGCCGAGTTTGGGCGCCGGTTCCCCAATGATCCGGGAATGCTGTCCCTGGAGAACTGGCGTCAATTGGAAGCCGAGCATCCATCGGCATTCCGTCAGATGTATCAGTTCGGGGTATTGAAGCCGCTCTGACCGGGTGTCAGGTCGCGTTGCTTTCCATGACCAGAACCGATATCCCCTTTTCCTTGAAGCGGGACAGCAGTTCCGCCATGGGCAGCGCCATCTTGTCGTCGCGCTGGCTGTCGGGGGGCAGCCGGACCTGGATTCCGTGCTCGGCCAGAAGCTTGGCGAAGGCCGCTTCCAAGGTGGTCTTGCCGGAATGTTCGGGGGCCGAGAAGGTGACGATGACCGTGTCGTTGAGCATGGATATCCTCCGTCCGGCGGGCTGACTCTAGGATTCTGTATCACAGGAATTCGCGGCTTCCGCAAGCCACGAGGCGACCGATTAAACTGATTCTGTCTGCGCGAGGGCCTGGCCTTCGGCCATGCTCACCGTCACGTCGGGCAGGGTGAAAAAGAATTTGGCTCCGTGGCCAGGCTCGGAATCCACCCACATGGAGCCGCCGTGGATTTCCACGATCTTGCGGCAGATGGCGAGCCCGATTCCCGTCCCTTCGAATTCGCCGCGCGGATGCAGGCGTTGGAACAGCTTGAAGATACGCTCGAAATATTGCGGATCGATGCCGATTCCGTTGTCGGAAACGCAAAAGCGCCAGTATCGGTCCTCGCGCTCGGCAGTGATGGCGACGTGTGGCGCTTGCTCCGGCAGGTGGTACTTGATGGCGTTGCCGATCAGGTTTTGCATCAGACGGGTGAATTGCATGCGATCGGCCCAGACAACCGGAAGGGATCCGGTCGTCACCTCTCCACCGCTTGCCTTGATGGCACCCGCCAGATTGGCCAGGGCGGAGGCGACGGCGTCGCCGCTGTCGAACGCGCTGTAGCTCTGGCCCTTGCCGCCGACTCGGGAATAATCCAGCAGGTGCAAGATGATGGCCTGCATGCGTTTGACGCCATCGACCATATAGCCGATGAATTCGGTGGCTTCCTCGTCCAGCTTCCCCTTGTATCGACGCTCGAGCAGTTGAGCGTAGCTGGAGATCATGCGCAGCGGCTCTTGCAGGTCGTGCGAGGCCACATAGGCGTATTCCTGAAGATCGGCGTTGGACAGGGCCAGTTGATGGGTCTTCTCCTGCAACTCCGCCCTGGCGCGCTCCAAATCCTCGATCTGGCGCCGCATATCATTGGTATGAATGATGATGCTGCCGGTCAGGGGACGTAGGACCGCCATCAGCCCGATCACCCCGAACAGGGCCAGGACGGCGGCGGTCGCGATGACCGCGATCACCAGGCGATCCACCGAGGCGGTGGCTTCGGCGGCGCCCATGCGCATCACCATGACCCAATCCGTGCCCGGAATGGCGGCCGCGACCAAGATGGGATCGCCTTTCGCTTCAACCAGGGGCGAATGGCCGGTGATCGTGGCGGCGACGATCCTGGCGATGGGGCCCTCCGGGGCCAGGACGCCGCCGTCCCGGGCCGGTTCATGGCCGAACGGGATCAGCAGGCGAGGCCTGGTCTCCGAGGTGACGATGGCGATATCGCCGGTCTCGCCCAGGCTGTGGCCGTCGCGCAGTATGCCCAGCAGGCGCCGAGCATCGATCAAGACGAGGTCGACGCCCAGGCGCTGGCCGATGCGGCTGTTGATGGGGGCCGCCATGACGATATAGGGCTGCCCATCGATCAAGGTTGGCGGCGACATGGTGGGCTGGGTGGCGGAAAGGCCCGGCATGGAGGTTCCCGCCCAGTCGAAGGGCTTGCCCACCGCCACCACCAATTCGCCCTTGGCATTCAGTCGGACAATTCCCACCAGCTCCGCCGATAGATTGAGCGAATCCACCAGTTTGTCGCGGGTGAAATCCGCGACCGCCGCCAAATCAACTTTACCATCGTGGTAATCCGCCAGCTTGTCGCGAATGACCGTGCGGCTGGTGACCTGCTGGGCCAAGGTGGCGCCCCGCGACAGGAATTCCTCGATGGCCATGACCTTGAGTTCGACGATATGGCGGAGCGATGAATGGGCCGCCTCGCGCAACGTGATGGCCATGGGGCCGACACTGGCTCCGGTCACCACGAGGCAGATGGCCGCCATGGCCATGGCGGAATAGAGGGCGATGGAGCGACGGAGTCGTTCGGCGTTGATTTCAGGCAGAACCGCCTCCTGAGTGGGCGCACCTAAATTCCAAGCATTAAATGCTATATGAAGTGGATGGGAGGGTGAACGTATATCAACCGAGCGTGTTTAGATGGATGGCGATAACGCCTTTCACCGGTTGAGGGTCGCCATTGCCCGCGAGAGCGCCTGACGCCCCGCCCAGGGTCAAGACGTCGGCGCCAATTGCCGCTCGTCCGCATGGGCGTTGGTTCGACCCGAGGGAGTGAGGCGACTTTTGGGGAAGACGATGGATATCTCGGTTCCCTGTCCCTTCTTGCTGGAAATATCCAGGGTGCCGCCGTGCAAGTCCACGAGGCCGATGGTCAGCGGCAATCCCAATCCCGTTCCGTCATGCTTGCGGGCCAGCGACGAATCCACCTGGCCGAATTTGGTGACCGCCTTGGCGATTTCCTCGGGTGACATGCCGATGCCCGTGTCCTTCACCTTCACCGCGAGATCGCCGTAGCCGTTGATTTCGGCGGTGATCGTCACGGATCCGTCTTCGGGGGTGAACTTGACGGCATTGCTGAGGATATTGAGCAGTATCTGCTTGAGCCGCCGGGCATCTCCGAACAGCGAGGGCAAATCCGGGGCAAGCCGCGATTGAAGCGTTACCTTGCCTTTCTCGGCCCTGTCGGCGACCAGCCGGACGGAGGCCGCCACCAGATGGTCCACCGCGACGGCTTCCTCGTGCAGTTCCATCTTGCCCGCTTCGATGGCGGAAACGTCGAGGATGTCGTTGATCAGTTCCAACAGATGCTGGCCGGAATAGTGAATGTCTTTCGCGTATTCCAGATACTTGGCGCTGCCCAGCGGACCGAACATCTCGATCAGCATGGTTTCCGAGAAGCCGATGATGGCGTTGAGCGGCGTCCTGAGTTCATGGCTCATATTGGCCAAGATTTCCGATTTGGCGCGGTTGGCGACTTCCGCCTGCTCCCGCGCGATCTTGCTGCTTTCCTCGTCAAGTTTCCGGCGGGTGATATCCTCGTGCAGGGAGACAAAGTGAGTGAGGCTGCCGTTGGGCGCACGGACGGGAGCGATGCTGACCGCCGCCCAGAATACGCTGCCGTCCTTGCGTCGATCCTTCAGGTCGCCATGCCATTCCCGCCCGCACAGGATCGTCTCCCAGATGGTCTTGTAGAGGCTGGGCGGGGTGTCGCCCGAACGGAGTATGGCAGGCGTTCGCCCGATGGCCTCTTCCGGTTGATATCCGGTGACCTCGATGAATTTCGGATTGACGTATTCGATGGTCCCATTGATGTCGGTGATGATGACCATATGCGCGCTCTGCTCGACGGCGCGGGAAAGCTTGCGCACTTCGTCATGGGCCTGTTCGATCTGGCGGTCGCGCTCGGCGATGCCATCGGCCATGGAATTGAAGGAGGCCGCGATGCGGGCGAATTCCAGTGGATCGCGGTGATCGATGTGAAGGCGGGCCGTGCGGTCACCGCCCGCGATCTGGGCGGCCACCTTGGCGAACCGACGGCCACGGCGGGCCAGTCCGAAATAGTCCATGAGGACGAGGAGCGTTACCGATCCGGCCGCCGTGAGGGCAAAGCCGATCAAATGGGCCGTGCGAGCGGCGTCGAGTTCGGCCAACACCTGCCCTTGGTCGATGCCCACGGCGATACGTGTCCCGCCCTCGAATGACGTTAACTCGAAGTGCCGCTCGGTGCCGTCTTGAAGAGTCGCGGCAAACTGCGTCGCATCCGTGCGGGTGGTGGGGTGGGTAATGGTTTTCCCAATCAGGTCCGGCATGGATGGACGTGACGCCAGTACCGTTCCCTGATCATTGAGAACCATTACGCGGTCGCCGGAATTGAGCGCCAGTTCGTCAACCGCCCGGTCAAGCCAATACAAATTTATTCCGGCGACGATCACGCGCTCGACCCGGCCATCCAAACTGGGGAGCGGCCGCGCCAGGGGCAGGATGGGCCGTCCGTGATTGGGGCTGATGGTGGCCGGTCCGACGGCGGGCTGGCCGGTGGCCATGGCCCGCTTGGCGACATCGATCGCCCCGGCGATGAAGCGCGTTTGGCCCGGCATTCCGGTGCAATCAACATCGCCGTCCGGAGTGCCACGAGCAAGATTGACGAACAGGGCCGAATTGGCTCGGATCTGTTGGATCCTGGCGACGCATTCGCGCGGGCTGCCGTCGCTGATCGACGCCATCTGGGCGACCTGATCGAGCGATAGCACGGCCGCTTCCAACATGGTGCGATGCTGCAACGCAGCCGCACGGGCCAAGGTCGACGCCCGCTCCCTGGCGGCCACGACCACCTTGTCCTTCATGGACGAGACATAGTGGAATTCCAGCAAGGCAAACGGCATCAACGCGGCCAGCGCGATGAGAATGCGTCTTCTGACGAAAGCCCCCGACATTGCTTCCATGGTCACCGGTGTGGAATTCCCCCAAAAAACCAACACCTTCGAATGATATTATATGCCGTGATTATCAACCAGGAAATTCTGACGGCGTTCCGCCTAATTGGCGGGAGGTTTCTGATTTAACGCAGTCGATCATAACTACTCGTTTAGAAAATTAGCATAATCGCAGTGGTCGAGAAATTGGAAATATAATTATTCTAGCAACCACAGTTGCCATTTATGGTGATACTGTAGATATTTTTACCTTATATCTATTATGAATTGAGACTGGCAAGATTGTCTGTGCGTCGACCATGCCAATTCCAAGTCATTTGCCGGGGATTTTGGAACAACCTCCTTTCGCAGGTTTCCGATCTTTCTCGCGCCGCTCCCGATGAATGTCGCGAGCGGAAGGGGACGCGCGCCTTGGATATTCGCCGCAAACCGACCAGCATCTTAAGCTCGAGATCGTCGAACCCGCCGCGTTTGAGGCCATCACCTTTGGTATGGGACTCGAACGTGATTCACCACCAAGACACCAAGGACACCAAGGGGGGGCGGAGCAAACGGCCAAGCCTTATTCGCTCGTCATGGCCGAGCGTGTCCCGGCCACCCACGCGGTTCCGCTTGAAAGCCTTATGAGCCGATAATCCAGACGGGAACGGGCGTGGGTGGCGGAGACCGAGGGGTTCGGAAAAGCCGATCCAGCGTTTGAGGGGCCCATTGATCGGTTTCGATCAATGGATCTTGGTATTCGCTAACGGACGTTGATGCTGAATTCGTGTCGGTAAAACATGCCGCTGGGCATGACCGCATCGACCACCAAGCGATCGGCACCGACAAATCCAGAATCCGACTGATAGTATAGCAAGGCGGCAGGAACCTTTCTGCTATTACAGTGTCCGCGGACATTATCATTCGAAAAGTCGGGGTAGGCCTCTCCGTTCTCCACGATCACGTGACCATGTTCCGGCTTCGTCACCACCGTCACCTTGGCATTTCCCATGCTGGAGCAGTCGGGGTTTATGCTCAGATAGCTGCGGATATACTGCTTCGCCTCGCTTACCGCGCCCTTGACATAAGAATCGGTAACCGAAGGAGCGGACTTGCCCACCTCGTCTGCCTGCGACGGGGGGCAAAGTGCCAACAACATTCCGCCAGCTACCAAAATCGCCAACCGAGCCATCATCAATGCCCCCTACCGGGATTTTCGTTCCCCATGACGGTAGACGGAAACCCGGCCTCCGGCAATCACGTCGGACATAATGTTTCGACAGCATCGTGATCTCCCCTACATCGGTCACCGCCCCCTGGCAACGTGGCCACCTCGAAACATGCGCTTGATTGGCATCAAAGTGGCGACGCGAACAGGCGTGCGAACGTCTCGGGCCGTCAATGTCGGCGGCACGTCTGTTACCCGAGGGAATGTTCATGAAATTGCAAAGCAAGACCGCCGTCGTCACCGGCGCCAGCAGCGGCATTGGTCGCAGCATCCTTGAACGCTTCGTTGCCGAAGGCGCCAAGGTCGTGGCCTTTGCCCGAAACGCGCAGGCCCTTGCCGAACTGGCCGATCGCTTTCCCGGTCAAGTGACGACGGTGACCGGCGACGTGACCAATATGGACGACCTCAGGCGCCTGGCCGAGGCCGTGGCCGCCATTGGTGGCGCTGACATCGTAATCCCCAATGCTGGCGTGGCACGGGTGGTCGGCTTCGACGACAGCACCCCCGAGGCCTTTCATGCCCAGTTCTCGGTCAACCTGATGGGGGCGGCCCAGACCGTCCGCCTGCTGCTGCCGCAGATCCGCAAGGGCGGTTCGGTGCAGTTCATCACAACCTTTCTGACCCAGGTCGGCTTCCCCGGTCTGGCCATCTACAGCGCCAGCAAAGCAGCGCTGAAGTCGCTGGCGCAGACCCTGGCCGCCGAGTTGGCGCCGCGTGGCATCCGTGTCAATTCCATCGCCCCTGGCCCCATCGCCACCCCCATCTGGGGCAGCGTCGGCCTACCGGCCGACGTGCTGGGCCAGGTCGCCGACCAGATCAATGCCCGCCTGCTGACCGGCACGTTCGGTCAGCCGGAGGACATCGCGGAAACCGCCGTGTTCCTGGCATCGGACGCCGCCAAGAACATCTTCGGTCAGGAGATCGTCGTCGACGGCGGTTATACGGTCGGCTGAAGGCGGCAAGGGGATGGTTCACGGACCGTCCCCCTCCATCGGGATGGTCATGGAGTCCCTGGTAATTCTCATTCTCCAGCCTGTTCGCCACGGTGGGCCGCCTGGAATTCGCGGGAATCCAGGATCTGTTGCTGTTCAGGCGTCAGTCGTGGGCCGCCTCCTTTCGCCTTGCCTCGCCCCCAAAGAGCGCTGAGGGCGATGAGGGCGCCCCCGACCAGGACGATCAGCAATCCGGCCATGGCGAAAATGCCGAACAGAACCTGAAGCTCGGCGGCATCGCTTAACAGCGCCGCCCCGGCCAATCCGAGCCCAAAGACCACGACGGCAATGCCGACCAACCGGATCAGTGCCTTCAAATTGTGAACTCCCAGAGGAAGGAAAGCCAGAACAGGCCATTCCCCAGCAACAATGCGGCCTGCGACACGACCACCACCCAACGCCCCTTTCCCAGGAGACGCAGGATGATCGAGACGAGCATGGGGACGAGCAGCAACACCAGGGCCAAGCCGGGATAGAGTGCAAACGGAGTCGGCTGCGGCCTGCCGGAAAACAGCAACGCTCCGCCGATCAGGAAGGTCAGCCAGACAGCGCCCAAGGTTCCGGCCAGGTTCACCAGCAATAAAAGCCAAGAGTGGGCCATGCGGGTGAATGCGCCTGCCGCCCGCTCTTGTCCGATCGCTAATTCACCCATCTCTCCCCTCCCTCAGCCAGTCGCCCCCATCCACACGACATAAACATCCCACTGCGCCCGGCGGGCCGCAAGAGCCAGAATGGCGTCCAACGCAGCGGGTGACCTCCGCCACACGTCCGGTGCACGGCACGACCGCTCGAATTCCAAGACCGCGGGAGGGTGTTGCCCCGATCAACACCTTCCCCCTTCCCACATCAGCAGCCTTGCGCTATAACCCTCGCCTCTCGTTCACCGAGACCCGCGCAGCCGTAGCTCAGCTGGATAGAGCGCTGCCCTCCGAAGGCAGAGGTCTTGAGTTCGAATCTCAACGGTTGCGCCATTTTCCAATAGCCCCACAAGGTGACGGAACGACCGTGCTCATTGGCGGTGGCTGTTCCGTGGCGTCGAGCCATCGGTTGGAGGGTGGCATGCGTATCGTATGGGCGAGGCGGTGGCCTGTTCCGTAACGCCCGGCCGGGGGAAGTAAATGCATATCACCAGGGACACCGTCGTCACACTCAGCCAGAGGGTGACTGATCCTGCGGGAACCGTCATCGACGATGGAAGCGAGCCGCTGCGCTATCTGCACGGCGGCTATTACAGCATCTTCACCAAGTTGGAGGCGGCACTGGACGGCAAGGCGGTGGGCGATGCCGTCCAAGTGACCTTGGCGCCCGAGGATGCCTATGGCTTGCACGATCGTGGCCGGGTTGCCAGGATTCCCCGCGAGAGCTTCTCGCGGCTTCCGGCCATTGGGGATCAAATCGAGCAGACATCGCATGGCGAGACTCTGCTGTATCGGGTGACCGACATCGACGGGTCGTCGGTTTTGCTGGACGCCAATCATCCCCAGGTCGGCATGAGTCTGGTCTTCGCGGCGACGGTGATGGAGATTCGCCCGGCAACCGCCGAGGAAATTGCCGCAGTAGTCGCGACCATGAAACGGGCCAAGGCGAAGGCCGGTGCCGCGGCCCGCCTGGTGGCCGAGACCCAGGCCGATGCCGAGGCGGCCGAACTTGCCAAGGCCGAGGCGGCGGATCTGGTCGAAACCATCTATGTGAAGGTGTCGGGAATCCGCATTCGCCTCATCTTCCGGTCTCAGACCCACAAGCTGTGCTGGCTGGCGCCCCTGTTTCTGCTTCCGGCCTTGGGCATCTGGCTGGGGGTGGTGGGCCATGAGGTGGCCGGTGGTGTCTTCGGTGGGCTGTGGCTGGCGTGGACCTTTTTCGCTCCCGCCCTTATCCGCATGGCCATCGACCGCTGGGGATTTCGCTTCCTGTTTTTCGACTTCTCGCCAAACCCCAGCCCCAGTCGGGTGGAGAATGCCATTGTCGTGGGCGGACAGATCGGTTCGTTCCTGGGGGCGCTGATCTATCTGGCGGTGGCCCTCTTCCACATGGAGCATGCCTCGGATCTGTGGGGCGTCCTTGGCGCCACCATCGCGGTCCTCTTCCTTCTGGTCCTGATGCTGACCATTCTGCTGCCCTTCCTGGTGACGATCCTGTCGGTGTTTCGTATCCGCCCCATCATCGACAAGGTTCCGGCGGTCCAGAAAGGATAGGGCGTCGGCGGCTTGCGGCCGGTTGTCGATCCGTCGGCTTTGGTGTGGGGAATTGACCGCAAGCGGCATCCCTGGCGGTATGATATTTTCGGCGATGATCGATCCGCGTCCATGTGATGACGGTACCCGGTGGTGAGAAGGATGAAGCCGATGCTTGCTACCGTGTATGTGCCCCAGACCATCCACCAGCTCATGGCCATCGCCGGTTGGGAAAACGACGGGATGGAATTGGACATCGCCTATCACGACGAGGCCAAAAGCATCTTCTTCGAAGACACCGCCTCCGCCAGTTGCTCCAACAAGGAATTGGCCATAACCAACGCCTTCATGGGACGCCGGTCCTATATGCTCGGCGGCGGCATGCTGTCGCCCAATACCATCATCGGGCGCTATTGCTCCATCGCTTATAATGCCAGTGTCGGTGTCGGTCGGCACCGCATGGAGTGGCTGAGCACGGGAATGCTGCCCGAGCCCATGTCCGTCGACATGTCCTATCCCTCGCCGCCATTCACCGTGATCGGCCATGATGTGTGGATCGGTGTCGGCGCCACCGTGATCGGCGGCGTGCGGGTCGGCCATGGCGCCTGTATTGGCGCCGGCTCCGTGGTGACCAAGGACGTTCCCCCCTATGCCGTCGTCGGCGGCTCTCCCGCCCGGGTGATCCGCTATCGATTTCCCGAAGACGTGATCGCAGGATTGCTGCGGACCAAATGGTGGGCGCGGCCGGAATCCATCATCAAATTGCTGCCCTACAACAATGTCGAAGCCTGCATCGAATTCTTGGACAATTTGGAAGATTGATCCCGTGAAAGCCGCCCTTCCATGATCCAGATCACGCACCGCATCAGTCTCGACGAGAAGGAAATCGAGGAGAGCTTCGTCCGCTCGTCGGGGCCGGGTGGGCAGAACGTCAATAAAGTCGAGACGGCGGTTCAGCTACGCTTTGACGCAAGGCGCTCACCGTCGCTGCCCGATGATGTCAGCGTGCGGCTTCAGACGCTGGCCGGAAGCCGTCTGACCTCCGAAGGCGTCATCGTCATCATCGCCCAGACCCACCGCAGCCAGGAGCGCAATCGCGCCGATGCGCTGAATCGGCTGGTGGAGATGATCCGCGAAGCCGCCAAGCCCCCGCCGCCCAAGCGCAAGCCGACCAAGCCCACCAAGGGCTCCAAGGAACGGCGGCTGGAGTCCAAGACCCGTCGCTCGGAGATCAAGAGCGGCAGGACCATGCGCCCGAACGGCGACTAATCCTGCTTGGTCCTGCCCCGGCTGTAGCCGTCCAGGATGACGATGACCACGCCCACCAGCGCCATGATGGGAATCAGGATTCCGAAGAAGGTCATGAGTGAGGTTGCCGCCACCATGATCGTCGGCGGGGCGAGGTCGGGGTCGCCGCCGATCTGGGCCAGTCGCCCCGAAACAAGATGATAGCTGAGGACGGCCGAGACGATCACGCCGAGCAAGCTGGCGGATCCGAACCACTTCCACGCCGCGGACAGCGTCTTCATGAACGACCTTTCAAGACTGAGGTTGCCGGAGTTTGTCCTAATCTCGCAGCTGCGTAAAGGCCGCCAACGCTCGATGGCGGGCGAGATCGTGATCCACCACCGGCAAGGGGTAGGACTTGCCCAGGTCGATGCCGCATCGGCGCAAGATATCGGAAGGTGCCTGCCAAGGCCGGTGAAGCCAGCGATCCGGCAAGGCGGCCAGTTCGGGACACCAGCGCCGCACATAGGCTCCGTCGGGGTCGAATTTCTCGCCTTGCAGCACCGGATTGAAGATGCGGAAGAACGGCGCGGCGTCGGCGCCGCAGCCCGCCACCCATTGCCAGCTGGCGGCATTGCTGGCCAGATCGGCATCGACCAGGGTGTCCCAGAACCAATCCTGACCCTCGCGCCATGAAATCAGCAGATCCTTCACCAGGAACGAGGCCGCCACCATGCGGACGCGGTTGTGCATCCAACCGGTGGCCCAGAGTTGGCGCATGCCTGCATCCACCAAGGGATAGCCGGTCTGGCCACGCTGCCAGGCCCGCAGCCCGGCGGGATCGCATCGCCAAGCCATGCGTTCGAATTCCGGGCGCAACGGGCGCCGGGGCAGGTCGGGGAATTGATGCAGCAGATGGGCGGAGAACGCGCGCCAACCCAATTCGGCCAGGAAACGGTCCCGCCCGGCCGAGGGGGCTGCGGTCATGGCGGCGTGGAAGACCTGACGCGGGCTGATCTCGCCAAAATGGAGGTGGGGAGACAGCCGCGACGTCAGCTCCTGGGCGGGATGATCGCGCCCGGCGGCATAACGCGGCAGGGCTCCGTTCAGAAAATCCGTCAGCCGCCGGGCGGCGCCCGCTTCTCCCGGCTGCCAGTGTTCCGGCCATGCGGCCGCCCAGTCGGGTCGGCTGGGTTGCAGGCGCCAGTCGGCGAGGGTGTCGCCCGTCAGACGCGGCCCGGCGGGCAGCGGCTTGGCCGGGGGCGGCAAGGGCAGGGTGGGGGCTGGCGCCTTCAGGCAGGCCTTCCAGAATGGCGTGAAGACCCGAAACGGTGTTCCGGCCTTGCTGAGTACGGCGTCCGGCTCGAACAACAGGTCGCCGGGGCGGCTGAGCGCCGTGACGCCCCGCTTGGCCAAGGCGGCGGCAACCGCGTCGTCTTGGCGCTGGGCGGCGGGATCGATGCCGCGCGTCCACGCCACTTGGTCGGCCCCGCTCTCCTTGATCACCTGGGTCAGCACCTCCACGGTGGGGCCGCGCCGCAGCAGCAGGGACAGGCCGAGCCTGTCCAGGGATTGATCAAGGCGACTCAGGGAGTGATGCAGCCACCACCGCGAGGCGGCGCCGTCACGCCATGGAGCTTGGGCTTCGGGATCGAGAACATGGACGGCGATGATCGGCCGTCCCGACGCCGCGGCAGCCGACAAGGCGGCATTGTCGCCAAGGCGGAGGTCGCGGCGGAACCAGAGCAGGACGGGCGGGCGGGCACTGATCATTGCTTTGGCACAATGTCACAAATGGTAAACGTTGGCGACAGTTCGCGCCTGTATTAGCGGTCTCGCATGGGCGCATGCTGACGATGTGGGATGGGTGACGGCAGGAGGGGGCTTCGGTCCCGTCACCATGCGTATATTTTGGCAAAGTTCCATGATACTTGGCCTTCCGGGAATCGATGAGGACCATCATCGGTTGGTGGCCAAGCTTGACTGTGTCTGTCTCGCTCTGCACGGACGCAATCTACCCGCCGCCGGTCGCGCATTGGACGATTTCGCGGTCACCATGGTTGAACACTTTTCAGCCGAGGAAAAGCTGCTGGCCGATATGGGCGGCGGCGACAGCGACCATCACATCAGCGTTCATCGCGGGACAGCCGACCTGGTCGATCGCCTGCGCGACGCGATCACGATCGATCAAAGCCTCGCCAAGGCGGAGGCTTTGGCGGCGGAATTGGTCAATCAGTGGATTCGGCGCCTGTTTCACGAGGACGCTGACTTGGCGGCAAAGGTCCGCGACCTAAGTCCGACTTAGGGACTTGGACAAGAGATCCTGAAGCTGCGGCAAGTGAACCGGCTTGTGCAGGACCGGCATGCCGGATTCCACGGCATCGCGCAATCCGGCGACGGTGGCGGTGGCGTCGCCGGTCACCACGACGCCGGGGATCTTGGTGCCAAAGGTCTGGCGAATCCGCTCGATGGCCTCGACGCCGGTCTTGCCGTTGCCCAGTCGGAAGTCGGCGACGATAAAACCCGGAGACATGGCGTCGGCCTCTAAGGATTCAAGCGCTTCTTCGACCGACTGGGCGGCGATAACCTCGTAGTTCCAGCTTTCGAAAAGCATCTGATAGCCAGCCAGCACCACTGCCTCATCCTCGATAACGACCACCACCCGCCGCGTGGCGCCTTCCGCAGGGTGCGCAGACATCTCATGACCGGCCAAGGGCATTATCCTAAAAGTCACCGTTTCCACACGCGTAGATTATGCTTCAAGTGCTTTCGGGATGAAAGCGGTCCCTGGTCATAGCGTGATATGCATAAGGGTGGTGGAGCGCGGGGTTGCTTTGGCCCGCCGAATTGTCCTTTACTTCATCCTCGTGAAAATTCAGGCCACAGCGAAAGCCGATTCGATGACCGAAACCATTATCCTGCCCGCCGCCAACGCCATGACCGAGGCGGATATCGATCCCACCCTGGACCTGCATGCCGAAATCAATCGCCTGCGCAAGGAGCGCAATGCGGTGATCCTGGCTCATTATTATCAGGAGGGAGAGATTCAGGATCTGGCCGATTTCGTCGGCGACTCGCTGGATCTGTCGCGCAAGGCTGCCGCCACCGATGCCGATGTCATCGTGTTCTGTGGCGTGCGCTTCATGGGCGAGGTCGCCAAGATCCTGTCGCCGTCCAAGCTGGTGGTGATCCCCGACGCCGATGCCGGGTGCTCGCTGGAAGAGGGCTGCCGCCCCGAGGCCTTCCGCGCCTTCCGCGAGAAGCATCCCGATCATATCGCCGTCACCTATATCAACTGCTCGGCCGAGGTGAAGGCGCTGTCCGATGTCATCGTCACCTCGTCCAATGCCGAGACCATCATTCGCCAACTGCCCGCCGACCGGCCGATCCTGTTCGCCCCCGACCGTCATCTGGGGGCCTATATGCAAAAGAAGACCGGGCGCGAGATGACCCTGTGGCCGGGCAGCTGCATCATCCACGAGCAGTTCTCCGAGAAGGAGTTGGTCAAGTTGAAGGTGCGCCACCCCCAGGCCCTGGTGGCCGCCCATCCCGAATGCCCCGACACCATCCTGGGCCATGCCGACCATGTGGGCTCCACCCGCAACATCCTGGATTTCGTCCTGGCCTCCGAGGCCAAGGAATTCATCATCGCCACCGAGCAGCACATCATCCACCAGATGAGCAAGGCGGCGCCGGACAAGACCTTCATCCCGGCGCCCGGCGCCGATGGCGGCTGTTCGTGCTCCAACTGCCCGTTCATGGCGTTGAACACCCTGGAGAAGATTTATCTCTGCCTGAAGAACGACGCCCCCGCCATCACGGTGCCCGAGGATTTGCGCCTCGCCGCCTTGAAGCCCTTGGAACGCATGCTCGAAATGAGCAGGTCGGTCCCCATGTCGGGAGCCGCCGTGAATGCGGCCTGAACTCGATCTGGACGACGCAAGGCGGGTGATTCTGGCCGCGCTGGCCGAGGACACCGGTTCCGACAAGGGCGGCGAGGGGGAAGACATCACCTCCGCCAGCGTCATTCCCGCCGATCTGCGCTTCAAGGGCGTCATGCAGGCCCGCCACGCCATGGTGGTGGCGGGAATGCCTGTCGCCGAGGAAGTCTTTCGTCTGGTGGTGCCCGAGGCCCGCTTCACCGCCATGACTCATGACGGCCAGCGGGTGGAGGCGGGCACCGTGCTTGCTGAAATGGAAGGCCCCGCCCGAGGCTTGCTGACCGCCGAGCGCACCGCGCTGAACCTGCTGCAACTGCTGTCGGGCATCGCCACCTTGACGCAAAGCTATGTGGAGCGGATCGAGGGCACCGGCTGCACCTTGCTCGATACCCGCAAGACCATTCCCGGATTGCGCAGGCTGTCCAAATACGCCACCCGCTGCGGCGGGGCGAAGAACCACCGTATGGGCCTGTATGACGGCGTATTGATCAAGGACAACCATATCGCGGTCTGCGGCGGTGTCGGCGCGGCGGTGCGCCGGGCCAAGGAGGCCGGGCGGCCCAATATCGAGGCCGAGTGCGACACCCTGGAGCAGGTGGCCGAAGCGGTGGAGGCCGGTGCCGACATCGTGCTGCTGGACAACATGGCGCCCGATGTCCTGGTCAAGGCGGTGGCCATCGTCGCCGGGCGCTGCAAGACCGAGGCCTCCGGCGGTGTGAATCTGGAGACCATTCGCGCCATCGCCGAGACCGGTGTCGACTTCGTCTCGGTCGGGCGCATCACCCAATCGGCTCCGGCGGTCGATATCGGACTGGACTGGAGCTGACATGCCCAAGGTAAAGCCTCCCTATGACCTGTTGGTGATCGGCTCGGGGGCGGCCGGTCTGTCGGTGGCGCTGGGCGTGCTGGCGGCCAAGCCCAATGCGCGGGTCGCGGTCCTGGCCAAGAACAATCTCGACGAAGGCAGCACCAAATACGCCCAAGGTGGCATCGCCGCCGTGCTGGACGCCGCCGATTCCACTGAATCCCACATCGCCGACACCCTGGACGCCGGGGCGGGCATCTGCGTCGAATCCGCCGTGCGCGCCGTGGTGGAGGGCGCCAAGGACGCCATCTCCTGGCTGGTCGCCAATGGCGTGATCTTCGATCGCGAGGACGGGGCGCTGCATCTGACCCGCGAGGGTGGCCATTCCCACCGGCGCATCGTCCATTCCGCCGACGCCACCGGCAAGGCGGTGCAGACCACCCTGGAGGCCCGCATTCGGGAAAGCCGGGCCGAGTTGTTCGAATTCCACAATGCCATCGACCTGATCCGCGAGAAGCGGCCCAGCGGGCGCCAGGGGCGCTGCGTCGGCGCCTATGGCCTGGATCGCCGCGACGGACGGGTGAAGCTGTTTCCCGCCCGCACCGTGGTGCTGGCCACCGGCGGCGCGTCCAGGGTCTATCTCTATTCCTCCAATCCCGACGGTTCCACCGGCGACGGCATCGCCATGGCCTGGCGCGCCGGTTGCCGGGTGGCCAACATGGAGTTCAGCCAGTTTCATCCCACCTGTCTCTATCACCCCAAGGCCAAGTCCTTCCTGGTGACCGAGGCGGTGCGGGGCGAGGGCGGGCTGCTGCTGCGCCCCGACGGAACCCGCTTCATGGACGAATACGATCCGCGTGGCGAACTGGCGCCCCGCGACATCGTGGCGCGCGCCATTGACGACGTGATGAAGCGGCTGGGCTGTGAATGCATCTATCTGGACATCAGCCACAAGCCTGCGGACTTCATCACCTCTCATTTCCCGACGGTTCATGCCGAGGCGCTGAAATTCGGCATCGACATGACCAAGGAGCCGCTGCCGGTGGTTCCGGCGGCGCACTACACCTGCGGCGGCGTGCTGACCGATCTGGCCGGGCGCACCGATGTTGAGAATCTCTACGCGGTGGGCGAGGTTTCGTTCACCGGCCTGCATGGGGCCAACCGCATGGCGTCCAACTCGCTGCTGGAATGCCTCGTCATCGGCGCGGCGGCCGCCCGCGACATCATCGGCAAGATGGACGCCGTCGCCGAGCTTCCCACCCTGGCGCCGTGGGACGAAACCTGGGTCACCGATTCCGACGAGGAAGTGGTGGTGGCCCATAACTGGGACGAGCTGCGGCGCTTCATGTGGGACTATGTGGGCATCGTGCGCTCCAACAAGCGCTTGGAGCGGGCCAAGCACCGGGTGCGCCTGCTGCGCGAGGAAATCGACGAGTATTACGGCAGCTTCCGCGTCACCAACGATCTGCTGGAATTGCGCAATCTGTCGCTGGTGGCCGATCTGATCATCCGTTCCGCCCTGGCCCGGCGTGAAAGCCGGGGTCTGCACTACACCATCGACTTTCCGACTCTCGACACGGTGGCGCCGCCGCAAAACACCATCCTGGTTCCGAAAAACTTTTCCATCCGTCGCGCGGGCTGAGGCAGGCCATGGACAATACCGCCCGCCGAGTCGTCTTTCCCGCCGAAGCCGTGATCTTCACCGAGGGCGAGCCCGGCACCACCGCCTATGTGGTCGAATCCGGCACGGTGGTCGTCTACAAGAGCGTCGACGGCAAGACCATCGAGATCGGCGAAGTGGGCCAGGGCGGCATTTTCGGCGAGATGGCGCTGATCGACGATCATCCCCGCATGGCGTCGGCCAAGGCTAGGGAAGAGACCGCCTGCGTCATCATCGGAAAGGACCGCCTGTTCGAGCAGATGGAAAAGGCCCCCAAGGGTGTTAGGGTGATCGTCAACGCCCTGCTCGGCAATATCCGGGCCATGGGCGCCGAACTGGCCGAAGCCTCCGTCATTCTTGCCCGCGACAAGGAATAGCCCATGCGCCGCCGTCACGTCGTCTCGTCTCTCGCCGCCTTGCTGGCCGTTCTGCCGCTGGGCTCCGCCCTGGCCAATAGCGGCGGAGGTGAAAAGAAGGACGAGAAGAAGAAGGATGACAAGAAGCCGGGTCAGCTTCCCATTCCCGGCAAGGGCCAGCGCTATGTCCGCTTGCCCACCATCGTGCTGGAACTGTGGGACAAGGACGGCAATTTCCGCATGTCCTCGGTGGACTTGCTGCTGCTGGTCCGCGAAGAGGCCAAATTGCAGGAAAAGAACTTGGCTGAAAAGATGAAGCGCCAGCTCAATTCCATTCCCTACGAGGAATACATGGCGTCCAATCCCGCCCCCATGATCAAGGCGTCCATGCTTGATCTGGCCCGCAAGGAGCCGGGCGGCGACATGATCTTGGACCTGCTGATCAACAAGATGCTGTTCCGGTAGGTCTTTCTTGCGGGCGGGACGCCCGCGCCCCGTGGAGAGGCGCCTTGCGCGGAGCGCGGGCGTCCAGCCCGCCTTCTCATCATCCCACGATCTGATAGATCGCCACGTCGCGCCGGGTCTTGTCTTCCAGGTCCAGGCTGGTGACCACCGTGTAGCCCGCGATCTTCAAAAGGCCGGTCTTGGGCAGATAGGCACGGCCGGGATCGGCCATGATCACGGTGGCGCCCTCGGCGGCCAGCCGCTTCAGCCATGGCCAGATATGGGCGGTCATGGGGGCCTCGTAGCAGACGTCGCCCGCCGCCACCACGTCCCAGCGGCAGGGGCCGCCCACGATATCCTCGCTCAGAACATCCACCTGGACGCCGTTGAGTTCGGCGTTGAGGCGGATGGCGTGGCAGGCCATGTGATCGATCTCGGCCGCTTCAACCTTGGCGGCGCCTCGCATGGCGGCGGCGATGGCGGTGACTCCGGACCCGGCGGCGAAGTCCAGCACCCGCTTTCCCGCCACCAGGTCCGGATTGTCCAGCATCCACCGGGTCAGCGCCTGGCCGCCCGCCCAGCAGAACGCCCAATAGGGCGGTGGCAGGTTGACCCGCATCAGCGCCGCCTCGGTGGCTTCCCACAAGGCGGTGGCCTCGGTGGCGGTCCACAACTTGATTTCCGGGCAGGCGGGCGGGCTGTCGATCTCGGTATTGGCCTGGATGAAGGCGCGGGCGTCCTCGAATGAGTCGGAGACGGGTGTCACTTTCGGTGAGCGCCGTCAATGAACTTACCGACCATGCCGAGGGCGGCGGCGCCGACCAGGATGCTTCCGATCAGGGTGGCGCCGATGGTTGCGCAATAGATCGCTCCCATGATCAGCACCAGGGAAACGACAAAGCCGAATTGCATGCCCTTTTTCAGCAGTGCGCTTTGAGAGGCCTGCTCGTTCTTTTCCCAAGCGATTTCATGCTCCGCATGGGCTAAGGCGACGCGGCCTCTTTCCAACAGCAGATCGGAATAGCGTTTTGCAAATCCCGGACACAGTGCGTCGATCCCTTGTACCGCATCGGGATGTATCCAAGACCCGTCGGGCAAATGGTAATTATGCTGGGAAATACGGGTCTGAATGACGGCAAAGACCTTGGGTAACTCTGCCTCGGGAATCCCAAGCTTCCGCAGTTCCGACTCAAGCTCGCTGTCCCCCTGAATGGTGAGCGGGGTCAAGACCTTCTTCGACTCATCACTCATCGTTTCGCGACGCCCACTTTCGACGTCGTGAGCGGAATAGTCGTGCTTGGGGGAAAGGTCGGCTTATTTTTATCCCGCCGATAATCCTCGTAGCGGCGGCTGCGCTTCGGATCTTCGTATATGAGCGACATAGCCGCCATTCCATCGAGCATGCCCAACAGGAATACGCCGAACTTGTCTCCTAAACCGGCTCCGGATCCCGTGCTCATATTGACCTGCCAAAGTGGAATATCGTGATTGTGCCTATGCTTGCGTTAGCAAGCAAGCCCACCGTCACGACGCCAGCCGCCCGGCGACGATGGCCGCCAGCAGCAGCCAGCCGAAATGGCGGTTGGACTTGAATTTGGCGAGGCAGTCGGCGGAATCGTGGATGTCCACCTTGACGATCTGCCAGACCAGATGGCAGCCCGCGACCGCCAGCAGCGGCCAGAAGGCCCAGCCCAAACCGGCGCTCCACCCCGAAGCCGCCACCAGGGCCAGGGTCGCGCCATAGAACAGCCACAGCCATTTGGGGGTGGCGTCGCCCAGGGCCAGGGCGGTGGATCTGACGCCGATCAACGCATCGTCCTCCTTGTCCTGATGGGCATAGATGGTGTCGTAGCCCAGCGTCCAGAATGGCCCGGCGGCGTAAAGCAGCAAGGCGGGCAGGTCCAACTCGCCCCGGACGGCGGCCCAGCCCAGCAGCGCCCCCCAATTGAAGGTCAGTCCCAGCCAGGCCTGCGGCCAATAGGTGATGCGCTTCATGAAGGGATAGGGGAACACCAGCAGCAGCGAGGCGACCCCCACCTTGACGGCGAAATCGTTCAACTGCAGCAAGACCACAAGCCCCACCAGCAGCAGCAGCCCCAGGAAGGCCAATGCCTGGGTCGGGCTGACCTCGCCCGATGGGATGGGGCGCGACGCGGTGCGGGCGACGCGGCCGTCGAAGTCGCGGTCGGCCCAGTCATTGAAGGTGCAGCCTGCACCGCGCATGACCACCGCGCCCGTGCCGAACAGGACGAACAGCCACAGGCTGGGCAACCCGTCGGCGGCCATGGCGGCGCTCCACCAGCAGGGGAACAGCAGCAGCCAAGTGCCGATGGGCCGGTCCAGCCGCATCAGGCGCAAATAGGGCCGCGTGGCGGCGGGCATAAGGCGGTCGATCCAATTGCCGACCGGAATGTCGCCTTGAAGGGTTTGGGGGGCGTTCATGGGCTATGGATAGCGGAAAACGTTGAGTATCAGAAGGGAGTTTTGACGCAGACGAACCATTGAATTCATTCAATGGTTCTGAGTTGCGGGCAAAGCCCGGCGCCGCTCGTGCGGCGAAAGCCAAGGGGCCGGATGGCCCCACCCGGCGATTGAGGGCGTGATCACAACAATTCCTCGATGCCCGGCAAGGCGCCGTAGAACAGCGTCTTGAGGCCGCGCCACAGGTCCGCTTCGGGTTCGGTGTCCAATCGCGTCATTTCGCCCTCGACCTCGCCGATCCAGGCCACGGGGCCGGTGGCGGCGCCGGGGTTGAGCTCCAGTTGCCAACTGTGATTGGGCTCGAAGTCCAGCGCGATGCCGTTCAGCACCACCTCCGCCAGGATGGGGCTGTCGATCATCACCCCGATCTCGGTGTTGATGCGGTTGGACCGCGGATCGAAATTGGCGCTGCCGATCCACAGACGGTTGCGGTCATAGATGACGATCTTGGCGTGCAGCGCCGAATCGGAGCGCCCCAAATGAACCCGGTGACCGGCTGGTTCGGGCCGTTTGGCGTCGGCCCGGTATTCGTAAAGCTGGATTCCGCTTTCCAGCAGGGCGGGGCGATAGAGGGAATAGACGGCATGAACCGCCACCACGTCCGTTGACGCCAGGGAATTGGTCAGAACCTTGACCGCGACACCCCGGCGGACCATGTCGCCCAGAACCTCGACGCCGCGATCGCCGGGTATGAAATAGGCGCTTTCATAGACCACTTCGCGCTTGGTGGACTTGCGGGCCAGGGCGTGGGCGCGGGCGATCTCCGAGGATGGCTTGGCGGCGCCGTTGGGCTGGCGGATGGGAGGTTCGGCGACCACCACGGCAGGCGCCCAAATGAGTCCGAATGGACTTGATACCCGCTGCATGATCTCGTCGCGGCGCAGCCGGTACTCCACCGCCGGGCCATGGTCGTCCACCTGCTGGGCCATGAGATCGGCCAAGGCCTCGGCGGCTTCGGGGGTATGGCCGTCCACGTCCAAGGCCTTGACCGGCTTGACCATGGCGCTGTTCCAGAAGCGGTCGAAACTTTCCGCCGCCTGGGTGGCGACCGGCCCGGCCGCCATGACCTCGATGTCACGGAAATTGGAATCGGAAGGCCCCTCGAAATAGTGATTGGAGATATTGCGCCCGCCCAGCAGGGCCAGTTCACCGTCCACCACCAGCACCTTGTTGTGCATGCGCTTGCCCAGCGTCTCCATGTTCAGGGAGACCTGCATGGATCGGCTCCAGCGCGCCCGGTCGGGGAAGGGGTTGAACAGGCGGACTTCCATATTGGGTTCGGCGTCCAGCCGGGCGAGAATCGGGTCGTCAAGCTCTAGCTGATAATCGTCGAGCAGCAGACGGACCCGGACGCCGCGCCGCGCCGCCGCGATCAGGTGGTCGAGGACGAAAGCGCCCACCTCGTCGGCATCGAAGATGAAGGTCTGCAGGTCGATGCTGCGTTCGGCCTGATCGGCCAGGGCGGCCCTGGTCATCAGCGCGGAAACGCCGTTGTTCAGCAGGCGAAATCCGGACTCGCCCCGGTGGCGGTTTTGGGCTGGCGCATATGCGCGGCCAAGCGTGGTTTCGCTGGGGCGGTCGAAGGCGGAGGAGGCAAGGGCGACGATGTCGTCGCGCATGGGGGCGCAGGCGACCAGCCCAAGCAACATCAGCAGGCAGAGCAGGCGATGGATGTAACTGTCATCCCGACGACCATCGGGAGAAGGGATCTCATCCAGCCATGACCGTTCAGATTGGGAATCAGTGTTCAAGGCGGAGATCCCTCGCCTTCGCTCGGGATGACAAATAATTTCATCCCTCTACCCCTTGAAGTAGAGCAATCCCTTGCGCCATTCCAAGGTCTGGGTCTTCCAGGCGGTGCGGATATCGTCCGAGGCCGGATGGGCGGGCTTGCCGAAATACCAGCCCTGGCCGTAGCGGACCTTCAGAAGCTTCAGCAGATTGGCGGTCTCGGCGTCTTCCACGTATTCCGCCGTGGTGCTGACGCCCAGTTCGGTGCATAGCTGGACGATGGCCTTGATGAACGAGACGTTCTCGTTGTTCTTCATGGCGTCCTTGATATAGCTGCCGTCGATCTTGACGTTGTCCACCTTCAGCGCCCGCAGATAGTGGAAGGCGGCGTGACCGGCGCCGAAATCGTCGAGACAGACCTCGTGGCCCTGCTTGCGGATGCTTTGGATGACGTCGTTGACGGCGACCAGATCGCCCACATCGGCGGATTCCGTCATCTCGAAGACAAGTCGCTTCCGCAGATCGCCCGTGGTGGCCAGGATGGCGCGCAGCTTCTTGACCACCGCCGGGTCGGACAAGGTGCGACCCGACAGATTGACGGCGAATTTCAGGGATTCCGTATTGGCGACATTGGAGCGCATGGTGCCGATGGCGCGTTCCAGCAGGGCGAGGTCCAGCATGCCGGCCATGCCCACATCCTCGGCGAAGGCTACCGTCTCGTAGGGCGATTTATTGTCGTTGCCCTTGAAGCGGACCAGGCATTCGAAGTGGTGCACCACATTGGTCCAAAGATCGACGATGGGCTGATACATCAGGTTGAAGTCGCCCGAGGCCACGGTCTGGCGCACGTCGTTCATCTGCTTGACGGTGGCCGACAGCCGGGGCTGCAGATCCTTCATCAGGG
Organism: Paramagnetospirillum kuznetsovii; assembly: GCF_003284725.1. Taxonomy (GTDB): domain Bacteria; phylum Pseudomonadota; class Alphaproteobacteria; order Rhodospirillales; family Magnetospirillaceae; genus Phaeospirillum; species Phaeospirillum kuznetsovii. Next base: position 10,161 of record NZ_PGTO01000023.1, on the reverse strand, counting down.
TGGCAAGGTCGCCGCCATTGGCGGAGTCCTTGGCGAAGGCGTTCAGGGTATAGGTCAGCGCCCGGGCGGCCTCTTCCGGCGGAATATCGGCCACGTCCAGCACCAAGGTCGCCAGTTTGGCTTCCAGGGGCGGCGCGTCGGGCATCACCACCTGGGCGGCCTTGGTCACCGATTCGCTGATCTTGTCCGGCGAGACCGAGGCGGAATGCAAGACGCCGAACTTGCCGTCGTCCAATTGTCCGACCGCGTCGCCGCCCACCGACAGCGACTTCAAGCGATTGCCCAACTCGCTGGCCAGGGCGGCCTGGGTCGCCTCGCCGCCCTCGGCGTGGAAGGCCGCAACGTCGGGCAGCTCGACCAAGGTCAACTGATAGGGTTCATCCGGCGGCGCCGCGTCCAGCAACTGGGCGGCCATGGCCTGGAAGCTATCCTTGTCCAGCACGCCGGCCGCACCCTCGGCGCGCTTGGTCGCCAACGGCGGCAATCCGCCGGGATGGCTCAGCGCCACCAGCAGCCGCTCGGGATTGCCGGGATGGCGGTAGCCGGACAGAGCCACGGTGACCGCCTTGCCATCGGGCAGCAGCACGCGGGTTAGAATATTGCGGACCCGCTCGCCCTTGACCATCTGGGCCAGGGCCTGGGCCACCATGTCCTGATCGGAGGGATGGATGATCTTGCGCAATGGCTGGCCGGTCAGGGCGCGGGCGCCGCGTCCCACCAGGGCCATGGCGGCGCCGACCGCGAAAGCGGCGTTGCCGTCGGGATCGGTTTCCAGCAGCACGTCGGCCGCCGCGAAGGCGAACGACACATAGACATCGCTGGATCGACCCAGATCGTCCTTTTCACCGGCCATGTGCGCTCCCGCATCCCAACTTGCCCCCCAGCCTAAGTCATGGAGGGCGGAGCCGCAAGGGCGCCAAAGGGTAAATTACCAGTGTTTGTCGAGGAAGACGCCGATGAAGAGGACGAGAAGATAGGGCATGGAAGCGGCGAAGTTCCATCCCGCCCAAAAGCGGGTCGGTGTCATCACCAGTCGGACGTTGAAGGCCAGCAGGGCGACGCCCATGACGGCGGCGGTTATGCCGTAGACGGGGCCCAGCAATCCCATGGACCACGGCAGCAGCGAGGAGCCGACCAGCGCGAGGCTGTTGGCCAGGATCCAATAGGCGGTGCGTTGTTCGCCCACCACCACCGGCAACATGGGAACGCCTGCTTGGCGGTAATCCTCGGTCAGCAGGATGGCCAGCGCCCAGAAATGGCTGGGCGTCCACAGGAACAGAACCAGGGCCAGCACCATGGGCAGCAGCCATTCGGTCTGATTGACCGCCGCCGCGCCCGCCAGGATGGCGAAGCTGCCCGCCGCGCCGCCGATGATGATGTTGGTCCAATGGCGGCGCTTGAGCCAGACGGTGTAGATGGCCACATAGACGAAGCCGCCCAGGAACAGGTGCAGCGCCACCACCCAGTTGAAGACGAAATGCGCCACCGTCATGCCTGCGACCATCAGCACGGCGGCCAGGGCGAAGCCCACCGCCGGGGTTCCCGCTCCCGTGGCCATGGGCCGCTTGGAGGTGCGGCGCATCAGGCGGTCGATGTCGCGGTCCCAGACATGGTTGAACACCGCCGAGGCGGCCGATCCCAAAACCATGGCCAAAGTCAGCAATAAAAGGGCACGGATATCGACCTTGTCGGCAACCGCGCCATAGCCTGTCACGGCCGTCAGCGCGATCATCAAGGCAATACGCGGCTTCAACAGCTCGATGAATTGCTTGAACGTCACCTGGGCCTCCCCGCCATCCCCGGTATGGCCGGGGAGATTATGTGTAAATAAAATACAGCATAAGATACACGACGATGCCGGTGACCGATACATAAACCCACACCGGGTAGGTCCACCGGGCAATCTTGCGATGTTCGTCGAAATTTCCCCTGGCGGCCTTGATGATGGTCATTCCGATCATGGGGGTGACGACGACGGCGAGGATAACATGGCTGATCAGCAGGGCGTAGTAGATGGGCCGCACCACTCCCTCGCCCCGGAACACGAAGATCGGCGCGGTGAAGTGGTAAAGCAGGTAGAAGGCGAGAAACAGGGCCGAGGTCGCCACGGCGGCCAGCATGGCCCGCATGTGCAGGTCGCGGCGCCCTTGGCGGATGAAGGCATAGGCCGCCGCCAGGAAGCACAACGCCAGCGCGTTCAGGCTGGCGGTGACGTGGGGCAGGGTCGTCGCGAGCGTCATTGTCTTACCATCCCATCCATCCGCCGATTCTCAGCCATAGCACCGCCACGGTCATAGTCGCCAGGGTCATCGGGATGCCCGAGCGGGCGAAATCCGCGAAGGACAGCCTTGCACCGGCGGCGGCGGCCCGTTCGGCGACGATGATGTTGGCCATGCTGCCCACCAGCAGGAAATTCCCCGCCAGGGTGGACAGCAGGGCAAGGCCGGTCAGCGCCCCCGGATCGGGGGTGTGCCACACCGCCAGGATGAGCATCACGGCGGGCACGTTGCCGATGGAGTTGGAGGCGGCCAGGGCCAAGGGCACCATGACCCCCAGGGTTTCGGGGAACAGGCCGCGCTCGGCCAGGGCCTCCATCCAATGACGGGCGAGATCGGTATCGGCGAAGGCGCCGGTGACCACGAACAGGCAGGCGAACAGCATCAACAGGTGCCAGTCCACCAAACCGATCATCTCGCGCGATGACATGCTGCGGCTGGTCAGCAGCAGACCGGCGATGGCCATGGCGCCCACTTCGCGCGGCAACGGCGCCGTGAAGACCAGGGCCAGCACCGCCAGCGCGCCAATTCCTTTCAAGGCCTGCCACTGGTTCAGGTCCGGCAAGTCCTGGGCTGCCGCCGGGGCGGGAACCGCGTCCAGTTGTTCGCGCCAGATCAGGCAGAGGGTGGCATAGACGATGACCAGCGAAGCCGCCGCCGGAACGGCGCAGGCGGCCAGGAAGTTCCAGAAGTCGAGGCCGCCCACCTGGCCGATCAGGATGTTTTGCGGATTGCCGATCAGGGTGGCGGCGCTGCCCGCGTTGGCGGCGCCCACCAGTCCCAGCAGGAAGGGGCGAGGGTCGAGCCCGCGGCGACGAATTCCCTCGGCGATGATGGGGGTCATGGCGAAGCAGACCACGTCGTTGGCCAGCACCGCCGACAGGCCGCCTGCCGCGACGATGACCAAGGCGAGAAGGCGCTTTGGACTGCCGCTGGCGGTGGCGACGCGGGCCGCCAGCCGCGCATAGGCGCCGGCCAACTGAAACTGGGCCGAAATGATCATCAGGGCGAAGAGCAACAATAGGGTGGGAATGTCCACCGAACTGCCCATGGCCTTGACGCTGACCTTGCCCGACACCAGCAAGGCCACCACCGCCAGCACGGCGATGCCGGTACGGTCGAGCTTCAGCCCTCGCACGCTGCCGAAGGCCATGCCGAGATAGGTCAACAGGAAGACGACGATGACGAAAGTGTCCATGGACCCGTTATGGCCCTTGGCGCTTTCCGGGGCAAGAGGCTCTAAGCGGCGGTGGGGTGCGATTTTTCGCGGCGGCCATCGTATTGATCGACCGCGCTCACCAGCAGGGCCAATTCCTCGTCGGTCATGTCTTGCGACAACGCCATGCCGATGCAAAGCCGCAAGACGTCATCGTCCGATGCCGACGGGGCGATATTGGCGGCCAGTTGGGCCGCCAGCCGATTGATTTCCATGCGAGTCACGGTGCCTGTTTCCCAGGTCAATTAAGCTCTCCCTAAACGTGCGGCGGAGATAGACCCGGATCGCCCACTGGGCAAGTGACATCGTGGTAAGGTTTGTAACTTTGGCCCGGCGATGCTATGGGCTGGCGCAAATGTCTAAGCCAGTCGTCCCTACTCAAACCCTGCGCCGGGCGGCCGATCTTGCCGCCGCCGGACTGATCGCGCCCGGTCACGTCGAGGCCGTGGAGCGGGTGGCGGCGCTATATTCGGTGGCGGTCACGCCGTCGCTGGTCGCCCTGATGAATCGGGCCGATCCAAACGATCCCATCGCCCGTCAGTTCGTGCCGTCCGCCGCCGAGTTGATGACGGCGCCCGAGGAACGACGCGATCCCATCGGCGACGAGACCCACAGCCCGGTGCGCGGCATCGTCCACCGCTATCCCGACCGGGTGCTGCTGACGCCGCTGTTGGTCTGCCCGGTCTATTGCCGCTTTTGCTTCCGTCGCGCCCGGGTGGGCGATGCCGATGGCACGTTGAGCGAAGCGGAGTTGGACGCCGCCCTGGCCTATGTGGCGGCGCGACCGGACCTGCGCGAGGTCATCGTGACCGGCGGCGATCCGCTGATGCTGCCGCCGGGGCGGATCAAGGCTTTGGTGGATCGCGTCGGGGCGATTCCCCATGTGGAGGTGTTGCGCTTTCACAGCCGGGTGCCGGTGGCCGATCCCGAACGGGTGACCGATGAGCTGGCGAAGGCCCTGCGTCGGGAAGCGGGCTCCGATCTGGCGCTATGGTTGGCCGTCCATGTCAATCACCCCCGTGAATTGTCCGCCGCCACCCGTGCCGCGCTGGCTCGGCTGGCCGATGCCGGGCTGCCGCTGCTGTCGCAGACGGTGTTGCTGAAAGGGGTCAACGACAGCCCGGAGATCCTGGAGGATCTGATGCGGGCGCTGGTGCGCAACCGGGTGCGGCCCTATTACCTGCATCATCCCGACCTTGCGCCGGGAACCAGCCATTTCCGCCCCTCCATCGCCGAGGGACAAGCCTTGATGCGGGCGCTGCGCGGTCGGCTGTCGGGCATCGCCCAGCCGACCTATGTGCTCGACATCCCCGGCGGGGCGGGCAAGGTTCCCATCGGACCCGGCTATTGGAATGAAGAGGCCGGATCGGTGAGCGATCCCGTCGGCCGGTCGCACGACTACCGTGGCGCGGCCTCGCGGCCGGTTCCAGATCAGTGAGGGTGGGAGAGTCCCGCTCGGCTTGCCTTCCTGAAAGCGACCTGTTAGGTTCCGCGCCTGATTTTCCGACAGCCCCCGGATCGCTCCCCATGAAGATCAATGCCAATTTGATTCGTCCCGGTAACATTCTCGAGCATAACGGCCGCCAATACGCCGTGCTCAAGACCCAGATCGTGCAGCCCGGCAAGGGCGGCGCCTTCATTACCGTCGAAATGCGCGACATCCGCACCGGCAACAAGACCAACGAACGCTGGCGCACCGCCGACACCATCGAGAAGTGCAACGTCGAAGCCAAGGAATGCACCTTCTTGTTCCGCGACGACGATCACATGACCTTCATGGATTCGGAAAGCTTCGAGCAGTTCACCATGCCCAACGACACGCTGGGCGATACCATCGGCTTTCTTCAGGACGGCATGGTGGTCGAGGTCGACTTCGTGGAAGGCTCGCCGGTCTCCATCGCCCTGCCGGAAAAGGTGGTGATGAAGGTGGTCGAGGCCGATCCGGTGGTGAAGGGCCAGACCGCGTCCTCGTCCTATAAGCCGGCCAAGCTGGAAAACGGCATGAAGATCCTGGTTCCCCCCTTCCTGGAAGAGGGCGAGGTCATCTGGGTGTCCACCACCGACTGCTCCTATGTGGAACGTTTCAAGGGCTGACGCGCCCCTCGCTTTAAGGATTTCCGTTTCGTGCTTGTCCGTTCCGCCTTGCTCAATGTGATGATGGGGGCCGCCCGCAAGGCGGCGCGTTCGCTGGTGCGCGATTACGGCGAGCTGGAACATCTTCAGGTATCCATGAAAGGTCCGGCGGACTTCGTGTCCTCGGCCGACATCCGGGCGGAAAAGACCCTGCGGGCCGAGTTGAAGAAGGCGCGGCCCGGCTATGGTTTCCTGCTGGAAGAAGGCGGCGAGATCGCTGGCGACGACAAGAGCCACCGCTGGATCGTCGATCCCATCGACGGTACCACCAACTTCCTGCACGGCATTCCCAATTTCTGTATTTCCATCGGGTTGGAGCGCGACGGCGAGCTTTATGCCGGTGTCGTCTATCAGCCGCTGGGCGACGAGATGTTCCATGCCGAGAAGGGCATGGGCTCTTTTCTCAACGAACGCCGCCTGCGGGTCTCGGCGCGGCGCAAGATGGAAGAATCGGTCTTCACCACCGGCATTCCGTTCCACGGTCGCCCCGGTCACGAGGTCTTCCTTAAGGAATTGGCCGCCGTCATGGGGCATGTGGCCGGTGTTCGCCGGTTCGGTTCCGCCGCGCTGGATCTGGCCTATGTGGCCGCCGGACGTTGCGAAGGCTATTGGGAAGCGGGCATCAAGCCGTGGGACATCGCGGCGGGCGTCGTGCTGGTCCGCGAGGCCGGCGGCTATGTCACCGATTTCGACGGCGGCAGCCGCATGTTGGAGACCGGGGAACTGGTGGCTGCCAACGACCAGATGCATCAGCCGCTGCTCAAGATGCTGAAATCAGCGCGCGGCTGATCCTTCTGTTTCTCCGACCACCAAAGCGCCTGTTGTCGTGGGAGTCCGCTTCGGCTAGACTCTCGCGCGTGCATATTTGGGAGAAGCGCGTGATGACGAGGGGGAGCAGGCTCATGGTGTTGGCGCTGGGGGCGGCTGCCTGCCTTGGCGCGTCTTCCGCTTCCGCCCAGATGGTCATCGGCGAGTCTCAGTCCAATGTGGAGATCAACTGGTCGGTCCTCGACAAGCTGGGGCCGGAACCGACCCTGCCGGGCCTGCTGACCCGCAAGGTGGCCCCACCCGCCAAGCCGAAGCCCATCACCAAGCAGGGCGTGGCCTTCAAGCCCTACGGCAAGGCCGAGGGACCGGCCATGGCCACCGTCGCCAAGCCGCCCAAACCCGCCAAGATCGCGGTTGAAAAGATTTCGGCGCCCGAGCCCGTGGCCGCGCCCCAACCCGCTCCCGTCGTCGCCAAGGCCCCCGTCATGCCGAAGGCTCCGGTGGAGGCCTATAAGGCCGACGCCATTCCCGGCGTCCCCCCGGCCGAAAAGGTAACGGTATCGGCGCAGCCGCCCAAACCGCCCAAGGTCGAGGTCGCCAACGAGGTCGCGCCGCCAGCCAAAGCCGCCGCCGAACCTAAGGTGAAGGCGGCAGTGGTGCCGCCGACGGCCCCCGCCGTCGCGCCGGAAAAGCCCGCACCGGCTCCCAGCGCCGTCCAGTTCGTCAAGGCCCCGGAACCGCCGCCCGCGCCGCCTCCGGCTCCGGTCGTCGTTGCCGCTCCTCCGCCACCCCCGCCCCCGCCGGTTCCGGCTCCGGTGGTCGCTCCCGCTCCGCCGGTCGTGGCGGCGCCGCCCGTTCCGGTGGTCCAGCCTCCGTCGGTTCCGCCGCAGCAATTGGCGGCCATGCCCCCGCCCGCGCCCGCCTCCATTCGCAAGGGCGACAACGCTTCGGTGATATTCGCGCTCGAAAGCTCGCATCTCCCCGACGGATCGCGGGGGGATCTGGACCGCATCGCCCAGAAGATGGAACGTGACGAGGCCATCACCCTGCAACTGCTGGCCTATGCCGCAGGCGACGAGGCCAATGCCAGCAAGGCCCGGCGTCTGTCGCTGTCTCGCGCGCTGGAAGTGCGCAAATACCTGATGGAGATGGGCGTGCGCTCCACTCGTATCGAGGTTCGCGCCTTGGGCAACAAGATCGAGGGCTCACCCGCCGACCGGGTGGATGTGGTGATGGCGGTTCGCTAAGGTCTTTTTCAGTCGTCATGCCCGCGAAAGCGGGAATCCATGCGTCAGTCCGCACGGCGTTCCATGGAAAGAATCAACCGCCCGCTTGCCCGGGGGTGACGAGTCAACGGTTGCCGGAGCCAAGTCCCTATGACCCGTCCCAATCGTTTCCTGTTCCGCATGATCGTCTTCCTCATGGCCGTGGCGGCGGTGGCGGGGCTGTTGCACGAAGGGCTGCAGGCGGCCTTCTCCCATAATCCGGCGCTGAACGGCTTGCTGCTGGGCGTGTTCCTGTCGGGCATCATCCTCAATTTCCGCCAGGTGCTGCTGCTGCGCCCCGAGGTGGATTGGCTGGAAAGCTGGCGGCGCGGCCAACCCGCGCTGTCGGGCCAGTTGCGGCTGCTGGCCCCCATGGCCAGCATGCTGGGCGAGCGGCGCGACCGCATGAATCTGTCGGCCATGGCGCTGCGCTCGGTGCTGGATTCCATCGCGGCGCGGCTGGAGGAACAGCGCGATCTGTCCCGCTACGTGGTCGGGCTGATGATCTTCCTCGGCCTGCTGGGCACCTTCTGGGGCCTGTCCGAGACGGTGGGCTCGGTGGGCGAGGTGATCGCCTCGCTGGCGGTCAGCAGCAGCGATCCGTCGGCTGCCTTCGAGGGATTGAAGGCCGGTCTGGCCAAGCCGCTCAACGGCATGGGCACCGCCTTTTCCACCTCGCTGTTCGGTCTGGCGGGGTCACTGGCGCTGGGGTTTCTCGATCTTCAGTCGGGGCAGGCGCAGAACGCCTTCTACAATGAACTGGAAGAGTGGCTGGCCGGTCAGACCCGCATCGGCGGCAGCGGTGGTCCGGTGGCCATCGGCGACGATCAGCAGCAATCGGTGCCCGCCTATATTCAGGCCTTGCTGGAACAGACCGCCGACAGCCTGGACAACCTGCAACGGGTCATCAGCCGTGGCGAGGAGAATCGCGGCGGCGTCACTACCTCGCTGACCCAGTTGACCGAAAAGCTTTCCACCCTGACCGACCATATGCGGGCCGAACAGGCTTTGCTGCTGAAGCTGGGCGAGGGGCAGATGGAAAACCGCGCCCTGATGGCCAAACTGCTGGAAACGGCGGGGGCGGGCGGGGCCGACGAGACCACGCGCGGGCATATCCGTGCCATGGATGGCTCGCTGAAGCGGCTGGTGGATGAAACCGTCGCCAGCCGAGAGGAACTGGTCGCCCAGTTCCGCGCCGAAATCCGCCTGCTGGCCCGCACCATCGCCGCCATCGCCGAAGAGCCGTTGGAGCGCTAACCATGCCCCTGGCGCGCCGCGCTCGCCGCACCATCGACATCTGGCCCGGTTTCGTCGACGCCCTGGCGACGCTGGTGATGGTCATCGTTTTCGTGCTGATGATCTTCGTTCTGGCCCAGTATTTCCTCGGCCAAGCCCTGTCCGGTCGTCAAAAGGCGCTGGACCGTCTGTCCCAGGAAATGGCGGCCCTGTCCGAATCCCTCAACATGCAAAAGGCGGCCAATGCCGCCTTGCAGGCCGAGCTTGTCTCGAGCAAGGCGGACAAGGAGCGTGTCGAGGCCTGGGCCGCCGGGCTCGGTCAGGACGTCACCGCCCTGATGGCCTTGAAGGACGAACTGGAAGCCCGGATCAAGGAACTGGACAAGACGGTGGGCGCCAAGGACGGCGAACTGGTCTCCGAGCGCAAGCTGTCCGAGGAAGCCCGTGCCCAGGCCGCGCTGCTGAGCCGTCAGATGGAGGCCATGAAGCAGGAACTGGCCCGCATCTCCGCCGCCCTGGACGCCTCCGAGACCCGCGACAAGGAGCAGAAGGCGCAGATCGCCGATCTCGGCAAGCGCCTCAACGTCGCCCTGGCCGGCAAGGTGGAGGAGTTGCAGAAGTACCGCTCCGAGTTCTTCGGACGCCTGCGCAAGGTGTTGGGCGAGAGGCCCGGCATCCGCATCGAGGGCGACCGCTTCGTGTTCCAGTCGGAACTGCTGTTCGATAGCGGTTCGGCCGAACTGGGCCTCGACGGCATCGAGCAGGTGCGCAACATCGCCGCCACCCTCAAGGATATCGCCAAGACCATGCCCAAGGGGGTCAATTGGGTGCTGCGCGTCGACGGCCACACCGACAAGCGGCCCATCACCTCGGCCAAATTTCCGTCCAATTGGGAATTGTCCACGGCGCGCGCGACAACCGTGCTGCGGACCCTGGCCGCCAGCGGCGTGCCCAAGGACAGGCTGGCGGCGGCCGGTTTCGGCGAGTTCCAACCCTTGGACACGGCCGATACCGATGCCGCCTTCGCCAGGAACCGCCGGATCGAAATCAGGTTCGACCAGCGCTAGCTATTTTATGATTTACACCGCCATGGGCGGGCGAGACGCCCGCGCTCCGACCGGTACGCTATTCTGGGAGCGCGGCCGTCCCGGCCGCATTCTCATTTAGAGCGGCGTGCGTCAAATTAGACGCGCGTCGCGATCAGCGGCCATTGAGGCCGCGGCCAAGCGGCCGGAGGGCCGCGCCCGGTGAGGGGCAGACATAATGC
>NZ_PGTO01000022.1 GCF_003284725.1 Paramagnetospirillum kuznetsovii | reverse complement strand
TGGCCAGCGGCCAGGTATGCCGCGCAAACAGGCCGGACACATGACTGCCCCAGACCGGTGGTGCCTGCTTCACATTTCCCTTGCAACGCAGGGGCCGTCCACACATGAACACAGATAAGCACAGATGAATTTCCTATCTGTGTCCCGCGCAGCGGGAATCTGTGCTCATCTGTGGCCCATTTCCCTTCTCGATGTCCGCTTGAATGTCGATTGGCCCCAATGCCAAACGGCGTCGCAAAAACGAAGGGGGCGGAAATCCGCCCCCCCTTTTCTTATCCCAGCACCACCTGATCGGCGGAGCGCAGCCGGGCCACCGGATTGCCCATGCGGCGCCATTCCTCGAAGCGGCGCCGTGCATCGGCTTCGGCGTGTTTGCGATTGAAATAGCCGAGATAGGTCACCCTCATTTCGGCATGGTCGTGGCTGGCGGGGCTGCCGTCCAGGGCGAAGCCAAAGCGCAGCGGGCGAAACGATCCCATCTCAGTAGCTCCGCAGCAGGCCGACGAGGCGGCCCTGCACCTTGACCCGGTCGGGCGGGAAGATGCGGGTTTCGTACTTGGTGTTGGCCGGTTCCAGGGCGATGGAGGCGCCCTTGCGGCGCAGTCGCTTCAAGGTGACCTCCTCGTCGTCCACCAGGGCGACCACGATGGTCCCGGCATCGGCGGAATCGCACGAGCGGATCACCACGGTATCGCCATCATGGATGCCGGCATCGATCATGGAATCGCCCTCGACGGTCAGGGCATAGTGATTGCCACTGCCCAGCATGGCGGCGGGGATATCGACGCTGTTGGAATGATCGCGCAGCGCCTCGATGGGGGTGCCCGCGGCGATCTTGCCGTAAAGGGGCAGGGTGACCGCGTCGGAGGGGCCAGCCACCGGCGCCCCGGTCAAAGTGAAGCCGCCCTTGATGACGGTGGGCGAGAACGCCTTGCTGGACTGCGGCAGCGGTTGATCGGCGGCGTTCTCGGGCAGACGCATGACTTCCAGGGCGCGGGCGCGGTGGGCGAGGCGTCGGATGAAGCCGCGTTCCTCCAACCCGGTGATCAGGCGATGGATGCCGGACTTGGACTTGAGGTCGAGGGCGTCCTTCATTTCGTCGAAGGACGGCGATATGCCGGTGGCGCGCAGCCGCTGATCAATGAAAATCAACAACTCGTATTGTTTGCGTGTCAGCATTTCGATTCTCCCCGCCGATCGACCCCATGGGAACAAAGTTCAAACCTTCTGCGTTTGTTCTAGTCGCGTTCCCGTTATGCGTCAAGATGATTCTTTTTGGTTCTCATGGCGGAATCCTTGGCCGATAGGACAAGGCATGACGGAAGCGGTGCTGACCGCTGTTGCTTTGCCACAACATGTGGTATAGGCATGCCATCTCTTTTCATGGCGTTGGGGCTAGGGTCGGACCATGGCGGGTCATTCACAATTCAAGAACATCATGCACCGCAAGGGGGCGCAGGACGCCAAGCGGGCCAAGATCTTCACCAAGTTGATCCGCGAATTGACGGTGGCGGCGCGCGCGGGCTTGCCCGACCCGGCGGCCAATCCGCGCCTGCGGGCGGCCATCGTGGCGGCGCGTGGCGCCAATATGTCCAAGGACACCATGGACCGCGCCATCAAGCGCGGCGCGGGGGGCGAGGACGGCGCCAATTACGAGGAAGTCCGCTACGAGGGCTATGGTCCCGGTTCGGTGGCCATCATCGTCGAGGGGCTGACCGACAATCGCAACCGCACCGCCACCGAAGTGCGCACCGCCTTCAACAAGAACGGCGGCGCCCTGGGCGAGACCAATTCGGTGTCCTTCATGTTCGACCGCATCGGCGCCATCCGCTATCCGGCGGCGGCGGCCACCGGCGAGGCCATGTTCGAGGGCGCGCTGGATGCGGGGGCGGATAATGTGGAATCCGATGAGGAGGGCCACGAGGTCACCTGCGCGCCCGACGATCTCGGCGCCGTGCGCGACGCGCTGGAAGCCAAGTTCGGCACCCCGGAATACGCCCGCCTTGACTGGAAGCCGCAGACCACCGTGCCGGTGACCGATGAAGAGGCCGCCAAGGCGCTGCTCAAGCTGCTGGATATCCTGGAGGACAATGACGACGTCCAACGGGTTCAGGCCAATTTCGAGATTTCCGATGAGCTGATGGAGCGTCTCGGCGGGTGACCGCTTGGAGCGAAGCGACGAGCCCGTTGAGGGCGCGCGCCTTATGGCGCGAAAGCCAAGCACGCGGAGGCGTGCGCCGGCGATTGAGGCGGAAAATATGAGACTTCTAGGCCTCGATCCGGGGCTGCGCAATACGGGCTGGGGGGTCATCGACGTGGTGGACAACCGCCTGCGTCACGTCGCCGATGGCGTGATCCGCTCCGATGCGTCGCTGTCCCTGGCCGAGCGCCTGACTCAGTTGTTCGATGGGGTCAATGGCGTCATCGCCCAATGGGAACCGGAGGAGGCGGCGGTGGAGGAAACCTTCGTCAACAAGAACCCGGAAAGCACACTGAAGCTGGGCCAGGCGCGCGGCGTCGTGCTGTTGGCGCCCGCCAAGGCCGGTCTGGTGGTTGGGGAATACGCCGCCGCCCTGGTCAAGCAGTCGGTGGTCGGCACCGGCCGCGCCGCCAAGCAGCAGGTGGGCATGATGGTCCGCACCCTGCTGCCCGGCTGCCTCGCCGCCACCCCCGATGCCGCCGACGCCCTGGCGGTGGCCATCTGCCACGCCCATCATCGCTCGACCCAGAAACGACTGGCGAGGGCGCTGTCATGATCGCCAAGCTGAAGGGCCTGATCGATTCGCTGGGCGACGACTGGGCGGTGGTGGACTGCTCCGGAGTCGGCTATCTGGTGTCGTGCTCGGCCCGCAGCCTGGGGCGGCTGGAAGCGGGAACGGCCGCCAGCCTGTTCATCGAGACCCATGTGCGCGAGGACGCCATCCAGCTTTACGGCTTCCTCGAGACCGGCGAGCGCGACTGGTTCCGCCTGCTGACCACCGTTCAGGGAGTGGGGGCCAAGGTGGCGCTGTCCATCCTGTCGGTGGCGGCGCCCGAGCAACTTCTGCAAATCATCGCGGCCCAGGACAAGGCGGGGCTGACGCGGGCCAACGGGGTCGGCCCCAAGCTGGCGCTGCGCATCCTCACCGAGTTGAAGGACAAGGCGGGCAAGATCAGCCTAGGCGGCTTCGCGCCGGGCGGGCCGGTCGTCTCGCTGCCGGGGGCGCTGCCCATGCCGGTGAGTGCCGGGCGGATGGAAGACGCCATCTCCGCCCTGGTGAACCTGGGCTACAAGCGGCTCGAGGCCTTCCAGGCGGTGGGCGAGACGGCACGTGACCTGCCCGAGGAGGCCGACGCCTCCACCCTGATCCGCGCCGCCCTGAAGCGGCTGGGCAAGGATCTGGTGCGATGACGAGCGAGACCGATTTCACGGATCATGCCTTGGGTGCGGGCGGGACGCCCGCGCTCCCCATGCCGCCGGAGCGCGGGCGTCCCGCCCGCATGGTGCCTTCCTCCCATGAGGCGACGCCATGAGAGAGGTTTCCCCCGAACAGCGCCCCGGCGAGCCGGAGGCCTCCATCCGGCCGCAAAGCCTGGACGATTTCGTCGGCCAGCGTCAGGTCTGCGAGAATTTGAAGGTTTTCATCAGCGCGGCGAGCGCTCGTGGCGAGGCGCTGGACCATGTGCTGTTCCACGGCCCGCCCGGCCTGGGCAAGACCACCCTGGCCCAGATCATGGCCCGCGAACTGGGCGTCGGCTTTCGCGCCACCTCGGGGCCGGTGATCCAGCGGGCCGGGGATCTGGCGGCGCTGCTGACCAATCTGGAGCCCCGCGACGTCCTGTTCATCGACGAGATACACCGCCTTAATCCTGCCATAGAGGAAGTGCTTTATCCTGCCATGGAGGATTTTCAGCTCGACCTCATCATCGGCGAGGGGCCTGCCGCCCGCTCGGTGCGCATCGATCTCCCCCCGTTCACCCTGGTGGGAGCGACCACCCGTTCCGGCCTGCTGACCACGCCGCTGCGCGAACGCTTTGGCATACCGTGCCGGATGAATTTCTATACGCCGGACGAACTGGAAAGCATCATTAGCCGCGCCGCCCGCGTGCTGGGATTTGCCCTGACCGCCGACGGCGCCGCCGAGGTGGCGCGGCGCTCGCGCGGCACACCCCGGGTCGCCGGGCGATTGCTGCGCCGGGTGCGCGATTTCGCCGCCGTGGCGGGCAAGTCGCCGGTGAGCGCCCCGGTGGCCGATGCGGCGCTCAACCGGCTGGAAGTGGATCAGATCGGCCTGGACGCCATGGATCGCCGCTATCTGCGCTGCATCGCCGAGAATTACGGCGGCGGCCCGGTGGGGGTGGAAACCCTGGCCGCCGCCCTGTCGGAAAGCCGCGACACCCTGGAAGAGGTGGTGGAACCCTATCTGCTGCAGCAAGGCATGATCCAGCGCACCCCCAGGGGGCGCATGCTGTCGGCTTCCGGCTTCAAGCATATCGGCCTCAATCCGCCCAAGGATCTGTTGGTGCAGCTCGACCTGCTGGCCAAACTGCCGGAGGACGGGGAATGAGCGGTGGGCGGCCGGGATGGCCGCGCTCCGGAGCGCGGGCTTCCAGCCCGCCCCAGGCCGGGAGCGCGACGCCATGACCCGCCTTCACGCCTTCCCCATCCGGGTCTATTACGAGGACACCGATGCCGGCGGCATCGTCTATCACTCCAACTATCTCAACTTCGCCGAGCGGGCGCGGACCGAGCTGGTGCGCGAGATGGGTATCAGCCAGCGCGCCTTACTGGAAGAGGGCGGGGGCTTCGCCTTTGCGGTGCGGGGTGCGAATATCGACTTCATTCGGCCCGCCAAGCTGGACGATCTTTTGCGGGTGGAAACCCAGGTAATGGCGGTGGGCGGCGCCAGCGTCGAATTGCGTCAAGCCATAAAACGCGAGCCCGAGGGCACGGAAGTGGTTCGCATCGACGTTCGGCTAGGCTATATCACCCTGTCCGGCAAGCCCGCGCGCATTCCGGCCGGGGTTAGGGACTTGTTCGGGAACTGGATCAGCGAAAGGCGGTAGGTATCATGGATCCTTCTCAGGCAGTGGGTGCCGCAGGAGCGGCGGCTCAGATGGATTTGTCCATGTGGGCGCTGTTCATGCGCGCCGACATCATCGTCAAATTCGTCATGCTGGCCTTGATCGCCGCCTCGTTCTGGTGCTGGGCGATCATCTTCGACAAGCTGCTCAAGGTGCGCCAATTGCACACCAAGGCGGAGCAGTTCGAGGAAGCCTTCTGGTCCGGCGGATCGCTGGAAGAACTCTACGACCGCATCGGCTCGCGGCCCATGGACCCCATGTCCTCCATCTTCGTCGCCGCCATGCGCGAATGGCGCCGCACGGCGGCCAAGGGCCTCGCCGACCGCGACAGCACGCGGGCCAGCCTGCCCCAGCGCATCGACCGGGTGATGAGCGTCACCCTGGGCCGCGAGATGGAAATGCTGGAACGCCGCCTGGGCTTCCTGGCCTCGGTGGGCTCCACCGCACCCTTCGTCGGCCTGTTCGGCACCGTCTGGGGCATCATGAACAGCTTCCAGTCCATCGCGGCCACCAAGAATACCTCGCTGGCGGTGGTGGCTCCCGGCATCGCCGAGGCGCTGTTCGCCACCGCGCTGGGGCTCGTCGCCGCCATTCCTGCGGTGATCGCCTACAACAAGATTTCCAGCGACCTGGACCGCTATTCCAAGCGGCTGGAGAATTTCGCCGGTGAATTCGGCGCCATTCTGTCGCGTCAGCTCGAGGAGAAGGCCTGATGGGCGCCTCCATCGGAGCCCGCAAGGGAGGCCATTCCAAGCGCTTCCGCCCGGTGGCCGAAATCAACGTCACGCCCATGGTGGACGTGATGCTGGTGCTGCTGGTGATCTTCATGGTCACCGCGCCGCTGCTGACCGCGGGCGTCCAGGTGGACCTGCCCAAGACCTCGGCCGCGCCGCTCAAGGGCGACGACCAGCCGCTGTCGGTGACCATCGACGCCCACGGCAAGATCTGGATCCAGGAAACCGAGGTAGAGTTGGATCAATTGGCCCCGCGTCTCCAGGCCATCACCGCCCAGAAGCCCGATACCCGCATCTTCGTGCGCGGCGACAAGGGCATCGATTACGGCCGCGTCATGGAAGTGATGGGAACCCTGGGCGCGTCCGGTTTCCCCAAGGTGGCGCTGGTCACCGAGGTCAAGGGCTCCACCGATCCCGCCAAGCCCGTCAAGAAGGGAGCGCGCTAGGTCTCGATCATGGAAATGCGGCGCGAAAGTTACGTCTTCTCCGGCATCCTGCATCTGGCGATCTTCTTGATCGCGGTCTTCGGGCTGCCGCAGTTCTGGCGTGAGCCGCCCATGGACGAGACTCCCATGGTGGTCGATATCGTCCCCATCGGCGAAAAGAGCAATCCGCCGCCGTTGCAGGACAATAAGCCGCAGCCCGAACCCCAGAAGGCCGAGCCCGAACCGCCGAAGCCCGAGCCCCCAAAGCCCGAGCCGCCCAAGCCCGAGCCTCCCAAGCCTCAGCCGCCGCCGCCGCCGCCCACTCCGGCCCCGCCGCCGCCGCCGCCTCCCAAGCCGGAGCCTGCGCCCGCGCCCGCGCCCAAGCCGGAACCAAAGCCGGAACCGCCCAAGCCGGAGCCGCCGAAGCCGGAGCCCAAGCCGGAGCCGCCCAAGAAGCAGAAGAACGTCACCGACGAGTTGGATTCGCTGCTCAAATCCGTGGACAAGAAGAAGCCCAAGCCGCAGGACGAGTTGGACAAGCTGTTGAAGTCGGCCGAGAAGTTGAAGCCGACGGCGCCCGAGAACAAGGACGCCACCCAGACCCAGGCCCAGTCGGTGCGCGGCTCGCTGTCCAACAATCCCAACGAACCGGTCTCCATGACCGAGAAGGATCGCATCCGCGCCCATATCGAGCGGTTCTGGAACGTCCCGGCGGGGGCCAAGGACGCCGATAAGCTGGTGGTCTATATCCGTGTCTCGGTGCTGCCCGACGGCACCGTGACCGATGCCCAGATCCAGATGGGCGATCCCACCATGATGCTGAACCCTTATTATCAGGCCGCCGCCGACAGCGCCCGACGGGCGGTGAAGGCGGCCAGCCCGCTGCCCATACCGCTCAATAAATACGACCAGTTCAAGGACTTTACCCTGGCCTTCAACCCCAAATTCGCGGCAGGAAGGTGATCCCCATGTCACGCACCCGATTCCTCGCGGCAGTGGCCGCAGTCTACGCCCTCGGCATCCTGATGGCCTTTCCGGCCGTGGCCGAGGTGCGCATCGACATCACACGCGGCCAGATGAAGCCGATGCCCATCGCCATCCCCGAATTCGCGGGCGGTTCCGGGCAGGAGACCAAGATCGGCCACGACATCGCCATGGTGGTGTCGGCCGATCTTGAACGTTCCGGCCTGTTCAAGCCCATCGACCCCAAGGCCTTCATCCAGACAGTGGCCAGCCTGCAGGTGCAGCCGCGCTTCCCCGATTGGAAGGCCATCAATGCCGAGGCTCTGGTCTCGGGCAAGGTGGAAGCGACCCCAGACGGGCGGGTGAAGGTGGAGTTCCGCCTGTGGGACGTGTTCGCCGAGGCCTATATGACCGGCTGGACCTTGTCGGCGGCTCCGTCCGATTGGCGTCGCCTGTCGCACAAGGTGGCCGACGCCATCTATAAGCGCGTCACCGGCGAGGACGGCTATTTCGATACCCAGATCGTCTATATCGCCGAATCGGGTCCGAAGAACGACCGCAAGAAGCGCCTCTCCATCATGGACCAGGATGGCGAGAATCACCGCTTCCTGACCGATGGCAGCGATCTGGTCTTGACGCCCCGGTTCTCGCCCAGCTCGCGCGAGATCACTTATCTGTCTTATTTCAAGGGCGTGCCGCGCGTCTATATCTTCAATCTGGATACCGGTCGTCGCGAGGTGTTGGGCAATTTCCCCGGCATGACCTTCGCGCCGCGCTTCTCGCCCGACGGCAACAAGGTCGTGCTCAGCATGGCCGAGGATGGCAACACCGAAGTCTACGAAATGAATCTTCTGACACGTCAGAAGTCTCGTCTGACCAATCATCCCGCCATCGACACCGCGCCCAGCTATTCGCCCGACGGTCAGCAGATCGTGTTCGAATCCGACCGGGGCGGCGGGCAGCAGCTTTATATCATGACCGCTGGCGGGGCCAATCCCAACCGCATCAGCTTCGGCGACGGCCGTTACGGCACGCCGGTCTGGAGTCCGCGTGGCGATCTGATCGCCTTCACCAAGCAAAAGGGCGGGCAATTCTTCATAGGTGTCATGCGTCCCGACGGTTCGGGCGAGCGCCTGCTGGCGGAAGGCTTCCTGGTGGAAGGCCCCACTTGGGCGCCGAACGGGCGGGTTTTGGCCTTTTTCCGCGAATCTCCGTCCGATGAAAGAGGTCGTGGTCAGTCGGTGCGCCTTTACACCATCGATTTGACCGGAACCAACGAGCGGGTTCTTTTAACTCCGATTGATGGGTCCGATCCTGCGTGGTCCCCCTTGATTCCCTAGAATTATGTTTGTATAGTCCGCGCCGATTAGGATTTTTACCGGTGCCATCGGGTTGCAAGCCTACGATGTCACCGGCGGGGCGTGCCGGTCTGCGGCCGGCGCGGAGTCTCTTGGGTCCGATCGTTGTGTTTTTCCCGCGTCGCACTGAGGGGGAGTCCTCAAATATGAAACTGCGTTTCCTGAGCATCTTTGCCGCCGCCGCCCTGCTCGCGGCTTGCGAATCCGCGCCTTCCGATACCGGTACCAAGGGTGGTGCTGGTCAGACCACTCCGATGACCGGTGCGAAGACCATCGCCCCGGGCTCGAAGGAAGATTTCGTCGCCAATGTCGGCGATCGCGTCTTCTTCGACTTCGACAAGACCAGCCTGCGCGCCGACGCCAAGGCCACTCTGGCCAAGCAGGCCGCCTGGCTGAAGCAGTACGCCAACTACTCCATGACCATCGAAGGTCATGCCGACGAGCGCGGCACTCGCGAATACAACCTCGCCCTGGGCGAGAAGCGCGCGAATGCCGTCAAGGAATTCCTGGCCGCGAACGGCGTTGCCGCCGCCCGCGTCAAGGTTGTTTCCTACGGCAAGGAGCGTCCGGTTGCTCTCGGCTCGAACGAGGCCGCCTGGTCGCAGAACCGTCGTGGCGTGACCGTCCTGAACTAATCAGGTCGATTACGGCGTGAAAGTGGGGCGTCCGCCCGTTCGTCAGGTCCAACGACCGGCGGATCGGGCGGGCGCCTTATTTTTGCCTTGAAGTCATTGAAGACTATCCCTGACCATCACCTTTATCGCAGACGAGGCCGGCCCGTGCGACGCATCATCACTTCCACCGTGTTTGTCGCCCTGCTGGGTGGCCTTGTCGTCGTGGCATCCGCTCCCGCCCAGGCCCAAAGCGAGACTCGCGCCCTGTATGACCGCATCGAGCGGCTGGAACGCGATCTGTCCATCGTGCAAAGCCAGGCGGCGCGGGGAGGGGCCAGCCCTACCGTGATCCGCTCGCCCGCCGCCAATGACGGCAGTGTCGCGGGCAGCATGGCGTCGCGCCTGGAAGACCGCATCAACGAGTTGGAAGACGCCAACCGCTTCCTGACCGGCAAGATCGAGGAAGCCAATTTCAAGACTGCTCAAGCCATGAAGCAGCTCGAGCGCTTGCAGACGGACATAGACCTGCGCTTCAAGGAATTGCTGGATGCGCGGCCTCAGGGCTCGTCGTCCGTGCAGGCGCCGCAGAGTGCGACGCAAAGCGTCTCCATGCCCGCCACCACGCCCAATGGGGCGCCTGTGTTGATCCCGCCCAAGGGCGTCAAGCCGGGCGTCAATTCCGCCGACAACGACGGCCCGGCTCCGGGACCGCAAACCCTGGGGCAATTGTCCCAGAAGGATGCCAAGAAGGCCGAGGCCCAAGCCCAAGCCGCGCCCACGGCCGCCCCCGCTGCCACCCCCAAGGATCCGCAGGCGGCCTATGACGACGCCTATTCCCTGGCCCAGAAGGGCGATTACGACAATGCCGAGCGCGGCTTCCAGGCCTTCCTGAAGGCCTTTCCCAATCACCAACTGGCGGGCAATGCCCAATACTGGCTGGGCGATATCGCCTTTTCCCAGCGCAAGGACTTCGCCCAATCGGCAAAGCTGTTCGGCGAGGCCTACAAGAAATATCCCAAGCACACCAAGGCTCCCGACATGCTCTACAAGCTGGGGGCGTCCTTCGGTCAGTTGGACATGAAGGATCAGGCCTGCCGCACCTATGCCCTGCTGTTCGCCGAGCATCCCGGCATGGCTGATCGCATCAAGCGCGCAGCCACCGGCGACAAGCAGCGTCTGGGCTGCAAATAGGTGAGTACGGCGCGGTCCGAGCGCGCCCCGCTTACCGCCGATGATTTCTCGTCCTTGATGACCGGTCTGGGGCCGTTCGAGTCGCGTCCCCGTGTCGTCGTGGCGGTTTCGGGTGGTTCCGACAGCATGGCCTTGGCCCTTCTGGCCGCCCATTGGGCCCGCGCCCAGGGCGGCGAGGCCATTGCCGTGACCGTGGATCACGGATTGCGGGCGGAATCATCGGCTGAGGCGGTGCGGGTGGCCTGCTGGATGGAGGCGCGCGGCATTCGTCACGCCACCCTCCACTGGAGCGGCGACAAACCCGCCACCGGCATCCAGGCGGCGGCGCGAGACGCCCGCTACGGTTTGCTGGGCGCGTTCTGCCGATCGAAGGGCATTTTGCATCTGCTGTTGGCCCATCACCGCGAGGATCAGGCGGAAACCCTGCTGTTGCGCCTCGGACGGGGCTCCGGCGTCGATGGGCTTTCCGCCATGGCCCCGGTGCATCCGACCCGCTGGGGGCGATTGCTGCGGCCGCTGCTGGACATTCCGCGCCAACGTCTGATCGCCACCCTGACCGCTTCGGGCCAGGAATGGGTCGAGGACTTGTCCAATCAGGACGAAGCCTATGCGCGGGTTCGGCTGCGGCGCCTGATGCCTGCCCTGGCGGCGGAGGGACTGACGGCGGAGCGGCTGACGGCGACGGCGTCGCGCCTGGGCCGGGTTCGCGCCGCCTTGGAGCAAGCCACCGCCGAGGCGGCGGCCCGCTGGGTCGAGCCCCATGCCGCCGGTTTCGTTCGCATCCGCGCCGAGGCCTTGGCCGCGATGCCAGAGGAAATCGGCCTGCGGCTGCTGGCGCGTCTGATCATGGCGGTGGGCGGCGGCGTCCATGCGCCGCGCCTGGAAGCGCTGGAACGGCTGTATTTCCATCTGCGGGCGGGAATGGGCGAGGCGCGCACCCTGGGCGGCTGTCGGCTGGTTCCCGAGGTGGGGGAGATGATCGTCTGCCGCGAGCCCGCCAAGGTGGCCCCGGCGGTTGATCTCGTTCCCGGCGCGACCGTCTGTTGGGACGGACGCTTCATGGCCGAGGTGGCCCAGGATGCGCCCGCCGGGTTGCGGCTGGGGGCTTTGGGGGGGCGCAGGCCGCGTCCGGAACGCGGCGCCAGCCCCTTGATCAAGCTGCCCGCCTGCGTGCGCCCCACATTACCTGCGATTATGAACGAGGATGGTGTTTCCGCCGTGCCTCACCTCGGCTATAACCATGCATTGGCCGAGGCGGCGCTGCGACGTTTGGATGTTGCTCCCGCCTTTTGCCTGACGGCCTCGGCGCAGCGGCTTGTCTCGGCGTGAATCGGCATTATTTGTAGGACGACGCCTGCGGGCTGCATTGGTCATATTGGCCTAATTGGGAAGGACCGGACCTTGAATTTCAGCAAGAACCTGGCGCTGTGGGTCATCATCGCCGTGCTGCTGGTGATGCTCTTCAACCTCTTCCAGGCATCGACGCCGCCTCGGGGGTTGGGTCAGACCTCCTATTCCGACTTCCTGGCCGATGTGGACCGGGGCTCGGTGGCCGACGTCACCATCCAGGGAAGCGGTATTTCCGGTCACTTCACCGATGGTCGCCCCTTCACCACCTATATGCCGCAGGACGCCAACGTGGTCGACAAGCTGCGCGGCCAGAACGTGCGGATCACCGCCGTTCCGCCCGGCGACGATACGCCCACCCTGTGGAGCGTGCTGGTCTCCTGGTTCCCCATGCTGCTGCTGATCGGCGTCTGGGTGTTCTTCATGCGCCAGATGCAGTCGGGCGGCGGCAAGGCCATGGGCTTCGGCAAGTCCCGCGCCCGCCTGCTGACCGAAAAGACCGGCCGCGTCACCTTCGAGGACGTGGCGGGCATCGATGAGGCCAAGCAGGAGCTTGAGGAAATCGTCGAATTCCTCAAGGATCCCCAGAAGTTTCAGCGTCTTGGCGGCAAGATTCCGAAAGGCTGCCTGTTGGTCGGCCCGCCCGGCACCGGCAAGACCTTGCTGGCTCGCGCCATCGCCGGCGAAGCCAATGTGCCGTTCTTCACCATTTCCGGTTCCGACTTCGTGGAGATGTTCGTCGGCGTCGGAGCAAGCCGCGTCCGCGACATGTTCGAGCAAGGCAAGAAGAACGCTCCCTGCATCATCTTCATCGATGAAATCGACGCGGTGGGCCGTCACCGCGGCGCCGGTCTCGGCGGCGGCAATGACGAGCGCGAGCAGACCCTGAACCAGTTGCTGGTGGAGATGGATGGCTTCGAATCCAACGAAGGCGTCATCCTGATCGCGGCGACCAACCGCCCCGACGTGCTGGACCCGGCGCTGCTGCGTCCCGGCCGCTTCGACCGGCAGGTGACGGTGCCCAATCCCGACATCCTGGGCCGCGAGAAGATCATCAAGGTCCATATGCGCAAGGTGCCGCTGTCGCCCGACGTGGACGCCCGCGTCATCGCGCGCGGCACCCCCGGCTTTTCCGGCGCCGATCTGGCCAATCTGGTCAACGAGGCGGCCCTGCTGGCGGCGCGTATCGGCAAGCGGGTGGTGACCATGTCCGACTTCGAGGCCGCCAAGGACAAGGTGATGATGGGGGCCGAACGGCGCTCCATGGTCATGTCCGAGGAGGAGAAGAAGCTGACCGCCTATCACGAGGCGGGCCACGCCCTGGTGATGATGCATGTGCCCGGCCACGAGCCGCTGCACAAGGTCACCATCATTCCGCGGGGACGCGCCCTGGGCCTGACCATGTCGCTGCCCGAGCGGGACCGCTATTCCCTGTCGCTGCGCCAGATCAAGTCCATGATCGCCGCCTTCTTCGGCGGCCGCGTGGCGGAAGAGATGATCTTCGGCCTCGACGCGGTGACCACCGGCGCGTCCAACGACATCCAGCGCGCCACCGAACTGTCGCGCAAGTTGGTGACCGAATTCGGCTTCTCCGAGAAGCTGGGGCCGCTGCGCTACAACGACAACCAGGAGGAAATCTTCCTGGGCCATTCGGTGACCCAGCACAAGAGCGTGTCCGAAGCCACCTCCAGCCTGATCGATTCCGAGGTTCGCCGCTTCGTGGAGGAGGGCGAGAACACCGCCCGTGAAATCCTCGCCAAGTTCCGCGCCGAGTTGGAGATCATCGCCAAGGGGCTGCTGGAATACGAGACCTTGTCCCGTGACGACATCGACACCCTGATCCGGGGCGAGCCCCTGGTGAAGGGCGACAGCGACTATCGCCCCAAGGACCAGCCCCGCCGCTCCTCGGTGCCGACCTCCGGCCCCGCCGGTCGCGGCAGCTTCGGGCCAGAGCCCCAACCCGGTGCCTGAGGCCCTGGTGTCATCCGCCTTCCGTCGAAGCCCCGCCTTGCCGCGGGGTTTCGCGCATGAAGGGCTCGATCTCGCCCGCAATCTCTATCTGCTGCCCACCGGACTGGTGTGGGGCGAGCAGGCCGCCGCCGCAATCATCTCGGGCAACGGCTGGCCGCTGGCCGATGGTTGGGCCGCCTTCACCGCGCTCGCCGTCGCCCTGCGCCGGGAGGAGGGCGGTGCCGACCTCGCGGTGGCGCCGTTCAACGAGGCGGTGGAATGGGCCGAGGGCGAAAGCCCCGACATCGCCCGCCATGTGGCCCAGGCCATCCACCGCATCGGCGCCAAGCGCCCCGCCTGGGGCGGGCTGGAGATGGATCGCCCTCATGTCATGGGCATCGTCAATGTGACGCCCGACAGCTTCTCCGACGGCGGCGAGGCCTTCGCCCATGCCGACGCCGTCGCCCGCGCTCTGGCCATGGTCGAGGCGGGCGCCTCCCTGATCGACGTGGGCGGCGAATCCACCCGGCCCGGCGCCCAGCCGGTCTCGGTGGAGGAGGAAGAGCGGCGCGTCCTCCCCGTGGTGCGCGCCTTGGCCGAGAAGGGCATTTGCGTCTCCATCGACACCCGCCATGCCCGAATTATGGCGGCGGCGGTGGCGGCGGGGGCGAAAATCATCAACGACGTCACCGCGCTCAGCCATGATCCCGACGCCCTGGCGGTGGCGGCCCGCACCGGGGCCGATCTGTGCCTGATGCACATGCGGGGCGATGATCCCCGCACCATGCAGACCGATCCCCACTATGATTGTGCACCCCTAGACGTGCTGGACGGCCTCGCCGAGCGGGTGGAGGCCTGTCGCGTCGCCGGAATTCCGCTGTCGCGGATCTGCGTCGATCCCGGCATCGGCTTCGGCAAGACGGCGGGGCATTGCGCCCAGATCCTGGGATCGCTGGCGCTTTATCACGGTCTTGGCTGCCCGGTCCTCTTGGGCGTGTCGCGCAAAAGCTTTGTCGCGAAGCTATCCAGGGGCGAGGACGCCCAGCACCGCTTTCCCGGCACCCTGGCCGCCAATCTGGCGGGCCTGGATGCCGGGATGCAGGTGTTGCGGGTTCACGACGTGGCGGAGACGGTGCAGGCGGTCGCCGTGTGGCGGGCGATGCGGGGAGGGGGATAAGTCGCGACTTGACGAAAAAATGTCCCGTCACGTCGCGGCCCTTTCATTTCGCCGCGGCAGGCAAGGAGACGGTGGTCGGCTGGAAGGGCGGTGTGCCCTTGTCGGCCCATTCAAGCGTGATTGTCCGTGCCGCGCTTCTGAGATCGGCCTCGGTCTTTCCCCCCGTCTTGGGAGCGAGTAAGAGGACGAGGGAGAGTTGGTTGCTCTCGGCATCGTAATTTTGCGCGACCTTAAGGGGGAAATCAGAGTTGATGGTCGCCTTGATCTTCGACTTGCCGGGAGAGAAACCCGGAAAAGCCAGCTTTGCCTTCTGGGGCAATGACACCGTGATCGGCTGATCCAGCTTGGTCATTGGACCATCGGTCGAAACAGCGGCCTGAGGCTCGGAGCCGTAATAGACGATTTGGGCCGAAATGGGCTTGTACTCGGGGTCGCCACCCGGGTGCCGGGTCACGACCAGTCTGGCCTCCAACAGGGGGGCCGACTTGCCCTTTAGATTGATGTCCTCGGGATCGAGGGTGATTTTTTGGGCATAGGTCAGGCCGTCGTTGCTCGCCGAAACGGCTCCGGTTCCACTGATCCAGGTGGCTGGGACTCCGCCGCGGGGCGTGGTCGGCCGGACCTGAAGAGAGAGGGAGGCATAGTCCTTAAGCGGAGACCCGGTCTTTACCGTCAGCATGCCGCCGGTATTGACCAGATAATGGGTGACGGATGAGGACATGTTGCCCGGCAGGTTCGGATTCGGCTCTGCCGTGCCATTGCAGTTTTTTGGGCTGACGATATTCCTGAGCGCACGGGCGGGGCCGTCACGAGTCCATACCACCAGTTCCGCGTCCGTCATCGCCTTTGGCAACTTGCTGGAATCAAAGGTTGCCGCCAGCCCTGCCATATCGGGCAGGACATCGATCTGAGTGGCCTTGATCCCATTGAGATAGACCTGACTGCCCCGCCAGATGCTGGAGCCGTAGATCAGGATCGTGGTCTCCGATCCACATACAGTGACGGTGTTCGGGCTGGTGTCGATGATCCGGGTATTGGCCAGGGAGCCGCCGAAGGTGGCGCGCGCCAGCGCCTCGCTCAGACCGTCGAAATCGGCCCGGTTGGGAGACAGGTGTTTGACGATGCTTCGCTTCGCCGTCAGGTTCTCCTCGCCGTCCAGGGCCGACTTGGCGCTCTCGCCCTCATTCCAGTTGGCGATCCAGGCGCTTTCCACATCGAGGTTGATATAGGGCCACCATCCAGGAACCGAAATTTCGGCGGTCAGGGTGTGATCGCGCACGCCCTGGACCAGGGTGAGCTTTTGCGATGCGGGATCAAGCGCCACATGGGGGCCGAAAACCCAACCAAATTGAGGCAACGGAACCTGATTTCCCTCCGGAATTTTGCTTCCGGCAAATCCGACCACCAGGGGGATGCGCTCGCGCGCATCGACCTTACCCAGGGCGGAGCGGGTGTAATTGATATTGGCATTGGCCGTGGTGCCCTGAGCCATCAGGTTGGCGGTGACCGCGAGTCCCAATTCGAGCGAGGTGATGGCGGAGGTCGCGGTGGACATGCGCTGGACCAGTTCCGTCGGTGTCGCGGCATAAGCGGCGGCGATGGCGGGAGGGGGGGCCTTCCTCGTTGTTTTGGCGGAACTTCTTATAAAGTCACTGAACTCCTGCGGCACCGAACTCGTAAGGAGCTTCGCGCAGGCTTCTTTTGCCTTATCCGTCCCTCGCAATCGTCCGCGAAAGCGGCTCGCCTCGAATTCAAGGGATTGGATCGCCGAGACGAGGCGCTCAATCTTCTGAATCGCCGCGTCATCATTCAACTCGTTCCAATCGCCCATACCGCGAATGGACGCCGCGACATAACTTGCGAGGGAGGTCGCCCGACCGCCTGGGCCAGCAAGTTCAAACGCATCATAAATTGATAGCGGGTAATATGGTGATTTAGGGTGTTTCATATCTTCAAATGATGTCTTTGACCTGGATTCATCATTAATCTCGCAGTGATCATTTATTTCAAGTCCATAAATAATGTCATTGTATCTATTTGTCGGTGTATATGGCTTTCCGCTTTCGATAGACCTTCTTTCATTTATTTCATGTATGCGAAATTCGTCTTGAATGATGGTGTTGACATTGGCAATGGTATTTGCGGCCCTTCTTATTATGCTCACATCGTCTATCAAACGCTGGGCGTCGCCAAGCAATTCAGGAGGAACCACAATCTTGATGATGGCATTTGTATTTCCAATTGAAAGGTCAACATATCGATACAGAGGGCTGCCACCCGCCATGGCGAGATAATTGGTGTCTGCCTTTCGCTTTACACTCAGTCCATTCAATCGATAGGAGACGTGGGCAAGCCATAATTTATACAAATCATTGATGGCCTGCCCATCGATGTTTGGCGGCCGTACCGTAATTCTTGTCGCCGCATATTTGTCTTTACGCTCTCCCGGCAATACCGTGGCGTTGAATTGCAGGCGATAGAGGGCGCTGCCGCGGACGTCGTGGCCGTCATCCAGTCCGGCGGTTGCCAGCTTGGCGCGGATTTCGTCGCGATAGGCCTCGCGATCATGAAACTCTTCCAGCGGCGAGGAACTGATGCCATCCGTTCCGCTTGCCCCGGTGCCTGGAAATTTACTGGCATCGGGGCTAGCAGGGGAATTGGCGATCTGCTTCTTAATGGCATCGATGTCCGCCTGGAGGCTTTGTATCTTGGCGTTGAGAGCGTCCACCTTTGTCTGCTCGACCGGTACGGTCCCATTGGCGGTGCCGGGCGTCGTGCTGGCGATTTCATCGTTCAATCGCTTCCGGGCGATCTCGGCATTGAGCTTGGCATTGGTCAGGTCGGCCTGCTTTTGCTGCAACTCGATCTGATATTGAAGTTTGTCGAGTTGCTCGGTCCGGCGCGCCTGCGCCATGGCCATGGGGTCGATGGTTACGCTTCCAGTGGCCTTGAGGGCCTGCATCATCTGGACCTCGCGTTTGATTTGAGGCTCGAAGCTGAGGCTGGTGCTCTTGCCGAGCAGGTCGCGCAGATAGGCGACTTCATCGCGGCGATCATTGATCAGCGTCTCGCGGGCGAAGATCTGCGGATCGCTGATTTGGATGGCGGCTGGCTTCTGAGGGCCGCTTTCGTCGATGCTGTCCACCGCGAGGGCATAAGGATTTTGATTGCAGCCAGACAGTACAGTCGCCCCAGCGGCGAAGCCTAACGCAGCGAGTTTCCTCATCATTGTGCCCCCTTGCCGAATTATCCGTTAAAAGATAATCCGCATCAGGATAATATGCACTCAATAAGTTATGCGCGTCACCTCTATCACGGTAAGATAGTCCGGTGTCGAGTGTAACGCTATGAAATCGGCGAGAATCAAGGGGCGATGACGTCCCATCCAGAGACGGACTCCGGCAAGCCGACTCCACAACGGGGCAAAGCTGAATGCCTTGCGTGCCCCCCCCCTTTCCCCTTCCCATTCCGTCCGGCGCTTGGTAATCAATCCCCCTCTGCTAGAGGGAAGATGACCAGATTATGACGCGCAAGCTGTTCGGCACCGACGGGGTGCGAGGCACCGCCAATATCGAGCCCATGACCGCCGAGATGGCGCTGAAGCTGGGGATGGCCGCCGGGCGGCATTTCACCCGGGGCGACCATCGTCACATGGTGGTGATCGGCAAGGATACGCGGCTGTCGGGCTATCTGCTGGAACCGGCGCTGACGGCGGGGTTCATCTCGGTGGGCATGGACGTCATGCTGTTGGGGCCGCTGCCGACTCCGGCGGTGGCCATGCTGACCCGGTCGTTGCGGGCCGATCTGGGCGTCATGATCTCGGCGTCTCACAATCCTTATGAAGACAACGGCATCAAGCTGTTCGGCCCCGACGGCTACAAGCTGTCCGACGAGGACGAGCTGACCATCGAGGCCAGCATGTTCAACGGGCTTGAGGCCTATCGGGTCGGCTCCGACCATCTTGGCCGCGCCAAGCGGCTGGACGACGCCAACGGCCGCTATATCGAATACGCCAAGAACACCTTTCCGCGCGGGCTACGCCTGGACGGGCTGAAGATCGTGGTCGATTGCGCCAACGGCGCCGCCTACAAGGTCGCCCCCACCGTGCTGTGGGAACTGGGCGCCGAGGTGGTGCCCGTCGCGGTCAATCCCGACGGCTTCAACATCAACAAGGATTGCGGCTCGCTGCACACCGAGGTGATGCGCCAGCAGGTGGTGACCCATGGCGCCCATCTGGGCATCGCGCTGGACGGCGACGCCGACCGGGTGGTGCTGTGCGACGAATTGGGACACATGATCGACGGCGACCAGCTGATGGCGCTGGTGGGCGACCTGTGGTCGCGCTCCGGCCAGCTCAAGGGCGGCGGCGTCGTCGCCACCGTCATGTCCAATCTAGGGCTGGAACGCTTCCTGGATCAGCGCGGCCTGGGGCTTGCGCGCACCAATGTGGGCGACCGCTACGTGCTCGAACACATGCGCAAGGAAGGCTATAACGTCGGCGGCGAGCAGTCGGGCCACATCATCCTGTCCGACTATTCCACGACCGGCGACGGACTGGTGGCCGCCTTGCAGGTGCTGGCCGCCCTGGTTCAAAGCGGCAAGCCCGCCAGCGAGATGCTGCGGCTGTTCCAGCCACTGCCCCAGATTTTGAAGAATGTGCGGGTGACCAATTCCTCGGTGGCAGAGGTGTTGGCCGCCGCCGCCGTTACCACCGCCATCGCCGACGGCGAAAGCCGCCTGAAGGGCCGCGGCCGCTTGCTGATCCGCAAGTCCGGCACCGAGCCGCTCATCCGCGTCATGGCGGAGGGCGAGGATGAGGCCCTGGTCACCGCCGTGGTCGACGATATCATCGAGACCATCCGGCGGGTGGCGGGTTAAGGCAAGCCTCGCCCTAAGCCGCCCGAGGCTGCGACCGACGGTCGAACCGTTCAATCACCAAGCTCATGCTCCTGGAGATGTCCGGGCATAGCTGGCTGAGGCGTGCCGCCAGGGAGAGGGCGCGGTCGACCTCGATTCTGTGACCGGCGGCTTCCGCCTCGAGGATTTTGGCGAGTTGGTCGATCTCTTCATATCGGTACTGCATGGAGAGCCTCGTGCTATGGTGAAGCGTCGCTGATATAGAGTGAGTCGTACATTAGAATGGTGCGATGCACAATAGGGTAAAGCCCCCATCTGGTGCTGTATTACAATTTGTCACCTAGATGTAGTCTCGCATCTGCGTTGTGGCAGAATGTCGCCAAGCCATTCCAAATGAGAGGATTGCAAATGAAGGGGCGCGTACTGGTGGTTGCGGGCTCGGATTCGGGCGGTGGCGCTGGAATTCAGGCGGACATCAAGGCGATTACTTGCCTGGGGGGCTATGCCACCACCGCCATTACCGCCCTGACGGCGCAAAACACCGTGGGCGTCAGCGCCATAGCCGAAGTGGCGCCCGGCTTCGTGCGCGCCCAGATGGCGGCGGTCCTGAGCGATATCGGCGCCGATTGCATCAAGACCGGCATGCTGGCCTCGTTCGCCATTGTCGAGGCGGTGGCCGAGGCCCTGGCCGAATTGGCGCCCTCGGTGCCGCTGGTTGTGGACCCGGTCATGGTGGCCAAGGGGGGAGCATCGCTGTTGGCCGACAGCGCCGCCGAAGCCATGGCGCGCCTGCTGCTGCCCCGAACGCGTCTGCTGACTCCCAATATTCCCGAGGCGGAGGTTCTGCTGGGCCGCGCCATTCCCGATCTGGCCGCCATGGAGCATGCCGTACTGGATTTGCTGGCGTTGGGCCCCCAGGTGGTGTTGCTCAAGGGCGGCCATATGGACGGCGATATCCTGGTCGATCTCTTGGCCGATGGGGCCGGTGTGCGCAGCTTTTCCGGCCGCCGTATCGTCAGCCGCTCCACCCACGGCACCGGCTGCACCCTGGCGTCCGCCATCGCCGCCGGCATCGCCCAGGGGATGGATGTGGACATGGCGGTGGCGCGGGCGCGCGACTATGTCCGCAAGGCCATCGAGACCGCTCCGGGTCTGGGCGCGGGCCACGGTCCGCTCAACCACGGACATCCCCTAGGCTGAGACAGTCGGAGCGAACCCTTGGCGGATACAGGCAAGCGCAAGCGGAACTTCGTGGCGGCCATCGTGCTGGCGGGTATCAGTTGGGCCGCCATCTACGCCGCCATTGCCGCCTGGCCCAGCCAATCCAAGACGCGCCCCATCAAGGTGGGGGTTTTGCATTCCTTGTCGGGCACCATGGCGGTGTCGGAACGCACCGTCGCCGACGCCACCTTATACGCCATCGAGGAGTTGAACCGGCGGGGCGGCGTGCTGGGCCGCAAGGTGGACGCGGTGGTGGTGGATGGCAAGTCCGACTGGTCCGTCTTCGCCGCCGCCGCCGAGCGCCTGATCGTCGCCGACAAGGTGTCGGCGGTGTTCGGCTGCTGGACTTCGGCCTGCCGCCGCACCGTCAAGCCGGTATTCGAACGCCATGACGCGGTACTGTTCTATCCGGTGCAGTACGAGGGTTTGGAGCAGTCGCCCAACATCGTCTATACCGGCGCCGCTCCCAACCAGCAGATCATTCCCGCCATCAAATGGAGCCTCGACCATCTGGGGCGCCGCCTGTTCCTGGTGGGCTCCGACTACGTGTTTCCGCGCACCGCCAACAAGATCATCGCCGCCCAGGTGGCCGCCTTGCAGGGCCAGGTGGTGGGCGAGGCCTATGCCGTCCTGGGCGACCAGGATTTCACGGCCATCGTTGACCAGATCAAGCGGGCCAGGCCCGACGTTATCTTCAACACCATCAACGGTGATTCCAATCTGGGCTTCTTCCGGGCGTTGCGCGATGCCGGGATTCATCCCGACCGGATTCCGGTCATGAGCTTTTCCATCGCCGAGGCCGAGGTCAAGGCCATGGGCGCCGAAATGCTGGTCGGCGATTATGCCGCCCGCAACTATTTCCAAAGCGTCGATACCGATGAGAACCGCGACTTCGTGTCGGGCTTCAAGGCTCGTTACGGCGAGGGCTATGTCACCACCGCCCCCATGGAGGCCGCGTATTTCGGCGTCATGCTGTGGGCCAAGGCGGTGGAAGAGGCGGGCTCGGCCGAGTTCCGCGACTTCCGCGCCACCATCAAGGGCCAGAGCATGGCGGCGCCGGGCGGCACCGTCACCATCGATCCGGTGACCCAGCATACCTGGAAGACGGTGCGCATCGGCCGCATCCGGGCCGATGGCAATTTCGAGATTCTGTGGGATTCCCAGCGGCCGGTCCGTCCGGTGCCGTATCCGTCCTTCCTGCCCAAGGGCGAGTGGATCAGCTTTCTCGACCGGCTCTACAGCGGTTGGGACGGTAATTGGGCGGCCCCCGCCCGGGTGGCGCGGCCATGAAGCGCATGGGCTTGGCGGTGGAGATCGCGGCCGGTTATCTGCTGTTGGGGGTCTTGCCGCTGCTGATGGTGGTCTGGGCCTATTTCAGCGTGTCGGAGCGGGCGCTGGAAGACGAGATCCGCCACAATGTGGCCTCGCTGGCCGACCAAAAGACGGCGCGCATCGAGGCCTTGGCGCAGGAAAGGCTGCGCGAGATCTCCCTGCTGGCCTATATCCCCACCGTGGTGGAGGCCATGACGGCGTTGTCGCCCCCGGCCTCGCGCACCGCCGCGCAGGACCGCTTCCGGCCCATCTTGTCGCGTTTCGCCGATACCTATGGCGCCCGCAATCTGATGCTGGTCACCGCCGGGGGCGACGTGGCCTTCGCCTCCACCGCCGGACCGGCCAGCGGCACCAATCTGCTGAGCGGGTCGTTGCGCGGCTCGCTGCTGGCCAGTGTGTTCGACCGCGCCCGCACCTTGCTGGAAAGCGAGATGTCCGATTTCGCGCCCTCGGCGCCCTATGGCCAGCCCGCCGCCTTCGTGGCGTCGCCCATCCTGAATGGTGGCAGCCTGATCGGCGTCGTGGTCATGGAGATCGATCCCGCCGCCATCACCGACATCCTGGCCGATTACGCCGGTCTGGGCCGGACCGGCGAGACCCTGGCGGGCGGTCGGTTGGGCGGCGGGCGCATCGCCCTCTATGGACCGGTGCGCCACGCCCAGGCCCTGGCTCCCGAGCGCCAGTTGTCGGAATCAGATCCGCTGGGCCGTTTGTTCGACCGGGCGCTGCGCGGCGAGCGCGGTGTCGGCTTGGCGGAGGATTACCGGGGCGAGACGGTGCTGGCGGCGTGGCGTTATATTCCCAGCTTCCGCTGGGGCGTGGTGGTCAAGATGGATGTGTCCGAGACCCTGGCCAGCGTTGCGCGGTTGCGCGTCATGGGGCTTTGGATCGCGGGCATCGTCGCCATCTGCGGCTTGGTGATGGCCACCTTCATGTCGCGCGCCATCACCGGGCCGCTGCACGAATTGGGATTGGCGACCCGGACCTTGTCCAAGGGCGCGTTCGACGAGCCGGTGATGGTTGAGGGCAGTCAGGAAATCGCCGAACTGGCCAGCGCCTTCAACGACATGGCGTTGGAACTGCACACCTACCACCGGGGCCTGGAGCGCAAGGTCGCCGAGCGCACCCAGGAACTGCGGGACGCCAAGGAGCACGCCGAGGCGGCCACCAAGGCCAAGACCGAGTTCCTCGCCATGATGAGCCACGAGCTGCGCACCCCCATGAACGGCATCATCGGCATGACCGAACTGCTGAAGGACAGGGTGTCCGGCGACGATCAGGCCATGGCCTGGCTTGGCACCGTCCGCCAGTCGGGCGAGACCCTGACCGTGCTGCTGTCGGACATTCTGGACATGTCGCGGGTGGATGCGGGCGAGGTGGCGTTCGATCAGCGCGCCTTCAACCCGGCGGAGCTGGTCCACAGCCTCGTCTCCCTGATGCGGGTTCCCGCCGACGCCAAGGGCTTGCAACTGCACGGCCGCGTCGGCGAGGATGTGCCGGGCGAACTGGTGGGCGATCCGGCCCGGCTGCGGCAAGTCCTCCTCAACCTGCTGGGCAATGCCATCAAGTTCTCCGAGCAAGGTGGCATCGCCATCGCGGTGACGGTGGTGGAGACCGATGGCGGCCGGGTTCGCCTGCGGTTCCAGGTGACCGACAGCGGCATCGGCATCGCGCCCGACGCCGTCGAAGGATTGTTCGAGCCCTTCGCCCAACTGGATGCCTCCATTTCGCGGCGCTATGGCGGTGCCGGGCTCGGCCTGTCCATCTGCAAGCGCCTCGTGGATGGCATGGGCGGCGCCATCACGGTGGAAAGCGAAGTGGGGGTGGGAAGCTGCTTCACCGTGCTGCTGGACTTCGTCCGTTCGGAGGCCGCCGCCGGTCAGCCCGGACCGCCGGGCGACGAGTTGGAGCCGGTGCCGCCGCTGTCGGTGCTGATGGTCGAGGACGAGGAGGTCAATCGGCAGGTGCTGGCCGGGCTGCTGCTGCGGGCCGGGCATCGGGTCGTGACCGCCAAGAATGGCGCCGAGGCCATCGCCGCCGTGGGCGACGAGGATTTCGACGTGGCGCTGGTGGATATCCGGCTGCCCGGCATGGACGGCTTCGAGGCGACACGGCGCATGCGCGACGTGGTGGCGGGCCGAGGTGGCCGGTTGCCGGTGGTGGCGGTTACCGCCAATCTGATGCGCGATGACATGGCGGCTTGCGTCGAGGCGGGTATGCTGGACGTGGTCGCCAAGCCCATCGATCCCCGCCGCCTGCACCAAGTCCTGGCCGCCGTTCGGTCGGGCGCGGCTTCCGTCACGGCGGTCCAGGCCGAGTCCGAGCCCGATGGCCCCCTCAATCTTCGGCTGCTCGAGGAATTGGAAGAGGCGCTCGGCCTGGAGGAATTGGAGCGCCTGTCCATGGTCGCCGAGGCGGCGGTGCTGGCGGGATTGCAGCGTCTGCATCGTGCCATCGCCGAGAAACGCGACGAGGAGACCGCCGACGCCGCCCACCGATTGGCGGGCAGTGCCGGTTCCAATGGCATGGCGGCGCTGCGGGCGCTGGCGAAGGCGGTGGAAGGCGAGATCCGTGCCGGTGATCCGGCGCGGGCGACGTCCCTGGCGGCTTCGATGGATGGCGCCGCCGAAATCGGGCTGGCCGCCTTGAAGGCGTGGATCAGGTCGCGCGCGTGATCTTGGCGGTGAAGCGATAGCCGTGGCCGCGACAGGTCTCGATCAGCGCGGGATCAAGCAACTTCTTGCGCAGGCGGCTGATCAGGATGTCGACGCTGCGCGGTCCAGCCTCCGTTTCGGCCGAGCCCAGCGCCTCCATCAATTGGTCGCGGCTCTGCATGCGTCCGGCCCGCTCCACCAGGATGGACAGCAGATCGAATTCCGCCGGAGTCAGGTCGAGGGCGCGGCCGTGGCGGTCGGCCACCACCCGCTCACGCCCATCCATGGTCCAATCGGCGAAATCAAGTCGGTGGCCGTCCGCCTGCGGTCTGGATCCGGCGCGGCGCTCCAGCACGTTCTTGATGCGCGCCAGCAATTCGCGGGGATAGACCGGCTTGGCCAGATAATCGTCGGCGCCGATCTCGAGCCCCAGGGCGCGTTCGTCGGGGGCGCCCTTCTCGGTCACCATGATGATGCCCACGTCGTATCTGGCGCGGAGGTCGCGGGCCAGGGCAAATCCGTTGCCGTCGGGCAAGGTGACGTCCAGCAGGATCAAGTCGATGCCGCCATGATCCAGCCAAGCCCGCAGACCGGCGGCATCCTCTGACTGGGCCACGCGATATCCGGCCTTGGCGGCACAGGCGGCGATGATGCCCCTGACCGCCTCATCGTCATCGACCACCAGGATTTGCGGCTGTTGCGACATGACGCTCTTTTTTTGTTGCCTTGGAAAAATACCAGAAACACAGCCGACGTATAGTCTGCCGGTCACAGCCTGCACGTTCTTGCACCCGGCTGCCGTAAATGGCAGTGTCCGGTCGATTATGTTTTATGTAATGGCAAGTAAAGCAATAGTCTGTGTCGGGTTAATGGCCTAAAAACTAGGCATTGATATATTTGTTCCGACGTTGTGGTGGTGTTGATCGCATCGCATTGCCGACAAATGATTTTTTGCTGCACGTGCGTTGTTGTGGTCTGCGCGCTAGCATAGCGAAATATGCGAATGATTAGTTTTTAGGCGGCGACAGTGTTGCGGTGATTATTTAATGCGCTGATTCGGCGGGCTATTTGATGAAAGTTCCGCTAACGTATTGAAAAATAACAACATAGCCCTGTTGGCCCGATCCTTGCCTTACTCCCGGCATCGTCAACGTCTCGCACGGGAGACAGCACATGAAATTCGTTCGGGCCCTCGGCGCCGGTCTGCTGGCCGCCGCCTCGCTTCTGCCCTTCACGGCGGCAAATGCCGCCGATGACACCATCAAGGTCGGCGTCCTGCACTCGCTGTCGGGCACCATGGCCATTTCCGAGACCACCTTGAAGGACACCGTCCTGATGATGGTCGACGACATCAACAAGCATGGCGGCCTGCTGGGCAAGAAGGTGGAGGCCGTGGTGGTCGATCCCGCCTCGAACTGGCCGCTGTTCGCCGAAAAGGCGCGCGAACTGCTGGAAAAGGAAAAGGTCGCGGCGGTGTTCGGCTGCTGGACCTCGGTGTCGCGCAAGTCGGTGCTGCCGGTGTTCGAGCAGTTGAACGGCCTGCTGTTCTATCCGGTGCAGTACGAGGGCGAGGAAAGCTCGCGCAATGTGTTCTACACCGGCGCCGCGCCCAATCAGCAAGCCATCCCGGCGGTGGACTACCTGATGAGCAAGGACGGCGGCGAGGTGAAGCGCTGGGTTCTGGCTGGCACCGACTATGTCTATCCCCGCACCACCAACAAGATTCTCGAAGCCTATCTGAAGTCCAAGGGCGTCAAGGCCGAGGACATCATGATCAACTACACCCCGTTCGGTCATAACGACTGGCAGACCATCGTCGCCGACATCAAGAAGTTCGGCGCCGCCGGCAAGAAGACCGCCGTGGTGTCCACCATCAACGGCGACGCCAACGTGCCGTTCTACAAGGAACTGGCCAACCAGGGCATCAAGGCCGATCAGATCCCCGTCGTCGCCTTCTCGGTGGGCGAGGAAGAGCTGGCCGGTATCGACACCAAGAATCTGGTGGGCCATCTGGCCGCCTGGAATTACTTCCAGTCCGTCAAGGCGCCCGAGAACGACGCCTTCATCGCCCAGTGGAAGACCTTCATCAAGAATCCGAAGCGGGTGACCAACGATCCCATGGAAGCCACCTATATCGGCTTCAAGATGTGGACCCAGGCCGTCCAGCAGGCAGGCACCACCAATGTGGACGCGGTGCGCCAGGCCATGTACGGCCAGAAGGTGAAGAATCTGACCGGCGGTACCGCCGTGATGAACACCAACCATCACCTGTCCAAGCCCGTCCTGATCGGCGAGATCCAGGCCAACGGCCAGATGCAGACCGTGTGGAAGAGCAAGGACGTCATCAAGGCCGACGCCTGGAGCCCCTACATCCCGGAAAGCGCCAAGCTGAAGGCCGACTGGACCTATCCCTGGGTCTGCGGCAACTGCGCCGAGCCCAAGTTCAAGATGTAGCCTGTCCCACTTGCTTCCCGTCATTCCCGCGAAAGCGGGAATCCATGGCAGCCCCATGCACCATGGACCCCCGCTTTCGCGGGGGTGACGGAGGAGGGGGGTATTAAGAGAAATTCGTCCCTCGGGAGTTTGCCCCTTGAAAGCCTTCCGACTGCTCCTTGTCCTGTTGGCGCTGCTGGCCTGGGCACCTGCCCATGCCGACGAATTCTCGGACGCGGTGCGTGCGCTGAACGCCGATAATTTCGCCGACAAGATCGCCGCCGCCGAAGCTCTGTCCGCCCTGGGCGACGGCCGCGCCGCCGTCATCCTGGAAGCCCTGGCCGATGGCCGCCTGCATGCGGCGGGCGACGGGACCATCGTGATGGAGCAGGGCGGCGCCTATCGCGACGCCATCACCCAGGCCGCCGCCTCCAGCGCCGATGCCTCTCCCATTACCGTCAACAACCGCCTGCGCGGCGTGCTGCGCGGGGCGGTGGGACGGCTGGGTCTGTTCAGCCCCGATCCCGAGCTGCGCAAACGCGCCGCCGAATCGGTGATCGCCTCGCCCACCCCCGAATCCGCCGCCATGGTGCGCCGGGCGCTGGAGACCGAGACCTTGCCCGAGGTCAAGCGCATGCTGAGCCTCGCCCTCGCCAATCTGGATCTGGCCGATGCCGACCCGGAGCGGCGTAAGGCCGCCATCCAGGCTTTGAGGGACTCCTCCGATCCCATGGTGCGCGGGCAGCTGCAGCACATGCTGGAGACCGAGAGCGACCCCGAGGTCAAGGCCGCCGCCGACAAGGCGGTCGGCGCCATCAATTCCCGGCTGGTCTGGGTGTCGGTCGGCGCCAATATCTTCCAGGGTCTCAGCCTGGGCAGCGTGCTGCTGCTGGCCGCCATCGGCCTGGCGGTGACCTTCGGCGTCATGGGGGTCATCAACATGGCCCATGGCGAGATGATCATGCTGGGCGCCTATACCGCCTTCGTGGTCCAGGAGGTGTTCCGCGCCACCCTGCCGCCCGAATATGTGGGCCTCTACCTGCCGGTGGCGGTGCCGGTGGCCTTCGTCGTCACCTTCGTCATCGGCGTCGGTCTGGAACGCACCGTCATCCGCTTCCTCTATGGCCGCCCGCTGGAAACCATGCTGGCCACCTGGGGCATCTCGCTGATGCTGCAGCAACTGGTGCGGTCCATTTTCGGCGCCAGCAACCGCGAGGTGGCCAATCCCGCCTGGATGACCGGCGGCATCGATCTGATCGGCGGCTTCACGCTCACCTACAACCGGGTGATCATCATCGGCTTCTGCCTTGCGGTGCTGCTGGCCCTGGCGGCGCTGCTGCGCTGGTCCAGCTTCGGCCTCCATATGCGCGCCGTCACCCAGAACCGCCCCATGGCCGCCGCCATGGGCATTCCCACCGGCCGCATCGACGCGGCAACCTTCGGCCTGGGCTCGGGCATCGCCGGAATGGCGGGGGTGGCGCTGTCGCAGATCGGCAATGTCAGCCCCAATCTGGGCCAGGGCTATATCGTCGATTCCTTCATGGTGGTGGTGTTCGGCGGCGTCGGTTCGCTGTGGGGCACCCTGTTGGGCGCCCTGTCGCTGGGCCTCGTCAACAAGGTGCTGGAACCCTATGCCGGCGCCATGCTGGGCAAGATCCTGGTTCTGGTGGTCATCATCCTGTTCATTCAGAAACGTCCCAGGGGGCTGTTCGCCCTTAAGGGAAGGTCGGTGGAATCATGAACGCGCCGTCTCTCTCCGCCCGTCTGCTGGCCGCCGACGACCGCCGCCTGTGGTTGGGCATGGCCGGTTGCGCCATCGCCTTCCTGGTGGTGGTGCCGATGCTCAATCTGGCGATGCCGCCGGACTCGGCGCTGCACATGCCCAATTACATGGTCACCCTGCTGGGCAAGTATCTGTGCTACGCCACCCTGGCGCTGGCCATGGATCTGGTCTGGGGCTATTGCGGCGTTCTGTCCCTGGGCCACGGCGCCTTCTTCGCCCTGGGCGGCTATGCCATGGGCATGTTCATGATGCGCTCCATCGGGGCGCGGGGCGTCTATGGCAATGCCGACCTGCCCGATTTCATGGTCTTCCTCAACTGGAAGGAACTGCCCTGGTATTGGATGGGCTTCGACCATTTCTGGTTCGCCGCCCTGATGGCTTTGGCGGTGCCGGGCGCCCTGGCCTTCGTGTTCGGCTGGCTGGCCTTTCGCTCCCGCATCACCGGCGTCTATCTGTCCATCATCACCCAGGCCATGACCTATGCCCTGATGCTGGCCTTCTTCAGGAACGAGATGGGGTTCGGCGGCAATAACGGCCTGACCGATTTCAAGGACATCCTGGGCTTTCCCCTGGCGGAGCCGTCCACCAAGCTGGGTCTGTACATGCTGTCGGCACTGGTGCTGGGGCTGGCCTTCCTGGTGGCGCGATTCGTGGTCACGTCCAAGCTGGGCCGCATCATGATGGCGGTCCGCGATGCCGAAAGCCGGGTGCGCTTCCTCGGCTATTCCCCCACCTGGGTCAAGCTGTTCGGCTTCACCCTGTCGGCCATGCTGGCTGGGCTGGCCGGAGCGCTTTACGTGCCGCAGGTGGGCATCATCAATCCGTCGGAATTCTCGCCCGCCAATTCCATCGAGATCGCCATCTGGGTGGCGGTGGGCGGGCGCGGCACCCTGGTGGGCGCCGTGCTGGGCGCCTTCGCCGTCAACGGTGCCAAGACCTGGCTGACCGGGGCGGCGCCGGAACTGTGGCTGTTCCTGCTGGGCGCCCTGTTCATCGCCGTCACCCTGGGGCTGCCCAAGGGGCTGCTGGGCTTGTGGGGCCAGATTCGACGCAAGGAGAAGGCCCATGCTTGACGACAAATTCGAAGTCCAGGTGGACGAACCCCATGGCCCCGGCGTTCCCGCCGCCGGTTCCATCCTCTATCTGGACGGCGTCTCGGTCAGCTTCGACGGCTTCAAGGCGCTGAACGCCCTGTCGCTGATCCTGGCGCCCGGCGAGCTGCGCACCATCGTCGGCCCCAACGGGGCGGGCAAGACCACCATGATGGACGTGATCACCGGCAAGACCCGGCCCGACGAGGGCGACGTGCTGTTCGACGAGAAGGTCGACCTGACCCGGCTCGACGAGTCCGAGATCGCCAATCTGGGCATTGGCCGCAAGTTCCAGAAACCGACGGTGTTCGAGCATCTCAGCGTGTTCGAGAATCTGGAACTGGCGCTGAAAGCCGATCGCGGCGCCTTCGCCACCCTGATGTTCTGGCTGAGCGGCGAGCAGCGCGACACCATCGACGCCACCATGGCCCGCATCGGCCTGGCCGACAAATCGCGGCACTTGGCCGGAGCGCTGTCCCATGGCCAGAAGCAGTGGCTGGAGATCGGCATGCTGCTGATGCA
The DNA here is from genome assembly GCF_003284725.1 of Paramagnetospirillum kuznetsovii. GTDB lineage: Bacteria > Pseudomonadota > Alphaproteobacteria > Rhodospirillales > Magnetospirillaceae > Phaeospirillum > Phaeospirillum kuznetsovii. Next base: position 18,105 of record NZ_PGTO01000022.1, on the reverse strand, counting down.
GGACCAGCGGCTGCTGCTGCTGGACGAGCCGGTGGCGGGCATGACCGATTCCGAGACCGAGGCCACCGCCCAACTGATCCTGGATCTGGCCAGGGACGGCTCGCGTTCGCTGGTGGTGGTGGAGCACGACATGGAATTCGTCCGCGCGCTCGGCGCCAAGGTCACCGTGCTGCATGAGGGCTCGGTATTGGCCGAGGGCACGCTGGAAACCATTCAGGCCGATTCCAAGGTCATCGAAGTCTATCTGGGGCGCTGAGAGAATGCGGAAAGCCATGAAAAGTCCGGGCAAGACACCCTCTCCCCTCGTGGGAGAGGGGCGGGGTGAGGGGGCGCGCGTCCGCGCGGCGCGTGACTCTTGTCCACGGACTCTACGGAATAGACTCGTATCGCGCGCCGACGCGCGGCCCCCTCACCCTAAATCCCTCTCCCACAGGGGGAGAGGGACTTTGCTGCCCACGGGGGCTTCATCATGCTGACGGTCGAGAATATCAACCTCTATTACGGCGCCAGCCACGCGCTCCGCGGCGTCTCGCTGGCGGCCGAGCCGGGCAGGGTCACCTGCGTGCTGGGGCGCAACGGCGTCGGCAAGACCAGCCTGATGCGCGCCGTCATGGGGCTGCAAGGGGTCAAGAGCGGCGCCATCCGCTGGGAGGGCAAGGACATCACCGCCATGAGCGCCCATCAGCGGGCACGGGCCGGTATCGGCTTCGTTCCCCAGGGGCGCGAGATCTTCGCTCGCCTGACGGTGAAGGAAAATCTGGAAACCGGCTTCGCGCCGCTGCCGCGCGCGCGGCGCACCATTCCCGACGAAATCTTCGAACTGTTCCCGGTGCTCAAATCCATGCTGAGTCGGCGCGGCGGCGACCTGTCGGGCGGCCAGCAGCAGCAGCTTGCCGTCGCGCGGGCCCTGGTGACGCGGCCGCGCCTCCTGATCCTGGACGAGCCCACCGAGGGCATCCAGCCCTCCATCATCAAGGATATCGGCCGGGTCATCCGCCTGCTGGCGGACTCCAAGCTGACCGAATGGGGCGCTATGGCGGTTTTGCTGGTGGAGCAATATTTTGACTTCGCCAAGGAACTGGCCGACGATTTCGCGGTCATGGACCGGGGCGAAGTGGTCCTGTCCGGTCAAGCCGCCACCATGGTCGAGGATGATGTTAGACGCTACCTCACCGTCTGAGACGCCGCTTGCCCGCATGTGGGGCAAGGCCGAAATCGTCTTCGAGCCGGGTCGGCTGGGCCGTCTGTACCAGCAGGCGCCGTTGCGCGTGCTGTTCCCCGATCCCCCCGATGGCGAGCCGATCCAGGCTGCCCTGGTCACCACCTCCGGCGGGCTGGCGGGCGGCGACCGGCTGGAGCTTTCGGCGCGGGCGGCGGCGGGTGCCGTCGGCATGGTGGTCGCCAGCGCCGCCGAGAAAATCTATCGTTCCACCGGTCCCGATACCAAGGTGGACATCGGCTTGACGGTGGAGAAGGGGGCTTGGCTGGAAGTCCTGCCCCAGGAGACCATTGTGTTCGAAGGCGCCCGCCTGCGCCGTTCCACCCGGCTGGATCTGGCGGCCGATGCCCGCGCCATGGTGGGGGAAATGCTGGTGTTCGGCCGCACCGCCAAGGGTGAAAGCCTGAGCCAGGGTCTCGTCCACGACGCCTGGGAAATTCGCCGCGACGGCCGTCTGATCTGGGCCGATGCCCTGCATCTGGACGGCGACATCGCCGCCAAGCTGAAGGCGCCGGGCGGGTTCGGCGGCGCCCTCGCCTGCGCCACCCTGGTGCTGGCCACCCCGCGGCCGATGATCCTGCGCGATGGGGTCCGCGAGATGCTGGACGGCCGCGCCGGGGCGACGGTGGTCGGTGATCTGCTGATCGTGCGATGGCTGGACGAGGATGCCGCCCGGCTGCGCAAGAGCTTCGGAACAGTATGGGCGATGTTGCGGCATGAAGCGGCGGGACTACCGCGACGGCTGCCGAGGATTTGGGAGATTTGATCCACGAATGAACACGGATAAACACGAATAATTTTTTAAAATCAGGGTGAAAATATCAAATTTTTATTCGTGTTCATTCGTGGACTTCCTTCATGGTCTTGACGAAAGAGGACTGGGAATCATGAACTTGAGCCCTCGGGAAAAGGACAAGCTGCTGATCGCCATGGCCGCCATGGTGGCGCGCCGCCGGTTGGAGCGCGGCGTCAGGCTGAACTACCCGGAAGCGGTGGCGCTGATCACCGACTTCGTGGTCGAGGGCGCCCGCGATGGCCGCAACGTGGCGGAGCTGATGAGCGAGGGCGCAAGCGTGCTGACCCGCTCACAGGTCATGGAGGGCATCCCCGAGATGATCCACGATATCCAGGTGGAAGCCACCTTTCCCGACGGCACCAAACTGGTGACCGTCCACAATCCCATTCGCTGACGGGGGCCGCCATGATCCCAGGGGAAATCATCACCGCGCCGGGCGAGATCGTGCTGAACGACGGCCGCGCCACCGTGACGCTCGCCGTCGCCAATACCGGCGACCGTCCCATCCAGGTGGGCAGCCATTACCACTTCTTCGAGACCAACGGGGCGCTGTCCTTCGATCGCGCCAAGGCCAAGGGCTTCCGCCTCGACATCCCGGCCGGAACCGCCGTCCGCTTCGAACCCGGCCAGACCCGCGACGTGACCCTGGTGGCCTATGCCGGGTCCGGCGAGGTCTGGGGCTTCAACGGCCAGATCAATGGGACGCTAAAATGAATTCATCCACGAATGAACACGAATGAACACGAATAGGCCGTCCGGCGGTGAAGGACTGTCGCCCGAGGTCGAAGCGGTGACCAAGACCGTCATCGGCGCCGCCTTCGAGGTGTCCAATGTGCTTGGAGCCGGGTTCCTCGAGGTTCTCTATCGGCGCGCCATGGTCAAGGAGCTTCGCCTGCGCGGTCTGGAGGCGGAGGAAGAGGTTCGATTCACCGTTCATTACAAGGGCGATGATATCGGTACTTATGTTGCCGACCTCGTGGTCGATGGATGTGTCGTCGTGGAGTTGAAAGCTTTGGACAGTCTGACCGGTGCCCATTCCGCCCAAGTCCTGAATTATCTAAGGGCGAGTGGCCTTAAAGTCGGGATGCTGTTCAATTTCGGCAGGCCGCGCCTGGAAATGAAAAGACTTCTACTGTGACTTCTCCCCATTCGTGTTCATTCGTGTTCATTCGTGGACAATAAAGACAATTCCTGGACAGGATGCATCCCATGGCATTTCGCATCGAACGCAAGGCCTATGCCGCCATGTTCGGCCCTACCACTGGCGACAAGGTGCGGCTGGGCGATACCAATCTGGTGATCGAGGTGGAGAAGGATTTCACCACCTATGGCGAGGAGGTGAAGTTCGGCGGCGGCAAGGTCATCCGCGACGGCCAGGGCCAATCGCAATTGTCGCGCGCCCAAGGCGCGGTGGACACCGTCATCACCAATGCCCTGATTCTCGATCACTGGGGGGTGGTCAAGGCCGATATCGGCTTGAAGGATGGACGCATCGCCGCCATCGGCAAGGCGGGCAATCCTGACATCCAGTCCGGCATCGACATCATCATCGGCCCCGGCACCGAGGTCATCGCGGGCGAGGGCCGTATCGTCACCGCTGGTGGCATCGATTCCCATATCCATTTCATCTGCCCGCAACAGGCCGACGACGCGCTCTATTCCGGCGTCACCACCCTGCTGGGCGGCGGCACCGGCCCGGCCGAGGGCACCAACGCCACCACCTGCACCCCCGGTCCCTGGCATCTGGGCCGCATGCTGCAAGCCGCCGAGGGTTTGCCGGTCAATCTGGGCTTCTTCGGCAAGGGCAATACCACCCGGCCCGACGGGCTGGAGGAGATGATCCGGGGCGGCGCCTGCGGCCTGAAACTGCACGAGGACTGGGGCACCACCCCGGCCTCCATCGACAATTGCCTGACGGTGGCGGATCGGTTCGACGTTCAGGTGGCCATCCACACCGATACCCTGAACGAATCCGGTTTCGTGGAAAACACCGTGGCCGCCTTCAAGGGCCGCACCATCCATGCCTTCCATACCGAAGGCGCGGGCGGCGGCCATGCGCCCGATATCCTGAAGCTGTGCGGCGTCGCCAATGTGCTGCCGTCGTCGACCAATCCCACCATGCCGTTTACCGTCAACACCATCGACGAGCATCTGGACATGCTGATGGTCTGCCATCACCTGGATTCGCGCATCCCCGAGGATGTGGCCTTCGCCGAAAGCCGTATCCGCCGCGAGACCATCGCGGCGGAAGACGTGCTGCACGATCTCGGCGCCATGAGCATGATGAGTTCGGATTCCCAGGCCATGGGCCGCATCGGCGAGGTCATAACCCGGACGTGGCAGACCGCCCACAAGATGAAGGCCCAGCGCGGCCAGCTTCCCGGCGAGGCGGGCAACGACAATCTGCGCGCCAAGCGCTATATCGCCAAATACACCATCAATCCCGCCATCACCCACGGCATTTCCGCCCATGTGGGCTCGGTGGCGGTGGGCAAGCTGGCCGATCTGGTGATCTGGAAGCCCGCCTTCTTCGGGGTGAAGCCCGATCTGGTGCTGAAATGCGGCACTATCGCCGCCGCCCTGATGGGCGATCCCAACGCCTCGATCCCGACACCGCAGCCGGTGCATTACCGCCCCATGTTCGGAGGCTTCGGCCGGGCGCTTCAGTCCGGTTCGGTGACCTTCGTCTCCCAGGCGGGGCTGGAAGCCGATCTGGGCCGCAAGCTGGGCCTGTCGCGTCAATTGCTGGCGGTGTCGGGCACGCGGGGGCTGACCAAGTCGGCCATGATCCACAACGACGCCTGCCCCCAATTGGAGGTGGATGCGGAAACCTACGAGGTGCGGGCCGACGGGCAATTGCTGAGTTGCGAACCTGCGGCGGAATTGCCGCTGGCCCAGCGCTATTTCCTGTTCTGACCATGCGCCGCGCCACCGCGATCCTTGCCGCCGGAACCTTCGCCGAGACCACCGCTTCGGTGACCCTGGCCGCCCATGACCGCCATCGCCGCCGTTTCCGCATGTGTGACGACAGCGGGGCCGAGTTCCTGCTGGATCTCCCCAATGCCGTCCATCTCAAGGACGGTGACGGCCTGGCGCTGGATGGCGGCGGGGTGATCGTGGTGCGGGCGGCACGGGAAGAGGTGGCCGATATCCATTGCAATTCGCCGGACCTGGCCGCGCGCGTGGCATGGCATGTGGGCAATCGCCATGTGCCGGTTCAGGTCTTGGCGGGCGGTGGGTTGCGGGTGACGGCCGATCCGGTTCTGATGGACATGGTGGAAGGGCTGGGGGCGAGCGTGACCCGTCACACGGCGCCGTTCCAGCCGGAACCGGGCGCCTATGACCCGCACGGGCTGCTGGCGGCGCCCGAGCCGCTGGTGAGGTGGGGATGAAGTCGCTTCTGCGTCTGATGGCGTGGCTGTCGCCCTCGTTTCCGGTGGGGGCGTTCGGCTATTCCCACGGGCTGGAATACGCGGTGGAGGCGGGCCTGTTGCGCGATCTGGCCGGTACCCTGGACTGGCTGACCACGTTGATTTTGGAGGGAAGCGGCCGGATCGATGCCGATCTGTTTCTCGCCGCCCATGGCGCCGAAACCGACGAGGATCTGGATCGGGTGGTCGATCTGGCCGCCGCATGGCGGGGCACCCAGGAACTGGCCCTGGAATCCTCGGCCCAGGGCGCCGCCTTCCTGATCGCCGTTTCGGCCGCCTGGCCCGATCCGTGGTGGGAGGAATGGAAGGCCCGGCTCAAGGTTCTGGCCCGCCAGCCCGCCTATGGGGTGGCGGTGGCGGTGGCCGCCAAGCGGGCGGGCATCGCGGCGGAACCGGCCCTGGCCGCCTATCTCCACGCCTTCGCCGCCAATCTGGTCTCGGCTTCGGTGCGGCTGGTGCCGCTGGGCCAGACCGACGGCCAGCGGGCCATGGCCGCCCTGGAGGCGGTGGTGCTGGATGCGGTGGCGGCGGCGCTGGTCCGTCCCGCCGAGGACATGGGGGCGGCGACCCCCATGTTGGACTGGTGCTCCATGGCGCATGAAACCCAATATACGAGGCTGTTCCGCTCATGAGTGCATTTCGGGTCGGGATCGGCGGACCGGTGGGGTCGGGCAAGACCGCCCTGATGGATTCCTTGTGCAAGCGGCTGCGCGACGACTACGACATCGCCGCCATCACCAACGATATCTACACCCGCGAGGATGCCGAGTTCCTCACCCGCTCCGGCGCCCTGGCGCCCGAGCGCATCCTGGGGGTGGAGACCGGCGGTTGTCCCCATACCGCCATCCGCGAGGATGCCTCGGCCAATCTGGCGGCGGTGGCCGAGATGCAGGACCGCTTTCCCGACCTACAAATCATCCTGGTGGAATCCGGCGGCGACAATCTGTCGGCCACCTTCTCGCCCGAACTGGTGGACGTGACCATCTATGTCATCGACGTGGCGGCGGGCGAGAAGATCCCCAGGAAGGGCGGTCCCGGTATCACCCGCTCGGACCTGCTGGTCATCAACAAGATCGACCTCGCCCCCCTGGTGGGCGCCAGCCTGGAGGTGATGGAGCGTGACGCGGCCCGCATGCGCGGAACCCGGCCGTTCCTGTTCTCCAATCTGAAGACCGGCCAAGGGCTGGCCGAGATCAGCGGTTTTATCCTGAAGAGTGGCGGATTGGCCTAACAGGGTGAGGGAAAAACTCGTTCCCGCCCTTTTTATCGTCACCCCCGCGCAGGCGGGGGCCCATGTTGACGCAAGGGCGGGCTTTAGCCAGAAGGTACTGAGCGGCTGATGCATGGATTCCCGCTTTCGCGGGAATGACGGGGGGTTACTGCCCCCCCTAACGCTTCTTCTTGCCGTTCTTGGCCTGTTTGGCCAGGGGCGGGAACCAGTCGTGCAGACGCGCCTCGGCGGGGAAGACCTTCTCGCCCCGCCACCATGCGGCACTGGCGTCGGGGCGGTGGATCACCGCCTTCAGGGCGGGCATGAAATCGACGCCGGGGCAATCGCGTCCGGCACGGTGGAAGGGCAGGGCAAGGCCGAACACCGCGCCGTCGAACACGTCCTTGGGCGGCGTCTGGTATTCGTGGCTGGGGGCGGGGCCGAACATGGGCAGGTCCATCTTGGCGTAGGTGGTCATGCACCAGCGGGCGTCCAACTGATACAGCCCCCGGCATTTCAGCGGCCGCAGCGCATAGATGGAACAGGCGCCGTCCACCAGGAAGGCGCAGGCGCGACCCTGGGGCCAGGCATCCAGGCGGGCGATCAGCGCCTCGGCATCGGGATGGGAGCGCAATTGCTCGGCGATATGCAGAACCTCGACGGCGGCGGCGCCGACCCGCTGATGGCAGCACCAGCCGCAGCCCTTGCCGCAGGCCGCCTTTGGCGTTCCCAGGGCGAAGGCGGGGGTGGCGCGCACCTCGGCCCACAGGCCCTCGGCGATGGCGAAGGCCTCGGCCACGGCGGCGGTGGCGCCCGCCGCCCCCTGGGCGAGGTGTGGCGTGACGGCGGCATGGACGGCGTCGAAGGCGGCGTCCTTGATAGGGGAACTGGCGGCCCCGCCCGAGCGGGAGGCGGAAATGGCGCCAAGCGCCGAATCGGCGGTGAAGGGAGTGTTCATGGCGGCAAGATAGCAAGTCGGATGCGGCCACGCTACCGGTCAGAGGAATCTTACGCCACGTCCAAAAGCCTCGTTGACGCCTTCGCCCCGGCCCTCATACACTCCGCCCGGGCCACGGCCCCCCAACGGGCCGCGTCCCTTCCTAGCTGGGAGGGTTTCATTTCATGTCCGATTTTCCGCAGCCGAGCGTTCGGCCGAGCAATCCCAATTTCTCTTCTGGTCCCTGCGCCAAGCGTCCCGGTTGGACGGTCGACGCGCTGAAGGATACCCCGGTCGGCCGGTCGCACCGCGCCAAGATCGGTAAGGCCAAGCTGGAAGAGCTCATCACCCGTACCCGCGACATTCTCGGCATTCCCGCCGATTACCGCATCGGCATCGTTCCCGCCTCGGATACCGGCGCGGTGGAAATGGCCATGTGGTCGCTGCTGGGCGCGCGCGGCATCGACGCGCTGGCCTGGGAAAGCTTTGGCGATGGCTGGGTGACCGATATCACCAAGCAGCTCAAGCTGGAAGACACCCGGGTCTTCAAGGCTGGCTACGGCGAGCTGCCCAAGCTGGGCGAGGTGGATTGCGACCGCGACGTGGTCTTCACCTGGAACGGCACCACTTCGGGCGTTCGGGTTCCCAACGGCGACTGGATCAAGTCCGACCGCAAGGGCCTGACCATCTGCGACGCCACCTCGGCCGTGTTCGCCATGGATCTGCCGTGGGACAAGCTGGACGTGGTCACCTGGTCCTGGCAGAAGGTGCTGGGCGGCGAGGGTGCCCACGGCATGCTGGTGCTCAGCCCCCGCGCCGTCGAGCGCCTGACCACCTACAAGCCCGCCTGGCCGCTGCCCAAGATCTTCCGCATGACCTCGGGCGGCAAGCTGTCGGAAGGCATCTTCAAGGGCGAGACCATCAACACGCCCTCCATGATCGCGGTGGAAGATCAGTTGGACGCCCTGAAATGGGCCGAGTCCCTGGGCGGCCTCAAGGCCCTGATCGCCCGTTCGGAAGCCAATCTGAAGGCGGTGCAATCCTGGCTGGACAAGTCCGATTGGGCCGCCAATCTGGCCGACGACGCCAAGGTGCGGTCCTGCACCTCCATCTGCCTGTCCATCAAGGCGCCCTTCTTCGCCAAGCTGTCGGCCGACGACCAGGCCGCCGCCGCCAAGAAGATCGTCTCGCTGCTGGAGAAGGAGAAGGTGGCCTACGACATCGGCGCCTATCGCGACGCGCCGTCGGGTCTGCGGGTCTGGGGCGGCGCCACCGTCGAGACCTCGGATATCGAAAAGCTGCTGCCCTGGCTGGACTGGGCCTTCGCCCAGGTCAAGGCCGAATTCGCGTCCAAGGCCGCTTAAGCCAAATCAACACAAAACACGGGCGCCGCTTCATTGCGAAGCGGCGCCCGAATACCATGAGGGAGTTGTCATGCCCAAAGTCCTGATCAGCGACAAGCTGAGCCCGGCCGCCGTCCAGATCTTCAAGGATCGCGGCATCGAGACCGACGTCAAGGTCGGCCTCGCCCCCGACGAGTTGAAGGCCATCATCGGCAATTACGATGGTCTCGCCATCCGCTCCAACACCAAGGTCACCGCCGAGATCCTGGCCGCCGCCGCCAATTTGAAAGTCGTCGGGCGCGCCGGCATCGGCGTCGACAACGTGGATGTGCCCGCCGCCACTGCGCGCGGCATCGTGGTCATGAACACCCCCTTCGGCAATTCCATCACGACGGCCGAACACGCCATCGCCATGATGTTCGCCCTGGCCCGCGACATTCCCCAGGCCGACGCCAGCACCCATGCGGGCAAGTGGGAAAAGTCCAAGTTCATGGGCGTCGAGCTGACCGGCAAGGTGTTGGGCATCGTCGGCTGCGGCAATATCGGCGCCATCGTCGCCGATCGCGCCCAGGGTCTGCGCATGCGCGTCATCGCCTATGACCCCTTCCTGTCGCATGAGCGCGCCAAGGAGCTGAATGTCGAGAAGGTGGAGCTGGACGAGCTGTTCCCCCGCGCCGACTTCATCACGCTCCACACGCCGCTGACCGATGCCACCCGCAACATCATCGACGCCAAGTCCATGGCCAAGATGAAGAAGGGGGTTCGCATCATCAACTGCGCCCGTGGCGGTCTGGTGGTGGAAGAGGATCTGAAGGCGGCCATCGAATCCGGTCATGTGGCCGGGGCGGCGCTGGACGTGTTCAAGGCCGAGCCAGCCAAGGAGAACATCCTGTTCGGCAATGAAAAGGTGGTCTGCACGCCGCATCTGGGGGCCTCGACCTCGGAAGCCCAGGAAAACGTCGCGCTGCAGGTGGCCGAGCAGATGGCCGACTATCTGCTGACCGGCGCCGTGACCAATGCCTTGAACATTCCCTCGGTCTCGGCCGAGGACGCGCCCAAGCTGCGCCCCTATATGACGCTGGCCAATCAGTTGGGCAGCTTCGCCGGTCAACTGACCGAAACCGGCATCAAGGAAGTCAAGATCGAGTATCTCGGCCATGTGGCCAGCCTCAACACCAAGCCGCTGACCGCCGTGGTGCTGGAAGGGCTGCTGAAGCCCATGAACGAGGCCGTCAACATGGTCAACGCGCCTGTCGTGGCCAAGGAACGCAATATCAAGGTGTCCGAGGTCAAGTCCGAGAGCGAGGGCGACTATCACACCCTGGTCCGCCTGACCGTTACCACCGACCAGCGCGAACGCTCGGTGGCCGGGACTCTGTTCGGCGGCGACAAGGCCCGCGTGGTCGACATCAAGGGCATTTCCATCGAGGCCGAGCTTGGCCCCAACATGCTCTACGTCACCAATCAGGATAAGCCGGGCTTCATCGGCGCCCTGGGCACCCTGCTGGGTCAGAACGGCGTCAATATCGCAACCTTCCATCTCGGCCGCTCTGTGTCGGGCGGCGACGCCATCCTGCTGACCCAGGTGGATCAGCCGGTCGGCAGCGAGCTGCTGGAGAAGGTGCGGGCGCTGCCGCAGGTGGTGCAGGCCAAGGCGCTGAAATTCTGATCCTGGATCGGAGACGAAACCCCGTCGGATTTCGGTCCGGCGGGGTTTTTTATTGGGCGGCTGGGAAACGCGGCGCCGTCAGCACATCGGTGTGCTCGTGCAGCTCCCATCGGGTGGGGCACATGCCGCAAATATGCTCCGGCGCATAATTGGCATTGAGGAAGGCGGCGTATTCGGCCGCCGAAGCCATGACGTCGAGGCCCTGATAGGCAAGATAGGGCTGCCACTCCGGCACGTCCTGGAGCCCGAACTTCGCGGTCACCAGATCCAGGAAGGCGATGGGCGGGCATTTCCACAGCCGCCCCTTGTACAGCGTCGTGCAGAATTTGCTGGTGCACAGCTCCCAGGATTGCTGTGGCGCGCCCTCGGCATAGGGGCGCATGGTGGGGCCTTCGCCCAGATAATTCCGCGCAAAGGCGTAGTAGCCTTCGCGCACCACCATGTCGACGCCATGGCGCTCCGCCTGCTCACGGGCGGCGACCAGGGCGGGCTCGAAGCGCTGCAGATAGGCCTGGTCCAACTGGGAATGGCGGCTGATGGCCAGCTTGGCGCCGGTATCGGCCAGGGTCCGCCACAATTCCGGCTGGCGATCCAACAGCAGGCCGTTGCTGGCAACGATCAACTCCACCTCGGGCCACAGCTCGCGGGCCAGGACGATATAGTCGCACAGTTCGGGGTTGAGAGTGGGCTCGCCGCCCAGGATCTGGAAATGGCGCGGCCGGACGCGGGCCTTCAAAGCCGCCAGCCAGGGGGCCGATTCGCGCAGCGAAACCAGTCCCTTCAATCCGTAGTTGGAGTAATGGGTGCAAAAACGGCAGTGGAGATTGCACGACTGCGCGATATCCATCTCGATGCCGAAAGGAAGGTCGAAAATGTCTTGCGGCGCGTCGTTCACTGGCCGTCTCCGAAGGGGGCTTCGGCATTGTGCGCCACCGGGCGGAGGCGGGTCAATGTCCTGCGGCCCATGGGCGGCGGAGGCGCTGAAGCGGCGTTTCCCAGGTCACCGAGCTTGTGGGGTGTTGTCGACAATATTCAACATGTGGTATGCACATACGAAATATATGCCTATTACACCATAGGTATCGGTTGATCAATTGGTGGTGCTCTAGAACGTCTCCAATGCTACCCTTTTGGATAGGGGGCTGCCAGGGGTGGCGGTCATTCGGGAGGGGTGGGATAGGATGTCTTGGATATTTTCTTCGCGCGGCGCCGAGCCTGCGGTTGTGAGTGATCGGTCATGTGAATCCGATACCATCGTGAAAAGCCCAATGGCCGCCATCGAGGCGACGGTGGACATGATCATCGCCGGAAAATACCACAGCGTTCCCGACGGCGATTGCTCCCTGACCCGTAAGTTGAAGGAAGCCGCCCGACTGTTGGAGGGCAAGGCCAAGGCGACCCTTGCCATGGATGTGGAGCTTTCGGTCAATATCAACGAGGCCGTCACCAAGGCGGCGGGCATGATGCGCGACGTCAACGAGGTGGATCGGCGCAGCCAGGCCATCGCGGCGGCTTCCGAGGAACTGGTCGCCAGCGTCGGCGAGATCGCGCGGAATTCCGATGCCGCCGCCGAGGAAGCCCGCTCGGCCCAATCCGTCGCCCAAGACGGCCAATCCGCCGCCGATCAGGCCATCCATGCCATGCATTCCATCGCCGAGGCGGTGAAGGCCGCCGCCAGCAAGGTGGATGTCCTGGCGCAAGCCTCGGTGAAGATCGGCGATATCGTCAATCAGATCGAGGATATCGCCTCGCAGACCAATCTGCTGGCGCTGAACGCCACCATCGAGGCGGCGCGGGCGGGAGACGCCGGTAAGGGCTTCGCGGTGGTGGCCAACGAGGTCAAGACCCTGGCCAATCAGACCGGCAAGGCCACGGTGGATATCCGCAGCCGAATTGAAAACTTGCGGGTCGAAATGGGCGAGATCGTTCGGACCATGCAGGAAGGCGCCGAGGCGGTCCAGCGCGGCGAGGATGTCATCAATGCCACCAGCAACGGCATGCGCCGCCTCGCCGGGCAGGTGGAGGGGGTCTCGATCAAGATGGCTGAAATCGCTGGCATTCTCAGCCAGCAGACCGCCGCGTCCCAGGATGTCTCGGAAGGCGTGGGGGCCATCGCCAATCTGGCCGCCAACAATGTCGCGACCATCGGCGATGTGGTCCAGGAAATGGACAGCGCCTCCAAGAAGGTGGTGGCCACATTGAACGGCATGGCCGATCTGGAGATCGAGGATTTTACCCTGCATGTGGCCAAGTCCGATCACATGTTGTGGCGCAAGCGGCTGGCCGACATGGTGGTGGGACGCGAAATCCTCAATCCCGACGATTTGGCCGACCATACCAAGTGTCGACTGGGGAAATGGTGCGCCACCTTGCAGGATCAAAGCATTCTGTCGCATCCCGCCTTCGCCCGGTTGGAACAGCCCCACCGCGAGGTTCACCAACACGGTATCGATGCGGCGCGCCGCTTCAAGGCTGGTGATCTGGACGGCGCCCTGGTGTCCATCGCCCTGGCGGCGGAGGCCTCAAAGGGGGTGATGTCCAGTCTGGAAGAGCTGGGAAATCGCAACAGGTTCTGACGCAGCCCCGTCACACCGTCATTTCCGTTTGCCGTTCCGCGCTAAAAGCGATACCTAGGCTGTTGCTCGAATAACAGGGCGGCGATGGCCGTCCATTTTTCAGGTTGCGACATCTCCGATGACCGATTACGCCAATCGCGCCTTGCTGCCCGGCGGCCTGCGCGACCTGCTGCCGCCCGATGCCGCCTTCGAGGCAAGTGTCGTCAGCGGGGTGATGACTCATTTCGCGGCTCACGGCTATGAGCGGGTCAAGCCGCCGCTGATTGAATTCGAGGAAAGCCTGCTGGACGGCGCTGGCGCCGCCACCTCGTCCCATACCTTCCGGGTGATGGACCCGCTCAGCCAGCGGATGATGGGCCTGCGCGCCGACATGACGCCGCAGGTGGCCCGCATCGCCACCACCCGGCTGGCCCAGGAACCCCGGCCGCTGCGGCTGTCCTATGCCGGTCAGGTGTTGCGGGTGAAGGGGACGCAACTGCGCCCCGAACGCCAGTTCGGTCAGGCGGGCATCGAGCTGATCGGTAGCGATTCGCCCGCCGCCGATGCCGAGATCCTGGTGCTGAGCGCCGAATCCCTGATGGTTCTGGGCGTGCCCGGTGTCAGTGTCGATCTCGCCCTGCCGACCTTGGTCCCGGTTCTGTTCGCCGAATTGGGCATCACCGGCGCCCTGGCCGAGCGCATGCGCGCCGCCTTGGATCACAAGGACACCGCCATGGTGGCCGATGCGGGCGAGGCGACGCCGCTGTTGCGCGCCCTGATCGCGGCGGCCGGTCCCGCCGACCGCGCCATCGCCGCCCTCAAGGCTTTGGCGCTGCCGCCCGCCGCCGCCCAGGAACGCGACCGCCTGTCTCGGGTGGTGGATTTGGTGCGCGCCGATCTGCCCGGACTGGCGCTGACCGTCGATCCGGTGGAAAATCGCGGCTTCGAGTATCATACCGGTGTCGGCTTCACCCTGTTCGCCCGTAACATAGGGGCCGAGTTGGGGCGGGGTGGCCGTTATCTGGCGGGTGGCTCCGAGCCCGCCACCGGCGCCACCTTGTTCATGGACTCGGTGCTGTCGGCCCTGTCGCGCCCCAAGGCCAAGGCGCGGGTGTTGGTGCCGCCGGGCACGCCCAGGGCCACGGCCCAGGCGATCAGGGACCGGGGATTCGTCACCGTCGCCGGACTGGAGCCGGATTCGGCATCGACGGCGGAAGCCAAGCGTCTGGGCTGTGGGCATCTGCTCGGCGCGGACGGTATTGTTGAGATTCACTAGGGTAAAGGACGACGAGAATGGCGAATGTCGCGGTGGTCGGCGCTCAGTGGGGCGACGAAGGCAAGGGCAAGATCGTCGATTGGCTCAGCGAGCGCGCCGATGTGGTGGTTCGCTTCCAGGGCGGTCATAACGCCGGTCATACCCTGGTCATCAACGGCGTGACCTACAAGCTGTCGCTGTTGCCGTCGGGCGTCGTGCGCGGAAAGCTGTCGCTGATCGGCAACGGCGTGGTGGTGGACCCCTGGGCGCTGCTGGACGAGATCGCCCGCATCAAGGCCCAAGGCATCGACATCACCCCCGATGTGCTCAAGGTGGCCGAGAACGCCTGCCTGATCCTGCCGCTGCACGCCCATCTCGACAAGGCGCGGGAAGAGGCCAGCGGTTCGGCCAAGATCGGCACCACCGGGCGCGGCATCGGTCCCGCCTACGAGGACCGGGTGGGGCGCCGCGCCATCCGGGTCTGCGACCTGGACGACCGGGCGGTGCTGGAAGCCAAGATCGAGACGCTGCTGCGTCACCACAACGCCCTGTTGCGCGGCCTGGGCGCCGCCGAGGTGGACGGCCAGGAAGTGCTGAACAAGCTGCTGGAGGTCGCGCCCAGGATCCTGCCCTTCGCCGACGTGGTGTGGAAGCGCCTGGACGAAATCCGCCATACCAAGAAGTGGGTACTGTTCGAGGGCGCCCAGGGGGCCATGCTCGACGTGGACCACGGCACCTATCCCTATGTGACCTCGTCCAACACCGTGTCGGGCAATGCCGGGACCGGCGCGGGGGTGGGGCCGGGGCAGGTGGGCTATGTGCTGGGCATCTGCAAGGCCTACACCACCCGGGTCGGTTCCGGTCCGTTTCCCACCGAGCTGTTCGACTCCATCGGCGAGCGCATCGGCGATCGCGGCCGCGAGTTCGGTACCGTCACCGGCCGCCGCCGCCGCTGCGGCTGGCTCGACGCGGTGATGGTGCGCCAGGCCATCAAGGTCGGCGGCATCAACGGCATCGCGCTGACCAAGCTGGACGTGCTGGACGGCCTGGACGAGCTGAAGATCTGCGTCGGCTACAAATCCCAGGGCCAGACCCTGGCCCATTATCCGGCCTCGCAGTCCCGCCAGGCGGATGTGGAGCCCATCTACGAGACCATGCCCGGCTGGTCGGAAAGCACCTATGGCGCCCGCTCGTGGAATGATCTTCCCGCCTCGGCCAACAAGTATATCCGCCGTATCGAGGAACTGATCGAGGCGCCGGTCTCCATGCTGTCCACCAGCCCGGAGCGTGACGACACCATTCTGGTCCACGATCCTTTCGCGACATGATTGTCGGACGGCGCGGCTGCCTCTAAAGTGTTAGCCGCGTCGGCGGTCCGTGGCCGACAAACGGATGGGGCAGATGGCAGAAGCCGAACACGCCGAAGTCGAGGTCGAGGAAGAGGAAAGGGTAGAGGTCGTCCAACCCGTAGCCGGCCCGCCGGGCATGCTGCGCGATCGCTACATGATCCGCTCCAATCATCCCATCCCGGAGCTGTCCACTCCGGGCGGCGAGGCATTCGCCGCCGAGGATAAGCGCGATGCCAACCGCGCCCTCTACGCCCTGATCTGCAAGCCTGAATTGCCGCCGCGAGTCACCGTGATGCGGGCGTTGAAGGGCGTGTCCTCGCCCGGATTGCAGCAACTGGTGGAATGGGGGCCGATGAACTGGGCCCCGGCCGGACGGCAATGCATGGCCGTGATCTACGAAAGGCCGGGCGGCAAACGCTTCATCTCATCGATGAAAAGCGAATTCAAGCGCATCGACGAATACGAGATCGTCAAGCGGGTGATCGAACCGCTGACCTCGGCCATCAAGGAAATCTCGTCGCGCGGCGTCACCCATCGCGCCATCCGCCCCACCAATCTGTTCGATATGAGCGGCAATGGCGATCGGCTCGCTTTTGGCGATTGCGTGTCCTCGCCCGCCGCCTTCGACCAGCCCATCATGTTCGAGACCATCGAATCGGGCATGTGCACCCCCATCGCGCGCGGCAGCGGCACCTTCGCCGACGACTTCTATGCCCTGGGCGTCACCATCGCGCTGCTGCTGTTGGGGCGTAACCCCTGCGCGGGCATGAGCGACGAGGCCGTTCTCTCCTCCAAGATCCAGAATGGCAGCTACAATACCTTGATCGGCGAGGAGCGCCTGCCGCTGGCCATGATCGAGCTGCTGCGCGGCTTGCTCTGCGATGACGGCGACTTGCGGTGGGGGCTCGAGGATATCGATCTGTGGGGGTCGGGGCGTCGCATGTCTCCCCTGCAGCCGCGCGGCGAAAAGCGGGCGGCCCGCGGCTTTCCGTTCCAGGGCAAGGAGTATTTCAACGGTCGCGAATTGTCCCAGGCCATGTCCAAGGCCTGGGAACAGGCGATTCCGCCGGTGGTCGAAGGCAAGGTGGAGCTGTGGCTGCGCCGCGCCGTCGAGGACAAGGACAAGGCCAATATCGTCGCCGACGTGGTGCGCATGGCGCTTAACGAGAGCAGCGACAAGAAAAGCGCCACCGACCTGATGCTGTGCAAGGTGCTGATCATCTTGGATCCGGCGGCGCCCATCCGCTACAAGGGCTTCAACTTCATGCCCGACGGCTTCGGCCCCGCCTTGGCGGCGGTGGTCGCCAGCCGCAGCGACACCCGCCTGATGACCGAGATCATTCTGCGCGAGGTGCCCAAGTTGTGGTTCGGCTTCCGGGGGGAATACCAGCCCGACAATTCCCTGATGGAAACGAACTTCAAGGAGTTGCGTCACTATCTGGCGGCGACCGGCATGGGCTTCGGGTTGGAACGCTGCCTGTATGAAATGAACGACGCGCTGCCCTGCCAAAGCTCGCTGCTGGGCGAGGAATACGTGGTGGACGTAAAGGAACTGCTGCCGGCGCTCAACGCGGCGGCGGCCAAGCGCTCGGACAGTAAGAACGGCCCCATGGACCGCCATATCGCCGCCTTCCTGGGCGCGCGCATGCGCTCGGACATCGACCGCAATCTCAACCAGCTCAACGATTCCAATCCGGGGACCATGATGCTGGCGGTGCTCAATCTCTACGCCGTCTTGCAATATCGCCTGGGGCCTGAATCCATGCCGGGGCTGGCGGGCTGGATGGGGGCGGTTCTGGCGCCGGTGGTGGCCGGATTCCACGGTCGGGTCAAGCGCAAGGAGCTGGAAAAGGAAATTCCCAAGCTGGTGCGCAAGGGCTCCATCGTCGAGATCTACAATCTTTTGGAAAACGTCGACGAAAAGGTGCGCGACGAGCACGAATTCCATTGGGCGCAGGCGCAGTACCATGCCGCCGAGGAAGAGATAAAGCACATCATCACCGAAACCGAGGAGCGCGCCGTCGAGGCAGATCGCATCGGCCGCCAGACGGCGGCGGTCACCGGCATCATCATCGCCATGGTCACCGCCACCGTGACTGTGATCTTGGCGGTGTTCTAGGGTCTATCGACTTTCCGGCGGATAGGCCAAGACATGGGCCACAGATGAACACAGATCCCCGCTGCACGGGACACAGATAGGATATTTTCTCAATTCATCTGTGTGTATCTGTGTTCATGTGTGGACGGCCCCTGCGTTGCAAGGGAAATGTGAAGCAGGCACCACCGGTCTGGGGCAGTCATGTGTCCGGCCTGTTTGCGCGGCATACCTGGCCGCTGGCCA
>NZ_PGTO01000021.1 GCF_003284725.1 Paramagnetospirillum kuznetsovii | reverse complement strand
CCGAAATCGAAGCCCCTCCGGGGCTCCGAGCCCGGCCCCATTGCTCAACCCGCGCCAGACGGCGTAACTTTAGTCGGGACTCTACCCATGGCTGGATGAAAGTTCCACGGCAGGTCATTGGCCTGCGGGTGCCGGTGCGCACCTCGGCCGAGACGGTAATTCCCGGCGTCAGCGGGATCTGCTTGCCGTTCTCGACGCCGATGGCGGCGCTGTCCAAAGCTACCCGGATGGGGAAGAAGTACTCCAAACGGACGGGGCCACTTCTCTCCTCCGGCCTGGGAGATGGTATGGCCACTCATAAACACGGTAGTCTAGTAGTATGGTAGAAAAGAGGTTGACTCCGTTTCCGTCATCGTTAGGCTTCGTTCGACGGCTTTTGATGCAGGCAAGGCAGGGTGACATGGATCCTCAGATCGGTTCCGAATATCGGCCCTCCACCGGGCTTACGCTCGGTGACACTTTGGCCTGGTCGGCCCGCTATTATCCCGGCAAGGCGGCCCTGGTGGCCTGGGAGGGCGGGGAACGGCGGGTCTGGACCCATGGCGAGCTCGACCGCGAAGTGAACCGCCATGCCGGTGTCCTGCTGGAGCTGGGGGTCGGCAGGGGCGACGTGGTGGCGGCCTTCCTCTACAACACGCCGATTTTCGTATTCGTGTTGCTGGCGGCGGCCCGGGTGGGGGCGATCTTCAATCCCATCAATTACCGGCTGGCGGCGCGGGAGCTGGCCTTCATCCTGGGCGACGGCGGTGCCAGGGTTGTGCTATTCGAGGAGGAAGGCTCCGACGTGGTGGCGCGGGCCAGGGCGCTGGACACCGGGAGCCGCCACTGGGTCTTCGCCGATCCCGGCACGCCGCCCGACGGTGCCCGGTCCCTGGCGGCGCTGGCGGTGGACAAGTCCGACGCCCCTCCCGGCGTGGCGGTGGACGAAAACGATCCCTGCATCCTGATGTATACCAGCGGCACCACCGGGCGGCCCAAGGGCGTGCTGCACACCCATCGGGCCAAGCTGGCCCACAACGCCCTGATGCATCAGGCCATGGGACTGGTGCATCAGGATGTGGGCCTGGCGGTGGCGCCGCTCAACCATACCGCCGAGCTGCACACCAGCTTCCTGCCGCGCCTGCAACTGGGAGCCACCCAGGTGCTGCTGCGCCGGTTCGACGCCGCCGAGGCCTTGCGGCTGATCGAGGCGGAGAAGGTCACCCATTTCTTCGCCGCGCCCACCATGATCAACATGCTGCTGCATCATCCCGATCTGGAGGCCCGCGACCTGTCGTCGATCCGGCTGGTGGAATATGGCGGGGCGTCCATGGCGCCCCATCTGATCCGCGAATGGGACTCCAAGGTCGGGGCCGCACTGGTCCAGGTCTACGGCACCACCGAGATGGGGCCGTGCATGTCGGTGCTGGGACCAAGCGAGCAGCTAAGTCTGGCGGGTTCGGCCGGACGTCCGGCGCTCAACCACGATCTGGTGGTGGCGCGTCTGACCGAGGACGGCAGCCCCACAAATCCCGCCGTTCCCGCCGCGCCGGGCGAGGTGGGCGAGATCGTGGTGCGCGGCCCCTGCATGATGGGCGGCTATCTCAATCGGCCCGAGGCCAACGAGAAGGCCCTGGCCTTCGGCTGGTACCACACCGGCGACCTGGGCGAATTGGACGCCAACGGCGTGCTGTGGATCAGGGACCGCATCGACCACATGATCAATTCCGGGGCCGAGAACGTCTATCCCCGCGAGGTGGAGGACGCCCTGATCACCCATCCCGACGTGGTCGAGGTGGCGGTGGTGGGTGAGACCGATCCGGTCTGGGGCCAGTTGGTGACGGCCCATGTGATTCCCCGGCCCTCGTCCGTGCTGTCGCCCGAGGCGCTGGATCGCTATCTGGTGGAGGGCGACCGTCTGGCCCATTATAAGCGGCCGCGCCGCTATCATCTGGTGCCCGACCTGCCCCGCACCACCAGCGGCAAGATCCAAAAGCACCTGCTGCATCCAGGGACATGACACCGCCATGAGCGACAGCCGTTTCAGACTTCCCCGCCTCCCAGGCTTCGACACGCTGGGGCTGCATGCGGGCCAACACCCCGACCCGGTCCACCGGGCCCGCGCGGTGCCCATCTACCAGACCACCTCCTATGTCTTCGCCGATGCCGACCACGCGGCGGCGCTGTTTGATCTGGAACAGCCCGGCCATCTCTATAGCCGCATCTCCAATCCCACCACCTCGGTGCTGGAGGAGCGCATCGCGGCGCTGGAGAACGGCGTCGGGGCGGTCGCCACCGCCTCGGGGCAGGCGGCGCTGCATCTGGCCATCGCCACCTTGATGGGCCAGGGCGGCCACATCGTCGCCTCGGCCTCGCTCTATGGCGGCACCATCAACATGCTGCTCCACACATTGCCGCGCTTCGGCATCACCACCAGTCTGGTCAAGCCCCGCGACCTGGAGGGTTTCAAGGCCGCCATCCGGCCCGAGACACGGCTGGTGCTGGGCGAGACCATCGGCAATCCCGGCCTGGAAGTTCTGAACATTCCCGCGCTGGCGGAGATTGCCCATGCGAGCGGTCTGCCGCTGATGATCGACAACACCTTCGCCACCCCCTGGCTGTGTCGGCCGCTGGACCTGGGGGCCGATCTGGTGATGCACTCCCTGACCAAATGGATCGGCGGCCACGGCACCTCCATTGGCGGCGTGATTGTCGATGGCGGCCGGTTCGACTGGCGGGGCAGCGGCAAATTCCCGACGCTTACCGAGCCCTATGCCGGCTATCACGGCCTGGTGTTCGACGAGCAATTCGGCCCCGCCGCCTTCGTCATGCGGGCCAGGGCGGAAGGCTTGCGCGATTTCGGAGCCTGCTTGTCGCCCACCAATGCCTTCAACCTGCTGCAAGGGGTCGAGACCCTGTCCCTGCGCATGGCCCGCCATGTGGAGAACGCCGCCGCCGTGATCGACTTCCTGGCGGCCCATCCGGCGGTGGCCTGGGTCACCCATCCTACCCGACCCGACCATCCCGACCATGATCTGGCGAAGCGGCTGCTGCCCAAGGGGGCGGGGTCCATCGTCAGCTTTGGTGTCCGGGGCGGGCGCGAGGCGGGGCGGAAATTCATCGAGGCGCTGCGGCTGGCCTCGCACCTCGCCAATGTGGGCGACGCCAAGACCCTGGTCATCCACCCGGCCAGCACCACCCACCAGCAGATGAGCGCCGAGCAACTGACGGCGGCGGGCATCGGCGAGGACATGGTCCGGCTCTCGGTGGGAATCGAGGACGCTGCCGATATCCTGGCCGATCTGGGACAGGCCCTGAAAGCGGCGGTGCCGTCATGAGCGAATACGTGATCGACGGCCACCGCGTCTTCGTCGCCCATGGCGGCGTCGCGCCCGATCCCGCCAGGCCCGCCGTGGTGCTGGTGCATGGCGCGGGTATGGATCACAGCGTCTGGGCACTGCAATCGCGCGCCCTGGCCCATGGTGGGTACTCGGTGCTGGCGGTGGACCTGCCCGGCCATGGCCGCTCCGAGGGGCAGGCCCTGACCTCCATCGCGGCCCTGGCCGAATGGCTGGACCGCTTCATCGCGACGGCTGGGTTCACCTCGGCGGTGGTGGCGGGCCATTCCATGGGTGCCCTGGCGGCGCTGGAGCTGGCGGCCAGGCATCCCGGGCGGGTGCGGTCGCTGGTGCTGGTGGGCGCGGCGGCTTCCATGCCGGTGCATGCCGACCTGATCGCGGCGGCGGCCGAGGAGCTTCCCGCCGCCGTGGCCATGATCACCGCCTGGGGCTTTTCCGCCGACGCCGCCCTGGGCGGCAATCCGGCGCCGGGCCTTTGGCTGACCGGCGGCGGTAGTCGATTGCTGGAACGCTCGCGTCCCGGAGTGCTGCACGCCGATCTGGCGGCCTGCAATGCCTATGGCGGCGGCGAGGCGGCGGCGGCGCTGGTCCGCTGCCCCGCCGTGGTGGTGGCGGGGGGCGCCGACCGCATGAGCCCGGCCAAGGCGGGCCGCGCCCTGGCCGGTCTGATCCCCGGCGGCCGGGTCCAGGTGCTCGACGGCGCCGGTCACATGCTGATGGCCGAACGTCCCGAGGCGGTGTTGAGAGCCCTGAAGGACTACTCCGCCGGTATCGGGTGATAGGCCCCATCCGCTCCCAGAGTGCGGCCATCCCGATAGAATCGGGGGCCGCCACTGGCCTTGAGCACCGCGAGCATGCGCGGCAGCGGGCGGCCCGAGGCCTCAAGCCGGTCGATCACGCGGGCCGGGCCGATATGATCCAGCAGTTCGAACGGACCGCGCCGCCAGTTGAAGCCCCAGCGCATGGCCCGGTCCACGTTGATCGGGTCGTCGGCGATCTCGGGCACCAAATCGGCGGCGTATAGCAGGGTCTCGCCCAGCAGATCCCAGGCGAAGCGCCCGGCCTCATCCTTGGCGAACAGCAAAACGGCAGCATCGGTGGCGCTGGGCTGCGGCGCGGGCGACATCCAGGCCCGCCACGCCTCCGTGGTCAGGTCGAAGGTTTCCTTACGCTTGGAGCCATCGGCCAGCTTGACCACCCGGTAGAAGCCGCCGCCGCTCTTGCGGCCCAACTGACCGCGCCGCAGCATGTTCAATTCCTCGTCGGGAAAGGCGGTATAGGACAGTCCCACATCGCCGGGCGGCAGGTTGTCGGCCAGATTCCGGCCGACGAAATCCATCACGTCCAGGCCGATCAGGTCGATCAGTCCATACAGGCCGGTGGAGGGCAGCCCGACCGGAGTCCCCATCAGGGCGTCGATCTCCTCGGGCGTCAGGCCGCGCGCCAGATAGGGTTTGGCCTTGTGCAGGCCTGACAGCATCCAGAAGCAGCCGATGCGGTTGGCGATGAAGTTGACGGTGTCCTTGGCGTGGACCACGCCCTTACCGAGAGTGTCGCGGCAGAACCCGACCAGCCGCCCCACCACGGCGGGGTCGGTATCGATGCCGGGCACAATTTCCAGTAGCCGCATCACCCGGACCGGGTTGAAGAAATGGGTGACCACCAGATTCCGGCGGAAGCTCTCGGGAAAGTCCGCCGAAATGGCGGCAAGGGGAATGCCCGAGGTGTTGGTGCTGACCACCGATCCCGGCTTGCGCAGGGGCTCCAGGCGGCGGAACAGGGCGCGCTTGGCCTCCAGGTCTTCGATGATGGCCTCGCAGACCCAGTCGGCCTCGGCCACCGCCACGTCGCCCTGGTCCAGGGGACGCGCGTCCAGACGGGCGGCGATGATCTCGCGCTCGGCCTCGTCCTTGGCGGCGGCCAGGGTCCGTTCCCGCGCCTTGGCGGCAGCGGCCTCGTCGGCTTCCAGGATGGTGACCCGGCGGCCCTGGGCGGCGGCGGCGGCGGCGATGCCGCTGCCCATGGTGCCGCCGCCGATGATGGCGATGGAACGGATGTCGATGGTCATGCAAACCTCAATGCGGGAATCGGATGGGAGTGTCGGTGTAGCGGGCGCGCCAGTCTGGGTTGGTGCCGAACAGCCGCACCGCCACCACGGTGCGGCTCTCGGTCAGCCGGAACCAATGCTCGGCTCCGGCGGGAACCCCCACCAGATCGCCTGGGACCACCGTGATTTCCACCTGATCGCCATCGGGCAGGACGAAACCGAATACGCCCTCGCCCGCCAGGATCAGGCGGATTTCGTCGTCATCATGGACGTGGGTGCGGTGGAAGGCGGCCAGGATGGAGTCGAGGCCGTCCGTATCGGGGAACAGCGCCACCACGTCCCGTCCGGCGTAGCCGGGCGGAAGGGCGTTGGCGAGGTCGGCCAGGATCGCCTCGGCCCGCCAGTTGTCCAGACGCTGGCGGCGCAGCACGGGTTCCAGCTCGGTCGGCGCGGCGGCGGCGAGGTCGAGCCCCGCCACCGTCAGGCCCAGGGACTGAATGATGGCGGCGGCCTCGGCCGGGTCTTGGACCCGGCGTCCGTCCAGGTGGATGATGGTCGGCATCAGTAGGCGTTACCGGGAGCAGTGATTCCGGCATAGCTGGAGCGGGCCTGCACGCCCCAATGGCCCCCCTGCTTGGTCAGGATGTAGAGCGATTCGAATGACGCGATCTTCCTGTCATTGTCGCCGTAGCGGGTGAATTGAAGCACGAAATGCAGCTTGTCGTCGCCCGACTGGGCCAAATGCCGCCAATCCCACTTGGTGTAGCGCCAGCCGGTCTTGGCGAATTGGGCGACATCGTTGGATTTGGCGTAATCCTCCGGGGTCGCCCAGACCTGGACCTCGCCACCCGCGAGGCGCACATGGGGGAAGTTCAGGGTCTCGGCCCAGGCCTTGGGGTCGCGGGCGTTGAATGTCTCGATGAACCGGTCGAGTACGGCGCAGCCTTCCGCCAGTAAGGGCGTCTTGGCCGGAGCGGCGCAATCGTCCGTGGCGGCCTGGACGGCACTGGCGGTCAGTATTGTCAGGAGGGCTAGAATCAATCGCGTCATGGTCGTGTCCTCACCAAGTTGGGATGATGGTGCCGTCGAAGCGCTTGGCGATGAAGGCCTTGACCTCGGGGCTGCGGTAGATGGCGATGAATTTCAGGATCTTGGAATCGGCCTTGCGGGCTCCCTGGGTGACGAACCACAGATTCCACGGCGTGTTGATGTCTTCGAGCAGCAGCGCCTTCTTGGGGTCCAGCCCGCCGGAGACGGCATAATTCAGGGTGACCGCCGAGAAGTCGGTGTCTTCCAGCGAGCGTGGCAACTGGGCGGCGTCGATCTCGCGGAACTTCAGCTTCCTGGGGTTGTCGACGATGTCGGCGACGGAGGCGGCGATGCCCTTGGCCGGATCAACCTTGATCAGCCCGGCCTGCTGCAAAAGCAACAGGGCGCGCGAGCCATTGGAAGGGTCGTTGGGGATGGCCACCAGCGAGCCGTCCTTGACCTGGGACAGCGTCGCGATCTTCTTGGAATAGAGCCCCAGCGGCACGATGATGCTCTTTTCCACCGCCACCAGATCGAATCCGCGATTCTTGACCTGATTGTCGAGATAGGGCTTGTGCTGGAAGTTGTTGAGATCGATATCGCCCTGGGCCAGGGCGGCATTGGGCAAGGTGTAGTCGGAAAACTCGATCACCTTGACATCGATGCCTTCCTTTTCCTTATAGATCTTGCCGGCGAACTCGATAACCTCGGCATAGGGACCGGCCGAGACGCCGACCTTCAGGGTCTCGGCCTGCGCCCCGTGGGCGCCAAGCAGAAGTGCGGCGGCGGCCAGGGCAATGCGAACAGTCTTCATGGTCTTGCTTCTCCTTAAATAGCGGCGGCCTGCTTGGCCGTCAGACGTTTGTTGAGCTGGCGGGCCAGACGGTCGCCAGCCCATTGGACCAGGGACACCAGGACGATCAGCACCACCACCACGGCGGCCATCACCTCGCCCTCGAAGCGCTGATAGCCGTAGCGGATACCCAGATCGCCGAGGCCGCCGCCGCCCACCGCGCCCGCCATGGCGGAATAGCCGATCAGGCTGACCACGGTGATGGTCATCCCCGCGACGATGCCGGGCAGGGCCTCGGGGATCAGCACCTTGGCCACGATCTGGCGCGGCGTCGCGCCCATGGCCTGGGCGGCCTCGATCAGGCCGGGATCGACCTCGCGCAAGGACGCCTCGGCCAGCCGGGCGACGAAAGGAATGGCGGCCAGCGTCAGGGGAACCGCCGCCGCCCAAGTGCCGATGGAGGTGCCGACGATCAGCCGGGTCAGCGGAATGATCGCCACCATCAAGATGATGAAGGGGGTGGAGCGGGTGGCGTTGACCAATGCGCCCACCACCCGGTTGAACAGCGGGCTTTCGGCGATATGGCCGCGCTGGGTGACCAGCAGGACGACGCCCAGCGGAATGCCCACCAGCGCCGCGAGAAAGCAGGATACGCCGACCATGGCCAGCGTCTCCCACAAGGCGTCAAGCAACAGCCCGATCAGTCGCTGGGACACGGCCGAGAATCTCCACTTTAAGGTTGTTGAGGCGCAGGAAGTCCAAGGCCGATTGCTTGGCCTGTTCCGTCCCCGAGGCTTCCACCGTCAGGGTTCCGTAGGGCGAGCCCTGGATGTAATCCACATGGCCTTGAAGGATGTTGAAGGACAGCCCGAAGCGGCGGACCATCTCCGAGACGATGGGCTGGTTGGCCGATGGCCCGGTGAAGATGATGCGAAACACCAGATGCTCGGCCGAGGACGGGCTTTGATGCATTCGGCTGGCCAGGGCCTCCGGCAACTCGCGGTTCAGCACTTCGCCGACGAAGCTGCGGCTGACCGGATGCCGGGGATCAGTGAAGACGTCGAACACCCGTCCCGACTCCACCACCTCGCCATGATCGAGCACGGCGACGCGGTCGGCGACCTCGCGCACCACCTCCATCTCGTGGGTGATCAGCATGATGGTCAGGCCCAGCGAGCGGTTGATCTCCTTCAGCAGGGCCAGGATCTGCTTGGTGGTCTCGGGGTCCAGCGCCGAGGTGGCCTCGTCGCAGAGCAGCACCGACGGCTTGGTCGCCAGGGCGCGGGCAATGCCGACCCGCTGCTTCTGACCGCCAGACAGTTGGGCGGGATAGGCGTCGCGGCGCTCGGACAGCCCCACCAGGGCCAGCATCTCGTCGACCCGGCGCGCGATCTCGCCCCGCGGATGGCCGATCAGTTCCAGGGGTAGGGCGATATTCTGGGCGGCGGTGCGCGACGACAGCAGGTTGAAATGCTGGAAAATCATCCCGATGCCGCGCCGCGCCTCACCCAATGCCGCGCCGTTCAGCGTCGTCATCTCGCGTGCCGCCACCCGGATGTTGCCGGTGGTCGGGCGCTCCAGCATGTTGACGCAGCGGACCAGGGTGCTTTTACCGGCGCCCGAACGGCCGATGATGCCGAAGGTCTCTCCCTGGGCGATCTCCAGACTGATGCCGTTCAGCACCGTCACGGGGCCATCGGGACCGGGGAAGAGCTTGCGGAGGTTCTGGATGGAAATCACGGCGGGCTCTTAATATTTATTATCTACTAGATAACAGACTAATTGGGGCCGTCTGTCAAGCTGATCTGGTTGTTCGACCGTCGCCGCACCGCCGGGCGGGCGGCGGACAGGCCTTCAGATCGGATCGGCTTCGTCGTGGATCAGGGCGCGCAGTTCCTTGCGCAGCACGGCATAGGCCGGGTCGTCCTCGTCGCGGGGGCGGTCCAGCCCGATCGGGACGATGCGCTTGATGCGACCGGGATGGCGGGACAGCACGACTACCGTATCGGCCAGCAAGATGGCCTCGTCGATGGAGTGGGTCACCAGCACCACCGTCTTTTTCTCCTGCTGCCAGATGCGGGTCAGCTCGCCTTGCATGGCGCGCCGGGTCTGGTCGTCCAGGGCGGCGAAGGGCTCGTCCATCAGCAGGACGCGGGGTTGCACCGCCAGGGCGCGGGCGATGGCCACCCGCTGCTTCATGCCGCCCGACAACTGATGAGGATAGCGCTCGGCGAAGGCGGCAAGGCCGACCAGGGACAGGTGATGGTCGACGATGCGGCGGCGTTCGGCGGGCGGGACGCCCTTCATCTCCAGGCCGAACGCCACGTTGTCGCGGATATTGGCCCAGGGGAACAGGGCGTAGTCCTGGAAGATGATGGTGCGCTCCCAGCCCGGTCCGGTGACCGCCTGCCGGTCCACGGTGATGGAACCGCTGGTGGGGCTCTCGAACCCGGCCACCATGTTGAGTAGCGAGGTCTTGCCGCAGCCGGAATGGCCCAGGATGGCGCAGAACTCGCCATCGGCGATGTCCAGGGTAATGCCCGACAGCGCGGTGACCGGGGCGCCGTGGTCGTCATAGATCTTGGAGACGGCGGAAAGCGACAGATGTCCCATCTTCTCAGTCCCTTTTCGTCAGGCTTGGGGACCAGGGCAGCAATCGGCGGGCCAGGGCGCGAATTCCCAGATCGATGGCAAGGCCAGCCACGCCGATGGCCACCATGCCCGCCACCACGATGTCGGTGCGCAAGAGAGAGCGGGCGTCATTGATCATGAAGCCCAGCCCGGAATTGGCGCCCACCAGTTCGGCGGCCACCAGGGCCATCCAGCCGGTGCCCAGGCCGACCCGAACCCCCACCACGATCTGGGGCAAGGCGGCGGGGATCACCACCCGGCGCAGAACCTTCCACTCGCTGGCCCCCAGGCTGCGGGCGGCACGAATCAGATTGCGATCGACCCGATGCACCCCTTCCACCGTGTTGAGCAGGATGGGGAAGACCAGCCCCAGGAAGATGATGAACTGGTTCTGAAGCTCGCCCAGGCCGAACCACAGGATGGACAGGGGAATCCAGGCCAGCGGCGGAATCGGGCGCAGCACTTCCAGCACGGGATAAAGCTGGGCATGGATGGAATGCCGCCAGCCCATGGCCACGCCGACGGGAATGGCCAGGGCGGCGATCAGAAAGGCGATGGCCTCGCGCTTGACGCTGGCGGCCAGATGGATGAGCAGCTCGCCACTGGCCAGCAGCCCGGCCAGGGTGATCGCCACTCCGGCCGGGCTGGGCAGCAAGACTCCGATCTGGGGATCGAAGCGCGGCAGGATCACCGCCGAGGCGATCTGCCAGCCGCCCAGGAGGGCGGCCAGCAGGCTGAAATTGCGGAGCCAGGGAACCACGATTGCGGCGCGTCGCACCGATCTGCCTTGTTTGATGGTCACGGTCGCTGCCGTCATGGTCATGCTCCTTTTTAAGGCAAATAGGTCTTGCCGCCGAAGGTCCAGGGCCGTTCCAGCTCGCCCGATTCGGGGAAGGGCTGAGGGCCCTTGGCGGTGGTCTGGTTGAAGTAATCGGGATAGGGGATCCGGCCGATGGTGCCGGTCCAGCTTTTCGGCAGGAAGACCGGCCGTTCCGGCACTTTCCAGCCCAGCTTCCTGACAGTGGCCTGGGCGAATTCCGGGGCATAGGTGGCGGCGTATTCCTCGCCGGTCAGGTCGCGGGTCAGACGATTGCGCTCCTTCAGCCACGCCCTAATGCGGCCATCCTCCTCCGCCCAGAATTTTGGGTGGGGAACCAGGAAGCTGGGCTTGAACAGGGAATTGTTGATGGCGATCTGATGGGCCAGGAAGGAGGGCTCCAGCAGCTTCAGGCTGGGGTCTTCGCGCTCCAGCTCCACCGCCTTGGCCGGGTCGAGGCGGATGAACAGATTGGCCTCGAACAGGGCATCGGTGATGGCCTGGACCACATCGGGGGCGTTGTCGATCACCTCCTGGCGGACAAAGCCGATGCCTTCATAGATGCTGTAGGGATGGCTGGAATCGATGATCCGGCCGGTCTTGCGCTCGTCGGTGATCAGCGAGACCGAATGGTCCCATGGCACCACCGCCGCGATCCCCTTTGGCAGCTGAAGCTGTTCCGCGATGGGGATGTTCTTCAAGATCACGTCCTTGCCGATCACCACGCCATTGGCCTGGGCGGCGGCCTGGAAATAGAACTCGGAGGACGATCCGGTGACGATGCCCACCGTATAGGGCTCGGCGGCGCCCTTGAAGTCCTTGATGCTTTTCAGCGGCGAATCGTTGGGCACGATCACCGCATGGGTCAGCACCGGGTAATTGACGATGCCGCGGGCCGGAACCTTACGGTCGATCAGGGAGGTGTAGGGGAAGTTGCCGGTGGCCCCCACCTGGATACGCGCGGCGGTGAAGGCCTCGTTGAGGTCGGGCCCGGAGCCGAAGGGCTGGAACTTGGCCTCGATCCCGCGCTTTTGCAGCAATTGCAGCCGGTCGGCCACGATATTGATGGCGTTATGGCCGGTCCAGGGCGGCTGGAAGCCGACGGTCAGCGGCCACCAGCCCTTGTCCTTCAGCCAGGCGATGGATTTGGGCGAGACCTGTTCATAGGGCTGGGGCCAGCCCCAGGGCGTGGCGGTCTCGGCCCGGGCGGTACCGGCGATGCCGATTATGGCCAGGCCGGCGAGGAAGCCGCCCAAGGCGCGGCGATGAAGTATCAGCATGTGGTGTCTCCTTCTGGGAATCCTTACGATCCCGCTTCGGTGTGGAGGTCGGGGAAATAGAGATCCTTCCAGCTTTCCGCCTTGGTCTTGATCTGGCCGGTGCGGAACAGGAAATCGGCGTATTTGATGGTGTTGAGCGGCGCCACCGTGAACTTGGCGGTGGGCTCCCTGATGATGGAGAGCACCAGGGCCTCGTCGGCCGAGCCTTGATCCTCGATCAGATGAATGCGGGCGGTCTCGGCGGGGTTGGCGTTGATGAACGCGTCGGCCTCACGCAGCGCATCGACGAAGGCGGCCAGGACTTTGGGGTTCTTGTCGCGGAATGACGCCTTGGCCCAGGCCACGTTCAAAGTGACGGGGCCGCCCAGCGCCTCGTAGGAATCGGTGATCCTGCGGGCTTGGGGCAGCGCCAGTTCCTGCTGCTGGAAGGGTGGGGCGCCGAAATGGGCGGTGATCTCCGACTTGCCCGAGGCCAGGGCGGCCAGGGCGTCGGGGTGCTTCACCGAGACGGTCAGCGGGTCCAGCCTCTCGTGCTGGCCGGGGCCGAATTCCTTCTCGGCGGCGATCTGCAAGGTGACCGCCTGGATGGAGACCTTGGCCGAGGGCAGGGCGATGCGGTCCTTGGCGGTGAAGTCCCTCAAGGTTCTGACCGCCGGATTTGTGGTCACCAGGGCGATGGGCAGGGCCGTGACGGCGGCGATTCCGCGAACGTCGAAATTCCCCCGCGTCTTGGCCCAGGCCGCCACGAAGGGGCCGACGCCGCCGGTGGCGATGTCGATACTATCGGAGAGCAAGGCGTCGTTGGTGGACGAGCCGCCACCCAGGGTGACGAAGCTGACCTTCAGCCCGTCGATCCCCGCCGCCTTGGCGTGCTTTTCGATCAGGCCTTTGTTGCGGGCGACCTGGAGCGGCAGATAGCCGATGCCGAATTGCTGGCTGATGCGCAGCTCCGCCACCTCGGCATGGGCGGCACCCGCCAGCAGGGTCGAGAGCAGCGCCGTGGCGCCGAGAAATCGGGATGTCCAATAAGTCATCTTTGCATTCCCCATTTGCGGATGGTGTGGCGTTCGATGGTGCGGAAGATCAGACCTTCCACCAGCAGGCCGATGATGATGACCGTGCCCAGGCCGGCGAAGACGTAGTCGGTCTCCAGCCGGTTCTTGTTCTCGAAGATGAACCAGCCCAGCCCACCGGAACCCGAGGCGACGCCGAACACCAGCTCGGCGGCGATCAGGGTGCGCCAGGCGAAGGCCCAGCCGATCTTCAGGCCGGTCAGGATGGCGGGAAAGGCGGCGGGAATCAGGATGCGGGCGATGTAGCGCCAGCCGGTCAGGCCGTAATTGCGCCCGGCCATGCGCAGCGTCTCGCTGACCGAGGAAAACCCGGCCGAGGCGTTGAGCGCCAGGGGCCACAGCACGGCATGAACCAGCACGAACAGCAGCGACGGCGTACCCAGCCCGAACCACAGCAGGGCCAGCGGCAACAGGGCGATGGCGGGCAGCGGATTGAACATGGCGGTCAGCGTCGCCAGCAAATCCTCGCCCATGCGGGTCGAGGCGGCGATTCCCGCCAGGACAAAGGCAATGGAAACGCCGATGGCATAGCCCAGCAGCAGCACCTGGACCGAGGTCCAGGATTTGGCCAGCAGGGTGCCGCGCGTCACGGCATCCCAGAACGCCGTGGCGGTCCCCGAGAAGGAGGGAAACATCAGGGGATTGTCGGCCAGCCCGGCATAGATCTGCCAGATCACCGCCAGCATGGCCAGGATCACGCCCCGCCGCAGCATGGGGATATTCCACAGCCGGGTCAGCGGCGACAGCGGGCGCTCAACCACGGTCAGGGAGTCGAAGGGAAGGGTGACGGCTGCACTCTGTGTCATGGCGGACTCCGGGTCGCGTTGACTCTCCTATGCCACAGGAGCGCGGCCGGGCCAAGATAAAACTACACAATACTAGATTAATGGTGTTAGCGCCCGTTTCCCACATTCGGAGCAGGACCATGGATGCCATCGCCGATCTCGTCGCTCGTGCCCGCCATGCCCAGGGGGCTTTGCCCATGCCGGGCAGGCCGAGGTGATCGCTCTTGCTCCCAGTCAGGTTCATGGCCGGGGGCATATTCCCGGCGCCTGGTTCGCCATTCGCTCACGTTTCGCGCCCGATGTGCTGGGCATTCCCGGCACGATTCTGGTGCTGGATGGTGGAACCGAGGCATGGCGGGCGGCAGGCCTTCCTCTGGAAACCGGGCTTTCGCGAGCCGGACGACATCTATCGCCGCCTACCGCCAAAATCAGCGCCGAGGCGGTGACGATGGTCAGGAGGCCCCAGGAGACCAGTTGCGCCGCCGACAATCCCGCCACCAACCGGCGGGCCAACCCACCGCCACATGGTCGGTCAAATCCCGCCGCCCTTCTCGAATCGCTCGGCGAACAGCATGGCGCTGATCTCCTCGTGCAGGGCGCGGGCGCGATCCGATCCCAAGGCATCGTCGGCGGCGCTGTCGGCGTCCAGCACCGCCTTCACCTGTCCGGGATGGGGCGAAAGAACCACGATGCGGCTGCCGACGATGATGGCCTCCTCGATGGAATGGGTGACGAACAGCAAGGTGAAGCGGGTATCTTGCCACAAGGTCCGCAATTCCTCCTGCATGTTGCGCCGCGTCAGCGCATCCAGCGAGGCGAAGGGTTCGTCCATCAACAGGATTTCCGGCTCCATGGCCATGGCCCGGGCGATGGCGACCCGCTGCTTCATGCCGCCCGATAGCTGGTGAGGATAGGACTCTGCGAATTTGGACAGGCCGACCTTGTCCATATAAAGCCCGGCCTTGTCGGCGATGTCCGATCTCGAGGCCCCCTTGCGGGCTTCGCGCAGGGGGAATTCGATGTTCTGGCGCACCGTCTTCCAAGGCAGCAATTGATCGAATTCCTGAAACACCATCATCCGGTCAGGGCCGGGGGCGGTGATTTCGCGCCCAGCCAGGGTGACGCGGCCCTCGACCGGGGCGATGAAGCCGCCGACGCATTTCAGCAGACTGGATTTGCCGCAGCCCGACGGTCCCAGCAGGATCAGCCGTTCCGAGCGTTTCACGGCAAAATCCACCCGCCAGGTGGCGGTGATCAGGCTTGAGACGGTCTTGTATTGTAGAGTCACCCCCTCGACCAAAAGCAGAGGGGGTGACGCCGTATCCGACGGAGACGGACTCATGCGCGGGGAGAATTGCCGGTGACCACGGAAACCCGATCCCCCCAGCGTTCCTCGGGGTAATAGTCCCAGACCGCGTGATGCTGGGTCGCCCAATTGTCCCACAACAGCAGCGCGTTGGGCGTCCAGTGGATGCGGGTCTGGAAGGCCAGCTGCTTTTCCACATGGCTGAACAGCAGGTTCAGCACGGCATCGCTTTCCGGGCGGGTCAACTGAACGATGTGGGTGGTGAAGGATTGATTGACGTAGAGGAATTTGCGGCCGGTGCGGGGATGGGTGGCGACGACGGGATGCTCGGAGGCGGGAAAGGTCTTGCCGGGCTCGGGCTGCGCTCCATAGCCGTTCCAGCCTTCGGCGCCGTCATGGATGGCGGTCAGGCCGTCCAGAAGCAGCTTGAACGGTTCGGACAGGGAGTCATAGGCCAGATACATATTGGCGAAAGCGGTGTCGCCGCCCAGCGGTGGCGTCTTGGTGACGTGCAGCAGCGACACGAAGATGGGACTGGGGTCGCAGGACACATCGGGATGCCAACCATCCCCGGCGGTGAAGCGGGAGTCCTTGCCGGTGCGCCAGGACAGGAATTCCGGGTCGTAATGAGCCCCGGCCACCACCTTGCTGGCGGCCAGTTCGTGGCGGTGCAAGGTGCCGAATCGCAGGCCCAGGCGCTTCTGGTCGTCGCGGCTGATGGTCTGGTCGCGGAAGATCACCGCCAGATTTTCGTCCAGCGCCCGGCGGATCTCGTCGAACTGGGCGGCAGGGATCTCCTTGGACAGATCGACCCCGGAAATCTCTGCTCCGATGGTGGGAGACAGCCTGTTGACCGTGATGGTCTCGAACGGCTTGCGCTCGGCGGTATTCCAGGCGGCGATGGCGGTCTTGTCGTTGAAGTCGCGGTAAAAGCTCATCTTGCTCGATCCTCTGTAAGCGGGGGGGCTGACGTGCTGAACCGGCAGAGTAACCAAACTCGCGCACACGAGCAATATAATCTAGTAGATAATAGATTGAATGGGTGACCCCGATTGCCCTGGGAAGGTGGATCGCGGCTTGACCGCGCTCCGTCAATGGAGTTTCCTGATAGCCTATTGAATGGGTGTGGTGATGCTGTCGAGCAAGGCGAAATACGGCCTCAAGGCCATGGTCCATCTGGCGCTGCGCGAGGGGCTGGGGCCCGTTCTGATCGCGGAGATTGCCGAGTCTCAACACATTCCCAAGAAATTTCTCGACACCATTCTGCTGGAGATGAAGAACCAGGGATTGCTGTCATCGAAGAAAGGCAAGGGCGGCGGCTATGTCCTGGCCCGGCCCGCCGAGCGGATCATGGTCGGCGATATTGTCCGCATTCTTGACGGCCCCCTGGCTCCGATCCCGTGTGTCTCGCGCTCCGCTTACCGCCCGTGCGACGATTGTGTCGATGAGGCGGCCTGCACGGTGCGGGCCGTCATGCAGGACGTGCGCGACGCCATCGCGGCCATTCTGGATAACACCTCGCTGGCCGATATGCAGGCCAGCCGTGCCCGCGTCGAGTCGGTGTTGATGTACGATATTTGATGTGGCACTGGCCTCATACCCAGCGCCACCAGCCCGGCCATCATCTCGGCGGTCTGCATGTTCTGGCGGGACAGTTCGATGCGGTAGGCTACTCCGGCACAGGCCCCGGCCAGCTCCGCCGCCACCAGGGAGTAGAAGCTGATTCCGATGGCGGTGCGCAGGCCGATGAAGATGCTGGGCAGGGCGCCGGGTGGAATCGCATGGATCAGGCTGTCATCGCGTCGGGCGCCCAGACAGGCGGCGGCAGTGAACGGAGCGAGTTCCGGGGTGGCTTACATCGGCATGCTCTCTACAAGACTATAGGGTAATTAAGCGGACCCCTGGCCCCGGGCGGAAGCAATTGGTTGCTTCGCGTATCAAGTGCCAGTCCCGCGCCCGGCATGGTGTGGCGACAGTTCCAGCCCTGCATCATCAAAAATCACCCGTGGATTTCGCCCGGCGCCCATGTCGAGGATGCTGGTCTTGTCCAGGATGAAGGCCGTCGTGTCCCGGACCAGACGCATCAACCGGCGAATCTCGCAGGCTTCCTCGCTGAAGCAGTCATTGCATCGCTCATAGGCGGTGTGGCTGACACAGGGGATGGGGGCGAGGGGGCCGTCGATGGCGCGGACCACCTCGCCGACCATGATCTGGTTTGCCGGACGGGCCAGCATGACATTATCCGGTGACGCCTGTTTGATGAAGCCGGCCCGTTCCAGTTTCTGGAAAATGTCGGCAAGGGCGTCGGCGGCAATCGTCTCGCGGTCGGCAATGTCGTCGAGGCTGGATGTGTCGTGCTTGGCCAGGTGGAGGACAGCTTTCAGCCCATATTTGGTGTGGTTGGTGATCATGGCTAAACTCCATCGAAGAGGGCGGTGGACAGATAGCGTTCTGCGAAGGACGGGATGATGACCACCATGGTCTTGCCCTTCAGCTGGGGCCGGGCCGCCACCTCGAGAGCCGCCGCCAGGGCCGCGCCCGACGAGATGCCGACGGGGATGCCCTCGAGCCTTGCGGATTGCCGCGCCGTCTCGAAGGCCCTGTCATTGGAGATGGTCAGGATTTCGTCGATGACGTCGCGGTCAAGGATGGGAGGCACGAAGCCTGGGCCGATGCCCTGGATCTTATGGGGGCCGGGCGGGCCGCCCGACAGGACGGGGCTGGATTCAGGCTCGACGGCGATGATGCGCAAGCCGGGGCGGCGAGGCTTCAGGGCGCGGCCGATTCCGGTCAAGGTGCCGCCGGTGCCGACTCCGCCGATGATGACATCGACATTGCCCTCGGTGTCGTTCCAGATCTCCTCGGCGGTCGTGGTTTGGTGGATTCGGGGATTGGCACCGTTCTCGAATTGCTGAAGGATCAGAGCGTCTGGCAATTCGGCCTGCAATTCCCGGGCGCGGGTCACGGCGCCGGTCATCCCCTTGGTCGCCGGGGTCAGGTCCAACTCGGCCCCCAGCAGCAGCAGCATCTTGCGGCGTTCCAGCGACATGCTCTCCGGCATCACCAGGATGAGCCGATAGCCTTTCACCGCCGCCACGAAGGCCAGGGCAATGCCGGTATTGCCAGAGGTTGGTTCCACCAGGACGGTGCGCCCGGGGGCGATCAGCCCTTGCGTCTCGGCGGCTTCGATCATGGCCAGGCCGATGCGGTCCTTCACCGATGACAGCGGGTTGAAGAATTCGAGCTTGGCATAGATGGCGGCCTGGGCGTCGGCATCCGTGGCCAGCCGGTTGATCCTGACCAGGGGCGTGTCGCCGACGGTTTGGGTGATGTTGTCGTAAAGACGGCCCCGGCCGGGGCGATTGAGCACGGTCATGATGCCTCCGATAGGTCTCCTGCAAGGCGTATAGCGCACCCTCTGGTCAGTAGTCTATCAAAATTGTAGAAAAGTAGATTGACTCACCGCCCGACTTTGCTAGGGTAGGTTCGGAGGTGCTGATTTCAGCGGTCCAGCCGCGATTCCGCCTCTCGGAGATGAAGACCATGACCATGTCCCGCCAGGAATCATCGAGGCCGCAACTGATCGGCCAACGCGCTGCCGACCCCTGGCGTCAGGGTGAGCCGAGCCTGTCCGAGGCGATGGGCGATCCCATCATTGCCTTGGTGATGAAGCGGGACGGTCTGGCCCCCGCCCAGGTCTGGGAGGTGGTGCTGGAGGCTCAGTCCCGCCTTGCGAGGCATCTTTGCCGGGCGGCGTAGGGCCGGATGATCCCTGACGAAAGGACAAGGCCCGCCTCGGCGGGCCTTGTCGGCTTCAGCGTCCGCCGTGGCCGCTTTGGAAGCGCAGCAGGGCGTTCACCAAGGCGTCCAGATCCTCGAAGGTGTTGTAGAAAGCCAGACTGGGCCGCACCGTCGCCTCCAGGCCAAAGCGGCGCAGGATGGGCTGGGCGCAGTGATGGCCGGACCGCACGGCGATACCTTCGCGGTCGAGGGCCTTGCCGATATCCTCGGTGCGGCATTCGTCGATGACGAAGGACAGCACCCCGGCCTTCTCCTTGGCGGTGCCGATCAGGCGCAGGCCGGGCACACTCAGCAGGCCCTTGGTGCCGTAGTCCAGCAACTCGTGCTCCCAGGCGGCGATGGTGGCCATGCCGATGCGTTCCACATAGTCGATGGCGGCCCCGAGGCCCACCGCGTCGGCGATATTGCCGGTTCCGGCCTCGAAACGGGCGGGAGCGGGCTGATACACCGTCTTCTCGAAGGTGACGTCGGCGATCATATTGCCGCCGCCCTGCCAGGGCGGCATCTGGTCGAGAATGGCCTTCTTGCCATAGACCGCGCCGATGCCGGTGGGGCCGAACACCTTGTGGCCGGAAAAGACGTAGAAGTCGCAATCCAGCGCCTGGACATCGACCGGCATGTGCGACACCGCCTGGGCTCCGTCAACCAGGACGATGGCACCGTGACGATGGGCCATGGCGGTCATCTCGGCGGCGGGCGTGACGGTGCCGAGTGCGTTGGACACCTGGGTCAGCGACACCAGCCGGGTTCGGGGATTGAGAAGCTTCTCGTATTCTTCCAGGATGATCTGGCCGCTGTCGTCCACCGGGGCGACCCGCAGCCGGGCCCCCAACTGGGCGCAAAGCTGCTGCCACGGCACGATATTGGCGTGGTGCTCCAGCCAGGTGACGACGATCTCGTCGCCTTCCTTGACGTTGCGCGCCCCCCAGGCCTTGGCGATCAGATTGATGCCCTCGGTGGCGCCGCGCACGAAGACGATCTCCTCGGTGGAGGAGGCGTTGAGGAAGCGCCTGGTCTTCTCGCGGGCCGCCTCATAGGCGTCGGTGGAGCGGGCCGCCAGGGTGTGGGCGGCGCGGTGGATGTTGGAGTTCTCGTGTTCGTAGAAGCGGGACAGGCGCTCGATCACCTGACGCGGCTTTTGGGTGGTGGCGGCGTTGTCCAGCCAGATCAGCTTCTTGCCGTGGACTTGCTCCTGAAGAATGGGGAAGTCGCGCTTGACCGAATGGGGGTCAAAGGCGCCGCCATGGGCGCTGGTGTCACGCAGATCGGGAACCAGATCTGGGCGTAGTTCGATTTCCATGACCGAGGGTTCGGCGCGGATGGGCCTGGGGGCGGCCTCGGCCGACGGGTGTAAATCGTCGAGGAAGGAATAACCCTCGTCCGGGCGGGCCTGCGGGAGTCCCTGGGGCATTGCGGGCAGGCTGGGCACCGCCGCCTCGGGAATGTCGGGCGAGCCTTGCGGCGCCGTTGGGCCTGCTTCGTGGCCGGGCGGCACCAGCGACACCAGACTCCCCAAGATATTGGGCAGGCCGCGCAGATCGCTTTCGCCCGGTGCAACCGTGGGCGGAAAGGCGGCGGGATTGCCGGGCGGCGCCGCCGGAGCGGCGGCCAGCGGCCCCAACTGGGGCATCTGGGGCACGAGAGTGACAGTGCCGACCGAGGGTGGCGCCGGAATACCGGGTGGGACCAGGCCGCCGGTGGGAGCCGCTTCGATCACCGGCACCGAAGGCGGCGCCACGCCGATGGACGGCGCCGACTGACCGGGAAAGGCGGCGAACAGGGCGTTGGCCATCTGGGCGATCAACCGGGCATCAGGCGCGTCGGCGAAGCCCGCTGTCGGCTCGTTCCAATCCCCGGCGGGTGGCGCCGCCGGAGGCAGGGACGAGGGCAGCGCGAGGGAGGGCGGCTGGGTCATGCGAACTTCTTGTCGTAATCGAAGTAGTGATCGACCTCGACATCTTCCAACACCGCCAAAGCGTCCTCGGTCAGCACCGCCGCCGAGCAATAGAGCGAGATCAGATAGGACGCGATGGCCTTGCGGTTGATGCCCATGAAGCGCACCGACAGCGACGGTGACACTTCGCCGGGAACACCCGGCTGGAACAGCCCGACCACGCCCTGGCGCTTCTCGCCGGTGCGGACCAGCAGGATGTTGGTCTTTCCGGGGCTTTTCTTACCGTCGCCGCTGATGGTCAGCTTGTCGCTGGGCACCAGGGGCAGGCCACGCCAGGTCAGGAACGGGGTGCCGAACAGATTGACGGTGGGCGGCGGTACGCCGCGCTTGGTGCATTCGCGGCCGAAGGCGGCGATGGCCTTGGGATGGGCCAGGAAGAAGGATGGTTCTTTCCACACCTTGGAGATCAGCTCGTCGAGATCGTCGGGGGTGGGGGCGCCCTTGCGGGCCTTGATGCGCTGGGTCTTGGCGGCGTTGGTCAGCAAGCCGTATTCGGCATTGTTGATCAGCTCGAATTCCTGCTTTTCCTTCACCTTCTCGATCAGCAGGCGCAGCTGTTCCTGAATCTGGTCGATGGGGTGGGAATAGAGGTCGGAGACGCGGGTCTGGACATCCAGCACCGTGGTCACCGCGTTCAGCGAGTATTCGCGCGGATTCTCCTCGTAGGGCACGAAGCTTTCCGGCAGATCGGCGTCATTGGTGGGACTGCACTTAACGTCGGAACTGGCGCCGATAGCCCCTTCCTTGACCCGGTTCAGGCGGTAGATGCCGGCCTCGACCGGGATCCAGGGCAGGAAGGACACCAGCCAGCGCGGGGTGATGCCCGACCATTGAGCGCGGGTCTTGGTGGCGTTGGCCAGCTGGCGTGCCGCCTGCTCGTTCAGGGTGCGGCGAACTTCACTGTCTTCGGACATGGATCGGTCTCCAGAGGGGGGAATCAATTGGTGGTTAGGGATTCGAGGGCGCGGGTGATGGCGTCGATGCCGGTGCTGCGCAGCGGCTTGAACGGCGTGTCGAAGCGGCGGCACAGGCTTTTGACCTTGCTTTGGGCCTGATGACTGACGCAGCCCACCGGGAACAGCACCGCATCGGCGCGTTCCAGCTGATTGGCCAGCTTGGCCATGCTCTGTTCGACTCCGCCATCGTGATGGACGAAGGCGCCGTTGCGCTCCTCCACCATGCGGCGCAGATGGGCCACATGTTGATGACGGCCACCCACGTAAAGAATCAGGCGGCCGGAGAGGTCGATAGCGGAGGGAGGCGTGATGGGCATGATGTGCTCCGTCGAAATGCTTCGGCCTATAATGCTATTAATCTAGTAGATTGCAATGGTAAATGCATGGGGGTATGACGGACGGCTGATGACGGAAGGGGTGATGGAGATATGGAGAAAGAGGCGGCGGCGGTCTGGCGGGCTTTGGATGGTTCTCCGGTTTCCTGCGTGGAGAAGCTCAAAGTGCTGGAGCAGAATCTGGCTGAGTTCCGCGCCCTGGCCCTCGACCTGCTGGAGG
This sequence comes from Paramagnetospirillum kuznetsovii, assembly GCF_003284725.1. GTDB lineage: Bacteria > Pseudomonadota > Alphaproteobacteria > Rhodospirillales > Magnetospirillaceae > Phaeospirillum > Phaeospirillum kuznetsovii. Next base: position 28,932 of record NZ_PGTO01000021.1, on the reverse strand, counting down.
ACGCGGTCCTGATGGGATGCGATCCGGATCTGGTCCGACAAGTGCTGCGCGACGTGGTGGACCGGGTCGAACTTCGCTTTATGCCGCGTCAGATGGAATAATCGAACGACTCGTAGGACAGCAGCTTAAGGATCTCTTCCTTGCTGCGCAGGGCTTCCGGGTCGTTGGTGGCGCGGATGATGCGGGCCGGGATGCCCGCCACGGTGGAATGGGGGGCCACCGCCTTCAGAACCACCGATCCGGCGGCGATGCGCGAATGGGCTCCGATCTCGATATTGCCGAGTATCTTGGCCCCGGCGCCGATGATGGCGCCCTGGCGAACCTTGGGATGGCGATCGCCACTTTCCTTGCCGGTGCCGCCCAGGGTGACGTTTTGCAGCAGCGACACATCGTCCTCCACCACCGCCGTCTCGCCCACCACCAGGCCGGTGGCGTGGTCGAGGAAGACGCCATGGCCGAAGCGGGCGGCGGGGTGGATGTCGGTTTGGAACACGTCGGAGGAGCGGCTTTGCAGATACAGCGCGAAGTCCCGTTCATCCTTGCTCCACAGCCAATGGGCCAGCCGGTGGGTCTGCACCGCGTGAAAGCCCTTGAAGTAGAGGAACGGCTCGATGAAGCGCTGGGTGGCGGGGTCGCGCTCCAGCACGGCGGCGATGTCGGCCCTAAGCGCCAGGGCGATCTTGGGATCGGCGGCGGCGGCGCGGGCGAAGGTCTCGGTCAGCAGCGGCAGTGAGACCACGTCGTTCTTGAGGCGCGCCGAAATGCGATGGAACACCGCCGCCTCGAAGGACGGCTGGTCCAGCACCGACTGGATGAACAGCGGGGCCAGTTGCGGCGAGCGGATCAGAGCGTCTTCCGCTTCCTTGCGCAATTCCAGCCAGACGGTGTCGGCGAAATGTCCAAGATCGCGATCGTGATTGGAAATCAGCGAGAGATGTCCCGGAATCGGTCGAGCCATGATGTGCGCTCATATATAATCTATCAGTCCACTAGATTAATGACTATATCTGCGAGGACCGTCAACGCTTATCTTGAGCCAGAGAACGGCTTTTCCGCATCCAGCTTGGTTTTGATCAGGCTCCATTTCCGGGCATTGGCGGCGAAATGCTGGACCAAGGATACCGCCAGAACCTGGGCGTGTTTCATGGTCTTGGTCAGGATAGGGGCGCCCAGACGGCGGGCCAGCCCGACCAGAATCGGCTGGGCGAAGAAGATCCCGACATGACCGCCGTTGCCGGGTCGGGATCGCTCCACCGCCGACGCCTTACACTCGACCTGGCGTTCACGCTCCAGCAGCCAGGTGCGGACCGGGACATCATGCGCTGGCGAAGCTGGCGGTCGCGCTGGGCGGTGCGGAGCGAGATGCCGCGCTGGCGGCGGTACTCGTCCTCGTCAATATAGCCGAGGAAGATGTGGGACTCCGCCGAGGCCGACAGGCGGTCGTCTTCCTGATCATCGGGGCGCGGTCTTGGATACGTAGTGGACGCCCGGCAAGCCATGGAAATGCTGGTCGCAGGTGAGCAGGTCGGCCCCGTGGGCGAGGGCGGAGGCATAGATGACGGCATCTGCCGTCGCCAGCCGGTGCCGGGCACACAAATCCGCCGCCGACAAGGCGATGGTGGTGTCGAGATCGACGACGACGCAGGTCTCGGTGAACGCGATCACCTGATCGGCCTTGTCCTCCCCCACTTCCCGTGTCAGCCATTTGGCCAGTTCCAACTGCACCATGGTCGGGACCAGCCAGTCGCCGCGATCCGGCAACTGGCTGGTCAGAGTGGCGCCCACGGGCGAGCCGATCAGGCATTCGATCCAGGCAGAGGTATCGACGATGCGCAGCATGGGGCGTATCAGAACCGGTCGGTGCGATCACGGTAGTCTTGCGGATTGGCTCCCCGCGCCAGTCCGAACAGCTCTTCGGGTTTCGGCACCGGCACCAGCATAACTCCCTCGCCCTTGGGAATGAAGGCGAAGACCTGTCCAGCTTCCCAGTGTCGCGCCATCCGCACCGCCTTGGGGATGGATATCTGGAATTTGGTCGAGAGGGTGGCGATATCCTTTGTCGGCATGGCGGGCTCCCATCGATCAGTGATTGGTAAGACGATAGCGCGCCGTGGCGCGGATTGAAACCACTCACCGCCGATTACCCAGATTTTCCGGGATGCCTCTTCTTCCCCGCCATGTCGGCTGCCTTGCATGCCGCCGCCCCGCACCTTGCTCTTGCGGGCCCCGGTCAGCATGAGCGGATACACCGATCTGGCGCTTCCTGCCGTTATTTGACGCGTCACAGCCTGCGGCGGGCACTGACCTCCGTGGTAATCTTCAGGCGTCGCAATAGCTACAGGGAGGCAATCCGGTCATGCCAAAACCACCCCGGACTACCGCATGTATAAGTGGTGACATTGAAGTGAAGGCGATGTGATATTATTTGTCACTCTCAACCGCGCCGCATGAAAAATTCCCGGCCTGTTGGGCGGGCTATAATGCGCCAGCCCCAGGGGCATTTGTCATCGTCACGCGGTCATGCTAGTCTCCCGCCCCAGATATTCTATTGCGAATTGCTGGGCCAAGCAGGCCGCTCATTTGGTTCATTGTGTGCCGGCAGCTACGGAGTTTCGCCCGATGACCGATGTGCATTCCCTGACTCTTGAACAGCTTTCGGCCATTCACGGGTCGGACAAGATCACGCAAGGTTACATCTGGTATTACGATCTGCTGTTCCGGCCGCTGAAGGACCAAGAGGTCGCCGTCCTCGAAATCGGCATCGGCGGCCACAATGTTCCCAATACCGGCGGCGAATCATTGCGGCTCTGGCGCGACTACTTCCCCAACGGCCAGATCTACGGCCTGGATATCCAGGACAAGGAATTCATGGACGAGGAGCGTATCACCACCTTCTGCTGCTCCCAGGTCGATACCGAGGCCCTGGACGAAGTGGTGGCGATCACCGGGCCGCTGGACATCGTCATCGACGACGGCAGCCATTTCAACGAGCACCAACTGGGCAGTTATCGCCATCTGTTCCGGCACGTCAAGCCGGGGGGCTTCTACGTCATCGAGGATGTTGACAGCGCCTATCACCGGGCGTTCGGCGGCGACCCCACCTTGCAATCGCAAACCTCGGTGGTCGAGCATTTCCGCAACAGCGTCCACTACGTCAACTCGCGCGGCATCCAGGACGAGTATCTGGACAAGGCGGCGATGGAAAACGAGATCGAGGCGATCATTTTCGGCCATGCCATCATCATCTTGCGCAAGGCCTTGGGCCCCAAGGTGCTGGCGAACAACAACTTCATCGCCACGGCCATGCTGGAATGGGACGAGTACCAGGCCCGCACCCACAAGACCAAGGATGGCTATTTCGACCTGCTCAACTCTCAGAAATAGTCGTTGTCCGGGTCAGTTGAAATTGGGGAAGAAACCCGGCAGGCGCTGGCGGCCATAGGCATAGGCGTCGCCGTCCAGGTGCAGTTCGGATCGATCGACCAGGGTCCGGTCGAGGTTAAGGCCGAGTGGCAGGCGGTGGGGCTTGATGCCGTCGGGGAAATAGCCGATGCAGTCGAGTTTCCAGCTTTTGCGCAGATTGGCGTATTCAGCCACGAAGGCCTGGCGGCCCAGGGCCTTGTATTCATAGTTCCCGCGATGCAGTCCGTTGGTATCGACCAGCACCACGTCGCCCATCTTGCCGGTCAGGGGGGCCGTTTTCAGATGGCGTTGAGTCCAGGCGTCGGAAAAACGGCTGCCCTGATAGTGGTAATCCGGCCAGTCCAAAAGATGCGAGCCGCTGGCATAGAGGGTCGGGCGTCCGTCCAAGGTAACGTCGCATAGCAGGAAGAAAGCCTTCAAGCGGTTGCCGACCTTGTCGTGATGCCATAGGCCCGAGGCGTCGTAGACATCCACTCCGGCCGGCATGCTTTCCAAGAGCCCAAAACTGTAGATCGCGTCATCACCCATATAGCGCCTGACCAGGTCGTTGATGCGCTGGTTTTCCAACAGCCTGGACAGTTCGGGCAGGTTCAGGATCGGGTTCTGGACATAACGGTAACGTTCGTCGTTGTTGCCGCGATAGCGGTCATCCTTCTGCGCCTGGGTGGCGAAAAGATGGTCGGCTTTCCGGACGATGTCCGCGATGTCGCCCAGCGGCGCGTTCAGCCGGACCCAACCATTCTCGACCAGATGCTGATAATCGTCGTCACCGCCGAAATCCCGGCTGATCAGGGTCTGGATCAGACGGTTGCGGGTGTCGATATCCTCGTGCCACAGGGTCGAGCGGACCGCCAGCTTCCATTCGGCCGGGGCCTCGGGCGGCCTGAAGGCGACCCGCTCCAACTCGGCCGGAGCGTCGAACACCGAATGACTGTTGATCCCCAGAACCCGCGCCAGGCCAGCCGAATCGCCGGCGGGAAGCGGGATGCCCAGGCGCGTGCCCAAAAGCGCCATCGCGCCGGGCTCAAACGTCGGGAGCATCCGGATGGCCAGGCTGTCGCTTGGCAGGCCGTCCGTGTTCCAGGCTAGGGCCAGATTCGTGCAAGATTGGATCATCGGTCCGGCGATGCGCAGGACGGACTGGCTTTCGTCATCGACAGCCCCGCCCTCAAGCACCAGCACGCCGCCTTCGGCCAGACGCAGCATCCACGGATAAATGCCGTGCCCCGCATGGGCCAGGATCAGGTCGAATGCTTCGGACGAGATTGCGGCGAAATCGGTGGCGTTCATGCGCATCAGGTCATGGCCGCGGCAATCCAGATCCTCGGCCAGAGCAGGGGGGGGGCTGGCGGCGTCGATGGCGAGATAGCGATGGACTCTTGGTCCGGCCAGTTCATCCAGCATCGCCGATAAGGAGGCATCGATGATACCGATTTCCAGGACCGACAGGCTGCGATCATCAGGCCAGTCCGCAAGGATGGATGTCAGGCAAGAAGCGGAAGCGATTTCGGTCGTCATGACGAGCCAACCCCTGGAACGGATCCCAAGCCGCCATTCTGAGGCAGGACGATTGCGGAAGCGTTAATGCCGCTCACCACTCTTTCCGGGAAAGTCCAAACTAAGTTTGCGCAAAGTTCGCCGGGCGAACATAGGGTCTAAAGTGGACACCGTCTGCAAGGCTCATTGAGATGACCGATAAGCCTGCCGATCCTGATCTGAGCCAACGATAGGGTTTCTGCCGTTTACAAAAGGAGATGGCGCGCCCTGCTGGATTCGAACCAGCGACCTGCCGCTTAGAAGGCGGCTGCTCTATCCAACTGAGCTAAGGGCGCTTGCCCGGGTCCGCCCATCGCCGGAAACGCGGACGCGGGATTAGAAGCGGCCGAATTCCAGCTTGTCGAAGCGGAAATTGTCGGAATAATTCTTGGGCTTTTGCAGGCGGGTATTCTCGGCGAACACCTGAAAGTCCATGCCCTTCTTCTTGGCGAAGGCGATGGCGTCCTCGGCGGTGGCGAATTTCAGGCGCACCTGCGAGGTCATATCGGCCGAGCCCAGCCAGCCCATCAGGTTATCGGGCTGCTTGGGGGCGGCAGGCTCGTATTCCAGCACCCAGGCCTTGGCATTGCCGGAACGTCCGGACTGCATGGCGGTCTTGGCGGGGCGATAGATGCGGACCTGCATCGCGGTTCTCCTGCTTGTCTGCAATCGTGTGCGCAACACGTCGTGAAGGGCTGGGGCTGCCTTTCGGCTCGCCCCGTTGCGGATCAAACGGTTAGCACAGTCACGGCAGGCGGGCAATGTCCGTTTCCACCGATACCCTAACTCTTGGGCGTGGAGCCCGCCCAATCCCGGGCGATGATATGCTTGCTGGCAACCCGATCCGGCGACATCATGAGAGCATGATCCGCGCCTGTATCACCGCCGCTTTGATCCTGATGGCAGCCGACGCCGTGGCGGACGACAAGCCGCCTGGCATTCGGGTGGTCGGCAGCACCATCTACACCATCGACAGCCGAGGCCATACCACCGGCACCTTGCGGGAGGTTTCCCCTGGGACTTGGACGCATTTGGATCTTCGCGGAGTCATCATACGCACCATCCAGGTGCCGCCCGGCTGCCAGCCCTTGGTGCCGTGTCGGACACGATGACGGTGGAGCGTGGAGGTCGCAAAGAAAACGGGGCGGTCCATGACCGCCCCGCATCACTTTATCGTAAAATCAGGCGTTACTTCTTTTTGTAATCGCCGTAGCCGTTCCAGCCCCATTGCCCATGATGGCGCCAGTCTTCCATATGCCAGGTATAGGCATAGGGATTGAGGATTTGCGGCTTAACCGACGTCACTGCCGAAACGGGCAGCGCGGCGGGAGCAAGACCGGGCTTGCCCGACGCGATATTCGCGAAGGGAACGGCAACGACGGTCAGATAGCGGCCGTCCTTGAAGTTCTCGGTGCGGGTGTAGGTCATGGAGTTGTAAACCTCCACGCCGACATTCTTGCTCCAGGGGCTGTGCTCGACGGCGGTCAGCAGGGCGGCGTTGAATTGACGCTGCCAAGCCTCGGCCACATAGACGATTTCTTCCTGGGGATTGGTCGGATGATACCGGCTGCCCAGGTAGTTCACGATATCGACCGAATAGCCCGGAACCATGGCGTGGGCTTCATCGACGATGGTGACATCCAAGGTCTGTCCGCCAGCATCCTTCAGGGCCGCCGCGATCAGCGGAATGTCGGTCTGCATGGTCTGGTCGACCAGGGATTTGTAGAGGGTCTGCTTGACGCTCTCGACGACAGGGCGAGTGCGGGGGTCATAGGGATTGCCGACCGGCTCCAGCACCTGCAGGGACTGGTCGGCCTTGTTATAGACGGCGATGGTGCCGACCAGGGCGCTCAGGTCGTTGGCGTAGGGCCCGGCGGGCACCACATAACGCATTTCCGCAGGGGGGACCAAGTTGGTCGGCTTTGCCACGGTGGCATAGTGAATCCCCGTGCAACCACCCAAGGCGGGCAGTATGCAGGCAATCATCGCAGCGATACGGGACTTATTCATTGTGTTTGCTCCCAATTCTCATTGGTGTCAGTAGTCGAACAGGATTTCGACGCGGCGGGCGCGCCCATCGTTCCGAGCTCCCCAGCTCTCGCCGGGGCGAGCATCGACCGCGGTCGCGGTTCCGCCCAGCTTGTTGATCTCGGCGGCCACCGCCTGAGCGCGTTCGCGCGCGAGGCGAGCATTGGTCGTGGCCGAACCGGTCAGATCGGTGAAGCCGATAACCCGAACAGCCTTCGCACTCATGTTCTTCTGTGCGGCAACCACCTGCTTCAGGCGCTCCACATCCTGCGCGCTCAACCGGCTGGAGCCCGAGTTGAAGAATATGGCGAAGCCGTGACCCCAGCCACCATATCCATAGCCGCCACGGCCGCGATCACCATAGGCATAGCCGCCATAGCCGCCATGCGACCAAGCAGCACCGGACAGGGAGATCTCGACACGGCGATTCTTCGCCTCGGCGACGCCGTCCTTGGTGGCGACCGCGAGCTTGCTCTCGCCCAGGGCATCCTCGGAAATCATACCCGGATTGATACCCAGCTTGACCAGTTCGGCGGTCACCGCGTCAGCGCGCTGACGCGACAGGCGCGCATTGGCATCGGCGGAGCCGAGGGTATCGGTAAAGCCCGCGACCCACACGACGGGAGCGCCCAGCTGAGCCCGAGCCGCCGCAACATCCTTCAGGATCTGCATGGACGGAGCGGTGAGTTGGGCCGAACCCAGAGCGAAAGTGATGGTGAACTGACGGCGCGACTCTTGGGCGACAGCGGTCACCGGAGCCGTCTTCTTCAGCATGGGCTCATGCGCCAGGAAGGCCGTCCGGCAGGGGCCGTTGGCAATGCCTTCCGCTTCTTGTTCCAGCCAGCAGTCGAAGGCCACCTGGGCCTTGGCGGAGGCGGACGGAACGCGCTCGGTGGCGCCGCCATTGAAATAGCCCATCAGACGGCCGCGTGCCGCCGTCAATTCGGGAATGCGGGCGGGCGGAATCGCGCGCGATCCCAACTCGTCGGGCACAACCACCTCTCCGGCTCCGGCCCGCAATCCCTTGCGAGCGGTATCGGAGGCATCGACCCATTCCACTTCGGTCGTGATCTGCGACTTGGTGTAGTCCTGATATTCCTGGAACAGGGCCTTGGTGAATGGCGTGCCGCCAGTCGCCTTGGAGCCGATGATCGCCTTGACATCCGACACATCGGAGGGCAAGGCGGCATCCGGCAATCCCAGGTCCAGGGGCAGCGAGCAAGCAGCTAAGGCCGCTGTCGCGCCCACACCAACCCACCGTATGATTTTATTCATTTGTAACTCCTCGTCTCGTGTAGGGATTTGCTCGACTTCTGATTCATCAGCAATGTGAACATTGGCTGATGACGCGGAAATGTCGCGACAAAACAGAGATACGTAATGGCGATTCACCCAGCCACCTTTGGCGAGCCCCCAAGCCATCAGGGTGAGGTAGAATAATTCAGTTTCTCGTGTTGGGCTAGCCGTGAAGTCACCTGAGGTTGAGAACATTCTCATTAAATGCGGTTCTTTTTTTGCGAGGTTGCCTTTTCTGGCCTCGGCGCCAAGAGAACTGTGACGCAATAGATTGATTTAGCGGCATAATTTCCCCCCAGAAATGAGGAAGGCCCCTCGCCGAAACGAGAGGCCTCCACATCAATTCCGAACCACTGGCGATGTTTCGCCGGGCTTTTTCGTCTTCGTGGCGACGAGGCCTTAGTTCTTGGCCTTGTCCACCAGCTTGTTCTTGGCGATCCAGGGCATCATGGCGCGCAGCTTTTCGCCCACCTGCTCGATGCCGTGCTCGGCCTGACGGCGCCGCGTGGCCTTGAAGCTGGGCTGACCGGCCTTGCATTCCAGCATCCAGTCGCGCACGAAGCGGCCGGCCTGGATGTCTTCCAGCACCCGCTTCATCTCCGCCTTGGTCTCTTCGGTGATGATGCGCGGGCCGGTGACGTAGTCGCCGTATTCCGCGGTGTTGGAGATGGAGTAGCGCATATTGGCGATGCCGCCCTCATAGATGAGGTCGACGATCAGCTTCACTTCGTGCAGGCACTCGAAATAGGCCATCTCGGGGGCATAGCCCGCCTCGACCAGGGTCTCGAAGCCGTACTGGATCAGCTTGGTCAAGCCGCCGCACAGCACCACCTGCTCGCCGAACAGATCGGTCTCGCATTCCTCGCGGAAGGAGGTCTCGATGATGCCGGACCGGCCGCCGCCGATGGCCGAGGCGTAGGACAGGGCGATTTCCAGGGCATTGCCCGAGGCGTTCTGCGCCACCGCCACCAGACAGGGGACGCCGCCGCCCTTCAGGTATTCGCCGCGAACGGTGTGGCCGGGGCCCTTGGGGGCGACCATGAACACGTCCAGATCGGCGCGGGCCTCGATCAGCTTGAAGTGGATGTTCAGGCCGTGGGCGAACACCAGCGAGGCGCCCTGCTTCATATTGGCGGCCAGATCATTGTAGTACAGGTCGGCCTGCAGCTCGTCGGGGGTCAGGATCATCACCACGTCGCCCCACTTGGCGGCGTCGGCGGGAGTCATGACCTTCAGGCCCTCGGCCTCGGCCTTCTTGGCGGTGGCGGAACCGGCGCGGAGCGCGACGGCCACGTCCTTGACGCCGGAATCGCGCAGGTTCAGCGCATGGGCGTGACCCTGGCTGCCGTAGCCGACCACGACGACCTTCTTGCTCTTGATCAGATTGACGTCGGCATCCCGATCATAATAGACGCGCATTTTCGTTCCTTTCGTTTGTCCCTCAGGCGCCGGGCGGGCGCATCCGCGCCCTTGGCTATCCTCGCTTGTGTCCTTCGGACAACGCTGCGGCGGCCTCAATGGCCTAGTCGCTACGCTCCGGCTTTTCGGTCCATCAGGCACCGACCCTGGAAATGGCCGCCTTCTTAAATCGGATTCGGTCCGCGTGCAATGGCGACGACGCCGGTGCGCGATACATCGGCCAAACCCAGGGGTTCCATCAGCTTGATGAAGGCGTCCACCTTCTCGGTGGCGCCCACCACTTCGAACACGAAGGACTCGTTGGTGGAATCGATGGCGCGGGCCCGGAAGATATCGGCGATGCGCAAGCTTTCCACCCGCTTTTCGCCGGTGGAGCAGACCTTGACCAGGGCCAGTTCGCGGGCCACGTGGGGGCCTTCGATGGTCAGATCATGCACCTTGTGCACCGGGATCAGGCGGCGCAGCTGGTTCTTGATCTGCTCGACGATCATGGCGGTGCCGCTGGTCACGATGGTGATGCGCGACAGCTTTTCCTTGGCGTCCACCTCGGCCACGGTCAGGCTTTCGATATTGTAGCCGCGACCGGAGAACAGGCCGATGACGCGGGCCAGCACGCCGGATTCGTTGTCAACCAGGACGGCGATGGTGTGGCGCTGGATTTCTTCGTGCTTGATCACTTCAGTATTCCCCTTTTGCTTCGGTCCCTCAGGCGCCGGGCGGGCCACCTCCGTGGCCCTTTGGCTTTCGCGGCACGAGCCGCGGCGCGCCTCGCGCTTGCCCTGCGGGAACTACACCAGAACCATGCCGTCTTCCTCGGAACCGGGCTTGTCCCGCGACTTGTCTTCCGGCCCCAGCACCATCTCGTTATGGGCCATGCCGGGCATGATCATGGGGAAGACGTTTTCCGAGGCGTCGGTCAGCATTTCGACGATGACGGGACGGTCCACCGCCATCATCTCCTTGAAGACGCCATCCACCTCGTCGGGCTTGGTGGCGCGCAGGCCCACGGCGCCGAAGGCCTCGGCCAGCTTCACGAAGTCGGGATGATGGGTCATGTGGCTTTCGGAATAGCGGCCGCCGTGGATCAGTTCCTGCCACTGGCGGACCATGCCGAGATACTGGTTGTTCAGGATGACGATCTTCACCGGCAGACGGTGCTGCACCAGGGTTGCCATCTCCTGGATGTTCATCTGGATCGAGGCTTCACCCGCGATGTCGATCACCAGGGCGTCGGGATGGGCCATCTGGACGCCCATGGCGCTGGGCAGGCCATAGCCCATGGTGCCGAGACCGCCCGAGGTCAGCCAATGATGGGGCAGGTCGAACTTCAGGTACTGGGCCGCCCACATCTGATGCTGCCCCACCTCGGTGCAGATATAGGGATTGCGGTGGCGCGTCAGCTCGTAGAGGCGCTTGATGGCGTATTGCGGCTTGATCAGCTTGTTGGAGCCCTCGAAGGCGAGGCAGTCCATGCCGCGCCACTGGTCGATCTGCTTCCACCAGGTCTTCAGCGCCTTGTCGTCGACGCGGCACTGCTTGGCCTTCCAGACCTTGATCATGTCTTCCAGCACATGGGCGCAGTCGCCGACGATGGCGAGGTCGACCGCCACGTTCTTGTTGATGGAGCTGGGATCGATGTCCACGTGGATCTTCTTGGACTTGGGCGAGAAGCCCTCCAACTTGCCGGTGACGCGGTCGTCGAAGCGGGCGCCGATATTGATCATCAGATCGCAATCATGCATGGCCATATTGGCTTCGACGGTGCCGTGCATGCCCAGCATCCCTAAGAACAGCGGGTCGGAACCGGGAATGGCGCCCAGGCCCATCAGGGTGAGCGTGCAGGGATAGCCGGTCATGCGCACGAACTGGGTCATCAACTGGCAGGCGGCCGGGCCGGAATTGATGACGCCGCCGCCCACATAGAAGATGGGGCGCTTGGCATGCGCGATCATGTCGATGGCCTTCTCGATGGCCTTGATGTCGCCCTTGACCTGGGGCTTGTACTTGGACTTCACCTTGGACGGCGGCTGATACTCGCCCTTGCTCTGGACCACGTCCTTGGGCAGGTCGATCAGCACCGGGCCGGGACGGCCCGAGCGGGCGACATGGAAGGCCTCGTGAACGATGCGGGCCAGATCGTTGACGTCCTTGACCAGATAATTGTGCTTGGTGCAGGGCCGGGTGATGCCGGTGATGTCGGCTTCCTGGAAGGCGTCGTTGCCGATCAGATGGGTGGGCACCTGACCGGTCAGGCAGACCAGCGGCACCGAATCGCACTGGGCGTCGGCCAAACCGGTCACCGCATTGGTGGCGCCGGGGCCCGAGGTCACCAGGACGCAGCCCACCTTGCCGGTGGAGCGGGCATAGCCCTCGGCGGCGTGGACGGCGGCCTGTTCGTGGCGCACCAGAACGTGGCGCAGCCGGTTCTGCTTGAACAGCTCGTCATAGATGGGCAGTACGGCGCCGCCGGGATACCCGAAAATGACCTCCACACCCTGATCGACCAGGGCCTTGAGGAGAATTTCCGCTCCGTTCAGCGTATCGTGATGCGCCATGTCTGCACCTTAAAATTCGTTTCAACAGTCCCGCGCGGACGCGGGCGCATGAGGGTTTCGCGCTGCTGCACTGCGGCGCGAGCGGCACAAACTATCCGCATGTCATCAGGTGGTCAAGTGGAACTGGCGAATTTTCAGAAAGATTGTGGCTATTAAACTTTCCGAAAGTTGCTCAGATAGGGTCTCGGACGCAGTCAATTGATGTTTGAACCACGTGCTCTGGCGTTTGGCGTAGTTTCGGGTGACCTGCTGGGCCTGGGCGATGGCTTCGTCCAGGCCGATCTCGCCGGCCAGATGGGCGCTCAGTTCGCGCAGGCCCAGGGCCTTCATGGCGGGCAGGGCGGGATCGAGGGTCCATTGGGCGATGGCGGCGGCCTCGTCCAGCGCTCCCGCCTTCACCATGCTTTTGAAGCGGGAATCGCAGGCGGCGTAGAGGCGAGCCCGCTCGGGGGCCAGGGTGATGGTGAACCAGCGGGCGGCGATGCCGCCCTCCATGGGCTCGGCCTGCCACTCCGCCAGCGAGCGGCCGGTGGCGTCGAGCACTTCCATGGCGCGGGTCAGGCGCTGGGTGTCGCTGGGCCGCAACCGCGCCGCCATGACCGGGTCGCGCTCGGCCAGCGCGGCATGGAAGGCGGCGGCGCCAAGCGCCTCCATCCGCGCCCTGGCGGCATCGCGCACCGCGCCTGGAATTTCGGGGACGGGCGACAGGCCCTGCATCAGGCTGCGGATATAAAGGCCGGTGCCGCCCACCACCACGGGCAGCTTGCCCGTCGCCCAGGCCGCCGTCATCTCCGCCGCCGCCAGATCGCGCCAGCGCGCCGCCGAACAGGCCTCCGATGCGGGCAGGATGCCGTACAGCCGATGGGGCGCCAAGGCCTGATCCGCCGCCGAAGGCTGGGCGGTCAGGATGGGCAGCCCGCCATAGACCTGCATGGAATCGGCGTTGATCACCACTCCGTCCCATTCGCGGGCGATGGCCAGGGCCAGACCGGATTTGCCGGAGGCGGTGGGACCGGCGACGACGATGGCGGGGGGAGGGGTCACGGAGCGGCGAGCAGGGACAGGATGTGGGATTCCAAGGCGGGAAGATCCTGTTGGATTACGTCCCATAGCAACCGATAGTCCACGCCCATATATTGATGGACGATAAAATTCCGGAATGCGATTGCATCGCGCCATTGGAACCCGCCGATGGCCTTGGTTTCCTCCGAAAGGTTCTTTGCAGCTTCGCCAATGATCTGGAAATTGCGGACGACGGCGTCCTGATGCAATTGGGATTGCAGAAAGGCCTGTGCTCCAATGGCGCTGTAGTCCCGAATTTTGGCGCAGCAGTCCCTTATGTGAAGCAGGTAGGCTTCATCACGATAGTGTCGGCTCATAGAGGGCGGGCCTCCGCCAGGATGCGATCCCGCATATAGGGGCTGATCCCGCCATCGCTGATGACGTCCACCTTGCGACCGACGATGTCCTGAACATCCCGGGTAAACCGGATCATGTCCAGCAGCGAACGGCCGTCATCCATGTGAACCAGCAGGTCGATGTCGCTGTCGTCGCGGTCATCACCGCGGGCCACCGAGCCGAACACGCGGACATTGGCCGCGCCGTGCAGGGCGGCCAGCCGTAGGATGTCGTCGCGCTTTTCATGCAACAGAGTACGGGCCGATGCCATGGTGGTGCCTCCCTTCGGGCCAATCTTAGCCCAACGGCATCTTTCTCGAAATGGTGTCGGTGAAGGGACGATCGAGGGCCAGCAGAAAACTCGATCCATCGGATTTGATGGTACGGGTGGCCACCAGCCGACCGTCCACGAGAATGGCCTCGTAGAAGCTATCGTGTGTCCGGCACCATTCCCTGGCCCAGGTCAGGGCCTGTACGGCCGTCTTTGGGCATTGATCAAGGCGCAGACCGATTGCGGCTCGGCTCTTTCGGTTGCGCCGCAGTTTCTGGGCAAGGGCACTCGCCAGCATGCGCATTTGGCGGGGCGCCAAGCCAGGAAGCGGAGCGATCAACGCGATGGTGACGGCGACTTCGGTCATGGTCGGATCATAGCGCAGCCATATGGTGGGTAACAGTCCTTCCCCATTGACCGCGCCTCGTTCCCGGCTAGTCTATGGCCCGCATTGTTTACGAGGCCCCGCCATGAAGTTCTTCATCGATACCGCCGAAGTCGCCGATATCCGCGAGCTGGCCGCCACCGGACTGGTGGACGGCGTCACCACCAATCCCAGCCTGATCGCCAAGAGCGGCCGCAAGATCCTCGACGTCGTCGCCGAGATTTGCGACATCGTGCCGGGCCCCATTTCCGCCGAGGTGGCGGCCACCGATTTCGACACCATGCTGGCCGAGGGCCGCAAGCTGGCGGCGCTGCGCCCCAACGTGGCGGTGAAGGTTCCCCTGACCCCGGCGGGGCTGCGGACCTGCAAGACCCTGTCCGACGACGGCGTCAAGGTCAACGTCACCCTGTGCTTCTCCGCCAATCAGGCCATCCTGGCCGCCAAGGCGGGCGCTTCCTTCATTTCGCCCTTCGTCGGAAGGCTGGACGATATCGGCCAGGACGGCATGGAGCTGATCAACGACATCGTCGCCATTTACCGGGAATATCCGTCCTTCCGCACCGAGGTGCTGGTGGCCTCCATCCGCCATCCCATGCATGTGACCGACGCGGCCCGGCTCGGCGCCGACGTGGTCACCATGCCGCCGTCGGTTCTGCGGCAGATGTATGCTCATCCCCTGACGGAAAAGGGACTGGCGGCCTTCACCGCCGATTGGGCCAAGACCGGCCAGTCCATTTTGTAACAGGCGTTATTTCAGCCGCAGGTAAACGTCCGAGCCGTCATCGCCGACGATATGCCCCTGGATCAGGGCGCCGGTCGCGTCGTACCACAAGTCCCGCTTGAATTCGCCGTCCCAGCGCCAGTGACGGGCTTGAACCAGCTGGCCCCGCACGCTGATGGTTTCCATGCCGAGATCGGTCACGGCGATCTTGTAGGATTTTCCGTCGCTGGGGTCGAGGATCTGAGTGGCGGCCAGCGGCGCCGGCCGCCACATGGTGGTCAGGGGCAACATGCCGTAATGAAAGGTCTCGGCATTGGCGGCGATTTTGATGTAGCCGGGCGAAGCCTCGCCCGTCACATTGAACTTGTCGCCGTTATCGTTGGTTTCAAACGACAGGGACTTGAGCTTGCCGCCGTCCCAATATTCGACGCCGTGCTGCTTGAACCGATAGGCGACGATGCCGAAGACCGTCACCGCCACCTTGACGTCGATGGTGATCTCGTGGCGGCCCTGGTTTTGGGTTACCGCAATGGTGTGGCTGCCGATGATGTCGTCGTGACGGATGATGTCGAAGGACAGGGTCTGCGGCGGAGGAAAGCCCGGCTCCGCCATGGCCGGAACGGCCAGCAGGGTCAGCAAGGCGGCGACGAGGTGGCGGCGGAACGATGGGAACACGGAACCCTGCATCTGGTGGTCAAGCCGGTGAACTCCAGATATAGTGCGATGCAATGAAAATTACGACACGTCTTATTGCAATCCTGCTGCTGGTCATTTGCGTCCAGGCTTTGGTTCTGGCCCTGGTGGCGCAGTACGGCTTCGGCCTCAGGCCCTGCAATCTCTGCCTGATCCAGCGGGTTCCCTTCACGCTGGCCGCCGGTCTGGCCGCCGTCTCCCTGACGTCCTGGCCATCGGCGACCGGGCGGCAATGGCTGATCCTCGTGGCAGGCGCTGCCCTGCTGATCAATGGCGGCATCGCCTTCTATCACGTGGGGGTCGAGCAGCACTGGTGGGTTTCGGCGGTTTGCAAGGGGGGCGAGATGGCGCGGCTCTCGGTGAGCGACCTGATGGCCGAGATGACCCGCCCGGCCGAGGCCCAGTGCGATACCCCCGCATGGTCGTTCCACGGAATCACCATGGCGGCGCTCAACGTGCCGTTCTCGGCCGGATTGGGATTGGTGACGCTGTTCTTGGCGCGGTTCAGGGAGAATTGAGCATGATCCCCATTCCCGGTGATCCCGATCGCAAGCAAATGATCGAACGCATTCTGCGGGTCGATCAGGCAGGCGAGCTTGGCGCGGTGCGCATCTATCAGGGCCAGTTGGCGGTGCTCGGCAAGGGCGCCGCCGCCCCGATCATCGGTCGCATGGCCGAGCAGGAGAAGGAGCATCTGGACACCTTCAACCGTCTGATCGGGCAGCGCCAGGTACGCCCGACCGCGCTGTCGCCGCTGTGGCATGTGGCCGGTTTCGCCCTGGGGGCGGCGACGGCGCTGCTGGGCGAGAAGGCCGCCATGGCCTGCACGGTGGCGGTGGAAGAAACCATCGACGAGCACTATGCCGCCCAGGCCGAGGCCTTGGGCGAGGACGAGGCGGAGCTGAAGGAGACCATCCTGAAATTCCGCGACGAGGAGATCGAGCACCGCGATATCGGGCTGGAGCGCGGCGCCGAGCAGGCCCCCGGCTATCCCGCCCTGTCGGCCGCCATCCGCACCGGCTGTCGGCTAGCCATCTGGCTGAGCGAGCGGGTCTAAAGGGTACGGAAAAACCCCGTCATTCCCGCGAAAGCGGGAATCCATGCATCAGCCACTCAATATCTTGCGGTTAAAGTTTTGTCTTGCGGCAACATGGACCCCCGCCTGCGCGGGGGTGACGATAATAAGGGGGGCGGGAGCGCGTTTTTCCGCAGCCTGTTCTAGATCAGGCCCCGCGACCGGGCCATGGTGAAGGCGGCCATGGCATGGGCGTCGCGGATTTCGCCCATGCGTATCCGGTCCTCGAATTCCGCGGGCGTCAGCGTCGCCACCTCGCCGATTCCCTCGGACAGTTGCGGTTCGCCCAGTTGCGATAATTCGGCGAAATACAGATCCAATTGGCCGTCGCACAGCGAGGTGTCGCTGCGGGTTTGCCCCAGCCGCTCCATCCGGGTCACGGTGCCGCCCACTTCCTCGGCGATTTCCCGGCGAACGGTGTCCTCGTGGCCGTGGCCGATTTCCACCGAGCCGCGCGGCAGTTCCCAGATCCATTGCCGGATGGGGTGACGGTAGACCCGGATCAGGACGATCCGTCCCTGAAAAACGGCCAGCACCCCGATGCCGCCCGCCTGGCGATAGATTACCCGGTTATGGGTTCCCAGCGATCCGTCGGGAAAGCGGACGGCATCGCGCAGCACCAGGATATAGGCGTCCTCCGCCAGGACTCCGACGCTGGCCGAGGCCGACGGCAGGCCCTTGGCGCGATTGCGCCTAGCGATACGGCGCCGGGCCGCCCGGATCTCCGCATCCTCCAGCAGAATCTGAATGCCATTGCTTTCCGAGGCGAACAGGTCCGGCCACTCCGCCGTCAGTTCGCGATAGCGGCGGAAATCGGCCCGGCGGGTCGAAAACGGCATGGATCAGCGGGTCAATGGCACATCAGGACGTGCAGCGGAGCATGGCCGATGACGTGGCGGGTGACGCCGCCCAGGATCAGCTGGCGCAGGCGCGAATGGGTATAGGCCCCCATCACCAGCAGATCGGCGTCGCATTGCCGGGCTTGGCGCAACAGCTCGTCTCCGGCATGGGCAGCGCTTGCCTGCACCACGCGGGTCGAGGCCTCGATGCCGTGCCACGACAGATAGGTGGCCAGTTCCCCGGCAGGGGCCTCGACCTGTTGGTCCACATGCTCGGTGGCCGACAGGATGGTCACGGTGTCGGCTTCGCGCAGCAGCGGCATGGCGCAGGCGACGGCGCGGGAGGCTTCGGCGCTGCCGTTCCAGGCGATGGCGATACGGCTTCCCACCGTCTGTGCTTGCGGCTGTTCGGCCGGGCAAAGCAGCAGAGGGCGGCCGCACGACATCAGGGCCGCGTTCAGCACCATCATGGACGCCGCCTCGGCATTGCCGCCGGGATGGCCGAACACCAGCAGGTCGGACAGACGGCCGCGCCACGAGACCAGATCCTCCTCGCGCCCCACCTGATCGATCCATTCCGCCGAAGGGCCGCCAGCGGGGGGAGCGGACTGCAACTTGACGCCATGGCGGGCGCAGGCGGCATCGAACGCGGCCCGGGCTTCCTTGGCCCGCAAGGTCGCCTGGGATTCGGCGACGCCGATCATTTCCTCGACCATGGCGCCCGACATTCCTTCTCCGACCAGCGGCACCGCCGTGGTGGGGTCGATGCGGACATGAAGGGCGCTCACATGACTGGTGAAGCGGCCGGCCAGGCGCATGGCGGCCTCAAGCGGCGCCGTCCCGGTGGTGGCGTCGGGAATGGGCACCAAAATAGACTTGAAGGCAGACATCCAAACTCTCCCACAGGAATTCGACTTCCATTATGCGCCGCTCACGCGGTTGCGCAAATCGCCAATTGGCAGGGCGTCATATCTCGTATCGAGTGCCGCCCAGTCGCTTTGGCAGGCCTTTCACGAGGGTGGCGACCAGATCAAGGGCGGCCGCCACGCCGTCCTCGGCCTTGACGGCATTCTCCAGGGCCAGCGACGCGTCGCGAATGGCGTTCAGGCCCAGGCTGGAGGACGCCCCCTTCAAGGCATGGCCTTCGCGCCGCACCCTCTCCAGGTCGTTCCCGGCCAGGGCGGATCGGGCGGCGGCAACGCGCTCCCCACCATCCTTGTGGAAGCTGCCCAGGATGGCGATGACGGTTTCCGCCTCGATATCCTCGGCCAGGGTGTCGAGCACGACGAGGTCGATGTCGTCCAATGGCGCTGGCGGCGCTTCCATCTCGGTGACCTTCGGAGCGATGGCGGCATAGTGGCCCACCACCTCGGCCAGCTTGCGGCGGTCGATGGGCTTGCTGATATAGCCGTCCATACCGGCCTGCAAGCAAATCTGGTCGTCGCCGCGCATGGCATTGGCGGTCATGGCGATGATGGGAACCTTGGCCGGTGGAGGCCCCAATGCCCTGATGGCGGCGGTGGCCGCCAGTCCATCCATCTCCGGCATCTGCAGGTCCATCAGCACCAGATCGTAGGGAAGCGAGCGCACGGATTCCACCGCCTCGGCGCCATTGCCGACAACCTCGACCGAGTGCCCCATCTTGCGCAGCAAGCCCAGTGCCACCTGCTGGTTGACCGGATTGTCCTCGGCAACCAGGATGCGCAGCCGTCGTCCGTGGACGGTCGCGTTCTCGCCGTCCGGGTCGGCGGTGGCCGCCGTGGCCCCCGGCAGGGATCGCAGCAGGCGTCCGAGGGCATCCAGGATGGCTTGCTGACGCAATGGCTTGTGCATGAAGGCATCGACGCCCGACTCCGCCTCGCTGTCGCCGATGCCTTGGGACGAGGTGATGATCAGCCGGGTCGCGGCCAGGGCGGGGACGGCCCTAATCATGCGGACCAGATCCAGGCCGCTCACATCGGGCATCTGGGCGTCGATCAGGGCGGCGTCCCAGGGCGTTTCCGTGATGGCCCGCGTCAGTTCCGCCAGGGCGGTGGAGGCGTCTGGAAGCGAGGCGGCATGGATGCCGAAGCTGCGCAACTGGCGTTCCAGAACATCGCGGTTGACGGGATTGTCATCGACCACCAGCACCCGAAGTCCGGCGAGGTCCGGATGGGCGTTGCCGGCGTAGTCCAAGACCGTCAGCGGAATATCGACCCAGAAGCGGCTGCCGATACCGATCTTGGAGTCGAAGCCGATGGCGCCGTTCATCATCTCGGCCAGACGCTTGCTGATGGCCAATCCGAGCCCGGTGCCGCCATAGCGGCGCGAGGTCGATGTATCCACCTGCGAGAACATGGTGAAAAGGCCGCCCGCCGCCTCGTCGGGGATGCCGATCCCGCTGTCATGCACCTCGAAGCGAATGGTCAGCGTGTCGCCGTGACGGTGCACGGTGTGCAATTCGATGGAGACGCCGCCATGGGCGGTGAACTTCACGGCATTGCCCGCCAGATTCATCAAGATCTGACGCAAGCGGCTGGGATCGCCGCGCAGCACGGCGGGAAGGTCCGCGTCGATCAGGCTTGCAATCTCGATGCCCTTGGCATGGGCGCGCGGCGCCAGGATATCGACGATGCTTTCGACCAGCGGAACCAATTCGAATTCGGTCATGTCGAGATCGAACTTACCCGCTTCCATCTTGGAGAAGTCCAAGATGTCGTTGATGACGGTCAGCAGGGATTCGGCGGAATCGCGGATGGTCTTGGCGAAATAGGTCTGTTCCTCACTCAGCGGGGTGTCGAGCAACAGGCCGGTCATTCCGATGACGCCATTCATGGGCGTGCGGATTTCGTGGCTCATGGTCGCGAGAAAGGCGGCCTTGGCATGGTTGGCGGATTCGGCGACCTTCTGCGCTTGGCGGGCCATGGTCATGGCGGCTTCGCGCTTGTCCAGCAGGCGTGAAATCCACAGCATCAGCCCACAGAAGAGGATGGCCAGGGCGCCAGTGCCGCCGACGATCAGCGTCGCCTTGCGCCGCCAGTCGGCCAGAACCAGTTCCTCGGTGGCGGTCACGATGACGGCCAGCGGGTATCCGGCGATGGCGCGCGGAGCGACGATGCGAAAGCGGGCGTCGGACTGATCGACGAGGCGAGGCTCGCTGGTGATGAAGGTCTCGACGCCGTCCCTCAGCGCCTTGATGCCGGGTTGCGGCAACACCTTGCCCATGGAATCCTCGCGCTCGGGCATTCGGGCCAGCAGTCCGCCGTCATCGCGATACAGGGAAATGGCGCTGAACTCGCTGAAATTGACCGCCCGGTAATATTCGCTGAGGAACGAACTCTCGATACCGGTCAGCACCATGCCGATGGTGGCGCCCTTGGAGTTCTTGATCTTACGGGTCAGGTAAAAGGTCCAGCGCCCGGTGCCGCGGTTCTTGGCGGGTAGGCTGATGAAGAACTTGAGATCGGGATCGGAGATATGGGCCTTGAAATAGTCGCGGTCGGACAGATTGATGGGCGGCGGCGGATAGGAACGGGTGAAGTTCACCACGTCGCCGTTCAGCGCCACCACCGTCGCGACATCGATCTGGGGGACGCCGCTGACCTTGTCCTTCAGCATGTCGTAGGTCTCGCGGTTACCCAATTTGGCCCGCAAGGCCTTCTCGTCCTCGATGCCAAGCTCCAGGACGCGGTCGGCGATGGACTTTTGCACCAGATCGGCGGCGTTGATGGTCTGGCGGGCGTGCTCGCCCAGCAATCGCGACAGATTGGCGAGATTGCCCCGCCATTCGTCCATGCTCTGCTGTCGCTGGATGTAGATGTTGGTGGTGGCGACGCCCAGCAAAAGGGCGATGAACACGATGCCCGCGACCAGGACCAAGCGGCTGGGCCTTAGGGTCGAGCGCGCTAAGGCGTCATTGGGTGTCGTGGTCACAAGAATTCACCGTCGGGTCAAAGGGCCGAATCGGACTATATAGTATGTATGGCCTGCCATTCTAGAGGCCGAGCGCCGCCTTGCCCGCAATCAGGGACACATCCTTGGGCGGAGACGAATCGATGCGTGCCCAGGTGATGGTTCCCACGTCCCAGGACCGCTGCCAATCCAAAATCTCCGGCGTGGCGTCCGAGACATTGGCCTTGCGTTCACGGATGCGGGCGGCGGCCAGGTCCGGCGGCGCTTCCAGCCACAGCCCGTCGAAGCGGACGCCCGCCTTGGCGGCAACCTCCTCGATGGCGGCGCGCTGCTGGGGCATGGCGAAGACCGCGTCGGCCACGGCCGAATGCCCCACCGCCAGTAATTGGGCGCAGGTGTCGTAGAGCGCTTGATAGGTGCGCTCGGTGACTTCGGCGCCATAGCCCTCCGCCCCCAACTTGTCGTGGATGGCCACTCCCATCAGATGCTTGCGAAGGACGTCGGTGCGCACCACCGCCGCGCCGGGAACCGCCAGGAATGGCGCAAGTTCCCGACCCATGCGCGACTTGCCGCTGCCCGAAAGCCCCCCCACCGCCAGCAGGCGGGGCGGCATCGGATCGAGATAGGCCAGGGCGGCATCCAGATAAGAGCGGGCCTCGCCCGCCAGCCGGTCGCGATCGGCGCCTTGGGCCTGGGTGGCCATGGTGGCGGCCACATGGGCGCGCACCCCGGCACGGGCCGACAGGAACAAAGGCATGGGGGCAATGCCGCCGAAATCGGCCGACAGGTCGAGATAGTGGTTCATCACCCAGTTGGCCATGCGGCGCTGGCCGCGATGATCCAGATCCATCAGCAGGAAGGAGAGGTCGTACATCACATCGACGCAGGCGATGTCCTCCGAGAACTCGATGGCATCGAACAGGGCTGGCTTACCGTCCAGCAGACAGATATTGCCCAAATGCAGATCGCCGTGGCACCAGCGGACCTTGCCCGCCTCGCGCCGTTCTTCCAGCAATGCGCCGCAGCGCGCCAGGGCGGCGTGGGAGGCCTCGGCCAAAGCCTCCACCTTGGCCGCGTCCAGGATGGCGGGAACCTGGGCGAGCATGGAGGCGCGGTTGGTGTCGATGGTCCAGGTCAGCCCCGTGACGCCACCCCGATCCCGGCGCGGCGGCTGGGCACGATGGAAGGCGTGAATGGTTTCGGTCAGCTCGTTCATGCGCGCCCGGTCCAGGGCATCGGTCCGAACCAGCCGGTCGAACAGGGTGGCTTGGTCGAAGCGGCGCATCTCCACCACCCAGTCGAGCACCGGGCCATCGCCGCCCAAGGCCAGGCCGCCATCGGCCCGCCGAGTCACCGCCGTCACCCCCCTATACAAGGCGGGGGTGGCGCGGCTGTTCAGGGTGAATTCGGCATGGCAGGCCGATTTGCGGGAGTCCAGGCTGGTGAAATCGAGGAAGGGCAGCCGCACCGCCTTCTTCAGCTTGAAGGCGCGCTGGCCTGCCAGCACCACCACCGAGATATGAGTGTCGATGCGCTCCACCGGCACGCCGCCATGACTGGCGGGATCGACGAGATAGGCGATGACCTCGTCTTGGCCGGTCATGGCGAGAGACTCATGATCAGAGGCGCGGAAGGGTGACGCCCTTTTGGCCCTGATACTTACCCGCGCGGTCGCCATAGGAGGTCTCGCACACCGAATCACCTTTCAGGAAGATGAACTGGCAGGCGCCCTCATTGGCGTAGATCTTGGCGGGCAGGGGAGTGGTGTTGGAGAATTCCAAGGTGACGTGGCCTTCCCATTCCGGCTCCAGCGGCGTCACGTTGACGATGATGCCGCAGCGGGCATAGGTGGACTTGCCCAGGCAGATCACCAGCACGTCGCGCGGAATGCGGAACAGTTCCACCGTGCGCGCCAGGGCAAAGCTGTTGGGCGGAATGACGCAGACATCGGTTTCACGGTCGACGAAGCTGTCGGCGGAAAACGCCTTGGGATCGACCACGGCGGAATCCACATTGGTGAAGATCTTGAATTCGCGGCTGACACGGGCGTCATAGCCATAGGAGGATAGCCCGTAGGAGATGACGCCTTCACGCTGAAGCTTTTCGGTGAAGGGCTCGATCATGCCCTTTTCCTTGGCCATCCGGCGGATCCAGGTATCGGGCATCACGGACATGGCAAAGGCTCCCCTGACTGTTGCGGTGGTTGTAGCGCAAGGCTGGTCCCAGGACAAGCGAACCCGGTCACTCCCCATCCTTGGGGCGAGTCGGCGTCTCGCGGGCGCGGCTCTGGGCCTTGCGGCGGGCCAGATTGGCGCGCAGCGCCTCGGCTTGACGACGCTGGCGCTCCTCGGCGTCGGCCTTGGCCTTGTCGGTAAGGGTTGGGTCGGTCACGGTGGGGGGCTCGCGATCACTCATGGGCCAGAGTATTCGCAGCCGCCCGGCCCGACGTCAAGACCGGCAGGAAAGACGCTTGCGTCACGATTTCGCCTGTGGCATAAAGCGCCCCTCTTCGCGGGCCGACGCTTTCGGCCCTGGTGTTGCTGCCGTAGCTCAGTCGGTAGAGCATACCCTTGGTAAGGGTAAGGTCGATGGTTCGATTCCATTCGGCAGCACCATTCTTCTCCTGAAATATCAGTGCATTATGCCGAGCCAGAAGCCCGGCCTTTTGCTTTTGTAGCGCCGGGGACGCTCGGGAGCTGGCATTGGCCACAGAGGGATTATCGCGGTTTTCCTCGCCTCGGCTGACACAGATGACGCATTTCCCCTATATGAGCGGCAACTAAATCGGAAAATCGAATATTGAAGATTCCGATATGGGCAGGCAGGATTCCGTGCGCCTTGCCACCCGTGACCGTCATGAAGATCGACATCGACCACTTCAAGGAGGTCAACGACCGCCACGGCCATGACGCAGGCGATGACGTTTTGCCTCTGTTCGTCGCGGTGGCGCAGGCCAAGCTGGGCTTGGATGGGCACGGTTTGTCCGTTACCGTCAGCGTCGGTGCCGTCGTCGGCACGCACACCGTGGAGGACGCATTTGACCGAGCACCTGCCTGATCTGACCGGCCATTGGGTCGGCCTTGCCTCCTTGGCGGTCTTTGTCTTCGCCTATGTGCTGGTGATCACCGAGGAAACCACCCATCTGCGCAAATCCATTCCCGTGGTGGTCGCGGCGGGAATCCTTTGGGTGATGATCGCCTTGCTTGTCAACGCCCACGGTTTGCCAAATGCCCTCGAAACACCCATCCGCCACGTCTTCTTGGAATATGCCGAGCTGATGCTGTTCCTGTTGGCGGCCATGACCTATGTGAATTCGCTGGAGGAGCGCCGGGTGTTCGACGTGCTCCGGGCCTGGCTGGTCCGCTCGGGCTTCGGCTATCGCGCCCTGTTCTGGCTGACCGGAATCTTGGCCTTCTTCATCTCCCCGGTGGCCGACAATCTGACCACCGCCCTGGTCATGTGCGCGGTGGTGCTGGCGGTCGGCAAGGATTCGCCCCGCTTCGTCGCCATGGCTTGCGTCAATATCGTGGTGGCCGCCAATGCGGGCGGCGCCTTCAGCCCGTTCGGCGACATCACCACCCTGATGGTCTGGCAAAAGGGCATGGTCCAGTTCAACGACTTCTTTCGCCTGTTCCTGCCATCGGTGGTCAACTTCGTGGTTCCCGCTCTCCTGATGCACCCGGCCCTGCCCACCGGCAAGCCGGAGGCCAGCGACGAGGTGGTCAAGCTGAAGCCCGGCGCCTGGGGCGTCCTGATCCTGTTCGCCCTGACCATCGTGACCGCCATCTGTTTTCATAATTATCTGCATCTGCCCCCGGTGATCGGGATGATGACCGGGTTGGGCTACCTGCTGCTGCTGGGCTATGTCCTGCAAAGAACCCATGGACGCCGAGGCGCCGCCACGGAAAATCCCTTTGACGTGTTTCGCAAAATCGCCCGTGTGGAGTGGGATACGCTGTTGTTCTTCTACGGCGTGATGATGTGCGTCGGCGCCCTGGGGGTGCTGGGCTATCTTTCAGTGATGTCGAACCTGCTCTATGGCCAGTTGGGCGCCACCACCGCCAATGTCATCATCGGCGTTCTGTCCGCCATTCTCGACAATATCCCGCTGATGTTCGCGGTGCTGACCATGCAGCCCGACATGTCGCTCGGCCAGTGGCTGCTGATCACCCTGACAGCCGGTGTCGGCGGCTCGCTGCTGTCCATCGGTTCGGCGGCTGGGGTGGCGCTGATGGGCCAAGCACGCGGTGTCTATACCTTCGGCTCGCATCTGAAATGGAGCTGGGCGGTGGCGGCGGGTTATGGGGGTAGCATCGCCGTCCACCAGTTGATCAATGCGGGGACGTTCTAGGTTCGGCACAAGCCGGTGAATTGTATTGATCGAATGCTATTGCAAAACAGCAATATGCCTATTGGCGCCATGTCATCTTGACCAAGGCCTGCTCCTGGCGCCAGCGATGGGGCAAGGAGGCGAGCATTGACGTCTCGTTCACCGGATTGTCAATCCGGGGAGGTGGCGAAATAGGGCAAAATCAGCGTAACGGTCGTTCCCTGGCCTGGGCGGCTTTGCAGATCCACCGTCCCGCCATGCTGGGCGATGATGGCTTTGACGATGGCAAGCCCAAGGCCAATATGGCCGCCCGCCGTTTCCCTGGCGCGATCCAACCGGAAGAATCGGTCGAATAGGAATGGAAGATCCTCCCCGGCAATGCCGCAGCCGGTATCGCTGACCACGATACTGGCGGAATTCCGCATGTGCGCCGTGGCAAGAACGACTTGCCCGCCTGCCGGAGTATGTCGAATGGCGTTGGAAACCAGATTGATGATGGCCCGGCGCAGGAGCAGTCGGTCGCCATTGGTGAAGACGGGAATTCGAGGGGGGGCGAGCGTCAGCGAAACCCCCGCTTCCAGCGCAAGGGGCTCGTAAAGCTCCTGCACCGCGGCCAGTTCCATGGCGAGATCAAGCCTGTCGACGTGAAGGACGATGGATTGATTCTCAACCCGTGACAGGAATAGCAGTCGCTGTACCATATCCGACAGAGTGGAAATCTCCTCGCGGACGGATTCCAGAACCTCGCGATATTCCACGGCGGGCCGTTCGGTCGTCAATGCGACGTCGATCTGCCCCGTCATGATACTCAGCGGAGTCCTCAGCTCATGGGCGATATCATCGGTGACATGGGACACCCGGTCGAATGACGTTTGCAACCGCTCCAGCATGCTGTTGAAGCTGTCGCAGAGCGGTTGCAATTCCTGGGGCAGCCCCGACGGGTCGATGCGCCGGGCGAGCGTGGAGCCGCCGGTGGCTTGGACGGATTCCGCCAAATTCTGGAGTGGGCGAATACAACGACGGGCGATCTGATATCCCGCGAAGCCGCTGAGAAACAACGCGACGGTGGTGGCGGCCCAAAGTCGTCCCCCAGTGGGGGCCATGAGCCGGAACTCGGTGGCCTCGGAGGCCACCTGGACGGTAATCGGCGCATTGGAATCGCCACGGTACTCCGCCATCCAATACTGCCGCCCCGAGTGGCCGCGCACGACCATGGCCTGATCGAGCGAAGGAATGCTGTGGGACGGAAGCTCGTCCTCCATTCCTTGAGCCTCGGCAATGAGGGTTCCATTGACGTGACGGATACGGACAAAGCCCAGGGTGTCGGGTGGTATCAAGGCGTCGACGCGGAGGTCTCCTCCTGCAATCAGCGCATTCGTGACGCGGACGCCGATCTGCTTTGCCTTGGTGACGACATATTGCTCCTCTTGGGCTGCCATCAGCGGTGCGATGGCCCAATAGGTGACGAGTGATTTGGCCAGAAGCAGAATGAGCGAGGTGACCGTGAACCATAACGTCAATCGGCCCGCGATGGAGGCCGATGCGGATCTCAGTCGCGAGGCAAGGCGGTGCAAGCGCCTCATGACCAGTCATCCAGGGCGTAGCCGACTCCCCTGACGGTTCGGATCAGGCGGCGCTCGAAGGGGTCGTCGATCTTGAGTCTCAAACGGCGGATATGAACATCGACCACATTGGAATCGCCATCGAAATTCATGTCCCAGATCTGTTGCGCGATATGGTGGCGCGACAGCACCTCGCCCTGCCGACGCGCAAGCAAATGCAGCAGGGCGAATTCCTTCGGCGTCAGGTCCAGGCGAACGCCACCGCGTGACGCGTTCATGCGGGCCGGGTCCAGTTCCAATTCGCCGATGCGAATCACGGTCGGCTGCCGGACGGGGCCGCGGCGCAGGATGTTCCAAATCCGCGCCAGCAATTCGGCGAATGCGAATGGCTTCGGCAGATAGTCGTCGGCCCCCAGTTCCAGCCCCTTGACCCGGTCGGCAACCGCGTCCCGCGCGGTCAGGAAAAGCGTGGGAACCTGCAACCCCCGCTGGCGCATCTCGGCCAGGATCGACCAGCCGTCGCGGCCGGGCAGCATGACGTCGAGAATGAGCAGGTCGTATTCGCCCAGCAAGGCCATCCCAAGCCCATCATCGCCATTGGACGCGATGTCAACGACAAAACCATGCTCGCGCAGCCCTTTTGCGGTAAATGCGGCGATCTTGCTTTCATCTTCGATCAGTAGAATCTTCATTGCGGCTCTTTCAGCGTCTCATTGGCATGCTTTAATTTTGCCGTCATCTGAGCGCAATCTTGTTCCTGTAGACTTCTTATTGCGACATTCCAATACCATGCCGATTTACGCGGGTCATGGTAGGCGGATCGTGATCGCATTTTGACCCACACTAAATCTTATGGCGCTTGCTCTCGGGCAGGCGCCATTTTTTTGGCCCGCCGAAGAAAATGGGCCACCGGTTTCCCGGTGGCCCAAAAAGTAACCGTCGAGATCCCCATCGCTTAGTGCGATGCGGCGCCTTCGGCACCCAGACCGGTCTCGGACCGGATCGCCTGAGCTTCGAACGAAGCCCGCTCTTCGGCGGCGCGCGGGCTGTTGTCGAGGATCGAGAACAGCCAGGAGCCGAAGAAGGCGGCCGGAACCGAGAACAGGGCCGGATAGGCGAAGGGGAAGATTGCGGACTGGAAGCCGAAGCTCTGCACCCACACCGCCTTGGACAGCACCACCATGATTACCGACATCAGCAGACCGATGGTTCCGCCGATGACCGCGCCACGGGTGGTCAGGCCGCCCCAGAACATGGAAAGCACCAGGACCGGGAAGTTGGCCGAGGCCGCCACCGAGAAGGTGAGCGCGACGATGAACGCCACGTTCTGCTTCTCGAAGAGCAGGCCCAGCAGCACGGCGATGACGCCGAGGCCGATGGACGAGATCTTGGAGACGGTGACTTCCTTACCTTCGGTGGCATGGCCGTGCATAATGACGCTGGCGTACAGGTCATGCGAAATCGCCGACGCGCCCGCCAGGGTCAGGCCCGACACCACCGCCAGGATGGT
>NZ_PGTO01000020.1 GCF_003284725.1 Paramagnetospirillum kuznetsovii | reverse complement strand
CCGAAATCGAAGCCCCTCCGGGGCTCCGAGCCCGGCCCCATTGCTCAACCCGCGCCAGACGGCGTAACTTTAGTCGGGACTCTACCCATGGCTGGATGAAAGTTCCACGGCAGGTCACCATCTATGACAAGATTCTTGTTTTCCTCGTCAACATAGAAGAACACTGGAGGAACTGGCAATCCGCAGAGAAAAGAATCAATCAATAAAGACGACTGGCGAATTGTCCAGACAAACTCACGCTGAAAATCTGGAATTTCAATATCTCCATCTTTCCACATTTGGGCAATTCCAGATAATGTGAAATCAGATGGATATGTAGCAATATCATATGTGACGGTTACGGTGTCGTCCTCCGGTTCAACTTCGACTTCTAGGTCGTCAAATGTTGTGGCCATCTTAGCTCCGATCAAATATTTCCGGTGGGAGGAACGCAGTTTCAGCGAACAACATACATTTCCCGCAGTGCGGAAAATGGGGCGGGTCTGCTCCAGCAATCGGCCCGTGCAGCATTACTTTTAGCAGAAAGAGCCCTGCCATGTAAGGCTCCAACGTCTCCTTATGGCCCGAAGCGAGCGCCTCGAAATGGCTCGGACGCTGGAAGCACCAATCGTTAGATTTGTCCGGCGACGACCAGAACCCCTGGGACGATGACATGTGTTAGGGAGACCATGAGGCTGCGGCTGAAATACATCGTCGAGGACACTGATAGGCACGGTAATGTCCGTATCTATGTCCGTCGGCATGGCCGCAAGAAGCGCCTGAAAACCGAAATTGGCTCGCCGGAATTTTTGGTCGAATACCGCGCAGCCATCGCTGAACTTGAGGGCGAGCCAAAAAAGGAAGAGCTGGGACCGGGACCGTCTGCCCAGGGTTCGCTCCGTTGGCTCATCGAGAAATATTACACCTGTGCCGAGTTCAAACGGCTGGATGAAAAGACTCGCCATGTCCGGCGCGGCATTCTTGATCGCCTATGCAGAGACACAAGTAAGCCCGGCGGCATTCCGCACGGTCAAAAGCCAGTGGCCCGCATGGAGGCTCGCCACGTCCGCGCATTACGCGACGAGCGTGCCGATAGGCCCGAGGCAGCTAATGCCATCGTGAAGGCTCTGCGCCAGGTGTTTGGTTGGGCCCTTGAAGCTCAGATCGGTCATATCCAGTCCAATCCAGCCAGGGACGTCCCTTATATAAAAAGCGGGAGTGAAGGCTTTCATACCTGGAGCCTGGATGAGGTCATCCAATTCGAACAACACCACCCGGTTGGCGGCAAGGCCCGTCTGGCACTGGCGCTGCTGCTGTATACAGGTGTGCGCCGCTCGGACGTAGTTCGTCTGGGGCCCCAGATGGAGCGTGGCAGTAAGATCATTTGGACCGAAGCGAAGGGGCTAAAGCACTTGGCGAAGCAGCGCGAGTTGCCGATCCTGCCGCAGCTCAGAGCCATCCTCGACTCCTCGCCATCCGGACATCTTGCCTACCTCGTCACCGAGTTCGGAAAGCCCTTCACCGCAAACGGATTCGGCAATTGGTTCCGCAAGCGCTGTAACGAGGCAGGACTGCCCCATTGCTCGGCACACGGATTGCGTAAAGCGGGGGCGACAGCCGCAGCCGAGAACGGCGCAACCGAACATCAGTTGATGGCGATCTATGGCTGGGAGAGCCCTAAACAGGCGGCGCTCTATACCCGGAAAGCGAACCGGAAGCGCTTGGCCGCGTCAGCGATGCACCTGCTAGTCCCGGAACGGAACACGGACGAAAGTGTCCCACTTTCATCCTCCGATTCCGCCGGTGGGACAAAAACGGCCTGAAACCATAATAGTTTCAGGCCGTTCGGAATTAGATGGTGCCCAGGGGCGGAATCGAACCACCGACACTGCGATTTTCAGTCGCATGCTCTACCAACTGAGCTACCTGGGCACGGCGTCTCTTGGTCAAGAGGAGGCGCTTATAGAGGAATATCGCTGTCTTGGTCAACCCCCCCTGGACGGAAAAACGTCGGACGGGCGCCTTACCACCATTTACGGTCCCGCTCCTTGGCGGCCTTGACCTGGGAGGCCTGCTCCTTGATGTCTTGAATGCGCAGCCAGATGGCGCCGCCCTTGCCCAGCAATTGTTCCGCCTTGTTGGCGTGGTAATTGGCTTCGGGCAGCTTGCCCGAGAGCAGCAGGTATTCGGCCATGGCATAGGATGCCATGCCCTCGTTGTCGTCGCGGCCATAGGCGATGGCCAGTTGTTGCCAAGCGAAACGGTCATCGGGTTCCAGGCGGACGGCATAGGCGAGGTTGTTGGCGGCGTCCTTGAGCAGGGCGGGATCTTCGCTTTCGATCTGCGACAATCCCAGGCCGATCCGCAGCAAGGCGCTGTCGGGCAGCAATTGCACCGCCTTCTTGTAGGGCGCGACGGATTCGGCGACACGGGCGTTCTCGAACAGCATCTGGCCCTTGAGTTCCCAGAAATAGGGATCCTTGGGGCGTTCCTTGATCAGGGCGTCGATCTGGGTCAGCGCCGTCTCGATATCGGGCTTGCGGTAATTGGCGATGGCGCGGGCATAACGGGCCTCGATGCTCTGGTCGGTCTCCTTGTAGCGCTGGAAGGTCTTGACGGGCGGTTCGATGAAGGCGAACAGCTTGGCCTTGATGCGCCGATGCATCTCCACCCATTCCGGTGGCCACGGGGTATTGGCATAGGGGGATTTGGCCACATGTTCCCGCACGAAGGACACGCGGTCGCGGGTCAGCGGGTGGGTGCGCACATAGGGATCCTGGCGGGCCGAGACCAGGATCTCCTGATCGCCAAGAATCTCGAAGAATTCCAGCAGACCCTTGGGCGATTCGCGGCTGTCCTCCAGGAAGCGCATGGCCATCTGGTCGGCCTGTTGTTCCTGGCTGCGGGAAAAGGCCAGCAGGCTGCGCATGGCCATTTCCTGACCGCCCATCATGATGCCGCCGGCCGCTTCGCCCTTCTTGGTCACCGCGCCCGCCGCCGCGCCTAGCAGCATGGCCAGGATCGCCTCGGTGGACGCGTTGCTCATGGCGTCGGAATTGCGAATCAGGTGGCCGCCCGCGATATGGCCGGTTTCGTGGGCCATGACGCCGATCAGCTGGCCGGGATTTTCCGAGCGGATGATCAGTCCGGTATGGAAGAAGATGTTCTGGCCGCCCGCCACGAAGGCGTTGAGAGTGGAATCGTTGAGCAGCAGAATGCGAATTCCGGCGGGATCAAGACCCGCCGCCTGAAAGATTGGCGCGCCGAAGACGCGGATGGTATTTTCCACTTCCGCGTCGCGAATGAAGCGGAGCTTTTGCTGCTGCTGCGCAAGGGCGGGAACGCCCGACAGGGCAAGCACGATGGTCACCAGAAGGAAGATACGCGTGAACAAGGATCAATCCCCGTCGGTCAAAACGTTGCGCGCAAGCCTTGGCCTCGGCCGACCTGTCGCGGTACTGGCGGCGCTGCTCGCCCTGGGCGCCTGCGACGCCGTCGACAAGCGGGCGGTCGGAACCGTCGGCTACGTCAAGGGCTTCGCAGGCATGGTGGCGGCCGATGAGCCCCGCGCCATGGTGGTGGGGCGCGACGTGCTCTCCGCCGGAGGAACCGCCGCCGACGCGGCCACCGCCATGTACTTCACCCTGGCCGTCACCTATCCGTCCGCCGCCAGCCTGGGCGGCGGCGGTTCCTGCATAGTACACGATCCTGTCAGAAAAAAGACGGAAGTGATGGAATTTCCCGCCATCGGCTCTGTCTCGGGCGGCGCCGTGGCCACGGCGGTCCCCGCCAATCCGCGCGGCTTCTTCGCTTTGCACGCCAAATACGGCAAGCTGCGCTTTGAAAGCCTTTTGGTCGAGCCCGAGCGCTTGGCGCGCACCGGCGTTCCGGTGACCCGCGCCCTGGCCAATGATCTGGCCAGGGCGGTTCCCATTCTGGGCCGCGATATGGCCGCCCGCGCCATCTTCTTTCGCCCCGACGGCAGTGTGCTGCGCGAAGGCGACGTCATCACTCAGCCCCATCTGGCATCGATCATCGCCAACCTACGGCGCAACACCGGTGACTTCTACGTGGGAATCGGAGCCCGCGAGCTGATCAAGTCGGTCCAGAGCGTCGGCGGCACCCTGACGCTGGAAGACCTGCGCGACATCCGGCCCACCTGGCGCGACGCCCTGACGCTGAAGCTCGGCAACGAGACCGCCTATTTCGCGCCGCCGCCCTCGGTGGGCAGCACGGTTGCCGCCCAGTTGGTGGGGGCCTTGTGGCCTCGCTGGTCCGATACCGCCCCGGTGGAGCGAAGCCATCTGCTGGCCGAGCTCTCGGCGCGGGTCTTCGCCGACCGCGCCCGCTGGATGCGACCCAGCGGCTGGAGCAACGAAGAGGGCTCGGCGCTGATCTCCGAGGCCCATCTGAAGGCCCTGCTGGCCGATTACAATCCGGAGCGTCACGTCCCGGCGCCCGGCATCAGCGGGCCGCCTTCCGACTATCCGCTGGCGACCGGCTTCGTGGCCATGGATGGCCAGGGCTCGGCGGTGGCATGCGGCGTCACGACCTACGGCTTGTTCGGCGTGGGGCGGGTGGCGCCGGGCACCGGCATCGTCCTGGCCGGAACCCCAGGCCCCAACGGGCCGCCCGCCATCACCACCATGGTGACCGTCAACCACAACGCCAACGAAGTTCATTTCGTCGGGGCGGCATCGGGGGGCGGCACCGCTCCGGCGGCGCTGGCCTTGACCTTCCTGGGCGCGGCTGCCGACGACAAACCGTTGGGCGAGGCCATCTCGGCGCCCCGCCTGGTCCATCCCGGCGCGCCCGACGCGGTGTTCGTGGAAGGCGCGCCCCATGCCCTGGACCCCACCTCGCTGCAACAGCGCGGGCATCAGATCAGCCCGGTGACCATGCCAAGCCGGGTAGAGGCCTTGTACTGCCCTGGCGGCTATAAGAATTCCGAAAGCTGCGAGGCGGCCACCGATCCGCGCGGCTTCGGCATGGCGACGGCGGTGGGCCTGAGGTAATGGCGTTCAAGGCCGCCGAGCGGGGGGCCATTTCCCCCTTCATCGTCATGGATGTCATGCGCGACGCCGCCAGGCGTCAAGCCGAGGGCGGCGACGTCATCCATCTGGAAGTGGGCCAGCCGTCCGGTCAGGCACCGGCACGGGTGCGCGAAGCCGCCGCCTGCGCCTTGGCCGACCAGCCGCTGGGCTATACCCTGGCCATGGGAACCGAGGCGCTGCGCGCCCGTATCAGCCGCCACTACGCCGAAACCTACGGCGCCCAAGTGCCGCCCGAGCGCATTTGCGTCACCACCGGGTCGTCGGCGGGGTTTTTGTTGTCCTTCCTGGCCGCCTTCGAACCCGGCGACCGGGTGGCGGTGGCCGCGCCCGGCTATCCCGCCTATCGTAATATCCTGAAGGCCCTGAACATCGAGTGCGTCAATATTCCGGTGGGTCCAACCAGCCGCTGGCAATTGTCGGCCGACGCCCTGTCCAAGGTGGAAGGGCGGCTTGACGGGGCGGTGGTGGCAAGTCCTTCCAACCCGACCGGCAGCATGTTGGACGCCCGCGAGGTTGCGGCACTGGGGGCATGGTGCGAGGGACGCGGCATCCGCCTGATCTCCGACGAGATCTATCACGGCATCACCTTCGGCGCCCGGGCGGCGACGCTGGCAGGGGCGGGGGCGGGGGCAGGGGCGGGGGCAGGGGCAGGGGCAGGGGCAGGGGCGGGGGCTGCGCCCCATGCCGTGGTCGTCAACAGCTTCTCCAAATACTACGCCATGACCGGCTGGCGTTTGGGCTGGATGGTGCTGCCCGACGACCTTGCCCGGTCGGTGGAATGCCTCCAGCAGAATCTGTTCATCTCGCCGCCGACCCTGTCGCAATTGGCGGCCGAGGTGGTGTTCGATTGCGGCGAGGAGCTGGATGCCCGCGTCGCGGCCTATCGGGCCAATCGCGATATTCTGCTCAATGAATTGCCGGGGGCGGGATTTTCCCGCATGGCGCCGTCGGACGGGGCTTTTTATCTGTATGCCGATGTCTCCGAGCTGACCAATGACAGCCGCGACTTCTGCCGCCGCATGCTGGCGGAAACCGGCGTGGCGGCGACGCCGGGAATCGACTTCGATCCTTTCGAGGGGGGGCGCAGCCTGCGCTTTTCCTATGCGGGCTCGGCCGCCGACATGGCCGAGGCGGCCAAAAGGCTGAAAGCCTGGACGCGGTAGCGAAGCGCTATTTCATCAGATCGCGGGCGGTGGTCGACATCTCGTCGGCGGTCTTGAACACCGTGGCGTTCATGGAATAGGCCTTCTGGGTAATGATCATGC
This sequence comes from Paramagnetospirillum kuznetsovii, assembly GCF_003284725.1. GTDB lineage: Bacteria > Pseudomonadota > Alphaproteobacteria > Rhodospirillales > Magnetospirillaceae > Phaeospirillum > Phaeospirillum kuznetsovii. The sequence continues at coordinate 45,923 of NZ_PGTO01000020.1, read as the reverse complement.
GGGTAAACTCGTCGGCGAGATCCACGTTGGAGGTCTCCACCGCCGAGGCGACGATCTGCGCCCCGCTGCCCTGCGCTCCAATGGAGTCGATGGTCATGTCGCCCGCCTGCTGAGTACGACGAAACAAAGTCCCCGAGATGGCGTCGAGATTGTCGGCGGCGACAAAGGTCGCCACCGGAACCATGGCCAGGGTCCGGGTGCGGCCATTGCTGAAATGGCCGATCAGTTCGCCGGTCTTGATGAATTCGGTGCCGTCCATGACGCCGGAGGCATAGCCGTCCTGATCGTTGCTCTTGATGTCGATGGCGGTGGCCTTGCTGCCCACATACTGGGTCAGCTTGGAGACGTCGAGGGCGATGGTGTTGGTGCCCGCCTTGCTGGCCGCGGTGGACGCGGCCGTCGCGGTGGTGGTGTTGGCGGTGGCGAAGGCAGTGTAGATCGATGCTGAATAGGCGGTCAGATCGGCCGCCGTGGCGGGGGCGGCGATGGCAACCGCGCCGATGGCGGTATCGAGCGAGGTCTGATAGGTGGTCAACTGCGCCGCCGTCGCGGGCATGCCGGGCGCCGTCACGCCCTGGGCTGCCGCCTGCAATGCCGAGGTATAGGGCTGAAGCACGGTCGGCACCGCCACCGTGGCGGGCGTGGTCGCCGCGACGCTGGGAGTCCAGGCGAAGCCTAAATTGATGGTGCTTGGCGTGATGATCTTGCCCGAGCCGTCGAAGGTGATCGGCACCGACCCGGGAATGGTGGAACTGGTCGTCGTGGTTGTCGTGGTGGTCGTTCCACCGGTCTCGCTGAGCGCGGTCACCGAACCGTTGGCGGTGGGATTCTTGATGCGCATATACCACTGGCCGCTGGAAGTCCGCTCGAATCCGACCATGAGGTTTTCCGGATTAAAGGCGTTGTCGTAGACGGTCAAGGTGATGGGAACTTCATGGAGGCTCGGCTTCTGGGTATTGAGATCGACGGCGGCCGTGGTCGTGGGGGTGGCGCCCGCCGACCACGCGATGGACAAATCGGCAAAGCCGGTCCCCGAGGCCGAGGTGCTGGGCGAGGTGATATTGCCGAAGCGATCCATGGTCACATTCATGCGCGGCAAGGTGGTCGCGCCGACCGTGGTCGATGGGGATGTGATGGTTCCGACGCTGCCCGAGGCTGGCCCGGTCGGCAGCGAGAAGTCCACCGTCCAATTGTCGCCGTCCACCCTTGTCCAGGTCATGGTCAAGTCCTGGGCGGCGCCGGTGCCGTCGGTGATGATGCTGGTATTGACGAAGCTTTGCGGACTGGCGGTCATGGCGGCGTCGGCCGGAAGATTCATCACCGTCTGAATGGCGGTGGTGGCGACGCCGGGGATGGTCTGTCCCGGCAGGGTGTAGATGGGCGTCATGGAGGGCTTGCCGGTGGATGCACTGGACGTCGTGCCGCTTGAACTGGTTACCGGCGACGACGCGGTGGTCGCCACGCCTGGAATATTTCCCTGCGCGTCGGCCATCCAGCCCATCAGGAATTGTCCCCCGGCCGTGGTGAAGTAGCTCTTGGTTCCGATCGCCTGCTGAACGAAGTTGCCTTCGCGGGTATACAGGGTGCCGCGGGCGTCGCTTTCCGACAGAGTGGCTTGCGGCTGTCCGGACGTATCCGGCGCGGTTACCACGAAGAAGCCGCGTCCGTTGATGCCAAGATCCGTCCAGTTGTTGGTCGACGCGATGGTGCCTTGCTGAGTGATCATATAGCGGTCGACCGCGCGCACGCCGAAGATGTCGAGGCCGGTGGTCGCGGTCGACGCGGTGGGGCTGTTCTGGGTTGTTCCGGGCGACGAGTGGGATTCGGACATCACCGTCTTGAATTCGGTGTCCTTGCGCTTGTAGCCGGTCGTGTTGATGTTGGCAATGTTCTGGGAAATGGTTCCCATCGCATGGTCCATGGTCTGCATCGCCAGACTTGCATTGCCGAAAGCACCAAATAACATCGTCGCCTCCATCCACGACGGACACTGATCCGCCAAGACACGATGCAAGCGTCAGGCCAGATTAAAACGTGTTGTTTTTCAATGAGATGTTCGCGCCTCGGCTGGGCAGCAACTGCCGCTTTGCCCCTTGCTGCCTGCCCGAGGCGGCAGACTTTGCCGGGGCGGCCTAATCGGAATCAGGGATGGTGCACTCGGCGGCAAACTTGATCAGGGGATAGGTGGCGGGGTCAAAGCGCATGGCGATGAACTCGCCCTCGTATCGGACAAGGACGCAGAGTCCACCGACGCCATGATTAATATCGACCTTCCCGTCCTTGGATGGGTAAAGGGTGAAGCGCATGGGGCCATCGGCCACCTTGAAGCCAGATTCCAGCTTCATGCCGCCAGCGGATATGCCTGCGACCTTCACCAGCTTGCCGCCGATATTGACCATCAGCCCGCTACCGTGAAAGCGCGGATAGCGGCGGCGGTCCTTGCCGGACGTCTCGGCCTGTTCGGGCATATCCTACCTACTGCGACAGTGAAAAATTATCCAAACCCATGGCGAACAACTATTCAATGGCAAAATATTTATGAAGTTTGCCGACTTGAATCAAGGTTTCCACCTGTCCCGCCGCGCCTTTCAGGATGACTTGGCGCTGGGCCTCGACCGCGGCATCACGCACGATCAGCAGCATGCCGAGTGCCGATGAATCGACGAAGGACACCTTGCTCAGATCGAATTTGACAGTGGCGGGTTTGTCTTGGTTGATGCGCGCCAGAATGTCGCGAAATCCCTTGTAATCGGCATGGGTCATCCGACCTTCGACCAGAACCACAAGGCCGTTGCCCTCGGAATTGAACGCATAATCCATACCAATACCCTTTTCGTCTCGCTGCCCCGGACTTACCCATTTCATATGTCACAGCTTTGCGTCAAAATCGACCGAGACATAAGTCATGTGGCAATAATGATTCAGGTCGTCTCCGACAAAATCCCACCTCTAGAACTGGAACAACTCGCACGATGTTGCGGTTGGAGCCTTTCTGGCGGCGCCAGGACTATGACGGCGGCCCGTCACTTCGGACCGGATTCCCTGGCCGCCTGTCTGGAAGAACCGGCGGCGGGCGGCATTGAACTCGACGACATCGCCCCCGTTGCGCCGGGACGGCATTTTCTCCGGCATTTGAGCTTGGGCGGTTTTGGCCTCGTCCTGAGCACCGCCACCGCCTATCAATGCGAGGTGGCGTTGATCTTTTCCAAGGCCGTGCGGAGACGCTTTTCAAGCCTGGACGATCACGCCCCCGGATTGGAGCGGGCAATTCATGAACTGGTCGCCAATGCCCTGGTTCACGGCAACCTCGCGGTTCCAAGTCCCAAGATGGGGATGGAGGGATTCGACGACTATTGCCGGATGCTTGATCAGGCGCTGGCCGACCCGATACGGCAGGGACGCCGCCTGGAAATTTCAGCGGCGCGATCGGATGCCGACTTGGAAATCTCGGTCCGCGATCAGGGCGCCGGTTACGAATTCTGCCGCTTCATCGACCCCAGCGAAGATGCCCAGCCGCGCCAGCACGGCCTTGCCATCATCGCCGAGGCGGCGGAGCTGATCGTGGAGGAAAGTGGCCGCTGTAGCTTGATTCGCTTTCCCGGTGCCGCGCCATGACCTTGGACGAGGCGCGAGTCCTTATTGTCGACGACAATATCGGCAATCAAGAAGTCCTGTCCGCGATCGTCCAATCCATCGGGGTGACGCGGATCGAGACGGCGCTCAACGGTGTCGAAGGGCTTGAAGCCGTGCGCCGCGACAAGCCGGATATCGTGCTGCTGGACGTCCTGATGCCCGTCATGGACGGCTATGAGATGTGCCGCCGTCTGCGCATGGAGTACAGCCGCGACGAATTGCCGGTGCTCTTCGTGACCGCTTTCGACAATCCAGACAGCCGGACCAATTGCTTTGCCGCGGGCGGCACCGACATGGTCACCAAGCCCATCAATGCGGCCGAGGTCATGGCGCGCCTGAACGTTCACCTGGAAAACCGTATCCTGGTGACCGGGCTGAAGGCCTACCAGTCCCGGATGACCGAGGAATTGGAACTGGCCCGCGACACCCAGGAGACCCTCCATCCGCATCCGTCCCAACTGACCGACATCGAGGCGCGTCGCGCGATCCGGGTCACCGGGATCATCGAGACCTCGTCCGAGTTGGGTGGCGACTTCTGGACCGTGTTCGAGACCCATGACAACAATCTCGGCCTTCTTGTGGCCGATTTCACCGGCCATGGCGTCGCCGCCGCCTTCAACACCGTCCGTCTGCATGCCCTGATGGCCCGTCGGCCGTGGGCCTTGCGCGGCCCCGGAGAGCTCCTGGAGTTCCTTAATCACGAATTGAAGCAGTTGTTGCCGCCCGGCCAGTTCGCCGCCGCCCTGGCCTGCGAGCTGAATGCGGCGAGCGGCACGCTGACCTGCGCCGGTGGACTGACGCCGCAGCCGGTGCTGATCGAAGCCAATGGAGCCGCTCGTTTTCTGCCTGTCTCGGGGCCGCCGCTTGGCGCCTTCATCGATGCCAGTTATGGCGAAATCACTCTTTCGATGGAGCCCGGCGCCGCCTTGCTGGCCTATAGCGATGCCCTGCTGGAAAGCATGGTCGACGACAAGGTCGCCGTGACCGAGGACGAGCTACTGGCCTGGAGCGCCGAGATCGGCCCTGGCGGCGATCTGGTCAAGGGGGTTCTTTCCCGCTTTCATGACCGGCTGCCGGGGCAACCGCCCGACGATCTGACCATCGTCGCCATGCAGCGCCGATAATCCGTCACGAAAAGGCGACGGCCAGTTCATCCAGCCTGCGCTGAACCTCCTGGGACGGCCCCTCGATGGCGCTCACCGCCGCGATGGCGGCGTCGAAATCCCCGGCCTGATACAGCTTGGCCGCCTCGATGCCCAAGTGGTGAACCTTCTCGTGCGCGCTCTCCATGGCGCGGAACGCGGCATGGCCGGTAATGGCGGGATCCTGGACGCCGTAATACCACTTTCCCAGCCGACAGGACCGGTGATCGGCCAACTCGTTGGGGTTCAGCGTGGTCCGACCGGCCAGCATCTCGGCCAGACGGCGGCGCCAGATCATGTGGTCGGACTTGGCGAGATGTATGACGGCGTTGCGCATCTCCACCTTATTGATATCCGTCAGCAGATCGACCAGTGAACCGCTGGCCAATGCCGATGTATCGATCATGGCGTTGATGGCGTCGGTATCGGTGACCGAGCGCGTCGCGGCTTCTTCCAGATTTTCCGCGATCACCTGGGCCGATTGCCGTTGCTGCCCCAGATGGTCCGAGATTTCCTGCATCAAGGTGGTGACGTCACGGATTTCCTGACTGACGGTCCGCATCTTGCCGACCGAGTCCATGACCACCATCTCGCCATGGCGCACCGTCTCGGCTCCCTTGGTCATTCCCAGCAGAATGGCGTCGGTTTCCTCACGGAGTTGATCGATGCGCTTGCGGATATCCTGGGTGGCCCGCGCGGTCTGGTTGGCGAGGTTCTTGACCTCGGTGGCGACCACATTGAAGCCCTTGCCCGCCTCGCCGGCCCGTGCCGCTTCGATGGTCGCGTTCATGGCCAGGATATTGGTCTGGCGGGCGATCTGCTCGATCTGCTTGACGATGGCGCCGATGCTGGTGGACGCCTCGGCCAGATGGGTGACGCGCTCTGCCGTCTCGGTCACCGTATTGACGATGCCGCGCATGGTCTCGACCACCGTTTCGGTGCTGCGAGCCCCCTCATCAGAGATGCTCTGAACCCCATGGGCATTGCTGGCGGCCAGTTCGGAGGTGCGGCTGATGGCTTGGACCGTCGACACCAGTTCCTCGGTGGAAGCCGAGATGGTGGTCATGCGCTGGCTCATTTCCCGAATGCTGCGCAAGGTGTGAAGCGCCTGGGTGACCGTGCTGTTAAGATGGATCGACATGCCGACCGATTGGGTCAGGATGCCGCGGGACCGCTCCTCCAGGGTATCGGCCAGCCGTCTCAGCTTGTCGGCGACCCGCCCTTCGGCTCCGGGCAAGGAGCAATAGCCGCCGTCCAGCAAACGGTCGATCATTGCCTCCAGCGCGTCCAGATCCACCTGTTCAGTCACGGCCGTTCCCTTCTTCGAATCTACATATGCGACAGGATAAAGGGGGGGGGCGTCACCGCAACAGAAATCTACTCTTCCCTGGGCGGCATCTTGTGGGCGACGCCCTTGTGACAGGCGATGCAGGTGCGGCCTTCCTTGGACGCGTCCTGATGCTTTTGCCGGGCGGCGGTGGTCTGCTTGGCGGCATTCATGGACTCGTAGGAATGGCAGCTGACGCATTCCCGCGAGCCGCTGGCCGCCATGTATTTCCACACCCGTTCCGCCAGTTCTCCGCGCTTGGCGTTGTATTTCTCCGGAGTATCCAGAGTGCCCTTCATTTCGGCGATGATGTCGTTGGCGGCGAACAGCTTGCGCGTCAGCTTGGCGCCCCATTCCTTGGGGATGTGGCAGTCGGCGCATTGGGCATGGGCGCCCGAGCGGTTGGAGTAGTGAACCGACTGTTTCAGTTCGTTGTAATTGGTCTGCATTGAGTGGCAGTTGATGCAGAACTCGGTGCGGTTGGTGTATTCGAATCCGGCGATCAGCCCGAGCATGAGCACCATGCCCGCCACGATCCCCCCGGCCAGCAGGGCGAGCTTGCGCCCGCGCCCGTGGCACTTTTCGCCATTCCCGGTCATTTCCGGCCCACTCATTTGGGTAAAGACTGGGTATAGGCGACGGTATCGGAGGCGATGCTCGGGTCAAGCGAGCGTAGCGCCGGCATGGCTTCGGCGGGCAGGCCGTTGAACGCCTTGTGCAGCATGTCCCACGGATTGTCCGAGGCCTGGCCCAGCGGCACGCCGGTGCTGACCTTCTTACCGTCCAGGCCATGGCAACCGGCGCAGAGCGTATTGAAATAGACCTCGCCCTTGGCGGCGTTGCCCTTGGGCTTGCCCGAGGCGGGATCGATGAACTTGGCGGTATCCATCTGCCCCTTGGAGACGAACAGGGCGAGATCCTGGACATCCTTGTCGTTCAATTGCTCGGGCGCGAAGCCGTGGTTCTTGTCGCGGAAGAGGGGCGCGATGGTGGCCGGATCCTTGCCCGCCATGCCGGTGATGCCCTTGATGGGGACCAGATGGTCGGTCTTGGCGGCGGCGCCGTCCTTGCCCTTGTAGTCCCAGCCGTGGCACTCCTTGCAGCGCCACGACTGCTTGGGATACTTGCCCCCCGCCGGATAGGCCGCGTGGGCGGCCTCCGGCCGGTCCAGCTTCTTTTCCTTGTACCAGTTGTCGTAGAGCCGTCCGCCACGGGCGATGGACGATTCCAATTCGGCGGCCGAGGCGGCCGCCCCGGTCAACAGCATCATCACGGCGGCAAAGGCCGCAAGACAGCGAGCAAACATCCGAGTCTCCCTCCCTCCGGCCGCGCCCAGGGTCGAGCGCGGCCAGTCTCATTTTCTTATTAGCCCCAGGTATCCTGGCAAATGCTGGCATACCAGCCGCCCGCGAAGTCGGCTTCCTTCTTGCGGAACTGGTAGTTGGCCCCCGAAGGGCTGACGCCACCCGCCCCCTTGATATTGGCGATCTTGCCGTCCTGGACCGAATAGACGCCGGAGACGGAAATGCCGTAATCGGGTGCCAGCAACGAGTAGCAGGTGTTGATGGCCGACATGGCGGCGGGTTTGTCGCCCATTACCATGGCGGCGATGGCGCCCGCCGCGACCTTGGCTTGCGAGCTGGCCGAATAGCCGGACTTGGGCATCTCGCCCGCCGTGCAGGCATCGCCGATGACGAAGATGTCCTTGTGCAGGGTGGATTCGAAGGTATTGGGGTCCACCGGGCAAAAGCCGCTTTTGTCCGCCAGACCGGTGGACAGCGCGATGGCGCCCGCCGACTGCGGCGGAATGACATTGGCCACCGCCGGCTTGAACTTGTCGAAATCGGTTTCCAGCACGCCCGCCTTGGCGTCCACCTTCACGACCTTGCCGTTCTTGGCGGCGGGAACCCATTCGATGATGTTGTCGTACATCTTCTCCCAGCCTTCCTTGAACAGCTTGTCCTTGGCGAAGGCGTCCTTGGCATCGAGGATGATGAGCTTGGACTTGGGCTTCTGGGTCTTGAGGTAATAGGCGATCAGGCTGGCCCGCTCGTAGGGGCCGGGCGGGCAGCGAAAGGGATTGCCCGGCGCGCTGATCATCACGGTGCCGCCATTGGGCATGGCTTCCAGTTGCTTGCGCAGCAGGGCGGTCTGCGGCCCGGCTTTCCAGGCGTGCGGCATCAGTTCGGCCGCCGCCTCGTCATAGCCTTCCAGCGCGCCCCATTTGAGATCGACGCCGGGTGAGACCACCAGCTTGTCATAGCCGAAGCTGATGCCGCCCTTGGTCTTGACCACCTTGGTGACGGGGTCGATGGCGGTGACCATGTCGGTCACCACGGTGATGCCGTATTTGTTGGCCAGCGCATCGAAGCTGCGTTCGATGAAGGCCATGGAATTCATGCCGCCGATCACCGTGTTGGAGAACGGGCAGGTGAAGTGCGTCTTGGCGGCGTCGATCAAGACCACATTGGCGCCGGGCAGGTAGCGCTTGACGTATTTGGCGGCGGTGGCGCCGCCGAAGCCGCCGCCCACCACCACCACCTTGGGGCCGGTGGCGCAAGCGGACAGACCGAAGGCCGAGGCCGCACCGGCGAATCCGACCAGACCGGTGAAGGTTCTGCGAGAGAGTTTCATCATGGCCTAGCCCTCACTTCTTGTAGTAGTCGACGATGGCGTCGAGCTGCGCTTCGGAATAGCCCTTGGTGATGCGATCCATGATGGTGGCCTCGCGGGCGCCGCTGCGGTAGTCGCGCAGCATCTTCTTCAGCTCGTCGGCCGACTTGGTGTTGAAGGCGGGCATGGCGCCCAGGCTTTGGCCGCCGGTGCCATGGCAACCCGCGCAGGAATCGGCCATGACATTGGCCGAGCCGGCCCGGGCGGCGGGTGCCGCCACCAGGGCAAGGCCCAGGCAGACCGGGATCGCTACAAGGTAAGACTTCATGCTGATCTCCTCCCCAGGAACATATGCGTCGTTGCCGTCTTCACGAGACGGTTATGGACGACGCCGCGGTGTAGATTTCCCCATTGTCGTCGTTCCAGAACATTTCAATCTTTCCGGTTTCGGTCGCGACAACGAAAAACGAGATATATGGATTAGCCGAAACCGCAGGATGCAGGTCCATACGGAATACTTCTGTGCCATTGTACTTGCAGGTAAACGTGTTGATGATCCGGCGCGGGATCGGCTTGTCGTTCGCGTCCTTGCGCTGACCCGATTCCATGTCATGAGTGATCGAGGTCTTGATCTCGATCACTTCGCCTTTCTTGGCGGTCTCAGGCACCTTGATCTTGGCGCTGGCCATTCCCGCTTCTCCCTTTCCGCGTCAACAGCCGCCGACCGTGACCTTGACTTCTTCCTTGGCCCGCCACACCGATCCGTTGCTCATGACCGCCACGGCGTGCACGTTCTGGGTCTTGCCCAGGCGAATACGGGTGGAGACGTCGGCCTTGCCGCTACGGGCCGTGAAGTGGAACGAGGCGACACCCGGCAGGGGATTGCCCTCGGCCAGGATATGGATCGCCTTGACGTGATCGGCCGCGGTCATGGGGCTGTCCACCAGCACCCGAAGCTGCACGGTGGCGCCGTTCTCGGCGATCTGGGGCAGCTTCAGCTGCACTCGTCCCTCGGTGGTCGCCGTGCTGCCGATCAGCGCCTTGACGGCGGCTTCGGCCTCGGCCGGAGTGGCCCAGGCAAGATTGGGCAGAACGCCGACGCAGGCGGCGCCCCCCATGGCGACCATTGCTTGGCGCCGATTCAGACCGGATTCTGGCTTCACCATTCCCCCCTCGACCACGTCAACCGCGCCCCAACGCCGCCTTGACGGCGCCGGACAGGGTTCCCTCTTCCAAATACTTCATGCCGACCACGCCGCCGAACACGATGGCGGCCAGCGCGATAGGGGCCGACAGGGCCAGGGTGGACATGCCGGTGATGCCCTGGCCCACGGTGCAGCCCAAGGCCAGCACGCCGCCGGTCCCCATCAGGGCGGCGCCGACCAGATGGCGCAGCATGTCGTCGGTTCCGGCGAAGCTCTCCCACTGGAACTTGCCCGAGGCCTTGGCCGCCAGGAAGGCGCCGAAGATGACGCCGCCCACCGCCGCCACGCCGAAATCGATGGTGGCGCCGGTGAAGCTCATCAGATATTGCAGCGCGCCGCCGATGGGGGCGACGAAGGTGAAGGACGACAGGGGCGCCGGGTCGAATTCATCGGCGCCCAGCACGCCGGAAACCGCCCATCCCGCCACCACCATCAACCCGATCACCAGCCCGCCGACCACGTCGTGGCTTGATCCCCGGAATTCGGAATCCTTGAAGCACCACGCCGCCAGGCCGCCGCCGATCACCGCCGTCAGCGCGACTCGCGCCGTCTGGGCCGACAGACCGGTCAGCTTGGCGACGATGTCGGGCAGGCCCTGGGTGGCGAAGCCGAGATCGGCCAGATTGATGTTGGAGGCTTCCAACTGGATACGCCCCAGGGCGATCAACCCGCGCAGCGTCATGTAGGAGAAGAAGCCGAGCACCAGGAAAACCACCACCGACTTCAGATTGCCGCCACCGATGCGCACCAGGGTCTTGTTGCCGCAGCCACCGCCCATGGTCATGCCGAAGCCGAACATCAGCCCGCCCAGGATGGCTCCGGCCCAGCCGAAATTGGGCGTCAGATAGATGGACTTGCCGATATTAATGGTGCCGGTAAGGTGCAGGATCTGGGTTCCCGCCAGCGCCACGGCGACGGCCAGCATCCAGGCGCGAAACCGCCGCCAATCACCCATGAAGACGATGTCCGAGATGGCGCCCATGGTGCAGAAATTGGTCTTCTGGGCCGTCCAGCCGAAGAGTGTCCCGGCGACAAAAGCCCCCGCGCCGACGATCGTGGTCACTGGCAATTCGGACACGTTTTCCCCTCCCCGCGCAATTTTCGCAATGGGCGTAACCCTAGCGCGGATGCCGAGGCCGCCGCAGCCACCATTCACGCATGCGTCCGAGAGAGACCGCGTCCCTCCCGCGGCCGATCCCCTTTCGCGTCCTCCCATCCCGGCGGGTTCTAGCGACCTGCTCGGAAGCGCCGACCTGCATTCGCATCTCGACCCCTCCGAGCATATTTCATCCGCACTAAATTTATCAAGTCTCATATGCAAGACATCTAAAGTGCATGTTTGGCCGACGCCCCCCCTGGGAACGCGCGGCTCGACCGATGCCGTGGGGCAAACGGTAATGATGGCAATTGGGATTATCACGGCTCGGCATGGCGGCGGAGGTGATGCTATGATGCGCCGTCGCGATAGGGGGGCAGCATGACGGGTTGGACACGTTGCTTGGCGGTGATGTTTGGCCTGATTGTGGCGGGATGCAGCACCACGCCCACCAGCTTGACCTATGATGCCGGCAAGGTTGTCGCGCCAAGGCAGGCCGCTCGCTTCACGGTGGAGATCGATGCGGTCACGGATGACCGGAACAAGGATCCCAATTGGCTGGGCGCCATTCGTGGCGGCTTTGGAGAGCCGCTCAAGACCATCACCACCGAGATGCCGGTCAAGGACGTGGTCAAGGCCGGGTTTGCCGACGGCCTGAAGGCGCGGGGGCTCGTGGGGGGGCATAGCCAGTTCGCCCTGCGGGTCAGCATCGAGCGGTTTGACTGCAACCAGTTCTTCAAGCGGGAGGCCAATGCCCGGTTCAGCATTTCGGTGGTACAGAAATTTTCTGGCCGACTGGTTTATCACCGGGAGACGACGGGACGCCGGGAAGGCGACTTCCAATTGCTCGGCAACGGCTTGTTCGCCGAGGTGGAGGATCTGCGCAAGGTGGCGAATTCGGTCATGCAGGATGCCATCGATGAAACCCTGAACGATCCGCAGTTTCTCGCCCTGCTGCGTTAGGAGCGGGGGGAGGGCGTGTTCTTGCGCTGTTGCGGTGCCGCGACAATCTTGACAATCGCTCTCGACACTGCGCCGAATCGGGGGTGAACCGACGGAAACGGGGGATCCATGAAGACGCTTTCCATCATCGCCGTGTTGAGCTTGCTTGGCGGCTGCATGACCCAAATTCATGCGCCCGAAGGCGAGGTCCAGCCGACGGGGGAGTCTTTGGGGGCCTATTCCAAGGTGTTCCTGGCGCCGCTGCGGGTGGAGCAACTGGGCACCGGGCCGGGTGATATCGGCGCCGTCGCGGATGTCGAGGCCGAGCTTCTCGCCTGCATGAAGACGGTGTTTCCCGGTCTTCGCGCCAATGGCGACATGCCCAAGGGCCTGCTGATGGAACCCGTCATCACCGATATCAAGAAGGTGACCGCCTATGAGCGGGTGCTGTTCGGCTTCATGCCGGGAAGTTCCGCCGTCCTGATGAAGGTAAGGTTCACCGATACCGCCAATCGGCGGGTCATCGCCGAGCCGGTGTTCTATGCGCGGGGCTTCGCCATGTCCGGCGCGGCGACCTTCGGCATCACCGACGACATGATGCTCGATCGCATCGCCGACAAGGCCTGCGACTATGCCAAGAGCAATCTGTAGCCCTCAGGCCGCTTCCACTCCGGCCAGGAAGCGCTGGACCGCCTGATTCAGCGCTTCGGATTGCGCGCTCAGGCCGCGCACCGCGGTCAGTACGTCTTCGGCGGTGTTGCCGGTGTCGGCGGCCTCGGCGGTGACCTCGGACACATGCGCCGATACTTCCTGGGTGCCGTGGGCGGCTTCCTGCACATTGCGGGCGATGTCGCGGGTGGTGGCGTCTTGCTCCTCCACCGCGGCGGCGATGGCCGACGAGACCTGGTTGATGCGCGCGATGATGTGGCCGATGGATTGGATGGCGGCGACGGCCTGATCGGTGGCGGCCTGGACGGCGCCGACCTGCTCGGTGATCTGGTTGGTGGCCTTGGCGGTCTGGGTGGCGAGGTGCTTGACCTCATTGGCCACCACGGCGAAGCCCTTGCCTGCTTCGCCCGCCCTGGCGGCTTCAATAGTGGCGTTGAGTGCCAGCAGATTGGTCTGACCCGCGATGTCGCCGATCATGGTGACCACCTCGCCGATGCTGCGCGCCGCGTCCGACAGGCCGGCCACCAGGGCGTTGGTCCGCTCCGCCTCGCTCACCGCCTCTTGGGAGACGTCCGCCGAGGTCGCCACCTGTCGGCTGATCTCGTTGATGGAGGCCGCCAGTTCCTCGGCCGCCCCGGCCACCGTCTGCACATTGGCGCTGGCCTGATCGGCGGCGGCCGAGACGGCGGCCGTGTTGGATGTCATGGTCCGGGCGGTATTCTCCAGCGCATGCGCGCTATGGCTCATTTGGCCCGATGCCGTTTCCATGGCGGCCAGCACGCCGGAAATCTCTCCGCGGAATTCGGCTGTCAGGCGATCCACATTCTGTTGCCGACGTTCCTTGGCCTGCTGGGCCTCGGCCTGGGCGGCGGCAAGGCGCTCCGCTTCCAGCCGGTTGTTGCGGAAGACCTCGACGGCGCGGGCCATTTCACCTTGTTCGCTGTCAAGGTCGAGCCCGTCCAGGTGGATGGCGGTGTCGCCCCGGGCCAAGCGGTTCATGGCCGAGGTCAGGTCGTTGATGGGGCGGGTAATGCCCCTGGCCAGGACGGCGGCGACGGCGAAGGTGAAGCCCAGGCCGAACAGGACGGCGAAGATCTGAAACCACAACAGCAGGCGGGCGGACTCGCTGTTGTGTTGGGCGGTGGCGATCAAGCCGTTGGCGATACGATCCTCGACCCCCTTCATCAGGTCGATGCGCTTGGTGGACGCCTCGAACCACTTGGAAGCGGGAATCCCTTCGCCGCCGCCCAGGGCCTTTGCGTAGGCGGCCTCGCGCATGGCGGTGATCTCGGCGACCACCGGATCCTTCATGGTGTCGCGGAAAGAGCTGACCAGCTCAGGGGCGGCGGTGCGGATGAAATGGGTGAACAGCATTTCCTGATCGGCGATCAGCGAAACGAACCGGCGATAGGTGGCGCCGTCGAAATTGCCCGCGAAGCCTCCGGCGCCGGTGGCGCGTTCCTGGCCGGCGCGTTCCTTGGCTTCCATGAAGGCCAGATAGGCGCTGACCGCCTCGGCGGCGTCCTTGTCCGGGGTGACCTGGCTCATCAGTCCGACCAGATCCAGCTGAACCTTGATCATGGCGGTATAGGCCTGGAATAGGCCGTTGCGGTCGATGCCACCCGAATCGATGTCGGCGCGCAGCTTCTGGCGAGAGGCCATGGCGGTCCGCGCCTTGGTCATGGCCTCCATGAAGATCGGGCCTAGCGCGGCGGTTCCGCTGTCGGCGGCATCGCGTTCCAGACGTTCGGCCGCCTCGTCCGACAGCTTGCGCTGGGCGGCGACCTTGTCGGCGAACTGAGTGCGGCCGCTGGCCACGAAGAGGGAGGACGCGCCTCGCTCTTTCTGCAATTCATGGACGGTGGCGCTGATATTGACGGCCAGCGAGGCCATGCGGATCAAGCCGCTGGTGTCGGACACCACCATCCAGCGCAGGGCGATCACATAGCCCGAAAAGGCCAGCAACCCGAAAACCGGCAGCAGCAATGCCAAGCCGATCCGCCGCCCAAATCGAAGATTGTCGAGAAACCGCATCGCCCCCGCCCCCGAAACCAAAGGTGTTTCATTCCCCAACTTTCACGGTAGCGTCATGACGGTTTCGGGGCAACAGTGGAATAGGGGGGATGGAAACGCTAAAGGCGCCACGACCAGAGTCGTGACGCCAAGCGTCTTGGATCAGCGGGTGCTGGAACGGCCGGATGAAGCCGACCGAAAAGCTTCTGCTTAGAAGCCTTCGCGCTCCAGGCGCTTACGCTCCAATTTGCGAGCGCGACGAACCGCCTCGGCCTTCTCACGGGCGCGGCGTTCAGACGGCTTCTCGTAATTACGGCGAAGCTTCATCTCGCGGAAAACCCCTTCGCGCTGCATCTTCTTCTTGAGCGCCTTCAGGGCCTGATCGACATTGTTGTCACGAACGAGAACTTGCACGTTGCGCCACCGCTCCTCTACGCTGAAAAGACCCCCTTCGCACGGCATTCCTACCGTTCGGGAGGAGGGTTGATACCACAGGCCCCGGTGGATGTGAAGCGCTATCGACGGGGAAATGCTCGACGGGTGCGATTATACCGGATAGAGAATGTCGAGCACTGAACGGGAGGGCCTGACATGGAAGCGCAGCGACTGATGGACGCCATGGTCGACGCCATGTTGCTCCACGCCGCCTTCGACGGCTGGTCCAAATCCTCCATGGCCGCCGCCGCCCGCGACTTGGACTTGGACCCCACCCTGTCGGCCCGGCTGTTCCCGCGCGGTCCCATCGACGCCGTCGCCCATTTCGTCGAAAAGGCCGACCGCGCCATGGCGGCGTCCCTGGCGGAGGCGGGGTTCGACAGCGATAAGGTGGGGGAGAGGGTGTTTCAGGCGGTGCGGCTGCGATTGCAGCCGTGGGGCGAGCACCGGGAGTCCATCCGGCGGGCGACCTCGCTGTTGTCTCTGCCGTCCAATCTGCCCTTGGCGGCCCGGCTGACCTGGAATACCGCCGATGCCATCTGGCGGGTGGTGGGCGATCAGTCCCACGATTTCGCGTGGTATACCAAGCGCGCCACGCTGAGCGCGGTCTATTCCGCGACCCTGCTGTACTGGCTTGAGGATAGCTCCGAGGATGCCGAGGAGACCTGGGCCTTCCTGCGCCGCCGTCTGGCCGATATCCGCAATATTCCAAAGATTCGGGAAAGGGTGGAAGGCTGGGTGACCGGCCTGAAGCCTCCGGCACGCCGTTGGGGAATGCCGGGACGCTGATCAGCCCGTCCGAGCGTTCGTGATCACCGTGATGATCTTATCCTTGAGAGCAGGCGGCAGGACCGGCTTGGCCAGGAAGGCGTCCACGTCCAATTCCTTGGCGCGGGCGACCGTGGTGGAATCGGTATGGGCGGTCAGCATGATGACCGGCATGGCGCGGCCGAAGGGCTGGGCGCGCAGCGATTTGACGAAGCCGAAGCCGTCCACCGGACGCATTTGAACATCGCAGACCACCACATCCGGCAGTTCACGTTCGGCGACCTCGAGACCGGAATTGCCGTCATGGGCCTCGACCACGGTGCCGATACCCACCTGCTGAAGCATCTTCTTGACGATGGCGCGCACGAACTCCTGGTCATCGATGATCAGAACCTTCAATGCGGTCAAATCCACGGCGGGGGTCGGCATACCATTCTCTCCCAAGGCCTTCGCTTTCTCGCCCAGTCCCCGAATTTACCAGAACCGGGCGGGAAAGCCACTGTGGCCAAAGGTCTATTTATGAGTTTGCCGCCATGGGGCTATTGCCAGCGGCGCGTTGACGGGCGGCTTCGCGTCCGGCATCGAAGGCCCGCTTGTTGACCTCCACCATGGCGGGCTTGCGCTCGCGGAAGCGGCCAACGATCTGCTCTTCCAGCTCGGAGGCGGGGAAGGGGAGGAAGTCGGCGATGGCGCCCAGCATGATGGTGTTGACCAGCTTCAAATCGCCCAGGTCGCGGGCGATGGCACCGGCATCGAAGTCATAGACGGTGACTCCGGCGGCGCGCATCTGAGCCACCGGGTCGTCGGGATACTTGAACAGGCCCATGGAGACCACGGGGGGCACCAGCCGGATGGTATTGACCATGGCGATGCCGCCGGGGCGCAGCATGTCGGCCCAGCGCGAGCCCTCGGCCACCTCGAAGGCGACCAGGATGTCGGCGGTGCCCGGCGTGATGACGGGCGACCACACGCGCTTGCCGAAGCGGACATGGCTGGTGACCACGCCGCCTCGCTGGGCCATGCCCGCGACCTCGGATTTCTTGCAGTCGAATCCCTTGGTGATGGCGGCTTGGGCCAGGATCTCGGCCGCCGTCATGACGCCTTGGCCGCCGGTGCCGCACACCAGGATATTGGTGATGATGTCAGTCATATTTTTTGTCCCTCAGGCGCCGGGCGGGTGCTCGCGCACCCTTGGCTCCTCCGCTTCGCTCCGGGCGCCTCGATGGCGCCGCGCTCACATTGGTTCGCTCGTTCGTCCCTCACTCGGCGACCGCGACCGGCTGGGCCGGGACGATGGCCTTGGGGCCGCACGATTCCACGCACATATGGCAACCGGTGCACATGGCGGTGTCGATGGTGGTGAATTTCAGCTCATTGACCTTGCCGTCGGCGCGGGTCTTGGATTCCGACTTCCTGACGGTGATGGCCGGACAGCCGACATTGATGCAGTTGCCGCAGCCGGTGCAGTCCTCGTCGACCACGCGGTACGGCTTGATCTTCTCGTAGAACTCGGACAGCACGCAGGGGCGGTCGGTGATGATCACCGACGGGCCGGGGGTTTCGATCTCCTGCTTGATGGTCTTGAACACCACCGGCAGCATATAGGGATCGATCTTGCGGATACGCTCGGGCGCAACGCCCAGGGCTTCCACCAGCTTGACGAAGTCCACGCGGGGCGCGTCGTCGCCCTTCAGTCCCTTGCCGGTTCCGGCATGGTTCTGGCCGCCGGTCATGCCGGTGGTGCGGTTGTCCAGGATCAGGGTGGTGACGTTGCCGCGATTATAGACGATGTCCAGCATGCCCTGCATGCCCATGTGCAGGAAGGTGGAATCGCCGATGACGGCAACGACGGCCTTGTCCTTGGTCTCTTCCGAGCGGGCCTTGTCCATGCCGAGCGCGATGCCCATGGAGGCGCCCATGGAGATGGTGGTGTCCAGGGCGTTCCACGGATGACCGGCACCCAGGGTGTAGCAGCCGATATCGCCGGAAATCTGCACCTTCTTGCGCATGCGGGCCAGCGAGTAGTAGACGCCCATATGGGGACAGGCGGCGCACATGGTCGGCGGGCGGGGGAAGGGCTCGAATTTCGGGTAAGTGGTCGCGGGCGGAATGGGCTCGCCCAGGAAGGTCTTGATGGCCGGGATCAGGATGTTGGGGGTCAGCTCGCCCAGCCGGGGCAGCAGATCCTTGCCGTGGATGGTCAGCAGGCCCGCCGCCTTGATGTCGTGTTCCATCAGCGGCTCGGTTTCCTCGACCACCACCAGATGGTCGACCTGGGCCGCCAGCTTTTCGATCAACGCCATGGGCACCGGGTAGGAGAAGCCCAGCTTCAGGACCGGCGCGTCGGGGAAGCTTTCGCGCACATGCATATAGGCGGGGCCGGAGGTGACGAAGCCGATCCGGCGGTCGGAGCCGGGTTCCAGCACGTTGAGCGGCGAGGCCTCGGCCAGTTCCTGCAACTTGCCTTCGCGGGCGATCTGCTCGGGCAGGCGGCCCTTGGCGTTGGCGGGGGTCATGACCCAGCGCCGCGCATCGGACTTGAAGCCGCTGATCTGGATGGGATTGCGCTCGCCCACCTGGACCACCGCCTTGACGTGGCAGACACGGGTGGTCAGGCGCAGCAGCACCGGGGTGTTATAGGCCTCGGACAGTTCGAAGGCGTATTTGGCCATCTCGTAGGCTTCCTGGGAATCCGCCGGTTCCAGGATCGGCACATGGGCGAAGCGGCCCCAGAAGCGGGAGTCCTGCTCGTTCTGCGACGAACTCATGCCCACGTCGTCGGCCACGGCGATCACCAATCCGCCGACCACGCCCGCCACGGTCACCGTCATGAAGGCGTCGGAAGCGACGTTGAGGCCCACATGCTTCATGGCGCAGAACGAGCGGGCGCCGGACATGGAGCCGCCGATGGCGACTTCCAGGGCGACCTTCTCGTTCACCGACCATTCGGCGTAGAGATCGGGGTATTGCGACAGGCTTTCCAGGATCTCGGTGGATGGCGTGCCGGGATAGGCGGCGGCGACCTTGACGCCTGCCTCCCAAACGCCACGCGCGATGGCGTCGTTACCGGACAACAGAAGACGTGACTGCGGCATCGCCTTTACGGCAGCGGACATGGAAAGCTCCTCACCTCGCATCCTTGGAACGCTTCCGCGGCCGGGCCTGTTTCGCCCTTGTGGCGCGGCGGAAGGCGACGAAACTACCACTGTCCCAGGGGGAATCGGAAGCGGAATGCGCATGTGATCGCCACCATTATGTTTCCGAATGATACGGAAACATGGTTGGGCAGTATCACATCCAGCGGCCATCCTTGGTCAGGCGGCCCAACTGATCCAGCGCGATGGCATGCACCGCCTTTGCCGCGATGGACAAGGGCCGGTCCGAGGCATGGGCCAGGGATATGGTGCGCTCGATTTCCGGAGACACGATGGGGATGCAGACCAAGCCCTTGGCCTCTTGCCCCGCGCGGGCGTATCGCTCGGACAGAACGGTGAAGCCCGCGCCCTCGGCCACCAGCGCCTTGATCTGTTCCAGGGCGTCGATCTCCATGACCACGTTCAGGTCAATCCCGGCGGCGGCGGCGGCCCGGTCCACCTCGGCGCGCACCCCGTGGGGCTGGCCGGGTAGGATCAGCGGCAGATTCAATACGCTGGCCAGGTCGATGCTGTGACGGCCGACGACCACCTCGGCGCCTTCGGCCGCCACCAGTCCCAGGCGTTCACGGGCGACGAAACGGGTGGCGAGTCCCGGCGGTGGTTCGGACCCGAACACCAGCGCCATGTCCACCTCGCCCGAAGATACCCATTCCAGCATATGGCCGGACAAGCCTTCAACCACGCGCAGCCGGATGGCCGGATAGCGGCGGCGCACGTCGAGAACCAGCGGAACCGTCAGCATGGAGCCCAGCGAGGTGGGAATGCCGATGACGGCCGGGCCCGAGGGCGCCGCTTCCAGGCCTCGGATCTCGTCCCGCAGGCCCGCCATCTGCTCCACCAGCATGGCGGCCCGGATCGCGAGGCGCTGGCCGCTTTGGGTCGGCACCACGCCGCGGGCGGTGCGATGAACCAAGGGGCAGCCGATTTCTTCTTCCAGCCGCTTCAAATGCAGGCTGAGGGCCGGTTGGGCCACGCGTAGCGCCTCGGCGGCCTTGGTGAGCGAGCCGTGTTCGACGATGCCGAGAAAATATCGGAGCTGGCGGATATCCATGGCTCACCATAACAAAAAATTATGGGCTGCCGGGAGGGTATAAATTATTGGGGGCCGACCCTTCGGTCGACCCCCATGACTGACACCATTGGAGACGCCGCCGCTTACTTCCAGCCAGCTTCCTTTTCGCAGGCCTTCATCTCGGTCGGGTGGGTCTTTTCCCACTGGGTGATGGTCTTGGTCTCGTTGTCGTCCATCTTGTTGTTCATGCAAGTGCAGTACTTGGCGACGATCTCCACGGAAACCTTGGCATCGGAGTTGTCGCTGACGCACTTGGCCACCCACTTGGTGTCATCCGCACCGGCAAAAGCGGCGGTCGAGCCCAGGGCGGTCATGCCGATCAGCAGCGCGGCGGCAAAAAACTTCATGGCGCATTCTCCTTTTCGGATGCCGACGTCATTGTCGGGATATCCTGCAAGGAAACTCTAAACCGGGTCTTGGGCTTGGGGAAGAGGGCTTGAAGCGTTCAAAAAAATAAGTAAAAACCGAAGAAGCCGGAGATCGTGGGATCTCCGGCTTCGCGGCGCGGGTCGGACAGGTGGGAGGCTAATTCAGCTTGCGCCAGAAGCAGAGGCGCTGCGACGGCGTAAAGCCGCAACGGGCCATGAAGCGCAGCAGGTCGAAGCTGTTCCAGGCGACCTGGGTCTGGACCTTCTCGACGCCCAGCGACGACAGGTTGGTCAGCAACTGGCTCATCAGGGCGCGGCCGACATTGTGTCCGGCATTGGCGGGATCGACGCCGATCGTGTCGAGAATGGCGGTGGCCTGGGCCCGGCCGAACTCACCGTATTCGGTCCGCGCCATGACGAAGCCCGCGAACAGGCCGTCGACCTCGGCCACCAGCGAGACGCGCACGCCGGATTCCTTGGTCACTTCCGAAATCTTGCGCTTGTAATAGGTGGAACGGTCGCGGCGGGTGACCTTGCGGTCGATGGAGACGATGAAGGGATAATCGGCTTCGGTCAGCGAACGCACCGGGACGCGGTCGCGCGACAGGGCGGCATAATCGTCGCCGGAGGGATCGGACAGATCGACTTCGTCGCTGTCGCGCACCTGCTGGGCCAGGGGAGCCTCGAAATCGGAGACATCGCCGGTGCCGCGCTCGAGAACGATGCGGGGAGCCAGCTCAAATCCGGCGGACTGGAAGAAGCGGGTGATGGCGTGCTCGGTCCAATCGGCCTGGGTCACCAGTTCACGGATGCCGCGCTTGCGCATGGCCTCCTCGACGGCGGCCATGAGCTTGCGCCCCAAGCCGTTGCCGCGCTGATCGGGATCGATGCCGATGGTCTCGACCACGCCGACCGGACCGGTGCCGCCGAATTCGCCGTCCAGGATATGAGCAAACACAAAACCCTTCAGGACCGGACCGTCAGCGGCGGCAATGGTCACGAAGCTGTTGGGCTCGGCCGCGGCGGCGGCCATGCGCTTTTCGTGATAATTGCGGCGCGGCGTGCCGGTGAGGCGGCGATCAAGTTCGATCACCCGTTCGATGTCGGCGCTCGTGATGTCGCGGATAGTGGTGCTCATGGAACTGGCGAACCTCCCGATCTCTCTCGGTGCCGTGCCCTGGGGTTGTTCAGCGCCGACACTTGACGGCTTCCCAGGTGGGCGGTACCTTGTTAAATGAATAATTCGGTACGATAATACCGAAATAGATCCGCAGGTCAAGAGGTGGTTGATATGAAGTGGGAATTTTCGGGTCGGGTTGCGGTTGTAACCGGCGGAATGCGCGGCATTGGCCGGACTGTGGCCGACGGGCTGGCGGCCGCCGGCGCCGAGGTTCACGTCTTCGATCGCGAATCCGGAGAGTTGCCCCAGGGCATGACCGCCCACGCGGTGGACGTGTCAAACTCGGCCAGCGTCAACGAAGCCTTCGCCCGGATCGGCAAGCCGGTGCACCTGCTGGTCAATAATGCCGGGATCACGCGGGACCGCACGCTCCTCAAGATGAGCGACGACGAATGGGCCTCGGTGCTCACCGTCAACCTGACCAGCGCCTTCAACACCATCCGGGCCGCCGGGCCGGGCATGGTACAGGCGGGCGTCGGGCGCATCGTCAACATGATCTCCATCAACGGGTTGCGCGGCAAGATGGGCCAGGGCAACTACGCCGCCTCCAAGGCGGGCATGGTGGGGCTGACCAAGACGGCGGCCAAGGAGCTGGGCCCCAAGGGCGTGACCTGCAACGCGGTGGCGCCCGGCATGGTGCTGACCGAGATGACCCTGGCGCTGGACCAGCAGTTTCGCGACAAGGCCCTGGCCGAGGCGGCGCTGACCATCCTGCCCGACACTTCCGACATCGCCAACGCGGTGCTGTTCCTGCTGTCGGACGCGGCACGCTGCATCACCGGCGAGGTCATCAAGGTGGATTCGGGGCAGTATATCTGAGGCTATTCCGTCATTCCGACGACCATCGGGAGGAGGAATCTCGTTCTGGCGCGGCTTTTCCGGCATGGAACCGTCTTGCCAGACAGAGATCCCTCGCCGCTGCCACGGCTGTCCGGTTTAAATTCGGCGACACGATCCGTTGGCTGCCGAGGGTATTGACCACCAAGACACCAAGAGCACCAAGAAGGCGGAGCAAACGGCCAAGCCTCACTCTTTCGTCATGGCCAGGCTTGTCCCGGCCATCCACGCGGTTCCGCACGAAATCCCCATGAAGCAATAATCCGGACGGATGGGCGTGGGTGCCCGTGACAAGCACGGGCATGACGGAAGGTAAAAAACCGTGTCGGCCTCTTGGTGTCCTTGGTGCCTTGGTGGTGAATCGATTTTCGTGTCCTATACCGAAGGTGATGGCCTCAAACGCAGGCGGGCGCGGGCGCTCGGGATGACACGTTCACACCCCGCCCCCAATTCCGCCACAATGATCGGCCATCCTGGAGTCAGCCTTCAGGATGGCCGTTTCTTTTGCGTCAAAGGACTTTGTTAAGGACCGAGCGCCTAGGATGGCATTGAGTGGACGCTTATGAGAAGGACGACGCCATGTGGTCTTTCGCTTTCCATACCGCCGTCTCGAACCGCCCCGGCGGTTCCCTGACCAACGTTGCCGCCTATGCAACGAACCGTCGGCGGAAATCTTTGCGCCCCCCCCGTGACTTTGCGACGCCCAGTCCAAACATATATGTGAGGCCCCGCCCGACGGCGGTCGGCATCTCGGCGCCTTGGGCGGTGGCTGAATAGACCCTGGGAATGGAGTGGTGATATGGCAAACTCCGACGATATCTTTGCCCGATACTCGCGAGCCTATGAGGGTCGCAAGGAAGTGGACCTCTTCTTGCTGGACTATCTGGAAGGCTGCCGCGACGACCCCATGATGTTCGCCTCGGCGGCGGAACGCATGATCGCCGCCATCGGCGAGCCCGAGATCATCGACACCGCCAAGGATGCGCGGCTGTCGCGGGTCTTCATGAACCGCACCATCAAGGTCTATCCCGCCTTTTCCGAATTCTACGGCATGGAAGAGACCATCGAGCGCATCGTCGGCTATTTCCGCCATGCCGCCCAGGGGCTGGAGGAGCGTAAGCAGATCCTCTACCTGCTAGGCCCGGTGGGCGGTGGCAAGTCGTCCCTGGCCGAGAAGCTGAAGGCGCTGATGGAGGTCCATCCCATCTATGTGCTGAAGGCCGGCAAGGAGATCAGCCCGCTGTTCGAAAGTCCGCTGGGCCTGTTCGACCCCGAAACCATGGGGCCGGTGCTGGAAGATAAATACGGCATTCCGCGCCGCCGTCTTCCCGGCCTGATGAGCCCCTGGGCGGTCAAGCGCCTGGACGAGCTGGGCGGCGATATCTCCAAGTTCAAGGTGGTGAAGCTCTATCCGTCGCGCCTTAAGCAGATCGCGGTTTCCAAGGCCGAACCGGGCGACGAGAACAACCAGGATATCTCGACCCTGGTGGGCAAGGTCGATATCCGCAAGCTGGAGATGTTCAGCCAGAACGATCCCGACGCCTATTCCTATTCAGGTGGGCTCAACCGCTGCACCCAGGGCCTGCTGGAATTCGTCGAGATGTTCAAGGCCCCCATCAAGATGCTGCATCCGCTGCTGACCGCGACCCAGGAAAGCAACTATATC
Organism: Paramagnetospirillum kuznetsovii; assembly: GCF_003284725.1. Classification (GTDB taxonomy): domain Bacteria; phylum Pseudomonadota; class Alphaproteobacteria; order Rhodospirillales; family Magnetospirillaceae; genus Phaeospirillum; species Phaeospirillum kuznetsovii. Next base: position 21,802 of record NZ_PGTO01000020.1, on the reverse strand, counting down.
GGCTCGGAGAATATCGGCGCCATGCCGTTCCTCGGCACCGTGCTGGCCCATTCCAACGAGGCGGAGTGGCAGACCTTCAAGAACAACCGCAACAACGAAGCCTTCATCGACCGCATCTGCGTCATCAAGGTGCCCTATTGCCTGCGCGTCACCGAGGAACTGAAGATCTACGACAAGCTGATCGACACCTCGGAACTGGAAAAGGCGCCGTGCGCGCCGGGTACGCTGGAAATGCTGTCGCGCTTCGCCGTGCTGTCGCGCCTGCGCGAGCACGAGAACTCCAACCTCTATTCCAAGATGCGGGTCTATGACGGCGAGAACGTCAAGGAGACCGACCCCAAGGCCAAGCCCATGCAGGAATACAAGGACGCGGCAGGCGTCGACGAGGGCATGGACGGCATCTCCACCCGCTTCGCCTTCAAGGTTCTGTCGTCCACCTACAACTACGACACCTTCGAGGTCTCCGCCGACCCGGTGCACCTGATGTATGTGCTGGAGCAAGCCATCAAGCGCGAGCAGTTCCCCGAGGACACCGAGAAGAAATACATGGAATTCATCAAGGGTGAACTGGCGCCCCGTTACGCCGAGTTCATCGGCAACGAGATCCAGAAGGCCTATCTGGAAAGCTATCACGACTACGGCCAGAACCTGTTCGACCGCTATGTGGACTATGCCGACGCCTGGATCGAGGATCAGGACTTCAAGGATCCCGACACCGGCCAGATGCTCAACCGCGACTTGCTGAACCAGGAACTCTCCAAGATCGAGAAGCCGGCCGGCATCGCCAACCCGAAGGATTTCCGCAACGAGGTGGTGAAGTTCGCCCTGCGCTCGCGGGCGTCGCAGGGCGGCAAGTCGCCGTCCTGGACCTCCTACGAGAAGATCAGGGAAGTGATCGAGCGGCGCATGTTCAGCCAGGTGGAGGAATTGCTGCCGGTGATCAGCTTCGGCTCGAAGAAGGACTCCGACTCCGAGAAGAAGCACTCGGAATTCGTCGAACGCATGATGAGCCGGGGCTATACCGAACGCCAGGTCCGCCGTTTGGTGGAATGGTACATGCGGGTCAAGCAGGCGGGGTGAGGCCGAGGCCCCCCACCCCAACCCTCCCCCACAAGGGGGGATCGACGAGCGATTGATCGCTCGGAGTTGCGGGCAAGGCCCGGCGCGCCTCGTGGCGCGAAAGCCAAGGGGCCGGAGGCACCGCCCGGCGACTGAGGGCAGAACAGATGAATATTATCGACCGTCGTCTGAACCCCAAGGGCAAGAGCCTCGCCAACCGGCAGAGGTTCCTGCGCCGCGCCCGCGCCCAGATCGTCAAGGCGGTGCGCGAGGCGTCGGGGGCGCGCTCCATCCAGGACATCGACAACGGCGAGAAGATTTCCATTCCCGCCGACGGATTGCGCGAACCCACCTTCCACCGCGCCGCCAAGGGCGGCATCCGCGACTATGTGGTGCCGGGCAATAAGGACTTCGTCGAAGGCGACCGCATCAAGAAACCCGAGGACGAGGACGCCGACGGCGGCGGCAACGAGGGCAGCCCCGACGGCGAGGGCCAGGATGATTTCGCCTTCGTGCTCAGCCGCGACGAATTCCTCGACATCTTCCTCGACGATCTGGAACTGCCCGATCTGGTCAAGAAGAAGATGAAGCAGACCGAATCCACCACGCCCATGCGGGCGGGCTATTCGGTCACCGGGTCTCCGGCCAATCTCAACATCGTGCGCACCATGCGCAATTCGCTGTCGCGGCGCATCGCCCTGAAACGCCCCAAGCCCGCCGAACTGCGGGAACTGGAAGACGAGATCAGGGCATTGGAGGAATCCGGCGACGACCCCGAACGGCTGTCGGCGCTGCGCCTGGAATTCGACCGCCTGATCGCCAAGAGCAAGCGGGTGCCCTATATCGACCCGCTGGACGTGCGCTATTCCCGCTTCGAGCATGTACCCCGGCCGGTGACCCAGGCGGTGATGTTCTGCCTGATGGACGTGTCGGGCTCCATGACCGAGCACATGAAGGATCTGGCCAAGCGCTTCTTCATGCTGCTGTTCTTGTTCCTCAACCGGCGCTACCGCCATGTGGAAGTGGTGTTCATCCGCCATACCCACGAGGCCGAGGAGGTGGACGAGGAGACCTTCTTCTATTCCACCGAGACCGGCGGCACCGTGGTGTCGACCGCCCTGGTGGAAATGGAAAAGGTGATCAAGGACCGCTATCCCGTCGCGGACTGGAACATCTATTGCGCCCAGGCCTCGGACGGCGACAACACCTCGTCGGACAATGCCAAGACCGCCGGACTGCTGGAAACCGCCATCCTGCCGCTATGCCAGTATTTCGCCTATATCGAGGTGGGGGCCGAATACAAGGATTGGCTAGGGCGCGATTCCGACCTGTGGCGGACCTATAAGGAATTCGCCAAGCCGGGCGGCAATTTCGCCATGCGCCGCGTGCGGGTGCGCAGCCAGATATTCCCTGTCTTCCGCGACCTGTTCGCCAAGGAGCGCCATGACAATGCCGCCTGGGCCGGTGGGGGAGGCGAGGCATGAAGAAGCAGCCCCCCGCCAAGCGCGAACTGCTGTTCACCGGCGCCGACTGGGACTTCGAGAAGATCCAGCGGGTCTATGACGCCGTCGAGGAGATCGCCAAGGGCGAGATGGGCCTCGCCACCTATCCCAATCAGATCGAGGTCATCACCTCGGAGCAGATGCTGGACGCCTATTCCTCCATCGGCATGCCGCTGATGTACAAGCACTGGTCGTTCGGCAAGCATTTCGCCCGCGACGAGACCATGTACCGCAAGGGCATGCGCGGTCTGGCCTACGAGATCGTTATCAATTCCAGCCCCTGCATCAGCTACATCATGGAAGAGAATTCCATGGCCATGCAGACGCTGGTGATCGCCCATGCCGCTTTCGGCCACAACCACTTCTTCAAGAACAACGGCCTGTTCAAGCAGTGGACCGACGCCAAGGGCATTCTGGACTACATGGAATTCGCCAAGGGCTATGTGGCCCAGTGCGAGGAGCGCTACGGAAACAAGGCGGTGGAAAAGGTGATGGACGCCGCCCACGCCCTGATGAGCCACGGCGTCCACAAATATCCCCGCAAGCGCACGCCCGATCTGGCCGAGGAGGAAAAGCGGGTGGCCGACCGTCTGGCCTATCAGGAGAAGATGTACAACGACCTGTGGCGGACCGTGCCCAAGGGCCCGGCGGGAAAGAAGGGTTCCCAGGAACTGGCCGAGCGCAAGCGCCAACTGGGCCTGCCCGAGGAAAACCTGCTGTATTTCCTGGAGAAGATGGCGCCCAAGCTGGCGCCCTGGCAGCGCGAGCTGATCCGCATCGTGCGCAAGATCTCCCAGTACTTCTATCCCCAGAAGCAGACCAAGATGATGAACGAGGGCTGCGCCACCTTCACCCATTACACCATCGTCAACCGCATGCATGAAATGGGGCTGCTGTCCGACGGGGCCATGCTGGAAATCCTGCATTCCCATACCTCGGTGGTGTTCCAGCCCGATTTCGACGACCGCCGCTATTCCGGCCTTAATCCCTATGCGCTGGGCTTCAACATGATGAACGACATCAAGCGCATGTGCATCGAACCCACCGAGGAAGACCGCCAGTGGTTCCCGGACTTCGCCGGCAATAACGACCCCTACGGCACCCTTCGCCAGGCCTGGGCCGATTACCGCGACGAAAGCTTTCTGCTGCAATATCTGTCGCCCGCGCTGATCCGCAAGATGAAGCTGTTCAAGATTCACGACGTCGCCGAGAACCCCGAGATGGAGGTGGCCGCCATCCATAACGAGCGCGGCTACCGCGAAGTGCGCAAGGCGCTGGCGCGCAGCTACGACATCGCCCATCTGGAACCCGACATCCAGATCGTCGACGTGGATCTGGCGGGCGATCGCCGCCTCATCGTGCATCACTTCGCCGAAAGCGGCATGCTGCTGGACGGGTCCGAGGCGGTCAGGGTATTGCGTCACATCGCCAATCTGTGGGGCTACGAGGTCCGGCTGATGGAAATCGACCCCGCCACCGAACAGGTGGTCAAGGTCTATGACGACGTCGCGCCCATAACCGAGATGTAGGGCGGGCAGGAGGCCACGCCGCGGAGCGCGGCCGTCCCGGCCGCACTTCTATCCCCGCTTCTTGGCCGCCAGCACCCGCAAGCCCGCCGCGACGCGGGAGAGCGCGTGGCCCCATGACCCGTCGGCGGATTGGCGGAAGACGCGGGCGGTGGGATACCAGGGACTATCCTCGCGCCCTTGCGGCCAGCGCCAGTTGAAGGCGTCGGGCAGCAGCACCCAGGCGGGCTTTCCCATGGCGGCGGCCAGATGCAGTTCCGGCGTGTCGCCGCCCACCACCACATCCATGGCGGCGATGATGCCCGCGGTCTCGGCCAGATCCACGGGTGGCGGAGTCGCTGCTTCCACCAATGTGTGGGTTCCCGCGGTCAGGATGTCCTCCAGCAGCTCCTCGCCGCCCAGTGCCGTCAGCGCCAGTTCCGGATCGGCGGCCAGATTGAGAAGGTCGGTCAGGCGGCAGGCGCGCCCGGCGGGGCGGCCACCCCAGCACAGCCCCACGCGCAGCCGGTCATCCTTGGCGAACCGTCTTGGCCGAACGTGATCGGGAAGGTTCAAATAGGACAGGGACGAGGGCCTTCCGGTGGGAGCCCCCCGCAGCAAACGCCCCAACTGGCTGAGGGCGGCGCGGCGCTCGCAAGTCGGCAGCAGGTCGTCGCCGACGACGACCTGTTCGACACCGCTCACATCATCGAGTAACGCCGCCAGTTCGGCATGGCAATGCAGCACCACCAAGCCGCCCCGAGCGGCGATCTGGGGAATGAAGCGGGCCATCATGACGGCGTCGGCCAGATCGCAATCCTGATGGACCAGGACGGTGGCGGCCGCCAGGTGCTCGCCCTTCCAGGCGGGCAATTCCGGCCTGGGCGATGGGATTCCCGGCCGGGTGCCGAATTTGGCGAGTCCTTCGTCCATGTGACCGGAGGCCAGCAGGATCTGCACCAGGGTCCAGTCGGCCCCCGGCCGCTTTTCCGTCAGCCGTCGCAGCAACGCGGCGGCTTCGGCCAACCGGCCTTGATCGCGCCGCAGCAAGGCAAGGTCATAGAGAAAATCCGGATTGTCGGGGCTTGAGTCCAGGGCCTGGCGGGTGGCGATCTCGGCCTCGTCGAACCGACGTAACTCACGCAGCGCGGTGCCCAGATTGGCCGCCACTCCGGCGGTGAGGCCCTGGCCGAGCGCCCGGCGGTAGCACGATATGGCGGCGTCGCGGCGGCCCGCCATATGCATCATCACGCCCTTGTTGGCGTTGGCACCGGCGCAGAATGGGTCGCGCATGAGAGCCTGGGCATAGGCGGCGGCTGCGTCGCCCAGCCGTCGCGTCGCCTGCAATGCGATGCCGTCGCGGGTCAGGCGTTCGGCCTCTTCCGCCGCATCCGCGATGTCTTGCGGCGAGGGCGGAACGTCCGGGGGGCCGTAATGCTCCACCGGGTTGATGCCGGGCGCCAGCGCCAATACCATGCCCGGCTCGTCGGCGAAGGCGGCGACCGGTCCGTGGGCGATGCCCGAGGCAAGGCGCCACAGGCTGAAACCGGCCTCCTTGGCCTGGGCGGCGGCCGTGGCGCCCTGCCGGTGCTCGAACACCATCACGGCGGCTTGGCGGTCCTTGAGTCCGGCCAAGATATCGGCTTCCCAGCCGGTCTGGCCCAACCGGAGCACGATCCGTCGTGCCGCGAGGCCTGGGCGTTGGGCCAGGACATGGTCGAGGCTTATGGTTTCGCCATGACCGGGAATGCCGGGGGGCACGGCGAAAACCCGACGCCCCCCCTTGGGAGCAGGCGAGGCGAGGAACGTGGTTCCCTCGGTGCCCAGAGCCGCCGGGATGATCTCCACCGTGGACACCATTCCGAAGCGGTCGCGCAGCGTCTCGGTCATCTTGGCGTTGGGCTCGACCGCCAGGGTTTCCACGTCGCCGCGCGCGGGAATGAATTCCCCGTCGCCGGACAGGCAGTCCACCAGCAGGTCGCCGGGGCGGAGATGGGCGGCGAGAAAGGCCTGTTGAATGGCGGCGGCGCTGGCTGCCCGATGTCTTTGCTCGTCACGAATTCGGCGGTTCTCCGCCACCATATGGCCAAGGGCGGTGCCGACCCGTTCGATCACCGCGCGCCAATCTCCGGGGCTGTCTTTGCGGAACAGGGTGATGGTCGGATACCACGGCGAGCGGTCGGTATCGCGCATCCAGCGGGGATGGGCATTGCTGGGCAGCATCAGCAGCACCGGCTTGCCCATGGAGCCCGCAAGATGGGCGGTGACGCAATCGGCGGCGACCACCACGTCCAACTCGGCGATACGTCCGGCCAGATCGGCGTAATCGGCCACGGTGGGGCCAAGATCGGTGACCAGCGAGGGGTCGGCCGAGAGGGCCGCCACCGGTGCATCCAGGCTGAATTCCAGGGCGAACAGCACGAGGCCGGGGATTTCGGCCAGTCGCAGCAATTGGGGAAACGGAATGGCGGCGTCGAGATCGCGGCCGGCCCAGGCGAGCCCGACCTTGAGGGCTGCGCCGGGCGGCGCCACGATGGGGCGGCGCTTACGGCGCGGTGCCTCCAGCCAAGGCGTATCGGGAATATCGGCCAAGGTGAAGCCCAGCAGTCGCGGCAGATCGGTCAGGGCGGCGAACAGGTCGATGTCGAGGTCCAGGGGCACCGGTCGGTCGTTGCGCAGAACGCGGTCGACCCCGTCAAGACTTTCCAGCAGCGGCGCCAGACCGGGCTGAATCCACAAGACGACACGAGCCCCCATCTCGGCCAGCAGGGAGACGAAGCGCGCCATGCGGATGGAGTTGGACAGGCTGAGACCGGCATGGAGCAGCAGCGTCTTGCCGCCGATAGACCGGCCATCCCAGTGATTTCCGGGCAGGAACGGACGGTTTACGCCGGGTTGCAGCCAACGCCACTGAGCGTCTTCCCAGAATTCATCCAGCCGCCCGGTCATCAATTTCAGATCGGCGCGCACGAGATGCGCCTCGACGCAACCCTCGTCCAGCAGCAAGGCGCGCTCCACCCGCTGGGCGGCTTCGTCCATGCGGCCAAGCGCCAGCAGCGAGGCGGCCAGCCCGGCGTGATGCATCGCTTGGTCGGGGGCCAGGGCGATGGCGTCGTGAAAGCCATCCACCGCCTCGGCATGGCGGCCGAACCGGGCGAGATGGCGGGCCAGCGCGGCAAGGGACGGCCCATGACCGGGAGCGAGCGCCAGGGCGCGACGAAGGCAGGCCTCCGCCGCCGGGGCATGATCCTCGTCGGCCAGCAGCCGGGCCAGTCCGCACCAGGTCAGCGGCGAATCGGGGCGTTCGTGCAGCAGCAGGTCATGGATGGCGCGGGCTTCCTCGTTGCGCCCCATCTGATGCAGCGCCTCGGCCATCTCCACCCGCGCGCCCATATGGCCGGGATCGACCGCAAGAAGCTTGACGCAGCATTGCAGGGCCTCGCGGGGCTGGCGCAGCAGGCGATGGCATTCGGCCATGGCCAGGCGGGCCTCGGTATGCCCCGGATCGGAGTCGATGATGCTGCCGTAAGAGGCGATGGCGCCGACCAGGTCGCCGTCACGCCGCGCCAGTTGGGCTTCTTCCATCATGGCATCGATGATGGCGGCGGCGGCGTCTCCCGCCGCTTCCGTATCCTCGTCGCCCAGTTCCAGATCCTCGACGTCCATCATGGGGAAAGTCAAACGCGAGCAGGACCGTTAATCAAGCGCAATCGGCGGATTATTGTCCGATGGTGTGAAAGCGGCCCAGCAAAACGGTCAACTGCCCATGATACTCCGCCACCGCCTTGGCCTTGATCGGCCCGAAGCCCCGGATCTGCCGGGGGGCCGAGGCGATGTCCACCGCCAGGGAATGGTTGGCGGCATTCAGTCCGGTGATCAACTGGTCGAGCACTCCTTCGAATTCGGTGATCAGGGCACGCTCGGTGCGGCGTTCGGCGGTGTGGCCGAAGGGATCGGCCCAGGTTCCGCGCAAGGCTTTCAGCTTGGCCAGCATCGGCATGGCCTTCAGAATCCAGGGGCCGAAGCGGCGCTTGCCCGCCCCCATCACCGGCGGGGCGAGGTGGACCTCGAGACGGTCCCAGGTCTCGAATTGCTCGCTCAGCGATGTCAGGAAGGAGACGTCGGAATACAGGCGGGCGACCTCGTATTCATCCTTGTAGCTCATGAGCTTCGATAGCGAGCGGGCCGCCGCCTCGGTCAGGGACTGGGAGTGCGGCGCCATGCGCCGTTCCATCGCGCGGACCTGCTCGATCCGGGCCAGGAAACGGCGCGCCAGGGCGCTGTCCTGATAGGCGGTCAGATGCGCGACCCGGCGTTCGATGAGTTCGTCGATGCTTTGCGACATGCGGCGATGATCGCCACTGCCTGCCGGAGGGGCGGCGCTGCGTTCCACCGCCGCCAGACCCACGGCGGCGCGGCGGCCCCACAAGAACGCTTGGGTATTGAACTCCACCATGGCGCCATTGAGCGCGATGGCCCGCAGGATGGCTTCCTCGGACAGGGGCAATCCGCCCTTCTGCCAAGCATAGCCCACCAGGAACATGTTGGCGGCCAGGGCATCGCCCAGCAGGGTGGTGGCGAGCCTCGTGGCATCGAGGAAGTCCACGCCGCCGCCGCCCACTTGCTCGCCAATGGTGTCTTGCATGGTGCGGCCGGGAAAATCCATGTCGGGGGCATGGGTGAAGGTGGCAGGCATGGATTCGTGCTGGTTGACCACCGCCATGGACTGGCCGGGCTTCAGCTTGGCCAGGGTATCGTAGCCCGCCGCCACCACCATGTCGCAGGCCAGCAGCAGCCGGGCTTGACCGGCGGCGATGCGCACCGCGTGCAGCTTGGCGGGATCGTCGCAGATGCGCACATGACTCATGACGGCGCCGTTCTTCTGGGCCAGCCCGGTCTGGTCCAGCGAGGTGACGCCCTTGCCTTCCAGATGGGCGGCCATGCCCAGCACCTCGGCCACCGTGACGACGCCGGTGCCGCCGATGCCGGTGACGATGATGCCGAACGGCTTGTCGGCGCCGGGAAGCACCGGATCGGGCAGGGGCGGGAAGGGTTGATCGGCAATGGAGGCGTGGCGGCGCAACTGGGCGCCCTTGACCGAGACGAAGCTGGGGCAAAAGCCTTTGACGCAGCTGAAATCCTTGTTGCACGACGACTGGTCGATGGCGCGCTTCCGACCCCATTCGGTCTCTATCGGCACCACCGCCACGCAATTGGACTGGACGCCGCAATCGCCGCAGCCCTCGCAGACCTTCTCGTTGATGAAGATGCGTTCCGGCGGGTCGGGCATCAGGCCGCGCTTGCGGCGGCGGCGCTTCTCGGCGGCGCAGGTCTGGTCGTAGATCAGCACCGAGACGCCGGTTACGTCGCGCAGCTCACGCTGCAACAGGTCGAGCTGGTCGCGGTGATGGAAGCTGACCCCGGCCGGGAAACCGGCGTCGGGCGGGTATTTGTCGGGCTGATCGCTGACCACGGCAATGCGCTTGACCCCCTCGGCGCGCACCTGGGAGGCGATCATGGGCACGCTCAGCGCCCCTTCCGCCGGTTGGCCGCCGGTCATGGCGACGGCGTCGTTGAACAGGATCTTGTAGGTGATGTCGACCTTGGCGGCCAAGGCGGCGCGGATGGCCAGCGAGCCGGAATGGGTATAGGTGCCGTCGCCCAGATTCTGGAACATGTGCTTGCGGGTGGTGAAGGGGGCCTGGCCGATCCAGGTGGCGCCCTCGCCGCCCATATGGGTGTAGGTCAGGGTCTCGCGGTCCATCCAGGTGGCCATGAAATGGCAGCCGATCCCCGCCATGGCCTGGCTGCCCTCGGGCACATTGGTCGAGGTGTTGTGGGGACAGCCAGCGCAGAAATAGGGGATGCGGGAAAAGCCCTGGGGGATGGCGGCCAACTGGCGCTCCTTGGCGTCCAGCCAGTCGAGGCGTTCCTTGACTCGAAGCGAGGTGTAAAAGCGGCCGATGCGGGCCGCGATGACGCGGGCGATCCCCGCCGGGGTCAGTTCACCCGCCGAGGGCAGGATCCAGGCGCCGGTCTCGTCGAACTTGCCAATGACGCGGGGCCGCACATTTTCCCGCCAGTTGTAAAGTTGGGCCTTGAGCTGCTCCTCGATGACCGGGCGTTTTTCCTCCACCACCAGGATTTCGTCCAGCCCCTCGGCGAAGGCGTGGATGCCGTCCTGCTCCAGCGGCCAGCTCATGCCCACCTTGTAGAGGCGGATGCCGATCTCGGCGGCGTGGCCCTCGTCGATGCCGAGATCGGCCAGGGCCTGCAGGACGTCCAGATAGGATTTGCCGGTGGTTGCGATGCCGAAGCGGGCATTGGGAGAATCCACCACCACCCGGTCGATGCGATTGGCCTTGGCGAAGGCCAGCGCCGCCGGAATGCGGTGGCGCATCAGCAGCATTTCCTGCTCGAGGAATTTGTGTGGCCAGCGGATGGACAACCCGCCCTCCGGCATGGGGAAATCCTCGGGGATGACGAAGGATTGCCGCCAGGGGTCGATGATCACCGAGGCGGAGCTTTCCACCGTCTCGGAAATAGCCTTCATCCCCACCCACAGGCCGCAATAGCGCGACAGCGCCCAGGCGAACAGGCCGTAATCGATCAGCTCCTGCACCCCGGCCGGGTTCAGCACCGGCATCTGGGCGGCCATGAAGACCTGCTCGCTCTGATGGGCCAGGGTGGAGGACTTGGCGCCGTGATCGTCACCGGCCAGCACCAGAACGCCGCCATGGGGCGCGGTGCCGGTGGAATTGCCGTGCTTGAACACATCGACGCTGCGGTCCACCCCCGGACCCTTGCCGTACCACATGGCGAAGACGCCATCCTTGGCGGGGTGAGGGAACAGGCCGATCTGCTGGGTGCCCCACACGGCGGTGGCGGCGAGATCCTCGTTCAGCCCGGGCTGGAATTTGATGTCGTGGCCCGACAGGAACTTTTCCGCGTGCCACAACTCCTTGTCGAGACCGCCCAGCGGCGAGCCACGATAGCCCGAGATGAAGCCGCCGGTATTCAGTCCGGCGGCCTTGTCCCGCAAATGCTGGATCATGGGCAGCCGTACCAGGGCCTGAATGCCGGAAAGATAAACCCGGCCCTGATCCTGAACATATTTATCGTCGAGCGTGACGCTGGCTGCGATGGTCATGGCGGCCATTCTCCTCTCCCCACCCTTTAACAAGTGGTGCGAAGGACCGCGTCGGGAAGACGCCGCCTGAAAATAGCAATGATCGGGCGCCCCAGACCGGTCGGATGCAAGGATATTACCGCCGGATGACAAAATACGGGGGATGATTTCCCGAGGCGTTCAAGCTATATGGAACCGAGCTTATGGAAGAGGCCTTCTGCCCATGACCGTTCTTGTCACCGGCGCCGCCGGATTTATCGGGTTCCATACCTGCCAGCGCCTTCTGGCGCGGGGCGAGACGGTGGTCGGCGTTGACAATCTCAATCCCTATTACGATGTGGCGCTGAAGGAATTGCGGCTGCGCACGTTGATGGGGTTGCCGGGCTTTCGCTTCGTCAGGGCCGATATCGCCGACCGGGACGCCATGGGGCAGGTGGCGAAGGCCAATCCCGACATCACCGGCTACATCAACCTTGCTGCCCAGGCGGGGGTGCGTCACTCGCTGACGGCGCCGCACGACTACACCCATTCCAATATCGAAGGCCATCTGGTGATGCTGGAACTGGCCCGCAATTCGGGCAAGTGCCGCCACTTCGTCTATGCCAGCTCGTCCTCGGTCTATGGCGCCAATACCAAGCTGCCGTTCTCGGTGGATGACCGGGTCGATACGCCCATCTCGCTTTACGCCGCCACCAAGCGGGCGGGCGAGCTGATGAGCCATTCCTACAGCCATCTGTTCCGCATTCCCACCACCGGGCTGCGATTCTTCACCGTCTATGGTCCGTGGGGGCGGCCCGACATGGCGGCCTATCTGTTCGCCAAGGCCATTATTGCCGGTGATCCCATCAAGATCTTCAACAACGGCGACATGCGGCGCGACTTCACCTTCATCGACGACATCGTGTCCGGCGTGGTCGGCGTGCTGGACAATCCCCCCAAGGACGACGGTGTCAAGCCGCCCTACCACCTTTACAATATCGGCAATAACCGGTCCGAGCAGTTGATGGATTTCATTGGCCTGGTGGAGACCGCGCTGGGGCGCAAGGCGCAGTATCAGTTCGAGCCCATGCAGCCGGGCGACGTCAAGGAAACCGCCGCCGATATCACCGCCATCCAGCGCGACGTGGGCTTCGCCCCCACCACCCCCATCAGCGTCGGCGTGCCCGCCTTCATCGACTGGTTCAAGTCCTATCACGGTCTGTGACCGTTCGGACCGCGCCCCAGGATTTTGCGCGGCCATGAGCGCGTCGCATTGCTGACGCTGCGATTCCGCAATTGACCAGTCGAATTCTAAAGTAACAATAATATTGTGGTTATGTGTTTTGGTTATTGCTTAATAACCAAGCGAAATGCCCTGTCTTTTGTCTTGGTTAACTGGCGCGTCTTGTATTATAATTCCGCATGGGACGGCAAGTGGGTGGAGGCGGATATGTCTGCGAAACCAACGAGCATTTGGCTTCGTCTGGCCCAGTCGCTTCGAACCATCTGGGATGACGACGCGCCGGACAGCCAAGCCCCGGTGGGCAAGGCGAAGGTTCAGGCCAATCGGTCGAGAACAGAGGCCACCGAATTGGCCGCCAATACCCTGCGTGATCAACTGCTGAATGATCCCACCCTGCAGGCTAGGCTGCACATCATCTCCCTGGCCGAATTTCGCGAATCCGTCGGCGACAAGTGGGCGCGGCTGGCCGATAAGGTCGCCATGATCGTCGAACAGGTCATCCGCCGCCATGTCGGCCGCGACAATCCGTTCTGCCGCGACGGCGAGGATTCCTGGATTCTCGCTTTCCCCAGGCTGTCGCCCGATCAGGCGCGGCAGTGCACCTTGGGCATCATCGATGATCTGGGCCGTCATTTGTTCGGCGGCGAGACGCCGCTGAATCAGAAGCCCATGGCGGTCGCCGCCGAGGTGTTCGTGGCCGATGCCGTCGCCGATGACGGCGATCTGCACGCCCATCGCATCCGCGCCGCGGTTGACGAACGCCGAGCCCGCTCCGGGCCGGAAACCGTTTCCGAAAGTGCTAATCGCTGGACATCCATGGGACGTGGCGATCAGGCGATCAAGGCCGACGACATGGGCTGGGAGTCCATGGATGCGACTTCCGCCAGGAAATCCATCGCCTTTGATCCCGACATGATCGGGCCTTTGCCGCCCACCGCCAAGCTGTCGCTGCTGTGGCGGCCCACTTGGGTTGCCTCGGGCGAGGCCATATCGGCCTATGGCGCCCGCATCATCCGTATCGACCGCGACGGCGCCGAGCCCATCGAGGGTGTTCGCGCCTATCCTCCGGGCGATGAAAAGACGGCGCTGACCCTGGATCGTTTCGTGGTGGCCAATGCGGTGCGCGACATCAAGGCCGGTGCCCGCAGCGGTGACGAGGCCGCCAATCAGGCCAGTGTCATCGTTCCCATCAGTTGGTCGTCCCTGGCCTCGGACCAGCGCGGCAGCATCGTGGTGCCGTTTTCCGACCTCACCCAACAGATCCGCAACACGAGGCTGGTGGTGGAAATCTTCGGCATTCCCGATGGCACCGCCACGCCGGAACTGGAAGCCGTCGTCTCCTATGTCCGCTCTCTTTGCCGCGAAGTCCTGGTGCGCACCCATCTTTCGGCCAAGCGGTCGTCCCTTGCCGCCGAGATCGGCGTGTCCATGGTCGGCCTGGATTTGTCCGAATTGCTGCCGGAAGAAAAGATGGACGACGAACACTTGCTGGAGACCCTGGACCGCATCCAGGAATCCACCGCCAGGGACGGTATCGGCTGCTATCTGTGGAGCGCCAGGCGCCGCCGCGTGGTCGGCGGCGTGGTCAAGGGCGGCTTCGGCATGGTCAACGGCCCCGGCCTGATGAAGGACATTCCCCGGCCCGCCATGGTGGTTCCGGCGCCCCGATCCCGTTTCATCGCGGCGTGAAAAACAGGCGGGCGAGGCGTCCGCGCTCCCATGGCGTCAGGAGCGCGGGCGTCTCGCCCGCCGGAATAACCGTTCGCGTCTATTCGGCGGCCTTGACCGCCTTGGGGTGATGGATCTTCTGCAGGTCCAACTGGTCCCACACCGCGCAGAACGAATCCACCAGATGGGCCATCATGGCATCGTCGTGCAGCGGCGTCGGCGTGATGCGCAGGCGCTCGGTGCCCACGGGAACGGTGGGGAAATTGATGGGCTGGACATAGATGCCGTGATCCTTCAGCAGCAGGTCGCTGGCCTGCTTGCACAGGGCGGCGTTGCCCACCATCACCGGCACGATATGGCTGACCGAGGGCATCACCGGGATGCCTCGGGCGGTCAGAAGATGCTTGCAGGTGGCGGCGCGTTCCTGATGCCTGTCGCGCAGTTCGGGATGGGCGCGGAGATGGCGGATGGAGGCCAGGGCGGCGGCGGCCACCGCTGGCGGCATGGACGATGAGAAGATGAAGCCGGGGCCGAAGCTGCGGACATAGTCGACGCAGGAATTGCTGGCGGCGATATAGCCGCCCACCACGCCGACCGCCTTGGCCAGGGTGCCCTGGATGATGGTGATGCGGTCGCGCACGCCGTCGCGTTCGGCCACGCCCGAGCCTTCGGCGCCGTACATGCCGACGGCGTGCACCTCGTCCAGGAAGGTCATGGCGTTATGGGCCTCGGCCACGTCGCACAGCTCGGCCAGCGGCGCGATGTCGCCGTCCATGGAATAGACCGATTCGAAGGCCACCAGCTTTGGGGTCTCCTTCGGATAGGCCGACAGCAGCTGTTCCAGGTTTTCCGGGTCGTTGTGGCGGAAGACATGCTTGGCCGAGCGGCCGTGGCGGATGCCCTCGATCATGGAATTGTGGTTGAGCTCGTCGGAGAACACCACGAGGCCGGGCATGGTGGCGCCCAGGGTGGACAGGGTGGTCTGGTTGGCCACATAGCCCGAGGTGAACAGCAAGGCGGCTTCCTTGCCGTTATGGGCGGCCAGCTCTTCTTCCAGCATCACATGGTAATGATTGGTGCCCGAGATGTTGCGGGTACCACCGGCGCCTGCGCCGCAGCGCTCCAGCGCCTCGTGGGCGGCGGCGATCACGTCGGGGTGCTGGCCCATGCCGAGATAATCGTTGGAGCACCACACCACCACTTCATAGGTCTTGCCGTCGCGGTAATTGAGGGCGACCGGAAAGCGGCCGCGCTGGCGCTCCAGATCGGCGAAGACCCGATATCGGCCTTCGCTCTTAAGCTCGGCGATCCGCTTGGCGAAGTAATGCTCGTAATCCATGACGCTCCTCCCACCGCGCCGCTGACGGCAGCGCGAGCCTTGGCGATCCTAGAGGATGCAAAAGGCCGCATGCAAGTGTACTCGGTGTAATGCTCTAACGGGTCAAATCGCCATGAGCTTCGTCAAGCGCTTTGCCGAAGCGGCGCAGCAACTCGGCGATTTCCGCCTCCGAAATGACCAAGGGCGGCGAGAAGGCGACGGAATCGCCCATGGCGCGCAGGATGACCCCGTGGTTTTGCGCCTTGGCGACCACCAGCGGACCCGCCGCCAGCTTGGGATCGAACGGCGTCTTGGCCGCTTTGTCGGCCACCAGTTCCAGGGCGCCGATCAGGCCGATTCCGCGCTTCTCGCCCACCAGGGGATGGTCGCGGAACGCCGCTAATCCGTCCTGCAGCACCGGGCCGACCTTGGCGATATGGGCCAAGATGTCGCGCTCGGCATAGATGTTCAGGGTCTCCACCGCCACGGCGGCCGAGACCGGATGGCCGCCATAGGTGTAGCCATGGCCGAACACGCCGATGCGGCCCGATTCCTCGGCCACCGGGCCATAGACCCGCTCGTTGACCATCAAGGCCGAGATGGGGGCGTAACCGGAGGACAAGCCCTTGGCCAGGGTCATCATGTCGGGACGGATGCCGAAGGTCTCGGTTCCGAACATGCGCCCGGTGCGGCCGAAGCCGCAGATGACCTCGTCGACCACCAGCAGCACGTCGTATTTGTCCAGCACCGCCTGGATCTTGGGGAAGTATCCGGCGGGCGGCACGATGACGCCGCCTGCTCCCATGACCGGCTCGGCGAAGAAGGCGGCCACCGTGTCGGGGCCTTCCGCCACGATCAGGGCATCCAGCTCCGCCGCCAGCCGGGTGGAGAACGCCTCCTCGCTCTCGCCCGGCTGGGCGAAGCGGTAATGATGAGGGCATCCGGCGCGCAACACGCCGGAGAAGGGCAGGTCGAAGCCCCGGTGATTGAAGGGCAGACCGGTCAGCGCGGCGGTGGCCACGGTGACGCCGTGATAGGCCTTTTCACGGGCGATGATCTTCTTCTTGGCGGGCTTGCCCAGGGCATTGGCGCGGTAATGGATCAGCTTGATGGCGGTGTCGTTGGCTTCCGAGCCCGATCCCGCCAGGAAGACCTTGGACATGGGAACCGGCGCCATGCCCAGCAGGCGGTCGCACAGCGCCACCGCCGGGTCATGGGTCTTGTGGCTGAACAGGTGGTAGAAGGGCAACTTGCGCATCTGGGCGCTGGCGGCCTGGACCAGCCTTTCCTCGCCCCAGCCCAGCGAGGTGCACCACAGCCCCGCCAGCCCCTCGATGTAATCCTTGCCCGCCTCGTCGAACACCCGCACACCCTGGCCATGGGTGATCACCAACGGCCCCACCTCCTTGTGGCGGATCAGGTTGGTATAGGGATGCAGCACCGAATCGATGTCGCGTTCGGCGGTGGTGCGGTTGCTGTGGCGCGGCTCCATGGGGCCTCCCGGAATGACGAAGGAGCGCAGCATAGACCGCCGGGGGGAGGGGAGGGCAAGGGGGAGGTGGCTAAGGCACCCAGATTTCCCACACCCTGATAGCGTGCCCAAAACATATTGCCAATTAGTGGTGTTTTTGCTAATCATGCATAGATGATGGGCTGCCATAAGCAGTTGTGGCACATCTAAGTGTTGCGGCTTTGTAAATACAAGAGATTAATGATGGATGACTTTATCATAAAGCTAATAAGGGTCGTGTTGTCGTCCTTAAAAAAAGCAAGCGGCTTGGCGATAATATTGCTTGCAATAGCTGGAGTTGTCTCGCTCGTTATTGTTGTAATAAAGGCATTGGGCACGGAAGGGGGACGCGTTGGTCTGTATGTATCGGTGTTTTTATATATATTTCCCGTGTATGTGGTTTTTGTTGGGCATTATTTAGGTGATATTTTCAAGTATATTGGAGAAGTCATAGATGGCGCTGTAGTGGAGTGGAGTTGTGATGAAATGGGAAGAAATGACGATGAGGCGACAAAGAGATTAATGTGCGCTGTTACACATGATATTATTAGAATCAGATTGCGTCGAGCGGGATTGTTCATGACAATTTGTGTTATTATTTGGAGTGATGTGTTTTTTTACGACTATATATTGTGTTTGTTTTTTGCTGGAATTTCAGCTTTATTGGTAGCTGATGCTGGTTTGGTCTATCTTGGGGTGAAGTCTCAGGAATTCGGATCTAATTCTTACGAAATGATGGAGGTGTTCGATTTTCTAGTGCGTCAGAAAAGATCAGGTGGCGGTCCAAGTGGTGGCTACAAGGAGGTGTATGACGATCTGTCACATAGTGCGGAGAGTATTAATGTTTCAAATGGTGTTGGTGTAAGGGGGGCATGATGGAGCAGCTTCGCCTTTTTCTCCGTCTTTCATTCGGCGTCGCCCAGTTCACCAATACGGTTATTTCTGGCGCATTTCTCGGAATGTCAATTTATGGAATTTTTAAGTTGTTTGACCCTCTGATACGAACAAATTTCATAGGTGTTATTAACCCATCTTCGCTTGATCATTATGAATGGGCAATGTTAGGTACTGGTATTATGATGCTAATCCAATCTCTTAGAGGATGGAGGCGGATTGCTGATTTTAAAAGAGAAAATCTAGATGTAATAGATGAGTTAGTTGAGCGTGGGAAGCTCGGTCTTGCGCAGAAAAAGCACATTTATCATAGTCTAGCTTTACGGGTTTCCCGCTCGATTAGTATGGGTGGTGGGGAACCCTCTCCAAAGACATATAAAGATATGATTGATGATGCTATTGAAGAGGGAGATTGAGCATAAAGTTCCACGTCTCTGAGTGGAGGCATTGCAATGGCAGGTCAACTTCTAATGATATGAGTGTTTTTTCTGTGTATTTTTATAGTTAATTGGCCTCTACGGCTTGGTGTGCGACTTCATCTTATAGGCATAGACGTAGAGATCGTTGTCGCCGGGCTGGCCGCCGGGGCCCTTGGTCTTGCGGTTGGTGCGGAAGAACTCGGCGACCTCGTGGGCCTCGTATTCGTCCTTGGCCAGCCGCGAGATCCAGGCGTCGCCCTTGTCCTTCAGCTTGTGCTGGTTGAACAGCTTGGCCTTGGGGCTGCCGGTGAAGCCCACATACCATTCGCCGAAATTGCCGCCGTTGCGGCCGATGCAGTCTTCGATATCGTCGATGATCTCGGTGCGTGATTTCGCCGCCATGGTCTGCTCCCTGAACCCATTCCATTCAGTATGGGCGGATTTCCGCCGTCTTCAATCGGGCACTTGCCCCATATGGGCGGCCTATGCTTTCGAATGAGTGACCCGGGTGAACTCTTCGGCCATAGTTTTCCCGCATCTGGTTTATCGGGGGAGGGGGCAATGGCGCGTTCGTTGATGGCGGCTTTGTCGGTGGTGGCGGGACTTGTGCTGGCGGCACCGGCCTCGGCCTATGAGGGACTTATCACCAAGCAGAGCTTCGAGATGGACGGCCCCTACACCACCGTGGGCGGCGAGACCATCGCCAAGGTCCGGGTGGGTTTCGAGACCATCGGCAATCTCAATGCGGCGGGCGACAACGCCATCCTGGTACCGCACTTCTTCTCGGGCAGTTCCCATTTCGCGGGACGCTACAAGGACGATGACAAGGCGCGCGGCTATTGGGACGCCATCGTCGGCTCGGGCAAGGCGCTCGATACCGACAAATACTTCCTGATCGGCGTCGATTCCCTGGCCAATCTCAACACCAAGGACGGCATCACCGTCACCACCGGCCCGGCCAGCATCGATCCCGCCACCGCCAAGCCTTACGGCATGCGCTTTCCCCAGGTTCAGATCCGCGATTTCGTCAATGTGCAAAAGGCCCTGCTGGACAAGCTGGGGGTCAGGAAGCTGCACGCGGTGATCGGGGCTTCCATGGGGGCCATGCAGGCCTATGAATGGGCGGCGGCCTATCCGGGGATGGTGGACCGCATCATCGCCGTCATTCCCGGCGCCACCCAGGACGCCTACGGCATCGAGCGGCTGCGCCACTGGCGCCAGGTGATCACCCTCGATCCCAAATGGAACGGCGGCGACTATTACGGCGGGCCGGAACCGATGGACGGGCTGACCATGGCGCTTCGCCTGATCACCCTGGATGCCCTGGCGCCCGAATGGGGCGAGTCCCAAGGGCGCAAATGGGCCGAGGCGGACAAGGATCCGGCGAAGGCCATGGGCAACGCTTACGCGGTGCAGGGCTGGTTCGACAAGGCCGCCGGGGCGCGGGCCGCTCTGTCCGACGCCAACCACCTGATTTATCTGGCGCGGGCCTGCGAGCTGTTCCAGGTGGGCGGCAAGTCCAGCCTGGAAGAGGGCTTGCGCGCCATCCGCGCCAAGACCCTGCTGCTGCCCTCGCGCAATGACCAACTGCTCTATGCCGAGGCGACCCGTAAGGTCCGCGATCTGCTGGCCGCCCAGGGCACGCCGGTGGCGTATCAGGAATTGGACGGGCCGATGGGGCATCTCAATGGGGTGGGCGGCATCGCTCAGGCCAATGACCGTATCGCCCGGTTCCTGGCGCAGTAGTCTCGACGTGCCAGTGAGTTCACTCACTGGCACTGAGTTGGCGCGTTGAGCGCGCGCGCCTCGTGGCGCGGGAGCCAAGCGAGCGGAGTGAGCGCCCGGCGATTGAGGGGCAATTTATAGAATTTACCCGAACCAGGTCCGCGAGGTCAGATCGGCGAGGTTGATCTCGACGATGCGGTGATTGTTGGTGTCGCTGAGCAGCAGCCGATCGGGGCCGTCGGCGGCGATGCCCGCCGGTTCCGCCCAGGGGATGCAGACATCGTCGCGGCAGCGGGGCTTTATGCTGGTGACGGTGGCGGCGGCCAGATCCACCATGCGCAGCGCCGAATTATAGCTGTCGGCCACCAGCAGCCGCTCGCCCGCCATGGTCAGGCCCAGCGGATGCTGGAAGCTGGCATGGTCGCAATCCCCATCGGCATCGCCGTATTCGTACAATCCGCTGCCGGTGACGGTGCTGATGCGGGCGCTGCCGTCCAGGCTGAGCCGACGCACCGAAGAGGTCTCGGCATCGGTCAGATAAAGGCAGTCGCCACTGGGGCACAGGGCGAGGCCGCTGGGCTGGGCCAGCAGGGCATGCTCGCCGGGGCCGTCGACGATGTCCTCGGCCCCGCTTCCCGCCACCAGATGAATGATGCCGTCGGCCAGGTCCAGGCGGCCGATCTGATGGCTGCCCGCATTGGCGAAATAGACCGAGCCCTGCCACAAGGCAAGATCCCAGGGCGATGCCAGGGACGTTTCCGGTGGTGCGCCCTCCATGCAAAGCGCTCCACCGCGCCGTCCGTCACCGGCTAGGGTGGTGATGAAGCCGCTAGCGATGTCGATCCGGCGGATGGCATGATTGCGGGTGTCGGCGACATAGATGGCGGCTTCGTCGCAGATCAATCCTTCCGGGCCGTTGAAACAGGCGTCGATGCTTCCATCGGCGAATCCGGGACGACCAGACCCCCAGCGCCGCAATTCCCGGCCGCCGTCATCCAGGAATACGATCTGGTGATGGCCGCTGTCGGCGATGGCCCAACGCTTGGTGCCGTCCCGATCAGGGCAGGGCTTGATCTTGCCGGGAAAGCGCAGCGCTCCGCCTTGATGCAGCGAGGCGGCCAGGATCTGGCCGAGCGGCGTGTGGCACAATTGCCCCTCGTGACGGAATTGCTCCAGCATGGCGGCGACCCCGTTCAGCAGCATGTCGGGGTCGGGCTCTCCCGTCAGTTGGCCGATCACCATGCCGTCGGGCGAGATGAAAACCAGCGACGGCCAGGCCCGGACACAATACTCGTCCCATAGAATGGTCTGGGGATCGTGCACCACGGGATGGCGGATGTCGTAGCGCTGGATGGCCTTGGCCACGGACTCCGCGTGGCACTCATGGGTGAATTTTGGGCTGTGGACGCCGATCACCGCCACATTCTCGCCGAAGGTGTCCTCGATCAGGCGGAGGACCGGCAAAGTATGCAGGCAGTTGACGCAGCAGAAGGTCCAGAAATCCAATATGACGAGACGCCCGCGCAGGTCGGCCAGTGAAATAGGGCCTCGGGTGTTGAACCAGATCAGGCCGGGATGATCGAAGTCGGGCGCATGGGTTATGCCAAACATTTCGCTCGCTTCCGCCCCCGTTCATTCCGCCGTTCAGTGTATAAGGTTGCCAGAGGCGCTGGATACAAGGGGGGAGCAGAAGCTGATTGCGGGAAAGATGCCCTGGGGATAAGATGGTTCTTCGTCCCGACCGCAAAATTGCTGTCATCGGCCTTTCACAATAGGCTTGACGGTATGTATGGAAGGGACTACAACCCGCGCCTCGCTGCGGCGTTTTCGCAAGGAAATGCGGTGGTGAGG
>NZ_PGTO01000001.1 GCF_003284725.1 Paramagnetospirillum kuznetsovii | reverse complement strand
CACAGATAAGCACAGATGAAGTGAGAGATTTCCTTATCTGTGTCCCGCGCAGCGGGACTCTGTGTGCATCTGTGGCCGATCTCCCTTCTATCCGCTTGAAGGTCGATTGGCCCTGGGCTACTTCCCGCCGCGCCGGATGAAATCGATGACCTTTTCACCGGCGCCGTGGTCCCACAGATCGTTGTGGTGGGCGTTGGGGAGGAACAGACTTTCCTTATAATCCATATCGGCGGCGGCCAGCAGGCGACGCGCCATGGCCACCGGCACCGTCTCGTCCTGCTCGCCGTGGACTACCAGCAGCGGAACCTTCAAAGCACCGATCTTGGACAGATTGTCGAAGCGGTCCACCATGGCCAGCGCCGCGAAGGGCGGCAGGACATAAGGCGGCGCCAGATCGGGCAGCGAGGTGAACGGGCATTCCAGCACCACCAGCAGCGGATCCATCAGCCGCGTCATTTCCAGGGCGACGCCAGCCCCCAACGACTCGCCGTAGAGGGCGATGCGGCTGGCCGGAACGCCACGGGAAATCAGCCACGAAAGAACCGCCCGGGCATCGGCGTAAAGCCCCTTCTCGCTGGGCTTGCCCGCCATGCCGCCATAGCCGCGATATTCCGCCAGGAAGACGCCAAAGCCCGCGTCCAGCAAGGCCCGCGCCTTGAAGGCCCGCGACCCCACGGTGCCGGAATTGCCGTGAAAGAACACCACGGTGGGCTTGTCGGAATTGCGCGGCGGCGCGTACCAGCCGCCCACCGGCCAGCCGTCGTCGGCCTTGAGCGGCACCGGCACCATTTCCGGCACATCGGCCTCGGCCGGATCGGCCGGGGTGGGATCGGGATGATAGATCATGCCGCGCTGGTTCAACGCCAGCAGGCCGATGAACAGCAGATAGAGGCCGCCGAACGCGAGAATGGCCTGGATGACGATCTTGATCATGCGGTCCCCTGAAACGCCAAGGGCCCGCGGATCGCTCCACGGGCCCCCAGGTTCCTTATACGCCGAATCAGACGCGATTCATGCGGTTTTCCACCAGATCGTCCACCACGCCCGGATCGGCCAGGGTCGAGGTGTCGCCCAGCGCGCCGTAATCGTTCTCGGCGATCTTGCGCAGGATGCGGCGCATGATCTTGCCCGAACGGGTCTTGGGCAGACCGGGCGACCACTGGATCAGGTCGGGGCTGGCGATGGGGCCGATTTCCTTGCGGACCCAGTTGACCAGCTCCTTGCGCAGTTCCTCGGACGGCTCCTCGCCCTGGATCAGGGTGACATAGGCATAGATGCCCTGGCCCTTGATCTCGTGCGGGTAACCCACCACGGCGGCCTCGGCCACCTTGGGATGGGCGACCAGGGCGGATTCCACCTCGGCGGTGCCCATGCGGTGACCGGACACGTTGATCACGTCATCGACGCGGCCGGTGATCCAGTAATAGCCGTCCTCGTCGCGACGGGCGCCGTCGCCGGTGAAGTAGCGGCCCGGATAGGTGGTGAAGTAGGACTGCTTGAAGCGCTCGTGATCGCCCCACAGGGTCCGCATCTGGCCCGGCCAAGCGTCGGCGATGCACAGATTGCCTTCGGTGGCACCCAGCAGTTCCTTGCCTTCGGCATCCACCATCAGCGGCACGACGCCGAAGAACGGAAGGGTGGCCGAACCGGGCTTCAACGCGGTGGCGCCCGGCAACGGAGAGATCAGGATGCCGCCGGTCTCGGTCTGCCACCAGGTATCGACGATGGGGCAACGGCCTTCGCCCACCACCCGATGGTACCAGTTCCACGCCTCGGGATTGATGGGTTCGCCCACCGAACCCAGCAGACGCAGGGTCTTGCGGCTGGTCTTCGCGACCGGCTCCTCGCCTTCGCGCATGAGCGAACGGATGGCAGTGGGCGCGGTGTAGAAGATGTTGACCTTGTGCTTGTCCACCACGTCCCAGAACCGCGACACGGTCGGGTAGTTGGGAATGCCCTCGAACATCAGGGTGGTGGCGCCGTTGGCCAGCGGACCATAGACGATGTAGGAGTGACCGGTGACCCAACCCACGTCGGCGGTGCACCAGTAGATGTCGCCGTCGTGATAGTCGAAGACGTATTGGTGGGTCATGGAGGCATAGACCAGATAGCCGCCGGTGGTGTGAACCACGCCCTTCGGCTTGCCGGTGGAACCCGACGTATAGAGCAGGAACAGCGGAGCCTCGGCATCCATCTCGACCGGCGCATGGGTCGGCGACGCCTTGGCCACCAGCTCTTCGTACCAAGCGTCGCGACCGGCCACCATGTGAATGGCGCCACCGGTGCGCTTGACCACGATGACGTTCTTGACCGACCAGCAGGTCTCCAGCGCCTTGTCCACATTGGCCTTCAGCGGAACCTTGCGGCCACCGCGCAGGCCTTCGTCGGCGGTGATGACCATGGAGGAATCGCAATCTTGGATGCGACCGGCCAGGGCGTCGGGCGAGAAGCCGCCGAACACGATGGAGTGGATGGCGCCGACGCGGGCGCAAGCCAGCATGGCGACCGCCGCCTCCGGAATCATGGGCAGATAGATGGTGACACGGTCGCCCGGCTTGATGCCCTTTTCCGTCATGGCGTTGGACAGACGGCAGACGCGCTCGTGCAGGTCGCGATAGGTGATATGGGCGGATTCGGAAGGATCGTCGCCTTCCCAGATGATGGCGGTCTGGTCGCCGCGCTTGGCCAAATGCCGGTCCAGGCAATTGGCGGCGACATTCAAGGTGCCGTCATAAAACCATTTGATATGGACATCGTCGTTGTAGGAAACGTCCTTCACCTTGGTGAAGGGCTTAATCCAGTCGACGCGCTTGCCGTGTTCGCCCCAAAAGCCCTCGGGATCCTTGACCGAACGATCATACCATTCCTTGTAGGTCTTCTCGTCAATAAGGGCATTCTTAGCGGTTTCAGCGGGAATCGGATAGACCTCGGACATTTCGGGGGTGTCTCCCTTTTCTGATTAACCCGTGCTCGACTTTTCGTCGGCGCGGGGTGTTTCCCCATTACTGCGGGCACTGATTATGTTCGACTCGGGCCATGGAGACAAGCCCGCTCGAAAGGGTAGGAGGCATGCCGTAACATAATGATAATCAACCCTGCGTCGTCATCCCTCCACCACCCATCCGTCGACGACGGAAACCGGGTAGGATTCCAGGGCGCGGCCGCTACAGGGGCCGCGCACGCACCGTCCGGTGTCGATCTCGAACAGGGCGAAATGATTGGCGCACAGGATGCCGGTCTTGAAGATGTCGAGAAAGGCGTCGTCCTCCATGTTCAGCGGCGCGCCCACATGGGGACAGGAATTGACATAGCCGAACACCTCGTCCCCCCGACGCACCACGAAGACCCGCTTGCCATGGCGCTTGAACTCCTTGGCGCCGGGGTCGGCGATGGCGTCGAGACGGCAGAGCGGTTTAAGCGAACTCCCATATATCGTGGACATCGAAGCCTTCATGAACTAGGTGTTGCAAAATCTAAAATCAGATTCATACTCACCTTGACACAGCACATTTTCTGATGATTTAACCCCTGGCTTCGCCGCTTATGGGATTTTTATGGATTCCGGCGGCAAGTCCGATTCGAAAAAGGGAAACTTCATGGCACGCAATTTACCCGATGGCAGCACATGGGCGCCGGTGGATGGCGAAGCCCTCCAGCAGCTGATCAAGGATACCATCGAGTCCGGCTTGGTCCGGTCAACCCCTCCGAACAAGGGCTACAGCTTCGAAGAGGCATGTGAGGTTTTTGTCGCAGAACCCAAAAAGGCCATCGATATCGTCACCATTGTACCCGAAGTTTCCGGGTAGGCGCTTTTTTTTGGTCGGCGCCACAATCTATCGAGGTTTTTTTCATGGCTGGATCGTCTAAATGGCGCTGAACGAAGTAGACGAAAACGAAATGACCCTGTTGTGGCGTTTGGCGGAGCACTTGAATCGCGAGATTCAGGAATGCTTGACACGCCTCAACATAGACGCGCAAGTCTCGATGTTCCGCCTCGTCGATATCATCCACCGATGGAAGCGCGACATCAACAAGATGGAGCGGGATCACCCCCACGGCGTTCACGCGATTAAGCATATCGCCTATCAGGCGTTCTGGATTCGCAAGCTTAAACCCACCAGTAACGCTTATCGCATAAAAGACCTTGAGGAGGCAGAGGCCAGGGACAGCCAAGTCTCTCCCGCCAAAGAGATTGTGGATATCAACGAACGCCTGTCTATATTGGTCGCCATTCGGTACATGATGCGGTTCGCTGAAAAGGGTCTATACCCCTCAACCGACGCGGAGATCGCGGAAGGATCCACCGCTATCGATCCCGATCTGCTGCAAGACTATCTTCGCGAGTACATGTACTTCCCCCATCGAAAGAGCGCCATGCCTGGAAGCACTTACGACAATCTGATTCACAATCAGCGTTATCGAACTTTCGGTCCCCACCACCTCGCCCACATATTCGATCAAGTGACGTATGGGGCCATGCGCCTTCAAGCCGAACGACGCAAGACTGCAAATAAAGGTGGAGGTTAAGCCTCCACCCCCGCCAGATCGCAGATCAGCCGCCACGAGGCGTCGTCCACCGGGGTGACCGACAGGCGGGACTGGCGCACCAGGGCGAGATGCTCCAGGCGGGGGTCGCCCTTGACCTGGGCCAAGGTGACCGGGGTCTTGACCGGCGTCAGCGCCTTGAAGTCCACCACCACCCATTTGCCCTCGGGATCGGTGGGGTCGGGATAGGATTCGCGGACCACCTCGACCACGCCGACGATGCGCTTTTCCTCCACCGAGTGGTAGAAGAAGGCGCGGTCGCCAAGCCTCATGGCCCGGAGATTTCCGGCCGCCTGATGATTGCGCACCCCGTCCCAATACTGGACTCCCTTCCTGACATGGTCGTCCCAGGACCACGCGGTCGGCTCGGACTTGACCAGCCAATAGGCCATCAGGGAAAAACCTTCTTGAACGGCGTCACCGTGACGCTCTCGAACAGGCCGGCCTTGGCGTAGGGGTCCTGGGCCAGGAAGGTATCCAGCGCGGCGCGATCGGCGATATCGAACACCAGCAGGCTGCCGACCATGCCATGGCGATCATCGGTCTGCAGCGGCCCCGCCAGCACCACCTTGTCCATATTGGCCTTGAGGAATTCGAGATGGGCGGCGCGATTATCCAGACGGGTCTGAAGATGACCGGGCTTGTCCTTGCAGTGGACGGCGAACATACTCTGGCTCTCCTTTTCAAATTGAACCGTCACAGGGTAGCGGATAGAGGGCCACAGATGGAAGCGCACGAAACGCACGAGACCATTCACCACACCGCCCATCATGGTCACGGCCACGGAAACGACCATGACGAAGGCAAGACCAGCCGAAACAAGAAGATCGCCGTTCTGATCAGCGTGCTGGCCATGCTGTTGGCCATCATCGAGGCGGGTGGCAAGAGTGCGCAGAACACCTCGCTGGCGGCCAATATCCACGCCAATGACCTGTGGGCCTTCTATCAGGCCAAGCATATCCGTTCGACCATGCTGCGCACCTCGGCCGACGCGCTTGAACTCTCGGCGCCCGCCTCGGAGGCGGTAACCAAGAAGGTCGCCGACTGGCGCGCCACCGCCCAGCGCTATGATTCCGAGCCGGAATCCGGCGAGGGCCGCAAGGAGCTGGCGGCCAAGGCCAAGGCGGAGGAAGCCCACCGCGACTATGCCCTGTCGGCCTATCACCTGTTCGAATATGGCGCCGCCGCCTTGCAGATCGCCATCGTGCTGGCCTCGGCCTCGGTGGTGACCGGGATGTTGGTTCTGTCCTTCGTGGCCGGTGGCTTGGGGGCGGTAGGCATCGCCTTCGGCCTGTTGGGCTGGCTGGCGCCGACCCTCATTCACTTATAGGGGCGTCCGACCTCATCCGTTATTTCCCTTACGCCATTCCTCGGCTAGAGTCCCTCGCGGAGGCAGACGCATGTCAATCGCCTGGGATGAGACTCTCGCGCTCGGCGACGCGGTGATCGACGCCGATCACCGCCGCATGATGGAGCTGATCGCCCTGCTGGAAACGGCGGCCGGCGGGGGCGAAGCCGCTGGAATCAGGCAGGTCCTGGCGGAACTGGCCCAGTTATGCCGCGACCATTTCATCCGCGAGGAAGCGCTCCAGGCCCGCATCGGCTTTCCGGACAGGGAAGCCCATCGCACCGCCCATGAAATGCTGTTGAAGCGCCTGGACGCGGTGATAAGCCATTATGACGACGGCGACGCGGAAATCCGCTCCGGCATCATCCGCACCCTGGGCGATTCGCTGGCCACTTGGCTGATCAGCCACATCACCAACAGCGATATGGAATTCAAACCCTATATGGGCGGCTAGATCATCGTGCGCCAAATATGACGCACGATGATCTAGCATTATGTCTGCCCCTCACCGGGCGCGGCCCTCCGGCCGCTTGACCGCTCTCACGGCGCTCTACACCACCGCGTCGGCGGGCAGGGTGATGGTCACCACGGTTCCGACGCCCGGCACGCTGTCGATGGCGAGCGTGCCGCCGTGAAGTTCCACCAGTTGTCGACTGAGCGGCAATCCCAGTCCGACTCCGCCCTGTTCACGACGGATCGCGGGATCTCCCAACTGGCCGAACGGCTTCATGGCCTTGGCGATTCCGTCGGCGTCCATGCCGACGCCGTTATCGGCGACGACCATATGGACCCCACCGTCATCGCGCTGCACGGCGCCCAGCGTGACGGCGCCGCCGACCGGGGTGAACTTGATGGCGTTGACCAGGAGATTGACGAGAACCTGACGCATGCGGCGGCCATCCAGCCGCAGCTTCGGCGAGACCGGCGGCAGGTTCGTCTGGAGCGTCAGATTTTTGCTGGCGGCGCGGGCGCGCACCATCTCCACCGCTTCCGCATAGAGCTGCGACAGATCCACCGTGTCCGTATGCAGTTCCAGCCGCCCCGCCTCGATGATGGAAATATCCAAGATGTCGTCGATCAAGGACAGCAGGTGTTGCCCCGCATCATTGATATGGCCGATATATTCGGTGCAGCGCGGCGGATAGGCTTCGCCGAACACACCGGACAACAGCGCATCGGAAAAGCCAAGAATAGCATTCAGGGGCGTACGCAATTCGTGGCTGAAATTGGCCAGGAACTTGCTTTTGGCACTATTGGCCTGCTCCGCCTCTTCCTTGGCCTTCAGAACCTCGCGCTCGCCCCGCACCCGGTTGCTGATATCGCTGGCCACCAGCAGCAAATGCGGCTTGCCCCGGGCGACGAACGCCACCAGATCGCCTTCCATGTCCAGAAGCTTGCCGAAACTGGACGTCACTTGAAGTTCAATGTGGCGATGGCCGCCATGGGCAAGCACGTCATCCGCCACGTCAAGAAGGCCGGATTCCCGCCAACTGCGGACGTTGCGGAAATTCTGGGTCAGCATCTGGTCCCTGCTGGCCCCCACCAGATCGGCCGCCGCCTGATTGGCCAGGACACAGCCACCGTCCTCGGCATAGGCCAGCAGCGCCAGGGGGGAGTGATCGACCACCAGGGAATTGAAATCAGACAGCTCACGGATGCGCGAGTTCTGATCCTGAGCCACCGTCTGGAGCTGTCGCAGCAACCGCCACAGCATGCCGGTCCCGACGATGATCATTCCCGTGATGAACGCGGCGCCGACCAGGGCGAGCGTCAGTCTGTGCCGCCACGGCTCCAGCACCTCGGCGAGCGAAGACGTCAGCACCAGGATCATGTCGTAGCGTTTGATGGCCCGCGACGCCACCAAACGCGGGATCCCGTCCACGGGCGAACTTTCGATCACGGCGACCGATTCGGGGGTTGCCGTCTCGCCAAGCCGCTGAAATGTCAGATTGGCGAATTTCCGCCCCAGCAGCCCTTCGCCCAATGGCGCTCTTGCCAGCAGAGTACCGTCGTCACGATACAGGCCGACGGTGCCTGATCCGCCCACCCGGACCGCATCATAGATTTGCCCAAGACGCTTGGTGTGGATGGCGGCGGCGACGATGCCGATTCCCGACGCCGGGCGATCCAGCCGACGCGCCGCCGGAATCGTCCACTCGCTGGTGATGCGGCTGAACACCGGATGAAACACCAACATCTTGCCTGCCTGCGCCTCGCGGAAATAGTCGCGGTCCGGCACCATGGCCGCCGGATGCCGACTTTGCTTTGGCATCAGATACATGGCCCCGCCGGTATCGATCATGCGGATGCTGAGAGTGGAATCCAGCAGTCCGACGCAATCCTCGACCAGACGGTTGACGGTGGGGCTGGTGATGGGATCGACGGCGGGATTGGCGGCCAGATATTCGGAGATCCCGGCGAATGTCATGTCCACCACCGAGAACAGCCGTTCGGTCTGTTCCGCGGTAACGACGGCGCGGCTCCACAGACTTTCCTTGGCCGCGGCCATGGTTTCCGTGCGGTCGAACCACAGCCACGCCGCCGCCACGGTCCAAGTGGTCATGATGGCGGCGACTGCCAGGGCCACCACCAACTTCCGAGTGCCGCCATGACGCGACGATGTGAAATCATCTGCCGAAATCGCCATCGATGTCCACACTGCGAGATGTCTTGGCTAGACGAGGCGCCAATCAAAAGAATATTTGCTGTGGGCATGCTTGAAAAGACAAATAATACCAAATCTCGATGAGCGGAGCCGGTCACCGAAGCCCGCAAGCGCCGGGCGGCATCTCTCCCGCTCAATAATCTCCACTTTGCCAGTGCATTGATATAGCTTGCTATCTTTTCAACCAGTAGGTTCGATAGAAGTCTATGATCATTATTATAATGGCCAACTCCGCACTAGGCTCAACATCATTAACAATATACAAAATATCAATTCTGATTTTCAGAGATTTAATTCCACTCAATATTTCATAGTTCAGTATATTTTCGGCATATTAGACAGATTTGCCACTCAGACAAAATCGACGACATTCATATTTTATATTTGATAAATATTTTTACTACAAGCAACAGGGCGGTCGATGTCACTTAACATTCAATGGATTGAACGGGAGGCGTCAGCCGAAGCTGGCACCTCCGTATTTCAGTTGAAAGCTTTGCATCCGAGCAACCAAATCAAATTTATGGTCTGCGCGCTCCAAAATTGATACAATATGTTCCATATTCAGGCCGCCTTAATTCTGAAACGCTCTGACAGGGAACCGCAGACATGTTGCACCCTAGAAATCAGCCATTTCCCGAGCATCTTTTAGATTTTTCCATATTGGTCGTCGAGGACTGCGCGGCAACAAACAAAATCATTAATAAACTTCTACTGGCCGACGGATTCAAGAACATACACGCCGTAAATAGCGGCAAGGATGCCATTAGTTATATTGAGTCTACTGTAAAATTACCTGACGTCATTTTAGCGGACTGGCTAATGCCGGAAATTGATGGGCTACAACTACTAGAATATATTAGATGCGCCGGATCACATTGTATTTTTATTATGGTCACGGTTTTGGATCACCAAGATGATGTAATGCTCGCAAAAGCGCATCATGTTGATGGCTATATCGTCAAGCCCGTTACCAGACGAAAGCTTATTGAAGAAATTGAGATGTCAGTATCAAGACTATCTATTGCTCACGATTGAAGCCACGGCGGCAACCGATTTACCGTCAACGATACGAAGACCGATGCCGTGACCCGCTTTAGCAGGTCACGTCTATCTGACTGATTTTACTATGTATTTGTTTCGAGGATTATTCCCATTCAATCGTGCCCGGCGGCTTCGAGGTGATGTCGTAGGTCACCCGGTTGATGCCTTTGACCTCGTTGATGATGCGATTGGCCACCCGGCCGATGAAGGCCATGTCGAAGGGGAAGAAATCGGCGGTCATGCCGTCGGTGGAGGTGACGGCGCGTAGCGCGCAGGCATAGTCGTATGAGCGCGAATCGCCCATGACGCCGACGGTGCGCACGGGAAGCAACACCGCGAAGGCTTGCCAGATCTGATCGTAGAGACCGGCCTTGCGGATCTCGTCCAGATAGATGGCGTCCGCCTTGCGCAAGATATCCAGATTTTCCTGGGTCAACGGCTGGCCGGGCACCCGGATGGCCAAGCCTGGGCCGGGGAAGGGGTGGCGGCCCACCATATCGTCGGGCAGGCCCAGCTCGCGGCCCAGCACCCGGACCTCGTCCTTGAACAATTCGCGCAGCGGCTCCACCAGCTTCATGTTCATGCGTTCGGGCAGGCCGCCCACATTGTGGTGGCTCTTGATGGTGACCGACGGCCCGCCGGTGAAGCTGACCGATTCGATCACGTCGGGGTACAGGGTTCCCTGGGCCAGGAAATCGGCGCCGCCCACGGCGCGGGCCTCTTCCTCGAAGACGTCGATGAAGGTGGCGCCGATGATCTTGCGCTTCTTTTCCGGGTCGGTGAGGCCCGCCAGCTTGGACAGGAACAGCGCGGAAGCGTCCTTGTGTACCAGCTTGATGTTGAAGCGGTCGCGAAAGACGCTGACCACCTGTTCCGACTCGCCGGTCCGCATGAAGCCGGTATCGACGAAGACGCAGGTGAGTTGATCGCCGATGGCCTCGTGCAGCAGCGCCGCCACCACCGAGGAATCGACGCCGCCCGACAGGCCGCAGATCACCCGGCCCTTGCCGACCTGGGCGCGCACCTTGGCGATCTCCTGGGCCTTGAACGCCTTCATGGTCCAGTCGCCGGCGCAGCCCGCGATCTTGTGGACGAAGTTGGACAGCAGCTGCTTTCCTCCAGGAGTATGCACAACTTCTGGATGAAATTGGACGCCGTAGAGCCGCCTGTCATCGTTGGCAATGGCAGCGAAGGGCGCGCCGACAGAGGTGGCAATCGTCCGAAATCCGGGCGGAAGCTCAGTCACCCGATCCCCGTGGCTCATCCAAACATCAATCTCGGGTTCGGAGCCCGGTTCGTAAATCCCAGCAAATAGGTCACAGTCGCCAGTCGCATAGATCTGCTCTTTAAGTCTAAGTCGCGCCCGGCCGAATTCGCGGTGATGGCCTGGCTCCACCTTGCCGCCCAACTGCTCGCACATGGTCTGCTGGCCGTAGCAGATGCCGAGTATGGGCAGGCCCATGTCGAACAGGCCTTGGGGAGCCCGGGGCGAGCCCGCTTCGGTCACCGAGGCGGGGCCACCCGACAGGATCACACCCTTGGGATCGAAGGCGCGGATGCTCTCCACCGTGACCCGGTTGAACGGGTGGATTTCGCAATAGACCCCGGCCTCGCGGACGCGCCGCGCGATCAACTGGGTCACCTGCGAGCCGAAATCGACGATCAGGACGCGCTCAGACATGGTTCCTCCGGGGAATAGGCAGGCGGACTGTAGCGATTCGGTCGGGCCGGAACAAGCACTTGGCCGAGGTCAATTAGCGATACGCACAAGCCGTGCTAGGGTCCGGGTCGGTTCCGCCTTCAGACATCGGGTATGCCATGCGCCGCGTCTTCGCCCTTCTGACTCTTCTCGTCCTGTCCGCCTGCTATCAGGTGGACGGCGAGGCCGTGCCCATGTCGTCCTCCATCCGGGTCGACGGCGTCAAGGACGGCCGCTATCGCCGACCCGACGGGGTCGAGGTGGCGGTTCGCTGGAACGAGGCGGAGAAGCTGTACGACGTCATCGCCGACGGCGCCGAAAAGGGCCGGGGCGGCACGGCGCGCGCGGCGCGCATCGCGCCGGGCATCTTTCTGGTGCAGTACATGGACGCGACCCGGGTCGCGGTTCTGGCCAAGCTGGACCATAACGACCTGATCCTGTTCGCGCCGACCAAGGCGACCGAGCAGCAATTGCTGGGGGCGCATGGCCTGTCGCTGCGCCCCGGCCCCATCAACAGCCTGTTGGGGTCAATGGGCGGCATCCGTAATTTCTTCAAGGATCTTGCCGCCTCGGGCGGCTTCGCCGAGGGCGGCCGCATGGTCTATTTGAATTAGCGACCGGCTGAATTAGCTGTCGGCTGGCGGCCCACCCGCATCATCCACCCGTGCCAGCAGCCGCCGCAATGCCTTGTCCTCCACCCCCATGGCGGCCAGGGCATCCAGGGTACAGGCCAGGTAGTCGCGGCTGGTGCCCGCCTGACCGACGCCCTGGCGGATCAGGGCCACGGCGCGATCCAGGTCATCTGCGACATACTGGTCGTGGTCGCGCCGCGCCAGGAAAGCCCAGGCCGCCACCCGGCGCCCGTCATCCAGGGTCACCGGCAGGAAGCGGGGCGCGTAGACGCCGGTGATCATCTCGCGGTCATGCAGGGTTTGCCGCACCGCATCGGCCAGGGCGTCCTCCACCCGGAAGGCGCGGCCCAGGCAGGAACCGCCGCGATCCAAACCCAGCACCAGCCCGGGCCGTTCATGGGTGCCGCGATAATGGTTGGACAGAATGCACATGGCGCGGCGATAGCCCTTGAGCCGGGCCGGACGTTCCTCCACATGGGGAAAGTCGGGCCGCCACATCAACGAGCCATAGGCGAACACCCAGAAGGGTTGTCCAGCGGCGGCGGCCGGAGTAGAGGTTGAGTCCGCTTTCCTGTCGGCAGGGTCCATGTCCATCCGGTTCCGCGTCATCATCCTCGCCCTGATCGGCCTCGTCGCCGTGTCCGTCACCGCCTATTGGTTCCACGTGGCGGGGCAGATGCGCAAGGGGATCGAGTCCTTCGCCGCGCAACGTCGCGCCGAAGGCTGGACCGTCCAGATGGACGAACCCGTCCTGGGCGGCTTTCCCCGCGCCGTCACCGCCCGGCTGGACAGCCTGTCGCTGCGCTCGCCCGCCGGGCTGTCATGGAAGGCCGATGGGGTGACCATCACCCTTCCCCTGGCCGACCCACTCCATGTGACGGTGGAGGCGCCGGGGTTCCATCGGCTTTCCGGGTTCGACTGGTCGGGCATCATCTCGGCCCAAACCGCCACCGCCCGCCTGCGCCTGACCACCGAGGGCAAGCTGTCCGCCGTGACCGTGGATGCGGCCACCCTGGTGCTGGAACAGCCCGGCGTCGATCCGCTGAGCGCCGCGAGCCTTGCCCTGACGGCGGAGCGGCTGACCCCGCCGGAATCCGGCCACGACAAGCCCAGCCTAGCCGCCACCCTGTCCCTGCGCGGACTCGACCTGCCCGAGCTCACCAACCTGCCGCTGGCCCGGCGGCTGGAGACCGTGCAGGTGGAGGCGCGCCTGCTGGGAGCCCCGCCCGATGCGGCGCCGCTGGCCGCCCTGGCGGCGTGGAGCGCCGATGGCGGCACGGTGGAGCTGGACCGCATCACCGTCGAGTGGGCGCCGCTGACCCTTGAGGCCAACGGCACCCTGGCGTTGGATTCGGCGCTGCAGCCCTTGATCGCCACCACCGCCCGGATTCGCGGCTGGGGCGAGCTGGTGACGCGGCTTGTTCAGGTCCGACTGATCGATCCCGGCATGGCCGAGGCCGCCAAGATCATGATGGCGATCCTGGCCCGGCCCGATTCCCAGGGCCGTCCGACCCTGACCGTGCCTTTAACCCTGCAAGACGGAGTCCTGACCGCCGGTCAGGTCCGCATCGCCCAGGTTCCGCCCCTTCCCGTCCCCGCCCCCACACCAGGAGCGCCACCATGACTCCCAAGCCCTTCCAGCCGCCCCAGCGTATCCTGATGGGTCCGGGGCCGTCCGATGTGCACCACCGGGTGCTGTCCGCCATGGCGCGGCCCACCATCGGTCATCTCGACCCGCAATTCATCGTCATGATGGATCAGGTCAAGTCCATGTTGCAGGAGGCGTTCTTCACCGCCAATGCCCTGACCCTGCCGGTGTCGGGACCGGGCTCGGCGGGCATGGAGGCCTGTTTCGTCAATCTGATCGAGCCGGGCGACAAGGTGGTGGTCTGCGTCAACGGCGTATTCGGCGGCCGCATGAAGGAAAATGTGGAGCGCTGCGGTGCTACCGCCATCGTAGTTGAGGATGAATGGGGCACGCCGGTGGACCCGGGCAAGGTGGAAGCCGCCTTGAAGGCCAATCCCGGCGTCAAGGCGCTGGCCTTCGTCCATGCCGAGACCTCAACCGGGGTGGAATCCGACGCCCGCACCCTGTGCGAACTGGCCCGCGAGCATGGCGCGCTTTCCATCGTCGATGCGGTGACCTCGCTGGGCGGCATTCCGGTGCTGGTGGACAATTGGGGCGCCGACGCGACCTATTCCGGCAGCCAGAAATGCCTGTCCTGCACGCCCGGCCTGTCGCCGGTCACCTTCTCCGACCGTGCCGTCGAGACCCTGAAGGCCCGCAAGACCAAGGTGCAGAGCTGGTTCCTGGATTTCAGCCTGCTGACCGCCTATTGGGGCGGCGGCGCCAAGCGGGCCTATCACCACACGGCCCCCATCAATGCGCTCTACGGATTGCACGAATCCCTGGTCATGCTGCACGAGGAAGGCATCGAACATTCCTGGACGCGGCATTCCATGATGCATCAGGCGCTCCGCGCCGGGTTGGAGGCCATGGGACTCGGCCTGCTGGTGGCGGAAGGGGCGCGCTTGCCGCAGCTCAACGCCGTGCTGGTGCCCGACGGCGTCGACGAGGCCCTGGTGCGGACCACCCTGCTGAACCAGCACGGATTGGAGATCGGGGCCGGGCTGGGCACCCTGGCGGGTAAGGTCTGGCGCATCGGCCTGATGGGCCAAAGCGCCACCCCCCATCACGTCACCACCTGCCTTGCGGCGCTGGAAGCCGCCCTGCTCGCCCAGGGCGTCAAGCTGCCCCAAGGCGCGGCGGCGGCGGCGGCCAATCGGGTGCTGCTGGTTTAAGGTTTCTCACCCGAAGGGATTTGGTTATCCTACCCGCGCAGTCAGGCGGAAGCCGCACCGCCTGCGCCAATCGATCCGGTCCCCCTGGATCCAGACACGGAGTGCATCAATGCTTGTCTCGGAAATTCTCGCCAAGAAGGGCAACAAGGTTTTCAAGATCCTGCCCACCAAGACCATGATGGATGCGATCAAGGGGATGGCGTCGTTCAAGGTCGGCGCCGTGCTGGTGGTCGACGAGAACGACAAGACCGTGGGCATCTTCACCGAACGCGACGTCACCCGCTGTCTGGCCGCCCATGGCTCTGGCGTCACCGAAGCCCCGGTGGGCGAGCACATGACCCGCGACCCGCTGGTCTGCCAGGCCAGCGACAGCGTCGCCTCGGTCATGAGCATGATGTCCAACCACCATTTCCGCCATATGCCGGTGTTCTCCGACGGCAAGCTGGCGGGCATCGTCAGCATCCGCGACATGGTGTCCAACAGCCTGGAACGCGCCGAGTTCGAGGCCGAGGCCATGCGGGCCTACGTCACCGCCAGCTAAGCTGCTGATCGAGAGGGGGCTGCATTGAGCCGCCCCCCTCTTGACGACTCGAAACATCGCATTATCTCGTTTGCGCGGGGCCGCCATGACGGGGCCTCGCGGTGGCCATGGGCCGCCAAGCTGGTTGCTTCGCAAAGGAGAACTGGAAATGCGCAGCTTTGATCTTTCCCCCCTGTTCCGCTCCACCGTCGGCTTCGACCATCTCAACCATCTGCTTGAGACGGCCGCCCGCGCCGACGAGGCGTCGGTATCCTATCCCCCCTATAACATCGAGAAGCATAGCGACGACCACTACCGCATCACCATGGCGGTGGCCGGTTTCGCTGAATCCGATCTGACCCTGACCGCCGAGGGCTCGACCCTCACCATTTCGGGCAAGCTGACCCGGGATGAGGCCAAGGTGGAATTCCTCCATCGCGGCATCGCCGGGCGCTCGTTCGAACGCCGCTTCCAATTGGCCGACCATATCAAGGTCGGCGGCGCGTCGTTGGTGAACGGTCTGCTGTCGGTGGATCTGGTGCGCGAGATCCCCGAGGCCAT
The DNA here is from genome assembly GCF_003284725.1 of Paramagnetospirillum kuznetsovii. Lineage (GTDB taxonomy): Bacteria > Pseudomonadota > Alphaproteobacteria > Rhodospirillales > Magnetospirillaceae > Phaeospirillum > Phaeospirillum kuznetsovii. The sequence goes on along the minus strand of NZ_PGTO01000001.1, from coordinate 530,628 downwards.
GAAGCCCCGGACCATCAAAATCGACGCGGCCCCCGACGCCAAGCTGATCGAATCCAAGGCGGCCTGACCGCCGTCGCGACCGGGAGGCGCGGAAAAGAGTGTCATCTCTTATCCGCGCCTTCCCTATTCCCGTCACCCCCGCGAAAGCGGGGGTCCATGGATTCCCGCTTTCGCGGGAATGACGGAGGAGAACGGATTTTGATCGCGGCTTACAGCCCCAGTTCCATCACCGAGACCAGACGCCGGGCGAAGGCGCTGGCGTCGGCGGGGGGTTCGCCCTCGACGATGCGGGCCTGATCCAGCAGCAGGGCGGCCATGTCTTCCACCAATGGGCCGGTGCCGCTGGCCTTGACCTTGGCCGCCAGGCCCTTGATCAGCCCGTGGCGGGGATTGATCTCCAGGATTCGCGGCTTATCGCCGGGGGCCTGGCCATGGGCGCGCAGCATCTTTTCCAGATGCATGCTCATATCGCCCGCATCGGCCACCAGACAGACGGCGGATTCGGTCAGGCGTTCCGAGGGACGCACATCCTTGACCTTGTCGCCCAGGGCCAGCTTCAGCGCCTCGATCAGGGTCGCCACTTCGTCGGCGGGGGCCTCGTCGGCCTTCTTGTCGTCGGCTTCGGCCGATTTGACCTTGCCGAGATCGGCGCCTGCGGCGGTCACCGAGCGCAGATCCTTTTCCTGGTAGCGCGGAATGGCCGAGACCCAGAACTCGTCGATGGGATCGGTCAGCAGCAGCACCTCGACGCCCTTGGCCTTGAAGCCTTCCAACTGCGGGCTCTGCTTCAGCTTGGCCAGATCGTCGCCGGTGATGGTGTAGATGGCCTCCTGGCCGTCCTTCATGCGGCCCACGTAATCGGCCAGGGTGGTCCAGCCGTCGCCATGGGTGGAGCGGAAGCGGCACAGTTCCAGGATCTCGTCGCGGCGCTCGAAATCCTCGTAGATGCCTTCCTTCAGCACGGCGCCGAAGGCGTCCCAGAAGGCGTCGTAATTGCCCTCGGCATCCTCGGCCTTCTTCTTCAGCTCGCCCAGCACGCGCTTGATCAGGCCCGAGCGGATCTTGGCCAGGATCGGGTTATGCTGCAGCATCTCGCGGCTGACATTGAGCGGCAGATCCTGGCTGTCCACCACGCCGCGCACGAAGCGCAGATAGGGCGGCAGCAGCTCCTCGCAATCATCGGTGATGAAGACGCGACGCACATAGAGCTTCACATGCTGCTTGCGGTCGGGCTGGAACAGGTCGAACGGCTTCGAGCTGGGCACGAACAGCAGGCCGGTATATTCGATGGCGCCCTCGGCCTTGAAATGCAGGGTCGACCACGGCTCGTCGAAGGCATGGGCGACGTGGTGGTAGAACTCCTTGTACTGCTCGGCCGTCACCTCGGACTTAGACCGCGTCCACAGGGCGGAGGCGGAGTTGACGGTTTCCTCCTCTTTATCGCCGTCCTTCAGCTTGACCGGAATGGCGATATGGTCGGAGTACTTCTTGACGATGGATTTCAGCCGGAAGGCCTCGGTGAACTCCTTTTCGGCCTCGCGCAGTTTCAAGGTGATGGCGGCGCCACGGGCGGCCTCGGGGGCTTCGGTGACGGTGAACTCGCCCTTGCCGTCCGATACCCAGCGCCAGCCCGACGCGTCACCGGCCTTGCGGGTGACGACGCTGACCTCCTCGGCCACCATGAAGGCGGAATAGAAGCCGACGCCGAACTGGCCGATCAGATTGACGTCCTTCTTGGCGTCGCCGGTCAGGCGCGACAGGAATTCCGAGGTGCCCGACTTGGCGATGGTGCCCAGATTGGCCACCAGCTCGTCATGGGTCATGCCGATGCCGTTGTCGGCGATGGTCAGGGTTCCCGCCTTCTCGTCGGGGATCAGGCGGATGACGAAGTCCGGGTCGCCGGACAGCAGATCCGTCTCGGTCAGCGCGGCATATCGCAGCCGGTCGCAGGAATCCGAGGCATTGGAGATCAGTTCACGCAGAAAGATCTCCTTATTGGAGTAGAGCGAGTGAACGACGATGTCGAGCAGCTTGCCGACTTCCGCCTGGAATTGACGCTTTTCTTCGGCCATGGCCTTTGGGACTCCACACAAGCTATGAAATGGAAAGCGCCCTGATATGAGGGAGGCTTCGGACGGTTGCAAGTCCGACGATTCTCCGAGACAATGAAAGTTCGTTCCGGGCATTGCCTGAGCGCCCGCAAGCGGCTATGTATGCCGCCCGGAATTCGCACGCCGCGACCGCTGGCGGGCGCGAAAAAGAACCAAGTCGCTGCCGCCCCTAGGACTGGGGCCAAGACGCGACCGATTTTGATGGAGACGTTGATGCAGATTCCCCTCCAGATCACCTTTCACGGCATTGATCATTCCGACGCCGTCGAAACCCGCATCCGCGAGAAGGTGGCCAAGCTGGAGCAACTGTTCGACCGAATCACCAGCTGTCGCGTGGTGATCGAGTCGCACCATCGCAATACCTCCAACCTTCATCACAAGGGTGAACCCTTCCATATCCGTCTCGACATCACCGTGCCCGGCTCCGAGCTGGTGGTGAAGCGCGACCCCAAGGACAGCCACGTCAACGAAGACATCTACGTGGCGCTGCGCGAAACCTTCGCCAGCATGGAGCGTCAGCTGAAGGAATACGTCGCCCGCATGCGCGGCGACGTCAAGGCCCGCGCCCGCGCTTGATTCTCCCATACGCCGATGACCTTGGTCATCGGCGTGGAGGCAAGGCCGAAGGCCGCCGTGCCTCGTGGCACGGAAGCCAAGGGTCACGGAGGTGACCCGCCCGGCGCCTGAGGGGCCGTTTATGATGACCCACATGGGTGGGAGCAATCCCACCCATGCATCAAATATTTTGATCTGAACCCTCCGCATGGTTGATGTTGGCGCATGACTGCGCTACAACATGGTCTGATATTGCAGCGCAGCATGATCCGCGCCCACCGGACCGACCATGAACATCGACCTCGCCAGAACCTTTCTTGAAATCGTCGATACCGGCAATTTCAACCGTGCCGCCGACCGGCTTTCGGTGACCCAGTCCACCGTCAGCATGCGTATCAAGGCGCTGGAAGACGAATTGGGCCGCCCGCTGTTCGTGCGCTCCAAGTCGGGCACCCAACTGACCGCCGCCGGGCTGCAATTCCGCCGCTACGCCACCACCATGGTCCGGGTGTGGGAGCAGGCGCGCCAGGAACTGGCACTGCCGCCCGGCTATCGCACCGTGCTCAATATCGGTGGCCAGTTCTCTTTGTGGGATCGGTTGCTGGTGCAGTGGATTCCCTGGATGCGCACCGCCATGCCCGATGTGGCGCTGAAGGCCGAGGTCGGGCTGTCCGACGGCATCATGCGCCAGTTGATCGAAGGCCTGTTGGACGTGGGGGTCATGTATTCTCCCACCTCGCGCCCGGGCCTGCATATCGAGAAGCTGCTGGAAGAGCGTCTGGTCATGGTCTCGACCCGGCGGCGCGCCGTCGACGAATGGGACGACGACTATGTGCTGGTGGATTGGGGGCCGGAATTCCGCGCCGCCCACAGCCAGGCCTTTCCCGACCTCAAGACCCCGGCGGTCTCGGTGGGTCTGGGCGCGCTCGGCCTGCAACATATTCTGGCCTATGGCGGCACCGGCTATTTGCCCATGCGGGTGGCGCGCGGCTATCTGGCGGCCGGGCGGCTGTCCCTGGTGACCGGGGCGCCCGAGTTCCGCCGCCCCGCCTATCTGGTCCATGCCGAGGACGATAACCGCGAGGAGTGGTTCGCCACCGCCCTCGACGGGCTGCGCTATGTGGCTTCGTTGGAAAACGAAGAATAGCTACCGCTTGCCGAAATCGGGCAAGTCGGTGGTGCGGATATGGTCGAGAATCCAGAACCGCAGATAGTTCACCGCCAGCGTCGCGGAATTGATGCCGGTGGTCAGATCCTCCAATTCCTCCATCAGGCGGATATGGTCGGACCGATGGGTCGAAACGCCGAGACCCTGCGTTTGGAGATAACGTTCCTCCGCCGCGAAATGCTGGCTGACATGACGGCGGAAGTGATCCATCGCCTCCGTCACCGCCGCCTTGTCTCCCGACGGGCCGAGGGCAACCATCTGATTGATCAGAACCATCAGATGGCGGTGCTGGTCATCGATCCAATCGATTCCGGTTTCCAACGAGGAATCCCAGGTCGCCGTCAAGCGTGATGCATCGTCGCGCACGGACTCCCAATAGCCTGAATCTTCCAGCAATTCGTGATCGAACAGGATCCGTTCCATCTCATCGATAACGCCGTGGCGATCGCTGGCGCCCCCCAGATCGGCCAGGGAATCGGCGATGGTGCGGATGCGATCGAGGATGACGGCGTGGGCATCGTCATGCTCTTGCGACGCGCCGAAACCGGCACCGCGAAAGATGACCCCTTCCACCGCGAAATGATGCTCCAGGGCCCGATGAAACGCCAGAATCGCCGCGTTGAAGTCGCCGCGGCCATCACGAAGGGCGGCGGCGGCATGGTTGATCAGCTCGGTCAGATGGCCGTGCTGACCATCGATGAGGTGATTGCCGCTGGTGGGTGCCGTTCGGGAATTGGACATTGGTTAATCCCCCGGTCTCGAAAGGGCATTATCACATGCGTATTAGATGGATTACAATGTTGATGACAACATAAAGCCCCCGCCGGTCACCCGGCGGGGGCTTTGGTTCACCTCGGCCTTCAGACCGTGACGGTGGCGGCCTGATCGCGGAATTCGGCGATCTGGTCGAAGTTCATGTAGCGATAGATATCCCCCGACTTGGCGGCAAGACCGCTCACCTGGGCCAGGTATTCGGCCGGGGTCGGGATCTTGCCCATCAGGGCGCAGACGGCGGCCAGCTCGGCGGAACCGAGATAGACGTTGGTGTCGATGCCCAGACGGTTGGGGAAGTTACGGGTCGAGGTGGACATGGCGGTGGACCCCTTGCGGATCTGCGCCTGATTGCCCATGCACAAGCTGCAGCCGGGCATTTCCATGCGGGCGCCCGACTTGCCCAGCGTGCTGTAATAGCCTTCCTCGTTGAGGATCATGGCGTCCATCTTGGTGGGCGGCGCGATCCACAGGCGGGTGGGGATGTCGGACTTGCCGTCCAGCACCTTGGCCGCCGCGCGGAAGTGACCGATATTGGTCATGCACGAGCCGATGAACACTTCGTCGATCCCGGCACCGGCGACCTCCGACAGCAGCTTGACGTCGTCGGGATCGTTGGGGCAGGCGACGATGGGTTCCTTGATGTCGGCCAGATCGATCTCGATGACGGCGGCGTATTCGGCGTCGGCATCGGGCGCCAGCAGGTCGGGCTTCTTGATCCAGGCTTCCATGGCCTTGATGCGGCGGCCCAGGGTGCGCGGATCCTGATAGCCGTTGGCGATCATCCACTTCATGAGCGTGATATTGGACGTCATGTATTCGATGATCGGAGCCTTATCCAGCCGGACCGAGCAGGCGGCGGCCGAACGCTCGGCGGCGGCGTCGGACAGCTCGAAGGCCTGTTCCACCTTCAGGTCGGGCAGACCCTCGATTTCCAGGATGCGACCGGAGAAGACGTTCTTCTTGCCCTTCTTCTCCACCGTCAGCAGACCGGCGCGGATGGCGTAGAGCGGAATGGCGTTGACCAGATCGCGCAGGGTGACGCCGGGCTGCATCTTGTTGCCCTTGAAGCGCACCAGCACCGATTCCGGCATGTCCAGCGGCATGACGCCGGTGGCGGCGGCGAAGGCCACCAGACCGGAACCGGCCGGGAAGGAGATGCCGATGGGGAAGCGGGTGTGGGAATCGCCGCCGGTGCCCACGGTGTCGGGCAGCAGCAGACGGTTCAGCCAGGAGTGGATGACGCCGTCGCCGGGACGCAGCGCCACGCCGCCACGGGTGGAGATGAAGCCCGGCAGGTCGCGATGGGTCTTGACGTCCACCAGCTTGGGGTAAGCGGCGGTGTGGCAGAAGGACTGCATCACCATGTCGGCGGAGAAGCCGAGACAGGCCAGATCCTTCAACTCGTCGCGGGTCATGGGGCCGGTGGTGTCCTGGGAGCCCACGGTGGTCATCTTGGGCTCGCAATAGGTGCCCGGACGCATGCCCTTGCCCTCGGGCAGGCCGCAGGCGCGACCGACCATCTTCTGGGCGAGCGAGAAGCCCTTGCCGGTATCCTTGGGCACGCCGGGCAGGCGGAACAGGGTCGAGGCGGGCAGCTTCAGCGCCTCGCGGGCCTTGGAGGTCAGGCCACGGCCGATGATCAGCGGAATACGGCCACCGGCGCGCACTTCGTCGAAGATCACCTCGGACTTGACGGTGAATTCGGCGATCACCTTGCCGTCCTTCAGCGCCTTGCCTTCATAGGGACGCAGTTCGACCACGTCGCCCATATTCATCTGGTTGACGTCCAGCTCGATGGGCAGAGCACCGGCATCTTCCATGGTGTTGTAGAAGATGGGGGCGATCTTGGTGCCCAGGCAGACGCCGCCGAACCGCTTGTTCGGCACGAAGGGGATGTCCTCGCCGGTGAACCACAGCACCGAATTGGTCGCCGACTTGCGGCTTGATCCGGTGCCGACCACGTCGCCCACATAGGCGACCAGGTTGCCCTTCTTGGCGAGGCCGTCCAGCTGCTTCAGCGGGCCGCGGGCGCCGGGCTCGTCGGCCTCGATGCCGGGACGCGGATTCTTCAGCATGGCCAGGGCGTGCAGCGGGATGTCGGGGCGGCTCCAGGCGTCGGGGGCGGGCGACAGATCGTCGGTATTGGTCTCGCCGGTCACCTTGAAGATGGTGACGGTCAGCGACTTCGGCACTTCCGGGCGCGAGGTGAACCACTCGGCGTCGGCCCAGGACTGCAACACGCCCTTGGCGTTGGCATTGCCCTTGTCGGCCAGTTCCTTGACGTCGTGGAAGAAGTCGAACACCAGCAGGGTCTTCTTCAGGCCCTCGGCGGCCACCGCGCCCACCTTGGCGTCGCCCAGCAATTCGATCAGCGGCTTGACGTTGAAGCCGCCCAGCATGGTGCCCAGCAGTTCGGCCGCCTTCTCGCGCGAGATCAGCGAACAGGCCTGGGTGCCCTTGGCCACCGTGTCGAGGAATTCCGCCTTGATCTTGGCGGCATCGTCCACACCGGCCGGAACGCGGTAGGTGATCAGCTCGACGAGGGTCTGTTCCTCGCCCTTGGGCGGATTGACGAGCAGGCCGACCAGGGCCTGGGTCTGCTCGGCGGACAGCGGCAGGGGCGGAATCCCGAGCGCGGCGCGCTCGGCGACATGCTGGCGATAGGCTTCAAGCACGGCGAAATCCTCTCGATCAAAGTTGAGACCCAGCATCCCAATGGTCCCTGGGTCGTTCGGCCGGACGCACGACAGAGCCGCGAAACTCGGCCCCCGCCGCGTTCCCGACCCGCATCGCGCAATGATACCACCCTTAAGTGGGGGCTAACGCGGAAGAAAACTACCCCTATCCCCGGTTTGTGGAAAGAGTGTTTCCGCATCATGCTCCGCATGTCGGCCATGAAATCGCCTTAATTGGAGAGCACTCTTCCCACATGGCCCCAAGGCACCGCCGTCCCGCCCCCCTCCTTCGGCGGCGCCGGGCCAATGAAGGTGGCGGTCGGCGTTTGCCCCCCCTGGCGCCGACCGCCCCGACCTTTGTTGAAATCTGCCTCAATCGCCGGCTCTCACTCCGTTCGCTTGGCTTTCGCGCCACGAGGCGCGGGCGCTCAATGCGCCAGTCGCTGCGCTCCGAAATCTCCAACATATATTCCCGGGAGCGCGGGCGCCTTCGCCCGCCCAAAAGTGAAACCCCTCGTCAAGGCGGCTGTTTTTTGCCATGGTGCCGTCCATGACAACGCCCGAGCCCGCCACATTTTCCGGAACCCATCTGGCCTGCCTGCGCGGCGGACGGGTGGTGTTCGCCGGGCTGGATTTCACGCTGGCTTCGGGCGGCGCCCTGGTGCTGCTGGGGCCAAACGGTTCGGGCAAGTCGTCGCTGCTGCGGGTCATGGCCGGTCTGCTGCGTCCCGCCCACGGGGTGCTGGCCTGGAACGGCCAACCGGTGGGAGACGACCCCGAGGCCCAGGCGGCGCGCACCCATTACCTGGGGCATCACGACGCGGTGAAGCCGGTGCTCAGCGTCGCCGAGAATCTCGGCTTCTGGGCCAGGCTGCACGACCCCCATATGGGACGGGCGGGCCGCGCGGTGGACAATGCGCTGGACCGCTTCGGCCTGTCCCATCTGGCCGCGATTCCCGGCAAGATGCTGTCGGCCGGGCAGAAGCGCCGCACCAATCTCGCCCGCCTGCTGGCGGCGCCCAGTCCGCTGTGGCTGCTGGACGAACCGACCACGGCGCTGGACAAGGCCTCCATCAAGGCGCTGGAAGCGGTGCTGGCCGAACACCGCGCCACCGGCGGCATGGTGGTGCTGTCCACCCATGCCGAGATCGACCTGCCCGGCGCGACCCTGATGCAACTGGATGATTTCGCGGTGGCCGAGAGGTTCGACGAGCCCCTGGGCGAGGAGTTGGCGCATTGAGCGCGCGCGCCCCATGGCGCGAAAGCCAAGCCCACGGATGTGGGCGCCCGGCGCTTGAGGGCCTGGAAGGAATCCTATCATGAACCGCTTCCTGGAAGTGGTGCGCCGCGACCTGCGCCTGGCACTGCGCCAGGGCTCGGACAGCGTCATGGTGGTGACTTTCTTCGTCCTCACGGTGGTGCTGTTCCCCTTCGGCATCGGCCCCGAGGTCAATGTGCTGGAACGGGTCTCGGCGGGCGTGCTGATGGTCACCGCCCTGCTGGCCTCCATGCTGTCGTTGGACCGGTTGTTCCAGGCCGATTACGAGGACGGCTCGCTGGAACTGCTGGTGCTGACGCCCGCCCCCCTGGGGGTGGTGGTGGCCGCCAAGATGCTGGCCCACTGGCTGACCACCGGCCTGCCGCTGATGGTGGCCGCACCGGTTCTCGCCGTGCTACTGCACATGCAGGCAGAGGGCTTCGCCATCCTGCTCGCCGCCATGGCGCTGGGAACGCCCACCTTGTCGCTGATCGGCGGCATCGGCGCCGCCCTGGTGCTGGGGGCGCGGCGCGGCGGCGTCTTGCTGTCGCTGCTGATCCTGCCGCTTTACGTGCCGGTGCTGATCTTCGGAGTCGGGGCCATCGACGCCGCCGTCCAGGGCATGTCGGCCAAGCCCCATCTCATGATCCTGGCGGGTATCCTGGTGGCCGCCCTGGCTTTGGCGCCCTGGGCCAGTTCAGCGGCCCTAAGGCAGGCGCTGGAATAAAATCGACGCGCCCGCCCGGTCCTTAGGGCCAATCGACATTCAGGCCGATAGGCCAAGACATGGGCCACAGATGTACACAGATTCCCGCTGCGCGGGACACAGATAAGGAAATCTCTCACTTCATCTGTGCGTATCTGTGTTCATGTGTGGCTAAAATTCCTGCCGGACAGACGTTCCGGCCAGAACTCAGCCGAATTCCCTGAATGTCGATACAGCCCAGATCTCGCATCGGCAAAGCCGATGGTGAAGTGCTTGAGGCGCAATATATAATCTTCATCCCACCACGTAGCTGAGCCGGACCACTCCGTTGGCGAATGTCCTGGCGCCCAGCAGGGTCAGGCGCGAGGGGCGCTCGGAGCGCTCGAACAGCGGGCGGCCGTCACCCAGCAGCACCGGCATGACCAGCAGATCGAAATGATCGATCACTCCGAGCTCGAGAAAGGCGCGGATGGCCTTGGCGCCGCCCGCCACCCAGACGTCGCCGGTCTTCTGGCGGCGCAATTCCTCGACCAGTTGACCGAGATCGCCCAGCCAGGGCTCCACATTGTCCGGCGCCGTTTCCATGCCGCGCGACGTCACCACGATGCAGCGTTTGTCACCGTGGGGCCAATGGCCCATGGCGTGGAGGTGGTCATAGGTGGTTCGCCCCATGACCATGGTTCCCATATGGCCGACGAAATCGTCGAAGCCGTAATCCATGGAATTGAAAGGCTCCATCCAGGCGATGGAGCCGTCGGCGGTGGTTATGCGGCCATCCAGACTGGCCGCCATATAGGCGCGGAAGCCCGCCAAGGGTCTATTCCGCCGCCTTGGGCGGCATGAACCTGGCGATGTCCACCTCGTCCACCTGTTCAGGCCGCAGATATTTCTCGGCGTAGGTCTTCCAGATGCCCGAGGTCAGGAACAGTTCCCACAGATCGGGATCGATATGCTGGTCCTTGACCATGAAGGACATGATCTTCAGCGATTCCGACAGGGTCTTGGGCTTCTTGTAGGGGCGGTCGGCGGCGGTCAGCGCCTCGAAGATGTCGGCGATGGCCATCATGCGGGCCGGCCACGACATGTCGTCGCGCTTCAGCCCCTTGGGATAGCCGGTGCCGTCCATCTTTTCGTGATGGCCGCCCGCCCATTCCGCCACCCGCGACAAATTCTTGGGGAAGGGCAGCGCCTTGAGCATGAAGATGGTCTGGACGATGTGATCGTTGATCTTGAAGCGATCCTCGGCGGTCAAGGTGCCGCGCCCGATGGCCAGATTGTAGATCTCGCCCAGATTGTAGCGGTTCTCCAGCGGCTTCATCTTGAAGCCCTCGGATTCGTAATGGGCGATATCCACCGCCACTTCATGGGGAATGACGTGCCAGTCCTTGTCGGCCAGCATGGGCTCGGCCACCGGCGGCTTGGGTTCATCCCCGGTGCGGCGGCGCATTTCGTCGATGGACAGGCCCAAGGTGTCGTCGATGGTGCGCGTCCAGGTCTGGGCGGCGATGGCCTTCATGCGATCGATCTTTTCCGGCGCCATGAATTCGCCGCCCACATTGCATTCGGCGATGAAGGCGAAATCGTCGTCCAGCGCGGCCAGCGTCTCGTCCAGCCGGGTCTTCAGGAGCTCGGCATCCTCTTCCCCGGCCAGCAGGCCTTCCAGATACAAGATGACGGCGTCGCGCTTCCTGACCTCGAACCGCATGCGGATTTCATGAATGCGGTTGTAGATGGTCTCCAGCTTGGTGGCCTTGTCGACGATATATTCCGGCGTGGTGACCTTGCCGCAATCGTGCAGACCGGCCGAGACCTCCAGCTCGTACCATTCGTCCTCGGTCAGGTTGAAATCGGCGAAGACGCCGGTGGTCTGGTCGCAGGCCGCCTGGGCCATCATGAAGGTGACGGCGGGAACCCGGTGGCAGTGGCCGCCGGTATAGGGGCTCTTGGCGTCGATGGAGCCCGCGATCACCTGAATGAAGCTCTTGAACAGATTTTTCTGGGCTTCGATCAGGCGCTGATTGTCCAGCGCCACCGCCGCCTGGCTGGCCAGGGCCTCGATCAGTGGCGTGATGTCGGGCCCGAAGGTCACGATGCGGTTGCGGCGGTCGCGGGCGTTGATCAGTTGGAGAACGCCGATCACCTCGCCCTCGTAATTCTTCAGCGGCACCGTCAGGAACGACTTGGAGCGGTATCCCGTCTTGGCGTCGAAGGCCTTGGTGCCGGAAAAGTCGAACTTATCCACGTCATAGGCATCGACGATGTTGATGGTCGTGCCGGTCAGGGCGCAATGGCTGGACACGTTCTTGTGATTGGGCTCGCCCTGATCGTCGCGGAGCCGCAGGGGCGGGAACGGAATCGGCTTATCCGTGGTGCCGCCCATGGCGATGTTCAGGGTATCGTTCAGCATGATCTCGAAGCGCAGGCCGTCCTTGGCCTCGGTGACCAGATAGAGCGTGCCGCCGTCGGCGTTGCACATGCTCTTGGCGCCGTGGAGAATCTTTTCCATCAGCCGGTCATGGTTGCGCTCGGCCGAGAGGGCGATGCCCAACTCGATCAGGGTGCGATAGCGCTCTTCCTTCTGAAGCACGGCCATGACGGGCTCTCTATATCTTTCGGGCTATCAGCAACCCGAACGAAAAGCCTACAGCGATTCACCGGAGACGGGAAGTCAGGGGTGCACCGTATATTTTAGCACAAGTCGATCCCGGTCTTGACGACAAAGCGCGTTCGTCGTCCCCTGTCCGCCTGACCTTGGAGAGCCGGATATGCCCTATGACAGCTTGCGCGATTTCATCGCCCGCCTGGAAGACGCCGGTCGGCTGAAGCGCGTGACCGCGCCGGTTTCGCCCCATCTGGAAATGACCGAGATCCAGACCCGCCTGCTGGCCGAGGGCGGCCCCGCCGTCCTGTTCGAGAATGTGGTGCGCCCCGACGGATCGCGCTATCCCATGCCAGTGCTGGTCAATCTGTTCGGCACGGTGGAACGGGTCGCCTGGGGCATGGACCGCGAACCGCATCAACTGCGGGAGGTGGGCGAGACTCTCGCCTTCCTCAAGCAGCCGGAGCCGCCCGGCGGCTGGCGCGAAGCACTCGAGATGCTGCCCTTGGCCAAGACGGTCATGGCCATGCGCCCCAAGACGGTGAGCAACGCGCCCTGCCAGCAGGTGGTGCTGACCGGCGATCAGGTGGATCTGTCGGCCCTGCCCATCCAGGGCTGTTGGCCGGGCGAACCGGCGCCGCTGATCACCTGGCCGCTGGTGGTCACCCAAGGCCCCGACAAGGACGACAAGCGCGACGGCTTCAACCTGGGCATCTACCGCATGCAGGTGACGGGGCGAAACACCACCTTGATGCGCTGGCTGAAGCATCGCGGCGGCGCCCAGCATTTCCAGCGTTGGGCCGCCGCCAAGAAGGAACCCATGCCCGCCGCCGTGGTCATCGGCGCCGATCCCGGCACCATCATCGCCGCCGTCACGCCGGTCCCCGAGACTTTGTCGGAATATCAGTTCGCCGGATTGCTGCGCGGCAAGAAGGTGGAGCTGGTGGACTGCAAGACGGTGCCGCTGAAGGTGCCGGCCGAGGCCGAGATCGTGCTGGAAGGCCATGTCATGCTGGACGAGCACGGGCCGGAAGGCCCTTATGGCGACCACACCGGCTATTACAACTCGGTGGAGGATTTCCCGGTCTTTCGCGTTTCCGCCATCACCATGCGCAAGGCCCCCATTTACCTCTCCACCTTCACCGGCCGCCCACCGGATGAGCCCAGCGTGCTGGGCGAAGCGCTGAACGAAGTGTTCATTCCGCTGCTGAGCCAGCAATTCCCCGAGATCGTCGATTTCTGGCTGCCGCCCGAGGGCTGCTCGTACCGCATCGCCGTTGTCTCCATCAAGAAGGCCTATCCCGGCCACGCCAAGCGGGTGATGTTCGGGGTGTGGAGCTTCCTCAAGCAGTTCATGTACACCAAATTCGTCATCGTGGTGGATGACGACATCGACGCGCGGAACTGGAAGGACGTCATGTGGGCCATCTCCACCCGCATGGACCCCGCCCGCGACATCACGGTGATCGAGGGCACCCCCATCGACTATCTGGATTTCGCCAGTCCGGAATCAGGCCTAGGCGGCAAGCTGGGCATGGACGCCACCAACAAATGGCCGCCCGAGACCCACCGCGAATGGGGCGAGAAAATCCGCATGGACACGGACGTGGTGAACCGCGTCACCGATCGCTGGGCCGAACTGGGCCTGCCGGGCTCGGGCAAGCCGATCTGGAAATAGAAACAAAACGGCCGCCCTGTCGCCGGGGCGGCCGTCGTTGTTTCCGCGTCAGGCGGGAGGGATCAGTGGATATCCTTCCAGATCTGCCGCTTCAGCGCGAAGAGCAGAGCCGTCAGCACGGCCAGGAAGACCATGACCTTCACGCCCATGCCCTTGCGGGCGTCGAGCTCGGGCTCGGCGGCCCAGTTCAGGAAGGTCACGATGTCGGAAGCGATCTGCTCCTTGGTGGCCTTGGTGCCATCGGTGTAGGACACGATGTCGTCGTTGACCACCTGGGGCATGCTGATGGCATTGCCGGGGAAGTAGTGGTTGAAGAACTTGCCTTCCGGAATGGGATGACCTTCCGGGGCGGCGTCTTCGTAGCCCAGCATCAGCGAGTAGACGTAGTAGGGACCGCTGACCCGCGCCTTGTTCATCAGCGAGAGATCCGGCGGCAGCGCGCCGCCATTGGCGGCCTGGGCGGCCTTCTCGTTGGGGAACGGCGAGACGAAGCGGTCCGACGCGCGGGCGGGACGGTTGAGCACCACGCCTTCGTCGTTGGGCTCGGCCGGGACTTCCTTCTCGGCGGCGATGGTCTTGATCTCATCGGCGGTGAAACCGATATCGGCCAAGTTGCGATACGACACCAGCCGCATGGAATGGCAGGCGGAGCAGACGTCGTGATAGACCTGCCAACCCCGCTTGAGCGCGGCCTTGTCGTAGTGACCGAACACGCCCTCCCACGAGAACGCCGTCGCGGGCTTCTTCAGCTCGGGACCGCCGCCGGCATTGGCGGAGGCCGAGCCGGAGAACCCGGCGAGACCGACCAGGATCATGACGCCGAGAGCGGCCGCCTTCACCACCGGCGAAGCGATGGATGCGGGCAGGGCCTTGGGCTTCTCGATCTTGCCCAGCAGCGGCAGCAGTATCAGGAAATGGGCGAAGTAGTAGGCGGTGCAGAACTGGCCGATCTTGACCAGGATGCCTTCCGCCGGCTTGCCGCCCACATAGCCCAGAACCAGGGCGTTGACCAGGAACAGCCAGAAGAACTGGCGGTACAGCGGCCGGAACTTGGCGGAACGCACCTTGGAGGTGTCCAGCCAGGGCAGAGCGAACAGGATCAGGATGGCCGAGAACATGGCCAGCACGCCCTGCAACTTGGCCGGCAGGAACGGCAGGTCGAAGGTGAAGGCGCGCAAGATCGCGTAGAACGGCAGATAGTACCATTCGGGCACGATGTGCGGCGGGGTCACCATGGGATTGGCGGGGATGTAGTTGTCCGGCTCGCCGAAGAAGTTGGGCGCCCAGAACACGAAGGCCAGATAGACCATCATGAACAGGGCAACGCCGAACAGATCCTTGATGGTGTAGAAGGGGTGGAACGGGATGGAATCCTGCGGCCCCTTCATCTCGATACCCAGCGGATTGTTGGACTTCACGGTGTGCAGCGCCCAGACATGCACCACAACCAGACCCAGGATGACGAACGGCACCAGGAAGTGCAGGGCGAAGAACCGGTTCAGGGTGGGGTTGTCCACCGAGAAGCCGCCCCACAGCAAGGTGACGATGAATTCGCCCACCACCGGGAAGGCGGAGAACAGGTTGGTGATCACCGTGGCGCCCCAGAACGACATCTGACCCCAGGGCAGCACATAGCCCAGGAAGCCGGTGGCCATCATGGCCAGATAGATGGCGATGCCGACGAACCACAGAATCTCGCGCGGGGACTTGTACGAACCGTAGTACAGACCGCGGAAGATGTGGATGTAGACCAGGATGAAGAACATGGACGCGCCGTTGGCGTGCAGATAGCGCAGCAGCCAGCCGTAATTCACGTCGCGCATGATGCGTTCGACCGAGTCGAAGGCCAGCGAGGTGTGGGAGGAATAGTTCATGGCCAGGAACAGGCCGGTGAGGATCATGATGATCAGCATCACCGCGGCCAGCGAACCGAAGTTCCACCAGTAGTTCAAATTGCGCGGGGTCGGATAGTCGATGGCGGAATGCTGCATCATCGAGAAGATGGGCAGGCGCTCTTCGACCCAGTTGACCACCTTGTTGTTGCTCTTGAAGTCGCTCATTGCGGGCCCCCTCAGCCGATCCGGACGGTGGTGTCGCTGGTGAACTGATAGGGCGGCACCGGCAGATTGGCCGGAGCCGGACCCTTGCGGATACGACCGGAGGTGTCGTAGTGCGAGCCGTGGCACGGGCAGAACCAGCCGCCGAAATCCCCCCTGGGATCGGCGGGCTTCTGACCCAGCGGCACGCAGCCCAGATGGGTGCACACGCCGACCAGGATCAGCCATTCCGGCTTCTTCACGCGGTCCGAGTCCTTCTGCGCCTCGCGCAGATCAGCCATGACGGCCTGCTCGGCGGCAGTGATCTCCTCGGGGAGGCGATGCCGGACGAACACCGGCTTGCCGCGCCAAACCACGGTCACGGACTGACCCGGCTTGATCGCCGAAATATCGACGTCAGTGGTTGAAAGCGCCAGGGTGTCGGCGGCAGGGTTCATGCTTTGCACGAACGGCCACAACGCCAAGCCCGTCCCGACCGCTCCGACGGTGGAGGTAGCATACAGCAGGAAATCCCGCCGCGTCTGCCCGTCCACCGACGAGGGCTGGGCATTATGTGCCTGATCAGCCATGTCTAATCCTCTTGTTGGCCCGCGGAAGCGCGACTATTAAACACATCGGCATCTTGGTTTCAACTGCCGTCTCGTCATGTATGCGGGTTTGTTAATATATGGAGAAGCTTCGGCTCGCCCTCTATCAGCCGGATATTCCGCAGAACGCCGGGACGTTGCTGCGGCTATCGGCCTGCCTGGGCGTCGCGGTGGATATAATCGAACCCTGCGGCTTTGTCCTTGATGAACGTAAGGTTCGCCGCGCAGGCATGGATTATATCGAGCATGCCAGCTATGTCCGGCACTCAAGCTGGGAGGCCTTCGCCCGTTCGCTGGCCGCGCAGGGGCGTCGGCTGATTCTACTGACCACGCAAGGCGAGCATCGTCATGACCGCTTCCCTTTCGCTCCCGGCGACACCATCATGGTGGGACGCGAAAGCGCCGGCGTGCCGCCGGAGGTCGCCCGGGCCGCCCATGCGCGCATCCGCATTCCCATGAGGACCGGCCCGCGTTCGCTCAACGTGGCCCTGGCGGCGGCCATCGCCACGGGGGAAGCGCTGCGCCGCCTGGACGGCTTTCCGTGCGACGAGGAAGAGGGGGAGTTAAGGTCATGACCAAGGATCACTGGGACAAGGATCGCGCCGAGGCCTATGACCGGCGGGTGCGCGAAGCCATCCCCGGTTACGAGGCACTGCACGTCCTGTCGTGCCAGATCGTCGCCGAGACCACCTCGGGCAAGGGCCGCGCCTTGGTGGTCGGTGCCGGTACCGGGGTGGAATGCGTCGCCCTGGCCGAAAGCTGCCCCAATCTGGCGGTGGTCGGAGTCGACCCCTCCAAGGACATGCTGCATCACGCCGAAGCCAAGGTCGCCGAGCATGGCTTGACCAAGCGGGTGCGGCTTTATCCGTCCAAGGTGGGCGATCTGCCCAAATTCGAGCCGTTCGACGCCGCCACCCTCTTGCTGGTCATGCATTTCCTGGCCGACGACGGCGCCAAGCAGGCGCTGCTGGACGAGATTTCCTCCCACCTCAAGCCGGGCGCTCCGCTGGTGCTGGCCGATCTGTTCGGCAGTTGGGAAGACCCGTGGCAGCAGCAATTGCGCGGCTGGTGGCGGCATCTGCAACTGGCCGCCGACATCCCGGAAGGCGAGGTGGAAAAGGGATTCCGCCACATCGACCGCGACATCCACCCGGTGACCGAGGCCCGTCTTGCCGAGTTGCTGACCGCCACCGGCTTCAGCCCGCCCGCGCCCTATTTCCGCGCCCTGTGCTTCGGCGGCTGGGTGGCGCGGAAGCTATAATATTGTCCCTCGGGCGTCAGGCGGGCGAGACGCCCGCGCTCCAAACGGCCCGCTATCCTCGGAGCGCGGCCGTCCCGGCCGCATTCCACAAGAGTTTTTCATCGGCCGAGCGGAATTAGTGGCCGCAGGAACAGCCGCCGCCGCAATCCTCGTCCGCTTCCGCCTCGGGCGCGTCGTCGGGGCGGAAGATGGCGCCTTGGTAGATGCGCGCCGTGCGGCCGTCATGGCTGACCTCGACGCAGTTGCGGCCCTGTTCGTCGGTGATCATGCTCATGCCCAGATCGCCCTGTTCGATGGCGCCGATCACATCCATCTCGCTCAGCTCCAACGCCTTGGCCACCGAGCCGATCAGGGCGTTGATCTCGTCGAACATTTCACGGTTTTCCATGGCGCATCCTCGCCGCCTTGATGGGGAGGCCGGGACCATATCGCCTGTGGGGTGCCTCTGTCGACATCGGCATGACAAGATGGTTTACTGATCCCATCTTGCAGCGAGGAAGCCGCCCATGACCGAAGCCCTCCATGTGAAGATTTCCGGCGCCATCGCCACGCTGACCCTTGGCCGCCCCGAGGTTCACAACGCCATCGACGCCCAATTGGCGGGCAATCTGACCCAAGCCTTTCAGAAGATCGGTGTCGCCGAGGCCGTCCGCGTGGTGGTGATCCAGGCAAGGGGGCCCAGTTTCTGCGCGGGCATCGACCTGTCCTGGCTGCAAAGCACCACCGACCGGGACGCCGCCGAGATCCAACGCGACGCCGCCCAATTGGCCATGATGTTCGACGCCATCGACCGCTGCCCCAAGCCGGTGGTGGCCATGGTCCAGGGCGCCACCCTGGGCGGCGGCGCCGGTCTTGTCGCCGCCGCCGACATCGCCATCGCCGCCGAGGAGGCCAGCTTTGCCCTGTCCGAGGTTCGCCTCGGCCTGGCGCCGTCGCTGCATGCCCCTTATGTCGCGGCCGCCATCGGCTCGCGCGCCTGTCGCCGCTACATGGTGACCGGCGAGCGCTTCGATGCCCGCGAGGCGCTGCGCCTTGGCCTGGTGCACGGAATCGTCGCCGCCGACAAGCTGGACGCCGCCCGCGACCATATCGTCGAGGCCTGCCTGAAAGGCGGCCCCAAGGCCCAGGCCGCCGCCAAGGAACTGATCCGGGTGATCGACGACAGCCCCATGGGGCCCGATCTACTGCGCTATACCGCCACCCATTTTTCCGACCTGCGCGGTTCGGAGGAAGGCCGGGAAGGACTGGCCGCCTTCGCGGAAAAGCGCAAGCCCGGCTGGACCGTCTAAGCCCACATTTTCATTGTATTTCAGATTCCTAGCCCCAAGCCGACCGGCGCCGGAGAGTCAAAAATCCTTGCCAATTCGAGGCAATGAGAGTATATAACATAGTAGCGAGAAAACTCGTTTTAGGCAGAAAGCCATGTATGTCGGCTCCGCACCGGAACACGCCCAGCTTCACTCCTCTTCCACTGGGAAGGGCGGGGCGGCTGTTTCCGCGTCCAAGGAACCGGCTGGCAACGTGGTTTCCGCCGAGGCCGCGCCCTTCATCAGCCCCGTGGTGAACTTCAACTACCAGGCCGGTTTGGCGGTGGTGGAGTTCCGCGACGGCCAGACCGGCGAAGTGCGCGACCAGTACCCGTCGAAGAAGGCGGTTGAGGAATATATTCGCCACGGCGCCTCGTCCCAGGAATCCTCCGCCTCGACCTCGCCCCCCGACCCAGGTCCGGCCCCCCAGGCCACCGGCACCGACCCCGCCGTCACCGCCGCCATCGGTGCCGCGCCCCCTGCCGCGCCGGTTTCCGCTCCGGCACCGGCTCCGGCGCCCACTCCGGCCCCCGCCCCGGCGGCGTCCCCTGTGGTTCATTCCGCCTGATCGTCTGTCGGGGCGCTTCATCCACCATCTTCGCCCAAGGAGCTATGTGGTTTGCGCATAGCCGGTTTTCGCCCCCTTTCGCAGATGCGAAAAGAAGTGTAGAGCTTCCTCGACGCTTAACCGCGTGGCAGCCCGAATCCCCGTGGAGCGGGCTTAGGAGAGTAAGATGCACTTTACCACCATGGATATCGTGATGGCCGCCGTCGGCATTCTCGCCCTGCTTGGCGCCGTCATTTCCATCAGCGCATGGCGGCACGCCGTCCGCGCCGAACGCGATGCGGAGCGTCATGCCAGCCAGTCCGGGCTGCCCTCCGCCATCTGACCGTCCGGCTCGAGACCGCTTCGCGACCGGCTTTTTTCGCATTCCTTGCAGTTCGGTGGGACCGATTGCCAGCATCCTCGGATGGTCGTACCCTTAACGGATACGGACAGGCCGGGAGTTCAAGGTCATGGCCAGAATTAAAGCCCGCGACGCGCTGATCCTCGCCGGAGGATTTGCGCTGTTCTTTTGGGCCACTCTGCCGCCCGACAAAGTAGCGCTCAACGAGTCCTGCGAACCCGCGGGCGGCCCCGCCGCCTTCAGCGCCGCGATCTATCGATCCGGCTTTTGGCAGACCCAATTGGACGCCGTCATCGTGGAGCGCAACAACCTGCTGACCCAGCCGGCCCGGCGCGCCCGCAATGAAGCCGAGATCGAGCGCGAGGCCCGCGAGAATCCCGCCCTGGAGGAAAAGATGATGCGGCTGTCGCGAGAACAGGGACGCATCGACGACCGCATCGAGAAAGAACGCCACGAAGCCGCCCTGCAAAGCGCCCGGCTGAAAAAGGTGGCCTGGCTGATGGGCTGCGAAACCGTCATCGCACAAAAGCTCGCCAAGTAGGGGACGGCCCGTCCGCAATCCACCGACAGCCCCGCCGAAGCCGCCGACCGATGGACAGCCGACCTGAAAAGTGTCTAGACTTTCGCCCAATAAAGACAATTGGGGGGAACGACGCATGACCATTCCCGAAGACGACGCCAATCCGGCGGCGGTGGTTGCCGCCCAGCCGGTCGCCAAATCCGTCGCCAAGAAGTCCAAGCCTGCTCCCAAGCCCGCCACGCCCGCCGCCCAGGCCCGCCATGACCTGGCGGAGATGAAGCACGACCCCGAAGCGGTGCGTCATGCCTTCGAGACCGGTGAATATCCTTATAAGAGCCGGATGGGCCGGGCCGAGTACGAGGCGAAGAAGGCCTCGCTTCAGGCCGAGTTGCTCAAGGTCCAACTGTGGGTCAAGGAGACCGGCCAGAAATTCGTGGTGCTGTTCGAAGGCCGCGACGCCGCAGGCAAGGGCGGCACCATCAAGCGCTTCATGGAACATCTCAACCCGCGGGCCGCCCGCGTGGTCGCGCTGGAAAAGCCCAGCGATCTCGAACGGGGCCAGTGGTTCTTCCAGCGCTATGTCCAACACCTGCCCACCTCGGGTGAAATGGTGTTCTTCGACCGCTCCTGGTACAACAGGGCGGGCGTCGAACGGGTCATGGGATTCTGCACCCCGGCGGAATACCTGGAATTCATGCGCCAGACCCCCGAGGTCGAACGCATGCTGGTCCGTTCCGGCATCAAGCTTTACAAATACTGGTTCTCGGTGACTCAGGACGAGCAGCGCCGTCGCTTCAAGGCGCGTGAGAACGATCCGCTCAAGCAGTGGAAGCTGTCACCCATCGACAAGGCGTCGCTGGGCAAATGGCCGGAATATACCGAGGCCAAGGAAGCCATGTTCTTTTATACCGACACCGCCGACGCGCCCTGGACCATCGTCAAATCCGATGATAAAAAACGCGCCCGCCTCAATTGCATGCTCCATTTCCTGAACTCGCTGGATTATCCCGGCAAGGACAAGTCGGTGGTGCATTTGCCCGATCCGCTGATCGTCGGCAAGGGCGCCCATGTGGTTCACAAGACCGAGCACATCCTTGGTGTCTCGCCGATTCCTTAACCTAGAGGACGTTATGAAACAGGCCCTTTTCGCCGCAGCCGTCGCCGCCGTCGTCTCCATTTGCGCCCCATCCGCGTCCGCCTGGGCCGCTCCGGCCGCCGATGCCACCAAGCGTCTCGGCACCTTCGGGGATTGGGACGCGCTCATGTTTACCGACGGTTCGGCCAAGACCTGCTATCTGGCGGTGGCGGCCGGCAAGGTTCAGGGCGGCGAAAAGGGTGCGAAGACCACGACCCACCTCACCGTCACCCATCGTTCGGGCGGCAAGAGCATGGACGAAGTCAGCATCAGCGGCGCCTACGGCTTCAAGAAGGACTCCAAGGTGGAATTGCGGGTCGGCACCAAGCCGCACGCCATGTTCACCAAGGGTGACCGTGCCTGGGCCGAGGATGCCAAGGCCGACAAGTCCATCGTGGATTCCCTGCGCAAGGGCAAGGACGCCATCATGCACGCCACCCCGGCCAAGGGGAGCGACATCACCGCCACCTTCTCGCTGGCAGGCTTTTCCGATGCGCTGGCCGCGGCCGACAAGGCCTGCGGCGTCAAGCGCTAGCTAGCGACGTGACTCCGGGGCGGTCAGCCCCAAATGGGACGCCGCCACCACGGCACGGGTGCGGTTGTTGACGTTCAGCGCCTTCAAGATGGCGGTGACGTGCAGCTTCACCGTACCCTCGGCCAATTCCAGGACACGGGCGATTTCCTTGTTGGATTTACCCTGGCCCAGCAGCGCCAGCACTTCCTTCTGGCGCGGCGTCAGCGCGGCGACAGCGGCATCGCCTGCCACTGGCGTGCCGTCGGAATCAGAACTGTCGGTCTCCAGCAAGGCCGTCGGCAGATAGACGCCGCCCGACATCACCAGCTTCAGCGCCGACAGCATGACGCGCGACGACGAGGTCTTGGGGATGAAGCCCGAGGCTCCCATATTGACGGCCTGCAGCACGTGGCGGCGGTCATCGGACGCGGACAGCACGATCACCGGCACCGTGGCGGGAAGCATTTCCTTCAGCTTGCCAAGACCCTCGGTCCAGGCCATGCCCGGCATGGAAAGATCCAGCAAGACGATGCCAATATCCTTGTCGGCCTGGACAATGGCCAAGGCCTCGGGAAAATCGGCGGCCTCGACGATGGTCGGTGGACCTTCGAACTGGTCGAGGACATGCCTAAGCCCATCCCGGAACAATTCATGGTCATCGGCAATCAGGATCTTCATTGCTCCCCCACCGGGTATAGCCGGTCGTAGTTATACCTACACCGTCGCGAGGCATCACGGCAACCCATGAATGCCTCTCCCCGATCGGCGCCAGGCAAGCGCGCTCGATGCGACGGTCTTTCCTATGCAAGTTTATGTTACTCTTCGTCATTCTCATAATGAAAAGGCGCGCAGCCACGGCGGCGACTGGCCTTTGAGGCAATCATCTTGTATGGTCCGCCGCCATGACCGACTGCAAGACCATCTATCACGTTTGCCGCCATGCCGAATGGAAGACCGCCCGGGAATCCGGGCGCTACGACGGCTCGTCGCAGGACAAGGCCGACGGATTCATTCATTTTTCCGGCCCCGCCCAAGTGGTGGAAAGCGTCGCCAAGCATCGCGCAGGCCAGGACGGACTGGTTCTGGTGGCGGTCGATCCCGGCCGCCTGGGGCCGAGTCTGAAATGGGAGACATCCCGTGGCGGAGCACTGTTCCCCCATCTCCATGGGCCACTGTCCCTGGAGGCGGTGAAATGGGTCAAGGATCTGCCGCTGGACGCCGACGTCGGATGCCATGTGTTTCCCGAGATCGAGGACTGAGACGTGGACTATTATAGCTTAGTCGGCCCCCTGGTCCGCATGCTCGATGCCGAGACCGCCCACGGCCTGACCGTTCGGCTGCTGAAGACCGGGCTGGTGCCCGCCCAGCCACGCTTCGATCCCCCCGCCCTGGCCATGCGGCTGTGGGGACGCGACTTCGCCAATCCCATCGGCCTGGCCGCCGGGTTCGACAAGAACGCCGAAGTGCCCGACACCATGCTGAACCAGGGCTTCGGCTTCGTGGAGATCGGTTCGGTGACGCCCCGGCCGCAGCCGGGAAATCCCAAGCCGCGCATGTTCCGCCTGCCCGAGGACGAAGCGGTGATCAACCGCATGGGCTTCAACAACGAAGGTGTCGAGGCCGCCGCCGCCCGGCTGGCCGCCCGTCGCCGGGTCGGCATCGTCGGCGCCAATCTGGGCAAGAACAAGGACACCGAGGACGCCGCCGCCGATTACGAGATCGGCGCCGCCCGGCTGGCGTCCCTGTCCGATTATCTGGTCATCAACGTGTCGTCGCCCAACACGCCCGGCCTGCGCGCGCTGCAGGGCCGTGATCAGCTGGAATCCCTGGTGGGCCGCACCCGTGCCGCCCTGGTCAAGGCCATGCCCAGTGGCGCGCCGCCCCTGCTGCTGAAGATCGCCCCCGATCTCGCCTGGGAGGATCTGGCCGATATCGCCGCCGTCGCCCTGGCAGGCGCCCTGGACGGCTTGATCATCTCCAACACCACGGTGGCACGCCCGGAAAGCCTGCGTTCGGCCAATGCCAAGGAGACCGGCGGCCTGTCCGGCGCACCGCTGTTCGAGGCCTCCACCGCCGTATTGCGCCGCATGTACGAGCTGACCCAGGGCAAGCTGCCCATCATCGGCGTCGGCGGCGTCGCCTCCGGCTCCGAGGCCTATGTGAAGATCCGCGCGGGCGCCTCGCTGGTGCAGCTCTATTCCGCCATGGTCTATCACGGCCCCGGCCTCGTCACCCGCATCAAGCACGAGCTTTTGGACCTGCTGACCCGCGACGGCTTTGCCTCCGTCGCCGAGGCGGTGGGAGTGGATCATCGCGAGGTCAAGCCGTGATCCCGCTGATCTCCGGGCTGGAGCGGCTGGCGGAGCGTTACGACGGCTTCGTCCTCGATCTGTGGGGCGTCATTCATGACGGCGTCGAGGCCTATCCCGGCGTCGCCGAGACCCTGGCCGATCTGCGGCGGGCGGGCAAGCGCACCATCATGCTGTCCAACGCGCCCCGGCGATCAAGCGCCCTGATCGAGCAGTTGACCCGCCTCGGCATCCCGCGCGAGCTTTATGACGAGGTTCTGTCATCGGGCGAAGCGGTGCATCTGGAATTGGCGCGCCGCCAGGATCCGTTCTTCGCCGCCCTGGGCTCCAAGCTCTATCACCTGGGCCCCGAGCGCGACCGCAACGTCTTCGACACCCTGGCCTATGCGGTGACGGATCTGGACAGCGCCGATTTCATCGTCAATACCGGTCCGGTGGAACTGTCCGAGACCGTCGCAGATTATCAGCCCATCCTCGAGCGGGCGCTGGCGCGCCGTCTGCCCATGATCTGCGCCAATCCCGACCATGTGGTCATCCGCCAGGGCAAGCGCATCACCTGCGCCGGCGCCATCGCCAGCCGCTATTCCGACATGGGTGGACTGGTCGCCGATCGGGGCAAGCCCGACCCCGCCATCTACGACTTGGCGCTTGAAATGCTGGGCATCGCGGAACGCGGGCGGGTCTGCGCCGTGGGCGACGCATTGCACACCGATATTCGCGGTGCCCGGACCGCGGGCATCGACGCGGTGCTGGTCACCGGCGGCATTCATGCCGATGAATTGGGCATCAAATGGGGCGAGTCCCCCGATCCGGTGCGCCTGGCCGAACTGATCCGCCACCACGGCGAGACTCCGGCGGCGGCCATGGTCAAGTTCGCGTGGTAGGGAGTCTCCATATGACCGTACACGAAACCGATGCCCTCGTGGTGGGAGCAGGCCCGGTGGGGCTGTTCGCCGTCTTCCAATGCGGCATGGTCAAGATCCGCTGCCATGTGGTGGACGCCCTGGAAGCGGTGGGCGGGCAGTTGAGCGCGCTTTACCCGGAAAAGCCCATCTACGACATTCCCGGCCATCCCAGCATCCTGGCCGCGGATCTGGTGGACCGGCTGGCGGAACAGGCCGCCCCCTTCGCGCCGGTTCATCACTTCGGCGTCCAGGTGGAATCCCTGGCGCGCGAGGCCGACGGGCGCTGGCGCTGTGGATTGTCCAATGGCGAGACCATCCTGGCCCCGGTGGTGATCATCGCCGCCGGAGCGGGCGCCTTCGGTCCCAACCGGCCGCCGCTGGACGGGTTGGAGCGTTATGAGGGTACCTCCGTGTTCTATCTGGTCCGCCGTCGCGAGGATTTCCGTGACAAGCGGGTGGTGATCGCGGGCGGCGGCGATTCCGCGGTGGACTGGGCCATCTCGCTGTCCGAGGTGGCCGCCAAGGTCATGGTGGTCCATCGCCGCGCCAAGTTCCGCGCCGCCCCGGAAAGCGAGGAGCGCCTGAAGCAATTGGCGGCATCCGGCGCCGTCGAACTGGTGGTGCCCTATCAGCTACACGCGCTTGAAGGTGAAGACGGCCGCCTGTCCGCCGTGGTGGTGGCCGATCTGGACGGCCAGACCAAGCGGCTTGAGGCCGATATCCTGCTCCCCTTCTACGGTCTGTCGTCCAATCTCGGCCCCATCGCCGAATGGGGTTTGACCATGGACCGCCACGTCATCGCCGTCGATCCCGCGACCGGCGCCACCAGCGCGCCGGGCGTGTTCGCCGCGGGCGATATCTGCGCCTATCCCGGTAAGCTGAAGCTGATCCTGTCGGGCTTCGCCGAGGCCGCCCGCGTCGCCCATTCCGCCCATGACATCGTCCATCCCGGCGAGGCGTTGCATTTCGAGCACTCCACCACCTCCGGGGTTCCGGGGGTGAAATAGCATCTGGCCGGTTGATCGATTATAGTGTCGGCGACGCTCATCGGGTTTTGGGGGTGGTGATGGCACGATCGGATAAGGGTCTGGACTCCGCCGGTCCCGCCGAGACGAAGGCGATCCATATCCTGCTGTCGGCCAAGCGGGTGGCAGAGGAGGTCGAGAACTTCCGCCGTCGCCTGGGCGATCCCCACATGGCGCCGACCGAGGCCAGGCGAATCGCCGCCGACATGGACGAGGCGCTGTCGCGCCTGTGCAACCTGATCGGCCTCGCCATCGCCAATATCAACGAATCCGCCAACGAACACTTCCGCCAGCACTTCGACCTGCTGCTGGATGAGGTGCGCGGCCGACTGTTGCAGATGAATATGGACCAGTTGCAAAAGCGGCTGGTGGCCATTCGCGGACAGGTGGAAAAGGCCCTGAAGGATCCCGTCTATCGCCTGGGCCTGTCGGCCAAGCTGGAACGGTCCTATGACGAGGTGGTCAATATGCTGACCGCCATGGGCGCCACCGAGGATCTCGGCCTCGACGACCGCTTCCTGGCCGAGATCGTCAGCGATATCAGGGAATTGGCCGAAATCGAGATCCGCGTCTTCAAGCTGATCGATTTCGACGCCAAGCCGTCTATTTAAGCCAGCGTTCCGCCGCCTTGTCGTCGGACTCCTTGGCGTCCACCCAGGCGTCGCCGTCGGGCGTGTGCTCCACCTTCCAGAACGGCGCCTTGGTCTTCAGCCAGTCGATCAGAAAGCGGCAAGCCTCGAAGGCGGCGTCGCGATGGGCGGAGCTGGCCGCCACCAGCACGATGCGCTCGCCCGGCTCCAACCGGCCGAAACGGTGAATCACCAGGGCATCGTCCAGCGGCCAGCGACTCCGCGCCTCCGCCTCGATGGCCTCCAACTGCCGCTCGGTCATGCCGGGATAGTGTTCCAGGGTCATGGCGCGCACCTCGGCCCCGGCTTGCGGGTCGTGGCCCATATAGTCGCGCACCAGCCCGACGAACAGGCAGACGCCGCCCACATTGGTCTTGCCGGTGCAGAACCGGTCCAGCTCGACGCCGGGATCGAAATCCGCGCGCTGGACCCGGATCGCCATGTCAGCCTCCGGTCACGGGGGGGAAGAAGGCAATCTCGTCGCCCGCCTTGACCGGGGTGTCGAGGCCGCCGTAATCCTGATTGACCGCCACGCGCACCACCGAGAGCGTTTCGAACGCGGCCGCATGGCCCGGCGAGCGGGTCTTCAGATGCTCGACCAGTTGGCCCACGGTGGCGACCCCCGGCGGCGGCGCGATCTCTTCCTCGCCGATGCCGGTCTTGGCTTTCAGCCAGGCGAAGTAGAGCACCTTCATCGCATCATCTCCGCGTAGGACACGAAGTCGACCATGTCGCCGGGGGCGATGTCGCCCTTGTCCTCGGGAATGTCCACCAGCCCGTCGGACCAGGTCATGGAGGTCAGCACCCCGGACCCGTCGGAGGGGAATTTGGCCGCCACCAGCCGCCCGTCGGCATGGGCGAGGCGGGCGCGCAGATATTCGCGGCGGCCCTGCTTGTGCCGGAAGGCGAAACCGGCTTCCACCGGGAAACGGGTCAGGCCGGTCTCGGTGGCCCCCATCAGCCGCAGCACCATGGGCCGGGCGATCAGCATGAAGGTCACCATCACCGCCACCGGATTGCCGGGCAGGCCGATGAACGGGGTTCCCGCCACCTCTCCCAAGGCGACGGGGCGGCCGGGCTTGATGGCGAGGCGCCAGAAATCCAGCGAGCCCTGCGCCAGCACGGCGGGCTTCACATGGTCCTCGTCGCCCACCGAGACACCGCCCGAGGTCAGGATCAGGTCGTGTCCGGCCGCCGCGTCCCCGAGGGCGTCGCGGATGATATCCAGCTTGTCGGGCAGGATGCCGAGATCGGTGACCTCGGCGCCCAGGCTTCGCAGCAAGGCCCCGGCGGTGAAGCGGTTGGTGTCGAAGATGCAGCCGGGCGCCAGGACCGTGCCCGGTTCGCGGATCTCGTCGCCGGTGGAAAAGATCGCGGCGCGCAGCGGCCGGTAGACCTCGATCTCCGCGCGACCCATGGCGGCGGCGACGCCCAGTTCCTGCGGCCGCAGTCGACAGCCGGCATGCAGCGCCACGCTGCCCCGGGCGATATCCTCGCCGGCCTCGCGGGCATTGTCGCCGCGCTTCAAGCGAGTCGGCAGGATGACGGCACCGCCGTCCTCCCTGCATTCCTCCTGCATGGCGACGGTATCGGCGCCGCTCGGCATGGGAGCGCCGGTAAAGATTCGCACAGCGCCGCCCTTGGGCAGTTCACCCTCGAAGGGATGACCGGCGGCGACGCGGCCCACCACCGGCAACCGGCCCGTGTCGGCAAGATTGGCGGGGGGCAGATCGGCATGGCGGAAGGCCCAGCCGTCCATGGCGGAATTGTCGTGGGGCGGCACATTGACGCCCGCCACCACATCCTCGGCCAGGATGCGGAACAGGGCCTGACGCAGGGGAACCGTCTCGGTCTCCACCGCCGGGGCGAGACGTTGGTGCAGGCGCGCCAAGGCCTGATCGATGCTCATCAGCCCTTCCTCGACCCCGAAGCGGCCAGTCATCGCCCGGTCCGCCCCAGGATGAAGGAGCCGATGGCATCGGTATCGTCCAGCCGCAGCAGCGGCAGGGTGCAGTCGGGCACTTCGTCGTCGCTGGCCACGGCCCGCACCAACGGGTCTTCCGGGTAGAAGGGCGCCTTGCCCACCGAGCGGCGCCATACCTCGATGCGCTCGTGCGGCCAGCGGCGGAAACCTTCCACCAGCACCAGATCCACCGGGCTGAGGCGGGCCAACAGCTCGTCCATGGGGAATTCCGCCTGCTCGCGATATTCGTGCATCAAGGCCCAGCGCTTGGCCGAGGCGATCATCACCTCGCGGGCGCCCGCCTCGCGGTGCTGATACGAATCCTTGCCCGGCTTGTCCACGTCGAAGGCCTCCTGCGCCTGCTTGACGGTGGAGATGGTGAGCCCGCGCGCGTTCAACCAGGGGATCAGGCGGGTCAGCAGACTCGTCTTGCCGCTGCCCGAGCGGCCGCAGACGCCGAAGACCTTCATTTCGGCACCGGGTTGGCGCGGATATGGCGCATGCCCGACTGCAGATAATCCCAGCCGGTGATCAGGGTCAGGATGGCGGCGACCCACAGACCGACCTCGCCGATCTGACGGGTGGGCATGAAGGTGGCGGCGTCACCCACCAGCAGCACCGGAATGGCCACCATCTGGATGCCGGTCTTCCACTTGGCCAGCCGCGAGACCGGCATGCCGACCCGCACCTCGGCCAGGAATTCGCGCAGGCCGGAGACCAGGATCTCGCGCAGCACGATCACCAAAGCGGGCAGGAAGGAGACCTGGGAAATGCGGTCGAAGGCGGCCAGCATGAACAGCACCGCCACCACCAGCAGCTTGTCGGCGATGGGATCGAGAAAGCGGCCGAAGGTGGAAACCAGGTTCATGGACCGCGCCACATAGCCGTCGAACCAGTCGGTGATGGCGGCCAGGGAAAACAGCGCCCAGGCGGCCCAGCGCGCCCCGTCGCCATCCACATAGAACAGGCCGACCACGATGGGTATCACCGCGATGCGCGATAAGGTCAGGAGATTGGGAAGACTGGTCACCATGATGGCGGGATACTAGACCGGAACTCCGGCGCTGTCACCAGGGGGAACGAGAAGGACGGGCCACGGTTTCAAGGGGCGGTCTTGGGGAGGGTCCGCTGTAGGATCGGGAGAGCCGTTATTGAATTGCTTCGACGGAAGTCGAGGTCCAAAATCGGCGAAGCACCAAAACGAGGGCGAATGATGGACTCGGTGGAAATCTGCGCTGGCGCTGGGGGGCAGGCGCTCGGCTTGGAAATGGCCGGTTTTGATCACGTCGCCCTGGTCGAGATTGAAAAGCCCGCCCAAGACACGCTTCGCGCAAACCGCCCGTCTTGGAACGTCGTTGAGAATGGCGACGTGTGCCAATTCTCCGGCATCCCCTATCGTGGTATCGACCTCCTTGCCGGAGGCGTGCCATGTCCGCCTTTTTCAAAAGCCGGAAAGCAACTTGGCGGCAATGATTCCCGCGACCTGTTCCCGGAAGCGATTCGATTGGTGGACGAAATCCGACCAAGGGCGGTCATGCTGGAAAATGTTCGCGGCTTTCTGGACACGTGTTTCGATTCCTACCGGACCGAGCTTGTTCGTGTCCTCAGGACGCTGGGCTACCAAGCGGAATGGCGTCTGTTGAACGCGAGCGATTATGGCGTGCCGCAACTTCGACCACGCGTCGCATTTGTCGCCCTGCAAAGCGATATGGCAGACCGCTTCTCCTGGCCAATTCCATCCCAAGCCACTCCGAGTACCGTGGGCGAAATTCTCCATGACCTCATGGCATCACGTGGATGGTGTGGGGCCGATAATTGGAAGCGGATTGCTTGTGACATCGCCCCGACCTTGGTTGGAGGCAGTAAGAAACACGGCGGTCCCGATCTTGGTCCAACACGGGCGAAGCGCGCCTGGGCTGCCCTTGGCGTCGATGGGATGGGACTCGCGGACCAAGCCCCTGACAGCGATTTTGTCGGCATGCCCCGCCTGACCGTGCGTATGGCCGCTCGGCTCCAAGGATTCCCGGATGATTGGAATTTCGTCGGACGCAAGACTGCCGCTTACCGCCAAGTGGGGAATGCGTTCCCGCCCCCGGTCGCCAGGGCGGTCGGGCAACAGATTCATGCCGCGCTTTCGTCGAAACGTATTTATCGGGTGGCCTGATGGCGAAAGTCGGTTCCAAGGCCCTTATCCGGGAATTCCTGCTGGCCAATATCGGTCGGGTGATTGAATCTTCCGAGCTTCAGGCAGCCTCCGGCGGAAAAGCCGAATTCGGGCGGCGCACCCGAGAATTGAGGGATCAGGATGGATGGCCGATTCTGACCCACAATGACCGGGCCGATTTGAAGCCGGGCCAATATTTGTTGGAATCTCCGCCCCCCGAAAAGCGCGGCATCGAGTTCCAGCGGGGCATTTCGGCGAAAACCCGTGCCGAGGTGTTGGACCGCAACGGCTTCACCTGCCAGATGTGTGGACTGACCCCCGGCGACATCGATCCCGCGACGGGCAGAAAAGTCCGGCTTCACCTCGGACATATCAAGGACAAAAGCCTGGGTGGGAAGGATGAGCCCTCGAACCTGAGGGCGCTCTGCTCGACCTGTAATCAGGGCGCGAAGAATATTACCGGGGAGAAGCCCACCGGCCTTTGGCTCTTGACGCAAATTCGGCGCGCCGGGATCGACGAGCAGCGGGCGGTGTTCGACTGGCTTCGCAAGAAATTTGGGGCCTGAGCCCCCTCCCCCACGCAAGCGTGGAGGAGGGGACACGGACAGGCTTAAGTGTGCAGCGGGCGGCCGAGCACCGCCAGGGCGGCCTCCTTGACGGCTTCGCCGAGGCCGGGATGGGAGTGGCAGGTCCGCGCGATGTCTTCGGAGGCGGCGCCGAATTCCATGGCAAGCACCACCTCGGCCAGCAGGTCACCGGCATTGGGGCCGACGATATGGGCGCCCAATATCTTGTCGGTGGTGGGGCAGGCCAGGATCTTGACGAAGCCTTCGACCTCGTTCATGGACCGGGCGCGGCCGTTGGCGGTGAAGGGAAACTTGCCCGCCTTATAGGCGATTCCATCGGCCTTCAACTGCTCCTCGGTCTTGCCCACCGAGGCCACTTCCGGCCAGGTGTAGACCACCGCCGGAATGACGTCGTAATTCACATGACCGTGCTGACCGGCCAGGATCTCGGCCAGGGCGACGCCCTCTTCCTCGGCCTTGTGGGCCAGCATGGCACCGCCGACCACGTCGCCGATGGCATAGACGCCCTTCACATTGGTCTGGAAATGGCCGTCGATCTGGACGAAGCCGCGCTTGTCCAGGGCGACGCCCACCTTGTCCAGGCCAAGGCCGTCGGTATAGGGCTTGCGGCCGATGGCGACGAGGACGCAATCGGCCTCGATGGCCTCGGCCTTGCCACCGGCGGCGGGTTCCACCGTGACGGTGGCCTTCTTGCCCTTCTTCTCGACCTTGGTGACCTTGGTGCCCAGCTTGAACTCCATGCCCTGCTTGCCCAGGATGCGTTGCATCTGCTTGGACACCTCGCCGTCGTTGAACGGCAGGATGCGGTCGAGGAATTCCACGACGGTGATCTTGGTGCCCAGGCGGCCCCAGACGGTGGCCAGTTCCAACCCGATGACGCCGCCGCCGATCACCACCATGTGCTTGGGCACCTTGGGCAGCGCCAGGGCGCCGGTGGACGACACGATGACGTCCTCGTCGATGGCGACGCCGGGCAGCGGGGTGACGTCGGAGCCGGTGGCGATGACGATATGCTTGGCGGTCAGGGTCTTGGCATCCTTGCCGGTGACCTTGACCTGACCGGGCGCGGTGATCTCGCCCGCGCCGATGATGTAGGTCACCTTGTTCTTCTTGAACAGGAACTCGATGCCCTTGGTGTTGTCGGACACCACCTTGTCCTTGTGGCCCATCATACCGGCGAGGTCGATTTCGACCTTGCCCACCTTGACGCCGAAAGCGGCCAGTTCGTGACCGGCGGCGTGGTAGTGGTGCGACGCCGACAGCAGCGCCTTGGACGGGATGCAGCCCACATTGAGGCAGGTGCCGCCCAACGCGCCGCGCTTTTCGACGCAGGCGGTCTTCAGGCCCAGCTGGGCGGCGCGGATGGCGGCCACATAGCCGCCGGGGCCACCGCCGATGATGACGACATCGAAATTGTTCTCGGACATGGATGCCCCCTAGGAAGAAAATTTCACCACGAAGACGCGAAGGCACGAAGGAACACGAAGGGAAAAGAATCTACTCTTCTTCTCTTAACCTTCGTGTCTTCGTGCCTTCGTGGTTAAATGACCCTACATCTCGAGCAGGATGCGCTGCGGATCCTCGATGCATTCCTTGACGCGCACCAGGAACGAGACCGCCTCGCGACCGTCGATGATGCGGTGGTCGTAGGACAGCGCCAGATACATCATGGGACGCGCCTTGATGGAGCCGTCGGGCATGACCATGGGGCGCTGCTGCACCTTGTGCATCCCCAGGATACCGGATTGCGGCGTGTTGAGGATGGGGGTGCTCATCAGCGAGCCGTAGACGCCGCCATTGGAGATGGTGAAGGTGCCGCCCATCAGGTCTTCCATGGACAGCTTGCCGTCGCGGGCCTTCTTGCCCAGATTGGCGATGCCCTGCTCGACGCCCGCGAAGGACAGGGCGTCGGCGCCGCGCAGCACCGGCACGACGAGGCCTTGGGGGGTGCCCACGGCGACGCCGATGTCGTAGTACTTCTTGTAGACGAGGTCTTCGCCGTCGATCTCGGCATTGACGGCCGGCCAATCCTTGAGCGCGGCGACCGAGGCCTTCACGAAGAAGGACATGAAGCCCAGCTTGGTGCCGTGGCGCTTCTCGAACTGGTCCTTGTACTGGTTGCGCAGATCGAACAGCGCGGTCATGTCCACCTCGTTGAAGGTGGTCAGCATGGCGGCGGTGTTCTGGGCTTCCTTCAGACGCCCGGCGATGGTCTTGCGCAGGCGGGTCATCTTGACCCGCTCTTCCAGATCGGCCTTGGCGCGCGGACCCGAGGGGGCGGCGGGCTTGGGCGCGGCGGCAGCGGGAGCGGACCCGGCGGCGAGCACGTCGCCCTTGGTCACGCGGCCATCCTTGCCGGTGCCAGCGATGGCAGCGGTATCAACGCCGGTATCGGCGGCGATCTTCTTGGCCGAGGGCATGACGGCGGGCGCGGCGGCGGCGGCCGGAGCAGCCTTGGCCGGAGCCGGGGCCGGAGCCGGAGCGGCGGTGGCGGCGGGCTTGGCGGCGGCGGCACCGGCGGCGCCGATCAGGCACAGCACGGCGCCGACCTCGACGGTGGCGCCGACGGCGGCGACGATCTCGGACAGCGTACCGGCGGACGGCGCGTTGACCTCGACGGTGACCTTATCGGTTTCCAGCTCCACCAGCGGCTCGTCGGCGCGGACGGCGTCGCCCACATTCTTGAACCACTTGGCGATGGTCGCTTCGGACACGGATTCGCCCAGGGTGGGCACCTTGACTTCGGTAGACATAGTGACGGTTCCCTTCGATTCTGGGCCTTAGGCGTGCAGGCTGGAAAGCTTGGTGGCGCGGCGGAACGGCTGCGGCAGATCCAACACGTTTCCTGCCAGCGACATATCGACGATCCATTCCTGCTCGGCGACGTGGGTCTTGTAAAGTCCGGTGGCGGGCGACGCGGCGGCGCGGCGGCCACAATAGGCAGCCCGCTTGGCCTTGATCTCCAGCTCCTCGCAGATGAATTCGATGCGGCGATCCACGAAGGTCCAGGCCCCCATATTGGCCGGTTCCTCCTGAACCCACAGCACCTCGGCATTGGGATAGCGGGCCATCTGGGCCTTCACCGCATCCTTGGGCCAGGGATAGAGCTGTTCCACCCGGATGATGGCCACGTCCTTGATGCCCCGCTTGGTGCGCTCTTCCAGCAGGTCGTAATAGACCTTGCCCGAGCACAGCAGGACGCGGCGGACCTTGGCATCGGCCACCAGCCGTTCGGTTTCCGCCAGAACGCGCATGAAACGGGTGCCGGTGGTGAACTGGTCCAGCTTGGAGACGCAGAGCTTGTGACGCAGCAGCGACTTCGGGCTCATGATGATCAGCGGCTTGCGGTAGTTGCGGCGCAGCTGACGGCGGAGCGCATGGTAATAATTGGCCGGGGTCGAGATGTTGCAGACCAGCCAGTTGTCCTCGCCGCACAGCTGCAGATAGCGTTCCCATCGCGCCGAGGAGTGTTCCGGCCCCTGGCCTTCATAGCCGTGGGGCAGCAGCATCACCAGACCCGACATGCGCAGCCACTTGGACTCGCCCGAGTTGATGAACTGGTCGATGATCACCTGGGCGCCGTTGGCGAAATCGCCGAACTGGCCTTCCCAGATCACCAGGGCGTTGGGCTCGGCCTGGGAATAGCCGTATTCGAAGCCGAGCACCGCCTCTTCCGACAGCGGGCTGTCGATCACCTCGAAATGGGCCTGCTGATCACGGATGTGGTTCAGCGGCTCGATGCGGCTTTCGTTTTCCTGGTCGGTCAGGCGGCAATGGCGCTGCGAGAAGGTGCCGCGGCCGCAATCCTGGCCGGACAGGCGGACATAGTTGCCTTCCACCAGCAAGGTGCCGAAAGCCAGCGCCTCGGCGGTGGCCCAATCGATGCCTTCCCCCGAATCCACCATCTCCTTCTTGGCCAGCAACTGGCGCTGGACCTTCTTGTTGACGTTGAAATCGGCCGGAGTCTTGGCCAGGGCGTAGCCCACTTCCTTAAGCACCTTGGCGGAAACGCCGGTCTTGTCCTCGCGGAACTCCTCTTCGCCCGCCAACTGCACCAAGCCCTGCCACTTGCCTTCCAGCCAGTCGGCCTTGTTGACCTTGAAGCTCTTGGCCGCCTGATACTCGGCCTCGAGCTGGGACTGGAAGTCGGCGAAGATGGCGTCGGCCTGCTCGCGGGTCAGCGTGCCCTCGGCCACCAGCTTCTCGGCATAGATGGCCCGCGTGGTCGGATGGCTGGCGATCTTGCGATACATCAGCGGCTGGGTGAAGGCCGGTTCGTCGGATTCGTTGTGGCCGTGGCGACGGTAGCAGACCATGTCGATCACCACGTCGCTCTTGAACTCCTGGCGGAATTCGGTGGCGATGCGCGCGATATGGACCACGGCTTCCGGATCGTCGGCGTTGACGTGGAACACCGGAGCCTGATGACCCTTGGCCACGTCCGAGGAATACGGCCCCGAGCGCGAATACTGCGGCGCGGTGGTGAAGCCGATCTGGTTGTTGATGATGATATGCATGGTGCCGCCGGTGGCATAGCCCTTCAACTGCGACAGCAGTAGCGTCTCGGGAACCACGCCTTGGCCTGCGAAGGCGGCATCGCCGTGCAAGATGATGCCCATGACCTTGGAGCGGTCCTCGTCATGCTTCTGGGTCTGCTTGGCGCGGACCTTGCCGACCACCACCGGGCCGACCACTTCCAGATGGGACGGGTTGGGCATCAGCGACAGATGGACGATCTTGCCGTCGAAGTCGCGGTCGGCGGAGGTGCCCAGATGGTACTTCACGTCGCCCGAACCCTGGACGTCTTCCGGATTGGCGGCGTTGCCCTGAAATTCCGAGAAGATGGCCTGATAGGGCTTCTTCATGAAATTGGCCAGGATGTTGAGTCGCCCGCGATGGGCCATGCCCAGGACCACTTCCTCCATGCCCAGTTGGCTGCCGCGCTTCAGGATCTGTTCCAGCGCGGGAACCACGGTCTCGCCGCCTTCCAGGCCGAACCGCTTGGTGCCGGTGTATTTCAGTTGCAGGAAGCGCTCGAAGCCCTCGGCCTCGGTCAGGCGTTCCAGGATGGCCTGCTTACCCCGGGGGGTGAAGTCAGTGCGGTTGTGGATGGATTCGATGCGCTTTTGGATCCAGGCCTTCTGGTCGGGATACTGGATGTGCATGAATTCCACGCCGATGGAGCCGCAATAGGTCTCCTGAACGATGCGGATGATGTCGCGCAGCTTGGCGGTTTCCAGCCCCAGGACATAGTCGATGAAGATCTCGCGGTCGAGATCGGCATCTGTGAAGCCATAGGTGCGGTAGTCCAGCTCGGGATGCGGCTCGATCTTGGACAGACCCAGCGGGTCGAGAGTGGCCTGAAGATGGCCGCGCACGCGGTAGGAGCGGATCAGCATCAGGGCGCGGATGGAATCCAGCTGCGCCTGCCTGATCTCGGCCGGAGTCGGGCCGGCGGCGGCGCCGGGCTTGCCGCCCTTCTTGGCGGCAGCGGCGGCGGCGGCGGCGGCCTCGGGATCGACGGCGCCGATGATCTTGAGATCGCGCCGGGCGCCTTCGGTGCCCTTGAAGTCCTGGGCGACGGCGCCGCCGTCGTCCTTCAGATCCTGAAAGAACGCGACCCAGGACGGATCGACCGAGGCGGGGTCATCGAGATAGCGGGCATAAAGCTCCGCGATGAAGACGGCGTTGCCGCCGGACAGGAATGACGGCTCTTCGAACTGCTGTGTCATTGTCGGTCGACGCGAGTTCTAGCCCGCGTCCCTTTCTATTCGGGCCGGAGCGGCGCCGCCGGGCGCCGCGACTTGCCGACGGCGCAAAACCCTGATTTCCTGGCGTCCCCCCCTGGAAGGGGATCGGTCCGACGCCCCGGCGGTGCGTCGGACCGACTTTTCTTCTTATTTGCCGCTGAGCAGCTTCACCATGGTCGATCCCAGCGAAGCAGGCGAATCGGCGACGGCGATACCGGCCGACAGCAGAGCCTCGACCTTGAAATCGGCCGTGTCGTTGCCGCCCGAGATCACGGCGCCGGCATGACCCATGCGACGGCCGGGAGGAGCGGTCCGCCCGGCGATGAAGCCGACGGTCGGCTTCTTCACCTTGGAGCGCTTCAGCAGCTCGGCGCCCTGGACCTCGGCGTCGCCGCCGATTTCGCCGATCATAATGATCGCCTGGGTCTCGGGGTCGGCCAGGAACAGCTCCAACGAGTCGACGAAGTTGGTGCCGTTGATGGGATCGCCGCCGATGCCGATGCAGGTGGTCTGGCCCAGACCGGTCGCGGTGGTCTGAGCGACCGCCTCATAGGTCAGGGTGCCCGAACGGGACACGATGCCGATCTTGCCACGCATGTGGATGTGACCGGGCATGATGCCGATCTTGCACTCGCCGGGCGTGATGACGCCGGGGCAATTCGGCCCGATCAGGCGGGTCTTGGAGCCGGCCAAGGCGCGCTTGACCGCCAGCATGTCGGCCACCGGAATACCTTCGGTGATGCAGACGGCCAGTTCGATCTCGGCGTCGATGGCTTCCAAGATGGCGTCGGCGGCGAAGGGCGGCGGGACATAGATCACGCTGGCATTGCAGCCGGTCTTGGCCTTGGCCTCGGCGACGGTGTTGAACACCGGCAGGTCGAGATGGGTGGTGCCGCCCTTACCGGGGGTGACGCCGCCCACCATCTTGGTGCCGTAGGCGATCGCCTGTTCGGAGTGGAAGGTGCCCTGGGCGCCAGTAAAGCCCTGGCAGATAACCTTCGTTTCCTTGTTAACGAGAACGGCCATTTTTATGCAGCCTCCTTCACGGCCTTCACCACCTTCTCGGCGGCATCGGCAAGATTGTCGGCGGCAATGATCGGCAGACCGCTCTGGGCCATGATCTTCTTGCCCAACTCGACGTTGGTACCTTCCAGACGAACGACCAGCGGGACGTTCAGGCTGACTTCACGGGCGGCGGCGACAACGCCTTCGGCGATGACGTCGCAGCGCATGATGCCGCCGAAGATGTTGACCAGGATGCCTTCGACATTCGGGTCGGACAGGATCAGCTTGAAGGCGGTGGTGACGCGCTCCTTGGTGGCGCCGCCGCCGACATCGAGGAAGTTGGCCGGCTCGGCGCCGTACAGCTTGATGATGTCCATGGTGGCCATGGCGAGACCGGCGCCATTGACCATGCAGCCGATCTGACCGTCCAGCTTGATGTAGTTCAGGGCATGACGGGCGGCTTCGAGCTCGGCCGGGTCTTCTTCCGACTCGTCGCGCAGCTCTTCGATGTCCTTGTGACGGAACAGGGCGTTGTCGTCGAAGTTCACCTTGGCGTCCAGCGCGATCAGCTGATCGTCGCCGGTGACCACCAGCGGGTTGATTTCGACCACCGAGCAATCCAGCTCCATGAACGCCTTATACAGCGCGCCCATGAACTTGACGGCGGTGTTGACCTGCTTGCCCTCGAGGCCGAGACCGAAAGCGATCTGGCGGCCGTGATACTGCTGGAAGCCTTCCACCGGGTCGATGGCGGCCTTCAGGATCTTTTCCGGGTGCTTGTGGGCGACTTCCTCGATCTCCATGCCGCCCTCGGTGGAGGCGACGATGGTGACGCGGCAGGTGGCCCGGTCGATCAGCATGGACAGATACAGTTCGCGACGGATGTCGCAGCCCTGCTCGATATAGACCCGCTTCACTTCCTTGCCGGCCGGGCCGGTCTGGGCGGTGACGAGAACCTTGCCGATCATCTGTTCCACATTGGCGCCGACATCCTCGACGGACTTCACGACGCGAACGCCGCCCTTGCCCGAGGTGTCGTCCTTGAACTTGCCCTTGCCGCGACCGCCCGCATGGATCTGCGACTTGACGACCCACACCGGGCCGCCCAGTTCCTTGGCCACCTGGATGGCTTCGGCGGCGGTGTAGGCGACGCCGCCCTTCAGCACGGCGACGCCGTACTTGGCCAGCACCTGCTTGCCCTGATACTCATGGATATTCATGGGATTACGTCCCCTTTCGCGTTGACTTAGCCCATCAGGCCCTTGGCGACCTTCACCAGGCCACGGACGGCATCGGCAGACTTGTTGAACTCGGCCTGTTCGGCGGCGTTCAGCTCGATCTCGACAATGCGCTCGACGCCCTTTTCGCCGATCACCACCGGCACGCCGACGAAGACGTCGTCGGGCTGGCCATAGGTGCCGCCCTTGACCAGGGTGGCGACGGGCAGGACGCGCTTCTTGTCCTTCAGGAAGGCTTCGGCCATCTGGACGCCCGAGGCGGCCGGAGCGTAATAGGCCGAGCCGGTCTTCAGCAGATTGACAATCTCGGCGCCGCCGTCACGGGTGCGCTGCACGATCTTGTCCAGCTTCTCCTGGGTGGTCCAGCCCATCTTCACCAGATCGGGCAGCGGAATGCCGGCGACGGTGGAGTAGCGGGGCAGCGGGACCATGGTGTCGCCATGGCCGCCCAGCACGAAGGCGGTGACGTCTTCGACCGAGACGTTGAACTCTTCACAGAGGAAGGTGCGGAAACGAGCCGAATCCAGCACGCCGGCCATGCCGACGATCATGTTGGCGGGCACGCCCGAATAATGCTGCAACGCCCAGACCATGACGTCCAGCGGGTTGGTGATGCAGATCACGAAGGCGCCGGGGCAGTTCTTCTTGATGCCTTCGCCAACGGCGGCCATGACCTTCAGGTTGATGCCGACCAGATCGTCGCGGCTCATGCCCGGCTTGCGCGGGACACCGGCGGTGACGATGACCACGTCGGCATCCTTGATGGCCGAATAGTCGTTGGCGCCGGAATAGCGGGCATCACAGCCCTCGACCGGGGTGGATTCGAGAATGTCGAGACTCTTGCCCTGAGGGATACCCTCGGCGATGTCGAACATAACGACATCGCCCAATTCCTTGAGGCCAATCAGGTGGGCGAGAGTGCCGCCGATATTGCCGGACCCTACGAGAGCGATCTTCTTGCGTGCCATGGATGGGGTTCCCTCGAACGTGGAGATGGTTCTAGACAAACGGGTGGGGCGCGCGATGCGCGCGAAAAAGGCCTGGGCGGCTTTGGTAACCCGATTCGCGCCCAAGGGCAAGCGGATTGGCATGCCGCACACGCAAAGCCGCCCTGCCCGTAAATCCTGTGATTTCCGAACACTGGCCCCAGGCCGGTATGACCAAGGACTTAAAGCTTTGGAGTCGTTGTAAGTTTACCTACCCGGAGGGGGATTAGGCCTACCCTAGGGGGTGGGGCGGTCGAGGGCGGGCTTCTATATAAAAAGGAGATCAGAGAAGGAGGAAACATCCTTGTTCAAAGTGTGCAATTTCGCACGCACCTCGCCCAGACGATACTCAGCATCACCCGAAACCCTTCCGCTCAATTCGTTGGCAAGCGTCTGCATCTGCAAAACCCAAGTTTTCCCAATTTGCCCCACGACAGATTTACGCTTGAGCGAGATACACCGCTTCATGTCCATCAGAGAAAGCATGTTGGATTTCAATCTTTTTTCCGCGTTAATAATGTCTCGCAGAAATTTTTCCTGCAGGTCGAGGCGATCAACTTGGGCGTAGTACGGAAGAAACGACGCAGCCTTTGTCGCATGCCTGTAGCAATGCGTATAGTATATACCACTTTTCCAATGACTCTTCCCGATAAAGAATATGATTTTATGGTATTCTGACAATAACTTTGCATCAATGAAATAGTTTGAGTATAACTGCATGTTACACCCGCTACCATCGATATACATCTGATCCTTTCTAGGTATCAATATACCAGCATGCGTAAATCCTTTTATTGCAAGTATAATTGCATCGTCTGAGTACGACATCTCCCGCAAGTGATTAATAATGTTCTCAGCTTCAATGACAAAATATTGCGCATGGTTTCCGTCAGCCTTCGAGGCCGCCGTCATATGCATGATTGCAAATAAACCAATCAACGGAGAGCGATGCCGAACTATCTGATCCGTAATAAGCCTGTACGGGTTCAGCATGAATGACGTGAATTCAACGGGGCTACCATGCCCTATGGGTTGGCAGAAATCCCACATGGCATCCCATATCTTGGCATCAACCTCGCGGTCTTCCATTCCCATGTATTCTGCATCCACGTAAGCCTGTAAAGGAGTTGGATGACCAATGACCTTGAAAGTGAACTGAAGCTGCCTCCTAATAGATCTTCCCGTAAAACTTGCGACACGATCACTACCAGTGGTTTTGTGCCTGAGCCAAATAATGAAATTTTCAATAAAATCACTCGGCTCATTTATCGTGAGCTGGAATGTTCTTTCAGGCTGATATTTCCCACCACTTTCATAGATGCCCTTTATAAGAATCTTGATTTCATCAATATTTGCATCAGAAAAAAGTCGATGATTCTTGATTCTTTTGAGGGATAAATCAAAAGAATTAGGGTGCGGAGCCTCACTCATATCCACCAGATGATATGTTCGCCCAACAAATGGCCATGTCTGCCCCATTGCATTTGATATGATCTGCCTTGTCTCTGGCCGCATGGGAACTACAAGTGAGAAGTACTTGCACATTACCGGCAGCGATGCCTGCTTATATATCTCGTGAAGGCGGCGCATGCTGTTGATCGTATCATGAACCTCCAGAAACACCGAAAGCTGACGCGCGAAATCAAGCGTATCGAGATTATCCAAGATCAGACATATGGCGCCATAGTCTCCTGCAGCTTTGCAGGAGCACATAGAAAATGCCAGCAACCTATCAACAAAATCTTTATTTTTAGAGATCTCGCTCATTCTTGGAACAATTAATTTTATTTTTTCAGCAGCAATTCTAAAATCCTCATACCCCTCACGCAGATCAAGAAATTCCGGCGTATTAATGCAGTCCTTTATCTCGGAATGAAATCGCCCAGAGACAGACTCCGCCGACACCCACTCCCCACAATTAATTCGGATGAGCCGTGGATTTTTGCAATCCGCTTTCTTATTAAACTTGGCAAGATTACCTATAACATAATTAAATAGCGTTGACTTGCCACACCCCTCAGATCCAAGAAGAATAAGTCCGGAGAACTCAGAAGCCTTAGTAAAATATTTTATCACCTGACTTTCGATTGCCGGCCTGCCGCAATACCCAGACTCTCGAACCTGGTCGTCTGTAATTATAAAACTATGCTTTGAGTTGACGCCAAATATGTCGTCATTCGTTATTTCTATGAAAAGGTGCTCAAACAGTGAGTTCTTGCCGATTGATTGATTGTATACATTTCCCATGCTCGCCTCGCCGGATGCATGCGACTAATATATGCTCGCGGTAGGGGTGGTGTCAAGGAGTGGAACTATTAGACCATCGAGCGTCAAATGTGACGCACGATGGTCTCGCTTATCTTTATGCCCCTCGCCGGGCGCCGCCTCTGGCGGCTTGGCCGTGGCCGCAATCTGCGGAAAACTCCCCTATGGAATGAGAATTGTGTGCCTAAACAAAAGGGGGGGGGGCGCGAGGGGGCTCGCCCCCTTGCTCATTCTTCATGCTTCCGCCTTGGCTTTGCCCTCGCAGGGGCGCGCACCGCCCCCCCCCTACTCCACATGCTCCCTGAGCACATAATCCTCGGCCTGCATTTCCATCAGGCGGGAGACGGTGCGTTGGAACTCGAAGGCGCCGACGCCTTCGGGGTAGAGGACTTCCGCCGGGGCGGCGGCCGAGCAGACCAGGGTGACCTTGCGTTCATACAGCGCGTCGATCAGGGTGACGAAGCGCCGCGCTTCGTCCTTGTTGGCGGGCGACAGCAGCGGGATGTCGGACAGGACCAGGGTGTGGTAGCGCTCGGCCAATGCGAGGTAGTCGCTGGGCCCCAGCGCCGCGCCGCACAGCTGCTGGAACGAGAAGCGGGCGACGCCGACGGCGGCAAGCGGCACCTTGAACTGGCGGCCGTTGACCTCGAAGCTGTGGGGCATGGCATGCGCCCCCTCGGTCAGGCGGGCGAAGGCCAGTTCAAGGGCGGATTCGGCGGCGTCGCTGAGCGGCGCGTGATAGACCTGCAGGCCGCGCTTGCGGCCCAGCCGGTAATCGCGCTCGGAATTCAGTTCCAGCACGTCCAGCTTGGCCTCGATCAGGCGGATGAAGGGGATGAAGCGGTCGCGCTGCAATCCGTCTTTGTAAAGGTCGCCTGGCGGCCGGTTCGAGGTGATCACCACCACCACGCCGTCGTCCAGCAGGCACTGGAACAGGCGGCCGACGATCATGGCATCGGCGATATCGGTAATCTGCAATTCGTCCAGACACAGCAGCCAGGCCTGGGACGAGATGGCGCGGGCCAGTTTGGGGATGGGGTCGGATTCGCCCGGCGTCGGATTTTGCCGCCACTTGTGGATATTGGCGTGCAGGTCACGCATGAACTCGTGGAAGTGGACGCGCTTCTTGCCGGTGATGGTGGTGGCGTGGAAGAACAGGTCCATGAGCATGGACTTGCCGCGCCCCACCTCGCCGAAGATGTAGAGGCCGTGCTTTGGGGTTTCCTGCTCGCCGTCGCCGCCATGCCAGGTCCAGGTGGACCCAGGCGCGGCCTTCTTCAGGCCAAAGCGGGCCAGCCAGCCGGCCTCGCCCAGGGATGGACGATACTTGGCCAGGGCATGATGCAGGCTTTGCAGCTTTTCCACCGCCAATTCCTGGGCGGGGTCGGGCTTGACCTCGCCCGCTTCAAGCTTGGCGCGGTAGGCGAACAGGGGGCCTTCGCCCATAGGGAACTCTACTCTTGCGGTGAAAAGAACCGAGGCGCGGGACGGATCGGCCGCCCCGCGCCCCGGACTTGAACCTCAGCCGTCGGCGTTGATCTTGGCGACCAGATCGCCCAGCACCTTGTCGCATACGGCGTTGTCCACCTGACAGGTGCCCGCCGCCATATGGCCGCCGCCGCCGTATTTCAGGCACAGCTCGCCCACATTGGTCTTGCTGGACCGGTTGACGATGGACTTGCCGATGGCGAAGACGGTGTTCTGCTTCTTCACGCCCCACAGCACATGGATCGAGACATTGGTCTCGGGGAACATGGCG
The DNA here is from genome assembly GCF_003284725.1 of Paramagnetospirillum kuznetsovii. GTDB lineage: Bacteria > Pseudomonadota > Alphaproteobacteria > Rhodospirillales > Magnetospirillaceae > Phaeospirillum > Phaeospirillum kuznetsovii. The sequence continues at coordinate 486,230 of NZ_PGTO01000001.1, read as the reverse complement.
TAGATCATGAAGCGATTGCCCGCGAAGATGGTTTCCTCGCCGCGCAGGTCCAGCACCACCAGATTCTTGTGCAGGGTGGAACAGCGGGTAATCTGATCCTTGAACTTCACCGCGTGCTCGAAATAGAGGTCGGTGCGCTCCTTGACGTCGGGGAGCTTCAGGATGTCCTCGATGGTGTGATCGCGGCAATAGTCGATGAGGTTCATCATCAACTGGTAATTGGAGATGCGGAACTCGCGGAAACGGCCCAGCCCGGTGCGGGCGTCCATGATGTAGTTCAGCAGGGTCCAACCGTCGGGGTTGAGGATTTCTTCCAGCGAGTACTGCGCCGAATCGCCCTGGTCCACCGCCGCCATCATCTTGTCCCACGAGGCGGGGAATTTGGCGGCGCCGCCGTAATAGTTATAGACCACGCGAGCGGCCGAGGGCGCCTCGGACTCGATGATGTGGTTATCCTTGCGACCGACGCGGATGGTCTCGGACAAATGGTGGTCGAAGGCGATATGGACGCCTTCCACATAGGGCAGGTTGGTGGTGATGTCGTTGGGGCCGATCTCGATCACACCGTCTTGCATATCCTTGGGATGCACGAACTTGATGTCGTCGATCAGGTCCAACTGCTTCAGCAGCACGGCACAGACCAAGCCGTCGAAATCACTGCGCGTCACCAGACGAAATTTCTTACCATCAGCCATCGAGATTCTCCTCCTTCCCGCCCCGGGGAACTTCGAACCGTTCCGAGAATAGCCCCCCGCGCGCGCAGAGACAACGCCCTACAGCCCCCCAACTCTTTAAATCCTTTAGCAGACTCCCACGATCATGGCACCCGTCTGATTGGCGCCTGTTTCCAAATTCGTCGGCTTGCGCTAAACATTGGGGGTTTCGCCGCTTTCGAGGTCGAATTTCATGGGTTTGCTTCGCATGACCGTTTTAGTGCTGGTGGCGGCGGCGGTGACCGGCTGCGCCAGTGGCGAAGCCTTCGTCGATCGGAGCTATACGGTGCGCTCCGTCAAGAAGCAGAAGCTGCCCGGCTATAACGGAACGCTGACGGTTTGCTATGACGGCGACGCGCCGACCGAGAAACGCGACCACTTGGCCTCGGAGGCCTGCGAGGTCTATGGACTGCAAGCGATCCTGATCCAGGAATACAAATGGCAGTGCCGTCTGACGGTGCCCCACCTCGCCGTCTATTCCTGCGTCGATCCCAATATGCGGTTGGCGAATGGCTCTTACATTAATCCGTTCATGCCGGGTCAGGTGGATCGATGGGTGCGCGGCCAAAAGACCGAAAAGGCCGACGACGGGGACCAGGACCAGTAAAATGAAAAGCGGGGCGGCTCGCCTGAGCCGCCCCGCTTTCGCTTGCCGGGTCGTGCCGATCAGAGGCGGCGTTCGATCAGCTTTTCCTTGATGGCACCGATGGCCTTGGCCGGGTTAAGGCCCTTGGGGCAGGTCTTGGTGCAGTTCATGATGGTGTGGCAGCGATACAGCTTGAAGGGATCTTCAAGCGCATCCAGACGCTCGCCGGTCATCTCGTCGCGGGAGTCCAGGATCCAGCGGGCGGCCTGCAACAGCACGGCCGGGCCGAGATAACGGTCACCGTTCCACCAGTAGCTGGGGCAGCTGGTCTGGCAGCAGAAGCACAGGATGCATTCCCACAAACCGTCCAGCTTCTCGCGCTCTTCCGGCGACTGCAGACGCTCGCCGTCCGGCGGCGGAGCGGTCTGGGTCTGCATCCACGGCTTGACCGAGGCCAACTGGGCATAGGGCATGGTCAGGTCGGGGATCAGATCCTTGACCACCGGCATGTGCGGCAGCGGATAGATGGCGGCCTCGCCCGCGATGTCCTCGATGGGCTTCAGGCAGGACAGGGTGTTGGTGCCGTCGATGTTCATGGCGCAGGAACCGCAGATGCCCTCGCGGCAGGACCGGCGGAAGGTCAAGGTCGAGTCGATCTCGTTCTTGATCTTCAAAAGGGCGTCCAGGACCATGGGGCCGCAGTTGTCGAGATCGATCTCGTAGCTGTCCAGCCGGGGATTGGCCCCCGAATCCGGATCGTAGCGATAGATCTTGAACACCTTGACCCGCTTGGCGCCGGCGGCCTTGTAGACCTTGCCGGGCTGAACGCGGGAATTGGGGGGCAGGGCGAAATCGACCATTTTGCGTATCTCCTTACCCTTGCCTTAGTACACGCGCTTTTGCGGCTTGATGTACTCGACTTCGTCGGTGAGCGTGTAGGTGTGGACCGGACGATAGTCCAGCTTCACCTTGCCATTCTCGACCACGGCCAGGGAGTGCTTCTGCCAATTGACATCGTCGCGATCGGGATAATCCTCGTGGGCATGGGCGCCACGGCTTTCGTGACGGGCTTCCGCCGACACGATGGTGGCCAGGGCGCAATCCATGAGGTTTTCCAGCTCGAGAGCTTCCGCCAGATCCGAGTTCCACACGGTGGACCGGTCGTTGATCTTGATCTGCCCCAGGGTGGAGGCGACCTGATCCATCTTGGCGCAACCTTCGGCCAGCGACTTGGAGGTGCGGAACACGGCGGCGTCCATCTGCATGGTCTTCTGCATGGCCAGACGGATCTCGCTGGTATGCATGGAACCCGAGGCGTTGCGCAGACGGTCGAAGCGCGACACCGCCAGATCACCGGCATCCTTGGGCAGCGGCTTGTGCTGGGTGCCGGGCTTCAGGGTCTCGGCGGCGCGGAGCGCGGCGGCGCGGCCGAACACCACGATGTCCAGCAGCGAGTTGGTGCCCAGGCGGTTGGCGCCGTGCACCGACACGCAGGCGGCTTCGCCGATGGCCATCAGGCCCTCGACGGTGGCCTCGCTGTTGTCCTTGGTCGGACACAGCACTTCGCCGTGCAGATTGGTGGGGATACCGCCCATGTTGTAGTGCACGGTCGGCAGCACCGGGATCGGCTCCTTGGTCACGTCCACGCCAGCGAAGATCTTCGCCGTCTCGGAAATGCCCGGCAGGCGCAGTTCCAGGGTCTCGGCTCCCAGATGCTCCAGATGCAGGTAGATGTGGTCGTTTTCCTTGCCGACGCCACGACCCTCGCGGATTTCCATGGTCATGGCGCGGCTCACCACGTCGCGGGACGCCAGATCCTTGGCGGTCGGGGCATAACGCTCCATGAAGCGCTCGCCGGCGGAATTGGTGACGTAGCCACCCTCGCCGCGGGCACCCTCGGTGATCAGGCAACCCGAACCATAGATGCCGGTGGGATGGAACTGCACGAATTCCATGTCCTGCAACGGCAGACCGGCGCGGGCCACCAGACCATGACCGTCGCCGGTGCAGGTATGGGCCGAGGTGCAGGAGAAGAAGGCGCGGCCGTAACCGCCGGTGGCCAGGACCACCTTATGGGCACGGAAGCGATGCAAGGTGCCGTCGTCCAGGTTCCAGGCGACGACACCGCGACAGACGCCGTTCTCCATGATCAGGTCGATGGCGAAATACTCGATGAAGAACTCGCACTGGTGCTTCAGGCACTGGGAGTACAGCGTGTGCAGGATGGCATGCCCGGTGCGGTCGGCGGCGGCGCAGGCGCGCTGCACCGGCTTCTCGCCGAAATTGGACATGTGGCCGCCGAACGGGCGCTGATAGATCTTGCCTTCCGGGGTGCGCGAGAACGGCACGCCGAAATGCTCCAGCTCGTGCACGGCGGGCACCGCCTCGCGGCACATATATTCGATGGCGTCTTGGTCGCCCAGCCAGTCCGACCCCTTGACGGTGTCGTACATGTGCCACTTCCAATTGTCCTCGGCCATGTTGCCGAGCGAGGCGCCGATGCCGCCCTGGGCGGCCACGGTGTGGGAGCGGGTGGGGAACACCTTGGTGATGCAGGCGGTCTTGAACCCGGCCTGGCCCATGCCCATGGTGGCGCGCAGCCCGGCGCCACCGGCGCCGACGACGACCACGTCGTAGGTATGGTCGATGATCTTGTAGGCAGCCATGGCGTCAGGCTCCAATCGCGACTTTGAGGATCGACACCGTCATGAAGACGGCGAGGAAGACAGCAGCGAACTTCATCGCGATCAGCGAGACAAGCTTCTTGGCCTCGCAATGGACATAGTCCTCGATCACGATCTGAAGTCCCAGATGGGCGTGGTACAGAACGGTGATCACCGTCATGACCATCAGCGTGGCATTGCCCGGCTTACCCATCCAGCCCTTGAAGGTGGCGTAATCGGCATGGGACAGGCCCATCACCGAAACCGCGAACCACAGCGACAGCGGGATCAGGAAGATGGCGGAAACGCGCTGGGCCCAGAAATGGCCGGCGCCTTCCTTGGCGGAACCGAGGCCGCGCGCGCGGCCGACTGCGGATTTGAGGCTCATGTGCCTGCCCCTCCCTTAACCGATGATCCAGGCCAGCAGCGTCAACGCGGCGGCTGCCGCGACGACCATGCGGCCCGACTTGTCTGCTTCGGCCTTTTCATAGCCGTGGCCCACGTCCCAGAACAGGTGACGGATGCCGTTGCAAAGGTGATAGAACAGCGCGCCGGTCCAGCCGAACAACACCAGTTTTCCCACCAAGGAACCGAGGATCGCCTGGGCGTGGCCATAGGCGGCGGGGCCGTAGGCGGCCGAAGCCAGCCAATAGCCCAGCACCACGGTGCCGAGAGCCAGCGCGATGCCGGTGATGCGGTGGGAGATGGACAAGATGGCCGTGAAGGGCATCTTGTAGATCTGAACATGCGGGGAAAGCGGCCGGTTGCGCGTTGTCATGGCGAGAGCCCCTGAAGTGCGGACGACGTGAGCCGAAGTGCGGCCCTTATGCGGCGATGCGGCAAGTGTTTAGCCGCTCGCGGCCTCGGAGTCAACGATAGGAACCACACTTTTCGGCGGGACACCCCACCCGAAGGGGTTGGGCGCCCTACCGGGTCAGCGCGGCATCAGCACCGTGTAGTCGAGATCGAGCACCACCGAGGCGTCGAAGTCCTTGCCGTTTTCCGCCTTGAAGGGGAAGGCGGCGCAGGGTTGGTTCTTGGTGGCGACGAGGCGCAGGCGGAGCGCGCCGAGGTTGGAGCGGCCGGGCACCTCGATCTTTTCCAGCACTTCCGACCAGGCGTGGATGGTATCGCCCGCGAAGGTGGGATTGGCGTGGCGGCCGCCGTTGATGGCCACCAGCTTGAAGGCGTTGCCCAGCCCGTTGAAGGACAGGGCGCGCGCCAGGCTGATGATATGGCCGCCATAGATCAGGCGGCGGCCGAAGCGGCCCTGGCCCTCGGTATACTGGTTGAAATGGACCTTGGCGGTGTTCTGCCACAGCCTTGTCGCCATCATGTGCTCGGCTTCCTCGATGGTCATGCCGTCCACATGGTCGATCTTCTCGCCCACCGCGTAGTCGCCCCAGCGATGGGGGCTGCCGGCCAGGGTATCGTCATAGCCCCCGAGGCCGAGACCTTCCGGGATGATCAGATCGGCGGCGGCGACGGCGGCGGGCAGGTCTGGGACTTTCTCCTCGGCGACGACGGCGTTGACGTCGCGCTTGCGCACCATCACCCAGCGCACGTATTCCACCACCATCTCGCCGCGCTGGTTGGTGCCGCTGGAGCGGACATAGACCACGCCGGTCTGCTTGTTGGAATTCTCCTTCAGGCCGATGACGGTGGACACCGTGGTCAGGGTGTCGCCGGGATAGACCGGCGCGCCGAAGCGCCCGGCGGCATAGCCCAGATTGGCCACCGCGTTGAGGCTGACATCGGGGACCGTCTTGCCGAACACCACGTGGAAGGCCAGCAGATCGTCCACCGGAGCGGACTGAAGACCAATCTTCCTGGCGAATTCGGCCGAGGAATTGACGGCGAAGCGCGAGCCGTAGAGCGCGGTGTACAGCGCCACGTCGCCCGAGGTGACGGTGCGCGGCGTGGCGTGATTGATCACCTGGCCGAGGCGGAAATCCTCGAAGAAGTTGCCGGAATTGGTCTTGGTCATGAGGGGGACTCCGTTAGGCCGTGGCGGCGATCTGTTCGGCCAGGGCGACCACGCGCCGGGCATTTTCCACATGCAGGTTCTCGATCAGCTTGCCGTCGACCACGACGACGCCCTTGCCTGCGCTGGCGGCCTCGGCATGGGCGGCGATGATCTTCTTGGACCACTCGATCTCCTTCTCCGACGGGGCGAAGACGGCATTGGCCATGTCGATGGTCTTGGGATGGATCAGGGTCTTGCCATCGAAGCCCAGTTCCAGGCCCTGGCGGCAGGAATATTCGAAACCCTCGTCGTCGTTCAGATCCAGATAGACCCCGTCCAACGCCGCCAGGCCATGGGCGCGCGCCGCCAGCAGGCACAGGCCCAGCGAGGTGATCATGGGCAGGCGGTCGCGGGTATGGGCGCAGTGCAGATCCTTGGCCAGATCGGAAGTTCCCATGACGAAACCGGCCATGCGCGGGCTGGACGTCGCGATCTCCTCGGCGCGCAGGATACCGCGCGGCGTCTCCATCATGCACCAGATGGCCATGGTGTCCGGGGCGCCGCTGGCCACCATGATGGCCTCGGTCAGCCGCACCGCGTCGGCGCTTTCCACCTTGGGGATCAGGATGGCGTCGGCGCCCGAGGCGGCGGCGGCGGCCACGTCGGCATGGAACCAGGGGGTGGCGAGGCCGTTGACGCGGACCAGCAGTTCGCGCCGTCCATAGCCACCGGCCTTGACCGCCTCGACCACCTGGGCGCGGGCCGCGTCCTTGGCGTCGGGGGCGACGGCGTCCTCCAGATCCAGGATCAGGCCGTCGGCGGCGAGCGTCCGCGCCTTGTCGAGGGCGCGGGGATTGGAGCCCGGCATGTAAAGGACGGAGCGGCGCGGCCGCGCGATGGTCGCCATGGGGAGAACTCCCTGATATGAAAAAGCGGGGCACACTAACAACACCTCTCGCCGATGGCAAGGTTGCAGCGCAACAATCCGTCGTTTATACAGGTCTGGACATGCAGATTCTTTCTTTCCAGTCGGCCGTCGCTTATGGCCATGTGGGTAATTCCGCGGCGGTGTTTCCGTTGCAGCGGTTGGGTTTCGACGTTTGGCCGGTGGATACGGTGCAGTTTTCCAACCACCCCGGCCACGGACGGTGGAGCGGCGGCGTCATGGGCGCCGACCATCTCAACGACGTGGTCGGCGGCCTGGAAGATCTGGGCCTGCTGAAATCCTGCGACGGCATCCTGTCCGGCTATCTGGGCCGCCCGAAGACGGGGGACGCGGTGCTGCGCGCCGCCTCGGAAATCCGCATGGCCAACCCCAAGGCTCTGTTCCTGTGCGACCCGGTGATGGGCGATGATGGGCCGGGTCTTTATGTCAAGCCGGGCATTCCGGAAATCCTGGCGGAACGGTTGGTGCCCGCCGCCGACGTGGTGACGCCCAATCGCTTCGAACTGGCCCATTTGACCGGCCTTCCGGTCGGCAACCTGCCCGAGGCGGTGACGGCGGCGCGCCATTTAATGGAGTCCGGCCCCGCCATGGTGGTGGTCACCAGCCTGCCGACGGGGGAAAACATGGTGGCCTGCGCGGCGGTGACCAAGGACGGCGCCTGGGCGGTTCGCACCCCCACCATCGCCTTCCCCACCCCGCCCAATGGCGCGGGCGACGTGCTGTCGGCCTTGCTGCTGGGACATCTGCTGCGCGGCGAGGACTTGCCCGAAGCCCTGTCCATGGCGGTGTCCAGCCTCTACGGCATCCTGGCCAAGACCCGCGAGCAAGGCCGCCGCGAACTGGCGTTGATCGCCGCCCAGGACGAAATCGCCCTGCCCAGCCGCTTCTTCGCGCCGCTGAGCATCTAGAGGCCGACGCGGTTTTTTGCTCTCCGTCTTGCCCACGCCGTCTTGCTTCATAAGACGTTGAAGCGGAACCGCGAGGGCGGCCGGGATATGCCCGGCCATGACGAAAGAGGAAGGGTTGGCCGCTTGCTCCCCTCTCTTGGTGTCCTTGGTGCCTTGGTGGTGAATCGGCGGCGGCCATGGGCCAGGGCTGGCCGTCCATGGACCCTCGGGTCAAGCCCCAGGGTGACGAAAAGGAAAACCGATTCCACCAACCCCTGACCGACTCTGGGAGATGGAGCGCGGGCGTCCCCACCCGTAGGGCGTTCAGCGGGCGGGACGCCCGCGCTCCATATGGGTCAGCCCTTGTCCATCGCCCGGACCAGGGGCAGGAATTCCGCCACCACCTGCTCGTAGAGGGCGCGCTTGAAGCCGACGATCATGGCGGGGGTTTCGGCCAGATCCATCCATTGCCAGCGGCAGAATTCCGGGTGCTCGGTCTCGAGGTCGATATCGGAATCCTTCCCGGTGAACCGGGCGAGGAACCATTTCTGCTTCTGGCCGCGAAAGCGGCCCTTCCACACCTTGTCGGCGATGTCGGCGGGTAGGTCGTAGGCGATCCAGTCCTTGGATTCGGCGATGATCTCGGCCTTGGGCGTGCCGATTTCCTCTTCCATCTCGCGCAGCACGGTGCGGCGCGGATCCTCGCCCTCGTCGATGCCGCCCTGAGGGAATTGCCATGCGTCGCCGGGGGTATCCACCCGCTGGGCGACGAAGACCTTGCCCTGGGCGTTGACCAGCACCAGCCCGATGCCGGGGCGATAGGGCCGTTGCTCGTAGGGAAGCTTGGGGAGCTTGTGCTTCTTGCTCATGATTTACCGGGGCCGGAGGATTGCTGGACGACGGTGGAGGCCGGGGTCAGGACCAGATTCTGGCCGTCCAGATCGGTCAGCCACGCCATCAGCCGGATGAAGGACAAGGGCCGGGCATTGATCACCGCCACCGCCTGACCCTTGGTGCGCGCCTGGATGCTGACCTGATTGAGCCGCATGTCGATGGCTTCCTTGAACGGATCGGAATCCACGATCGCGGTGACCGGGGCCAGGGGCGGTCCCTTCCCGGCGCCAGCGGCGCCGTCGCCCAGGAAATAGATGCCGTGCTCCTTGACGGCGGCCAGGGTCGCGGCCATCAGCGGCGAGGCCCCGTAGGTGGAGCCCAGCGAGACCAGACCGGCATAACCGGCGCCCTTGGCCATGACGGTTTCCAGCCGGTTCAGATTGGCTTCCGGCGACAGCGAGCTGAGCAGTCCATAGGGGCCGGGATCGCGGCTCGGATAGCCGGGGCCTTCGGCCGGCAGGATCATCAGCACTTCGTGACCGAAGTCGCGGGCCTTCTTGATCCACTTGTCCAGGCTGGGAGCATAAGGGCTGAAGGCCAGGGTGACCTCCGGCGGCAGCTTGGCGATGGCCGCCTCGGTGGCGGTCTTGTCCAGGCCGAGATCCACCACCACCACCGCCACCTTGCCCTTGTCGGCGGGCCCCGACCACGGCCGGGAATAGACCTGCCAGGGCTGGCGGCCATCGGGTCCGGGATAGGGCAGATCGCCCGCCTGGGTCTTGCGCTGCAATTCCCGGACCGGCGCGGCCAGCAGCGGCTTCATCTCGCCCTTTGGCGCGGCCATGGACTCGAAACTGGGCGGCTGTTTGTCGGCGCTGCGCGGGCTCGGCTGGGTCGGCATGCCGGTGGCATCCACCGCCGCCACCTTGGCCGCCTTGGGCGCGGGAGCGGAACCGGCCTCCAGCCGGGCCAACTCGTCGGCGGCGGCATCGCCCGAGGGCGGCGGCGCGGCGGCGGGCGCGGCTGCTGGAGCAGCAGCGGGCGCGGCGGTGGGAGACGCCATGGGCGGCGCATCCGGCGGCGGCGTATCGTCGGGAATCGCCTTCAGCATTTCCGGCGAGGCGCCGCCCGCGCCCCCCGGCGGCGTCAGTAGTCCGCCACCCCGACCGGTATCCGTGGGCTTGGCCATGTCGGCGAGCTTGCCGACGTCGCCCAAACCCGGCAGGGCCAGGGACAGGCGCGGCGGCGATTCGCCAATATCGAGCAGCCCGATCAGGTCGCGGGCTTCATAATTCATGGCAAGGTAGATTGCGGAACCAAGGCCGCCGCCCAATACCAGAACCAACAGGCCGATCAGGATCGGCCTGAGGTTCAGATTGAACCCTTTCTTGGGGACCGGATCGTCGACGACGATCTCGAACGAGGGCTCTTCGTCCAGTTCGTCGAGATCGTCGTGACTATCCGATGCCATTGCTGGCCGTTCCTACTTGGTCGCCGGGCGATAGACCGACAGACCGCGCAAGAGGTCCAGGGCACGGGCCAACTGGTAATCCTGCGCCGGGTCGCCCAGCTTGACGGGAGTCGGAGCTTCCGGCTTGGCCCCAGTGGGAGCGGGCGTCGCGGGGGCGACCGCTGGCTTGGCGGGCTCCGCCTTGTCCTTGTCGGAGTCCTTGTCCTGGGGCTTGGCGGTGCCGTTGGGATTGGGCAGGGCCTTGCGCAAGGACGCCTCGGAGCGGCGTTCGCGCTCGGGCCCGCCGATGGGCTCGACCTTGGACTGCTGCACCTTGATGTCGGGCTCGATGCCCACCGCCTGGATGGAGCGTCCCGACGGCGTGTAGTAGCGCGCCGTGGTCAGCCGCATGGAGCCGTGGCCCGGCAGCGGGATCAGGGTCTGGACCGAGCCCTTGCCGAACGAGCGGGTGCCCATGATGACGGCGCGCTTGTGATCTTGCAGGGCACCGGCGACGATTTCCGAGGCCGAGGCCGAGCCGTCGTTGATCAGCACCACCAGCGGCAGGCCTTCGGCGATGTCGCCGGGCCGCGCGTTGAAGCGCTGGGTGTCTTCCGGGCGCCGCGAACGGGTCGAGACGATCTCGCCCTTGTCCAGGAAGGCGTCGGATACCGCCACCGCCTGATCCAGCAGACCGCCGGGATTGTTGCGCAGATCAAGCACGAAGCCGGTCGGCGCCTTGCCGATATCCTTCTTCAACTGCGCCATGATCCGCTTCAAATCGTCGTTGGTGGTGGCGCTGAACTGGGAGATGCGGATATAGCCGATATCGCCCTGGGTCTGGCCCTTGACGGTCTGCACCTTGATGATGGCCCGGGTCAGCTTGACCTCGAAGGGGTTCTCGACCCCCTGGCGGCGCACCGTCAGCTTGATGTCGGTATTGACCAGTCCGCGCATGCGGTCCACCGCCTCGGACAGGGACAGGCCCTGGACCTGCTCGCCGTCCAGATGGGTGATGAAATCGCCCGGCTGCATTCCGGCGCGATAGGCCGGGGTGTCGTCGATGGGCGAGACCACCTTGACCCAGCCGCTCTCCATGGTGACTTCGAGTCCGAGACCGCCGAATTCGCCGCGGGTCTGGATGTCCATGTCCTTGGAATTCTTCGGATTGAGGTAGCTGGAATGGGGATCCAGCGAGGTCAGCATGCCGCTGAGCGCCGCCTCGATCAGTTCCTCGTCATTGACCGGCTCCACGTATTCCGAGCGCACCTTGTCGAAGACTTCGGCGAACAGGTCGAGAAGCTTGTAGGTTTCCTTGCGCTCCGCCGCCACCGCCGACGCGGGGATCAAAGCGGAGGTCGACAGCAGGGCGAAGGTTCCCGCCGCGATCAAAATCTTGCGAATCATCCACTAGCCTTACTTTTTTGTGCCGTGAGCCAAGGCAACGGGTTGACCGGCTGGCCACCGTGGCGCAGCTCGACATAGAGGGCGGGCCTGGCGTCATCGTCCTGCCCCATCACGCCCACGGGCTCTCCCGCTGCGAGTCTCTGGCCGACGGCACAGTCAACCTGCGCCATCCCCGCGAGAAGCGTATGATAGCCTTCGCTGTGTTCGATGATCAAGAGCAGCCCATAGCCCCGGAACGGACCGGCGAAAACCACTTGCCCGTCGAACGGCGCGATGACCTGCGCCCCCTTGCGGGTCTGGATGGTGATGCCCTTGGCGATGTGGCCCACATCGTTGGTGTGGCCGAAGGCCTCCACCACCCGGCCGCGCGCCGGATAGGGCAGCTTGCCGTGGGCCTGGCTGAACGGCTTGTCGCCGCGTACCGGCCTTGTGGCCGCGGCTTCGCGCGATGCCCGGTCGGCGTCCTGGGCGGCCTGCTGGGCGGCGATCTGCTTTTCCTTGGCGTCGGCCTGGGCCCGCAATTCCGCCTCGTGGGCGGCGCGGGCCTGGGCCAGTTCCCGTTCGCGGGCGGCGGCGGCGGCCTGCTGCTGCGCCTTCTGGGCGGCCGCCTCGGCCTCGCGGGCGGCCTTTTCGGCGGCCAGTTCCGCCTCGCGGGCGATGCGGCGCGCCTGGGCCTCGGCCTCGCGGGCCACCCGTTCGGCGGCGGCCTTGGCGGCGGCCTCGGCCAGACGGCGCTCGCGCTCCTGTTCCAGCCGGGTCAGCAGATCGCGCAGATCCTCGGCCTGTCCCGCCAATTCCTGCAATCGCAGTTCGGCGGCGCGACGTTCCTGTTCGGTCTCGCGCTGGACCATGCTCTTGCGCTCGAACATGTCCTTCAGGCGCAGATGATCGTCTTCCAGCCGCCCGGCCGCCGAGGAGATGCGTTGGCGCTGGTCGCCGATATCCGAACGCAGCCGGGTGACCTGATCGATTTCAACTTTAAGATCCCTGGCCGATTGCTCGATCTGGGGAACGGCGGCCCGCAGCAAGATGGCGGAGCGCACGGTGTCGGCGGGGCTCTGCGGCTGGGCGATCAGCGCCTCGGTGGGCCGCCAGGCCAGACGTTGCAGCGCGGTCAACACGCCGACCATCTGCTGCGAGCGTCGCCTCAGCGCCTTGGATTTATCGATCTCGCGCGCCCGCAGATCCTCCAGTTGGACCTCCAACTCGGACAGCAGTTCCTCGTTTTCCTGGGCGGCGCGGGCGGCCTTGACCATGTCGGTCCGCAGTCGGCTGGTCTCGTCGGCCAGGGCGGCGGCCTTGGACTTGATCTCGTCATGTTCGGCCCGCGAACGTTCCAGCTGGCTTTCCAGCTCCTTCAGACGCTGCCCGGCATCCACCGGTTGATCCCAGGTGGCCCATGCGGTGCCACCACCCGCCAGCAGCAGGACCAGAATCAGGGCCAGGCCCCTGGTCTTTTGGAAACGGCCGATCGGAGTCATTCCGCCGCTCGAATTCCCTCGGCATCCGGCACCAGCAAGGATCTGCCGGTCATCTCGGCCGGTTGCCCCAGCCCCAGCAAGGCCAGTAGGGTCGGCGCCACATCGGCCAGACGGCCGTCGCGGATGGCGGCAATCCCGGTCGGCGGCAAGACCAGCACCGCCGGGACCGGGCCGGTGGTATGGGCGGTGTGGGGCTCGCCGGTGACGGGGTCTTTCATCTGCTCGGCATTGCCGTGATCGGCGGTGACCAGCATGGTGCCGCCGGCCGCCTTCACCGCCGCTTCCAACCGCCCGAGGCAGGCATCCACCGTCTGGGCCGCCGTGATGGCGGCGTCGAGAAAACCGGTATGGCCGACCATGTCGCCATTGGCGTAGTTGACCACGACGACATCGAACGTGCCGTCCGCGATGGCGGCCACCAGCTTGTCGGTGACCTCGCCCGCCGACATCTCCGGCTGAAGATCGTAGGTGGCGACCTTGGGGCTGGGCACCAGGATGCGCTCCTCGCCGGGAAACACCATCTCGCGGCCGCCGTTGAAGAAGAAGGTGACGTGGGCGTATTTCTCGGTCTCGGCGATGCGCAACTGCTTCAAATTCGCGCGGCTCAGCACCTCGCCCAGGATGTTGGACAGGGATTCCGCCGGGAACAGGGCGCCGAGAAAGGCGTTCAGATCCTTGGAATACTCGGTCAGGCCCAGACGGGCGGCGAAGTCCACCTGGCGGGCGCGGGCAAAGCCGTCGAAAGCGGGATCCACCAGACAGGCCAGGATCTCACGCGCCCGGTCGGCGCGAAAATTGCCCATCAGCAGCCCATCGCCGTCCTTCATGCCGCCATAACCGGCAATGACGGTGGGCAGCACGAATTCATCGGTCTTGCCCGCCGCGTAGGACCGGGTCACCGCCGCGATGGCATCGGGCGCCGTCTCGCCCTGGCCCTGGACCAGGGCGTTCCAGGCCAGACTCACCCGGTCCCAGCGCTTGTCGCGGTCCATGGCGTAATAGCGGCCCGACACGGTGGCGACGAAGGCGTCATGGCCCTTGATATCGGCCTCGAAGCGTTCGAGGAAGCCCTTGGCCGAGGACGGCGGCACGTCGCGGCCGTCGAGGAAGGCGTGCACCGCCACCCGCACCCCGGCATCGGCGATGGTGCGCGCCAGGGCGGCCAGATGGTCCTGATGGGAATGAACGCCGCCGGGGCTGAGCAGCCCCATCAGATGGCAGGTGCCGCCCTTGGCCTTGACCTTGGCGATCATCTCGGTCAGCGCCGGATTGCGGGCCAGCGAGCCGTCGGCCACGGCGGTGTCGATGCGCGGAAGATCCTGCATCACCACCCGCCCGGCGCCCAGATTCATGTGGCCCACCTCGGAATTGCCCATCTGACCGTCGGGCAGTCCCACCTGCAGGCCTGAACTGGCCAGAAGCGCATGGGGATAAGCGGCCAGGAAGCGGTCCCAGTTGGGGGTGTCGGCCTGGGCGATGGCGTTATCGGCGCTGTCTTCCCGCCAGCCCCAGCCATCGAGGATGCACAAGACAACGGGACGCGGACGCGAGGTGGAGGCGGAAGACATGATCGGACAGCCCGTCAAGGGGTGAGAGGGAGCGACACAGTATACGGAATCGGCCCCAAGCGTGCTACCTTGCGCCACGCACGATTTTTTAATGGCGGTCAGGCCTCACTGACCTCGGAGACTTTATGCAAAAAACCGACAGGACGAACCGATCCAAGGCCGTTGCCGGCTTTGGCGAACGCATGAACACCGCCGCTGCCGCCAAGAAGGCGCAAGTGGCCCAATGGCTGGCCAACAAGCCGGACGTCACCAGTCCGGCCTATCTGGAACAGCAGGCGATCCGCCAGGCCGCCGCCGCCGCCCGCGCCGAACGCGACGCCGCCCGCAAAGCCGAGAAGGATGCCGCCAAGCAGCAGGCCATCGCCGATCGCAAGGCGGCCCAGGCGGCCGCCGAGGCCCAGGCCGAGGCCGACCGGATCGCCCAGGAAGCCGCGAAGGTCGAGGCCGAGGCGGCGAGAATTGCCAAACTGGCCGAAGCCAAGGCCGCCCGCGACGCCCGCTACGCCGCCCGCAAGGCGCGGAAGTAAGCGGCCGGGACGGCCGCGCTCCAAGAGTTGCAAGACGGTGGAGCGCGGGCGTCTCGCCCGCCTGCGGGCCATATCCCTAGCGCCAGCCGACCTCTTTCGCCAGGGCGTCCAGCACGTCGGAGGACGCTTCCCATTCCTCCGGCGGCGGGGCGCCGTCCGACTTGGCGGCATCGCGGGCGGTGGCGATGGTCTCGGCCAGGGGGGCGAGTCCGACGGCGGCGCGCCGGGCATCGACACCATCACGGTCTTCGATGGGCAACGGAGTCAGGCGGCCGCCTTGCCAATCCAACTGAGTGCCGTAGCGCTGGGGGCGGCCTTCCAGCGCCCGGATGCGGTCGTCCAGCATGGCGGCGTGGCGAGGCGGCGCGTCGCCCCGGTTGGCCTCGCCTTTCAACTGGACAAGACAGCGCCGCATGAAGGTGGGGCGCGAGACCGCATGCATGGCGATCAGCCAGGCCGCCTCGGCGCCGTCCTCGCCCGCCACCTCGGGCGTCGGCCAGCCGTCATCGTCGATGATCAGCTCCAGCTCGCGGGCATTGGCCTCGTGCAACTGGCGCAGGCGAGGGTGATAGCCCCCCGGAGCCTCGCCCGACTGGGCCAGTTCGGCCCTGAGCGCGTGCTCGGCCTCGCGCAGCGTCAGCAGACGATGGCGGAAGGGCTTCACCACCGGGGGCGGCCTAGTTCCGCGCCCCGCTCAGCAGACCGCGGGCGATGACCTGGGCCTGGATTTCCGCCGCGCCCTCGAAAATATTGAGGATGCGGGCGTCGCACAGGATGCGCGAGATGGGATATTCCTCGGCATAGCCGTTGCCGCCATGGACCTGCAGCGCGTTGTCGGCATTGGCCCAGGCGACGCGGGCCGCCAGCAGCTTGGCCATGCCCGCCTCGATGTCGCAGCGATGGCCCTCGTCCTTCTCGCGCGCCGAGAAATAGGTCAGCTGGCGGGCGATCATGGTTTCCACCGCCATCCAGGCGATCTTGCCGCCGACGCGGGGGAATTCGTAGATGGGCTTGCCGAACTGGACGCGGTCATTGGCGTATTTCAAGCCGGTTTCCATGGCGCATTGCGCCACGCCGACGGCGCGCGCCGCCGTCTGGATGCGGGCCGATTCGAAGGTTTCCATCAGCTGCTTGAAGCCCTGGCCCTCGACGCCGCCCAACAGATTGGCGGCCGGCACCTTGAAGCCGTCGAAGCCCAGCTCGTATTCCTTCATGCCGCGATAGCCCAGCACCTTGATCTCGCCGCCGGTCATGCCCTCGGTGGGGAAGGGATTGTCCTCGGTGCCGCGCTGCTTGGGCGCCAGCATCATGGACAGGCCCTTCCAATCCTTGGTGTTGGGATCGGTGCGCACCAGGAGCGTCATGACGTCGGTGCGCGACGCATGGGTGATCCAGGTCTTGTTGCCGGTCACCACATAGGAATCACCCTCCTTGACGGCGCGGGTGCGCAAGCTGCCAAGGTCGGAGCCGGTATTGGGCTCGGTGAAGACGGCGGTGGGCAGAATCTCGCCGGACGCGATCTTGGGCAGCCATTCCTGCTTCTGCTCCTCGGTGCCGCCCAGGCGGATCAGCTCGCCCGCGATCTCGGAGCGGGTGCCCAGCGAGCCGACGCCGATATAGCCCCGCGACAGCTCTTCGGTCACCACGCACATGGCGGTCTTGCCGAGGCCGAGCCCGCCGTATTCCTCGGGCAGGGTCAGGCCGAACACGCCCATTTCGGCGACATGGTTAACCACCTCGATGGGGATCAGCTCGTCCTTCAGGTGCCATTCATGGGCATGGGGGATGACCTCGTTGTCGGCGAAGCTGCGGAACTGGTCGCGGATCAGGATCAGGGTCTCGTCGTCGAGACCGGCTTCGCCGAAATGGTGGCCGTCGCGGATCAGCTCGGCGATGCGGGTGCGCAGGGCGGCGGTGCAGCCCTCGCGGCGCAGCAGGTTGGTTTCCGGCGAGGACAGGCCGTGCACCGCTTTGGAATCGAGCCCCAGATCGGCCGGGCGGATGATCTCGCCCTGGCTCATGGGGATGCCGCCATAGATCTGGGCGGTGTATTCGCCGAAGGCCGCCTGCAGCATCAGGGTTTCCAGCTCGCCCAGTTTGCCCGCCGCCTGAATGCGCTTGGCCCAGCCCAGCATCTGTTCCAGCGCCGACACATAGACGGCCAGCCAGGCATAGCCATGGGCGGCGGTCTGATTGGCGTCGAACAGGGCGGCGTTGATCTTGCCATCCTTGCTCACCATGGCGGTGACTTTGTCCTTGGCGGCAAGCCGGAGCTTGTCGACCACGACCAGGGCCTTTTCGCAGGTGGGGATCAGATCGGGGAGCAGGATGGCGGTCATGGTCTAACCCTTCTTGGGAAAAAGAAGATTGCGGAAGTCGTGCAGGTCGCGGCAGACATAGCCGACGGATTCAAGGCAGCGGCGATTGTCGCTGGAAAACGCAGGCGAATACAGCGCCTTTTCCACAACCCAACCGGTGAAGCGGCGGCCGTCCTTGGTCGCGAGGAAACGCGCCACATGGCCGTCGAAAGAGTCCGTGTCGTGCTTCGCTTCCGAGCGTTTGCACGAGCCGAAGCGGATGACGCGGTCGATTTCATTGACGGCAACGAGGTCGATTTCGATATCGGCGCTGTTCCAGTAGCCGCGGACAAAATCGGTCAGCGCGAAGTCTCCTAAGCCCTTACGCGAGGATTCTTCGGTAAGTAGGCGAATCATCTTTTCAAACGCAAAGCCCTCGACCGTGGCAAGGGCGTCCGAGGCAGCAGCCAACGGGCGATCCACCGGCATCATCCGTGACGCGGCGACCTGTCGACTGAGCCCCCCCAGCCAGGACGTCAGAAAATTGTCGGTCATGACATAGCGGCCTTTGCGGTCTTCCTTTTTGCCGAAGATCGGCAATTGCCGTTCAATCAGACCATACCTTTCCGACAAGACTTTCAGATACTGGCCGAGCTTTGGCGCCAAGTCGCCGCCGGAACGCTGAAAAGCCTCGGCTAGCTGAGCGTTGGAGCAAGGCCCCAGAAGAGCGATGGTCTTGAGCACCGTTTCGTTTCGGCCCTGGAGTTCCCTCAGGAACCACGTATCCGCTTCATCACGCAAAGGGCTTACGCCGTCGAAAAACAACCGGCGCAGCGTCTCTCTGCGATAATCATCCATCGGCATCAGCACATTCGCATCGAAAGCATCGCGATAAAACTTAGGAACACCTTCAAGCAAAGACCACATAAAAAGCTGCTGTGAAGCATTGTCAATGCCATATGATGAGAACACCTCAAACAGTGTCTCGAAATCCCAATGGTTTACTCTTACATTTGCACTGACGCGACTGTAGAGAGGGGCGTTGCGATTCTCCAGGATAGCGGTCATCTCGGTCTGGATTGATCCAAGAACGAATATTCCGCCGCGATTGGTATCGCGGAGCTTGTCCACTTCCGCTTGAAGGAATGACTGGAATGGGGCGAGTTGCCGTCGATGGAAGTACTGGAACTCATCGATGACCACAATCCATCCACGCTCGCACAGTTGGCGAATGGCCCGGGCCATATGGACGAAGGAACGCACCTCGGTCGCGGCTTCCTCCGGCCAACCGTAGCTGGTCATCGCCTCCCTGAAAGCCTGGAGAACGCCGTGCTCGTCGCTGTCCGGGATTTGAACGTAGAGATATTCGCGCAATTGATCAGTGGCGAGGGCTTGGTTGATCAGAGCTGTCTTGCCAATTCGGCGGCGGCCTGTGATCGCGCAAAAGAACCATGCGCCGCGATCCAGGACTCCCCTGATTTCGGCGATCTCGTGAGCCCGCCCGTAGAAACCCCAGCTTTTGCCCATGGATAGACCGCGCCAAAAATAAGATAATAGACATTATCTTAAATCGAAGCCCACCGACAAGAGTATCCTCATCGGCGGGCCAGATCAGTCCAACGAAGGCTTCAGCCCTCAATGCAGTCCTCGACGGTGTAGCGACCGGGCTTGTGGGCCTGGACCAGCACCGCCATGTTGCCGGGCTTGTGCAGGTTCTTCAGCATCTGCATATGGGCCAGCGGGATGTCGTCCCAGGAATAGACCTCGGACATGCAGGGGTCGATGCGGCGTTCGATCACCAGCTGGTTGGCCTGGGAGGCCTGCAGCAGGTTGGCGAAGTGGCTGCCCTGGATACGCTTCTGGCGCATCCACACGAAGCGGGCGTCGAAGGTCAGGTTATAGCCGGTGGTGCCCGCGCAGAACACGACCATGCCGCCGCGCTTGACCACGTTGCACGACACCGGGAAGGTGGCTTCGCCGGGATGCTCGAACACGAAGTCGACGTCGTTGCCCTTGCCGGTGATGTCCCAGATGGCCTTGCCGAACTCGCGGGTCTTCTTCATGTAGTCGGAGAACACCTTGGGGTCGCCGTCCACGTCGGGCAGTTGGCCCCAGCAGTCGAAGTCCTTGCGGTTGATGACGCCCTTGGCGCCGAGGCCGAGGACGAATTCGCGCTTGTCCTCTTCCGAGACGACGCCGATGGCGTTGCCGCCCGACACCGCGATCAGCTGGATGGCCATGGAGCCGAGGCCGCCGGCGGCGCCCCACACCAGGACGTTATGACCGGGACGCAGCACATGCGGACGATGGCCGAACAGCATGCGGTAGGCGGTCGCCAGGGTGAGGGTGTAGCAGGCGCTCTCTTCCCAGGTCAGATGCTTGGGACGCGCCATGACCTGCTGGGCCTGGACGCGGCAGAACTGGGCGAAGGAGCCGTCGGCGGTCTCATAGCCCCAGATGCGCTGGGTGGCCGAGTTCATGGGATCGCCGCCATTGCACTCTTCGTCGTCGCCGTCGGTCTGGTTGCAGTGAACCACCACCTCGTCGCCGACCTTCCAGCGCTTCACCTTGGCACCCACCTTATAGATGATGCCCGAGGCGTCGGAACCGGCGATGTGGTATTCGGCCTTGTGATAGTCGAACGGCGAGATCGGCTTGCCCAGGCAGGCCCAGACGCCATTGTAGTTGACGCCCGCCGCCATCACCATGATCAGGACTTCATGGGGGTCGATCTCGGGGGTCTCCACCACTTCCACCTGCATGGCGGTATCGGGGTTGCCGTGACGCTCGCGCCGGATCGCCCAGGCGTACATCTTCTGCGGCACATGCCCGAGCGGAGGAATCTCACCCAGCTCGTAGAGATCCTTCACCACCTGTTCGCTCATCTGAGAACTCCTTAAGACCCCTAGGACGACAAATCACCGACGCGACCGGAGGGCGGCGCTCGGCACACCGCCTTTTAGCGTTTTGTCGCTTTCTTCGCAATGCACAAAATGATAGTTTGTTTCGCGAAGTCAGGGTTTCGAGAAATTTTAGGTCGCCGAACGTCTCAAGCCCTCGGATTCGCGACACTTTTTTGAATGCGATCAAATTTGGAGCAGACGATGACCGAGAAGACCGCCCGCGAAAAGCCCTGGCTGATCCGCACTTATTCCGGGCACAGCTCGGCGGCGGAATCCAATAAGCTTTACCGCACCAACCTGACCAAGGGTCAGACCGGGTTGTCCATCGCCTTCGATCTGCCGACCCAGACCGGCTATGACAGCGACCATCCGCTGGCCAAGGGCGAAGTGGGCAAGGTGGGCGTTCCCGTCTGCCATATCGGCGACATGATGACGCTGTTCGACGGCATTCCGCTGGAGAAGATGAACACCTCCATGACCATCAACGCGCCTGCGGCCTGGCTGCTGTCGCTCTATATCGCGGCCGCCGAGAAGCAGGGCGCGGCGCGGTCCAGCCTCAACGGCACCACCCAGAACGACATCATCAAGGAATACCTGTCGCGCGGCACCTATATCTTCGCGCCGCAGCCGAGCCTGCGCCTGACCAGCGACGTCATCGCCTTCACCTATCGCGAAGTTCCCAAGTGGAACCCCATGAATGTCTGCTCCTACCATCTGCAGGAAGCGGGCGCGACGCCGGAGCAGGAACTGGCCTTCGCCCTGGCCACCTCCATCGCCGTGCTCGACACCGTGCGCCCGGTGGTGCCCACGGCCGATTTCGAACAGGTGGTCTCGCGCATCAGCTTCTTCGTCAACGCGGGCATCCGCTTCGTGACCGAATTGTGCAAGATGCGCGCCTTCACCGAGCTGTGGGACGAAATCTGCCGCGAGCGTTACGGCATCACGGACGAGAAGGCGCGGCGCTTCCGCTACGGTGTCCAGGTGAACAGCCTGGGCCTGACCGAGCAGCAGCCGGAAAACAACGTCTACCGCATCATCCTGGAAATGCTGGCCGTGGTGCTGTCCAAGAACGCGCGGGCCCGCGCCGTGCAGCTGCCCGCCTGGAACGAGGCGCTGGGCCTGCCGCGCCCGTGGGATCAGCAATGGTCGCTGCGCCTGCAGCAGATCGTCGCCTACGAGACCGACCTGCTGGAATTCGGCGACATCTTCGACGGCTCCACCGAAATCGCCGCCAAGGTCGAGGCCCTGAAGACCCAGGCCCGCGAGGAGTTGAAGCGCATCGACGACATGGGCGGCGCCGTCGCCGCCGTGGAATCCAGCTATATGAAGCAGAAGCTGGTGGAATCCAATGCGCGCCGCATCGGCTCCATCGAATCCGGCGACCAGATCGTGGTCGGCGTCAACAAATGGACCGAGACCGAGCCCAGCCCGCTGACCACCGGCGACGGGTCGATCATGACCGTCGATCCCAAGTCCGAGGCCGAGCAGATCGAGCGGCTGAAAGCCTTCCGGGCGTCGCGCGATCAGGCCGCCGTAACCAAGGCCATCGCCGATCTGAAGTCGGCGGCGAGCGAAGGCCGCAACATCATGGAACCCTCCATCACCGCCGCCCATGCCGGGGTGACCGGTGGCGAATGGGCCCATACGCTACGCGAGGTGTTCGGCGAATACCGCGCCCCCACCGGGGTGGCCCGCGCCGCCGCGCAAGTCAAGGGCGAGAAGATGAGCACGGTGCGCGATGCCGTCGCGGCGGTCTCGGCCAAGCTGGGCCGTCGGGTCAAGATGCTGGTGGGCAAGCCCGGCCTCGATGGCCATTCCAACGGCGCCGAACAGATCGCCGTCAGGGCGCGCGATGCGGGCATGGAAGTGGTCTACGAGGGCATCCGCCTCACCCCCGCCCAGATCGTCAACGCGGCGCTGGAAGAAGGCGTCCACGTGGTCGGCCTGTCCATCTTGTCGGGCAGCCATGTCCCGCTGGTGACCGAGGTGCTGGAACGCATGAAGGCGGCCGGTCTCGGCGACATTCCCGTCATCGCCGGGGGCATCATTCCGCCCGAGGACGAGAAGACCCTGCTGGCGGCCGGCTGCGCCCGCATCTACACCCCCAAGGACTACGACATCACCGCCATCATGGGCGATATCGTGGCGTTGCTGGGCAAGAAAGCGGCCTAGATTCGCCGTGCGTCCGACGTGATGCACGGGCATTTGTCGGGCGGCGGATTTCGCGCAAATCCGCCGCCCCATTTCCCGCCAATCGACGATGGCTTTGGCGCGTCCCCAAAGCCATCAGCGGCGGCCCAGATCCTGGCGGGCGGCGGGAATTCCCTATGCCCGTGCGTTTCATCGCGGAAACATCGCGACATGGGTTTCGGCGGTGCGGCCAAAATAGACCACGCGGCGGCCCAGGAACGAGACGAGATAGCCCGCGCAGCCCGCGGCCTTTACCTCCGCGCAGAAGGCGGCATAGCTGTAGTCGGGGCTGTTGGCTTGCGCCCAGCGTATCAGCGCTTTCACACCGGCGATGTCGAACGCCGCCGCGACCGAGCCGACGGTATGCGGCATAGGGAGTTCGACAGCGTCGCCGTCCGGCAGATAGAAGGTCTGGGTGTTGCGCCGATAGTCGACCATATAGCCTTCGAAGCCCGCATGGACGAGCATGCCGATGATTTCGGGGAAGCTCCGGCTCCCGTCATGGGCGGCATCGAGGCAGGCCTTGGCAGTGGCAATCCGGTCCGCGTCCATGCGCAGTTCCTTCCTTCAACCATGATTTCGAGGGGCGGAAGGTCAGTCGACGGGCATGGTCGACAGCCCGCTCTTGTCGATCAGCATGTGTAGCAAGCCCCGCAATCGATCCTGCTCTTCACCGCTCAGGACGGAAAAGAACGTTGCGTCATTTTCATCGGCAAGCCCGGCAAGGACCGGAACCTTCTTCGCGCCCATGGGCGAAAGCGACAGGCTATGACCGCGCATATCCCCTGGGTTGCCGGTGCGTTCGATCAGACCCTTGTCCAACAGACGCTCGGCCAACTTGCTGATCGCCCCTTTGGTCATGCCCATCTTCCCGGCCAGAGCCGAAGGGGCGATGCCGTCACCGCCATAGAGCGAGCGCAGCATGGCCCATTCCGCCACGGTCACACCTTCATCCGCGACTTTGCGCGCGAACTCTTGCGATACGGCATTCGACACCATGCGCAGCAGATAGCCGATGTGGCTGGTGAGGTCGGAAACAGCAGGCATCCGCTACTCCAATGGCTGACAGATAATGACACCACAAAGGTTTCCTAGTCAACTACGCCCGACTGCCCCGCTCGCGACACCTCACATGGTCCGGTGCTGGACGGATTGCGGGGTGGGACGCTGGACCTCATGGTCCTGGCTAGCGATCTCGACCCGCCCGACCGCCGCCCCCATGTGCTCGGCCGCACCCTGTGGACGAACGATCAGTTGCTCGGATCGGCGGAAGCGGCGATGTCCGGGAAATCTGGTGGGATTTTATTACCGTAACTTCGGTACGGTATTCAGGCGGCTTCCGACGACGAGCGCCAAGGCTCCAATGGCAATGAATTGAAAGATCAGGACCAGCAATCCGGCATCCTCGGGATGGGCCAGCGAAAGCCCGCCATGGGCCAGGGCCGCCGCCGCCAGCCCGCCCAGCATCACCGGCAGCCGGGGCTCGAAACAGGCGCCACGCCGCAGCATCAACAGCAGGACGGCCGTGGGGATGGCGGTGATCACCGCGATGTCCGGCAGGCAGTGGAGGTGGGGACCGCTCAACAGTTCACCGGAGTCCGGGGCCAGCCATTCCAGGACACATTGACGGCCGAATCCCCCCAGCCATACCAGCATGGTCGGCACCGGCAGCAATGCCCACAGCTTGGACGTTCCCGGAATGGTCAACGCGAGGCCCGCGACGGCGGCGCAGAACGCGGTCACGCCGCAGGCGGTCAATTGGATCACGAAGGCGGGTTCGGCCATGCGCAAACCCAGATCGGCGCGCAAACCCATGGCCAGGGCGATGACGGCCACCGCCGGAACCGCCAGGGCGAACCAGCCCAGCGCGCGGCGGCCGGGCGGCGGCAAGCGCCGGACCGGTCGCGCATCTTCGCTCAGGGAGAGGATCAGGTCGTCTGTCCGCATCATCGCTCCGTTTTCTTCATGGCGGCCCGCAGAGCCTTCAATCCGCGATGGACCGCCACCTTCAATGCGCCAACACTCATGCCGGTTTCGGCCGCAGCCTCCTTCAGTGAGCATTCCTCCAGTTTCAACAGCTGGACGGCGCGGCGCTGGCCTTCGGGCAGGTTGGCGATGGCGCGACGCAGGAGTTGCGGATCGCCCTGGGGCTCATCGGGTTCGTCGGCGGCGACATCGGGCAGGCCGAATTCGAAACTCCATTCCGGCCGCTCGTGCACGGTGCGCCGGGCCGATTTGCGGGCGGCATCGGCGACGCGGAACTGCGCGATGGCCATCAGCCAGGGCATGAACGGCCGACCGGGATCATAGGTGTGGCGGACGCGATGCAGCGAGATCAGTACCTCCTGGACGATGTCCTCGCAATCGGCGCCGCCCCACCGGCGTCCGATGGCACGGCGCAGCATCGGGGTTATTTCCGCCAGCAAACGGCCATAGGCGGCGCCGTCGCCATCCTGGGCGGCCGCCATCAGGGCGCCCCAAACGGCGCCGGGTTCCCTTTGCTCGCCGCTGGTCACGGCAGCGCTACCCTTTATTCCAATCAAGCCCGACAATGCCTCGAACGGGGTCTCGGCCGCAATATCCATGGCTGGAATGGCCTTTGTTTCAGCGGGAATCTGAAGTGTATTCGCCGGTATTGGCGGATTGGTTACAGCCAGTTCCCTCGTTCCCATGGCGGACGGCATTATTTTTCGCCGCCAGGGGAGTGTCGCGCTGCCGCCAACGCGGCCTCCAACGCCGCGATGCGCCGGTCGCGCTCGTCCAGCAGGGCCGCCACTTCGGCGGCTTCGAACCGTTGGGGAATATGCTGCGGACAATTGGCGTCCCAGGCGGCGACGGAAAACAGGATGGCCCGCTCGGGGCGCGCCTTGTAGTCCGGCGGCATCAGCCTCGTGATCAAGTCCTTGTCATCCTCGACCACCCTCGCCTCCCCCCACAGCTTGACGCGTTGCCGCTGGGCATAATCCATGAGGAACAGATGGGCCCTGGGATTGTCCGCCAGATTGCCCAGCGTGATGTATTGCCGGTTACCGGCAAAATCGGCGAAGCCGATGGTCCGGTCGTCGAGCACATGGAGAAAGCCCGGTGGGCCGCCGCGGTGCTGAATATAGGGCTGGCCCTCGGCATTGACGGTGGCCATGAAGATGCTGGTCTGCAAGGCGATGAAGCGGGCCAGGTCCGGCGTGACGCGGCTTTCCCAGCCGTCGCCGGTTTCCATGCGGGCATAGGCGGCGCGCGATCCCATGCGGCTTTGCACCGCCTTGACCGCCGGGGAGAAGGCGATGTCGCTGGCCGGTTTGTGCGGGAGGCTCATGGCGATTGTCCTCGCTGAAGACGGATGAGCCGCCACCCGGCCGTGTCGGGCGGCGGCTTGGCGCGTCAGGCGGCGTTCAGGGTCTGGGCGGCGGGGAAATCAAGGTCGGTGGCGCCCACCAGATTGATGTAATTGGTCCAGGTGTTGAGCGCGACATGCAGCACGATCTCGACGATCTGGGCGTCGTCATAGCCAGCCGCCCGGACCAGTTTCAGATCGGCCTCGTCGGTGCGGCCGCGTTGATGGACGATCTTGGCGGCAAAGCGTACCGCCGCGTCGGCCTTGGCGTCGGTGGAAACGCCGTGCCGGTTGGCGGCGATCTCGGCGTCGTCCAACTTCGCCAGAGTCTTGCCCAGATAGGAATGGGCGGCGAGGCAGTAGTCGCAGCCGTTGATCTCGGCCACCGCCAAGGCGATGCGCTCGCGGGTCTGGGCCGACAGCGTCCCCTTGCCCAGGGCGCCCGACAGGCCGAGATAGCCTTCCAGCGCGGCGGGGCTGTTGGAAACCAGCCGGAACAGGTTGGGCACGACACCCAATTGGGCTTTGACGGCGCGAAGCAGCGGCTGGGAGGCGGCGGGCGCGTCTTCGATGGTGGCGGGCGTGGCGATCAGGGACATTGGGAAACCTCGTGGTCGTGGTTGCTACGGAGTGACCAGACGCTATCACCTTCCATAATTGGCCATAATGAGCGATGATTAAGAATCACTATCTTGAAATTTGAGACTATGACCGACCGTCTTGAGGCTATGTCGATCCTGGTGGCGGTGGTGGATGGCGGCAGCTTTTCCGCCGCCGCCCGCCAATTGGGAGTGCCGCTCGCCACCGTCAGCCGCAAGGTCGGCGAGCTTGAGGCCCATTTGGGTGCCCGGCTGCTGCATCGCTCGACGCGAAAGCTGGCCCTGACCGAGGCCGGTCAATCCTATCTGGCGGCCTGCCGCCGCATTCTGGAACAGGTGGGCGAGGCAGAACGCGCCGCGGCGGGCGAATACGCCACGCCGAAGGGCGATCTGGTCATCACCGCCCCCATCGTCTTCGGCCGCCTGCATGTCTTGCCGGTGGTGGTTGCGTTTCTGCGGCTGCACCCCGACATCGACGCCCGTTTGGTGCTGTCGGACCGCTGGGTCCATCTGCTGGACGATCATGTCGACGTGGCGATCCGGATCGGCGACCTTCCCGATAGCAGCCTGATCGCCATGGGCCTGGGCACGGTCCGCCAGATGGTTTGCGCCAGCCCCGCCTATCTGGCTGAACGGGGTGTTCCCGCCACGCCGTCCGAGCTTGGCGGCCACGACTGCATTTCCTTCCAGGCGCTGGCCGTCGGCAAATCCTGGACCTTCGGGGCGGGAAGGTCGGAAATCGCGGTCCCCGTTCACTTCCGGCTGACGGTCAATACCGCCGAGGCGGCCATTGATGCCGCGCGGGCGGGTGTCGGGCTGACCCGTGTGCTGTCCTATCAGGCCGCCAAATCCGTGCGAGAGGGCGAACTTCAGGTCGTCTTGGCGAATTTCGAGCCGCCGCCTTGGCCGGTCAACCTGATCCATGGCGCCCAGGGGCCGCTGCCGCTGAAGCTGCGGGCCTTTCTCGATTTCGCCCGGCCGCGCCTTTGTCAGCGATTGTCCGAAGGAGCGGGAAACCTTTCCCTTTCCCGTGGCGAATAGGGACCAGGATGGTTCGATTGGGAGGATTCCATGGGACGGACGGCGCGGATCATGGGCGTGGCGTTTAGCTTGGCCGGTCCTCTGCTGCTGGGCCCGGCCGTCCGCGCCGAGCCCATGCCGGTTGTGGTCGAGCTGTTCACCTCGCAAGGGTGCAGCTCCTGTCCACCCGCCGACCGCCTGCTGGGTGAACTGGCCAAGCGGCCGAGCCTCATCACCCTGGCCTATCACATCGACTATTGGGACCGCCTCGGCTGGAAGGATCCGTTCAGCCTGAAGGCCGCCACGTCGCGGCAGAATGCCTATGCCCACAGTCTGAATCTCCCGACCATCTATACCCCCCAGATGGTGATCCAGGGCGCCACCGACGTGGTGGGCTTCGACCGTCCCGCCGTCCTGGCGGCCTTGGAAAGCAAGCGCGACGGCCTGCCCATTCATCTGTCGCGGGCTGACGGCAAGCTGGCGGTCGAACTGGGGGCCGGAGTTCCGGCCGAGATTACCGTGGTCGCCTATGGCGGCGAGAGCGAGACCAGGGTGGCGCGGGGCGAAAACGCCGGGCGGATTCTGAAGGATTATTCCATTGTCCGGGTCGTCTATCCCCTGGGACTTTGGGATGGTTCGGCCAAGACCGTCAGCCTCGACCTGTCGTCGGTGCCCGACAGCGCCACCATGGTCGCCGTGCTGGTCCAGGGGGCCGGCCAGGGGCGGATGCTGGGCGCGGCGACCATTCCGCTGCGTTAAGCCTGGCGCATGGCCGACAGGAAGCCCTCCACATTGGCCACGCTGACCGAAATTCCGGCGCGGATATCGCCCATGGTGCCGAACCATTGCTTGCGCTCGGATGTGGCGGGCTGTTCGTCGGGGGAGCGGGCGATGTTCATGGGCGATCTCCCGAAGCGCTGGGCCGCGCGATCTCGGCGGCGAACAGGGTATAGATGGTGGACCGGGTACGGGAATCGGCCTCGGCGATCAGCCGGGCCGCCGCGCCCGCCTTGGGCAGGTCGCGGCGCAATTGGGCATAGGTGACCGAGTGGTAGAAGTCGTCGGGCTGCACCTCCAGCCAGACCTTTGCCCGCGTCGCGTCCCGCCAGTTGATCTCCACCGCCGCGCTCTGTCCCGGCAGCAGCCTAGTATCGGAAATTTCGTGCCAGTCGCTGCCGTCGAACTCGACCCGGCGCTGGATGACGTAAGTTGCCTCGGTGCCTTGCTTCGGCTTGTTTGCCCCGTCGAGCAGTACGGCGTGCAGGATGACCTTAGGGGTGACATAGGTGGGGAAGGCGTGCCCCACGCCCGTCGAGGTCACGGCGAAGCGGGCCTTGTCGTGGTCGGCGGAAACTTTGGGGGTCAGACCGGCGGCGGTGGTGACGGGATCATGGATGCCCCGCCACAGATGCTGGCGATCGGGCATATGGCAGGACTGGCAATTCTGCCCGGCGGCGGCCTGGGGGCTGGCCCGCCATTCCGCCACGGTGTTCTCCAGCGGTTTACCGTTGATGGCCTGATCGGCGGCAAACTGGTGGCAGGCAGCGCAGAACTCCGAACGCTCGAAATCGGCGTCGCCGGTAAAGCCGCCATGGGGCAGGTCGCCCTTGATCGGGCCGAGAGCGCCGGTGCTCCGTTGCGGCGGCCCGAAACGCTGATGGCCGCGCAGGTGACAGCCGCCGCAGGAATTGCCCGCCGCCGCCAAGCCCTGGGCCTCGGACAGGTGGGCCTTGCCCGTCTTCCGGGCCGCCTCGAAGGCCGCCGCCTGCTCGGCCAGGGGCGCGTGGCAGTCGAGACAGTCCTGGGTCTCCTCCTTCGAGAAGGTCAGCAACTGCCCGACCAGACCGGGCGAGAAGGCCTTGGCGTGCAGCGATCCGCTCCATTCCGCCAGCTTGTCGGGGTGGCAGGCCCCGCAGGATCGCGGGTCCAGCGAGGCTTCCAGATCCGACCATGCCGCCGGGGCCTTGCCCTGGGGCTTCAGCGGCCGCGTCCAGTATTCCTCGGCGCCGACGGCGCCGGAAAGGAGGAAGGCGAACAGCAGGAGGATAAGGCGAATCATACGTGCTTCAGCCGGTCATAAACGTCAAGCACGGCGGGCATGACGAGATCGAGCACCTCAACCACTTCCGGGTCGAAATGGCGGCCGGAATCCTGGTGGATGATCGCCATGGCTTTTTCCACGCTGAAGGCATCCTTGTAGGGGCGCTTGGACGTGAGGGCGTCGAAGACGTCGGCGACCGCGACGATACGGGCCGACAGCGGAATGGCGCTTCCCCTAAGACCGTGGGGATAGCCGGTGCCGTCCCATTTCTCGTGATGGCTTTCGGCGATCTCGATGCCGATTTGAAAGACGCTGCGCCCCAGTTCGTTCATGCGCTGCTCGCACAGGCGCAGCACCTCGGCGCCGATCAGCGGATGCCGGTTCATTTCCACCCGTTCCTCGTCGTCCAGCCGTCCGGGCTTGAGCAGCACCCGGTCGGCGATGCCCACCTTGCCGATGTCGTGCATGGGGGCGAAGCGATGAACGGAACGGACATAGCCGGGGTCGATCAGGTCGCGGTGCTCGGGTCGCTTGCCCAGTTCCTCGGCGATGAAGGAGGAATAGAGGCTCATGCGGACGAGATGGTCGCCGGTTTCGGGATCACGGCTTTCCGCCAGCTTGGCCAGCCCCTGCACCGCCGCCACCACCAGGGCGTCCATGGCCAGCGTCCGCGACAGCACCGCATCCACCTGGGTGGCCATGCTGCCCAGGAACTGGCGGTGCTCGGGGGAATAGGCGTCGGCCAGCCGGGATGTCACCGCCAGCACCGCCCCGCCGTCGCGGATGCTGCCCATGGGCAGGAGAAGCGCCGTCTTAAGACCACTCTTCGCCATGGCCACGGCCAGTTCGCCCGCCTCGGACCCGGCGATGATCGGGGTGTTGCCGTGCACCGCGCGCTCCAGCAGAGGATCGGCCAGGTCGGGCCAAGCGGCCACCGGGGCACCGTGGCGGCTTTCCACCCGGAACCGGCCGCCCTCGGGCGCTGCCACCAGCAGCACCAATCCATCCACCGAGACGAAGCGGCGAAAGGCGGTGACGATGAACTCCATGGTCTCGCGCAGGTCGCAGCCCCGACCGATATGGTCGATCAGCCCGAACATGGAATGCAGCCGCTGCGACAGGTCGTTGAAGGACCGGGTCATGCGGCCAAACTCAACGGTCTCGGCCTCTGCCACCTGAAAGCCAAGATCACCCGCGGAGACCCGGGCAAAGCCCGCCACCGTCCGGTCCAGCGGCTTCAAGATGGTGCGACCGAGCAGCAGCAGGACAAACACGGTGACCATGGCGCCGCCCGCCAGCATGCCGACGATCGAAAGCCGGACCAGCAGCAGCTTGCCCTCCATCATGGCCTGGAACGCCCGGGCCAGTTCCTCGGTGGAGGCCACCAGGGCGGGGCCGTTGGACAGCATGTAATTGGCCATGGCCAGGGTATGGGGGTGAAGGGGATCGGGGCCGCGCGCCGCCGCCAGACCGCTGCGGTAGCGCTGCCACTGCGCCACCGAGATATCCAACTGGTTGGTGGAGGGCTTGTCCCAATTGCAGCGCAGGGCCTCGTCACGCCCGGTCAGAGCGGCGGGAAGTTCGCGATTGGCGAAACCGGTGATGATCTGTTCGTAGAGGCTGATCCGTTCCGCTGTGGTGCGCTCGAACAGTCCGAAGCTCTGATCGAGGGAACGGCCCTGCAAAACACTCTGGCTGAGCACGTCATTGGCCTGCTGTTCCAGGGAGGAGGCCACCACCCGCATCTGTCCCGCCAGATTCAGGATCTGGTAGTCGTGCTTGCGCAAGTCCAGCTCGTAAAGAATGAAACCCGACACCCCCGCCAGGAAGGCGCACAGCACGGCCAGCGAGCCGCCAAGCCAGCCGCGCACCGAGATAACCCAGACTCCGCCGATGGCCGCCACGCTCATTTTTCCGGCCCCAGGCCCAGCTTGCCCTCGGCCTTGATACGTGCCGCGACCATTTCGTCATGGCGGTACCATTCCTCCAACTGGGGCGAGCCGGGCTTAAGCTCATGGGCCTTGGCCCAGTCGCGGGCAAAGCCATTGGCGGCGATCCAATCGCCGCCGGGCGGCTTGACCCGCTGAAGCGCGAAGGCGCGCACGCCCTCGTTGCTGGTGAACAGCCCGTCCACCGTGACCGGCTTGCCGCAGAAGGGCAGCAGATCACGGGTGGCGCCTGCGAATGGATCGGCATTTTTCATGGCCAGGATCAACGTACCATCCTTTTTCAGAAGACCGAGCTGACGGCGCCCGGCGCCGCAATCCTTGGGGCAATCGCCGGTCAGGGCGCATTGGATATCCACCACCTTGCCGTCGAAGCTGGCTTCCTGCTCGCCCGGCAGGCCCCAGGATTCGGCCGCCACGGCGGGAAAGCAAAGCAACAGGGAGAGGATGACAATAAGTCCGCGCATGATCCTCACTCCCCGAACGGCTGGATGGCGTAATCGGCGTGGGTCTGGTTGACGATGCCATGATCGTCCATCACCTGATCGATCAGCAGATAACGCAGCCCATCGCGTTCGATCAGGTCGCCCTCGACCGAAACCTCGTGGGTCTGAAGCCGGAGAAGGCGCGGATTGGCGACGTTCGCCTTATCCTTGTCGACCTTGAGGATGGTGTAGAGGGTGCCGTCCTGAGTGCGCAGGCCCACCGGAATGCCGCCGACGGCGCACCAGACGGCGCATTGATGATGGGCGGTGCCCAGAGCGTACATGATACCGGTGGTCTGGCACCAGGAATCGATGACCTCGCCGGTCAGCTTGACCCGGTGGCCGGCGCTCCGTCCGGGTGGAATGGCAACGACCAGCATCGCCAACCCGGCCAGCACCATGATCCAACGCCTGGAGGGAACTAAGCTCATATACGCCTCCTCGGGGCAGAGCGGAGCATGGTCGGCCGGGATACGGTCCGGCCGACCATCGGCCGCTACATCTTCTTGGCGGCGCAAGGATTGGCGGGTTTGGCAGCGCAGGGATTGGCGGGCTTCTTGTCCATCATGGCCTTGTCATCCATGGCCTTCTTGGCGGCGCAGGGATTGGCGGGTTTGGCGGCACAGGGGTTGGCCGCCTTGGCGGCGCAGGGATTGGCGGCCTGGGCATAGGCCCCGGCACTGCCCAGAGCCACGAAACAGCCGACGGCGATGGTAAAGGCGAGAGTCCGGAGTGACGTGAGCATGCGAGTCTCCATGTTGACGACCAAACGCGTTATAACCGCGTGGTCAGGTTCACCAGCCAAGGCGGCATGGTGTCGGTGAGCCGGGTCTCGACCGTCTTGTCGAGCCCGGAAAGGATCAGAAGTCCGACCAGCAGCAGCACCGCGCCCAGGACCGGCTTGGCCAGATCGGCCAGCCGGGCCAGGGCGGCGCGGCGCTGTAACAAGGCTTGGCGTGACCCATAGCCCAAGGCCAGCATGGGCGCGGTGGCACCGATGCTGAACATGACCATGACGGCGGCGGCCTGGGGGGCGGCGCCGCTCTGGGCCGCGAGACCGATGGCGGCGCCAAGGGTCGGCCCGGCGCAAGGCGACCACACCGCCCCCAGCAGCACGCCCAGCAGAAACTGTCCCGCCAGCCCGTCTCCAGACATCCGCGCCAGTATGCCGTTGGCGCCGCCGGTCAGCGGTCCAGCCATTCGGGCAAAGAGGCGTTGCAGGCGCGGGCTGGCCAGGACGGCGCCGAACGCCACCATCAGCCCCGCCGCGACCAACCGAATGGCCCCGCCGTCGATATCGACGGCGAAGCCCAGCGTCGCGACGAACAACCCCACCGCCGTGAAGGACAGGGCCAGCCCACCGGCCAAGGCCAGGGGCGCCAGCCGATGCTGTTGCAAAGCCCCGCCCAACAGGACCGGCAATAGCGGCAGAACGCAGGGCGACAGCGTCGACAGCGAACCGGCCAGAAAGCCGAAGGCGAGGTTGGCGGCGGTCATCTCCGCCTAAAGCCCCTTGCCCACCAGGGCGGCGATGGCGGCGGGATCGGTCTCGCCGGTCGAACGCCCCATCTCTGCCTTGCCCTTGAACATGATCAGGGTGCTTTGGCTGGTGACGCGCAACTGCTTCAGCACGTCCTTGGCGGAGTCGAAATCCACGTCGAAGACCACCAGCTTGGGCTGGGACATCTCCAAGCCCTGCACGGTCGGCTTCTGCTTGGCGCAGGTCGGACACCAGGGCGCGGTCACATCCACCAGGATGCTCTTGCCGGCTTCCTGGGCGGCGACGAACGCGTTGGAATCATAAGCCTGCCCGGCTTCAACCACCTGCGGCACGGCCAAGAGAAAGACGGCGACCATCATCGACCGGGGCTTCGCGAACGACAGAGTCTGCACGGCGATTCTCCTTGAAATTCCCGAGGACACCCGCTGTCGTTCAGCGTGGCGTCTGTAGCGGTTTCGCCGCCCGCCACACGGAAGTTACGGGGCAGGTCGATTTTTCTCGGAGGGCTTGGGAATTATTGCCGTTGGAGTGGCTGTGACCGGCGCACCATGATCGAGCTCCCGCTTAACCTGTTCGACGTCCCATTGCGGTCAGCGCGTTCATTTGGTCCAGATGAATGTCAACGCACCCTACTGTCCTGTTTTTGAAATCAGTGTCATTCTTCACCCCCGTATTGAGGGGGGAGGCAGAGATGGCGCGTGGCAGGGCATCTTCCATCGAACTGAGTGAAGCGGAGCGGGTTGAACTCGAAGGGTGGGTTCGACGGCGGACAACACCACAAGGCGCGGTGCTTCGGGCTCGGATTGTCCTCAGGGCTGCGGATGGGGTGCTGAATCGGGTGATTGCCGAGGAACTCGGGATCGGCCCGCACACGGTCGGGAAATGGCGTGAGCGATTTGCCCGTGATCGCCTCGACGGCCTATCTGACGAGCCCCGTCCGGGGGCGCCACGCTCGGTGTCCGACGAGGCCATCGCGGAATTGATCCAGAAGACGCTGGAAACGACGCCCCCCGACGCTACCCATTGGAGTGTGCGGACGATGGCCCGAGCGGCACGCATCGCGCCCTCGACCGTCCATAAAGTCTGGCGCGCTTTTGGCTTACAGCCGCATCGGGCCGAAACGTTCAAATTGTCGAGCAATCCGCAGTTCGTCGAGAAGGTCCGCGATATTGTCGGCCTGTACCTCAATCCGCCGGAACGGGCGCTGGTCCTGTGCGTCGACGAAAAGACCCAGGTCCAGGCCCTCGACCGCACCCAACCCCTGCTGCCGATGCGTCCTGGTCAGGCGGAGAGGCGGAGCCACGATTACAAGCGCCACGGCACCACCTCACTGTTCGCCGCCCTGGACGTCGCCATGGGCAACGTCATCGGCCGTTGCTTCCAACGACACCGGGCGGCCGAATTCCGTAAATTCCTCGATCTCATCGAAGCCAGCGTTCCCGCCGATCTCGACATTCACGTCGTCATGGACAACGCCTCAACCCACAAGACCAAGCTCATCCGTGACTGGTTCGCAAAGCGTCCACGATGGCACGCCCACTACACCCCGACGTCGTCGTCGTGGATCAGTCAGGTCGAGCGATTCTTCGCTCTTCTCACCGACCGCCAACTCCGGCGCGGCATCCATCGGTCCACCGCCGAATTGGAAGCCGCCATCCACACCTTCATCGAAACCAATAACGCCGATCCGAAGCCGTTTCGATGGACCAAATCCGCCGACGATATCCTCGCCTCGATCCAGCGGTTCTGCACAAGAACGCTGGCCGAGCAGAGGCAAGTTTGATGCGAATTTCGGAATCAGGACACTAGGGCCGATATCAATTTCAAGCGCTATGTGGAAGCGGCAGGGCTTGCCGATTGTTGAACTGCGCCATTAAGCGCGCGGGGTATGCGAAGCCAACAGCAGAATGATGGGAGAAGGTCCGAGGCCGCACCATAGGCCAGGGTAGGGATAGCGAGAAGGGCTGAGCGCCCCTCCGTCGCCCCGCTGTGGCCTTGGTGTTCACGAGAACTATTTTTGGGAGATGTCGCCTCCCAGATGCGCGTCCCACAGGGCCTCGATCTCGCTGAACAGGCCGACCGCGCGTCGGCATGCAAGATCGGCATCAATGGGCTCCAACCGCGTCACCAGCCCCCAGAAGCGCGGCCATTCCTCTGCCTCCGTCGATCGGCAATAAAATCGGGTCGCGGCCATCAGGGCGACAGGCAGTCGCTGGTCCAACTGGCGAGCAATCACCGCCCCGCCCAGCGCCGAGCCCTCGATGACGTAGCGCATGCCCACATAAGCGGCGTGACTGTCCGGCTGGCAACCGACCCACAACGGAGCCACAGCCGAGGCGTCAAGACCCAGCTCGGCCAAGTCCAAGGCCAGATCGACGCTGCGGCGCGGCGGTGCGAAATCCGGGGCGGACAAGTAGGTGCCGAAGGATTTCTCGATCGGCGCGTGCAAAGCATAGAGAGCGGAAAGCGCCGTCCCATAGTTCTCGGCATTGAGCCGCCCGCGAACCAACCTCGCCATCAACGGATGATGATCGATACGCGCATGGGCGGGCCGTGTCGCGGCGCGTAGAAATTCGCGCAGGCTCACGCCCGATCCTCCGTCACAGGGGGAAGCGTGAACCGAAAGCGGGAACCGACGCCGACCTCCGACTCGATCCATATCTGGCCGCCATGATGCTCGACAATCTTCTTGCAGATCGACAGACCGATCCCGGTGCCTTCATATCCGTCCGAGCCGGTCAGCCGCTGGAAGACGCCGAACGCCCGGTCGTAGTCCGCCGCCGCAATGCCAATGCCATTGTCGCTGATTGACACTTCCCAGGCATCGGCGTTGCGAGCGCAGCCGATTTCCACGTCCAGCCGGCGTTCAGGATCTCGGTATTTCAGGGCGTTGCCGATCAGATTTTGGAACAGACGCACCAACTCGCCGCGATACCCTTTGACGACGGGAAGGAAATTGACGATGGCGATCCCGCCACCGGATTCGGCACGGGCCGCCTCCAGCGCATGCAGGCATTCGCCGACCACCTCTTCGAGGTTGACCGGTCCCGGCGGCACCCGATCATGCCCGACCTTTGAATACTCCAGCAGATCGACGATCAATCGATCCATCCGTCGCGCGGCAGCCTGGACGAAATCGACGAATTCGCGAACCTCTCCGTCCACCTGGGGCCCCAACTTGCGCACCAACAAGCCCAGGAAGCTAGTAATGGTCCGCAGCGGCTGGCGCAGGTCGTGGGACGCCACATAGGCGAACTGCTTCAGTTCGGCATTGG
This sequence comes from Paramagnetospirillum kuznetsovii, assembly GCF_003284725.1. Classification (GTDB taxonomy): domain Bacteria; phylum Pseudomonadota; class Alphaproteobacteria; order Rhodospirillales; family Magnetospirillaceae; genus Phaeospirillum; species Phaeospirillum kuznetsovii. Next base: position 449,614 of record NZ_PGTO01000001.1, on the reverse strand, counting down.
AACGCTCCAGTTCCCGGTGGGTGTCGCGCAGGCGCTGCTCGGCCTCGATGCGGTCGTGGACGTCGTGGATACTGCCGATCAGCCGTTGCGGGCGGCCAACGGGGTCGCATTCCACATGGCCGATGCTGGCCACCCATCTCTCCGCCCCGTCGTCATGACGGCGGATGCGGAAGTTCATGTCGAAGTGATCCACCACTCCGGTGGCCAGGCGCTCGAGAAGGCCCTTGGTTTCCGCCTCCGTCCCCGGGGCTGCCAGCAGGAATCCGTGGGCGGAATCGCGCACGAAATCGGGCCCGATCCCCAGGATGGAATCCAGCGTCGGCGAACTTTCCCAGCGGTCTTGGGCGAAGTCGTAGACATAATGGCCGAGGTGGGCGATCTGCTGCACCTCGCGCAGCAGGGCCTCGCTGCGCCGCAAGGCCGCCTCGGTGCGGATGTACTGGGTGATCTTCACCGCCGCGCAGGAGACACCGGCGATCTGGCCGTCGCCCCCCCTCAGCGGCTCGACCGACAAGTCGAACCACTCGGCGTCGGAATCGTCGCGACGCGATGGCAGGGCCACCCGCTCCCCCTCCCCGCTTGCCATCACCCGTCGCTTGATGGCGACTAGGACCTCGGCAAGCTCGGAGGGATAGAGGTCGGGGTCGGTCAGCCCGACAACCTTGGTGGCGAAACCGATATGGGGATTGTGAACCCAGATGTACCGCAGGTCGCGATCCTGATGATAAAGCGTGGTCGAACTGAGGTTGAGGGCCTGCGAGAAGCGCTCCACCTCGGCATCCAGGTCGTGAATGCGCCGCATCTGGCGGATGATCACCTCGCTGACCGTTGTGGCGATGGTGGCGGCAATGTCCAATTCCCATCCGAGCCAGGGTTGCGAGTGCCCCCGCTTGATCTCCACCCAGCGGTCGAAGGAATGGCGCGGAAGGTTGAGTACGCCATCCGGCCCGGCCACCTTCTCCGGCTTGCCGGCCCAGGCTACCGAGCGGATCAGCTCGGGCCGGAACAGCAGCAGCGCTGGATGGCGGGAATCATCGAAGAAGCTGGCCAGCACCCCGCTGGCAATGTCGCAATAGGCGGAGAAATCGGAATAGCGGGCGGACAGGCAATCGGTAGCAAACACCGGCGCCTCGCCGACCGAGCGTATCCATTGGGTCAGCGCCGCGATGCGGCCGTCGGGCGGGGTGGTGCCCACCGTCTTGACATGAACCGCCCCGTGGTCATCATCCCATACCACCGCCGCGCCGCAGCACCCGGGCAGCAGGTCGACGATGTTGGGCGTCCCCTCGGTGAGGGCGGTAAGGAAATCGTCGGCCCCCGCCAGCTTGCGCAGCATGGCCGAATACGTCCGCATGTCGCGCTCGTGGGCGCAGCGCTCCTCGACGCTGAGCAAAGCATCTAGGCGCATGGCGAAGGACTGGGCCAGGGCCACCACTTGGCGACGGGTCGATGGCCCGACCACATGGGGGCGCCGGTGATGTCCGATCAACAATCCCCACAGGCGGCCGTCGCGCAGGATGGAAACCGACATCGCGCCGTCAACGCCGATATTCTTCTGGTACAGGCGATGGATGGCTGAAACGCTGCGATAGCGGCTGAACGACAGATCGAACGGCTTACCATCGCCGGCGACGGGCGGAACCAAATCTACCGGCTGGTAGTCGCGCATCGGAACCCAGCGATCGCGGGTTCGCTGGTACAAGGCGCGGGCCTGGGCCGGGATGTCGCTGCTGGGAAAGCGCAGACCCAGCAGGGATTGCGTCCAGTCTGCCACCAGGCTTTCGCCGACCACGTCACCACTGCCATCCTCGTCGAAGCGATAGACCAGAATCCGTTCGAACCCCGAGACTTGGCGTACCGTCGCGGCCACTTCCGCGGACAATTCGACGAGATCGGCGATAACCAGCATGCGGGTCATCGCCTCATCGAGGATCACAGGGACCGCCGCCGGCCCCACTTCCGGCGGCACTCTTTCGAATTCAACGAAGATTACGCTGCCGCCCAGAAAGCAGTGAAACTCCACTTCGCCGAGGTCGGGAAGAGTAGCCACCACCACCCGCTCGTTCGGCCCGTCGGGGTCAAATGAGGCGCAGGCGGTCAGAACCGCGGGCGGCGGATGGAATGCGCTATCGAGGTTGGCGCTGCGGGTCACCGGCGCCAGGGTGTGGCGATCAAGGCCGATCAGGAATCCGTGGTGCTGGATCTGGGCCGGACAATGGATCGGTTCCCGGGCACATACATCGCCGCCAATCGCCATGACCTCGGACAGATCAACCTTTTGCGGCATAGATCGAATACCCCCACGAAAGCGGCAAGCCCCGTGCCAGAATAGCCCCCAATTCCGCGAGGCTCCGACCACAGTACGCTGATGGTATGTGGCGGAAAACTAATTTTCCGAGGTTGCCATGCACGCTCCCGGGGAATGCGAGAGATCATCTTCTCGCCATGTGGACCGGAGGGCCACCTTTCAAAGTAATGCGACGATCCGCCTCCTCACCGGCTTTCACCTCGTGCTGCTGCTTCCCCAATTTCCACGCTCGATAGCCGCCCATCCGCTTTCGGCCCAATCCGGCCTTCCAAAATCGCAAGAGCAGGAAGCCTCCTCCATCCCCAGCGATGTTGTCTCAAGAAACACCAAAGGCCGCCCCATCCGGAGCGGCCTTTGCATTTTACGCGTCAAGAATTAGCGCGTTACGGGTCGCGTTTGCGCTTTATGCGTCACCCGACAACCGTCTAAACGTCCAGGTTCGAGACCTTCAGCGCGTTGGTCTGGATGAAGTCGCGGCGGGGTTCGACCACGTCGCCCATCAGGGTGGAGAACACCTGTTCGGCGTCGTCGGCCTGGGCGACGCGGACTTGCAGCAGCGAACGCGCCTGCGGGTCCAGGGTGGTTTCCCACAGCTGTTCCGGGTTCATCTCGCCCAAGCCTTTGTAGCGTTGGATGGCGATGCCCTTGCGGCCCTGTTCCATGACGGCGGTGACCAGGGCCACGGGACCGGACAGCGGGGTTTCCTTGTCTTTGGCGACCAGGGCGGCGGCGTCCTGGAAGGTCTCGCGCAGCACTGCCGCGAGATCGTGCAGACGCCGTGCCTCGGCCGAGCGGATGATGGCGGCGTCGAGATTGTGGGTCTCGGTGACGCCCCGCAGGGTGCGGGTGAAGGCAAAGCCGTCGCCTTCGATCCAACGGCCCTGCCAGCCCCGTTCCAGATGGGATTCCAAGGCGTCGAGGCGGGTGGCCACGGCAGCCGCCACCTTGGCGCCGCGCTCGGCATCGCTCAGCACGGTATAGTCCAGGGCGTCGGCGATGGCGGCTTGTTCCACCACCTTCATGGGTACCCGGCGCGACAGCGGCGCCAGCAAGGTCTTGACCGTGCGGGCCTGTTCGGTCAGCGCCCGCAGATCGATTCCGGCCACCTGGGTGCCGCCCGCCATGCGCAGCACCGCGTCGGACAGGCCGCCGTCGATAAGGTATTCCTCCAACGCCCGGTCGTCCTTCAGATAGACCTCGCTTTGGCCGCGCTTGGCGCGATACAGCGGCGGCTGGGCGATGTAGAGGAAACCGCGTTCCAGCAGTTCCGGCATCTGGCGATAGAAGAAGGTCAGCAGCAGGGTGCGGATGTGGCTGCCGTCCACATCGGCGTCGGTCATGATGATGATCTTGTGGTAGCGCGCCTTGTCGGCGTTGAAATCCTCGCGGCCGATACCGGTGCCGAGCGCCGCGATCAGGGTGCCGATCTCGGCCGAGCCCAGCATCTTGTCGAAGCGGGCGCGCTCCACGTTGAGGATCTTGCCACGCAAGGGAAGGATCGCCTGATTGGCGCGGTTGCGGCCCTGCTTGGCCGAGCCGCCGGCGGAATCGCCCTCGACGATGAACAGTTCGGACAAGGCGGGATCGCGTTCCTGGCAATCGGCCAGCTTGCCGGGCAGGGTGGCAATGTCGAGCACGCCCTTGCGGCGGGTCAGCTCGCGCGCTTTGCGGGCGGCTTCGCGGGCGGCGGCGGCTTCCACCACCTTGCCGATGATCTTGCGCGCCTCGGCGGGGTGTTCCTCGAACCATTCGGCCAGCTTTTCGCCGACCAGTCCCTCGACCAACGGCCGCACTTCCGAGGAGACCAGCTTCTCCTTGGCCTGGGACGAGAATTTGGGGTCGGGCATCTTGATGGACAGCACGCAGGTCAGGCCTTCGCGCATGTCGTCGCCCGACAGCGCCACCTTCTCCTTCTTGGCGATGCCGGTTTCATTGGCATAGGCGTTGACGGTCCGCGTCAGGGCGGCGCGAAATCCGGCCAGATGGGTGCCGCCGTCCTTCTGCGGCACGTTGTTGGTGAAGCACAGGCAGGTCTCGTGATAGCTGTCGGTCCATTCCATGGACATCTCGAGACGCACCACGTCGCGCTCGGCGGCCACCACGATGGGCGGCGCGTGCAGCGCCTCCTTGGAGCGGTCGAGCCACCGCACGAAGGCCTCGACCCCGCCGTCGTAATGCAGTTCCACCGAGCGGGTCTCGGCATGGCGCTCGTCGGTGAGCGTCAGAGTCGCCCGCGAATTGAGGAAGGCCAGCTCGCGCAGCCGGTGTTCCACGGTGTCGAAATCGAAATCGGTGTGCGAGAAGGTGCCCTTGGACGGCAGAAAGATCACCTGGGTGCCGGTACGGTCGCCGCAATCGCTCACTTCCACCAGCGGCGATTCGGGATCGCCGTGGCGAAAGCGCATGAAATGCTCCTTGCCCTGGCGCCAGACGCGCAATTCCAGCCATTCCGACAAGGCATTGACCACGGAAATGCCGACCCCGTGCAGGCCCGACGAGATGCGGTTGGAGTTCTGGTCGAACTTGCCACCGGCATGCAGCTTGGTGAGCGCTACCTCGGCCGCCGAAATGCCTTCCTCGGGGTGGATGTCGGTGGGAATGCCGCGGCCGTTATCGGTGACCCGGATGGAGCCGTCGGCGTTCATGACCACGTCGCAGCGATCGCCGTAGCCGTTCATGATCTCGTCGACGGCATTGTCCACCGCCTCGTAGATCATGCGATGCAGGCCCGATCCGTCGTCGGTGTCGCCGATATACATGCCCGGCCGCTTGCGCACGGCTTCCAGGCCGCGCAGCACCTGAATCTGGCCGGCGCCATACTCCTCGGGAATGACCGGAGGGACGGAAGAATCCTGCGGGAGCGGTTCGGTGCTCATCAACGTTAAACCTCTCTGGGGGTCACGGAGGCCTCCGCGACCCGGAAAAACTGTGCCCTATCGCCGAAGCCGTCGAACAGCAGCTCGTCGGTTCCGGTCATCCAGCTCTGCGCCCCCAGGACGCACAGCTCGTCGAACAGCGCGGCGCGGCGGACCTGGTCCAGATGCGCCACCACCTCGTCCAGCAGCAGCAGCGGCGCCCGCCCGGTCAATGCGGCCTGCACCCGGCTTTGCGCCAGTACGATGGCCACCAGCACCGCCTTCTGCTCGCCGGTGGAGCACTGCCCCACGGCCAAGTCCTTGGCGGCGTGGCGCACCGCCAGATCCGAGCGGTGCGGCCCCATGGTGGCGCATCCCGCCGCCTCGTCCCTCGCGCGCGCGCGCGTAAGAGCGCTCCGCAATCCGTCCTCGGCCTGGGGCGGTTCCTGCCCTTCGACCAACCATCCCTCGACCTCGCCGACCACCGCGAGACGCGCCGCCGGAAAGGGGCCGATGCCCCGTCGACAGGCTTCATCCAGCAGCGTCGCCGCCCGGACACGATTGGCCGCCACCGCGACGCCGTGCCGCGCCATGCCGTCTTCCAGCGCCGCCAGCCACGACGGGTCGCCAGCGCCCCCTTCCCGCCGGACCTTCAGCAGCCGCGAGCGTTCGCGCATGGCGTGCTCATAGGCGCTGGCCTCGCGGGCATGGCCGGGCGCGATGCCGAAGGCCAGACGGTCGAGAAAGCGCCGTCGGCCTCCCGCCCCCTCGGAAAACAAGCGGTCCATGGCCGGGGTCAGCCACAGCGCCGAAAGTCTTGCCGCCAGATCGGCGGGCTTGGCGGGCTGGCCGTCGAGGCGGACCGAGCGGCGCTCATTGCCTGCCTCGCGGCCGGTGCCGATCTCGCCGCCGTCCTCCAGCACCGCCGCCACCGCCCAGCTTCCGTCGTCACCAGATCCGTGGCGGGCGATCTCGCCCAGGCTGGCGCGGCGCATTCCCCGTCCGGGGACCAGGAAGGACAGCGCCTCCAACAGGTTGGTCTTGCCAGCGCCGTTGGGACCGGTCAGAACTACCGGCCGGGACTGGGTGTCCAGCCGCAGCTGGGAATAGCAGCGAAAATCCGCGAGGCTGAGACGGCGGATCGCCAGCCGACCGGGTCCGGTTCCGCTGATCACACCCGCCCCGCCGATCACACCCGCATCGGCATCAGCACGTAGATGGCGCTGCCGTCGCTCAATTCACGGACCACCGTCGGCGAAGCGGCATCGGCCATGGCGAAGCGGGCGACATCCCCCTCCACCTGCGCCAGGATATCCATTAGGTAGCGCGAATTGAAGCCGATTTCCAGCGGGCCGGAATCGTAGTTGGCCTCGATTTCTTCCACCGCGCTGCCGTTTTCCGGGCTGGACGCCGACAGGGTGGCGGTGCCCTTTTCCAGCGCCAGCTTGATGGCGCGGCTCTTCTCGGTGGAGATGGCCGACACGCGGTCCACCGCCTGAGCAAAGCTCTTGCAGTCGACGATCAGAACCTTGTCGTTATCGGCCGGGATCACCCGTTCGTAATCGGGGAAGGTTCCATCGATCAGCTTGGAGGTCAAAACCGCATCGCCGAAGGCGAATTTCAGCTTGGTCTCGGACAGCGACACCGTGATCTCGCTGTCGGTCTCGTCGATCAGCTTGCGGATCTCGGCCACCGTCTTGCGCGGCACGATGATGCCGGGCATGCCCGAGGCGCCGACCGGCAGGGTGATTTCCGCCCGCGCCAGTCGATGGCCGTCGGTGGCCACGGCGCGCAGCACCTCGCCCGACGCCCCGACAGCGGCATGCAGATAGATGCCGTTGAGGTAGTAGCGGGTTTCCTCGGTGGAGATGGCGAAGCGGGTGCGGTCGATCAGGATCTTCAACTCGGCGGCGGCCAGGGTGAAGCTGAACGGCAGATCGCCCCCCGACAGCACCGGGAAGTCTTCCACCGGCAGGCAGGCCAGCGAGAACTTGGATCGGCCCGAGCGCAGCGTCAGTTGGCCGTCATCGGCGAAATATTCGATTTCCACCTGGCTGCCTTCCGGCAGCTTGCGCACGATCTCGTAGAAGGTGTGGGCCGGGGCGGTGGTGGCGCCGGGGCGCACCACGTCGGCCGGGACCGCTTCGATGATGTCGAGATCCATGTCGGTGGCGTTGAGCGAAAGCGCGCCGGAACGGCCTTCCAGCTTCACGTTCGACAGGATCGGAATGGTGGTCCGGCGTTCGACGACGCTCTGGACGTGGGCCAGCGACTTCAATAGCGCGGCGCGCTCGATGGTCAGTTTCATGGCGGTTTGCTGACTACCCGATGTGATCTATGACTGCCCCCCTTAGGCAGGGCTGGGCAGTATATCACAGGCTGGAGAGTCCAAAAGCGTTTTCAAGAGGGGTGATCAGCGCTTCAGGTCGCGGTAGAAGTTCTCGTGGGAACCCAAGGCAAGCAAGGTGATGGCGTCTTCCGTGACGGCATAAGCCACAAGCCAAAGCTGGGCGCCTATTCGGAACTTCAGGACGCGCACGCCCGCCAAATCTCCAACCTTGGCCTCACCGGACTCAGGGCTTGCCAAGACCGCCTGGACGGCTTGATCAAGGTGTCGTTTCTGTGCCGCGTGCAGCTTCTTCGCCGCCCGCGCAAAGGTTGGCGTGACGAGAACGCGCATCAGCCGAACCGGTATTCCTCGACAGCCTCTTCCTGACGGGCAATCAGGATATCGCGGATCATGGAGAAGGAAAGGTCGGGGTTTTCCTCGGCGGCCTTGCCGATCATGGACCAATATTCGATCTGCTTGGGAACGGATCGGTGCTCGGTCAAGGCATGGCGCTTGGCCTGTTCGACCAACGATTCCGAGAGCTTAACGTTGATGGCCACGGCGACCTCCGATAGATGTCACCCACTATGGTCCATAAGGCGCCGCAATGGAACCTCTATCCCTGCAACATGCGTCGCAGCAGTTCCACGTCCTCGGCGAAATTCTGGTCGCTGTCCTTCAGCTCCTCGACCTTCTTCACCGCATGCATGACGGTGGTGTGGTCGCGGCCGCCGAATTTGCGGCCGATCTCGGGCAGCGAGCGGGACGTCAGTTGCTTGGCCAGATACATGGCGATCTGGCGCGGCCGGGCCACCTGGCGCGAGCGGCGCGCCGAGGACATTTCCGACAGCTTGATGGTGAAATGCTCGGCCACCTTCTTCTGGATTTCCTCGATGGTGATCCGGCGATCCGACGAGCGCAGCAGATCCTGCAGCACCTCCTGGGTGCTTTCCAAGGTGATGGCGCGGCCCACCAGCTGGGAATGGGCGACGACGCGGTTGAGCCCGCCTTCCAGCTCGCGCACATTCGACGTGATCTTGTGGGCGAGGAACTCCATGACCTTCTGCGGCACGATGACGCCCATCTGCTCGGCCTTGGACTGCAAGATGCCCAGGCGCAGCTCGTAGGTGGTGGCGTGGATGTCGGCCACCAGACCGCAGGCCATGCGCGAGCGCAGGCGCTCCTCGATGCCTTCCAGGTCCGACGGCGACTTGTCGGCCGAAATGACGATCTGGCGGCCCTGGTCCACCAGGGCGTTGAAGGTGTGGAAGAACTCTTCCTGGGTGGCGTCCTTGCCCGCGATGAACTGGACGTCGTCGATCATCAGCACGTCCACCGAGCGGAACTGCTCCTTGAAGGACATGGTGTCCTGATGGCGCAGCGCGCGGATGAAGCGGTACATGAATTTCTCGGCCGACAGATAGAGCACGGTGCGGCCGGGATTGCGCTCGCGGATATGGTGGGCGATGGCATGCATCAGATGGGTCTTGCCCAGGCCGACCCCGCCATAGAGGAACAGCGGGTTGAACGAGACCGTGTCGGCATCGGCCACCCGGTTGGCGGCGGCATAGGCGAATTCGTTGGGCTTGCCCACCACGAAATTCTTGAAGGTGAAGCGAGGGTCGAGCTGCGCCCCCAACTCGTCGGCCTCGGCGGAACCGTTGACCACGGCGGCAGGAGCGCAAACGGCGGGCTTGGCCGCCACCGCCTTGACGGGAGCGGGCTGGGTGGCGACCGGGGATGGGGCCGATTGGGCTGGAATTGGGGCTGGGGCGGCGGTGGCGCGGGTGGCGCCGACCACGATCTCCACGGTGCGGACGCCGGGATTCTCGGCCCCCCACAGAGTGCGGATACGCTCGGCATAGTGGGTGGCGACCCAGTCGCGCATGAAGCGGGTGGGCAGCGCCAGCTTGATGTCGCCGCCATTGACTCCGTGAAAGGTGATGGGGCGCAGCCAGGACCGATAGGCGGCGTCGCCCACCTCGTCCCGCAGCCTGACCTTCACCTTATCCCACTCAGTCTTGACCATTTCCATCCCCACATTCTTGCCATTCACCCGCTGGCCGTCGCCAAGTCTTTGTGCGACCGCGGATCGCCCCGATTCCCCAATGGGCCGACCGAAACAGGTGAAGAATCGGCCTCCCGCCCGGAATGCCGATCCCTGCAACGCCTTCCCCTTTCATGACATCCCCATGTCATGGGCCGGGTGAAGCCGCCGCAGGGAGTCATACTCCCTTGAGGGCAAGGCTGTAAACACGCCCGCCCGTGTTATTACAAAATATTACAAACGGTCTGTGGCCGAATTCACAAACCTCGTGAGTCCGGCAAAGTATAAAAAAGATAAAATTATAGTGATTTCTTGGAGGTTATTTGAATTTCCAACCAAGGTGGGTGACTCTACCGATGTGCGGCGTGACTCGCAACGTGATCGGAACGCGAACAGCGAAAATTTTTCGCTTGCATTTCACGACTCGCGGATTTTGTTGAGTTTCACAACGAAATCGGCCGCGCCCAAGGGACGCGGCCGATTAAAACATCAATGCAATCAGCCTTTTGGCCTAGGCCAGCGGCTTCATGTCCTTGACGCGGGCGGCGAGGCGGGAAACCTTGCGCGACGCGGTGTTCTTGTGAATCACGCCAGCCTGGACACCGCGCATCAGCTGCGGCTCGGCTTCCAGGAAGGCCGCCTTGGCGGCCGGGGCGTCACCGGCGGTGATGGCGAGTTCCACCTTCTTGACGAAGGTGCGGATGCGGCTCACGCGGGCGCGATTGACCTCGGTGCGACGCTCGGTCTGGCGGATGCGCTTCTTAGCCGACTGATGATGGGCCATGGATTGGAACCTTGGAACTGGGATGCAAAATCGAAGGCGCGGTTATATGTCCCCGCGCCTGCCTCGTCAAGAGATGAATCGGAGCCCGGTGGAGAACCAGGCTCCGTCCCCACATCTAGCGGTTTTTAAAGGCCGGCTTGCGCTTCTCGACGAAGGCGGCCATGCCCTCCTTCTGATCCTCGGTGGAGAAGGTGGAGTGGAACAGGCGGCGCTCGAAAGTGATGCCCATGCTCAGCGAGGTCTCGAAGGCGGCGTTGACCGATTCCTTGCACAGCATGACGATGGGGCGCGACAGATTGGCGATCTTGCCCGCCACCTTGACCGCTTCCTCCACCAGATCGGCCACCGCCAGGACGCGGCTGACCAGGCCAGCGCGCTCGGCCTCGGCGGCATCCATCATGCGGCCGGTCAGGCACATTTCCATGGCCTTGGACTTGCCGATGGCGCGGGTCAGACGTTGGGTGCCGCCAGCGCCGGGGATGGTCCCGATGGTGATCTCGGGCTGGCCGAACTTGGCGTTGTCGCCCGCCAGGATGAAGTCGCACATCATGGCGACCTCGCAGCCGCCGCCCAGCGCGAAGCCGGCCACCGCCGCCACGATGGGCTTGCGGCACTTGGTGATCTGTTCCCAGCCATTGGTGATGAAGTTGGACAGATACACGTCCATATAGCCGCGAGAGGCCATTTCCTTGATATCGGCACCGGCGGCGAAGGCCTTGTCCGAACCGGTCAGCACGATGGCGCCGATGCCGTCATCGGCCTCGAAGGCGTCCAGGGCCTGGCCCAACTCGGAGATCAGGGCGGCGCAGAGCGCGTTCATGGCCTGGGGCCGGTTCAGCGCGATCAGACCGACATTGCCGCGGGTCTCGACGGAGATGTTTTCGAAAGCCATGAGTTCGGATCCTTCCTTAGCGATTATTCCGGTGATATGGCGAAACGGATGGTCAGCACGCGCCCCTGGGTGGTGGGGTCGAGCCGCAACACCTCGGCCTCGCGGCGATAGACGGTGTCGCTCTCGCGGGTCCAGCCCAACTGCGGCAGGGTGGCGGCATAAAATCTCAGGACATCGGCGGATTTGACGCTGCCCCGGGCATAGGTCTCGACGATGCGGCCCCCGGGGGAATCGAAGGCGACGCCGGACCCCACCGCCTCGGCAAGGCCTGGGGCCAGCGGCAGATCCTCGTAGGCGCTCAGGAACCCCTCGGCCAGCGCGGGGGCGGCGAGGAGAATCAACAAAGCGGTAACGGCATGCCGGATAAAAGCCATGACGAACGCTATACCATCACATTTGCCGCTCTGCACAATAGAAAGTGGAGCGTCCGGCCTGGACGATCCGTTGGATGCCAGGGCAGCGGGGGGCGCCGGGGCAATCGGGGCAGCGCTGGCCCGCGCGGCCATAGACCTTGAATTCGTGCTGGAAATAACCCAGTTCGCCGTCGGGCCGCACATGATCCTTCAACGACGACCCGCCCGCCGCGATGGCGTCTTGCAAGACATTCTTGATAGCCGTCACCAGCGGCGCGATTTCGCCAAGCTTGAGAGACCCCGCCTCGCGCTGGGGCGAAATGCCCGCGCGAAACAGCGCCTCGCACACATAAATATTGCCGAGACCCGCCACCAGGGTCTGGTCCAGCAGGGCCGACTTGATGGGAGTGGCCTTTCCCATCAGCGCGGCGGCAAGAACGCCCGCGTCGAAGCCGGGCTCCAGCGGTTCCGGCCCCATATCCTTCAGCAGGGGATGGCTGTCCATTTCAGCGGCGTCGCACAGGGTCAAAAGCCCGAAACGGCGCGGATCGGTCAGGGTGACCAGTACGCCGTCCTCGGTGATGAATTCCACATGGTCATGGCGGCCGGGCGGCGTATTGCGCAGGCCGGAGATCACCATGCGCCCCGACATGCCAAGATGGCCCAGCATGACGAGGCCGCCGTCAAGACGGGTCACCAGATACTTGGCGCGACGGCCGACGCTGTCGACACGACGGCCGGTCAGTCGTCGCGCCATGTCGGCAGGAAAGGGGATGCGCAGGCCCGCGCGGTGGCAGACGACCGACGCGAAGCGGCGGCCTTCCCACACTTTGGACAGGCCACGGGCAACGGTCTCGACTTCGGGCAGTTCGGGCATGGCGACACTATAAGACAGCGCGGGGCGTTCGTCAGGCCCCATATGGGACGCGCGAGATTTATGGGAGCGGTATTGCAAGCGCGACGCCTGAAGGCGCATATAATGGGCATCTTCTCGACACAAGGGACATCTGATGCCACGCCGTTTTGTCTTTCGTCATCAGAACGCCGCTTGCATGCCGTGCTGGCTCAAGGCCGCGTTGGGCACGGTGATTTCCCTCGGAATCATTTCCCTGCTGGACGACATGGGAGGCGCCCCCCTGTTGGCGGCGCCGCTGGGAGCCTCGGCCATGCTGGTTTTCGGCATGCCGGAATCTCCCATGTCGCAACCGGCCAATGTGGTTGGCGGCCATGTGATCGCCACATTGATCGGGCTGGCATTCGATCATTTTCTTCCAGGTGGCTGGGCGATGATGGCGCTGTCGGTGGCGACGGTGATGGTGACGTTGGCGGCATTGCGGTTGACCCATCCGCCGGCCGGGGGCGACCCGCTGGTCATCATGATGGCCCACCCCGGATGGGGCTTCTTGCTGATGCCGGTCCTGCTGGGCGCCGTCATCCTGGTGGTGGTGGCGGTACTGATTCACCGGCTGCCGCCGCGAGCCGCCTATCCCCTGCCGATCCATCCACCCGCGGAGACATGAGAGGTCATATGCGCTTTCCGGGCCCGCCCGGCTGGAAAGCGCGGCGGCCTATTCGGCGTCGTCGCGACTGCTCAGGGCCTTGGCCAGGTCGTAAATACGACGACGCACATCCGGGTCCGTGATGGAATAGTAGTTGCGCACCAGTTCCAGGGTTTCCCGACGCAGCCTGGGATCGGCCTCGGCCGGAACCGGCTCCTCCAAGGGCGGTTCACGCCCCATTTGCACCGGGCTCATGGCGCTGACCGAGTCGGCCATGTCGTCGAAGAAATACGACACCGGAACTTCCAGCGCCCGCGTCAGATCGAACAGCCGCGAACAGCTCACCCGGTTGGCGCCCCGTTCATATTTCTGAACCTGCTGAAAGGTGAGGCCGATCATTTCGCCCAGCCTTTCCTGACTGAGCCCCAAAAGGGTGCGACGCAGCCGCATGCGTGAGCCGACATGGACATCAATCGGATTGGGCGCTCCTGCGGGCGTCCGACCTCGGTTTGCCTTTTTGCGGGGCATGGTTCCCTCTGTATTCATGAATTGCCCAATACTTGCCCAGTAGTTATGCAAAGGCAAGCGGGAAAAAGCACGCGAAATAAGGGAAAAACTATGTAGATGCCTATCAATACACAAACACGGAATCAAGCCTTGTACTTTCGGCAACCGTTTGGACGTGGGTGCTTTCCACTCTTCTTTGTTGGTCACTGGCCACAAGCCTCTGGGTACGGGCTATTCGACTGATGCGCTTATTGTATAACTAAAGGATGGTTCTGTATTTCACGCATGGAACCCAGGGTCTTTGAATGGACAAAAGCGCCGAGGCGAAGGCCGCCACGGCGCTTGATGACAGGTCGATAAACTGGGAAAACCGGCCTATTCGGCCTTGATCAGGGTGCCGACACCATGGGGGGTGAACAGTTCCAGCAGTATGGCGTGCGGAACCCGTCCATCCAAAATAACCGCGGCGTCGACGCCGCCTTCGACCGCCTGGAGGCAGGTTTCGACCTTTGGAATCATTCCACCAGAAATAGTGCCGTCGGCGATATAGGCCTTGACCTGGGAGGCGGTCATTTCCGGGATCAGGTTGCCGGTTTTGTCCAGCACGCCCGCCACATCGGTCAGCATCAGCAGGCGGCGCGAATTGGTCGCCCCCGCGATGGCGCCCGCCGCGGTGTCGGCGTTGATGTTGTAGGTCTCGCCCGCTGGCCCCATGCCCACCGGAGCGATCACCGGGATGATGTCGGATTCGCGGAAGAAATCCAGGATATGGGGGGTGATCTCCGCCGGTTCGCCGACGAAGCCCAGGTCCAGCACCTTCTCGATTTGGGAGTCCGGATCCTTGACGGTGCGCCGCAGCTTGCGGGCGCGGATCAGGTGACCGTCCTTGCCCGACAGGCCGACGGCGAAGCCGCCCGCCTCGTTGATGGCCGAGACGATCTGCTTGTTGATCTTGCCCGCCAGGATCATTTCCACCACCTCGACGGTGGCCTCGTCGGTGAAGCGCAGTCCGTCGACGCGGGGCGTCTGGATGTCGAGCCGCTTGAGCATGGCGTCGATTTGCGGCCCGCCGCCGTGGACGACGATGGGATTGATGCCCACCTGCTTCAGCAGAACCACGTCGCGGGCGAACAGCCGGGCCAGATCGTCGGATTCCATGGCATGACCGCCGAACTTGATCACCAGCGTCTCGTCGGAGAACTGGCGCATGAAGGGCAGCGCCTCGGACAGGGTCTTGGCGCGCTCCAGCCAGGCCTTGCGATCATGCAGGATATCGGGGGATTGGGGGGCGCTCATGGGGACGCTCCTTGGCTGAGGGTGGTCAGTTCGGCGCGGAGTTCGGGAATGCCGAACCCGGTCTCGGACGAAGTGGCGATAATGACCGGATGGGCGGCGACCCGGCTTTTCAGTTCGGCGGCGGTGCGTTCGCGCACCGATTCCAACTCGGCGGGCTTGATCTTGTCGGCCTTGGTCAGCACCACCTGATAGACCACCGCCGCCTTATCCAGCATGGCCATCATGTCGCGGTCGCTGTCCTTGAGCCCGTGGCGGGAATCCACCAGAACGATGGCGCGGCGCAGCACGGCGCGCCCCTTCAGGAAGCCGTTGACCAGCCGGGTCCATTTCTCCACCAGCCCCTTGGGGGCGCTGGCGAAGCCATAACCGGGCATGTCCACCAGAACCAGCCGCCCCCCCAAGTCGAAATAATTCAGCTCCTGGGTGCGGCCCGGCGTGTTGGAGGTGCGCGCCAGGGTATTGCGGCCGGTCAGGGCGTTGATCAGACTGGACTTGCCCACATTGGAGCGCCCGGCGAAGGCCACTTCCGGCAGGCGGGCGGCGGGCAGGCCGCTCAGCGCGGCGACCCCCAGCATGAAGGTGCATTCACGGGCGAACAGCAGACGGCCAGCCTCCAGGAGGCTGGCCTGCTCATGGCTCGGTTGGGCAGCCTCGACGAGGCTGGCCTGCTCGGGATCGGGTCCGCTCAGGACGAGGCCTCCGCCTTCTTCATGATGACCCACTGCTGCAAGATGGACAGCGTGTTGCTCCAAGCCCAGTAGATCACCAGGCCCGAGGCGAAGTTGGCCAGCATGAAGGTGAAGATCAGCGGCAGGAACTGCATCATCTTGGCCTGGACCGGATCGGTCGGCTGCGGATTCAGCTTCTGCTGCAGATACATGGTGATGCCCATGATGATCGGCCAGATACCCAGGTGCAGCAGATGGGGCGGATCCCACGGGATCACCCCGAACAGGGTGAAGATATTGGTGTGATCCTGGGCCGACAGATCGGTGATCCAGCCATAGAACGGGGCGTGGCGCATCTCGATGGTGACGAACAGCACCTTATAGAGCGCGAAGAACACCGGAATCTGCACCAGGATGGGCAGGCAGCCCGAGACCGGATTGACCTTCTCGGCCTTGTAGAGCGCCATCATCTCTTGTTGCAGGCGGACCTTGTCGTCGCCGAAGCGGCCCTGCAGCCCCTGGATCTGCGGCTGCAGCTTCTTCATCTTGCTCATGGCCACATAGGACTTGTTGGCCAGCGGGAACATGATCAGCTTGAGCACCACGGTCAGCGCCAGGATGGCGAGACCCATATTGCCCAGCGCGTCGTGCAGCATCTGCAGCAGATAGAAGAACGGCTTGGTCAGGAAGTAGAACCAGCCGAAATCGATGGCGAGGTCGAAGCGGTCGATGCCCAGCTTCTCGGAATAGCCGTCCAGCAAGCTGACCTGCTTGGCGCCCGCGAACAGGTGGAAGTCCGCCGCCTCGGCCTTGCCCGGCTCGACGATGCGCGCAGCACCCAGGTAATCCACCTGATAGCGTTCGGAATTGTCGATGCGCTGATGAACGAAGCGGCCGGTGACCTTGGTCTTGGCGGGCGGCACCAGGGCGGCCAGCCAGTACTTGTCGGTGATGCCGGCCCAGCCGCCCACCGTGTCATAGCGGGCGGTGCCTTCCTTCTTCAAATCCTCGTACTTCATTTCCTTCAAGGTGCCGTCGAACACGCCCAGCGGACCTTCGTGAAGGATATACATTCCGGCCACCGCCGGGGTGCCGGTGCGGGCCAGCAGGGAATAGGGGTGCAGCGAGACCGGCTTGCCGCCGTAATTCTCCACCCGCTCGTCCACCGTGAACATGTAGTTGGAATCCACCGAGACGGTGCGCACGAAGCGCAAGCCATCGCCGTTGTCCCAGGTCAGAACCAGCTTCGCGTCCGGGGTCAGCGGGGCGGTGGACTGGGCCGCCCACACGGTGTCGGGGCCGGGCACCTTGACCGCCGGGTCGCTGGCCACCCAGCCGAACTCGGCCCAATAGGGCTCGGGCGAGCCGGCCGGGGACAGCAGGTTGATCTCGGGGCTGTTGCCGTCGGTGGTCGCGCGGTACTTGGCCAGGGTCAGATCGTCAATGCGGGCGCCGGTCAGATTGAGCGAGCCATGCACCGAAGGAGTGCTGATGGCGACGCGGCGGCTCTTGGTCAGGGCGCCGTCGCGGGATTCGGCGGCGGTGGCGGCCGCTGCGGCGGGGGCCACGGTGGCAACGCCAGGAACCTGCGGCACCGGCGCGGCGGCCGGAGCGGTGGCGGCCGAGGGCTTGCCGTCGGCGGCTTTCTGCTCGGTCGCCTGAGGCACCGGAGGCTTGGCCGGCACGAAATACTGCCAGCCGATCATGATCGCGACGGAAATGGCGATGGCGAGGAAAAGGTTGCGCTGATCGTTCATGACATCCTATCCGGCATGATGATACGGCCGAGCCTTGTCGCCGCATGTCGTCTTTTCGGGAACGGGGTCGTAACCCCCGTCATTCCAGGGGTGGCAGCGGCACAGCCGCTTGGCGGCCAAGATCGATCCGCCGAGCGGCCCATGGGTGTGAATGGCGTCCATGGCATAGGACGAGCATGACGGCGTGAACCGGCAGCTCGCGGGCAGAACCGGCGAAACCAGCAATTGGTAGGCGCGGATCAAACCGCGCAAAGCCAGGCCGACGGGGTTCATGCCTCTCCCTGCGTTTCCTTGGGCGGAGTCTCGGGAACCGTCCGAAGCCCGCCAACACGTTTTAACGCGGCCTGCAAATCCTGCAAGAGAAGAGAATATGGCCGCTCCAGCGTCTCGCGACGGCCGATCACCACATAGTCCAATCCCAAGGCGGCCTGGGAGGGGAAAATCGCGTCCACCGCCGCCCTCAGGCGCCGCTTCGCGCGATTGCGGCAGACCGAGTTTCCCACCTTCTTGGAAACGGTGAAGCCGACTCGAAGCGAGTCGGCTTGCGGGTCCGTTTCCGTACCGGGCGCGGCCTGAAGGATCAGGCCCGGCGCCGCCCATTTTCGTCTCAAGGCGGCGATGCGCAGAAAATCGGCCCGTTGCTTCAGCCGATCCAGACGCGTCGCCATGGCCTTGGGACAGTCCTAGGCGGACAGCTTCTTGCGGCCCTGGCGGCGGCGATTGTTGATGACCCGGCGGCCGCCGACGGTCGCCATGCGAGCGCGGAAGCCGTGGCGGCGGGCGCGGACGATCTTGCTCGGCTGAAAGGTACGCTTCACGGGAATTCTCCGATACGAACGGGACTTGAAAACGAGCGGACGTGTATAAGGCCACGCGACAACAGAGTCAATGCACGGTTATCATGGCATTCCCCAATCTCACGGAGCGCCCCCATGGCCTGGGATCCCAAGCTGTATTCCGCCTTCGCCCAGCCCCGGCTGCGCCCCGCCTTGGACATGATGAGCCGTATCGAAACCGAGTCTCCCTCCCGGGTGGTCGATCTCGGCTGCGGCACCGGCAATATCACCCGCCTGCTCAAGCAGCGCTGGCCGGGCGCCCAGGTGACCGGAATCGATTCCTCGCCGGAGATGCTGGCGACCGCCCGCGACGGCGGTGGCGGCGTCGCGTACCATTTGGGCGACATGGGGGCGTGGCGGGCCGAAGGCCCCGTGGACGTGCTGTTCTCCAATGCCGCCCTGCATTGGTTGGGCGGCCACGACACCCTGTTTCCCCGCCTGATGTCCATGGTGGCGCCGGGCGGCACCCTGGCGGTGCAGGTGCCCCACAACCACTATGCCGCCTCCCACGCCCTGATGGCCGAGGCGGCGGCGGCCGGGCCGTGGCGCGACGTGCTGTCGCCCCTGGCCGGGCGCTTTCCGGTGGGTGAGCCTTCCTTATATTACGACCTGCTGTCGCCCCTGGCCGCGTCGCTGGATATCTGGGAGACCGAATACCTCCACGTGCTGGAGGGCGACAACCCGGTGGTGGCCTGGACCATGGGCACGGCGCTCAGGCCGCTGCTGGCGGCGGTGGAGAATAATCCCGAATGGCGGGACGGCTTCCTGGCCGACTATTCCGCCCGCATCGCCCAAGCCTACCGGCCGCGTTCCGACGGCAAGACCCTGCTGCCGTTCCGGCGGCTGTTCATGGTGGCACGGCGCTGAAAGAGCGGGCTGGAAGCCCGCGCTCCGGAACACGACACGGAGCGCGGCCGCAGTTAAGGTCGGAGCGCGGCCGTCCCGGCCGCAGTTAAGGTCGGAGCGCGGCCGTCCCGGCCGCAGGGAGGGGGCGCCTCAATCCAGTTGCAGCACCATGGATTTGAGATAGGCGCTTTCCGGCAGCAGCGGGTGCAGGGGATGGTCGGGCGCCGCGCCCGCCAGCCGCAGAATCCGGCCAGACCGACCGGCGAGGTGGATTCCGTGGCTGATTTCCTCGGCGAATTGCTCGGCCGGCATGTGATGCGAGCACGACGCGCAGAACAGGAAACCGCCCGGTTCCACCAAGGCGGCGGCGAGGCGGGCCATCTTGCGATAGCCCTTGGCGCCCGCCCCCAGATCCTTCTTGGATTTGACGAAGGCGGGCGGATCGGTGATCACCACGCCGAAGCGCTCGCCCGCGGCGGCCAGTCGTTCTAACTCGGCGAAGGCCTCGGCGCGGACGGTCTCGACGGTGACGCCGTTGAGCGCCGCCGCCCGCTTGGCCAGGTCCAGCGATTGCTCCGAACGGTCCACCGCGATGGTCTCGGCGGCACCGGCCATGGCGGCGGCGATGGCGAAGCCGCCCGCATAGGTATAGACGTCCAGCACCCGGCGGCCCTTGGCCAGCCGGGCCATGAAGGCGCGGTTGTCGCGCTGGTCGAAGAACCAGCCGGTCTTCTGGCCGTCAGCCAGATCGGCGACGAAGCGGCAACCATTCTCCACCAATTCCACCGGCCCGGTGATCTCGCCCGACAACACCCGGTGGTCCAACTCCAGGCCTTCTAGCTTGCGAACCGGGCTGTCATTGATCAGCACCACCGCCTTGGGGGCCAGCACCTGGGCAAAGGCCGCCGTCAGATCGGGCAACAGGCGCTCCATGCCCGCGGTATTGGTTTGGACCGCCAGCACGTCGCCATAGCGATCGACGATCAGGCCGGGCAGTTGATCCGCCTCGGAATGAATCAGGCGATAATAAGGAGCGTCGAACAGGGTGTCGCGCAGCGCCACGGCGGCGCCCAGGCGGGCGGCGAGGAAGTCCGCGTCCACCGTGTCGGCGGCGCGGCGCGACAGCACCCTGGCCGCGATCAGCGAATGGGGATTGAAGGTGGCGACGCCCAGCTTCTCGTCACCGGCATCCACCAGGGTGACGAGGCTGCCCGGCGGCAAGGCCTTGGCCTCCGGCGTCATCTCGATTTCATTGGAGAACACCCAGGGATGGCCCGCCCGCAGCCGCTTCGAGCGGCCCTTGGCGAGACGGAGCAGAGGGCGGGTGGTGGGGGAGTCGGGGATTGCTTGTGTCATGGGCGGCACTTTAGGGCCCTGCGCGGCCGTCGCCAAGGGCGGAAAGATTCAAAGTTTCCAATCGTGCAGCATCTCTAAAATTTTCTGTCTTTGATGTATATCAATGGCGGACTGCCCGGCAGTCTGCATAGTGCGCACGCTTGGAGCATAGAACCGTCCGGCCGACCATCGGCTCCGGGGGC
This sequence comes from Paramagnetospirillum kuznetsovii, assembly GCF_003284725.1. Taxonomy (GTDB): domain Bacteria; phylum Pseudomonadota; class Alphaproteobacteria; order Rhodospirillales; family Magnetospirillaceae; genus Phaeospirillum; species Phaeospirillum kuznetsovii. The sequence continues at coordinate 429,099 of NZ_PGTO01000001.1, read as the reverse complement.
ATGGTGTCGCCATGGATCCGGCTGGACGCTTCAGGTTGACCCTTTTCCGGTCGAAACAGGAGTTCGGCATGAGCATCAATACCGAAGCCACGCCCTATTGCGAAGACGTGATCAAGAAGTTCGCGATCGCGGCTGTGTTCTGGGGCGTTATCGGCTTCCTGGCGGGCGATTTCATCGCTTGGCAGTTGGCCTTACCCGTTCTGAACCTTGATCTTGAGTGGACGTCGTTCGGGCGCTTGCGTCCGGTGCACACCTCCGCGGTGATCTTCGCGTTCGGCGGCAACGTTCTTTTCGCCACCTCGCTGTACATCGTGCAGCGCACCAGCCGCGCCAGCCTGTTCGGCGGCAACGGCCTGGGCGGTTTCATTTTCTACGGCTTCCAGTCCTTCATCGTGCTGGCGGCGCTGTCCTACGTCCTGGGCTTCTCCCAGGGCCAGGAATACGCCGAGCCGGAATGGGCCCTCGACCTCTATCTGACGGTCATCTGGGTCGCTTACCTGATCGCCTTCGCGGGCACGATCATGAAGCGCAAGGAACCCCACATCTATGTGGCCAACTGGTTCTTCTTCGCGATGATCCTGACCATCGCGATGCTGCACCTGGGCAACAACATCGCCATTCCGGTGTCGCTCACCAAGAGCTACAACGTGTTCGGCGGCGTGCAGAACGCCATGACCCAGTGGTGGTATGGCCATAATGCGGTGGGCTTCTTCCTGACCGCCGGCTTCCTCGGCATCATGTACTACTTCGTGCCGAAGCGTGCCGAGCGTCCGGTCTATTCGTACCGTCTGTCGATCGTGCACTTCTGGGCGCTGATCTTCCTGTACATCTGGGCCGGTCCGCACCACCTGCACTACACCGCCCTGCCCGATTGGGCGCAGACCCTTGGCATGACCTTCTCGGTGATGCTGTGGATGCCCTCCTGGGGCGGCATGATCAACGGCCTGATGACCCTGTCGGGTGCCTGGGACAAGCTGCGGACCGATCCGGTCATGCGTTTCCTGGTCTCCTCGGTGGCGTTCTACGGCATGTCGACCTTCGAAGGTCCGATGATGTCCATCAAGGCGGTGAACTCCCTGTCGCACTACACCGACTGGGGTATCGGCCACGTGCACTCCGGTGCCCTGGGCTGGGTCGCTTTCGTCTCCTTCGGCGCTCTGTACCACTTGATCCCCAAGCTGTGGGGCCGCAAGGAACTGTACTCGCTGAAGCTGGTCGGCGTTCACTTCTGGGTCGCCACCATCGGCATCGTGCTCTACATCACCGCGATGTGGATCTCGGGCATCATGCAGGGCCTCATGTGGCGTGCGTATGATAACCTGGGCTTCCTCCAGTACTCGTTCATCGAAACTGTGGAAGCGATGCGTCCTTACTACGTCATCCGCGCTCTCGGCGGCCTGCTCTTCGTGATCGGCTCGCTGGTGATGGTCTATAACGTCTACAAGACCATCAAGGGCGACGTTGCTGACGAGGCGCTCTCGCCCGCCGCCAGCGGCGCTCGCTGAGGAGACCCGAGCCATGTTCAAGCATCACGCAAAACTCGAAACCAACATCTTTTTCCTGGCTGTCGGCATCCTTCTCACGATCGTCGTCGGTGGTCTGGTTGAAGTCATTCCGCTGTTCTCGATCGAATCCACGATCGAGAAGGTGGACGGCGTTCGTCCCTACACTCCCCTGGAGCTGGCGGGTCGCAACATCTATATCCGCGAAGGCTGCTACAACTGCCACAGCCAGATGATCCGTCCGTTCAAGGACGAGGTCGAACGCTATGGTCACTACAGCCTCGCGGCTGAGTCCAAGTACGATCACCCCTTCCAGTGGGGCTCGAAGCGTACCGGTCCGGATCTGGCCCGCGTTGGTGGCAAGTACACCGACGATTGGCAGGTTCGCCACCTCATCAACCCGCGTGACGTGGTCCCCGGATCCATCATGCCGGGCTACAAGCATCTGGTCCGCAAGTTGGACTATGCCGACATCGGCTCTCACCTGAAGGTGAACCGCCTGGTCGGCGTGCCCTACACGGACGCTCAGATCGCCAGTGCCAAGAAAGACCTTGAAGAGCAGGTGTTCGCCGATCCGGCTGCCAAGCCGGCCGTCGCCGCCAGCTACCCCAAGGCCAATATCGGCAAGGCCAGCATCAGCTTGACGAACGCCGATCCCAAGGCGGTCACCGAGATGGATGCCCTGGTGGCGTATCTGCAGGTGCTTGGAACGATGGTCGACTTCAAGACCGTCGATGAAAAGGCGATCCGCCGGTAAGGAGTATGGAGTTTGCTCGTCGCATTCGTCGACAACGTACTCCGTCCCTTCTGGGTACTGTGGGTGATCATGGTCTTCACGGGGATTGTTTTCTATGCCTATCGGCCGAAGAACAAGGATCGGCTGGAAGACTACGGAAACATCCCTTTGAAGGACGACAATGAGGAGCGCTAACTATGGCGACCGTTGAAAAGGACTCGGTGTCCGGTCAAAACACCACCGGGCATGAGTGGGATGGCATTAAGGAGTTGAATACTCCTTTGCCGAAGTGGTGGGTCTATGTCTTCTGGGCCACCGTCGTGTGGGCCATTGGATATTGGTTCATGTATCCGGCGTGGCCGTTGCTGAACGGCTACACCCAGGGCTCGCTGGGCTATTCGTCGCGTGGCGAACTGGCCATGGAGCTCGACGCGCAGAAGAAGGCGCGTTCGACCTGGCTGTCCAAGATCGAGGCGTCCGACACGGGCGCCATCGAAAAGGACAAGGACCTGCTGCGTTACGCCATGGCGGGTGGCAAGATCGCGTTCAATGAGAACTGCGCTCCTTGCCACGGTGCCGGTGGCGTCGGCGTCGCCGGCGCCTATCCGACCCTGGCCGATGACGAATGGCTGTGGGGCGGCACGCTGGCCGACATCGAACAGACCATCAAGTACGGCGTCCGCAACGCCAACAAGGACACCCGCGTCAGCGAGATGCCCAAGTTCGGCGTTGACGGTGTCTTGAAGGCGGACCAGATCGCCGCGGTGGCCGACTATGTCGTGTCCATGGCCAACAAGGCCCCGGCCAAGGGTTCGGCCGGCGAGACGGTCTTTGCCGAAAACTGCGCCGTTTGCCACGGCGAAGACGGCAGCGGCCAAGCTGCTCTCGGCGCGCCCGCGCTGAACAACCAGATCTGGTTGTTCGTCAAGGGCAACAAGGAGAGCGTGGCCGCCCAGGTGAACAACCCGAAGCACGGCTCCATGCCGGCTTGGGCTGAGCGTCTGGACGCCAGCACGATTAAGATGCTTGCGGTCTACGTCCATAATCTGGGCGGCGGCAAGTAAGATCTTAAGGGGGGACCAAAGGGGTGCGCTGCCCAAGCGGGCAGCGCACCCCAATGGCTTTCCGGCCCCATGAAATTCGGGTCGGACCGAAAGAAACGTTCAACATTGCCGGTTTTTCACTTATCAATCACGGCGCGTCGGGGCAGGTTTGCGTCGGCGGTGATGTCGCCCCGTGATTTAGAACACCCGAATCGGCGCGCGGACGTCTAGACTGCGTTCCTTCGGAAATCCAGCAAAGCACCCTCGCCCCATGTCCACTCCCAAGATCGACCCAACCTTGAAGAAACCGGCATCCGGCGATGGCGGTGGCCCGCTGTATGCCGAAACGGTGATGATTCATCCCCGCACGGTCAAAGGCATCTTCCGGACTTGGAAATGGGCGGCCATGGCCGTTCTGTTGGCCATTTACCATATCGGTCCGTTCTTGCGGTGGGATCGCGGGCCGGGTGCTCCCAATCAGGCCATCCTGGCCGACATGGCGGGGCGCCGCGGCTATTTCTTCTTCCTGGAGATCTGGCCGCAGGAGGTCTACTACATCACCGGCCTGCTGTTCATCGCCGCCATCTCGCTGTTTTTCATGAGCTCGCTGGCCGGTCGGGTCTGGTGCGGTTTCCTGTGCTTCCAAACCGTCTATACCGATCTGTTCATGTTCGTCGAGCGTCTGGTCGTGGGCGACCGGGCCAAGCGCATGGCCATGGACCGCGCGCCCTGGTCGGCCGACAAACTGGCCAAGAAGGTGGTGATCAACTTGGTTTGGCTGGTGATCGCGCTGTCGTGCGGCGTCGGCTTCACCCTTTATTTCGGCGATGCGCCGACCATGCTGGTGGATATCTTCACCGGCAACGAAAGCTCGGCGGTCTATAGCGCCATCGGCGTGGTGGGCGGTGCTTGTTTCCTGTTGGCGGGTTATGCCCGCGAGCAGGTCTGCCTCTATATGTGCCCCTATTCCCGCTTCCAATCGGCCATGTTCGACGAGCACTCGCTGATCGTCACCTATCAGGACTGGCGGGGCGAACCCAGGAAGCCCGCGCGCAAGACCGAGACCTTCGATAATCGCGGCCATTGCATCGATTGCAAGATGTGCGTCACCGCCTGCCCCACCGGCATCGATATCCGCGACGGCATCCAGATGGCCTGCATCGGCTGCGCGCTCTGCATCGACGCCTGCAACACCATGATGGACAAGTTCAAGCTGCCGCGCGACCTGATCGTGTGGGATTCCATCTCCAACGTCGCCGCCCATGCCAAGGGCGAGCCGGGCAAGGTGCGGCTGATCCGGCCGCGCACCATCGTCTATACCGTGCTGATCACCCTGGTGGGCAGCCTGATCGTCGGTTCGCTGGCATCGCGGGCGACCACGGAGGTGAAGGTCATTCACGAACGTTCGCCGCTTTATGTCCAGATGTCGGACGGGTCCATCCGCAACGGCTATGTGGTCAAGGTGTCCAACATGGTCCGCGAGGATCGCGGCTATGAATTGGAGGTCCAGGGGATCGAGGGCGCCAGCCTGAGCGTCATCGGCGGCGAGGCCAGCGGCGCCAAGGCGCATCTGACCATCGCGCCCGATGCCATCGGCACCTTCAACGTCTTCGTCAACGCGCCGGTCAACAAGCTGTCGGGCAACCGAACCTCGCTGGTCTTCGCCCTGCGCGAGGACAAGGAAGGCCACGTCACCCGCGCCGATTCCCTGTTCGCGGCACCCGAGAAGTGAGGATTCATGGCTAGCGAACGCAGACCCGGCTGGTGGTATCCCTATATCTTCGTCGCCTTCTTCGTATTGGTGATGCTGGTGAACTTCACCATGGCCTATTTCGCCACCTCCACGTTCTCGGGGTTGGCGACCGAGCGCCCCTATGAGAAGGGTCTGGCCTATAACAAGACCATCGAAGCCGTTCGCAAGCAGGACGAGATGGGCTGGACCGTCGATAACAAGGTCGAGTTGGGAGCCAATCACGGGATCCATGTCACCGTCAGCTACCGTGACCGCGACGGTCGCCCGGTGGAGGAACTGACGGTCAAGGCGCAGCTGGTGCGGCCCACCGCCAAGGGAGTCGATCGCACGGTCTCCCTGGCCCGCGTATCGCCCGGCACCTATGCCACCCACCAGGAACTTCCGCTCGAAGGTGTCTGGGACATGAGTGTCTCCGCCGAGGGCAAGGACGTTTCCTACGGACTGTCCCGTCGCCTCATCGTGCCGTGAAAGACGCGCGGACCACCACTTGCCTCCATTGCGGCGGCGCCATCCCCGAAGGGCTGGACGGCGGCTTCTGCTGTCGCGGCTGCGAGGGCGCCTATGCCCTGGTGCAGGGTCTGGGGCTGGAACAATATTACGCCCGGCGCAGCGTCGATCCCGCCGCCCGCCTGCTGCGTCCCGAGGACGGCGCCACCCAGGCCCATGATTTCACCGCCCATGTCAGCCTCGACGACAAGGGCGAGGCCAGCCTCCACCTGATGATAGAAGGCCTGCATTGCGGCGCCTGCATCTGGCTGATCGAGGCCTTGCTCACCAAGCAGACGGGCGTCACCTGGGCCCGGGTCAACATGACGACGCGGCGTCTGGTGGTCCGCTGGCGGGCCGACGAGACCGAGCCGGGCGCCATCCTGGCGCCGGTGCTGGCGGTGGGCTACCGGCTGGTGCCCTACGACCCCGAGCGGCTGGGCGACGAGACCCAACGCCAGGAGAAGGAATTGCTGCGCGCCATGGCCATCGCCGGTTTCGCCGCCGGCAATGTCATGCTGCTGTCGGTATCGGTCTGGGCCGGGCACTTTTCCTATATGGGACCGGCGACGCGGGGGTTGATGCATTGGGTCTCCGCCCTGGTGGCGCTGCCCGCCGTGGCGTGGTGCATCCGTCCCTTCGCCCGTTCCGCCGTCTCGGCGCTTCGGGCCGGGCGCACCAATATGGATGTGCCCATCACCATCGGCGTCACCCTGGCCAGCCTGATGAGCCTGTGGGAGACCATCCACGGCGGCGAATACGCCTATTTCGATTCCGCCATCACCTTGCTGTTCTTCCTGCTGATCGGGCGCTATCTGGATTCCCGTGCGCGCGGACGGGCGCGCACCACGGTGGAGCACCTGCTGGCCCTGGATGCCACGGCGGTCACGGTGCTGGACGACGACGGCACCCAGCGCCTGATGCCGCCCCACAAGGTGGCGGCGGGCGCCACGGTTCTGGTGGCGGCGGGCGAGCGTATCGGCGTCGACGGCGATATCACCGATGGGCGTTCCGACGTGGATACCGCCCTGCTGACCGGCGAGAGCGTGCCCGTCCAAGTCCAGCCGGGGACACGGGTATTCGCCGGTACCATCAATCTGTCGGCGCCGCTCCGCCTGGTGGTCGGCGCGGTGGGCGAGCGCACCTTGCTGGCCGAGATCGTGCGCATGATGGAAGTGGCGGAACAGGGCCGCGCCCGCTATGTGGCCCTGGCCGACCGGGTGTCGCGCTGGTACGCCCCGGTGGTGCATCTGGCGGCGCTGCTCACCTTCACCGGCTGGACCCTGTTCGGCGACGCTCCCTGGCAGGTGGCGCTGCTCTATGCCGTCGCCGTGCTGATCATCACCTGCCCCTGCGCCCTGGCGCTGGCGGTGCCGGTTGTCCAGGTCATCGCCTCTGGCCGCCTGCTGCGCCAGGGCATCCTGGTCAAGTCGGCCACCGCGCTGGAACGCTTCGCCGATGCCGACCACGTGGTGTTCGACAAGACCGGCACCCTGACGCTCGGCAAGCCGACCCTGGCCGAGGGCGAGTGGACCGCGGCGGATCTGGCCGAGGCGGCCTCGCTGGCCTTGGCGTCCAAGCATCCCCTGGCCCGCGCCCTGGCCGCCGCCGCACCCGCCGCTCGGCTGGCCGATGGGGTGACGGAGGTGCCGGGCCAAGGTCTTGAGATCGTATCCGGCGGCATCCGTCTCGGCAGTCGCGCCTTTGTCGGCATCGAAGACGACCAGACCGCGCTTGGGCCGGAACTGTGGCTGGCGCAGCCGGGCAGGCCGCCGCTGCGCTTCGCCTTTTCCGACGCGCCGCGCCCCGATGCGGCCCAGGTGGTCGCCGAGCTGACGCGCATGGGCCTGACGGTGGAACTGCTGTCGGGCGACCGACCGGCGACCGCTTCGGCGGTGGCGGCGCAATTGGGCATCGCCGAGTGGCGAGCGGGCTGCGCCCCGGCGGCCAAATGCGCCCGCTTGGCCGAATTGGCCGCGCAAGGCCGCAAGGTGTTGATGATCGGCGACGGCCTCAACGATGCGCCCGCCTTGGCGGCGGCCCATGTGTCCATGTCGCCGTCCTCGGCGGTGGATGTCAGCCAGACCGCCGCCGACGTGGTGTTCCAGGGCGGCCGATTGGCCCCGGTGGTGGAATGCTTGGCGGTGGCGCGGAAATCTCGTACATTAGTAAAACAGAATTTCATGCTGGCGCTGGGCTATAATATCTTCACGGTGCCCCTGGCGGTGGCGGGACTGGTGACCCCTCTCATCGCCGCGATTGCTATGTCCACCTCGTCACTGGTAGTAATTGGCAACGCTCTGCGTCTATCCCGCCGGAGAGGCTAAGCCGGAGAGGCTTTTGGACAATCTTCTGATGCTGATACCCGTGGCCCTCGGTCTGGGGTTCTTGGGGTTACTCGGTTTCCTGTGGGCCATGAAGTCCGGTCAGTTCGACGACCTGGACGGCGCCGCCCACCGCATTTTGTTCGACGACGACGACCAGCCCAAACGCAAGGTCTGAACCGTGATGGGTAGCCTGCACATGCCCCCTCTCGACTTCGAAGGACACAAGCTCGACCACGTGGCGGACCTGAAGTCGCCGCAATGCCGCAATTGCGACATCGTGCGCGAGATCGCCTTTTGCGCCGATCTGTCCCAGGACGAGGTCAAGCGATTGGCGACGGTGCGCTGCCATGCGGCGCTTCCCGCCTCCTACACCATCTTCCGCGAAGGCGACGTGGTCGATCACGTCTATTCCATCTCCAACGGCGCGGTGAAGCTGTACAAGCTGCTGTCCGACGGGCGGCGCCAGATCATCGGGTTCCTGTTTTCCGGCGATATCTTCGGCCTGGGAACCCATGACGGCTATTGCTACACGGCGGAGACCATCACGCCGACCCATCTGTGCCGCTTCACCCATCGCAAGCTGGATTCGCTGTTGGAGGAGATTCCCCGGCTGGAACGCCGGATGTTCTCCATGGCGGTGAAGGATCTGGTGGCGGCCCAGGAACAGATGCTGCTGCTGGGACGCAAGACCGCCAAGGAGAAGGTGGCCACCTTCCTGATCCAATTGTCGCTGCGGGCCGAGAAGGCGGGCATGCCCACCAGTTCGGTGGCCCTGCCCATGAGCCGCGCCGATATCGCCGATTATCTCGGCTTGACCATCGAGACGGTCAGCCGCACCTTCACCCAGTTGAAGCGCGACAATTACATCGGCCTTCCCGCATCGGGGCATTGCGTGCTGAACGATTGGCGGGCACTTAAGGATCTGGCCGAAGGCGCCTAACCGGAAAGACAGGCATCCATGAGCGTCGAAGTGAAGATCAAGCGGGTCACCACCCGTGACATCCGCGCCCGCAAGGGGGCCGAGCCCATCGTGGTGCTGACCGCCTATACCGCGCCCATCGCCCGGCTGCTGGATCCCCATTGCGATATCCTGCTGGTGGGCGATTCGCTGGGCATGGTGGTCTATGGCATGGAGACCACGCTGGGCGTCACCCTGGACATGATGATCAATCACGGCCGCGCCGTGGTGCGCTCGTCCACCCATGCCTGCGTCGTCGTCGACATGCCGTTCGGCTCCTATCAGGAAAGCCCGGAACAGGCCTTCCGCAATTGCGCCCGCGTCATGGCCGAGACCGGCTGCGCCGCCGTCAAGCTGGAGGGTGGCCGCGAGATGGCCGCGACCATCCGCTTCCTGGTCGATCGCGGCATTCCGGTCATGGCCCATGTGGGACTGAAGCCCCAGGCGGTGCACGCCGCCGGTGGCTTCCGCGCCCAGGGAAGGGTCGACGCCGAGGCCGAGGCCATCCGCGCCGACGCCCGCGCCATCGACGCCGCCGGTGCCTTCTCGGTGGTGGTGGAAGGCACGGTGGAGCCGGTGGCCCGCGCCCTGTCGGCGGAAATCGCCATTCCCACCATCGGCATCGGCGCCTCGGCCGCCTGCGACGGCCAAGTGCTGGTGATCGACGACGTGCTGGGCCTGTTCGCCGATTTCACTCCGAAATTCGTCAAGCGTTATGCCGATCTGCGCCCGATCATCACGGCGGCGGTGGAATCCTATGCCGCCGAGGTCAAGACCCGCGCCTTCCCCGGTCCGGAACACTGCTTCGGGCTTCCCAAGACGTGAGTGGCGACCTCGACATCATCCGCACGGTGGCGGACTTGCGGACCCGCGTGCGGTACTGGCGCGACCAGGGCCTTCGGGTCGCCATGGTTCCCACCATGGGGGCGCTGCACCAGGGCCATCTGTCGCTTGTCGCGAAGTCCCTGGAGAACGCCGACAGGGTGGTGGCCTCGGTCTTCGTCAATCCCACCCAGTTCGGCCCCAACGAGGATTTTTCCCGCTATCCCCGCCAGGAGGAGCGCGACGCCGAACTGCTGAATCAGGCGGGCTGCCATGTCCTGTTCGCCCCCACCGTGGCCGAGATGTATCCCGACGGCTTCGCCACCGCCATCACGGTGGCGGGAGTCTCGGAGGGCCTGTGCGGCGACGTGCGGCCCGGCCATTTCTCCGGCGTCGCCACGGTGGTGACCAAGCTGTTGCTGCAATGCCTGCCCGATGTGGCGGTGTTCGGCGAGAAGGACTATCAGCAACTGGCCGTGATCCGCCGCTTCGTGCGCGATCTGGATATTCCGGTCGCGGTACTGGGCGCGCCCACCCTGCGCGAGGATGACGGCTTGGCCATGTCGTCGCGCAACGCCTATATGAGCACGGACGAGCGCGCCGTGGCGCCCTGGCTGATCCGGGCACTGACCGGGGTGGCCGACGGCCTCAGGGCCGGGGCCAAGGCCTCGGACCTCTGCCCCAAGGCGGTGGATGGCTTGATCAAGGCCGGATTCGCCTCGGTGGATTACATGGAGGTCCGCGACGCCGAGACCCTGGCCCCCGCCGAACTGCTGGACCGGCCGGTCCGCATCCTGGTGGCCGCCCGTCTGGGCAAGACCCGCCTCATCGACAATATCGGCGTCGCGCCGCTGTAATACCGCTTGGCCGACAAAAAGACTCTTGTGGAATGCGGCCGTCCCGGCCGCCTCTCGTTACTTCTCCGGCCCGGCGAACAGGCTTTCCGTGCGCACCACCCGGCTGGGTCCGTCCAGCTCGAAGCTGACCGGCACGCTCTTGGAACCGAGCTTGGCGGCGGGCGCGGTGACATAGATGCGGAAACTGCCGACGCTGTCGCGGCTGACCTGAAGCTCGGCCTGGGTGACGCCCGAATCGCCACCAACCACGTCGATGGTGGCGCCGTCCAGGCCCTGCAGGCGCAGCTTGAAGGTCCGGTCCTCCGACTTCATGTTCAGCACCTTGTAGACATAGCCGTTGCGGATGGAGCCGTCGGACATCTGGACATAAAGCGGGGCGCGTTCGTGCAGGATGTTGACGTCCACGTCGGGACGCGAGACAAGGCGGGCCAGCATGATGGTCGCCACCAGCGCCATGATGCCGCCATAGATCAAGGTGCGCGGCCGAACGATCTTGTAGCCGGTCGAGCAGCTCTTCTCGCGGGCCTCGATATTGGTGGAGGAGTCATAGGCGATCAGGCCATGGGGCAGGCCATAGCGATCCATGACCGAATTGCAGGCGTCGATGCATAGGGCGCAGCCGATACAGGCCAGCTGATTGCCCTTGCGGATATCGATGCCGGTGGGACAGGCCTGGACGCAGGCGCGGCAATCGACGCAATGGCCTCGGCCCTCGAAGCTCTGGCCCTTCATGGCCGGTTCGCCCTTGCCGCCGCGCCATGCCTCGTAGGTGACGATCAGCGAATGCTCGTCGAACATGGCGGACTGGAAGCGCGAATAGGGGCACAGATAGACGCAGACCCGCTCGCGGGCATAGCCGGCCAGCAGGAAGCAGAAACCGCCGCTCACCAGGATGGTACCATAGGCGGCGGTGGAGGCCTTGCCGGTGAAGATGTCGCGGATCATCTCGAAGGCGTCGCCGAACCACAAGGTGAAGCCGATTCCGCAGGCCAGCGAAATGACGATCCACGACAGGTTGACCAGGGCGGTCTTGGCCAGCTTGGAGGCCGACCACGGCTGGCGGTCAAAGGCGATGCGGGCGTTGCGGTCGCCGACGATCTGCTTTTCCATCCAGACGAACAGGTCGGTATAGACGGTTTGCCAACAGATGAAGCCGCACCACACCCGCCCGGCCACCGCGCTCATCAGGAACAGAGCAATGGCGGCGATGGCCAGAATGCCGGTCAGGTAATAGACCTCCTGCGGCCAGATCTCGATGAACAGGAAATAGGCCCGGCGGCCTGGCATATCGATCAGGATGGCCTGGTCGGGAGCACCCGGCCCCCGGTCCCAGCGCAGAAAGGGGGCCAGATGCCACCACGCCAGGGTCAGGGTCATGGCCCACCATTTCAAGGAGCGGAAGACTCCCTTTACGGCGCGGGGATAGGCCTTGCCGGTTTCCATGTAGACGGGCACTTCGCCCTTGTGCAAGGGGCGTGCGTCCGTGGCGGCCGAGCTGTCCATGGCTTCTGTTCCCGAATTTATATTAGACTAAGACAATATGAAATTCGGATGGAAAAGTCTCGGACGAATCGCACATGCGGGGTCTGCGCCGCCCTGTGTGAGTAAGTCACTTACCAGATCGGTCTCCCGATGTTCAAATCCATCCGAGCAGGCGCCACCACAAGAAGTCCAGCGGCAACAGGACGAAGATGGTGATGCCCCCCAGCCACAGGCACATGGTCTGTGCGGGGCCGAGCCGCTCGCCCCCCAACTGCATGGCCACCACCAGCGGCGCTGATTCATAGGGCAGGATGGGATTGGAGAAGCCCAGAACCTGGCTCATCAGCACCGCTTCGATGGGCAGGCCCGACGCCTTGGCCATCTCTCCCGCCAGGGGAGTCAGCACCGCTGGCGCGCCGGGCAGGGTGGTGAACATGGCCACCACGGTGGACATGGCGGCAAGGCTGGCGAAATTGGTGGCGGCATGGCCGGGTTCCAACGGCAGGACGGTCAGGATGGCCTGGGCCAGCAAGGCCCCCAATCCGGATTTGTCCACAACCGCACCCAGGCCGAGAATGCCCGCCACATAGAACATCGATGCGAAATTGATTTGTTCGTTGAAGGCTTTGCGCCCCACCAGCCCGATACCCGGCATTAACAGGATGGCGCCGCCCGCCATGCTGATCCAGGCTGGGCTGACATGATGGAGGAAGTCCGTGGCCCACAGCAGCAATGCGGCGCCCAGAAGCAACGACAATTGCCGTTCGGCGGCGGTGACGGGGCCAAGCGCCTTGATGGCCTCCTCCACGGGCTTGGGGGTGTCGGGCCACAATTTGATGATCAGCGGAATCATGACCGCCGTCTTTAGAAAGCCCAGCACCGGGAAATGCAGCAGCAAATACTGACCATAGCTGGGGGTGTAGTGCCACAGGGTCTCGGCCGCGCCCACCAGCACCAGATTGGGAACATTTGCCGGGAGAATGGAAAATGTCGGCACATGGCAGCCCAGGGCGGCGGCCAGCACCACACCGAGATGACCGTTTGAACCCGGCTTGAAACCGTAATGGGCGGCGAGACTGAGCGCGATGGGCATCAACAGGATGGCGCGCCCCATGGAGGACGGCATCAGGAAGCCCATGGTGACCCCCACCAGGGTCACGCCGGTGATGACGCCCCCATAGGTGCCGCCGAAGGCGCGGCTCAGCCGGGTGGCGATGCGCTCGCCCAGGCCGGTGCTCTTGACCGCCACACCCATGACGAGACCGCCGAAGATCAGCCACAACGCGGCCGATTCGAACCCCCCGAACACCACCGAGGCGGGCGCCACCTTCAACAACATCGCGGCGGTGAAGAAGAACACCGCCGTGATGGGTTCGGGGATCACACTGGTGGCCCAAAGGCCGATGGCGGCGATAACCAGCGCCAGCGCCCGGCTCTCCTCCGAGCTCAGCGGCTGGATGACCAGGACGGCGAGGCCGCCGACCAACGCGAGCCACGCAACCAGCCGAGGAAAAGTCAGGGAATGGAACATGATGGCCTGCCGGTCAGGGATTGTTTTCGTATTTCATGTTACGTGATACGTTATTCCGGTTTGCACCGAATCGCAAGCTCGTTCAGGATCGACCAAACGACAAAAGACTGCGCCCACGAAAGACCAAGACCATGAAAGCCCTGCAAAAGACCAATCTCGCCGAACAGGCTTATACGGTCATCCACCAGATGCTGCTGGACGGCGCCCATGTGCAGCCCGGCGACAAGATCAGCGTCGAGGATCTGGCCCGTCGCCTCGGCGTCAGCCGCTCGCCGGTCTGGCAGGCCATCGCCCGCCTGGAAGCGGAACGGATCATCGAGGTGCGACCGCGCCAAGGCGTGTTCTTCATCGGCTTCAACCGCGAAAGGCTGCTGGAGATCTTTGGGGTGCGCGAAGTGCTGGAAGGCGCCGCCGCCCGCTTGGCGGCCGAGCGATCGACGCCCGAAGCGGTGAGCGAGCTTCGCCATTCCATCGCCAGGCAAAGGGCGGTGGTCGATCACCCCAGCCAACAGGCCTATGCCGACGAGGCCACCCGGTTTCACCATATCCTGGCCCAATTGGCGGGCAATTCGGTCATGACCGAATTGATCGGTCGGCTGTGGGACCAGACCAAGGCCATGTGCATCCGCCCAGAGGCCAAGTCGGCCATCCTGGATGCCCGGGTCGACGAGCACGAACGCATCGTCGACGCGGTGGCCCGTGGCGACGCCGACGCGGCCGAAGCGGAGACCCGCCACCATATCCGCCGGATCGCGGTGGAAGTCTACAATCTCTGACCGGTCGGCGCGGGACGCCACGCAAACACAATGAGAACATACGCGAACATTCCGCTTGTGTTCCGGAACGGAAGGTGTACTTTATTGGTCATTGCAAGACCGCCCGGTTCGGGATAGATGAAGGGGAACTGCCATGTCGCAGGCTGCATTGCGTCTCGTGGACAAGGACACCATGGATAGACAGAAGGCACTGGAAGCCGCCGTCAGCCAGATTGAGCGGGCATTCGGCAAGGGCTCCATCATGAAGCTGGGCCAGAAGGATTCGGTGGTCGAGACCGAGGTGGTCTCCACCGGCTCGCTGGGCCTGGACGTGGCGCTCGGCATCGGCGGCGTGCCGCGCGGCCGTATCATCGAGGTCTATGGGCCGGAAAGCTCGGGCAAGACCACCCTGGCGCTGCACATCATCGCCGAGGCCCAGAAGAAGGGCGGCACCTGCGCCTTCGTGGATGCCGAACACGCCCTGGACCCATCCTATGCCCGCAAGCTGGGCGTCAACCTGGACGAACTTCTGATCAGCCAGCCCGATGCCGGCGAACAGGCCTTGGAAATCGTCGACACGCTGGTGCGTTCCGGCGCCATCGACGTGCTGGTGGTGGACTCGGTCGCCGCCCTGGTGCCTCGCGCCGAATTGGAAGGCGAGATGGGCGACAATCATATGGGCCTGCATGCCCGTCTGATGAGCCAGGCCCTGCGCAAGCTGACGGGCTCGGTGTCCAAATCCAAGACCATCGTCATCTTCATCAACCAGATCCGCATGAAGATCGGCGTCATGTTCGGCAATCCGGAAACCACCACCGGCGGCAACGCGCTGAAGTTCTATGCCTCGGTGCGCATGGAAATCCGCCGCGTCGGCGCCATCAAGGACCGCGACGAGGTGGTGGGCAACCAGACCCGCGTCAAGGTGGTCAAGAACAAGCTGGCGCCTCCCTTCAAGGTGATCGATTTCGACATCATGTATGGCGAGGGCATCTCCAAGATGGGTGAGCTGATCGATCTGGGCGTCAAGGCCAATGTGGTCGAGAAGTCCGGCGCGTGGTTCTCCTACAATTCCACCCGCATCGGCCAGGGTCGCGAGAACGCCAAGCAGTTCCTGCGCGACAACCCGACCATGTCGGCGGAAATCGAGGGCGCCATTCGCCAGAATGCCGGTCTTATCTCCGACGCCCTGGCCGCCGGCCCCGGCGATCTGGACGGCACCCCCACCGAGGACTGATCGGACTCTGGACGAGCGGTATAAGTGAGAGAGACGAAAAAGCCCCCCTTGGATGCCAAGGGGGGCTTTGCTGTTTCAAGCCCGATGATGTTACGAGGTTTCCTCGGAGCCAAACCAGCGCAGTTGAATTTCCTGATAAGTGCCGTCTTCGCGCAGCCGCAGCAATTCCTCGTTGACCCGCTTGCGGAAATTGCTGCCTTGCGGAAACAGAATGCCGTACTTCTCCTGACGGAAGGTCGGTCCGGCCAACCTGACCTTGCCCCGTCCCTCATGCAAAACGTAATAGCGCAAAATGGGGCTGTCATAGACCACAGCGGCGGCCTTGCCATGTTCAACGGCCGCGATGGCCTCGGCAACGGTGCGGAAGGTCACGCTTTCCACCTGTAGGGTGTTGAGAAAGCGATGGGCGGTACTGCCCTCCACCGTCGATGCGACCCGGCCCGCAAGATCGGAAGGCGAGGAAATGCCGCTCTTCAACTGTTGCACGGTCAGGGTCGAAGTGGCGAAGGCGGTAAAATAGGCGACGAAGACCAAACCGATATAGATCCCCATGATGCTGATCACGCGAGAGAAGGCCCGCTTGGGAAAGCCCTCCGCCTGCCCCCCCATCAAGCACGCGACCCAGAACGCGGTCTTGAAGATCCCGGGGAAATAGGACTGGGAAATATCAATGGGAGACCCGCCTCGCCGCTCCACGAACCAGATGACATGGGCCGGCACGAAAATGAGAAACAGGCCAAGCCCGAGCGCCGGAAGAAGTTGTGACGACCATTGGAGGAGCAGACTCAGCATGGAAACCTGCGACACCCCTTCCGGAACCAGGATGGCCAGCCCGGAATCGTACATGGGGTGGGAAAAATCGAAACTGGACTCACGCTGGGCGGTAATGGAAATGGCAGCGATGGCAAGGTCGGCGCTGCCGTCCCTAACCACCCCCAGCAGTTCGGACAAACTGGGCTTGATGATGTATTCGGTGCGCACGCCGGTCCGTTCGGCCAGTCGCTCCCATAGCTCGATGGAAAAGCCGCCTAACTTTCCATTGGCGTCCTGAACCACGAAGGGCGGCAGGACGCGGGTGGCGACACGCACCACGTCGCCCTGCTTGGGAACGGGCTGCGCCCAGACGACCGTCGGCAGAACGCCAACCAAAAGCACCAGTGCGAGAACAATCCTGGCCACGACCCGCATGGATTGGACTCCCTACGAACCGAAGGACCGCATTTCATCGGGCATGCCGCGGGCGGCATCCCGAAGACGCCCAAGCAATTCGCGCTCGACACCGTCAATGACGTCGTCCTTCAGCAAATTGCCCTTCAGCCAGGACCACCGGTCCGGCGTAATGACCTTTTGCTCGTCCAGCACGAATGTGGTCAAGGAGTCCAAGAAGACGTCATGAAATGACGGTGGCACATGCCCGGACAGCAGATTGTTGACATCCAGCAGGAATGTGGCGGTCCGCTCGTTCACGCCGAAGCGGGCGATGGAATCCCTGATCCATTGGACTTCCTTTTCGCTGACCTTCCCCACTTCGAAGATCGACATCTTCAGATCGTTCAGTATGCCTTCCACGTCGCATGCCCCCGGGAAATTCACACAGCGCCCCCGCGCCGATCAAGCGAACTGTACCACCCTTGGTCGAAGGCCTTGCATAGGCAATTGGTTATGAAATGTGAGATAAAGTGCCGATCGCCGCCCATGCCCTGTCAACGGAGATACCGGCGACACAGGGAAAAGCGTCTTGCGGCGAACTTCGTTTGCTACACCGCCACAAGCAGTGATAGCACTCCATGGGATGGGCGAGAAAAACCGCCGTCTCGGGCCGGATGGCGTCGGGATAGGGGACGAAGGAGCCGAAATGACCGCCGCCCGCCAACAGAACGGTGGGGGCTCCGACGCCGATGGCGAGATGGCCGGGACCGGTGTCATTGCTCACCACGCAGGCCGCATGTTTCAGAACATCGACCAGTTGGGCCAGGCGCAGGCTGCCGATGGTGTCGATCACGCCGGGATGGGCCAGCGCCGCCAGGACGGGCTTGGCGAAGGCCTCCTGGTCAGCCCCGACGAAGACGACTCGCATTCCGGCGTCAAGGCAGCGCCGGGCCAACTCCATGAAGTGTTCGAACGGCCAGCGGCGCCCCGGCTCGTTGGAGCCGAAATTCAGAACCACATAGGGGCCGCCGGGCGGGATCAGGGGCGCCAACTCTCGCCAGGGAATATAGGGAACCTCTGGGGGCATGCGGGTTCCCATCAGCGCCTGCAAGAAGGTGAAATGGCGCAAGCCCTCATGGGTGGGATAAGGCCCGGTGTCGATGATCCGAGTGGCCTTGTCCAGATACCAGGAAAACTCCGCCCGCGTGCGATCGGTGATGAAGGGCGCGCACACGATTCTCTGATCGGCGCGGCTGGCCCAGACCAGTGTGTCGGCGGTCAGGGTCTTGCGCATGAACATGTCGCAAACCGCCGTCTTGTAGCCTTGCCGCCGCACCCAAAGCGCCACCTTCAGACGATAGAACCACTTCTTTTCCAAGGCGTGTTCGTCGATGGTCACCACCTTGAAGCCCGCGAAGATCACGTCGGCCAGGGACTTCCACGACTGGCAGCCCAAGATGGTGATGTCGGATTTGTCCACCCCGAAGGCGGCGGGATAATGTTCCAGCGCGGCGCGGACCATGACCATGTCGCCGATGCCGTCCATGCGGACGACCAGCACGCCCTTGCGCCGCCTGCGAACCGGCCACAGCGCCACCAGCGCGTCGATCGGGCGAAACAGCCACCAGCGCCGCCGCATGCCGCGCGGAAAGCCCCTCAAAGCACCCCTCCGCCGGTGGAGGCGCGGATATAATCGATGACGCCGCTGGTATCGATCTCGGCGACGCATTTATACATGCCGTTTTCCAGCGGGAACTTGCAGCGCCCGAGGCAACCCTGGCAATCCATGGGGACATAGACGAACTGGACATTATCGGGCGCGACCATCTCGTCATAGGGCACACCGGCCCCGGCATAGGCGGCACTGGCCAGGCACAGGGTGGGAATGCCCAGCAGGACGGCGAGATGCAGGCCCGCGGTATCGACACCCACCGCCATGCGCGCGCCCATCAAGATGGAGGCCAACCGCTCGAATCCGGACGTCTCCATGGTCACGTTGGGCTGCGACATCAGGATCATGAATTCCGGATTGCGGTCGAAGTCATTGCGATGACCGGCCACCAGAATCTTCCAGCTTTCGGGCACCGCCTCGGCCATCTGGCGCCAAATATCGGCGGGGATTTGCCGTTGCTTGATACCGGAAAACGGAAAGAAGACGATCACATTGGCGTTGAGATGTTCGGCGGCGGGCAACTGGCTGTCGGGCAGCAGGGCCAGGGCCGGTTGCTGCCGGTCGTCCAGGATCTCGTCGGCGAATTTGGACCAGCGCAGGATCTTGTCCTGACGCAATGGTCCAGAATCGAACAAGATGTCGAACACCTTCTCGCTTTCTTCCAGCCGTTGATGGTAGTTGCGCTTATAGGGGGGCGGCACCATACCGGCGGTCTCCGCCGGGTCGGCGGCCAGGATCAGCGCCTCGTCCTGATCGTGTTCGCGAACGTAATCCAGCGACACGATCATCCGGTAGTGCTGGGCGTGCAGCTCGGTGAAAGCCTGCCACCGATATTCCAATTCGTCGAGGCGGCGAAACTCCAGGCGCCGCAGCTTCAACAGGCGGGGGAACAGAAAGGACATCCCGGCGGCATCGGGGCGGCACAGCAGGGTGACCGTCTCGTCCAGGCCACCCAGCCGCATGAACCGGCTGAGCACCGCCGACAGGAACACCATCTCGGCGGGGCCACGGGAACTGACCAGCAAGATGCCGTCCGCCCGCTTGCGACGATGCTTGTAGCGCAGGTAAATGCGCAGGACGGGGTCCAGCAACGCAGCGATCTTCATGATCCGATCTCCGTTATCCGCCCGATTGGGTGATCCGTTCCACTTCGTTCAACACCGCGGCGCGATCCAAGCCCGCCACACAAGGATACATGGAGTCCACCGGTTGGAAACGGCAATCACCGAGGCAACCGGCACAGTCCATGCTCTTCCACAAAAATTTCACCGATGCGGGTGTCACCGCCTCGGCATAGGGGACGATTTCACCCACATAGGCGGCGCTCGCCAAGCACAAAGTCGGTACGCCCAGGGCGGCGGCCAGATGCATGCAGGCGGTATCGACCGAAATCACCAGCCGCGCCGAGCGCAGCAGCCCGGCCAGGGCGGCGAAGGGCGCCGGTTCGAATGCCACGCCCGGAAGATCCAGCAAAGACCGATAGTCCGGGTTCTTGTCGAGATCGCTGGGATGGCCCGCGATGCGAGTCTGCCAGCCGGGGGGCAGCGCGGCGATGATGGCGCGGTACAGATCGGGGCTGCTTTGCTTTGCCTTCACCGCCGAAAAGGGCTGGATGAACACGGTGGGAGCCGCCAGGGGAACGACTTCGGGCATGCGCTCGGGCGGCAGCGTCACCACCGGCGGCGGCGCGGCGATGCCGGTCAGGGCATCGGCGAAGCGGGACCAGCGGATCAGCTTGTCCTGGCGGGCTTCTCCCGAATCGAACACCCGGCCCCAAAGGCGGCGATTGGCATTCAGGCGGCGGTCGTGCTTGGGCCAGGGGCGCGGGGCCATGGCCGCCGTCTCCGGCGCGGCGCAGGCGAAGGCCAGGGCCTCGTCCAGATCGGGATGGCGCAGGAAATCGGTGGAGACCACCAGCCGATAATGGGAGCGGTAGAGATCGGCCATGATCCGGCGGCGATAGCCGATCTGGCGCAGCCGCGCGAAATCGACGGTGAGAACCTTGATGGCGGGCGCGAACAGGAAACTCATCTTGGCGGCGTCGGAGCGCAGCAGCACCGTGACCGCCTCGCCCGCCCGCGCAAGCCCGGCGAAGCGGGGCAGCACCAGCGAGAACAGCACGGTGTCGCCAAGACCGCCAGCAGACAGCAACAGCACGCCCGAAGCCGCCCCCCCCCGCCGCGACAGGCGGCGTTCCAATCCCACGACCGGATCGGTCAGGCGGTGCAGCTTCAAGAATCTCCCCCCCCTCGGCCCTGTCAGTAAGGTGCGTAGGACTTCTCTTCCACCAGGGCCGAACCGAGCAGGTCGTTGACCTTGCGCTTGGCGGCGGCGCGCTCGTCATTGGTGAAATAGACGGCACGGGCCAGTTCGACGAATTTGGCGCCGAAATCCTTGGCGCGCTCGCAGTCGCGGATATCGTCCTCGATCACCCACAGCTTCTCGTTGATGGCCTTGAGCTCGGCCGACAGGGCGGCGAGACCGGCATGGGCGGGAAACTCCCGTTCGCGCACCGCCACCAGTTCCCCCAGCTCCTTGTTCACATTGGCCAGCTTGGCGGCGTCGGCCAATCGCTCGGCCTTGATCTCGAGGATGGTGATCTTGTCGATGATCTCGCCCCACGACACGGGCACCAGAACGGACATGGCTTACCTTGGCTCTACGAAAACTGTCGCGGTTCTTAGCAGATTTCCCGCCTGGGGGCAAAAGGGCTTCGCGGCGGTCACGCTAACGGGTCTTTAACCGGGCGGGGCTAGCATGGGCTTGGGGTCCGGGTAGGTCTTTCAGGACTGGAACCATCCGTGGAGCAAAGCTTAAGTCCAGAGCAGCACGAGGCCTTCTTCCAGGAACTCATCGGGAAGATGCCGATGGTTCACCACGCCGACAAGCTGGAGGAGCTTGCCCTGTTGGGCCTGTCCATGACCTTGCGGCGCGAGGCGTCGAAGGATTTGCGCGAGGAGCTTGCCCGCCAGATCAAGGCGATCATCGCCAAGGTCGAACCCGGACATACCCCGGAAGAAACCGCGGCCGCCATGGCCACGGCCGCCAAGGATTGCATCCTGGTGCTGCGGGTGGCCAAGGAACAGCGAAAGCCGCGCCCGCCGGGCAATGCCCCCCATCCCCATCACGCCGCCCATCACCCCCATCATGCCGCGCATCCGCCCAAGGATGCGGAAATGTCCAACGCCAAGGTCGTCAAGATCGTGGTCGGCGTCGTGGTTCTCTTGCTGGCGGCCGGTGGCCTGGCATGGTGGAGCGGTAAGGAAACCCCCAATTCCGACGGCTCCGAGACCACCAAATTCGTTGAACAGATAATCCAGGCGACCCAGGGCGAGCCGCCGGCCACCCATATGTTCGGAGGCACCCTCAAGGTGACCTCCATGGGCGGCGTGCCGGT
Source organism: Paramagnetospirillum kuznetsovii (assembly GCF_003284725.1). Lineage (GTDB taxonomy): Bacteria > Pseudomonadota > Alphaproteobacteria > Rhodospirillales > Magnetospirillaceae > Phaeospirillum > Phaeospirillum kuznetsovii. The sequence continues at coordinate 407,395 of NZ_PGTO01000001.1, read as the reverse complement.
GGTGATCGCCGAAAAAGTACCGCCGCGCATTTGCGCCGCCTCGGGCATGAAGCTGGTGAAGAAGGGCCTTCTCAGCGTCAACGGCGTCACCCCCACCCGGGTGTCGTCGGCCATCATCACCGAGTTGTGCAACAAGGACGATGGCGATGCCACCATCATGTGGGCGCCGAAATAGGGCGCTTTGCGTCGTCCTTGCCGTCCTCGCCTGGCCAGCCCATGCCGAGATGGAACTGACCGGCCGCCTTCAACAAGGTGGTCTGGTCATGGGCCATGTCCCGCCCGATTCCGGTGTCAGTATTGACGGTCGGCCGGTGCCGGTGGATTCCGGCGGTGCGTTCTTGCTGGGTTTCGGCCGCGACGCCGCACCGGCGGCGATTTTGGAAATCCGCCGGGGCGTTACAATCGAAGCGCACCCCCTGGTCATCGCCAGGCGCGACTGGCCGGTTCAGCGCATCGAAGGGCTGCCCCGCGACAAGGCGGAGCCCGACCCCGTCGCCGTCGCCCGCATCAAGACGGAAGCCGACTTGCTGCGGGCCCTGCGCGCCAAGGTCAGCGGCGAGGCCCTGTTCCTGACGGGACTGTCCCGACCGGCGACAGGGATCGTCTCCGGCGTGTTCGGCAGCCAGCGCGTCTATAACGGCAATGCCGGGGCGCCCCATTCCGGCCTGGATATCGCCGCCGCCAAGGGCGAGCCGGTGCGCGCCGCCGCCGATGGCGTGGTGGTGCTGGCGGCGCCCGACCTCTTCCTGACCGGCCAGACCGTGATGATCGACCATGGCCTGGGTCTGATGTCCAGCTACGCTCATCTGTCGCGCCTGGATGTCGCGCCCGGGCGCAAGGTCGGCCGGGGCGAGGTCATCGGCGCCATCGGCGCCACCGGACTGGCCACCGGCGCTCATCTTCACTGGGGGATGTCATGGCTGGAGGTCCGCATCGACCCGGCGTCGGCGCTGGATCTGCTGGGGGAGTCGGGCAGCAGCCTAATACCAACGAAGCAGAAAGCGCAAAAGGAGTAGATTGCTTACCCTAAGGTATGATACAGACTAACCCATCGGAACGAAATGGGTTGCTCTGTCATGTTCGGCATGCATCTGACCACTGGCGATCACAAGCCCTTCGATGAAGAGGTGATGGATCAGATCGAGGGCGAGGCCCTGATCGTGGTGGAGAATCCCGACCGTTATGCCTCGCTCACCGTGGAAATGGCCCGCAAAACCCTGGACATGATCCTGCGGCTGCGGCGCGGCGGCACCTCCGATCCACAGATGCAGTCGATCTAAGCAGCGCCCTATCGCAGGCTGGCCTCGATATTACCGCCGTCCACGGTGATGGTGCAGGCCGTCACCTTGGACGCCTTGGCCAGCCAGACGAAGGCGTCGGCCACATCGTCGGCGGTGACCTCGCGGCCCAGCAGATTGCCGCCCATGTAATCCTTCTCGGTCAGGCCGCGCGCCGCCGACCGGCTGGCGATCATGTCCGAGGTCAGCAGGCCCGAGCGGATGCGGTCGGCATTGACCGCGTTGGAGCGGATGCCGTCCTTGCCGTGGTCCAGGGCGTATTGCTTCATCAGGAACAGGCAGGCCGCCTTGGGCAGGCCGTAGGGGCCGAAATTCTTGCCCGGATTGACCGCCTGCTTGGAGGCGTTGAACAGCAGGACGCCGCCGGTGCCCTGGGCGGCCATCACGCGGACCGCGTTCTGGGCGACGCTCTGATGGGCGAAGAAGTTCAGCTCGAAGGACTGGCGCAGCACGGCGTCGTCCACTTCGCCCACCGTGCCCTGCCACGCGGCACCGGCATTGCTGACCACCACGTCGACGCCGCCGAAACGCTCCACCACCGAATCGAAGGCGGCCCGCACCGCCTGGGCGTCGGTGACATCGCAGGCCAGCCCCAGGGCCTTGCCGCCGCAGCCCTTGGCGGTGGCCTGGGCGGCGGCGAGATCGCGGTCGAGCACGGCGAGTTCGGCGCCTTCCCTGGCGAAGGCCTTGGCGGTGGCGGCGCCGATGCCCGAGCCGCCGCCGGTGACCACCACGATCCGGCGGGCCAGCGGCTTTTCGCCGCCCTTGCCCAGCTTGGCCTGTTCCAGCGACCAGTATTCCAGGTCGAACAGGTGATCCTCGGAGACCGGCTGGAAGCTGCCGATGGCCTCGGCGTCGGAGATGCATTCCACCGTGTTGACCGCGATGTCGGCGGCGATGGCCGCATCCTTGGCCGAAGCGCCGATGCCGAACAGGCCGAGACCGGGCACCAGGGCGACGCGGGGCATGGGGTCCAGCTCGGTCTTCTTGGACGCCGAGCGGGCGTTGTTGCGGGCGAAATAGGCGTGATATCCGGCCTGGAAATTGGCGATGGCGGTCTTGGCGGCCTCGGCCCATGGGGCGATCTTGCCGGCTTCGGGGGCGGGCAGAACCACCGGCCAGTTCTTGGTGCGGATGGTATGGTCGGGGGTGACGACGCCCTGCTGGGAATAGCGTCCCAGCTCGGCGCCGTCCACATAGGCGCGGATGGCCGGGCTGGCGCGGAAATCCATCACCCAGCGCTTGAATTCCCCATCGCCCCGGTCGAGGGCCAGCAAGCCGCGCAGCACGGGCGCCACCTCGGCGAGAGCGGCGGGGGCCTTGGGCAGTCCGGCGGCGGCCACCAGGGTCTTGCGGCCCTTTTCCAGTCGCTGTTCGGCCGAGGTGACATGGGCGATCATGCGTTCATAGGCGTCGCGGGCCGTCTCGGCGAAGGTGAAGATGCCGTGCTTGAACAGGATCAGCCCCTCGACCGACGGATCCTGCTCGTAGACCTCGGCCGCCTTCTTGGCCAGGGCGAAGCCGGGCATGATGTAGGGGACATAGCCCATCTTACGACCGAACACTTCGCGGCAGATGGCGTCGCCGTCGGGCTGGTCGGTCAGCGACAGCACGGCGGTGGAATGGGTGTGGTCGATGAATTTGTGCGGCAGGAAGGCGTGCAGCAGGGTTTCCACCGACGGATTGGGCGAGCTTGAGGTCATCAGATTGCCGCGCTGGAAATCCACCATGTCCTCGTCGGACAATTGCTCCAGCTTTCGCAGTTTCAGCAGGGGGGCAAGGCGCACGGCGGGCAGTCCGGCCGGTTCGATATCGCCCATGTCCCAACCCGATCCCTTGACGCACAGCACCTCGACCGCTTCGCCCAGCAGGTCGTCGACCGTGGTCTTGCACGAGGTATTGCCGCCGCCGTGCAGCACCAGCCGGGGATCGCCACCCAACAGCCGGGTGGTATAGACCCGAAGCGCCAGATCGCGGTTCACTCCCTGGGGAGCGTATTTGGCGACATAGGACTCGGCATCGGCATCGGACCACAACGACTTCATGGAAACCTCGACAGGATTGAGCTTGGCGGCGAGAGGGTCGCGCATATTAGGCCAAGGCGCATGGCTGCCAAACCGATAAATCCGAATGGGAGGGTTCGACAGCGGCCCTCAAACCGCTTATGTACGAAGGAGACGGGGAGAAAAGCGGCCCATGCTCGAAACAATGAACGCCTCCATCCTGATCGTGTCCGGGTTGGTGGCGCTCTCCATCTTTTCCAGCCTGCTCAGCTTCCGCATCGGGGCGCCGCTGCTGCTGGTGTTCCTCTGCGTGGGGCTGGTGGCGGGCGAGGACGGGTTGGGCGGGCTGGCCTTCGACGATGTCGACGCCGCCTATCTGATCGGCAATGTGGCGCTGGCCGTCATCTTGTTCGACTCGGGCTTTCATACCAGCGTCAAGGCGTTCCGCGCCGCCGCCTGGCCCGCCATGGCGCTGGCCAGCCTGGGGGTGTTCGTCACCACCGCCGTGGTGGCGGTGCCGGTGCATGCCTTGCTGGACTTCGGCTGGCTGGAATCCCTGCTGATGGGGGCCATCGCCAGTTCCACCGACGCGGCGGCGGTGTTCTTCCTGCTGCGGGTCGGCGGCATCCACGTGCGCGACCGCGTGCGCGCCACATTGGAAGTGGAATCGGGCAGCAACGATCCCATGGCCATCTTCCTGACCCTGACCCTGGTGGCCTTGCTGGCCGATGGCGGCAAGGTGTCGGGACTGCATGTCCTGACCGAATTCGTCGCCGAATTCGGCGTGGGCGCGGTGATCGGCATGTTCGGCGGCGGGCTGATCGTGCTGGCGCTCAACAAGATGGGGTTCGAGCGGGGCTTGCAGCCGCTGGCCGCCATCTCGCTGGCGCTGGTGGTGTTCGGAACCGCGGGCGCCCTGCACGGCAGCGGCTTTCTCGCCGTCTATATCGCCGGGCTGATCGCGGGCAATGCCGGTATCAACGCCCCCGAGACCATGCGCCGGTTCCAAGATGGACTGACCTGGCTGGCCCAGATCGTCATGTTCCTGACCCTGGGACTGCTGGCGACGCCGTCGGAATTCTCCGATTTCGCGCTCGAGGCCGTGGCCGTCTCGGCGGTGCTGATCTTCATCGCCCGGCCGCTGGCGGTGTGGCTGTGCCTGCTGCCCTTCGGCTTCAACCGCAATGAAACGGCCTTCGTCGCCTGGGTCGGGCTGCGCGGCTCGGTCTCGGTGCTGCTGTCCATCGTGCCCATGGTGGCGGGTCTGGCCCATGGCCGCGACTATTTCATCCTGGCCTTCCTGGTGGTGCTGGTCAGCCTGGGACTACAGGGCTGGACCATCGGCGCGGTGGCCCGCTTCCTCGGCCAGATCGTGCCCAAGCGCATCGGCCCGGTGGAGCGCATGGAACTGGAAATCCCCGGTGCCCGCCACGAACTGGTGGCCTACCGCATCGTCGCCGATTCCCTGGTGGCGCGCGGCCACCGGCTGCCGCGCTGGGCCGAGCCGTCGCTGGTGGTGCGCGACGACAAGTCCTACAGCGCCCACGCCGCCGGTCACCTGAAGCCCGGCGACACCGCCTATCTGTTCGCCCGGCCGGAACGGGTGCCCTATCTGGACCGGCTGTTCGCCAGCGCCGCCCCGGCCGCCGAGGCCGACCGGCAGTTCTTCGGCGATTTCGCCCTGGCGCCGGAAACGCACATGAAGGAATTGGCCATCTCCTACGGCCTGCCGGTGCCGGTGGAGGATTTCGCCCTGACCCTGGCCCAGTGGGTGGTGCGCGAACTGGGCCACGAGCCCGGCATCGGCGACCGCGTCGGGCTGGGCGAGGTGGAACTGATCGTGCGCAGCATGGACTGGGACGACGTCATCTCGGAAATCGGGCTGGCGGTGGAGCCGACCATTTTCGACAAGCCCAAGCTGCCGCTGTTTCAAAGCCGCAGCGAACTGCGGGCCATGATCAAACGCTGGATGAAAAAAGGAGCGGCATGATGGCTTTGATGAAGACGCATCGCCAATTGATCGACGAGGCCAACGCGGTGGTCGAGACCATTCCGACCATCGACGCCATCGACCTGCACGGCGATCCAGGCGTGGTGTTCGTGGATCTGCGCGACCCCCGCGAATTGGAGCGCGAGGGCATGGTGCCCGACGCCTTCCACGCGCCGCGCGGCATGCTGGAATTCTGGATCGATCCCACCAGCCCCTATTTCAAGGCGGTGTTCGGATCGGGCAAGCGCTTCGTGTTCTATTGCCAGTCGGGCTGGCGCTCGGCCCTGGCCACCAAGGCGGTCCAGGAGATGGGGCTTGGCCCCGTCGCCCATGTGGAAGGCGGTTTCCGCGCCTGGAAGGACGCGGGCGGCCCGGTGGGCGAGAAGCCGGTCCAAGCGAAGGGTTAGCGGGCGGAACGCCCGCGCCCCCCTGTCCCTCACGCCACGTCCTTGCGGCGGCGCAGTTCGGCGAAGACCTTGGCGGGATCGCTTCCCGGCTCCATGCCCACCGCCTTGGCCACGGATTTGGTGTCGGCCCGCAGAAAGGGGTTGGCGACGCGCTCGTCGGCGATGGTGGTGGGAATGGTGGGCAGTCCCTTGGCGCGCAGCTTGTCCACCTGTTCCAGCCGGGTCAGCAGCGCCTGGTTGTCGCGCTCCACCATGCGGGCGAAGCGTCCGTTGGACTGGGTGTATTCATGGGCGCAATAGACCTGGGTGTCGGGCGGCAGATCACGCAGCTTTTTCAGGCTGGCCCACATCTCCTCGGCGGTTCCCTCGAACAGGCGGCCGCAGCCCAGCGAGAACAGGCAGTCGCCCGCGAACAGCACATGGCTGTCGGGAAACCAATAGGCCATGTGCCCGGAGGTGTGGCCCGGCGTTTCCAGCGCCATGACGGCGGCGCCGCCCAACAGGAAGGTATCGCCTTCGCTCACCTCCATGGAGATGCCGGGGATGCGTTCGGAATCCTTGGCGGCGCCCACCACGGCGCAGCCGGTGTGGCGGATCAGGTCCATGTTGCCGCCGGTATGGTCGCCGTGATGGTGGGTGTTGAGGATATGGGTCAGCGTCCAGCCCTTGGCCTTGAGACGTTCGAGCACCGGTTCGGCCACCGCCGGATCGATGGCGGCGGTGGCGCCGCTGGCCGGATGGTGGGCCAGGGTGATGTAGTTGTCCGACAGAACCGGGATCTGCTCGACGACGATCTTCGCCATGGCGGCCTCGCTGACTTGGTCCCGAAGTGTAGCGCCAAAGCCCCAAAACGCCTATGATTGAAGCGAAACTCAAGGAGTCTCCGTGAATCGCGACCTCGCCTATCCGGCCATGTGGACCGACGTGGTCGATCTGCGCGACTTCTATGGCGCCAGCCTGGGGCAAGTGGCCCAACGGCTGATCCGCCGCCAGATCCGCGAGATTTGGTCGGATGTCTCGGGCCTTCGGGTTCTGGGGCTGGGCTTCGCCACCCCCTATCTGCGCAGCTTCCTGGGCGAGGCCGAACGGGTCATCGCGGTGATGCCCGCCAGCCAGGGGGTGCTGCCCTGGCCGCCGGAAGGCCCCGGCCTGACCACCTTGGCCGACGAGACCGACCTGCCGCTGCCCGACCGCTCCATCGACCGGCTGCTGCTGATCCATGCCCTGGAATCCACCGAACAGATCCGCGCCATGATGCGCGAAGCCTGGCGCGTCTTGGCCGACGGCGGGCGGCTGATGGTGGTGGCGCCCAACCGGCGTGGCATCTGGGCGCGGCTGGAACGCACGCCCTTCGGCAATGGCAGGCCCTACACCATGGGACAGCTCAACCGGCTGTTGCGCGACAACATGTTCACCCCGGTGGCGCGGGCCTCCGCCCTGTTCCTGCCGCCGACCCAGTCGCGCATGCTGCTGCGCTCGGCTCCGGCGGTGGAAGAGATCGGGCGGCGCTGGTTCGAAACCTTCGGCGGCGTCATCATCGTCGAGGCCGCCAAGCAGATCTATGCCGGCAGCGGCCTGCGCGACGCCAAGGTCAAGCGCCGTTCCTACCTGCCGGTGGCGGAAGGTTTCTCACGGGTGGCGGTTCCCGACGGGGAGTGAGCGCCCGGCGACTGAGGGACTATGAAAAGACTCTATCGCTCCGGCCGACCGCGCGGGGCGAAGCCGGTCTGGCCCTTCATCTCGCGTTCGTATTCCAACGACCAGCGCACATTGGGATAGGCCAGATGGTCCCACGGGATCTCGTCCCAACGCAGCAAGGCCACATCCAGGCTTTCCGCGCCCGCCGCGTGGTCGGGCGTCAGCATGCGGGCGCGGTAGATCATGTGGACCTGGCTGATCTCGGGGATGGAGTAGATGGACAGCAAGCCATCGATCTCCACCCGAGAGCGCGCCTCCTCCCACACTTCGCGGGCCGCGCCTTGCTCGGTGGTCTCGCCCAGTTCCATATAGCCCACCGGCATGGTCCAAAAGCCCAGCCGTGGCTCGATGGCGCGCTTGACCAGCAGATAGCGGTCGTCCCAGGTGCAGATGGCGCCGACGATGACCTTGGGGTTTTCATAAACCACGAATCCGCAATCGCCACAGACCAGACGTTCGCGGTCGTCGCCGTCGGGAATGGTGCGGATGGTGGGGCCGGGCGGTCGCATGATTGCCAGTGTCGCTGAAATTCGCTTGTCTGTCATGTGCCGAGGATGCTAGCCAACCGGGATGGAGCGCAGTACGCTTTAAGCGTGAGCCTGTGGCGGAAATTCAACCCTGTGGGAAGCCCCCAGGGGCCGTCATTTGGCATAGACCGGTCGGGGGGCCATGGTTAAGCAAGTTTCCATGACTGTCGGCGATACCTTCGCCAGGGCCATGCGGACCTGGGAAGAGGGTGACGTTGCCGAAGCGCGTCGGCTGGCGCGCCAGATCATCGAGTCCAACCCGACCTTCGGCGGCGCCCATTACCTGCTGGGCGCCATCGCGCTGGGCCAGGCGCAGCCGCGCAAGGCGGCCGAGCATCTGGCCCGCGCCGTCGCCGCCGATCCGTCGCAGCCGGTGCCGAGATTGGCGCTGGGCCGGGCGCTGGAAGCCCAGGACAGCCTGAACGCCGCCGTCCTGCAATACCGGGCCATTCTGGCGGCCGACCCCAATCACGCCGAGGCCAACGCAAGGCTGGGCGAGTTGCTGGGCCGCAGCGGGAAGGTGGAGGAGGCCATCCATCATTGCCGCAAGGCCATCGCCGTCAATCCGCGCCATGCCGAAGCGCTGTGCTCGCTGGGCGCTTTGCTGCATCAAAGGGGCGAGGACAAGGACGCCGCCAAATATCTGGAAGGCGCCCTGGCGCAACGACCCGACTGGGGGGCGGCGCTGCATAATTACGGTCTGGTGCTGCGTCGGCTGGGGCAGGGCGAACGCGCCGTCGCCATTTTGTCGGGCGCGGTGGAATTGCGGCGCGATCACGCCGGAACCAGGGCCAATCTGGCCGGGGCGCTGCGCGACCTGGGGCGTCTCGACGAGGCCCGCGCCCAGGCCGAGCGTGCCGCCAAGCTGGCGGCGGGCGATCCCTCTGGATGGATGGAGTTGGGCCTGATCCGCAATCTTCAGGGCATGCCGGAAGGCGCCGCCGCCGCGTTCGAGCGCGCCGTGACCGCCGATCCGAAATCCGTCGATGCCCATTGGTGTCTGGCCGAGGCGCGGCGAAGCCTGGACGAGAAGGACAAGGCGGCCGCCCATTATCGCAAATGCCTGGAGCTTGATCCCGCCGACCGCCACGGCGCCGCCCTGGGGCTGGCCCAGATGGGCGCCGCGCCCACGCCTGGCAAGGCGCCCGACGCCTATGTCCGGCAGTTGTTCGATGACTATGCGGAACAATTCGACGCCGCCCTGGTGGACAAGCTGGCCTATCGCGCCCCCAGACTGCTGGCCGAGGCCTTGGCGCGCACCCTGGACCGCAAAAGCGGTCTCGACGTGCTTGATATCGGCTGCGGCACCGGTCTGGCGGCTCCGATCCTGCGGCCCCTGGCGGCGAGGCTCGACGGCGTCGATCTGTCCTCGGCCATGGTGGAAAAGGCGCGGCTTCGTGGTTTGTATGACGACTTGACCGTGGACGCGCTGGAATCGGTGCTGACCACCCGACCGGCCCGATACGACCTGATCGTGGCCGCCGATGTCTTCGTCTATTTCGGCGAATTGGGGCCGGTTCTGGCCGCCGCCGCCGCCGCATTGCGCCCCACGGGGACATTGGCCTTCACGGTAGAGCGGGCGGAGGACTGCGCCTCCTATGTGCTGGGCGCCAAGAACCGTTACGCCCATGCCCCGGACTATGTGGAGGCCCGCGCCGCCGAGGCGGGTTTCGCCGTGGCCTTGATGGAGCCCGCCGTCACCCGCAACGACGGCGGCGTCGAAGTCCCCGGCCTGGTGGCGGTGTTGCGAAAGGGCTAGCTCGGATGCCATCGGGCCGCTACCTTCCTGCCAGACCCTTGCCAGGACAAAGCGTTTCATGTGCGGCTTCGCCGGTTTTCTCGATCTAGGCACCGCCACTCCCGACCGGGCCGCGGTGGCGCGTGCCATGGCGCAGACGCTGATCCATCGCGGTCCCGACGACGACGGCGTCTGGACCGATGATTCCGCGGGGATCGCGCTGGGCTTTCGCCGTCTCGCCATTTTGGATCTGAGCCCCCAAGGCCATCAGCCCATGGCGTCCCATGACGGGCGCTGGGTGGTCAGCTTCAACGGCGAGATCTACAATCACGCCGCCCTCAAGGCGCGCCTTGATCCCGCCATTGCCTGGCGCGGCCATTCCGACACCGAAATCCTGCTGGAAGCGGTGGCGGCCTGGGGGGTGGACAAGGCGGTGGCCGAATTCGACGGCATGTTCGCCTTCGCCCTTTGGGACCGCGCCGAGCGGGTGCTGCATCTCGGCCGCGACCGCTTCGGCGAAAAGCCGCTCTATTGGGCCGAGCTGGGCGGCTCGCTGCTGTTCGGCTCGGAGCTGAAGGCCTTGGCGGCCCATCCGAAATGGGACGGCGGCCTGGACCGCGACGCCATGGCGCTGTTCCTGCGGCTGGGATGGATTCCCGCCCCCCACACCATTTATGCCGGTGTCCAGAAACTGGAACCGGCCACGGTGATGACCGTCCGGGCGGGCGAGAGGACCGTTACCCGCACCTGGTCGGCGGTGGAGCGCGCCCGCGCGGTGGAAGGCAGCTTCACAGGGACGGTGGAACAGGCGACGGATCGGCTGGAAGAGCTGCTGCGGGCTTCGGTTGGCCTGCGCATGCAGGCCGACGTGCCGGTGGGGCTGTTCCTGTCCGGCGGGGTGGATTCTTCCATCACCGCCGCCCTGATGCGGCAATTGTCCAGCACCCCGGTGCACAGCTTCACCATCGGCTTCGACGAGGCGGGACTGGACGAAAGCCCCCATGCCCGCGCCGTGGCCGATCATCTCGGCACCATTCATACCGAGGTCCGCATCTCGGATGCCGAGGCGCTGGATCTGGTACCCCGCCTGCCGCATATCTATGACGAGCCGTTCGGCGACTACGCCGCCCTGCCCACCTGCCTGCTGGCCCAGGTGACCCGGCGCGACGTCACGGTGGCGCTGTCGGGCGACGGCGCCGACGAGCTGTTCGGCGGCTATGGCATCTATGGCGCCATTCCCAAGGACTGGCGGAGTCTGAACGCCATGCCCCAGGCCCTACGGCGCACGGCGGCCCTGGGGGCGCGGCTGCTGGCCGGTCCGGCCGAGTCCCTGGCCGGTCTGGCGGGGAAATTCACCGCCCGGCGCAGCCATCCCGGCCATCGCCTGGGCCGCGCCGCCGAGCATTTGGGCGCGGGCAGCCTGGCCGAACTGGTGGGGCTGCACTATTCGCGCTGGCGCGGCATGCCGGAGCTGGTGCTGGGCGCCAAGTCCGCCGCCACCCTGTTCAGCGGTCCGACTCCCGATGTGCGCGATCCGGCGCTGGCCGTCATGCTGCTCGACACGCTGGGCTATCTGCCCGACGATCTGTGCGTCAAGACCGACCGCGCCACCATGGCCGCCTCGCTGGAGGCGCGGCTCCCTTTCCTCGATCCCGCCATCGCCGAGTTCGCCTGGAGCCTGCCGCCCGCCCTGAAGATCCGCGACGGGGTGGGCAAGGCGGTGCTGCGCGATCTGCTCTATCGCCATGTGCCCCGCGCCCTGGTGGACCGGCCCAAGATGGGATTCGAGGTGCCGCTGCGGCGCTGGCTGGCGGGCAAGCTGGGGGATTGGGCTGACGATCTGCTGTCCGAGGATCGGCTGCGGCATCAGGGCTGGCTGGACGCGCCCAAGGTGGCCGCGTGCTGGCGCGAGCAGCGCAGCGGCGCCAAGTCGCGGCGCAACGAGATCTGGCACGCCTTGATGTTGCAGGCCTGGATCGACCGAGCGGGATAAGACCTTAGCGCGTATCTCAAATATGAGGCGACGCGCTCTGGCATTGAGCGAGCGGCCAAGGGCGCGGAGGCGCCCGCTTAGGCAGAGGGGCAAACAAATGAAGCTGGAGCGTGATGCATATTTAATGCATCACGCTCCAGAGTATCCGTGCGTCATCACAATTGACGCTCGATGGTCTAGCCCTTGCGCCGCATCATGGATTTGATGTCGGCCAGCGACGCCGCGCCCAGCAATTGGGCGGCCACCGCGAAGGCAAGGACGCCCGCCACCACCAGTCCCGCCAGCACGGCCAGGGCCGTCCACTGACCCTGGGCCAGCGGCCACAGCACCAGCTTACCCGCCCAAAGCGCCGCGCCCATCACCGCGCAGGCGGCGATGATGCGGGGCGCCTTGCCCCGCAGCCGCTCGTCCATGGCGAAGAAGCCCCGCCGCTTCAACAGGAAGGCCAGCGCCGCCACGTTGAACCACGCCGCCAGGGCGGTGGACAGGGCCATGCCCACATGGCCCAGGACAGGGGCCAGGGCCAGATTGAGCGCCACGTTGAGCGCCATGGTGGCGCCCGCCACCCGCACCGGCGTCGCGGTATCCTCGCGGGCGAAGAAGGCGGGGGTCAGCACCTTGACCAGCACATAGGCCGGCAGGCCCAGGGCGAAGGCCACCAGGGCCGACGCGGTGGCCTCGGTCTCGTGGGGGCCGAAGCTGCCCCGTTCGAACAGCACCCGGATCACCGGCACCGCGATCACCATCAGCGCCGTCGCCGCCGGCAGGGTCAGGATCAGACCGAACTCCATGGCGCGGTTCTGGCTGGTCTTGGCCGCTTCCACCGCGCCTTCCTTGAGTTGGCGCGACAATAGCGGCAGCAAGGCGGTACCGATGGCGATGCCCACCACGCCCAGCGGAAGCTGGTTCACCCGGTCCGCGTAATTCAGATAGCTGACGGCGCCGTCGGCCACCATGGAGGCGATCATGGTGTTGATCACCAGATTGACCTGATAGACCCCGGCCCCCACCGCGCCCGGCACGATGCGCTTGAACAGCAGCCGGACCTCGGGCGACAGGCGCGGCCTTCGGGGCGACAGCCCCATACCCGCCCGCCTGGCCGCCAGGAACAGCCAGGCGAACTGAATGATCCCGGCGGCGAAGGTGCCCCAGGCCATGGCGTGCCCGGCGGTGGGCGTATGGCCGACCAGCAGCCACAGCCCGGCCATGGAGGTGAGGTTGAGCAGCACCGGCGTGGCGGCGGCGGCGGCGAATCGGCCCAGGGAATTCAGCACGCCCGCCTGCAACGAGGTCAGCGAGATGAACAGCAGATAGGGAAAGCAGATGCGGGAAAACTCCACCGCCAGATCCATCTTGCCCGGCGTCGCCTCGAAACCGGGGGCAAGGCCCAGCATGGCCCAGGGCATGAACACTTCCATCACCGCCACGAACAGCGCCAGGGCCACGAACAGGACCGCCAGGGCGCGTTCGGCGAAAAGGCGGGCCTCCTCGCGTCCCTCGGCGGTCAGCTTGCCGGTGAACAGCGGCACGAAGGCGGCGTTGAACGCCCCTTCCGCGAACAGCGAACGGAACAGGTTGGGAAAGCGGAAGGCCACGAAGAAGGCATCGGCCACCGCGCCCGCCCCCAGATAATGGGCGATCATCATCTCGCGCATCAGCCCGGTGACGCGCGACATCATGGTGAACCCGCCGACGGTGGCGATGGAGCGGAACAGACTCATGACCCTGCTTTTCCTGTCATCCCGAGCGCAGCCGAGGGATCTCATCCTGGCATGTTGCATCCAAGCTGGAAACGCCGGATCAGGCGGAGTCAACGGACGTCTTCGCTCAGATCACGCCAGGTTGGATTGGCGGCCCGGATCAAATCATCCTTCTTCGAGCGACGCCAGGACTTGATCTGCTTTTCCCGCGCAATGGCGGCCCTCATATGGAACTCGAAAGCCGATTGACCACCAAGGCACCAAGGACACCAAGAGGGCGGAGCAAACGGCCAAGTCGTTCGTTTTGGCCGGACGTGTCCCGTGGTTCCGCTTGAAAGCATTATGAGGCGATAATCCAGATGGATGGGCGTCGATACGCGGGACAAGCACGGGCATGACGGAAGGCAAAAAACCGTGTCGTCCTCTTGGTGTCCTTGGTGCCTTGGTGGTCAGTACCCCCGGCCGTCGCGAACTATGTTGCCTAATTTAAACCGGATTGCCGTGGGCTTCGCTCGGGATGACAAACGGCGTCGCCCCGATTCCGCCGCAATCGCGCCTTAAGGCCGCCAAAGAGCGCCGCCATGATCCCCGCCATCGACAACTTCTGTTCGCGAGACCGAGCATCATGATCCGCAAAGCCGTTCTGCCCGTCGCCGGCATGGGCACCCGCGTTCTTCCCGCCACCAAGGTGCTGCCCAAGGAATTGCTGCCGGTGGTGGACAAGCCGCTGATCCAATACGCCGTCGAGGAAGCCGCCGAGGCCGGTATCACCGAGATCATCCTGGTGACCGCCAAGGGCAAGGAAATGCTGACCGACCATTTCGACCGTCATCCCGAGCTGGAACGCTCGCTGGAGGAGCGCGGCAAGCTGGAACTGCTCGACATCGCGCGCTCCACCTGCCCCAAGGGCGTCACCATCACCACCGTGCGCCAGCCCGCGCCACTGGGCCTGGGCCATGCCGTGCTGTGCGCCCGTGCCGCCGTGGGCGACGAGCCCTTCGCGGTGATGCTGCCCGACGACCTTATCCTGGGCCGTCCCGGCTGCCTGAAGCAATTGGTCGACGTCTGGGATCAGGTGGGCGGCCATGTCATCGCCGTGGAAAACGTCCCGGCCGATCAGGTCAACCGCTACGGCATCCTGGACGTCATCGAGGAAAAGGGCCGTCTGGCCCGGGCGCGGGGCATGGTGGAAAAGCCCAAGCCCGAGGACGCGCCCTCCACCTTGTCGGTGATCGGCCGCTACATCCTGCACCCGGCTGTGTTCGACGCCCTGGAACTGCGCCAGCGCGGAGCGGGCGGCGAGATCCAGTTGACCGACGGCATCGCCCGCACCCTGGACCGCATCAGCCTGCACGGCGCCCGCTTCATGGGCACCCGCTACGACTGCGGCAACAAGGCGGGATACGTGGAAGCCATCATAGACGCCGCCTTGGCTCACCCCGAGACTGCCGCCCAGGTGCTCGCCCATCTGGAAGCGCTTCTGGGACGTCGCGCCGCTTAGGACTGCGGATGCGACCCCAGAGGATAATACGAATATTGTATGCAACTTATAGGTATTGCTGTTTCCAGACGTGCCGGGCACCATGCGGGTAATCTCATCGATGCATGGGTGTAATATGACAGTTCTTCATAGAATATATATCGCATTGGTTGCCACGGCCGCGCTTTTGGCCGTGGCGACCCCTCCCACGCAGGCCAACCAGGCCTTGGCCTGCGCGGGCCAGGCCGGGTCGCTGGCCCTGCCCTATCAATCGGAAATTCCGCCGGGCTTCGACCACGACCGCTTCGCGACCCAGCCCCAGAGCCTGATGTTCCGCTACGGCCCCTTCACCAGTTCGTTCGAGACCGCCGACGACGACCGGGCCGACAGCCCCTACAAGGGCATTCCCAAATGGGTGTCCTACGAGATGCATGCCCTGATGGGAACCGACGGCAAGCCCATCCATCCCCAGGGCGCCAAGCGGCCGACCAAGTGGTACGAACTGGCCGAGACCTCCTATCTGTGGAGCGACAAGCCCGACATCCGCAAGAAAGGCATCGACGCCGCCTATCGCGGCTTCGCGGTGTTCTGGAATCGCGGCCATATGGCGGCCCGCAATCACGCCAACCGCCTGTCCTGGCAGGAAGGGTGCAACACCCATGTCTTCGTCAACGCCCTGCCGCAATACGCCGACATGAACCAGGGCGACTGGCTGGCGCTGGAGAATTACGCCATCGCGGCGGCCAACAAGTTCGGCCGGGTCTGGACCATAGCGGGGCCGGTGTTCGAGCATGACCGCGAGGTGGACACCATCGGCCAGCCCGGCACCGTGCCGGTGGCCATTCCCCATGCCCTGTTCAAGATTCTGGCGGTGGAGACCGCGGGCAAGGTGGAGGCCCGCGCCTTCTTGTTCCCCCAGGCCGACGAGGACCAGCGCGGCGCCTATCGCAAATGCGCCGGAACGCCGCAGTCCA
This sequence comes from Paramagnetospirillum kuznetsovii, assembly GCF_003284725.1. GTDB lineage: Bacteria > Pseudomonadota > Alphaproteobacteria > Rhodospirillales > Magnetospirillaceae > Phaeospirillum > Phaeospirillum kuznetsovii. The sequence goes on along the minus strand of NZ_PGTO01000001.1, from coordinate 391,587 downwards.
AATACGATCTCAGCCATTACGCCACCACCGTCGCCGCCGTCGAGGCCGTCACGGGCCTGCGCTTCTTCACCACCTTGTCCGAGACCCAGAAGAAGGCGCTGGATGCCAAGTCGGGCAGTGGCCCCTGGCCGGTGGAGACCCGCTTCTACGCTGATCGCTGCGGCGGCAGGGACGACGACGACGAGGATAGCTGAGCGGCCATGATCATGCTTTACTGCCCGGCGCGCCCCATGGCACGAAAGCCAGGGGCACGAAAGCCAGGGGCACGAAAGCCAGGGGCACGAAAGCCAGGGGCACGAAAGCGCCCGCCCGGCGACTGAGGGACAGTATCTAAACCATGATCGGGCGTGGCGGCATATGGACCCATTTCATCCTGGCGGCGGCGGTGGCCCGCTGCGCCAGGGCGGTGGCCGAGCGCGCGCCCGCCCATGAGACCGAAATCGCCTTCACCTATGCCGATACCCATGCGGGCGGCGGCCGCCTTCGGCGCACCGGCGCCATCGAGACGGTACTGGCGGCTTCGGCGGGCTTTCACAATCGCGCCTTTCTCGATGCCGTCGCCGCATCCGAGACCTATCCCGGCTCTTGGGTGCTGGCGAGCCGGGTGATCGCCGAATTGCCCCGCGTGGTGTTCGAGGCCGACGTCAACGATCTCGACCCCGCCCTGATCGAGGCCGCGAAGGCGCATCGCGAGAACGGCTGGGTGCGGTTTTGGAGCCATGACTGGTTCTTGTTCCTGCGCAACCGCATCAGCATGAGCAACCGCCCCCACTTCATCTTCATCGATCCGCCGCTGGACGATCATCGCGGCCCCGGCTACGCCATCGACGCCGCCATCCTGCTCGACACCATGGGCATCCCCTACATGATCAGCTATCAGGTGGACGAACCCCAGGACACCATCGACGAGATCGGCCGCACCGGATTGGAGCTGTGGCGCGGCCAATGGGGATTCGGCGTCCTGCTGGGCGGCGGCGCCGAAAGCGTGTTGTTGGACGTGCTGGCCGATCTGCGGACCTTGGCCGATCTGCTGGAGGGCCAATTCACCCTGCGGCAGCCCCTGGCCCTGGCCGACGATTACATCATCTAGAGTTTTTCGCACCAAAGCTGAATCGGAAAGTCGAAAAACGCGCACGCCCGAGCGGCGCTTGAGCCCTGAAAAAGCAAAGCTTTTTCGTACAGACGGAATCCCAGAGTGCGTCAGCTTGAAGCTGATGCACCCTGGCCACTCAGCCGCCCTTCAGGATGAACACGATCCTGGTGCCCTGACCCGGTTCGGACTCCACCCAGATCTGACCGCCGAAGCGATGCACGATTCGACGGCACAGGGTCAGGCCGATTCCGGTGCCCTCGGTCTCGGCGGCGGGATTGAGTCGCTGGAAGATCTCGAAGATCTTGTCGTGATACTGCGCCTCGATGCCGATGCCGTTGTCGGCGATGATGAAGCGCCATTGATGGGGGGACACCCGTTCCGCCATGACGGAAATCCGCGACGGCCGGTCGTCGGCGCGATACTTGATGGCATTGCCCAGCAGGTTCTGGAACAGGCTGACCAAATGGGACTGCACCGCCATCACCGACGGAAGCGGCCCGACCTCGACCTGGACGCCCGCCCGCTCCACATCCGGCTTGAAGATGGCCAACACCTCGGCCATCGCCACGTCCGCCGAGATGAGCGTCAGTGGTTCCGATTGACGGGACGCGCGCGAATACTCCAACAGATCGCGGATCAGCCGCGTCATCTTCTTCGTATTGTCGACGACAAAGCCGATGAAGTCGTCGGCATCGGCATCCAATTGCCCCTTGTAGCGACGCTCCAGCAACTGGGTATAGCTCACGATGTTGCGCAGGGGCGTCTGCAGATCGTGCGACGCCACATAGGCGAATTGCTCGAGATCGGCGTTGGATCGCCGCAGGTCGTCGTTCCTGTCCTTCAACTCGGCGGCCGCGCGCAGGCGATCGGCCTCGGTGGCTTCCAATCTCGCGGCCATCCGGGCCAAACCGCCCACCACACTGCCGTCTTGGACATCGGTGTCGGAAACCGAGAAATCACCCTCGCCGATCCTGGTGATCCGGGCATGAACATCCTGGACCGAGCCGCCCAGGATGGCCCGCGATTCCGCGTAGGTCCGCCAGAGAAAGACCACGACCGCGACAGTGAAGGCGACGAACACCAATCGCATGATCACCGCCACCACCTCGGCCCGCTGGACATTGGCCAGGGTCCGCCGCTCCACCATGTCGTAGAACGCGTTGATGGGATCCATGATGGCCATTTTGGCCCGATGATAGGTTTCGTCATGCACCATCGCGATGGCGCGCATGCGGTCGGCCCCTTCTTCCGATTCAGCGGATTCCATCAGGGCCATGGCCTCGAACTCGCGGTTGGTCAGGTCGTCGGAACTGGCCTTGGCCTCGCCCAGTTTGCGAAGTTCGTCCTCGGTGAAGCCGACTTGGCGCATCATATCCAACAGTGAGATTCCCGGACCTTTGGCGGGCCGGACGAACCGAGGATCAAGCAAGGCGAAATCCCAATAGATGCCGCCATAGGTCTCGGGCCTGAGCCGAAGCCCCTCGCGGATGTCGAGAATGTCCAGGAATGCCTGTTTGTAGGCAGGATCGCCGGTCACCACATAGGTGCGCACCATACGGGTCAGATCGTCCGACGACTGCCGCAATTCATCGGCCAGCTTGTAGGACTGGTAGCGCTGCTCGTTGGCGCGATCGATCTGCTTTTCCGAATAGACATAGACCCCGAACGAAATGACGAAGGCGGCCATGATCGCCCCGGTCAGCCAGACCCGACGCGGAAATCGCCGTTCACCGCGAATTCCAGGCATAAACCGATCAACTCCTTGCGACGAGCGTCGGACTTTGGCCTGACGGTCTGATCGTCCCACCAAAACAGCATATACCGAATGCCAAGGGTAGAAAAGCCGCACACGGGACGCTGGCCTATCCCCCCATTGCAAGACGGGACCGGGGCGGGTAGGAACCATGGTGCGGAGAATCCCGCGAGGAGAAGCGCCGTTGCGATCCCTGAGCTGCATCCATGACCTGGCCCGGCGAGCCAAGCGCCGCATTCCCGCCTTCGCCTGGGGCTATCTGGACGGCGGCTCGGGCGAGGAAGGCGGCCTGCGCCGCAATCGGGAACGGCTGGACTCCGTGCTGCTGAAGCCACGCTTTTGCACCGGCGTCAGGCCGGACTGTTCGGCCGAGCTGTTCGGCCGCCGCTACGCCCAGCCCTTCGGCATCGCCCCAGTGGGCATGGGCGGCTTGCTGTGGCCGGGGGCCGATCTCGCCCTGGCGGCCGAGGCCAAACGCCACGACCTCCCCATGGTGGCCAGCACGGTCTCGACCACCGCGCTGGAAGACATCGCGCAAGCGGCTGGGGGCAACGCCTGGTTCCAGCTTTACGCATCGCGCAAGCCCGAGATCAACCGCGACCTGCTGGAACGCGCCTGGGCCGCCGGTATCCGGGTCATGGCGGTGACCGTGGACGTGCCCATGGCGGGCGACCGCCGTCGCGATGTTCGCAACCGCTTCGTCCTGCCGTTCCGCCCCGGCCCGCGCTTCGCCTGGGAGGTACTGACCCATCCCGCCTGGGCGCTGGCCACCGCCCGTCACGGCTCGCCCGGCTTTCCCAATCTGGCCCGCTATTCGGGCGAAGTGGACGGCCAGACGCTGACCGCCTTCATCTCGTCCCAGATCAAGGACGACCTCGGCTGGGACGACATCCGCCATTTCCGCCAATTATGGCCGGGCAAGATGCTGATCAAGGGCATCCTGGCCCCCGAGGACGCCGCCCTGGCGCTGGACGCGGGCGCCGACGGAATCTGGGTGTCCAACCATGGTGGCCGCCAGCAGGATTCCGCCCCCGCCGCCATCGACGCCCTGGCCGCCATTCGGGCGGAAATCGGCCCAGGCCCGGTGGTGGTGATGGACAGCGGCATCCGGTCCGGCGAGGACATGGCCCGCGCCCGGGTGATGGGGGCCGATTTCGTGTTCAGCGGCCGCAGCTTCTACTACGGCGCCGCCGCCGGAGGCCAGGCGGGGGCTGCCCGCGCGGTGGAATTGCTGGCGTCGGACCTGCGCCGCACGCTCACCCAACTGGGCTGCCCGTCCTGGGGAGCGCTTGACGGGCGCTGGCGATGGGACGGACGTGACAGCCCGGACAATCGGGGCTAAGGTGCGCGGCCATGACGACACAGCAGCATCACTCCGACGGCACCACCCATTTCGGCTTCCGCACCGTGGCGGAGGACGAGAAGGTCTCGCTGGTGCGCGGCGTCTTCGATTCGGTGGCGTCCAAATACGACCTGATGAACGACCTGATGAGCATGGGCGTCCATCGTCTGTGGAAGGCCGCCTTCCTCGACGCCCTGCGGCCCCAGCCCAACCAGACCCTGCTGGACGTGGGGGGAGGAACCGGCGATATCGCCTTTGGCTGGAAGAAGCGCGGCGGCGGCCCGGTCACCGTCTGCGACATCAATCGCGAGATGCTGGCCGTCGGGCGCGACCGCGCCATCGACCGCAATATTCAAGGCCCGCTGACCTGGGTGTGCGGCAACGCCGAATCCCTGCCGGTGCCTGACCGTAGCGTCGACCGCTACACCATCGCCTTCTGCCTGCGCAACGTCACCCATTGGGACCGGGCCATCAAGGAGGCCTTCCGGGTGCTCAAGCCGGGTGGGCGCTTCATGTGCCTGGAATTCAGCCATGTCATCGTGCCGGGGCTGAAGCAGGCCTATGACAGTTATTCCTTCAATCTGCTGCCCAAGGTGGGCGAGATGGTCACCGGCAACCGCGACGCCTATCAGTATCTGGTGGAAAGCATCCGCAAATTCCCGCCCCAGGAGGAACTGGCCGCCCTGATCCGCGAGGCGGGGTTCGACCAAGTGACGGTGCGCAACCTGTCGGCCGGCATCGCCGCCATTCATTCCGGTTGGCGCCTGTGATCCGGTCTGTCAAGAATCTCAACCGCCTGCTCACCATCGGCCGGGTTCTGGCGCGCCACGACGCGCTGTTCCTGCTGGAAGAGCTGGTGCCCATGGCCCGCCATCTGTCGTCGCTGCTGCGCGGCGGCAAGCCCTCCTTAAGCACCGGTCGCCCCGGCCAGCGTCTGGCCGACGCCCTGACCGAGCTTGGCCCTTCCTTCATCAAGCTGGGCCAGGCCCTGTCCACCCGCGCCGACCTGCTGGGCGAGGAGATGGCGGCCGATCTGTCCGGCCTGCAGGACAAGCTGCCACCCTTCCCCGCCCACGAGGCGCGCCGGATCATCGAGGAAGACCTGGGCGGCCCGGTCGCCCAGCATTATTCCGCCTTCGACGACACTCCGGTGGCGGCGGCCTCCATCGCCCAGGTCCATTTCGCCATCACCACCGAGGGCCGCGAGGTGGCGGTCAAGGTGCTGCGCCCCGGCGTCGAGGCCAAGTTCCACCGCGATATCGACCTGCTGTATTGGCTGGCGGAATGGGCCGAGTTCGCCCTGCCGCGCATCCGCCGCCTGAAGCCGGTGGAAACCGTCAAGACCTTCGAGGATTCCGTCACCCTGGAGATGGACCTGCGCTTCGAGGCCGCCGCGGCGGCCGAACTGGCGGAAAACTTCATGGGCGACGACAATTTCATGGTGCCCGAGGTGGACTGGCTGCGCACCGGCAAGCGCCTTTTGACCCTGGAGCGGGTGGCGGGCATTCCGGTGGACGAGGTGGACCGCCTGCGCGATGCCGGACACGACCCGGTGGGCATCCTGGCCAAGGCGGCCGAGGCCATGTTCAAGCAGGTGTTCCGCGACGGCTTCTTCCATGCCGACATGCATCCCGGCAATCTGTTCATCGGCGCCAAGGGCGAATTGATCGCGGTGGATTTCGGCATCATGGGCCGGGTCGACCAAAGCACCCGGCGCTTCCTGGGCGAAATGCTGCTGGGCTTCCTGTCGGGCGATTTCCGCAAGGTGGCCGAGGTTCATTTCGCCGCCGGATACGTGCCCGCCGACCAGAGCATCGATTCCTTCACCCAGGCCTGCCGCTCCATCGCCGAGCCGATCCTGGGCCGCCCGCTGCACGAGATTTCCATCGCAAAACTGCTGGGGCAGTTGTTCCAGGTCACCGAGACCTTCGCCATGGAGACCCAGCCCCAGTTGCTGCTGCTGCAAAAGAGCATGCTGGTGGCCGAGGGGGTGGGCCGCATCCTCGACCCCCATATCAATATGTGGCAATTGGCCCAGCCGCTGATCGAGGGCTGGATGCGCGAGAATCTCGGCCCCCAGGCCAAGGTACGGGAAACCGTCACCAATGTGGTCTATTCGCTGGAACGCCTGCCGCGCCTGCTGGCCGATACCGAGAAGACCTATTCCATGCTGGTCAATCAGGGCCTGAAACTGCATCCCGACACGGTCAAGACCATGTTCGGCGACCAGCGGCGCAAGACGCCCGGCGGCGCCATGCTGCCCTGGATCCTGGCCGCTATCCTGGCGGCGCTGCTGATCCTGAAATAATCAGGCGCAACGGCCCCATTACATCGTCACCCCCGCGAAGGCGGGGGTCCATGGTCGGCAATACCCTGCACCGACCGATAAAGAGAGCCCGTGGGCACATGGATTCCCGCTTTCGCGGGAATGACGAACAGGAAAAGGGCGCCGCTCCTCTCTCTAATCCATCCTCGCCATCCCTCGCACCTCGTCCACCGTCTTGCCCGCCGCGCGCAAAGCCCCAAGCGTCAGCGCCCTGTCGCGTTTGGCGTAGCGCCGTCCCGACGCGTCCACCAGCAGCGGATGATGGGCGTAATCAGGGGTCGCGAGCCTCAACTGCCATTGCAGTATGCGGTGGATATGGGTGGCGTCGAACAGATCCTCGCCCCGCGTGACCAGGGTCACGCCCTGCAGGGCGTCGTCCACCGTCACCGCCAGATGATAGCTGGCCGGGCTGTCCTTGCGGGCCAGCACCACGTCGCCGAACAGATCGGGCCGGGCGGTGACGATTCCCGCCTTGCGGTCGCGCCAGTGCAGGTCTCCGCTCCGCCGAACGGCCTCGGCCATGTCCAGCCGCAGGGCGTATGTTTCTCCCGCCGCCTTGCGCTCGGCCCGCTCCGAAGCCGACAGGGCGCGGCAGGTGCCAGGATATACCGCTCCATCGGGGCCATGGGGAGCGTGACCGGCGCCCTCGATCTCGCGGGCGATGTCCTTGCGGGTGCAAAAGCAGGGATAGAGCAGCCCCGCCTCGTCCAGCCGCGCCAGGGCGGTGCGGTAATCGTCGAAATGCTCCGACTGAATCCGCACCGGCTCCTCCCAGTCCAGTCCCAGCCAGGCGAGATCCGTCAGGATGGCGCGGGTGAATTCGGGACGGCAGCGGGTCGGGTCGATATCCTCGATCCGCAGCAGGAACCGCCCACCGGCTCGCCTCGCCTCCTGATGCGCGAACAGGGCGGAATGGGCGTGGCCGAGATGCAACGCGCCGGTGGGACTGGGAGCAAAGCGGGTAATGATCACGGCCATTTGCCGAATGGGTTGGTGACAGTGGTCCTACCTTATCATAATGTTCGACTCGTTCTAGTTCCACAGGAGGCCCCATGCCGCCGAATTCAGCCCCTTTGACCGGCCCCAGCGTGGAACCCGCCTCGGGCGGCCCGGCAGCGCAACTGGTGGTCCTGCTGCACGGCGTCGGCGTCGATGGCAGCGACCTGATCGAACTGGCCCCGTTCTTCGCCTCCATCCTGCCCGACGCCGCCTTCGTGGCGCCCGACGCGCCCCAGGAATTCGACATGGCGCCGTTCGGCCGCCAATGGTTCAGCCTGTCCGACCGCACCCCTTCGGTGATCGCCGACGGCGTGCGCGCCACCGCCCCCATCCTGGACGCCTTCATCGACGATCAACTGGTCAAATGGGGGGTCGGCGAGTCCGATCTGGCCCTGGTGGGATTCAGCCAGGGCACCATGATGGCGCTGCACGTGGCATTGCGTCGCGCCAAGGCGCCCGCCGCCGTGGTGGGATTTTCCGGCGCCCTGGTGGACGCCGCCTCGCTTCCCCACGAAATCACCGCCCGCCCGCGTGTCCTGCTGGTGCATGGCGAGGACGACGAGGTCGTCAATCCCGCCAGCCTGCCGACGGCGGAAAAGGCATTGACCGCCGTGGGCGTGCCGGTGCTGACCGAATTGCGCCCCGGCCTCGGCCACGGCATCGACGGCCACGGCGCCCAACTGGCGCTTCGCTTCTTGGGGCAGTCCTTTGGAATCTGATTTCACCGCCCCTCAATCGCCGGGCGCTGCCTCCGGCAGCTTGGCTCCCGCGCCACGCACGCGCAGGCGTGCAAACATTCGTATGTTGGCGAAGCCGACGGGCGCGCCGGGCCTTGCCCGCAACTCCGCGCCGATGAAGATTTCATCGGTGCGTCGGTATTGGGCTTGCAATATGGGCCCCGGAGTCCGTATTTTCCCGGCGGGAGATCGGCGACGGACGGACTTGTCGCCAACCCGGTCAGGTCCGGAAGGAAGCAGCCGTAACGATTTTCGGTCCGGGTCGTTGTCCGGTCTCCCACCTCTTCCCCGCCGCATTTGGATCAAGACCGCCGCCGTCGCCATGATGGCGTTCGCCTGGACGGCCGGAATCGCCCAGGCCCGCGACGTCAACGTCGCCATCGGCCTGTCGCTGTCGCCCTATGTGATTCCCGAAGAAAATCGCGGCATGGAGTTCGACATCGCCAAGCAGGCGCTGGCCCTGGAGGGCCATGTCATGCTTCCCCATTACGGCCCCTTGGGCCGCCTGCTGAAGGAGCTGGAAGCCGGGCAGACCGACGCCGCCCTGACCCAGCGCATGGAAACCGGCATCAAGAGCGCCAGCTATTCCGACGTCTACATCACCTATCGGAACTACGCCATCACCCTGGCCTCGCGCGATCTGAAGATCGACCGGCTGGCTGATCTGACGGGAAAGTCCATCCTCGCCTTCCAGCGCGCCGCCACCTATCTGGGGCCCGACTTCAAGGCCATCGCCGACGCCAACCCGACCTATCGCGAGGAATCCCGGCAGATCATCCAACCCACCATGCTGTTTCATGACCGGATCGACGTGGTGATCGCCGACCGCAACATCTTCGCGTGGTTTTCCCGCCTGCCCGAGGTGACCGCCAAGACCGACACCACGCAGCCTATCCGGCTGCACGCCTTGTTCCCGCCCACCGAATACCGGGTCGCCTTCCGCGACCCCGACCTGCGCGACGCCTTCAATCGCGGTCTGGGCAAGCTGAGGGCCAGCGGCGAATACGACCGCATCGTCGCCCGCTACGCGCCGCTGATGGCCGGCGAGGGGAAGTAGTTAGATGTATCGACATTCAGGGAATTCGGCTGATTTCTGGCCGGAACACCTGTCCGGTAGGAATTTTAGCCACAGATGAACACAGATGCGCACAGATGAATTGAGGTATTTCCTTATCTGTGTCCCGCACAGCGGGAATCTGTGTGCATCTGTGGCCCAAGTCCCATCTATCCGCTTGAATGTCGATTGGCCCTAAAACGGCTCCAGCTCGCTGTCCCAGTACAGGAAGTCGCGCCACGACTGGTGCAGGTAATTGGGCGGAAATGCCCGGCCGTTTTCCTGCAGTTGGAACGTGGACGGCTGTTCCGGGCGGGTCAGCAGCGCCATGCCCACCTCGCGGGGCAAATGGCTGCCCTTCCTGAGATTACAGGGCGAACAGGCGGTCACCACATTGCCCCAACTGGTATTGCCGCCCTTGGACCGGGGGACCACATGGTCGAAGGTCAGATCCTGGGTGGGAAAGGGATGGCCGCAATACTGGCAGCTGAAGCGATCGCGCAGGAAGACGTTGAAGCGGGTGAAGGCGGGCCGCCGCGAGGTCGGAACATATTCCTTTAGCGATATGACGCTGGGCAGCCGCATGGTATGGCGCGGCGAATGGATCAGCCGGTCGTATTCGGAAACCACCGTCACCCGGTCGGCCACCACCGCCTTGATGGTCTCCTGCCATGACCACAGCGACAGCGGAAAGTAGCTGAGCGGCCTGAAATCCGCATTCAGCACCAGGGCAGGATGACTGTCGAACGCGACCAATCGTCTCTCCCAACTGTGGGTTACCGCAAAATATAGTATTCCATGGGGTTAATCCATACCCCTCTTCGTGATGGTTCCATGAAACCGGCCCTTGTCGCGACCATGCCTCTTGGTGGAAGATCGAAAGCCTAGGAGGCGATGCCGTGGCGCTTATAGGAATGCATCTGTTCGGCATGGAAATCCGCCGCCGCCACATCCTGGCGGCGGCGCTGCTGGCGGGCGCCGTGGCGCTGAGCACCGCCTTCTCCATCCTTCCCGATATGGGGCTGCGCTGGGGCCTGATCAAGGCGCTGCGCGGCCTGGGCATGGTGGAGGTCAGTGTCTCCGACACCGATCTATCGCTGTTCGACGGCAGTCTGGTGGTGCGCAAGATGGTGGCGCGACCGGCCTTGGGCGCCAGCCTGGGGGTCAAGGACGTCACGCTGCGCTTCCGCTGGGCGCCGCTCCTGAGCAAGCGAGTGGTCATCGACCGGGTGGTTTTGGCGGGGGTGGAAATCCATGTGACCCGCCGCGCCGACGGCAAGGGCTTCATCATCGACGGCCTGCCCATGGCGGTGGCGGAAAGCGCGCCCGAAGCCCCCGACGGATCGACGCCCGACGGATCGACGCCGTGGGGCTTCGACGTCGCCAGCCTGGAACTGACCGACAGCAGCCTGCTGCTGACCGACGGCGCGTTCACCGCTAATATCGCCGTCGCCCGCATGGTGATGGAGGACTTGGACAGCCGCAATCCGGCCCGGCCGCTTAGCGTGCGGCTGCAAGGCTCGCTGAACGGCGCCGCCGTCGCCATGTCCGGCTCCGCCCTGCCCTTCGCCGCCGAGCCGCGATTTTCCCTGGAAGCCCGCCTGGACGGACTGGACCTCAAGACCATGGATGCCGCCGTGGCCAAGGTGGGACTGGCCGGGCTGGCCGGTCGGGCGGATCTGGCCTTGTCCTTGACCGGCACCATGGGCAAACCGTCCATGACCCTGCAAGGATCCAGTACGCTGCATTTGCTCGATGCCGCCATGTCCGCCCCCATCCATGCCTCGGCCGCCAAGCTGGACCTGGACCTGCGCGGCGTCCAATGGACCGGGGACCGCCTGGACCTTGCCGCCCTGGCCGAGGCGTCGGCGCTGTCGGTGAAATCGCCCCACGGCTTCGGCTCGGCGACCAGTCTGAAATTCGATCTCGCCAAGCTCGGCTGGGACGGCCATCGCCTGGACCTGACGGCCAAGCTGGACGCCGCCACCCTGGCCGGCGGCAATGCCGAGGGGTCCGGCTCCGCCGCCGCCCTGATGCTGGACGCCGCCACCCTGAGTTGGGACGGCACGCTGGACTGGCAAGGCCGCCTGTCCCTGGGCAAGGCCCGCATTCTCGCCCCCGGCGTCGAGGCCACGCCCGATGCGGTCAACTGGAACGGCCGCTTCACCGTCGATTCCAATGCCGTGGGCAGCGCCGAAGGGCGGCTGGACCTGGGGTCGCTGGCCTTCAAGGGCTTTGATCACGCCTATGGCCACAAGCGCGCCGTCGCCGAGGGTCGATTGGATTTCGGCCAACCGGGAAAGCTACCCGTCGCCGCCAAGGTCAAGTTCAGCGGCGACGGGCTGTCCTTGCGGAATACGGTGATCGGCCTGGACTGGCTGGCGCTGGATCATGTGGAGGCGAACGAGCTTGCCCTGGGATTCGACGGGGCCGCGTCCGCCGGTCGTGTCGCCGCCGCCGGGCTGACGGCGCTGCGCCAGGACGGCAAGACCTCCTATCCCTGGCGGGTCGAGGCCAAATCCATCCGCATGGACCGGCCGAGCCTGGATGCCGACGGCGATGTGGACGTCGCCGATATCCAGCTCGACGGGCTGACTTTGCGCATCACGCGGGGCAAGGACGGATTGCTTGGCATGCCCCCGTCGCTGCCGCAGGCCAATCATCCGTCCCCCGCCAAATCCGACCCGCCCGATATAACACTGGGACGGCTGACGGTAAGCGGCGACAGCCGGGTGGTGTTCCGCGACCTCACCTTGGGCGAGACCGTGCGGCTGGAAGCCCGGCCGGTGGAAATCTCGCTGTCGGACCTGGACAGCGAGCATCCCGACCGCGACAGCCCCTTCAGCCTGCGGGCCACCGTCGGCGAGGCCACCGGCGAATTCAGCGGCGTGGCGCGGCCCTTCGCGGATTCCCGCGGCGGGCGCCTGGACGGACGCATCAAGGCCCTGGACCTGCCGCCGCTATCGCCCTATCTGGCGGAAGCACTGGGGGTCAATCTGCAAACCGGCCAGTTCAGCGGCAGCTTTACCGGCACCTCCAGCAAGGGCGCCCTGGACGGCAGGCTGGAGGTGGAACTGGCCAATCTGTTCATCGCGCCACCCGATCCCAACGCGCCGGTGGCCAAGAAGATGGAGATGCCCGTCGACACCGTGCTGGACCTGCTGCGCGACGGCGATGACCGCATTCGCCTGACCCTGCCGGTTCGGGGTGATCTGACCAAGCCCGATTTGGACATCAGCGACGCCGTCGCCCAGGCGGTGGCGGGCGCCCTGAAGTCCACCTTGCTGACCACCCTGAAGCTGGCCTTCCCGGTGGCGGCACTGATCGAAATGGCCGTGGATGCGCAAGACCAGCAGGGACGCCTGACCCTGGCGCCCTTGGCCTTCGCCCCCGGCAGCACGGCTCTGTCGCCCGACCACCGCAAGACCCTGGAGGATGTCGGCCAATTGCTCAAGGGCCGCCCAAGCCTCAAGCTGACCCTGTGCGGCAAGGCGGATTCCGCCGATTGGCCCGTCCTGGCCGAACGCCGCCGCGCCGAGGATAAGCCGCTGATATCACGGCTGGAACGGCTGGTGGGCGTCGAACGCAAGCCCGGCGACATGGATCGCGACCTCATGGCCCGGTTGGCGGAATTCAGGGCCCAAGCGGCCAAGCAATTTCTAGTGGAAGTGGCCGGCATCGATGCCGCCCGCGTGTTCTCGTGCCGCCCCGAGATTGAAGCCGCCACCGGCAAGGGGCCGCGAGTGGAGCTGCTGCTATAGCGGGTATTACTCATATAACAAATGTTACAATCCAGAGCCAGTCTAGTACTTAACGTTACGGAGAAATTTTGACATTTGTAAATATAAATGCTGCATCGGTATGAGATTGTAATGAGATTCATGCCGCATACGAATCCGATTGCGCGTGGAATATGCAGTTAAGTTACTTTAGAGATGGAACAGCCTAATTCCCACGAACTATCCACTCCTAGTTAAATGGCTAGGTGCTGATATGTTACTTGATCGGACGTCCACACCCCAACTATTCTCTAAGGATAGGTGTTCATTCTTAGGGTGTTGAGTGGAAGAGTCCGTCCATCAAGAGCTGCTGACCGATCGTGAGCGCGACGTTCTGTCACTGATCTCCCAGGGGAAAAGCAGCAAGGAGATCGCACGCTGCCTCGCGATTTCCGTTGGCGGGGCCAATTTCCATGTCAATAACGCCATGAAGAAATTGGGGGCCACCACCCGCGCCCAGGCGGTCGCCCTGGCCATATTCCACGGAATTATCTCGGCCCGGCCGAATTCGCCGTCGCGCTGAAAAGGGAAACCACCATGGATGGCCTTTGGAAGCGACCGGCCGCGGGAAGGCCCATCGACATTCCCTGGGACCATGCATCGACCCAGGATCGTTTCGACGCCGCCGTCTTCACCATAACCTCTCGCATTATCGAGCGGAACACGCGGGTCGACATCGCGGTGGCCGACCATCTGTCCGCCGCATCGACCTGGACGGGGGATCTCTACGTTTCTCCCGATCTCATCATCTGTGTTGCCGATTGCCTGCGCATCATCGACGGCCTTGCCTCCGACACCCGATCCCGCGCATCCGTCCTCGACGCCATGGTCGGCGCATGGACAGGAATGGGACCAAGTCAGAAGCGCCTCGACCAAAAGGCGGCGACGAGAATTCAATCCTGCGTCGGGACCATCCGGCGAGCGGCGGCGTTGCAGGGATAGACTCGGTCGCGGTGACGGGAATCCTTGACTCTCGCGTGCGCGATGCCTAGCTTTCCCTCCCGATGCATGGAGCGGATGACCGCCCGCGGACGACCTTGGCAAAACGACTCTTCGTCAAAACCTACGGCTGCCAGATGAACGTCTATGACTCCGCCCGCATGGCGGATGTCCTGGCGCCGCTGGGCTATGCCTCGGCCGAGAGTGCCGAGGATGCCGACATGGTCATCCTCAACACCTGCCATATCCGCGAGAAGGCCGCCGAGAAGGTGTTCTCCGAACTGGGCCGCATGCGGAAGCTGCAGACCGCCAAGGCCGAGGCGGGATCGCGCATGATCCTGGCGGTGGCGGGCTGCGTCGCCCAGGCCGAGGGCGCGGAAATCCTGCGCCGCGCCCCCTTCGTCGATATCGTCTTGGGGCCGCAGACCTATCACCGCCTGCCCGAGATGGTGGCCCAGGCCGCCCGCGCCGGTGGCGCCGTGCTGGACACCGAATTCCCGCCCGAGCCCAAATTCGACTTCCTGCCCGAATCCCGCGCCGAGGGCACCAGCGCCTTCCTGTCGGTCCAAGAGGGCTGCGACAAGTTCTGCACCTTCTGCGTGGTGCCCTATACCCGTGGCGCCGAATATTCCCGCCCGGCCGCCGCCGTGCTGGCCGAGGCCCGCGCCCTGGCCTCCCAGGGCGTGCGCGAGCTGACCCTCCTGGGCCAGAACGTCAACGGCTGGCGCCATGACGACGGCTGGACCCTGGGTCGATTGATCCGCGAAGTGGCGGCGATCGACGGAATCGAGCGCATCCGCTACACCACGTCGCATCCCCGCGACATGGATGACGAGCTGATCGCCGCCCATGCCGAGCTGCCGGAACTGATGCCGTTCCTGCACCTGCCGGTGCAGTCGGGCTCCGACCGCATTCTGCAGGCCATGAACCGAGGCCACGACCGCGACACCTATCTGCGCCTGACCGAGAAGCTGAAGGCGGCGCAGCCCGATCTGGCCCTGTCGTCGGACTTCATCACCGGCTTTCCCGGCGAGACCGACCAGGATTTCGCCGACACCATGGCCCTGATCCGCGAGGTCGGCTTCGTCCAGACCTATTCCTTCAAATACAGCCCGCGCCCCGGCACCCCCGCCGCCCTGATGCCCGATCAGGTGCCGGAAAAGGTCAAGGAGGAGCGCTTGGCCCAGGTCCAGGCCCTCCTGCTGGAACAGACCATGGCCTTCAACCAGTCCTGCGTCGGGCGCGAGATGAAGGTGCTGCTGGACCGCCCCGGCCGCCATGCCGGGCAGTTGGTGGGCCGCTCGCCCTATATGCAGCCGGTCCACGTGAAGGCCGCCGCCCCGCTGATCGGCACCGTGGCGCGGCTGCGCATCGTCAAGGTGCATCCCAATTCCCTGGAGGCGGTGACGGCGTGAGCAAGGTTACCAGCCCGCTGATCCGCGAATTCCAGGACAACGCCCTGGCCCAGGCTTTGTTCGGCCCCCATAACGCCAATCTGGAGCGTATCGAGGCCCGGCTGGGCGTGGCGCTGGATGCCCGCGGCAATACCGTCACCATTTCCGGCACGCCGGACCTGGCCGCCGAGGCGGCCGCTGTGCTGGATCAGCTTTATGATCTGGCGCGGCGCCAGGGCCATATCGAGACCGCCGACGTGGACAGCGCCATGCGCATGGCCGGTCAGCCGACCGAGCCCGCCGGTCCCCTGGTGATCCGCACCCGCAAGCGCCATATCGCGCCGCGCACCCCCATGCAGGCCGACTACATCCGGGCGCTGGACAGCTCGCCCCTGACCTTCGGCCTGGGCCCGGCCGGGACCGGCAAGACCTATCTGGCGGTGGCCAAGGCGGTGGCCATGATGGTGGCGGGCGAGGTGGACCGCATCATCCTGTCGCGTCCGGCGGTGGAGGCGGGCGAGCGCCTGGGATTCCTGCCCGGCGATCTCAAGGACAAGGTCGATCCTTACTTAAGGCCGCTCTACGACGCCCTGCACGACATGCTGCCGGGCGATCAGGTGGCCAAGAAGCTGTTGTCCGGCGATATCGAGGTGGCGCCGCTGGCCTTCATGCGCGGCCGCACCCTGACCAACGCCTTCATCATCCTGGACGAGGCCCAGAACACCACCACCATGCAGATGAAGATGTTCCTGACCCGCATGGGCGAGCATTCCCGCATGGCGGTGACCGGCGACCCCAGCCAGATCGACCTGCCGCCCGGGACGCGCTCGGGCCTCGCCGACGCCATGGAGATCCTCGACGGCATCGAGGGCGTCAGCTTCATACGCTTCACCGACAAGGACGTGGTTCGTCACGATCTGGTCACACGCATCGTCCGCGCTTACGATAAGGTAGAGCGGGCTCGCAAGGACAAGGCAACACCGTGACCACCACCATCGAAATCGACGTCCGCATGGACTGCCCGGCCTGGATCGAGGCGCTGCCCGACGCGGAAGCCCGCTGTGGCCGCCTCGCCGCCACCGCGCTGGAAGCGGTGGAACTGCCGGACGGAGTGGTGGAACTGTCCATCGTCCTGGCCGACGACGCCATCGTGCAGGATCTCAACCGTAACTGGCGCGGCAAGAATCAGCCCACCAACGTGCTGTCCTTCGCCGCCCTGGATGACGAGGACGCGCCGCTGGTGCCCGGCGCGCCGCTGATGCTGGGCGACGTGATCCTGGCCTATGAGACAACGGCGGCCGAGGCCAAGGAGCAAGGCAAGCCCTTCGCCGATCATTTCAGCCATCTTGTGGTCCACGGCGTGCTACATCTGTTAGGCTTCGATCACGAGGACGAGGACGAAGCGGTGGAAATGGAAGCCTTGGAATCCACCCTGATGGCGGCATTGGGAATCCCCGATCCCTATGGAGAGGAAGACGAAGGGCCATGAACGACCCTGGCGGCAGTAGTCCGCCTCGCGACAGCGGGGCCGGATCGCGGAAATCAACCAACGGCCACGACGAATCGCTGATCAAGACGGTTCGCGGCTGGTTGAAATCGCGCCGTCGCCCACGGGGCGGCGAAACGGTGCGCGACGCGCTGGAAGAACTGATCGAGGATCGGGAAAGCGCCGAAATTCCCATCGACGACCACGAACGCCAGTTGCTGGGCAATATCCTGCATCTGCGCGACGTCACCGCCGCCGATGTCTCCATTCCCCGCGCCGATATCATCGCGGTGGAATCGCGCACGCCCCTCAACGACCTGATCGCCCTGTTCATCGAATGCGGCCATTCGCGGCTGCCGGTCTATCGCCGCACCCTGGACGACGTCATCGGCATGGTCCACATCAAGGATCTGCTGGAGGTTCTGGGCCAGGGCAAGCCCTTCAACCTGCCGCGCATGGTGCGCCGGGTGCAGTTCGTGGCGCCCAGCATGCGGGTCACCGACCTGCTGCTGGAAATGCGCCTGAAGCGCGCCCATCTCGCCCTGGTGGTGGACGAATACGGCGGCATCGACGGCCTTGTGACCATCGAGGATCTGGTGGAACAGATCGTCGGCGAGATCGAGGACGAGCACGACCTGGACGAAGAGCCCGACATGATCGACCTGCCCGACGGCGCCATCGAGGCCCATGCGCGAACCCCTATCGCCGATTTCGAGGAAAAGATGGGCGATGTGCTGACCGAGGAAGAGCGGGAAGAGGTCGAGACCCTGGGCGGTCTGGTCTTCTTCGTGGCCGGTCGGGTACCGTCGCGCGGCGAGTTGATCACCCATTCCGCCGGGCTGGAATTCGAGGTGCTGGACGCCGACCCCCGCCGGGTCAAACGCGTCCGCGTGCGGCGCATGGCCTCGCCCAAGGAAGACGGAAGCGAATAAGCATGTCCTTCATCTCCACCGCCGCCCTCCGCCTCAAGGCACTCAGCGGATGGCGTCGCCGCCTCGCGCTGTTCCTGCTGGGCTGTCTCGCCGCCCTGGCGCTGCCGCCGGTCCATGCCCTGCCCACGGTGTTCATCGCCTTTCCCGCATTGGTGTGGATCTTCGATGCCTCCCAGAGCCGGAAGGCCGCCTATGGCGCCGGCTGGTGGTGGGCCATGGGATGGTTCTCCGTCGGCTTCTACTGGATCAGCAACGCCCTGCTGACCGATGTGGCCAAGTTCGGCTGGATGATCCCCTTCGCCATTTTCGGCCTGTCCGGTCTGGTGGCCGCCTTTTTCGGCGCCGCCACCCTCGCCGTCCGCGCCCTCGGTGTTCAGGGCTCGGGCCGCATCGCCCTGCTGGCGGTGGCCTGGACCCTGGCCGACTGGCTGCGGTCCTGGGTGCTGACCGGCTTCCCATGGAACCCCCTGGGCTCGGTGTGGGACATCTCGCTGCCGGTGCTGCAAGCGGGCGCGGTGGTCGGAATCTGGGGTCTCGGCCTGCTGAGCGCCGTCGTCGTCATGCTTCCGGCCCTGCTGGCGGAGCAGTCCGGCCGCAAGGGCCGGGCGATCATCCTTGCCATGGTGCTGGGGCTGCCGGTGGCGGGTTGGATCGGCGGAACTATCCGTCTGAGCGGCGCGCCCGATCTGGCCGCCGCCGAAACCTATGTGCCCGGCGTCAAGCTGCGCCTTGTCCAAGCCGTCATGGCCCAGGGCAACAAGTGGCGCGACGACCTGCGCGAGGCCAATCTGCGCGAGCATGTGGCGCTGTCGCGCTCGCCGGGCGTCGACTCCGTCACCACCGTGGTGTGGCCCGAGACCGCCGCGCCTTATTTCCTCGACCTGGATACCTTGCACCGGGAAATCGCGGCCGCCGCCGCGCCGGTGGGCGGTCATCTGCTGACCGGGGCGCCGCGCATCACGCCTAAGGGAGTCGAACCCCTTCAGATCTGGAACAGCCTGTTCGCGGTCACCGCGCGGGCCGAGATCGTCGGGGTCTACGACAAGGCCCATCTGGTGCCTTTCGGCGAATACGTGCCGTTCAAGTCCATCCTGCCCATCGCCAAGATCACCCATGGCGGCACCGATTTCTCCGCCGGGCCGGGACCACGCACCCTGACCGTGCCGGGCCTGCCGCCCTTCAGCCCGCTGATCTGCTATGAGGCCATCTTCCCCGCCGCCGTGGTCGATCCCGACGCCGAGCGGCCGCAATGGCTGTTGACCATCACCAATGACGGCTGGTTCGGCATGTCGGCGGGACCGTATCAGCATCTGGCCGCCGCCCGCATGCGGGCCATCGAGGAAGGGCTGCCCTTGGTGCGCGCCGCCAATACCGGCATCTCGGCGGTGTTCGATCCCTATGGCCGCGAGGTCGCCCGGCTGGCGCTCGGCGTCAAGGGCGTGGTCGACGCCCCCTTGCCGAAACCCATCGAGCCGCCGCCCTATGGCCGCTACGGCAATGCCACCGCCTTCATCTTGATGCTGATCTGCCTGCATCTGGGCAGCGGGCGGCGCAAGTCCACCTAATTCGCGACACCCTTATCACGTGTTGACTTGTATACAAAGTTGGCGCTATGGTGCGGTTCAATCATCGGTTATTGCTCGCCGATGAAGGCTCACCTTTAGGATATGCCCATGGCGAAGCAACCAACTCGCGTTAAGCCAAACAGGCCCTCCGGCTCGTCACGTCGCGGCCGTTTGCCGTCGGGACAACCCAATCCGGTGGATATCCATGTGGGCGCACGGGTGCGGCTGCGGCGAACCTTGATGGGGCTTAGCCAGGAAAAGCTGGGCGAGGCCATCGGCCTGACCTTCCAACAGGTGCAGAAATACGAGCGCGGCGCCAACCGGGTCGGCGCCTCGCGCCTGTTCGATCTGTCTCGGGTGCTCGACGTGCCGGTGTCGTTCTTCTACGACGACATGTCCGAGGACGTGAAGGGCATGAGCCCGCTGGCCATCGCCCATGGCTCGGTCGGCCTGGCGGAGGAGCCCGCCGGATACGAGGTCGACCCGCTGACGCGGCGCGAGACGCTGGAACTGGTTCGCGCCTATTACAGCATCTCCGACCCGCAAATCCGCAAGCGGGTTTACGAGTTGGCCAAGGCCCTGGCGGCCACCAGCGAAACCAAGAAATAACCCTACAGATCAAGTGTTTTGCCGGATTCACCCGATAAGTCTTGACGAGTCCGCCCGCCCCCTGTCAGAAGAACGACCCGGAGCCTGAAGTCAGGTTCCCGTGGAGATTTTGACCGCTTGCCGCCACGTAAAACCGGCTAAGTGGGTGCATCACGATGGCGTTCTCGAGCTTCTGATGCCCCAGGTCCCACTTTGATTGGATCTAGGAGGGCTTGCCCGTGTCCAAGAAGAATTTTCTGTTCACCAGTGAATCGGTTTCCGAAGGCCATCCCGACAAGGTCGCGGATCGGATTTCCGATGCCGTCGTCGATGCCTTCCTTGGCGCGGACCCCTATGCGCGTGTTGCCGTCGAGACCTTGGTCACCACCAATCTGATCGTGATGGCCGGCGAAGTGCGCGGCCCCGCTTCGGTCACCAAGGAGCTGATGGAAGAGCTCGCCCGCCACGCCGTCAAGGATATCGGCTACGAGCAGGACGGCTTCCACTGGAAGAACGCCACCGTGCTGAACCATGTTCATTCCCAGTCCGCCGACATCGCCCAGGGCGTTGACGCCGGGGCCGAGAAGGACGAAGGCGCGGGCGACCAGGGCATCATGTTCGGCTATGCCGTCAATGAGACCCCGACCCTGATGCCTGCCCCCATCTACTATTCGCACGAGATCCTGAAAAGCCTGGCCGAGGCCCGCCATTCCGGCGCCGCCCCGCAGCTGCTGCCCGATTCCAAGAGCCAGGTCACCCTGGAATACCGCGACGGCAAGCCGGTTCGCGCCACCTCGGTGGTGGTCTCGCACCAGCATGTGGACGGCCTGTCCCAGGCCGAGATCAAGGAAATCGTCCGCCCGCATGTGAAGAACGTGCTGCCCGAAGGCTGGTTCCCGCCGGAAGAGCAGTTCTACGTCAATCCCACCGGCCGCTTCGTCATCGGCGGCCCCGACGGCGACACCGGCCTCACCGGGCGCAAGATCATCGTCGACACCTATGGTGGCGCGGCGCCCCATGGCGGCGGCGCCTTCTCCGGCAAGGATCCCACCAAGGTGGATCGCTCGGCCGCCTATGCCGCCCGCTATCTGGCCAAGAACGTGGTCGCCGCCGGTCTGGCCGACAAATGCGTGATCCAGCTGGCCTATGCCATCGGCGTCTCCAAGCCGCTGTCGGTCTATGTGGATACCTCGGGCACCTGCAAGGTGGACGAGGATCAGCTGTCGCTGGCGCTGCAAAAGCTGGTGGACCTGACGCCCCGCGGAATCCGCACCCATCTGGGTCTCAACAAGCCCATCTACGCCCGCACCGCCGCCTACGGCCATTTCGGCCGCAGCCCCGACGCGGACGGCGGCTTCTCGTGGGAGAAGACCGATCTGGTGGAAAGCCTCAAGAAGGCTTTCTAGGGTCATCATGAGCAAGAACGACCATACGGAGAGCGCGGCCGCATTGCGGCCGCGCTTTTTCGGTCGACGGCGGGGAAAGACCCTGCGCCGCAACGCGCTCGGCCTGATCGACGGGCTGCTGCCCCGCCTCGCCATCGCCATTCCCGAACCCAACGACCATGTCGACCCCCGGCTGATGTTTTCCGGACCCGTCGGCGAGGTCTGGCTGGAAGTGGGCTTTGGCGGCGGCGAGCATCTGGCCGAACTGGCCGAAAGCCATCCCCATCACGGCCTGATCGGCGCCGAGGTGTTCCGCAACGGCGTCGCCAGCCTTTTGGCCCACATCCAGGGCCGCGGCCTGGACAATATCCGCATCTTCCCCGAAGACATCCGCCTGCTGCTGCCTGTCCTGGACGAGGCGTCGCTGGGCCGCGTCTTCGTGCTGTTTCCCGATCCCTGGCCCAAGACCAAGCATGCCGAGCGGCGCTTCATCGGCCCCGACATCCTTGACCAACTGGCCCGGCTGCTGTCCGACGGCGGCCAATTGCGGGTCGCCAGCGACGATCCCGTCTATGTGGACTGGGCCGGACGCCACCTGCACGCCCATCCCGCCTTCGAAAGGGTACTGGCCACCACCGACCGCTCGCTGTTGCCAGCCGATTGGCCCGCCACCCGTTACGAGCAGAAATGCCTCGCCAGCAAGCACCCTACCTTTTTCCTGTTCCGCAGGCGGCCGCGCTAAAACTCACCCCAATAAAACTCCCCCCCAATAAAACTCCCCATGTAACAAAACTGTCATCCATGGTATCAGGACGGCAGCAGCGAAACTGCCGGGGGCCATCTTCATGTTTTTCCGCCTTTTCCGTTCCTTGATGCCCAAGGAAGAGAAATTCGTCGAACTTTTCATCGAGCACTCGGTGAAGATTCACGCGGCGGCCAAGGAACTGGAGCTGTTGATGGCCGACGGCGCCGATATGGATCGGCACTTCAAGGCCATCTGCGCCTTCGAGGGCGAGGCCGACATGATCACCCGCCAGACCCTGCAAGCCCTGCACCGCAGCTTCATCACCCCATTCGATCGCGACCAGATCCATCGCCTGATCACCACCATGGACGACACGGTGGACAGCATCGAGGAAGCGGCCCAGCGCATCGACCTGTACGGAGTGCGGACCTTCACCCCCGACATGCGGGCGCTGGCCACCGGCATCGTTGAATGCGCCCATCTGCTGACCAAATCCATTCCGCTGCTGCGCGAAGTCAGCCGCAATGCCGGTGCCATCAACGAGCTGTGCGACGCCATCGGCCGCCAGGAGAGCGCCGCCGACAAGCGCCAGCACGAAGGCCTGCGCACCTTGTTCGCCAGTGAAAAAGACCCCGTCACCCTGATCACCCGCAAGGAGATCTATCAGCGGCTGGAGAAGGTCTCGGACCGCTTCGACGACGTGGCCAACGTCATCGAGACCATCGTCATCGAACAGGTCTAGGGGCACTGGCCATGGACGGTTCCGTCGCCCTGCCGATCATCATCTTCCTGGTGGTCGTCGCGCTGGTGTTCGATTTCATGAACGGCCTGCACGATGCCGCCAATTCCATCGCCACGGTGGTGTCCACCCGTGTGCTGTCACCCAAATACGCGGTGGCCTGGGCGGCGTTCTTCAACACTATCGCCCTGGTGTTCTTCACCACCGGCGTCGCCAAGACCATCGGCACCGGCATCGTCGAGCCCGGTCTGGTGGATACCCATGTGATCTTCGGCGCCCTGATGGGCGCCATCGCCTGGAACGTCATCACCTGGGCCTTGGGGATTCCGTCGTCCAGCTCGCATGCGCTGATCGGCGGCATCGCGGGCGCCGGCATCGCCAAGGCGGGCTTTTCCGCGCTGGTTCCCGTCGGCTTCATCAAGACCGGCTCGGCCATCGTGCTGTCGCCCTTGATCGGCCTTGTGCTGGCCGTGATTCTGATCTTCGTGGTCACCTGGATGTGTCGGCGCACCTCGCCCTTCGCCGTCGATCGCCGCTTCCGCTTCCTGCAGATCTTCTCCGCCGCCGCCTATTCCCTGGGCCATGGCGGCAATG
This sequence comes from Paramagnetospirillum kuznetsovii, assembly GCF_003284725.1. Lineage (GTDB taxonomy): Bacteria > Pseudomonadota > Alphaproteobacteria > Rhodospirillales > Magnetospirillaceae > Phaeospirillum > Phaeospirillum kuznetsovii. The sequence continues at coordinate 368,137 of NZ_PGTO01000001.1, read as the reverse complement.
ACGCCCAGAAGACCATGGGCATCATCGTCGCCCTGCTTTACAGCCAGGGACTGATGGAAGGCGACTTTCACGTGCCCTTGTGGGTGGCGGTGCTGTGCCAGCTTGCCATGGGCCTGGGCACCCTGTTCGGCGGCTGGCGCATCGTCAAGACCATGGGCTCGAAGATCACCGATATGAAGCAGATCCACGGATTCTGCGCCAATGCCTCGGGCGCCGTCACCCTGTTCGGCGCCACTTATCTCGGCATACCGGTCTCGACCACCCATACCATCACCGGCTCCATCATCGGCGTCGGGATGGTGCGCAAGGTGTCCGGAGTGCGTTGGCATATCGCCGCCAACATCGTCATCGCCTGGGTCATCACCATCCCGGCGGCAGGCTCCATCGGGGCGCTGTTCTACGGCATCTCAACCTGGATCTGGTAAATCGCCCCCGACACCGATGAAGGATGACACATCCCGCTTGGTGCGCGCTTCCAGCACGGTCTTTCCGGTCACCCGGTAATGGGTCAGCTCGGCGATATTGGTGGCGTGGTCGCCGATGCGCTCAAGATTCTTGGCGATGAACATCAGATGGGTGCACGACGTGATGGTGCGCGGATCCTCCATCATATAGGTGAGAATCTCGCGGAACAGGGCGGAATAGACGTCGTCCAATTCCTGATCGCGGTCACGCAGCGCCAAGGCGCGTTCGGCATCGTGCCCGAGATGGGCGTCGAGCACATCCTTGACCATGATCTGCGCCAGCCGCCCCAGACGGATCAGCGAGCGCATGGGCGCCACCAATGGCAACTGATTGAGGACCAGGGAGCGCTTGGCGGCATTGGCGGCCAGATCGGCGATGCGTTCGATCTCGCCCGCCACCTTCAGCGCCGCCAGCACCATGCGGAGATCATCGGCCACCGGCGCCCGGAGCGCCAGCAGCTTGATGGCCTGCTCGTTGATGAAGGTTTCGTAACCGTCCACCTTGTCGTCATCGGCCATGATCCGACCGGCCAGTTCGCTGTCGCGGCCCTCCAGGGCCTGGATGGCCCCGGTCAATTGGGACTCGGCCATGCCGCCCATGCGGGCCAGACCCTCTTCCAGCTTTCCCAGTTCGACGTCGAATGACTTGACGATATGCGGCATGACGGCAGCTCCTCGCTCTTTAGCCGAATCGGCCGGTGATGTAGCCCTGGGTCAGTTCATGACTGGGCGCGGTGAAGATCTGCTCGGTGGCGCCCACCTCGACCACGCGGCCAAGATGAAAGAAGGCGGTGAAGTTGGAGACCCGCGCCGCCTGCTGCATGGAGTGGGTGACGATGACGATGGTGAAGCTGTGACTCAGCTCGTCGATCAGTTCCTCGATCCGGGCGGTGGCGATGGGGTCCAGCGCCGAACACGGCTCGTCCATCAAGATCACTTCCGGCTCGACCGCGATGGCCCTGGCGATGCACAGGCGCTGCTGCTGGCCGCCCGACAGGCCGGTGCCGCGCTCGCCCAGGCGATCCTTGACCTCTTTCCATAAGCCCGCGCGTTCCAGGCTCTTGGTGACAACCTCGTCCATGGCCGCGCCCTCGGCCACCAGCCCATGCAGGCGCGGCCCGAAGGCGATATTGTCGTAAATGGATTTGGGGAAGGGATTGGGCCGCTGAAACACCATGCCGACCCGGGCCCGCAGCAAGACCGGATCGATGCCGCTCGCCCCATAGATCTCCTGACCATCCAGGGCCACCTGACCACTGACCTTGGCGCCATCGATGGTGTCGTTCATGCGGTTAAGGCAGCGCAGGAAAGTGGACTTGCCGCAGCCGGATGGCCCGATCAAGGCGGTTACCTGCCCCGCCAGCAGGTCGAGGTCGACCTCGTTCAAGCCCACTTTGTCGCCGTAACGGACACTGAGGCTACGAGCGGTCATCTTGGCGTCTGGCATGATGAATTCCCTGGGAGTCCGAGCCCGGTTATATCCGGGCTCGGGGCATACGCAATTTAAAAAGGATGAAGCTTTTGTGTCGTGGCGAATTCCCTCGCCACCTCCCATATTACCCTCAAGCACCCTAAGCCCGCGAAGAGAGACAGCATGACCGAAGAGACCGACCTGCGCCACCGGGAGAAAATGGCCAAGAAAAAGGCGTCGCGCGATAAGCTGATGGCCAGGAAAACCGGAGCCAAGGGGCTGATGCTGGTCCATACCGGCGCCGGCAAGGGAAAGTCCACCGCCGCCTTCGGCATGGCCATTCGCTGCGTCGGCCACGGCATGAAGGTGGGAATCATCCAGTTCATCAAGGGCGCCTGGGATACCGCCGAACGGCGGGTCATGGAAGGCTTCGGCGATCTGGTCACCTTTCGCGCCATGGGCGAGGGCTTCACCTGGGAGACCCAGGACCGCGCCCGCGACATGGAGGCCGCCGCCAAGGCCTGGGAGCTAGCCTCGTCCCTGCTGGCCGATCCCGCCTATGCCATGGTGATCCTGGACGAGATCAACGTGGCGCTGCGCTACGACTACCTGCCGGTGGAGACCGTCCTGGCCGCCGTCCGCGCCCGCCCCGAGGGCCAGCATGTGGTGCTGACCGGCCGCAACGCCCTGCCCGCCATCGTGGAGGCCGCCGATCTGGTCACCGAGATGACCATGCTGAAACACCCCTTCCGCGACGGCATCAAGGCCCAGAAGGGGGTGGAGTTCTGAATGCGCAAGGATCGGGCAACTCGCCGATCTGCCCAAAGCTTTATCGAATTGGTCTGGCGATGCGCCGCCGCCGCCGCCATACTCTCCTTCTCCCGTCGCTTTTGATCGCGTGCCCGCCGCCATGACAAAAATCACCAATCAACGCGCCATCATCGACCGCCGGGCGGTCATCGCGCGGCTGGCCGAGCTGGCGGCGGAGGATCTGCCCAAGAACAAGCGCCGGTCCAAAGTGCTGGAATTGTTCAAGCAATTGCTGACCCTGGGCCGCGCCGAGGTCCGCCGCCGCTTCGAGGAAAAGGGCGATGGCGCCCAGGCGGTGCGGGAAAATTGTTTCCTGATCGACCAGTTGGTGCGCCTCGTCCACGATTTCGCCGCCGATCACGAGTTCCAGCAAGGTGTGCGTACCTCGGGCGAGGCCTTGAGTCTGGTGGCGGTGGGCGGCTATGGCCGCGGCGAGTTGTCACCCCATTCCGACATCGACCTGTTGTTCCTGCTGCCCTACAAGCGGGTGCCGTATCACGAACAGGTGGTGGAATACATCCTCTACATGCTGTGGGATATGGGGCTCAAGGTCGGGCATTCCACTCGCTCGGCCGAGGAGTGCATCCGCAACGCCAAGGGCGATCTGACCATCCGCACCGCCTTGTTGGAGGCGCGCTGGCTGTGGGGCGATCAGGGGCTGTTCGCCGATCTGCGCAACCGCTACCGCAACGAGATCATGGCGACCACGGCGGTGGAATTCGTCGAATCCAAGCTGGCCGAGCGCGATTCGCGCCATTCCCAGATGGGTGATTCCCGCTATGTGCTGGAGCCCAATGTCAAGGAAGGCAAGGGTGGATTGCGCGATCTGCACACCCTGTACTGGATCGCCAAGTATATGTATCGCATTACCGATATCGGCGAATTGGCCGCTGCCGGGATCATCTCGCGCCAGGCGGCGCGGCGCTTCGTCAAGGCGCAGAACTTCCTGTGGACGGTTCGCTGTCACCTCCACTACCTGACCGACCGGCCCGAGGACCGCCTGACCTTCGACGTGCAGCCCGAGATGGCGGTGCGCATGCGCTATGCCGACCGTCCCTGCGCGCGCGGCGTCGAGCGCTTCATGAAGCATTACTTCCTGATCGCCAAGGATGTGGGCGATCTGACCCGCCTGTTCTGTGCCCTGGCCGAGGAACAGCACAAGCGCAAGCCGCGCCGACTGAATCTGAGCCGACTGTTCTCGCGCCCCACCTCGGTGGCGGGCTTCATCCTGGACGGCGGCCGTCTGGACGTCACCACCGAGGACCAGTTCGAGACCGATCCGGTCGCCATGATCCGGCTGTTCCACACGGCGCTGCACCACGAGGTGGACATCCACCCCAAGGCGCTGGACCGGGTGCATCGCTCGCTGAAGCGCATCGACGCGGGCCTGCGCAACAATCCCGAGGCCAACCGCCTGTTCATGGAGATGCTGACGTCGCGCAAGAACCCGGAAGTGGCGCTGCGCCACATGAACGAGGCGGGCGTGCTGGGCCGCTTCATTCCCGATTTCGGGCGGGTGGTGGCGCAGATGCAGTACGACATGTATCACGTCTTCACCGTGGACGAGCACACCGTCCAGGCCCTGGGCGTGCTGCATTCGCTGGAAGCGGGCAAGCTGACCGAGGAGGCCCCCACCTCCAGCGATATCATCCATCAGGTCGCCTCGCGCCGGGCGCTTTACGTCGCCACCTTCCTGCACGACATCGCCAAGGGACGCGGCGGCGACCATTCCACCCTGGGCGCCGACGTGGCCATGAAGCTGGGCCCCCGCCTGGGCCTGACCGACGAGGAAACCGAGTCCAGCGCCTGGCTGGTGCGCGAGCATTTGTCCATGAGCCGCATCGCCTTCAAGCGCGATATCGACGATCCCAAGACCATCCAGGACTTCGTCGCCCTGGTCCAATCGCCGGAACGCCTCAAGCTGATGCTGTGCCTGACGGTGGCCGATATCCGGGCGGTGGGGCCGACGGTGTGGAACGCCTGGAAGGCGGGATTGCTGCGCGAATTGTACCAGCGGGCGCTCGACGTCATGACCGGCGGCCTGTCCAGCGTGGCCCATTCCACCCGCGTCAAGGCGTCCCAGGCCAAGCTGCGCGCCGAACTGGCCAAGCACGGCTGGCCCGCCGAGGAGATCGAGGCCCATCTGGCCCGCGGCTATCCCAGCTATTGGACCACCTACGATACCGCCATCCAGATGCGCCATGCCCGCCTGGTGCGCGAGGCCGAGGCGGTGCGCGCCCCCCTGACGGTGGAACCCAGGGTCGATACCCACCGCGCCGTCACCGAGATCACCGTCTATACCGGCGACCATCCGGGGTTGTTCTCGCAGATCGCCGGGGCCATGGCCGTTTCGGGGGCCAATATCGTCGATGCCAAGATCATCACCCTGGCCAACGGCATGGCGCTGGACACCTTCTGCATCCAGGATTCCGAAGGCGGCGCCTTCGACAGCCCGGCCAAGCTGGCCAAGCTGTCGGCCTGCATCGAGCAGGTGTTGTCGGGCCGCATGCGCCTCGACCGTGAACTGGCGGCCCGCAAGGGCAAGCTGCCCAGTCGCGCCCATGTGTTCAAGGTGCCGCCGCGCGCCCTGGTGGACAACACGCCGTCGCGCTCGCACACCGTCATCGAGGTCAATGGCCGCGACCGCCCCGGCCTGCTCTATGATCTGACCAACGCCATGACCAATCTGGGCCTACAGATCTCCTCGGCCCATATCTCCACCTATGGCGAGCGGGTGGTCGACGTGTTCTATGTGAAGGATGTGTTCGGCCATAAGGTCGAGCATGACCGCAAGCTGGAACAGATTCGCGCCATCTTGCTGAAGGCGCTGGAGCCGCCGGTCGCGGCGGCGGTCAAGGCGGCGGAATAGAACCCGAGCGACGAAGCCGACGAGCGAAGCGAGGAGTGGCGGCCGACGGCCGGCGCGCCTCGTGGCGCGAAAGCCAAGCCGCTGGAGGCGGCGCCCGGCGCCTGAGGGACATGAAAGATTCTACCGCCCCGCCAGAATGCGGGTCAGGCCGTTGGCCGACGCGCGGTTGCAGTGAATGGCCAGCTCCTTGCGCGAGCCGCATTCGGCCAGGGTCACCGGCGGATGGAATTCCACCTCGACGGTGACGCGTCCGATCCCCAGGGCGGCGATCAGATGCCCGGCCAGGGTCATGTCGCCATACCACGCGAAGAACGGCCTGAGCGCCCGGCCCATGGGAAAGCCGTCCAGCTTGCTATAGGCGATGGTGACCGGCTGCACCGGCAGCGGCCGACCGCCAACCTCGCCTTCGGCCACCGCCAGCAAGGCGCTCTTGAACGGCAGGACGCGATTGCCGTCGTTGCTGGTGCCCTCGGCGAACAGCACCAGCGAATCCCCGGCATCGAGCCGCTCGCGCACATGATTGCGCTCGCGCGCCGAGGCGCCGGGACGGCGGTCGATGAACACCGTCCGCGAGATGCGCGCCAGAAATCCGAAACCCGGCCAGCCAGCCACCTCGCCCTTGGCCACGAAAAAGGCCCGCAGCAGGCTTCCCAGCACGATGATATCCAGATAACTGGCGTGATTGGGCAGGAACAACACCGGTCCCTGGCCTTCCAGGGGGACGCCACGCACCCGCACCGAATAGCCGATGAGGCGCATCACCACCGCCCAGTATCCTCGGGTATAGGCCGAGGACAGATCGTCGCGGATCACCCGCAGCGCCAAGAATGGCAGCAGCGCCAGCAAGGTCCAGACAACGAATCCGGCAAAACGCGCCATGCCGAGAGCGGGGGAAATCATGATCATCAGGCGGACTGGTCCTCGGCGGAAGGGTCGCGCGCCGCGCGGTCGTAATGGGCGCGATACTTGGCGGTGATCAGGTCGGTCTTGACCATGACGCAGATATCGGTGGTATTGAACTGGTGGTCGATGACCGCGCCGTCGCCGACGAAACCGCCGAGGCGGAGATAACCCTTGATCAGCGGCGGCAATTCCGCCAAGGCCCGTCTGGGGTTCTGGCTGTCCTTGGGCGCCCGGTCCATGGTGACATAAAGCTCGGGCAAGGCCCGGGGCCGCAATTCCATTGGCGCCAAATGATTGTGGTGAAGATAGCTGAGATGGGGCGAAAGTTGTGCCGGATCGATTCCCGGCAGGCTGGCGCAGCCGAACATCAGTTCGATGCCGTGATCGAAGACATAGACGGCGATACCGTCCCACAGCTTCTTCATGGTGGCGCCGGTGCGGTGATCGGCATCGACGCAGGACCGACCCAGTTCCATGAAATTGCCGCCATTGGCGAGAATATTGGAAATGTCGTATTCGCCAGCCGTATAGAACCGCCCGAAGGCTTCCCCCACCGAACGGCGGATCAGGCGATAGGTGCCGACAACCCCGGCGGCACCCTTGCCCTTGGCGCGGTCGATCACCAGCAGATGGTCGCTGATTTCGTCGAATTCATCGAAATCGGAGGTCCGCGCCCGCATGGCCTCGCACGGCTTGGCCCCCATTTCGTCATAGAATACCCGATAGCGCAGCGCCTGGGCTGCCGCGACTTCTTGGGCGGACTCCGCCAGCCTGACTTCCAGGCCGTCCGAACCCTCGCCGGTCAGGGGAGCGGGTTGCATGGTTCCCTTGGTTCCGTAACACCAGCCCGTCAGGCGGGCCGCCAAGCCTATTTGTCTTCCGGTTTATCACCGGAAGTCAACGGGACTCCATACAGTTCAAGCCGATGTCCCACCAGCCGGAAGCCATAGCGCCGAGCAATTTCACGCTGCAAGGCTTCGATCTCGGTGCTGCTGAACTCGATGACCTTGCCGGAATGCATGTCGATCAAATGGTCGTGATGATCCCCCGCCGCTTCCTCGTAGCGGGCGCGGCCGTCGCCGAAGTCGTGACGCTCCAGGATGTTGGCCTCTTCGAACAGGCGAACGGTGCGATAGACGGTGGCGATGCTGATATGGGGATCGATGGCGGCGGCGCGACGATAGACCTCTTCCACATCGGGATGGTCGACCGATTCCGACAGCACGCGGGCGATCACCCGGCGCTGGTCCGTCATCTTCATACCCTTGTCGATGCAACGCTGCTCGATGCGGGAAACCATGGTCAATCCATCAGCGGACGAGGAGAGAACGGGATTTCCGGGTCGGCGGAGTCACGCGACCCGAAGGCCCCGCAAGACGCCGACCCGAGCATTAAATACACTCAGACGGTCCGCTTGCGCTTGCGCGGCTTGGTGCCCAGACCGATCTTCTTGGCCAGGGTCGAGCGATGCTGCGCGTAGTTGGGGGCCACCATGGGATAATCGGCCGGCAGACCCCAGCGGTCGCGGTACTCTTCCGGGCTCATATTGTAGGCGGTCTTGAGGTGACGCTTCAGCATCTTCAGCTTCTTGCCGTCTTCAAGGCAGATGATGTAATCGGGGGTCACCGACTTCTTCACCGCGATGGCGGGCTGCGGGCGCTCGGGGGCGACCGGCACATTGCCAACGGACGACAAGGTCCGATAGACCTCCTGAATCAGATGGGGGAGGTCACTGACCGCCACGCTGTTATTGGCGACGTGCGCAGCCACGATTTCAGTGGTAAGCGAAAGCAGGTCGCTGGTGCTCGAGCGCTCCGACATTTAGAGCATGCCTCCCTATTCAACGGATGGCCCTATATAAAACTTTCAATCCCCCGTGGCAATAACCATTAGTTAGACTGAAAGTGACAAAAATCGCATGACTGAGAAGCCAAACTACAGCCTTGACATCACTGGGGAGGTCTGCCCAATGACCTTCGTCAAGACAAAGTTACTAGTGGAACGTATGCCGTCTGGAGAGATGGTTGAAGTCCGACTCAAAGGCGCCGAACCGCTCGCCAATGTTCCCAGATCCTTGGCCGAACTGGGGCACCAAATCATCTCGACCGTCCGCGAGGACGGCGAAGGAGCCGACGGCATCCATCGTCTCCTGGTTCGCAAGAAATAGGGTCTTTCCCGGACCGTGGATATTTCTTGTCACGCGGTGGGAATTGCCGTGGCGTCAAGTCCTCGGCGCATGACGACGGCGTCGATACCTCCGTAATATCCCTTACGCAGGCCTATCTGCTGGAATTGACAGCGCCCGTACAGCGCGAGGGCGGGGCCGTTGTCGGCGGCGGCCTCGAGGAATATGGACGATGCCCCGGCTTCGGCGGCAGCAATCATGGCCGCCCCCAGCAGCCGTTCGCCAAGCCCCCGGCGGCGCCAAGGCGGCAGAACCGCGATGGTGAGGATCTCCGATTCGTCGAGGACCGCCCGCCACAGAACCAGCCCGGCCGGACCGGGCGGGCCGTCGCCGTCACCGACCGCGATCAATCCCTGGGCGCCGGTCATGGCCAAGACATCGGCCATGGACGCAGCACTCCACGGTTCGGCAAAACAGACGGCATGCATTCCGGCCAGCAGCTCGGCATGCACCAAGCCGGCGGGCAGCAGTTCTATGCCGCTCACAGCGTGACATCCGGCGGGCGCAGATAAAGCGGTTCGGCCGCCAGCGAAGTCCCCTTCGCCCATTGTTCCGCCGCCAAGGCGGCCACCACGGCGGCGTCCGGCCAACCGGGTGACAAGGAGGCGACCCCGTCGGCGCAATGGTCCAAGACGGCGGAAGCCGCGTCGCCCGCCACCACCACCGGGCCGTCCGCCAATCGGGCCGCCTGGGCGGGCAGCAGCGCCGCCACCTCGCCCAGTGGAGTCAGATCCTCGGCGAAGGCCTGGACCCAAAGTTCGTCACGCCGCGAATCGATGACCGCCAGCACGGTGCGCCCCCGTCGCTCTTCCCCCGGCACGGCGGCCGCCACCGCCAGCGGCGTCGAGACGCCCGCCAGCGGCAGGCCCGAGGCCAGCGCCAGCCCACGGGCGGCGGCCAGTCCGATGCGCAATCCGGTGAAGGCCCCCGGCCCCACCGTCACCGCCAGCAGGTCCAGGCTTATCCTTGCCCCTCGCCGGGCACCGCCTCCGGCGGCTTGGCCGCGGCCGCAATGGCCGCTGATCGCACCGGCGAATTCAAGGCCGCTTTCCGCCATCACCTCGGCCACCATGGGCATCAAGGCCTCGCTTTGGCCGCGCGCCATCCGGCGCAGCCGGTGCGCGACAACGGTTCCGTCCCGCCATAAGGCGACGGAGCAGGCAGAGGTCGAGGTGTCCATGGCGAGAACGATCATGGGGCCGCTATACTGCGAGGGTTCCATAAAGGAAAGTAAGAAGATGTTCCCGCTGGTCCGAATACAAGCCGAGGCCTTCGGCGTCGAGGTCGCCCTGGCCTACGCCAGTGCCGATAATTTCACCACACGACCGGTCTATCGCCCCGATGCCGCCTGCTGGCTGCACGGCGACGCGGCCCGGGCGCTGACGCGGGCGGTGGAGCTTGCCCATCCGCTGGGCCTTCGGCTGCGGCTGCTGGATGCCTATCGCCCGACCGAGGCGCAATGGGCGCTGTGGGCCCATACGCCCGATCCCGAATTCCTCGCCGATCCAAGATCGGGGTCGGCCCATTCGCGCGGCGTGGCGGTGGATCTCGACCTGATGGAGATGGCGGGCGGCGCGGTGCTGGACATGGGCACCGGCTTCGACGAATTCACGCCCCGCTCCCATCACGCCCGGACGGATGTGTCGCCGGAGGCCCAGCGCAACCGGCTCGTCCTGCTGGGACTCATGACCGCCGCCGGATGGGAGTACAACCGACATGAATGGTGGCACTACCAACTGCCGCTGGCCCGCGACCGCTATCCCCTGCTGTCGGACAAGCTGCTGGGCGCCGACACCATGATGGGGTGAGGGAGGGGAAATAGCGGAAGACCCGTCAATTTACAGGGCCTGCCTCACACGTTGGACAAGCCGCCGCTGTGCTGGTTGTGGATCAGGGCCATGAATTCGCGCCGCGTCGCCGGATTGTCGCGGAAATCGCCCAGCATGCGGCTGGTCACCATGGTGACGCCGGGCTTGTGGATGCCGCGCGTGGTCATGCACTGATGGGCCGCCTCGATCACCACCGCCACGCCCTTGGGCTGCAGCACGTCGTTGATGGTATTGGCGATCTGGGCGGTCAGCTTCTCTTGGATCTGCAAGCGGCGGGAATAGATCTCGACCACCCGGGCCAGCTTGGAGATGCCCACCACCCGGCGGTCGGGCAGATAGGCCACATGGGCCTTGCCGATGATGGGAACCACATGGTGCTCGCAATGGCTTTCCAGCCGGATATCGCGCAACAGCACCATCTCGTCGTAGCCGTCGGTTTCCTCGAAGGTGCGGTGCAGGATCTCGGTGGGGTCTTGGTCGTAACCGGCGAAGAATTCCTCATAGGCCCGCACCACCCGGTCGGGCGTGCCGATCAGTCCCTCGCGGTCGGGATCGTCGCCCGCCCAACGCAGCAGGGTCCGAACGGCGGCCTCGGCCTCCGAGCGCGAGGGGCGAACGCGGGCTGAAAGCTCGTCGGGGACCAGTTCCTTGGGCAGGGTCATGCTGGCGTCCTTGGTGGTCACGGCGTCACCTCACTCTGATCAACCCTACGCCATTTGGCGCCGCATCGCACCAAATGCAAGGGAATCAGTTCAGCCTGGGGCGGTCGTGGGGGCTGTCGAGGGAGAAGGCGGGGATGACGATGTCGAAGGTGGACCCGTCCTCGTCGGCCATCTCATAGGTGCCGTGCATGATGCCGGACGGTGTCGGCAGCGGCGTGCCGCTGGTGTATTCATAGCCGTCGCCGGGGCGCAGCACCGGCTGTTCCCCCACCACGCCGGGCCCCTTGACCTCTTGGACACGGCCGATGCCGTCGGTGATGATCCAGTGCCGATTCATCAGCTGCACCGTGCGGCCGCCCCGATTCTCGATCCTGACCCGATAGGCCCAGACATAATGGTTGTCGGTCGGCGACGATTGGTCGTCCAGATAGAACGGCTTGACCGTGACCACGATGTCGCGGGTGGTTTGGCTATACATGCGACAGACCTCGAAACCTCGTTTCTGCGGCCATCATCTTAGGATGGCGACGGCGGAATTAAAAGGATTCCAAAATTTAGCCGCCCAGCGCCCGGTCCAGATCCTCCACCAGATCGTCGCCGTCCTCGATGCCCACCGACAGGCGCAGCATTCCCTCGGAAATACCCATGGCCAGCTTGTCCTCGGGCGATAGCCGCTGGTGGGTGGTGGTCCAGGGATGGGTGATCAGGCTTTTGGCGTCGCCCAGATTGTTGGAAATGTCGATCAGCTCCAGATGGTCCAACAAGCTGTAGGCGGTCGGCTTGCCGCCCTTCAGCTCCACCGCGAGGATGGAGCCCCAGCCCGACATCTGCCGCGCCGCCAGGGCGTGCTGGGGATGGCTTTCCAGGCCGGGATAGAGGACGCGGGCGACCTTGGGGTGGGATTCCAGGAAGCGGGCCACCTTCAGGGCGTTGGCGCAGTGGCGCTCCACCCGCAGATCCAGCGTCTCCAATCCCTTGAGCAGCACCCAGGCGTTGAAGGGGCTGAGCGTCGGGCCGGTATTGCGCAGATACGGCCCCAGCACGTCCTGGCAGAAGGCCTGATCGGCGACAACCGCGCCGCCCAGGCAGCGGCCCTGGCCGTCCATATGCTTGGTGGCGGAATAGACCACGATATCGGCGCCCAGCATGAGCGGGCTTTGCAGGATGGGAGTGGCGAAGACGTTGTCCACCACCAGCTTGGCCCCCGCCTTGTGGGCGAGGTCCGCCACGGCGGCGATGTCGATGATTTCCAGGGTCGGATTGGCCGGGGTCTCCAGGAAGACGCAGGCAGTGGGCTTGGACAAGGCCTTGGCCCAGGCCTCCAGATCGGGGCCGTCCACGAAGACCCGCTCGATACCGAATCGGGGCAGCAGTTCGTTGATGATCCACTGGCACGACCCGAACAGGGCGCGCGAGGCGACGACCCGATCGCCCGCCTTCAACTGACACAGCAGGGCGGCATGCACCGCCGCCATGCCAGAGGCGGTGGCGCGGCAGCCAACGTCGAAACCGGCGGGAGCGGCCTCCAACTGGGCGAGACGCTGCTCGAACGTGGCGATGGTGGGATTCTTGAAGCGGGAATAGACCATGCGGTCGCGGGTGCCGTCGAAGCTTTCCTCCGCCTCGGCGGCGCTGCCATAGACATAGCCCGAGGTCAGGAACAGGGCTTCCGAGGTCTCGCTGAAGCCGGTGCGCGCAAGGCCTGCGCGCACCGCCCGGGTGCGGGGCCGCCATTGGCCCGCCATCTTGGGCTGGGCGGCGTTGGGCCGGGTCGTCTTGGAATCGTCGCTGCCCATCTCTCGTCTCCTGAAAACACAAAAGCCCCAACCTCGCAACAGGGGCCGGGGCTCGGAGGGGTCGAGCGCGAACCTCTTTAGCGGGTTGTTTAACGTGGCCGCAATCCGGTCGGACAAATCACCACGCAAAATTCATAGCGCCCCGCCGCGCCGAGCGTCAAGACCGATCCGATCCGGCCTCGCACATGCTAAATTTGGAATGTGACCGAAATACGAAATCGGCATGTTTATTGGTCATACCGCTTGAGACTCCAGAAAAATATGGTCTATGCTGCAGCGCAATATTTTCTTCGGAGTCGTGACTCATGGACCAGACCGTCAATGCCCCCACCAAGGCCCCCCTGCAGCTTCTCGACCTGCGCGGCAAGAAGGGCCTGATCATCGGCATCGCCAATGAGCAGAGCATCGCCTATGGCATCGCCCGGCACTGCGATGCCTACGGCGCCGAGTTGGCCATCACCTATCTCAACGAGAAGGGCGAGAAATACGTCCGCCCGCTGGCCGAGGGCATGCATGCCCCCATCGTGATGCCCTGCGACGTTCGCAACGAGGGTGAGCTGGAGGCGGTGTTCGACGCCATCAAGGAAAAGTGGGGCCGCCTGGATTTCGTCATCCATTCCATCGCCTTCGCCAATCGCGAGGATCTGCACGGCCGGGTGGTCGATTGCTCGCGCGACGGCTTCTCGCTCGCCATGGATGTTTCCTGCTTCTCCTTCGTGCGTTGCGCCAAGCTGGCCGAGCCGCTGATGACCAATGGCGGCACCTTGATGACGGTCTCGTTCTATGGCGGCCGCAAGGTGGTCGAGCACTACAACGTCATGGGACCGGTCAAGGCGGCGCTGGAAAGCACCACCAAATATCTCGCCCATGAACTGGGCCCCAAGGGCATCCGCGTGCTGGCGCTGTCGCCCGGTCCGTTGAAGACCCGCGCCGCGTCGGGCATCGACCGCTTCGACGAGCTGATGGAAGAAGCGGCCTCCAAGGCCCCCACCCACCAGCTGGCCGACATCAACGACTGCGGTTCCTTCGCCGCCTATCTGGTCAGCGATCTCGCCAAGTCGGTGACCGGCACCACCTTATTCATCGACGGCGGCGCCCACATCGTGGGCTGAGGGTTCGAGGGAGCGGCGGGTCAATTCCGCCGCTCCTTCCACCACCAAACTCCGTGATCACGATAAAAGACAAGACCGCGCTGCCAACGCGTCAGCCTGCGGTCGGCCATGGCCTGCCCCCAGGTCATGCCGCGGCGGACCACGGCCAGGTCGTGGCGTAGCGCCTGCGCCAGCCGCTGGAACAACCGGGCCCGCCCCTGGGCAAGACCCAAGGGCCGGGCGGCCGGATCGTCGTTGGCGATGGGTCCGTCGAAGCGGCGTTCATCATTGTCCCGGCCGACACCGGCCCATGACGGCTGCATGGCATCCTCCTCGCGCCAGAGGAACATGACAGGAACACTTCGTCAAGGAATTTATTCCGCTACTGGCTGGCCCATAGGATGCGCGCCATCCAACCCACCTCTTCCGAGGCCAAAGACCGGCCGGAATGGGCCGGATTGACCGAGGCCAATTCGATGCGGCGCGCCGACAGCCTGACCAGCTGCTTGACCATCACCTCGCCCTCGGTGGTGCGCACCACCACCCGGTCGCCCCGGCGCACATTGGCGGTGGGCGACACGATGACGATGTCGCCGTCGCGATAGAGCGGCTCCATGGAATCGCCGCTGACTTCCAGGGCATAGGCGTGGGGATCGCCGACCTCGGGGAAGGGGATTTCATCCCAGCCGGCCCCGGCGGGATAGCCCGCGTCATCGAAGAATCCCCGATCCCCCGCCTGGGCGAACCCGATCAACGGGATGGTCGACACCGGCAGGCCGCCGGCGACGCCTTCGATATAGCCGACGAAGGCGGTCATGGTGGCACCGGTGGCCTCCAAGACCTTGGCCACGCTTTCGGTGGATGGCCAACGCGCCTTGCCCTCGCGGGTAATGCGCTTGCTTTTGTTGAATGTGGTGGGGTCAAGCCCGGCCTTGCGGGCAAGCGCCGAGGCCGTCAACCCATTGTCTCGGGCAAGCGCGTCAATAGCGGCCCAGATGTCGGCATGCTTCAGCATGGGAAGATTGTCTCGCAATTCGCGCCTCGCCGCAGCAGGAAAATAAGCCGCAACCATTGACATTTGTTCCGCAATTCGGCAAAGCTGTGCTGCGTTCGTTCCTATTTATGGAGAACAAACATGGCCCGCATTAAATATACCAGCCGAATTTCCACCGTCGGCGACACCGAACCGTTTACAACCGCCGAGGAGGCATGGCTGTGGTATGCCCGCTGTCAGATCGCCCGTGACGACGGCGTCCGCTTCCATTTGGGCAGGGGCGATGTCGCCCGGCCGTGCGAACCGGACGACATCGTCCGCGAGGTCCAGCGATTATACCGGGTCCGCGTGTTGCGCCGGTCCCATCTTACGGTTCTCGGCCGATTCGGCCGTCAGCTGACGCCCCCCAACCCCCATGGCGGCGATGGCCAAGGCGAGGCGATCCTGTGGGACGAGGCGCTGGACCGGCTGACGACCCCCTTGCGCAACAAGGGAATCGTCGGATGAGCCCGGCCGGTGTCGACACAGCCACATGGCAGCGTGCCCTGGTGGTCTTTTCCGGCGCCACCGATCTCGGCTGGCTTCGTCTGCTGCGCCCCGGATTCCGCCATTGCTTCGTGGCGCTGGGCGGCGATGGCGGCTGGATCTGCGTCAATCCCATGGCTCATCGCACCGAAGTCTCGGTCCTGCCCATTACGGCCGAGTTCGATCTGGCCGGTTGGTATCACAGCCAAGGGTTGATCACGGTGGCGACCAAGCCGGTGGAGCCACCTCGACGGCCGCTGGGCTGGCGACCCTATACCTGCGTCGAGGAGGTCAAACGTCTTTTAGGAATCACAGCCCGTACCATCCTCACTCCCTGGCAATTATACCGGTTTTTGCGGCAATGCAGAAAATAATCCTTGACGCCGCCCGGCTTGGTCGCGTAGGGTCACGTTCACCCACACCACAGTTGCGCCTGCATCCCGCCGCTTCCAACCGGCGGATTTTTGCGTGACACCACAAGAACAAAACATGACCAACCCTCAAGCACAGGAGAGCCCCATGGGTGGATTTTTCGCCCCCGACCCGCCGAGCCCGCCACCATCGCCGCCCCCGGCCCCGGTGATCGACACCCAAGCCGATGCCGCCCAGCAACGCCTGGAAACCATCGAGCGTAACCGTCGCGGCCTATACGGCACCATCGCCACCTCCGAGGCGGGGGTCTTGCAGCCCGCCACCTCGACCGGAAAAACCTTGCTGGGAGACTGAGCATGCCATCCCCCCCCATTGAGGACGCCGACGCGGCGGCCCGAGGCGAACAGCCGCTCGGCCCCGCCAACGACGATCCCGCCACCCTGGTCAAGCGCTACCGCAAGGCCAAGGAACGCCGTGCCGTGTGGGAATCCCACTGGCAGGAATGCTACGACTATGCCCTGCCGCTGCGCGACGGCATCCTGGGCCAGGGCACGCCGGGAGAAAAGAAGGCCGACCGCCTGTTCGACGGCACCGCCCCCGACGCGGTGGATCAGCTTGCCGCCAGCCTGCTGTCGGAACTGACGCCGCCCTGGGCGCAATGGTTCGGCCTGACCGCCAGCGACCATCTGCCCCAGGACGAGCGCGAGCGGGCCGCCCCGGCGCTGGAGCGGTTCGGCGCCGTGGTCCAGTCCCATTTCGACCGCTCCAACTTCGCCGTCGAGATGCATCAGTGCTATCTGGACGTGGTGACCGGCGGCACCGCCTCGCTGCTGTTCGAGGAAGCGCCGCCGGGCGAGGCCTCCGCCTTCCGCTTCACCGCCGTACCGTTGGGCCAGGTGGTGCTGGAGGAAGGGCCGCAAGGCCGCCCCGACGTGACCTTTCGCCGCTCCGAGGTGACTTGGGCGGCCTTGCGATCGCGCTTTCCCGCCGCCCTGCCGCCGGAAGAGCTCGTCAAGGCGGCCGCCGAGGATCCTGATCTGCGCCTTGGCGTGATCGAGGCGGTGACGCCGCTGGAGCACGGCTATTCCTATGCCGCCGTGCTGGAATTCGATGCCGATTGCGACGGCACCGTGCTGGCCTCGGGCCGCTTCGAGATGTCGCCCTTCATCAATTTCCGGTGGTTGAAGGCGCCGGGCGAAGTCTATGGCCGTTCGCCGGTCATGAAGGCCTTGCCCGATATCAAAACCGCCAACAAGGTGGTGGAATTGGTGTTGAAGAACGCCACCATCGCGGTGACCGGCATCTGGCAGGCCGATGACGACGGCGTGCTGAATCCCGCCAATATCAAGCTGGTGCCCGGAACCATCATCCCCAAGGCGGTGGGCTCGGCCGGTTTACAGCCGCTTTCCGCGCCGGGCCGCTTCGACACCTCGCAACTGGTGCTCGACGATCTGCGCGGCCGCATCCGCCATGCCCTGATGGCCGACCGATTGGCGCAGGTGGACACGCCGAAGATGACGGCCACCGAGGTGCTGGAACGCTCCGCCCAGATGGCGCGGCTGCTGGGCGCGACCTATGGTCGGCTGCAAAGCGAGCTGCTGACGCCGCTGGTCATGCGCGCCGTCCATATCCTGCGCCGTCGCGGCGAGCTTCCCGATCTGGTGGTGGACGGCCATACCGTCGATCTCCAGTACCGCTCGCCGCTGGCCCAGAACCAGGCCCAGCGCGACGCCCGCAACGTGCTGACCTGGCTGGGCTCGCTGAACCAGCTAGGCCCCGCCGCGACCGAGGCCATCGACCTCGTCGCTTGCGCCCGCTGGCTGGGGCGCACCTTCAACGTTCCCGCCGAGATCATGCGGCCGGAACACCCCCAACCCGCCGCGACGGAGACCGAACATGCCACGCCTTGAAACCGGCTGGACCTGGTTCGACCCCGCCGCCCGGCCGACCGAGGACGAATCCGGCCTCACCCTGGCCCGCCAGACGGCGCGGCTGTTCGCCACCGCCGACGGCGAGGCGGTTCTGGCCCATCTCCGCGAGATGACGCTGGACCGCTGCCTTGGCCCCGACAGCGGCGACGCCGCGCTGCGCCATCTGGAAGGCCAGCGCCACCTCGTCCTCCACCTCCAGACCCTGGTCGCCCGCGGCCGGACTGGAATCTAGCCCGCCTATCATCCCTAAAGGAGACCACCATGCATTACGAAGATTCCAAGGATACCGGCGCCGATTTGGGTGCGCCCGCCGCCCCCGTGTCAGCCCCGCGTCCCACCAATGTCCCCGAGAAATTCTGGGATCCCACCAAGGGCGAAATCCGGGTCGAGGCGTTGTTGCGCGCCTATCGCGATCTGGAACGCCGCGCCTTCGTGCCCGCCAAGCCGTCCGATATTCCCGCCTCGCCCGAACTCTACCGGATCGACCACAGTCATCCCATGCTGGTCGGCAGCCCGGTGGTGAACCAGCGCCTGCACGCGGCCGGATTCAGCCAGGATCAGGCCCAGTTGGTCTACGACCTGGCCCATGAATGCCTGCTGCCGCTGTTGCAGGATCTGGCCGGACAGTCCGACCAGAAGGCCCATATGGATCAGTTGTGCCAGCATTTCGGCGGCGAATCCCGCTGGCGGGTGATCGCTCCGCAACTGGCCGCCTGGGGCAAGAAGAACCTGCCTCCGGACGCCTATAAGGCCTTGGCCTCGTCCGCCGATGGCGTCAAGGCGCTGCACCGCCTGATGGCCGGCGGCGAGCCCAATCTCGGCCCCGCCACCGGCGCCGCCGACGAGGCCCCCACCGAGGAGAGTCTGAAGAAGATGATCCAGGATCCCCGCTACTGGAAGACCCGCGACCCCGCCTTCATGACCAAGGTGACCGCCGGTTTCGCCCGTCTCTACGGCGAGGGCTGAATTGGGAACGGGGTGGCCAAGGCGGCCACCCCGAACCGCCGTCGATTCGGCTCCAATCTCGGGCGACTGAAAGCGCCCCATCAGGAGACCTGACATGGACCATACCGTCTTCGATCCCGGCTGGTGGACGACCGCCGTGGAATTGCCGGTTCTCGGCGGCCTCGCCATGCTGTTGTGGCGCACCCGCCAGGAGACCGATCACCGCGTCGATGAATTGGAGCACCGGCTGGAAATCGGCCTCGGCCAGGCCCGCGACGCCCTGTCGGCCTATAAGCTGGAAGTGGCCAAGAGCTACGCCACCACCGGCTATCTCAAGGATGTGGAGCACCGCCTGACCGAGCACCTGGTCCGCATCGAAGCCAAGTTGGACGGCTGCCAGGGCTGCGTAAAATAAATCATGCCCCCAATCGCCGGGCGCGTGCCTCGGACGGAATCTTAGGAGAAGCCCATCATGGACCCCATCACCATCGCCCTCGGTCTCGCCCAAGTGGTGCCCGGCCTGATCCGCTGGATTTCCGGCGACGACGACGCCAAGGCGGCGAAAGTGGCCGATCAGGTGGTCGGCCTCGCCAAGGCGGTGACCGGCACCCAGACCGGCGCCGACGCCCTGGCCGCCGTCAAGGCCGACCCGGCCCTGGCGCTTCAACTGCAACAGGCCTGGATGGGCCACGAACTGGCCCTGGTTCAAGAGGAATCGCGTCAACTGGCCGAGATCAACGCCACCATGCGGGTGGAAGCCCTGGCCGAGGATGCCTATGTGCGCCGCTGGCGACCCACCTTCGGCTATGCCATGGCCATCACCTGGACCGCCACCATGGCGTCGGTGTCCTGGGCCATCGTCGCACAGCCCGCCCAGGCACCCTCCATCATCGCCGCCCTGGTCAACACCTCGCCCATCTGGGGCATCGCCCTGGCCGTGCTGGGCGTGTCGGTGGTCAAGCGCAGCCATGACAAAGCTTTGGCCAGCGGCGCCCCCCTTTCGGAGGGACCGCTGGCCATGCTGAAGTCAGGCATCAAACCTTAAACTTAATCGACGCTCTGGGCCTCGTCGGCGTCCTCGGCCCAGGTGATGGAGGGACGTGGAGTCTTTTCGATCCACTTGTCCAGCGCCACCACATGCTCGGCCTCTTCGTCGGCGAAATCCTTGCCCAGGCGCTTGACCTCGTTGTCCGCGCTGTTGGCGGCCGCCTCGCGGTAATACTCCATGCCCCGGACCTCGTTGTCGCGGGCATAGCGCAGCGCGTGATAGGGGGTCATCAGGTAGTGGACCTCGTCGTCGCCGCCCACTTCCGGCGGCGTCTTCCAGCGGTACTGCCACGACAGCAGCTTGGGCAGTTCCATCGCCCGGGCGCGGCTCT
The DNA here is from genome assembly GCF_003284725.1 of Paramagnetospirillum kuznetsovii. Classification (GTDB taxonomy): domain Bacteria; phylum Pseudomonadota; class Alphaproteobacteria; order Rhodospirillales; family Magnetospirillaceae; genus Phaeospirillum; species Phaeospirillum kuznetsovii. Next base: position 347,971 of record NZ_PGTO01000001.1, on the reverse strand, counting down.
TGATCTCGTCGCCATGCATGGTGGAGAACCGCGCCATGTCCCGGAAGACCTCGGCGGTTTCCAGATTGTTGTGCGCTTCCATCATGTCGGCCAGTTCGAGATAGCGCTCGGCGGCCTCCTGCTCGAGTGCGATCGCATGTGCCAGGAATTCTGCCAGGGAATAGCCCATCTGCGCCTCTTGAATGCTTCATCGGAGTGGGTCGAAAGGGTATCGGCGGGGGACCGGCACGTCAAGATTTAATTCGGTATTGGAGTACCGAATTAGGGCATGCCGATCCGGCTGTATTGTTACCCCATCCGCGCCGGGTGGCAAGCCGTCGCTGCAGTTTGCTTACGATCACCACGCCCGCGTCCCGCGAGGGAGCGGGCTTTTTCATGGGAGATCCCACATGTCCAGCCCCCTGCCCCCCATCCCCATCGCCGCCGATCGCCATGACCGGCTGGTCTGGGAGCACCTGAAGCGGTTCGAAGGCGTGATCGGCCGCATCTATACCGATTGCAAGGGTGTCCCCACCATGGGCACCGGCATCGCCCTGGCGGTCAGCGGTCCCGCCGGCTGGCGCCTGCGCCCCTGGGGCGAGATTGGCGCGGAGATCAGCGGCGATTCCGCCCAGCCTTATGTCTTCACCCTGGAGGAGCGCCAGCGCCTGCTTCAATGCCTGCGCGCCCTCGGCCAAGGCGACGTGCCGGGTGCCCAGGCGCTGATCCCGCCCTTCGATTCCCGCCGGGAAACCCCTGATCGCAACCGCTTCGGCTTCACCTTGGACGATTCCCGCATGCGGGCCATGGCCTTGACCAAATGGGAGCCCGCCCGCCGCGCCGTGCTCGGCGACATCCTGGCCGAGGCCACGGCGCAGGGCTATGGCCTGGACGAGGCCAAGCGTATCGCGGCCGGTTACGTCCATTCCGCCCAGGAGGTGGGACTGGCCTCGGTACGCTTCAACATCGGAATCGGCCGCCCCACGCCCAAGGCCAGCCGCGCCCTGGTGAGCGGCGAGCGCGCCACCTTGTGGTTCGAAATCGCCTGCAACACCAATCCGCCCAGCAATGGCGCCGCCCGTCCCGGCATCGCCTGGCGGCGGTTGGCCGAAGCCCGACTTGCCTGCGGTCATCCCAGCATCTGGAATTCGGCGGATCAGGCGGCGCTGCAGCGCCTGCTGGCCAACAAGGCCGACGCCATGGCCGCCTATCGCCGCGCGGTGCCCGGCGTTGTTCCCACGGATCCCTGCGCCGAACCCGATCTCGATCCACCCCCCGGCGGTGCCTCCGCTCGCCCGGCTATTCCAGAAGACACCAAGGAAGATCGCTCGGATCGGGCGGCATGAGCCGCCGGAGGCGTTCGAGAAGCCGTCTTGATCAGCGGTTCATGGCGTTGACGCCGGTGCCGATCTCCAGACCGGCGATCCAGTCGAGGAAGCGCTTGACGTCGTCGCCCTTGAAGATCAAGCCGTGCTGTGGCGCCAGAATATCGATATCCAGCTTGGAGACCTGCGCCACCCAGGCGTCGCGCGCCCGGGTCGAGGCCAGCCAGCGGCGATGGAACAGGTCCATGTATTGGATGTGGCCAGCGAAATCGCTGACGAACATGGAACCGTTGGTCTTGTCGGGCGGCACCAGCGAAGCGCCCATGTCGCCGGAAAACAAGATCCGCGCCTTGGGGTCATAGACATTGAAATTGCCAGAGGAGTGCAGGTAATGGGCGGGAACGAAGCGCAGCCTCACGTCATGGGAAAGCGCGATCTCCATGCCCTCGTCGGGAATGGTGGTGAAGGCGGCGTCGCGGTCGAAATGAGCGGTGAAACCGGCCCAAAGCCAGGACAGATAGATCTTCACATCCGACCGGCATACCCGCCGCCACAGCGGCAGCGACGAGCCGATATCCGGATCCTGATGGGACAGGAACAGCATCTTGATGTCGTCGACGGAAATCTCGCGGCTGAGCGCCGACAGCATGGCGGGAAACACCTCCATGCCGCCGGGGTCCAGCAGGATGGCCGAATCGCCGGAGCGGATCATGTACTGGTTGGTGTCGATCACATTGGCCGGCTTGTCCGGATCCTGGCCAAAGGCCTGCCAGCAATGATCATTGTCGCGGAATAGGGTGACGCACTTCATGGGTCGCTCTCTAGCCGTTGAATTCGCTGTCGTCGAGACTGTCGAGTCCGAGCCTGCGCAGGGCATCGCCCTTTTCCGATGCCCGCCGAACGGCATCCGAGGCCTCGTCGATCATGGTGCGCAGATCGTCCACATAACGGCGCATGGTATCGGACACCGTGCGGAATTCCTTTTCGTGGACACCGGCGGCGGCGGCTTCGATGGCGATGTTGGTGGCGATGGAATCGGACTGACTGACCACCTCTTCCACCCCATGGGTGCGCCGCGCCAGATCCTTGACGGCGCCAGCCATGGAATCCAGCGTGTCGACCAGCATCCGCATGATGTCGTTGAAAGCGCGATCGGCCATGGAACAGGCGCGCGAATCGTGCTGGCCGTCATTGATCAATTCGCAGGCGCGCTCGAACAGGGCCAACTGGCTCATGCCGCGCAGGATGGTCGATGACAGCGCGAAGGTGTGGCCGCGAAGGGTATTCATCTCGCCCTGAATCTGGGCCAGGCGGTTGACCAGTTCGCGGGTGTATTGGGTCAGCGCCCGCACCGCGCGCCCCTTATCACCGGCCCGCCCGGCCGCCAGTTCAGCGTTCAAAGATAGAATCCGCAGGTTCTCGGCCAGTTCGTCCAAGTCGCCGAAGGCGTGAAAGGCCCGGCGGCAATCACCGAGCAGACCATTGGCGCGGGCTTCGATGCGGTCGGTGCGCAAGGTCTGGGCGCGCCCCGAAGTCGACACCAGATTCATGGACAAGACACCCCCGAAATCAGCGCGCGGAACTGGAAACGGCCAGATGATAGCGACTTTCCAATCCTCTGACAGCGTGAATTTCGCATCCCATATTCGGCATGGCGGCGCGGATAGCCTCGGGTCAAGAAGCCACCCGGCCTTCGCCGCCCTGAGTTGGGATATTAAAAGCCACCCTCAATTTTTATCTTGACGTTATTCCTATAATAGGGTTAGTTTCTTATCACCCACACCACAGTCATGCCCGAAGGACAACCGGTCAAAATCCGGCCCAAGGGCTTGCGCCTGCTTCGTCCGGCGATGGGCATCCAAGCCGATGACCCGATCATAACCGCGATGGCGGGCGCCATTCCCTCCAGACCCATCACCACAAAAGGAACAAATCATGTCCACAAGTGTCATCAACGCCTACTCGAAGCAGTATGGCCACGAGGTCCATGACGCCTATCAGCGCATGGGCACCAAGCTGCGCAACACCGTGCGGGTGCGCAACGACGTCAAGGGCGCCATCGCGGTGTTCCAGAAGGTCGGCAAGGGCACCGCCAGCACCAAGGCCCGCCACGGCAAGGTGCCGGTGATGAACGTCGATCACGCGGCGGTGGAATGCCAGTTGTTCGACTATTATGCGGGCGACTGGCTCGACAAGCTGGACGACCTCAAGATCGAGCACAACGAACGCGCCGTTCTCACCAATGCCGGGGCCTATGCGCTGGGCCGCAAGACCGATGAGCTGATCATCGCCGAGTTGGACAAGTCCACCAACTATGCGCTGGACGGCACCACCGGCCTGACCAAGGCCAAGGTGCTGGACGCCTTCGAGATGCTGGGCGACGCCGATGTCCCCGATGACGGCGAGCGCTATGCCGTGGTCGGCTGGAAGCAGTGGTCCGACCTGATGAACATCACCGAATTCGCCCATGCCGACTATGTCGGCCCGGACGAATTGCCGTGGAAGGGCACCCAGGCCAAGAAGTGGCTGGGCACCCTGTGGATGCCCCATTCGGGCCTGACCAAGAGCAGCAGCGTCCGTTACTGCTACTGGTACCACAAGACCGCCATCGGCCACGCCTGCGGCGCCGAGGTCAAGACCGAGATCACCTATCAGGGCGATCGCGCCGCCTGGTTCATCAACAACTTCATGTCCCAGGGCAGTGTACTGGTCGATGCCGCCGGCATCGTCTCCATGCGCTGCCTCGAATCCTAAGGAGGCCCCCATGGCTTATCAGTCCAAGGATCTCAGCGTGTTGGCCTATGCCAACGGCTTCACGCTGTGGCACTACACCACCGCCGATGTGGCCGCCACGGTGGACACCAGCGGCTATTTCAACGCCGCGTCCACCATGCTGCGCTTGGGCGACATCATCGTCGCCAACGTCGATACGGCAGGCGCCCTGAAAGGCGGAATGTTCCTGGTCTCCGCCAATTCCGGCGGCGTGGTCGATGTCAACGACATGACCCAGATCGGGTCCGCCGATACGCGCTAACGCCGTTCTCCGTCTGTCTCGTCAGTCCCGCGAAAGCGGGACTCCATGCATCCGCGTTCCCGCTCCACGCGGGATGCAAGGCCTTGGCCTCGCCATGGACCCCCGCTTTCGCGGGGGTGACGAGAGAGAGGGGACGCGCTTCCGCCCCATCCCATTTTCATTGATTCCGTTTCCCCTTCGGCCCCGGCGCTTGGGCGAGTTTCCCCCTCGCCTCGCCCTCGAGCGCTGGCCGCCGCCCCGCCTCCGCCATGTCCCCTTCCATGGCGGGGGCGGGGAATGGATAATCTCCAGCAACCAGAACCAGAATAAATTGAATACTGGCCCGATTTCATCGTTGGGGGGCTGTGGGAGATACCGTCTTTGAATTCATTTCCGTGTTGAACGACCCGTTTCACGGCTTATTGGGCGACGGCGAACACCAGCGTGACGCCTCTGCCTCATCGCGCGTTACCTTACCTTGCCCTATCCAACGGCAGTAAAGTTCGTGGGCGTTCCTTTCTCCTTGCCTCAACGCTGCCAGTATCCATCGAGCCGCTAGGTCGGGGTTGGCAGCAATACCATCACCGGAGGCATACAAACCTCCGAGGTAATACTGGGCATTGACGTTGCCCTTTTCAGCCGCCAGGGCAAACCAGTGGGCGGCGCGGGCATTCTCACCCCGCGCATTCTCCAAAGAGTAGAAAAGCTGGCCAATAGCGAATTCAGCTTCGTCCTCTTTCTCCCCAACGCGCTCGGCGATTTCGAGATAGCGACGCTCCGTCATGTCGAAGAAGACGTTCGCCACATCCGGCCTGCGCTCGACACCTAACCCGTTGCGGTAGACCAAGCCGAGATCGCGAAGTGCGAGATAATCACCGCTCCACGCCTTCTTTTCCAAGGCGAGGATATCCGGATTGGATTCCATCCGCGACCAGGGATCCGCGGCCGCGCCCGTACTGGGTGAAGCGAACCAGGACACCAATAAAACCACCGCCACAGACCATGCAAACCGCATGTCTCACCTCAATAAGTCGGAAATGAACTCAAACACGAAAGAGTCCTGTCATGCCAAATTCCAAAAAGAGCGACACTTGGACGGTCGATTCCGAGATTATCCGCCCGGTTCCATCGCCAGGGGATATCGGGATATTTCCAAGCAGGAAAGGCTTGGATCGAAATAGCGTCGATCAGATACATGGTCAAATTCGCAACTTCAGCCAAGTCCGCGATCAAATTCAACGCCAATTGAGTAAGATGAAGGGTCGCATAGAGAATATGCCGGAAGGCCCAGCCAAGGACAGAGAGATCCAAAATTATAACGACCTGTCGCAACATCTCGAAACACTCAAGGGTGAGATCCAAAATTTGATCATGACGGCCCCGGATATCGTCGCTGCCACCAGCGCGGATCCACGTGATGAGCCTGCTTCCGCATCCCGGGATAGTCCCGATGGCGACCACGACATCGGCGGCCTCGCCAACGGGGCGGAACAAACAGCCAACACCGACCCCCGCATCGCCGCCCTGCGCGAGCGGGCCGCCGCGCCCATCGAGGATCCGGTCCGCTCAGTGTTGCTGAAGCAGGTGGAGAATTGGACCGAGGGCGAGATGAAGGACGTGCTGCGGTCCGCCGGGGAGGATTTCACCGGCTGGAGGTCGGGCGATCCGCTGAAGGCCCATCTGTATGAGCGGGTCCAGGACTGGCACACCACCCATTACGGCGATGGCGAGCAGCAATACGACGGCGGCAAGCCGGTGGAGCCCCGTCCCATCCGCGCCATTCCCGAACAGGCCTCGCCCCATGTGACACCCCAGGGCGAGGATCTGTGGCAGGCCTCTGCCCGCATGGGCGACAAGATCGCCAAGGCCGCCGAGAGTGATGGCTACGGCACCGCCGTCAAGGGGCTGCAACGCGGCCTCAACCTGTTCAATGATGCCAATCCGTTGCCGGAACGCTCGTCCGCCTGGGGCGACTACACCAAACAGCCGCCCCTGGCCGAGGACGGCGATTACGGCCCCAAGACCGACTTCGCCCTGAAAGCCGCGTTGACCCGGCACGGAACCGAGGACGTGGACAAGGCCTTGTCCTTGGGGCGCTTCAACATCTTCACCCGCGAGGCGGCCGACCCCGACGCGTTCAGCCAAGACTTCGGCGCGGAGATGGGGCTGCTGTAGCCCTCGCCCCTCCTTATCAGTCCGTCTTTTCACACCCCCACCCCATCAGGAGTAACCGTCATGGCCTTGTCCGCCATCGCGCTCTGTTCGCGTGCCTTGCTGCGTGTCGGAGCCACCACCATCGCCAGTTTCGACGACGGCACCGCCGAATCGGAAGTGGCCGCCAATCTGTATCCGCCGCTGCGCGACGCGGTGCTGAGCTCGCATCCGTGGAGCTTCGCCACCGCGCAGGCAACCCTGCCCCGGCTGGCGGGCGAGCCCCTGGCCGATTACGGCCATGCCTATCAGCTGCCCGCCGATTTCCTGCGCGTGCTGTCGGCCGGCCCCAGCGGTCGCGGCCACGGCCTGACCTATCGCATCGCCGAGAACCGCCTGCTGTGCGACGCCGACGAGGTGGTGCTGACCTATGTCTTCCGCCCGGACGAGAGCGGCTTCCCGCCGTTCTTCGACCAGATGCTGATCGCGCGGCTCACCGCCGAGTTCTGCATTCCCATCACCGAGAGCACCACGCGGGCGCAGTTCCTGTTTCGCCTGGCGGAAGACGAATTCCGCCGCGCCAAGCTGATCGACGGCCAGCAGCACACGCCGCCGGCCATTTCCGATTTCCCCCTGGTGGAGGTGCGGTCATGAGCGGCCTCGTCACCATCACCAAGACCAGCTTCACCGCGGGCGAGCTGGACACCGCCATGCTGGGGCGCGGCGATCTCGGCGCCTTCGCCAACGGAGCGCGGCGCCTGCGCAACGTCATCGTGGCGCCGACCGGCGGCGTCGGCCGCCGGGCCGGATTGCGCTATGTGGACAAGGCCCGTGGTCCCGGCCGCCTGATCGCCTTCGAGTTCAACACCGAACAGACCTATCTGATGGTGGTGAGCCATCTTCATCTCGACATCTATGCCGACGATAGTCCTGTCGCCCATCTGGACACGCCGTGGACCGCCGACCAAATCCCGCAACTGGCCTGGACCCAGAGCGCCGACACGCTTTTGGTGGTCCATCCCGACGTTCCTCCACGCAAGATCACCCGCACGGGCGACGGCTGGAGCATGGCCGAGTGGAGCTTCCACGAGGAGGATGGCATCCTCTATCTGCCCCACCACAAATTCGCCGCCGACGAGGTCACCCTGACCGCCAGCGGCACATCGGGCACCATCACGCTGACCGCCTCGGCCGCCGTGTTCCAGGCCGGTCATGTGGGATTGCGCTTCCGCCTGGCCGCCAAGCAGGTGCTGATCACCGCCGTGGCCTCCGCCAGTTCGGCCAGCGCCGAGGTCAAGGAGACCCTGACCGGCACCGAGGCCACCAGTGATTGGGAGGAGCAAAGCTTCTCCGTCCTGCGCGGCTGGCCGGTTTCGGTCTGCTTTCACCAGGGCCGCCTGGTGATCGGCGGTAGTCGCGACCTGCCCAACCGGCTGTGGCTGTCCAAGAGCATGGACTTGTTCGATTTCGATCTGGGCACCGGGCTCGACGACGAGGCCATCGAGTTTTCCATGCTGTCCGATCAGGTCAACGCCGTCCGCGCCGTGTTTTCCGGCCGTCATCTCCAGGTCTTCACCTCGGGCGCCGAATACATGGTCACCGGCACGCCGCTGACGCCGACCAAGATCCAGGTCACCCGCCAGACCCGCATCGGCTCGCCCACCCTCCGCATGATCCCGCCCCGCGACGTGGACGGCGCCACCCATTTCATCTCGCGAAATCTCCGCGACCTGCGTGAATTCCTCTATGCCGACGTGGAGCAGGCCTATCAGGCCGCCGATCTGGCCATGATCGCCAAGCATGTCATGACAGGGCCGGTGGATCAGGACTACGACTCGGTCCACCGGCTGTTTCACGTGGTCATGGAGGACGGGTCGCTGGCGACCTTGACCATTTACCGCTCGGAAAAGGTCACCGCCTGGAGCGTCATCGAGACCGCCGGACGCTTCCTGGCGGTGGCCGCCATGGAGGGCGAGGTCTTCGTCCTGGTGGAGCGCGACGGCCAAGTGTTCATCGAGCGCTTCGACGACTCGCTGAACCTGGATTGCGCCCTGACCGGCGCGAAGGAGACCGCCTCGGCCAATTGGAACGGACTCGATCATCTGGACGGACGCACGGTCCGCGTTCTGGCCGATGGCGGCGCCGTCGCCGACCATTCGGTCGCGGACGGCCACGTCACCTTGGCCCAACCGGCCAAGACCATCCAGGTGGGACTGCCCTATGTCCATGTCATCGAGCCGCTGCCGCCGCTGGGCGGCCAATCCGGTCCAGGCCAACTGATTCGGCTGGTCCAGGCGACGTTTCGGGTGCTCGACACCAAGGCCTTGCACATCGATACCGGACGCGGGGCCATCCCCATTCCGTTCCGCCGCTTCGGCTCCGACCGGTTCGGCGCCGAGCCTCCCAGCTTTTCCGGCGATGTCCGCGTGCGCGCCATCGGCTGGAGCCGAGACCCCATGCGGCCATTGTGGCGTATCAGCCAGGACGTGCCCATGCCCTGCACCATCCTGTCGGTCTCGGCCCAGATCAAGACCGCCGAATAGAACCGACCTGTCATCCCGACGTCCATCGGACGGAGGGATCTCGTCCTGACGCGGCTTTTCAGAACGGACACCAACGTTCCAGACGGAGATCCCTCGCAACCGCTCGGGATGACAAATCCGTCCCAACCGTCTCTCAATCCCAGGAGTTCCCATCATGACCGACCATATCCAGGTCGGCGACGCGGCGCCGCGCATCCAATACGCGGCCAGCGGCAGCCAGACCGCCTTCACCTTTCCGTTTCCCGTCTTCACCGCCGCCGATCTGGAGGTCTGGCTGGACCAGACTCGCCAGACCACGCCCGCCTATTCCATTTCGGGTGTGGGAATCTCCAGCGGCGGCACCGTGCTCTTCGCCGCGCCGCCGGTGCCGGGGGCATTGGTAACCCTTCGCCGCCGCCTTTCCATCGCCCGGACGTCCGATTACCAGGAAGACGGCATCATCCGCGCCAAGGTGCTGAACGACGAGTTGGATTACCAGACCGCCGCCCTGCAGCAGGTGGCCGAGGATGTCGGACGCGCCGCCAAGCGCTCCTTCCTCAGCGCCAGTTCCGCCGACCTCACCCTGCCCGAGCCGGAACCGGGCAAAGCCATCGGCTGGAATGCCGACGGCAGCGGGCTGACCAATGATCCCGCCGAATTCGCCGCCTGCACCGCCACCGTGACCGCCCAGGCCGCCCAGGCCGCCGCCAGCGCCGCGACCGCTTCGACCCAGGCGGCGACCGCCCAGGCCAGCGCCACCCAGGCGTTCGGCTATAAGATCGCCTGCGATGCCGATGCCATCGCCACCGCATCCGACCGCGCCGCCGTCGTATTGGACAAGGCGATCGTCGCGGCCGACCAAGCCACGGTGGCCAGCGACAAGCTCGCCACCGCGAGCAGCGCCGCCGCCGCCGCCACGGCCAGAACCGCCTGCGACGCCGATGCCGCCGCCACCGCCGCCGACCGCGCCGCCGTGGCCGCAGACAAAGCCACCGTGGCCACCAACACCGCCGCCGCCGCCGCCAGTGCCGCCGCCGCCGCCGGTTCGGCGACCACCGCCCATGCCAGCGAAGTGGCCGCCGCCGCCAGTGCCGCCGTCGCCTCGGCCGCCGCTTCGGGCGGCGCCGTCAAGGTCTCGGGAAGCGACACGACCTCGGCCTATCTGTCCAATACCCTGACGGCGGGCAGCAACATCGCGCTCACGGTGCTCAATCCCGGCGCCGATGAGAGTTTGCGCATTTCGGTGACCGGCCTCGCCACCGTGGCGGCCAGCGGCGCCTATACCGATCTGTCGGGCAGGCCCAACCTGGGAACGGCATCGCCGCTGGATGTGGATACCGACACCACCCTGGCCGCCAACAGCGACTCCAGGTTGGCCAGCCAGAAGGCGGTGAAGGCCTATGTGGCGGCCAATTCCGGCCCCGATCTGACCCCCGATGTGGGTCAGCTCTATCTGGCGGTGGCCCGTCTCGACACCCCCACCAGCCCCAATGTGGGCGGCACCCAAGTGGCCGACGAATTCGATGCGGCGTCGGGTATCGCCAGCCTGGGCGGTGGCACGGTATCGAGTGGGTATCTGAGCAATCCGGGTAGCACCTCCATGATCGCGCAGGCCACCGGCACCGCCATTGGGGACATGACGGGAGGCGGAGGATTGGCGGGGGCTTTCGATGGCGTGACAAGCCAGTCTGTCACGGCCAGTGCCACCAAGAGCAGCGCCACCAATTCCTATATTGGTAAAAACCTGGGTACCGGGCATCGTATCGCTTCGGGCATCTACTACGTTCCAGCTGACGGCAACATGGTTGCTGGCCCGACCGCATCAACGGTCTATCTTCAGGGTTCAAACGACGGATCAAGCTGGACGACTTTGGGCAGCGCCGACGGCGCGGTGACTTACCCGACCAGCGTAACCGTGACCAGCGGCGATACGGCAACGGCCTACAGCTATGTCAGGCTCTACGTGGTACCAACCGTCTCGGGATCCGAGATCCGGTGTGCCGAAGCGCGATTCTATGAAGTCGCGAACCCGCCGAATATGACGGTGGCATCCAACGCCTATACCGCCCAGTCCGCTCCCTCCACCCTTTCGCTGGTGGCGGAATACCAGGACATCAGCGGAACGGCGGTGATCAACACCGACATCACCTTCGAGGTCAGCCGCGACAACGGCACCACCTGGACCGCCGTCACCATGACCGACTTCGGTCCCAGCCCCATTTCCGGCGCCCGCGTCCTCAAGGGCTCCGCCTCGGCGGCGGGTCAGCCGTCGGGCACCAGCCTCAAATGGAGGATCAAGACCTTCAACACCAAGGAACAGCGCGTCCACGGCCTTTGGATGCAGTGGAAGTAAGCCCGCAACCCATTCCCCCAAAGGGAAACCCCGACCCGCCAGTCATTCCGACCGGCGGGTTTTTTCATGCCTGAAAAGGAACAGCATCATGATTTCCCACCCCCGTATTCCCGCTATCAGCCCGGTGATCCAGGTCACCGCCGAGACCGGCCAGAAGGTTTTCGCCTTTCCCTTCCCCATCTTCCGCGACAGCGATGTGGAGGTGCTGGTCGGCTCCACCGCCATGATGAGCGGCTTTACCGTGTTCGGCGCGGGCTCTACCAAGGGCGGCGCCGTGGTGTTCGCCACCGCCCCCGGCGGCGGTGCGCGCGTCACCCTGCGCCGCAAGCAGGTCTATGCCCGCGACGACGGCTTTGTCGACGAACGCGCCCCCACCCCCCATGAACTGAATGACGCCGTCGATCAGACCGTCGCCGCCATCCAGGAACTGGCGGAGGATATCAACCGCGCCATCAAGCGGCCACTGTCGGCCGATCTGGCGCATGCCGTCGCTCTCGACCTGCCCAACCCGGAAGCCGGCAAACTGCTGGGCTGGAACGGGTCCGCCGACGCTTTGGTCAATATCGCCCAGGTGGATACGTCGAACGTGTTGCTGAAGTCGCAGAATCTGGCCGACCTCGCCGACAAGGCTCAGGCGCGGACCAATCTGGGCCTGGCCGCCGTCGCCGGTTCGGGCAACTATGCCGATCTGTCGGGCAAGCCCACGCTGGGCACCGCCGCCGCCCTGGATGTGGGCACCGGCGCCAATCAGGTGGTGGAACTGGACGGCAGTGCGAAGCTGCCCGCCGTGGATGCCTCGCAGCTGATCAATCTTCAGGCCTCGCAGATTCCCAATCTGGATGCCGCCAAGATCACCAGCGGCACCATCAGCCCCGCCCGTCTGCCCAATCCGAGCGCCAGTTCGTTGGGTGGCGTCGAATCCTTCGCGCCGCAGACCCATAAGTTCCTCACCGGCATCGGCACCGACGGCATCCCGGTGGCGGCCCAGCCGTCGGCTTCGGATGTCACCGGTCTGGCCGCCGTCGCCACCAGCGGCAATTATGCCGATCTGTCGGGCAAGCCCATGCTGGGCACCGCCGCCGCGCTGGATGTGGATACCGACACCACCCTGGCCGCCAACAGCGACTCCAAGATCGCCAGCCAGAAGGCGGTCAAGGCCTATGCCTTGGCCAGGACCGGCGGCGCCCTGAGCGGCGCCCTCAACGAAGCCCAGGGCAGTGATATCGCCGCCGCGACCACCACCGATATCGGGGCGGCCACCGGCAATTTCGTCAAGGTCACCGGCACCACCACCATCACCGGCCTGGGCACGGTTCAATCGGGCACCCGGCGCATCGTCCAGTTCACCGGAACGCCGACTCTGACCCACAACGCCACCAGCCTGATCCTGCCCGGTTCGGCCAACATTGTCGCGGCTGCCGGTGACATCGCCGAGTTCGTTTCCCTGGGCTCGGGCAATTGGGTCTGCACCAGCTATCAGAGAGCCTCCGGCATTTCGGTGGTGGCCAGCACCGGCGCCATGACGCTGATCAGCAGCGGCACGGTTTCCGGATCGTCCTTCGACGTGACGGGCCTTGTCGCCGGTTATGACTACGAGTTGGTGTTCGATCACGTCTATGCGTCGAGCACCCAGGGTTATGTCGCGATCCGGCTGCAAACCGGCGGATCGACCTGGGTCACATCCGGGTACACCTACGACGCCCTGTATATCACTGACTATTCCGGCCACAGCATGATGCAAAATCGAACCGTGGACGGAAGCCCGAACACCTATATCCAGATTGGGCAGCCGGTCTATTTCTCTGCTCAGAATGGCGTCAGCGGTCGGTTCCGCATCACCAATCCGGCAGTCGGCTATGCGACCGGGTATTACGACTCAGCTCAGTATTATGGTGGGTCGTATTTCGACACGAGAAGTGGCCGCTTTTTCTACAACAGCGCCTCTGCCGTCACGGGACTCCGCTTCTATCTGGATGGCACCACCATGGCCGGTGGCTCAGTGTCCGTCTACAAGATTGCCCGCTAACCACCCCTTCCCCCCGCCGGTCATCCCGACCGGCGGGGGTTTTTTTGCCCCCCTCATCACAGGAGACCAAGCATGGCCGAGGATCTCGCCGGTCTGCGCCACCGGCTGGCCGCCAGCCTGCCCGGCCGCATCGCCGCCGCCCTGGCGGGCTACGAGGAGTTCACCGGCGCCGAGCCGCCCAGCGACGCCAAGGGTTTCGCCGCCTGGCATGCCGCCGCCAAGGCGGCGCTGGCCCATGTGGATCTGCTGGTCAAGCTGGCGCGCTGGGCGGAAGGATCGTCCGACTCCGCCGAGGACGGCGACGGGGTCGAGCGCCTGCTGTCCCAGGCCCGCGCCGCTTTGGACGCCCTGGACGACGACGAGCCGGAGGAGCAGACATGAAGACCGCCAATTTTCCCGAATTCGTCTGGGTGTGGAACCAGCGCCAAGGCCTCGGCACGCCGCACCATCAGTTGCGCATGGCGCGCTGGCTGGCGGCCCGCTGGCACGGCCGCGAGCGTGAACTGCTGCTGATGGCGTTCCGCGCTTCCGGCAAGTCCACCATCGTCGGCCTGTTCTGCGCCTGGGTGCTGGCCTGCGATCCTGATCTGCGCATCATGGTGCTGGCCGCCGATCTGGCCCTGGCCAAGAAGATGGTGCGCAACGTCAAGCGCATCATCGAGCGCCACCCCCTGACTCCCGGCCTCAAGCCCAAGCGGCGCGACCAATGGGCCGCCGACCAGTTCACCGTCAACCGGCCGGGCGAGTTGCGCGACCCGTCCATGGTGGCCAAGGGCATCGGCGCCAATATCACCGGCTCGCGGGCCGAAATCGTCATCTGCGACGACGTCGAGGTTCCCAATACCTGCGATTCGGCGCCAAAGCGCGCCGATCTGCGCGAAAGGCTGGGCGAGATCGACTATGTGATGGTGCCGGGTGGCACCCAGCTTTACGTGGGCACGCCGCATTCCTTCTACACCATCTATGCCGACCGCCCCCGGCTGGAAAGCGGCGAGACCCGTCCTTTCCTCGACGGTTTTTCCCGCCTTGAACTGCCGCTGATCGACGGCAAGGGTCGTTCGGCCTGGCCCGAGAGGTTTCCCCTTGAACGCATCGGCGCCATTCGCAAGCGGTCCGGCCCCAACAAGTTCGACAGCCAGATGATGCTGCGCCCGGTCAATATCGCCGATGGCCGCCTGGACCCCGACCGGCTGCGCTTCTACGAGACCGAGCTGGCCTATGCCGAGGGCAATGGCGTGCCGCTGCTGAGCCTGGGCGAGCGCCGCATGGTCTCGGTCTCTTGCTGGTGGGATCCCGCCTATGGCGCGCCGGGCAAGGGCGATTCCTCGGTGGTGGCCGCCCTGTTCACCGATGCCGAGGGCTTCTACTGGCTGCACCGAATCCGCTATCTGGAACACGACCCGGCGCGCACCGATACCGACGAGGCCACCCAGCTGTGCCGTCAGGTCGCCCAATTCGCCGCCGAGCTGCATCTGCCCGCGGTGCAGTTGGAAACCAATGGCCTGGGCCGCTTCCTGCCCGGCCTGCTGCGGCGCGAACTGGCGGCGGCGGCGGTGAGCTGCGCTGTGATCGAGATCACATCGAAACGGGCCAAGGACCAGCGCATCGTCGACGCCTTCGACGCGGTGCTGGCGGCCGGAGCGCTGCACGCCCACCGCAGCGTCTGGACCACCCCCTTCATCGCCGAAATGCGCGAATGGCGGCCGGGGAACAAATGCCGCGACGATGGTCTGGATGCCGTCGCCGGTTGTCTGCTGTCCCAGCCGGTGCGGTTGTCGCGGCCGCTGGCCAGGCAGACCCGCGAGGCCGACTGGCGCCCCGGAACCGGCGGTGTCGTCGCCCCGGCGGAGTTCGATCTGTAACTCGGTTGGCGGAGGGTCCTGACGGAAACGGAGAAGGTCGCCCCGGATTGGGTGGCGTGAGGGGGCGGTCACATCATTGGATCGGCCGCCAATAGTTGCATGGCTGACTCCAAAAGCGACTACCCTCGCCGAAAAATGGCGAAAGCTCGGTCAATGTCCTGAATGTGGGATTACATGATTTGGAATTTCGCCAAATTTGTCGGGCGGTCTGGTCGTCGTCATCCCAGGAGAAGCCTGCAACGTCCTTCTTGTCAGGCGAGCATTTGTGAAGCCGGAACGCCGATAGATCTCTATCGCTAAAGCCCCCTTCGGGGTGCAACAAGACGAAATGGAAGTCTTCGTCATAGCGGTGGCCGTCTATTGTCCTGGGCGCGGCTCGCGTCATCAGCAGTACGTAAAATGCCGTTTCCTCGACCACACGATAGAAGGTGGGGAGATAGGGATTCTTTTGGGCATAGCTGATCCGGCCATTGGCATGCACGGTCATCCGCCCTTCCTCAATATACAGACCATCATTGCACTGGGGATCCCACTCCCCCAGGAAGCCTTTCATGCCGACATTGCCGGGAATAGGCGGCCAATCGGAACTGCCCGGCTTATTCCACTCCGCCGTCCAGGCAGGCCCTGCGGCGAGCACCAAAACCACCGTCAACACCGCGAGCCATCGCATTGGCTTGCCTCCACCGCCACGACAATCAAAGGATAGTATCATGGATGCTAATCTCTTCCAGCGGATGGGTTATCGGATCGGCCGATCATAATTACAGGGCTGGTCCCAGCCGCGCACGCCCTCACCGAAAAACGGTTCACGCTCGGTCAGTTTCCTGAGTGCGGGATTGCAGGACTTGGACCCCTGCCAAACCCGACGGGCGCCCTGGTCGCCATCATTCCAGGAAAAGCCGCTCAGCTCCTTCTGTTCTGGCCAACATGTATGAAGCCGGAGCGGGATGGGATCGCCAAACTTCCCTTCCGGACGGAATATGGCGAAGCCGAAGCTTTCCCCATATTTGCCCACAGGCGGCGACCGCACCATCAAGAGCACATAATACGCCGTTTCCTCGATCAGCCGGTATTGCGTGGGAAGATAGGGATTTTTCAGGGCGTAGCCGATCCGCCCATCGGCATGCACGGTCATCCGCCCATTCTCTAGATACGCCCCATTATTGCACTGGGGGTCCCACTCCCCCAGGAAGCCTGTCATGCCGACATTGCCGGGAATAGGCGGCCAATCGGAACTACCCGGCTTATCCCACTCCGCCGTCCAGGCAGGACTGGCGGCGATCACCAGGATTGCCACCAACACCACGAGCCATCGCATTGGCTTGTCTCCCCATCAGATCAACCAATGGAGAATATCATGGATGCCAATCTCTTTCAGCGCATGCGTCAGCACATCATCTTAAACGAAGGCACGAGTCCCGCCTCCTATCGCGATAGCGCCGGACTGCTCACCGCCGGTTACGGATTCAAGGTCGATAATGCCGACACCTTCGCCAAACTGCCCTTCCAGGTCCGGGACGGCCAAAGCGGCGAGATGCGGCCCGCCACCGAGGATGAGAAACGGGCCGAATTTGACCGCATCAACTCACTTCCCCAGAAACAACTGGATGGTGAGGTTAAGGATGGCAAAGCCTTCATCCTGACCAAATCCGACATGGATAGCAAACTGGCCTCGGAGATCGCCGCCCGCGAGGCGAAGATCAAGACCGAGGTCGGCGCCGCCAATTGGGAGCGTCTGTCCGATGGCCAGAAGACCGCCGTGCTCGACGTGCATTACGCCAATGGCAGCCTGGCGGAGTTTCCCAAGCTGAAACAGGCCATCAAGGACGGCAATGCCGAGGTGATCGGCAAGAACGTCGATTTTCACAGCAAGGATGATCAGGAGCGGTGGACTTACAACACGAAGCGCCTCGCCCGTAACCGCGCCGAGGCCCAGGGCATTTCCGAAGCGGACGCCAAGCGTTCGGTGGATGCCGATCTGAAAAACGGCAATCTGCGTCCCGGCTACAAACCATCCGACAAAACCTCCGATGCCTCGGATATGGACCAGAACCCATCCATCGGCGGCCTCGCCAACGAAGCGGAACAAACGGCCAGCGCCGACCCCCGCATCGCCGCCCTGCGCGAGCGGGCCGCCGCGCCCATCCTTGACCCTGCCCGCTCAGTGTTGCTGAAGCCGGTGGAGAATTGGACCGAGGGCGAGATGAAGGACGTGCTGCGCTCCGCCGGGGAGGATTTCACCGGCTGGAAGTCGGGCGATCCGCTGAAGGCCCATCTGTACGAGCGGGTCCAGGACTGGCACACCACCCATTACGGCGATGGCGAGCAGCAATATGACGGCGGCAAGCCGGTGGAACCGCGGGCGATCCGCCCCATTCCCGACGAGTCCTTCGCCCCCGTCACGCCCCAGGGCGAGGATCTGTGGCAGGCCTCCGCCCGCATGGGCGACACACTGGCCAAGGCCGCCGAGCGTGATGGCTACGGCAAGGCGGTCAAGGGGCTGCAGCGCGGCCTCAACCTGCTCAACGACGCCAATCCGTTGCCGGAACGCTCGCCCGCCTGGGGCGACTACACCAAACAGCCGCCCCTGGCCGAGGACGGCGATTACGGCCCCAAGACCGATTTCGCCCTCAAGGACGTGCTGTCCCGCCATGGCGCCGCCAAGGCCGATGACGCAATGGCGCTGGGGCGCTTCGATATCTTCGCCAAGGAGGCCAAGGCCAAGGGCTCCGCCGACGGTCTGGATCAGGCCACCAAGGATGTCTTCGGACCGCTCTACAACGGCTCCGACGCCCCCAACGGGGTGTTGCAGGCGACGCTGAACAAGCTGGGCGGCAACGGTGGGCCGCCCCTGACGGAAGACAATTGGATCGGCCCCAAGACCACCGAGTCCTTCGCCCAGGTCATGGACACCACCGACCCCACCGACTTTACCCGGAGCCTCGGCTCCAATCTCGGGCTGCTGTGAGCGGCCCCCAACCACAGGAGAATATCATGGGTGGATTTGCAGCGTTTATTCCCATGGCGGTGGCTGCCGCCAGCTCTATCGCCAGTTCCGTTCAAAAGGACAATGCCGCCTCCGACGCCGCCGATGCCCAGGATCAGGCGGTCGAGCGGCGCAATCAGATGATCGCCGCCCAGCAGGAACAGCAGGAAAAGCAGCAACGCGATCTGCTGGACCAGCAGCAGGCCACGGCGCGGGCCCAGATGGGCGCCTGGGGCGTTGGCGGCGACGGCGGATCATCCGACGCCATCTTGCAGGGCATGGCCCAGAACGCCGCCGATTCCATCAACGCCGGTAACCAATTGGCCCAGTTCCGGATGGATCGCAATTCCCTGGGCGGATCGAGCGCGCGTGGTTCGTCCAACCTGCTCGACCCCAATATGCTCAACAACGGTCTCAGCGTGTTCCAAAGCTTCTACGGCGGTGGTGAATGAGAAAATCCCCCGGAGAGAACTCCGGGGGATTGAGTTGAGTTATTCATGTCCCTCAAACGCCGGGCGCCGCCTCCGGCGGCTTGGCTTTCGCGCCATGGGGCGCGCCGGGCTTTGCCCGCAACTCCGAGCCCATGGGCTCGTCGGTTTCATGTCCCTCAAACGCCGGGCGCCGCCTCGCTTCCGCGCTCGGATCAGGCGGCCTTGCCGCGCTTCTTCAACAGTTCCAGGATCTCGGCCGCCGCCGTCGGGATATTGGTGCCGGGGCCATAGACCGCCGCCACCCCCGCCTTGTAGAGGAAGTCGTAATCCTGGGGCGGAATGACGCCGCCCGCCACCACCAGGATGTCACCGGCGCCCTGCGCCTTGAGATCGGCGATCAGGGCGGGGATCAGGGTCTTGTGGCCGGCCGCCAGCGACGACGCCGCCACGATATGGACGTCGTTTTCCACCGCCTGGCGGGCGGCTTCCTCCGGGGTCTGGAACAGCGGTCCGATATCCACGTCGAAGCCGAGATCGGCGAAGGCGGTGGCGATCACCTTGGCGCCGCGATCATGGCCGTCCTGGCCCATCTTGCACACCAGGATGCGGGGGCGGCGGCCCTCGGTTTTGGCGAAGGCGTCGATATCGGCCTTCAGCTTGGCGAAGCCCTCGTCGCCCTGATAAACGCCGCCATAGACGCCGGAAATGGTACGGTTGACGGCGCGGTGACGGGTGAAGCTGGTTTCCAGCGCGTCGGAAATCTCGCCGACCGTGGCCCGCGCCCGGGTGGCATTGACCGCCAGTTCCAGCAGATTGCCGGTGCCAGAGGCGGCGGCGTCGGACAGCGCCGCGAGCGCCGCCGTCACCTTGGCGGCATCGCGCGAGGACTTGATCTGGTTGAGACGGGCAATCTGGGCCTCGCGGACCATGGCGTTATCCACGTCCAGGATCTCGATGGCGGTCTCTTCCTTGGGTTGGTACTTGTTGACGCCGACCACCACCTCGTCGCCGCGATCGATACGGGCCTGGCGGCGGGCGGCGGCTTCCTCGATGCGCATCTTGGGCATGCCGGATTCCACCGCCTTGGTCATGCCGCCCAGTTCCTCGACCTCGCAGATCAGCTTCCAGGCTTCCTCGGCCAGGCTGGCGGTGAGGCTTTCCACGTAATAGGATCCGGCCAGCGGATCGACCACATGGGTGATGCCGGTCTCTTCCTGGATGACCAACTGGGTGTTGCGCGCGATGCGGGCCGAGAACGGGGTCGGCAGGGCGATGGCTTCGTCCAGCGCGTTGGTGTGCAGGCTCTGGGTGCCGCCGAGCACCGCCGCCATGGCCTCGATGGTGGTGCGGATGACGTTGTTATAGGCATCCTTCTCGGTCAAGGAGACGCCCGAGGTCTGGCAATGGGTGCGCAGCGCCATGGAGGCCGGATTGGTCGGATTGAACTGCTTGAGCATGCGCGCCCACAGCAGGCGCCCGGCGCGCAGCTTGGCCACTTCCATGAAGAAGTTCATGCCGATGGCCCAGAAGAACGACAGCCGCCCGGCGAAATCGTCGATCTTCAACCCGCTGGCCAGGGCGGTGCGGACATATTCCAGACCGTCGGCCAGGGTGAAGGCCAGTTCCTGGACCGCCGTCGCCCCGGCTTCCTGCATGTGGTAGCCGGAGATGGAGATGGAATTGAACTTGGGCATGTTCTTCGAGGTGTAGGAGATGATGTCCGACACGATCCGCATGCTGGGCGCGGGCGGATAGATATAGGTGTTGCGGACCATGAACTCCTTCAGGATGTCGTTCTGGATGGTGCCCGACAGCTTATCCTGGGACACGCCCTGTTCCTCGGCGGCGACGATATAACCGGCCAGCACGGGGAGCACGGCGCCGTTCATGGTCATGGACACGCTCATCTTGTCCAGCGGAATGCCGTCGAACAGGATCTTCATGTCTTCCACCGAATCGATGGCGACACCGGCCTTGCCCACGTCGCCGACCACGCGGGGATGGTCGCTGTCATAGCCGCGATGAGTGGCCAGATCGAAGGCCACCGACAGGCCCTGTCCCCCGGCCGCCAGATTGGCGCGGTAGAACTTGTTGGACTCTTCCGCGGTGGAGAAGCCCGCATACTGACGGATGGTCCAGGGCCGGAAGGAATACATGGTGGCGCGCGGCCCGCGCGTGAAGGGCGGGAAGCCGGGCAGGCTGCCCAGATGGTCGAGGCCTTCCAGATCGGCGGCGGTGTAGAGCGGCTTGACCTTGATGCCTTCCGGCGTCTCCCAACTCAGCGTCTCGGGCGAGGCGCCCTTGAGATCCTTGGAGGCCAGCGCGTCCCAGTCGGCAAGGGTCTTCTTGGGAAACTCGCTCATCTTTATCTCCTTTATTGCCCTCAATCGCCGGGCGCCGCCTCCGGCGGCTTGGCTCTCGCTCGCACGCGCTCGCGGGGCCTCAATGGCCCAGTCGCGGCGCTCCAATTCCACATACCATCAACCGCTGGAGCGCTAAAACGCGCCGCGCATCAGATAGGACGCGCCCAGCTCATCCAACGACTTCAACCCGGCCACCACCGGTCCCAGCGGCCGCACCAGCCCGTCTTCCAGGCCGTAGACCCATGAATGCACCGCCAACTTCTGGCCCCGCCGCCAGGCGTCCTGGAGGATAGGCGTCCGGCACAGATTGCGCACCTGCTGCATGACGTTCAACTCGCACAGCCGGTCCACCCGCGCCGATTCCGTGGGCAGGATGTCCAGTTCATGACGATGACGCTCGCAGACATCGCGCACCGGCCTGATCCAGTGCTCGGCCACCCCCAGACGCATGTCCTGAAGAGCGGCCCGCACGCCGGAACAGCCGTAATGGCCGCAAACGATGATATGCTTCACCTTCAGAACGTCCACGGCGAATTGCAACACCGACAACCCGTTCAAATCGCCATGCTGGACCAGATTGGCCACATTGCGATGAACGAACAGCTCGCCCGGTTCCAATCCCACGATCTCGTTGGCGGGAACGCGGGAATCGGCGCAGCCGATCCAAAGATATCCCGGGGTCTGCTGCTGGGCCAAATGGGCGAAAAAGCCCGGCTTGGTGCGCTCGACCTCTTCGGCCCAGGCACGGTTATTGGCCAGCAGACGATCGACCCCGAAGACCTTGGTCATCCGGCGAACTCGACGATCTTCTGATCGACGGCCAGGGAATCACCGGCGGCGGCGTGGATCTTGGCGACCTTGGAATCCCGTTCCGCCTTGAGGATGTTTTCCATCTTCATGGCCTCGATGACGGCGATGGATTCACCGGCCTTGACCTCCTGGCCCTCCTCGACCAGCAGCTTGACCAGCAGGCCGGGCATGGGCGAGAGCAGATACTTGCTCATATCCGGCGGCGCCTTGAAGGGCATCAGGCGGTGCAGCTCGGCGGTCCGGCGGGTCAGCACCCACACCTCGGCCTGGACGCCCGAATGGGACAGGCGGAAGGAAACGCCGGTACGGTCCACCTGGACGCAGACCATGCGGCCATCCACATTGGCGCGGATCAGCGGATCGCCGATCTGCCAGTCGGTCTTGACCTCGATGGCCTCGCCGCCGACCACCACGGCATAGCCGCCCGGGGCCGGATGGATGTCGACGTCGTGATAGACGCCGCCCAGCAGCACCGTCCAGTGCACCCTCGGCTTCATCTCGTGGCCAGGGAACTGGCCGGAGATCTTGTGGTTGCGCTCGACGATGCGCCGCTTCATGGCGGCGGCCACCGCGATCAAGGTGGTGGGATCGTCCGACGGCAGATCATCCGACGAGAAGCCGTTGGCATATTCCTCGGCGATGAAATTGGTGGTCAGCGCCCCCTTGACGAAGCGGTCCTTGGCGAACAGCGAGGCCAGGAACGGGATATTGTGGGTGACGCCGCGGATGTAATACTCGTCCAGCGCCTGGCGCATATGGGCGATGGCGGCCTCGCGGGTGGGTCCGTAGGTGATCAGCTTGGCGATCATGGGGTCGTAGAACATGCTGATCTCGCCGCCTTCATAGACGCCGGTATCCACCCGCACATGGTTGGTTTCGGTGGGGGGCTGATAGCGGGTCAGGCGGCCGGTGCTGGGCAGGAAGCCGCGGAAGGGGTCTTCCGCATAGACGCGGGCTTCCATGGACCAGCCGGTCAGCTTGACGTCGTTCTGGGTGATGGACAGCTTCTCGCCATAGGCGACGCGGATCATCTGTTCCACCAGATCGAGACCGGTGATCTTTTCGGTGACCGGGTGCTCCACCTGCAGGCGGGTATTCATTTCCAGGAAGTAGAACTCGCCGGTGGCGCCGCCGACGATGAATTCCACCGTGCCCGCCGACTTGTAGTTCACGATCTTGGCCAGGGCGCAGGCCTGCTCGCCCATGGCCTTGCGGGTTTCGGGGGTGAGGAAGGGCGAGGGCGCCTCCTCGATGACCTTCTGGTGGCGGCGCTGGATCGAGCATTCGCGCTCGCCCAGATACAAGGTGGTGCCCTGGCCGTCGGCCAGCACCTGGATCTCGATATGGCGCGGCTGTTCGATGAACTTTTCCACGAAGACCCGGTCGTCGCCGAAGCTGGTCTTGGCCTCGTTGGTGGCGCTGGTGAAGCCCTCATGGGCCTCGGCGTCGTTCCAGGCCAGACGCATGCCCTTGCCGCCGCCGCCCGCCGATGCCTTCAGCATCACCGGATAGCCGATCTCCTTGGCGATCTTGACCGCCTCGTCGGCGTCCTTGATGACGCCCAGATAGCCGGGAACCGTGTTGACGCCCGCCTCGCGGGCCAGCTTCTTGGATTCGATCTTGTCGCCCATGGCGAAGATGGCATGGGCGTCGGGGCCGATGAACTTGACGCCCGCCTTGGCCAGGGCTTCCTGGAAGTCGCGCTTCTCGGACAAGAAGCCATAGCCGGGATGAACCGCCTCGGCCCCTGTGGCGACGCAGGCGGCGACGATCTTCTCGATCACCAGATAGCTTTGCGCCGAAGCGGCCGGACCGATATGCACCGCTTCGTCGGCCATGGACACATGCAGCGCGTCCTTATCGGCATCGGAATAGACCGCCACCGTCTTGATGCCCATCTTCTGGGCGGTCTTGATGACCCGGCAGGCGATTTCGCCGCGATTGGCGATCAGAATCTTCTTGAACATCAGTCTATCCCCTCATTGGAGAGCCGCGCCCGGCGCGAAGAGTTTATTTTAAGTCCACGAATGAACACAGATGATGTCTTATCTATTCGTGTTCATTCGTGGATAAATCCCATTACAACGGAATGTTGCCGTGCTTGCGCGTCGGCCGTTCCAGCTTCTTGTCCTTCAGCATGGCCAACGAGCGGCAGATCCGCTTGCGGGTCGAATGGGGCATGATGACGTCGTCGATGAAGCCGCGATGCCCGGCGATGAAGGGATTGGCGAATTTCTGTCGGTATTCCTCGGTCCTGGCGGCGATCTTGTCGGCATCGCCGATATCGCCCCGGAAGATGATCTCCACCGCGCCCTTGGGGCCCATGACCGCGATCTCCGCCGTCGGCCAGGCGAAGTTGACGTCGCCCTTCAGATGCTTCGAGCTCATGACGTCATAGGCGCCGCCATAGGCCTTGCGGGTGATCACCGTGATCTTGGGCACGGTGCATTCGGCATAGGCGTAAAGCAGCTTGGCGCCGTGCTTGATGATGCCGCCGTATTCCTGGGCGGTGCCGGGCAGGAAGCCGGGCACATCCACGAAGGTCAGGATCGGGATGTTGAAGCTGTCGCAAAAGCGCACGAAGCGCGCGCCCTTGATGGAAGAGGCGATATCGAGACATCCCGCCAGCACCATGGGCTGGTTGGCGACGATGCCCACCGTGCGGCCTTCCATGCGGGCGAAGCCGACGATGATATTGCCGGCATAGCCCGGCTGCACCTCGAAGAAATCCGCCTCGTCCACGACCTTGAGGATCAGCTCCTTCATGTCGTAGGGCTTGTTGGCGTTGTCGGGGATCAGCGTGTCCAGGCTCATCTCGATGCGCTCGGGATTGTCCGAGGTCGGGCGGAACGGCGGCTTCTCGCGGTTGCTGGCGGGCAGGAAATCCATGAAGCGACGCAGCTGCAACAGCGCGTGCACATCGTTCTCGAAGGCCAGATCGCAGACACCGGATTTGGTGGAATGGCTGATGGCGCCGCCCAACTCTTCCGCCGTCACCGTCTCGTGGGTCACCGTCTTGACCACGTCGGGACCGGTCACGAACATGTAGGACGAGTCCTTCACCATGAAGATGAAGTCGGTCATGGCCGGGGAATACACCGCGCCGCCGGCGCAGGGGCCCATGATCATGGAAATCTGCGGCACCACGCCCGAGGCGTCCACATTGCGCTGGAACACCTCGGCATAACCGGCCAGCGAGGCGACACCTTCTTGGATGCGGGCACCGCCCGAATCGTTCAGACCGATCACCGGCGCCCCCACCTGGACCGCCTTGTCCATGATCTTGCAGATCTTTTCCGCATGCGCTTCCGACAGCGAGCCGCCGAACACCGTGAAATCCTGGCTGAACACGAAAACCAGGCGACCGTTGATGGTGCCGTAACCGGTCACCACGCCGTCGCCCGGCGTCGTCTGCTCCGCCATGCCGAAGTCGTGGCAGCGATGCTCGACGAACATGTCCCATTCCTCGAACGAGTCGTGATCCAGCAGCAGCTCGATGCGCTCTCGGGCCGTCAGCTTGCCCTTGGAATGCTGCGCCGCGATCCGCTTCTCGCCGCCGCCAAGCCGGGCGCGCTCCCGCTTCTCCTCAAGCTGGCGAATGATCTCGTGCATTTCAGCATACCTCCGATTGGGACGACTAACAGGTCGATGCTGTCATATTCGCAAAGCCCCCTGGGAAGCAACAACAAGCCGCTGGAAAAGGGCGGTGATGCGAACGGATTCGCAACGTCGCATTGTGAATTTGCGAATCTTGCGAAGGGGGCCGGGGGGCTGTATAAGCCTAAGGCCATGAGCAAGAAGCTGTTTCTCGGTTATAAGCTGCGCCGCCTGCGGGAGCAAAAGAAGCTTTCGCAGGCGGCCCTTGCGGTTTTGCTGGAGGTCTCTCCCAGCTATCTCAATCAGATCGAGAACAACCAGCGGCCGCTGACGGTGCCGGTCTTGCTGCGCATCGCCAAGGTGCTGGACGTGGATCTCGCCACCTTGGTGGAGGACGAGGAATCCCGTCTGGTGGCCGATCTGCGGGAAGCCATGAATGATCCGGTGTTCGGCAGCGGCAATATCGGCCTGTCGGAATTGCGCAATGCCGCCTCGGCCTCGCCGGAACTGGCGAAAAGGGTGCTGACCCTGTATCAGGCCTTCCGCCAGTTGGACGAGCGCCTGCAGTCGCTGACCGAGAACCTGTCGGCGGCCACCGGCGAGGAGCGGGGCAGCAATCCCCATTTCCCCTACGAGGAGGTCCGCGACTTCTTCTACTACTGCAACAACTATTTCGGCGGTCTGGACGAAGCGGCGGAGCAGCTGGTGGAGAAGGAAGGCTTCCGCCTCGGCCAGATGCACAACGATCTGGTGGCCTATCTGGAAAGCCGCCACGGTGTCCGGGTCCGGGTCAATGCCGAGGATGAAGGCACCGGCATGCGCACCTTCGACCCCGTCAGCGGCTCGCTGTCGCTGTCGGCGCTGTTGTCGGTGCCGTCGCGCACCTTCCATCTGGCCCATCAGGTGGCCTTGCTGGCCTATCAGGATGCCATCGAGGAGGTGGTGACCGGCGCCAAGCTGGCCTCCGACGACGCGCGCTCCATCTGCCGGGTCGGTCTGGCCAATTATTTCGCCGGTGCCCTGGTGATGCCCTATATGGCCTTCGCCGGACAGGCCCGGGCCTTGCGCCACGATATCGAACAGTTGCAAAGCCGCTTCGGCGCCAGCTTCGAGCAGGTCTGCCACCGGCTGTCCACCCTGCAACGCCCCGGTGCCCGCGGCGTGCCGTTCTATTTCGTCCGGGTCGACATGGCGGGCAACATCACCAAGCGCCACTCGGCCACCCGCTTCCACTTCACCCGATTCGGCGGCGCCTGCCCGCTGTGGAACGTCCACGAGGCCTTCGCCCAGCCCGGCAAGATCCTGGTGCAGTTGGCCCGCATGCCCGACGCCATTTCCTATATCTGCATCGCGCGCACCGCGTCAAAGCGGGGCGGATCCTACCTGAAGCCCGACCGCCAGTTCGCCGTCGGCCTGGGTTGCGAGATCGCCTATGCCAACGAGGTGGTCTATTCCGCCGGCCTGGACCTCGCCCACGAACAGGCCGCCGTGCCCATTGGGGTCAATTGCCGCATCTGCGAGCGCGACAATTGCCGCCAGCGCGCCTTTCCCCCCATCGGCAGCCATATCAGCGTCGACGAGAACAACCGCAGCTTCGTGCCCTATCTATTTTCCTAGACATGCGTCACGTATGACGCGCGGCTCTCTCGGCCGAGGGACAAACATAAACCGGATCAGCGGTGGGGCTGGGCGGAGGTCATGGCCTGCGCCGCCATGTCGGTGGGCTGCATGGTCTGACCGTAAATATCGCCGTGCTGCGTCAGCGCCTTGTCCACATGCCGTTGCAGGGACGACGCCGAGATGGGCTTGCGCAAAAAGCCCGCCGCGCCCAGTTGACTCGCCTGGGCGACAAGGCTCTCGTTGGCTTCGGCGGACAGGAAGATCACCGGAGCGACACGCACCAGATGTTTTCTTTCGGCGTTGAGGGTCTGAAGAAACACCATGCCGTCCACCGGCCGCATCTCCGGTTCGCAGATCACCACATGGGGCCAAAGGGAGGCATAGGATTCCAGCCCGGCGGCGCCGTCGACCGCTTCGGCGATCTTGCGGATTCCCATGGCCCGCAACACCCTGACGGTCATCGTCCGCGAAAATGGCTTGTCGTCGATAACAAGCGCCCTGATCTCGCTGTACATCATGGCATATCATCCTGAGGTCGTCCCAGCAATGAAGACACAATGAACAACGTCACACAACTAGACCAACGGCCTAATTATATTTGTTTTAATTGTATTTCCATAAAATTTTATGGGCTTTATTACTTCCCGAACACCTTCTTCAGGAGATCGGTGGACCGGCTTGCCGGGTTGGTCCGGATATCGGCTTCTTCCCGACCCAGATAGCTGAAAATGCCGCCCAGCGCCTTTTCCAGAACATGGTCGGTCAGCATGCCTGGTCCCGATTGCAGGGCGCCGCCGATCATGGGAAGGGTCTTCGCCGCCCCCGCCATGGCGTTGTAGGACTGCACCGCGCCGGACTGGGAGACGGTCTGATCCACCACCGGCCGCATGGCGGTCTTAAGATCGGGCGTCATGGTCTTCTTGAAATACTGGGTGGCGGCATCGTTGGGGCCATTGAGGATGCCCTTGGCGTCGTCCAGCGTCATCTTGCCGACCGCGTCGAAGAAGATCTGCTTGGCCTGGGGGGTGGCCGCCTCGGCGGCGCGGTTGAGCTTCAGCTCAAGATCGTCCACCAGACCCGACTGGCCCGCCATGGCAAGGCCCTTCTTCACCGTCTGCAGCTTGTCGGGCAGCGGAATATGCACCAAGGAATCGGCGTTGAAGCCGTCGGCGCGGCCCAATTGGCCGGTGACCTTCTCGGCGGCGGTGCGCAGCGCCTCCTTGAGACCGGAACCGATCTCCGAGGTGGACAGGCCGGCACCCAGCGACCCGGCCGAACCGCCGCCGCCCGCCCGTTGCTCCATCTGGTCCTTGAGCATGCCCTTGCCCAGATCCATCAGCCCGCCCTGAGCCTGAACGGAGGGGGCGAAAATGGGGGCGGCCAGCATCATCGTCGCGGCAATGGCGACGGCTTTCACGGCATGGGACATGATCAAGCCTCGAGCAGTTGGAGGATATTGCCGTCGGAGCCGAAACAGGCGGCGGTCAGCGCGCCCCCTTGGCCCGACCCGGAATCCAGGGTGGCGATATGGGGACCGAGCACGACGCCGCGATGGCGGCGGTCCGAGCCGCGCACCACCAGCTTGTAGCCGGGGTAAGGCTCCGCCATGTCGGCGAAGTCCGAGGATCCCCACCAGAACGCGTCCATCTGCGCCGACAGCGGCCGGGTCGGGTCCAGCCCGGCATGGGTGAACAACAACTGGCTGTCGTCGGTGAAGGCGGCATGCTTGAGCACGCTCATCAAGGTGGTGTGACCATCATAGGCGCGCATGTTCTGGCGCAATTGCCCGGTCCAGCGGGTCAGCGCCAGGATGCCTTCCTTCACGCAGATCAGCGCTTCGTCCACATTGCCGCCATAGGCGGCGATGGTGGAGCCGATGCCGTGATCGACCATCCACCGCAGCACCTCGGCCGGATTGGGGGCGAATTGCAGTTGCAGCAGCTTTTGCCACATCTCTTCCTGAGCGCCGCGCAGATAGACCACGTCGTCCAGTTCGACCCCGGGCATGGCAATGAAGCGACGGCGAAAGCTCAGCAGTTCATCGACGGTTTCCAGCACCGCCGAGCCATAGCCGAGATAATCACCCAGATAGACCAGTTGATCGCCGGGCTTGCACTCGGCGGCCAGACGGCCGTGCAGGGCATGCAGGCGGCCATGCTCGCCGCGAATGGCGGCGACCGCCCAGATGCGTCCGCCGCCGCGCAGGGTGGCGAAGATATTGGGTTCGGTTTGGCTGGTGGACGGCCTGTCGGCTTCCGCGTTCATCTTGCTGCTCGGGTTTCCCGCCGGGCGCACATGGTTGCAGCCGTGGGGGGGAACGTCAATAACAGGATGATCAGGCCGCTTCCAACAATCCTTGCAGCTTTTCAGTCGCCGCCTGGGTGTCGATGCGTTCCACCGCCGCCAGTTCCGACGCCAGACGCTCCAGCGCCGCCTCGTAGATCTGGCGCTCGCTATAGGACTGGTCGGGCTGGTTGGCGTTGCGATGCAGGTCGCGCACCACCTCGGCGATGGACACCGGGTCGCCGGAATTGATCTTGGCCTCGTATTCCTGGGCGCGGCGGCTCCACATGGTGCGCTTGACCTTGGCGCGCCCCTTCAGCGTTGACAGCGCCGTGTCCATGACGGAGCGGGGCGACAACTTGCGAAGGCCGGACTTCTGCGCCTTGGTGACGGGAACGCGCAGCGTCATACGGTCGCGATCGAAGGTGATGACGAACAGCTGAAGCTTCATTCCGCCGATTTCCTGGGTCTCGACGGCAACAACCTGGCCGACTCCGTGGGTGGGATAGACCACATAATCGCCCTGGGTGAATGAAACGATCGTCATCTTTTCGAATTCCCTACGACTGAGTATCGACGGCGCCGACGGTGTTGCCCGTTGCGTTCCCTGGCGAGCGCAAAATTTCCACCAGCCACGCTCTCACGTGGGCCGGCTAATTTCGACTGCTTGTCTTGGTGGGCGAACCCCGCCCGGAATGGCCTTTTGCCAAAAAGCCGCCCGTCGGCACAGTTCGACGGACGTGCCCTGTATAGCACAGGAGCTTCCGTGAAGAACAGAGAAAATCCCACCCATGCCGCAATGCAGCGTGGGTGGGGAAACCGGGATCAGCGGCCGGGCTTGGACGACAGCAGATCCTTCTTGCCGGGCTTGCCCTTCCACGCGTCGGCATCGGCCGGAGCGTCGCCCTTGCGGGTGATGTTGGGCCAGTCGGCGGCGTATTTGCGGTTGGCGTCGGCCCAGTCGGCGGCCTTGGGGTCGGAATCCGGGAAAATCGCCTCGGCCGGGCATTCGGGCTCGCAGACGCCGCAATCGATGCATTCGTCGGGATTGATCACCAGGAAGTTTTCACCCTCGTAGAAGCAGTCCACCGGGCAAACTTCGACGCAATCCTGGTATTTGCACTTGATGCAGTTCTCGGTGACGACGTAGGCCATGCCTCTCTCCAGTATCCTTTTACAACCGCCTGGGCGGAATTCCGGCCGAAGCGATACCACAGCCCCGGTGCGGGCTCAACCCTAGTCCCAAAAGGGATATTCCCTCGCCAATTTCATGGCGCCGGGCTGCGCAGCTTCACCGGAGCGCGGCGCGAACGCCGCGCCAGCAGGTTGAGCACCTCGATGCCCAGCGAAAATCCCATGGCGAAATACAGATAGCCCTTGGGAACGTGGAAGCCGGTGCCGTCCGCCACCAGGGTCATGCCCACCAGCAGCAGGAAGGATAGCGCCAGCATCTTGATGGTGGGGTGACGCTCGATCAGGGCGGACAGGGGATCGGCCGCGACCACCATGACGCCCGAGGCCAGGATGACCGCCGCGATCATGACCCACAGATTGCTGGCCATGCCCACGGCCGTGATGACCGAATCCAACGAGAACACGATATCGAGCACGGCGATCTGGGCGATGACGGCGCCCAGCGTCGCCTGGACCGTCGGAGCCGCCGGGGCGCTGGCGTCCGCCGACATGTCGGCGCCCTCGCCTTCCAGACTGGCGTGGATTTCGTGGGTGGCCTTGGCCACCAGGAAGACGCCGCCGCCGATCATGATCATATCGCGCCAGCTGACCGGGTGATCCCACACCACCAAAACCGGATCCACCAGACCGGCGACCCAACTAATGGACCCCAACAGGGCGATGCGGGTGACCAGGGCGAAGGCCAGGCCAAGTCGCCGCCCCAGCGGCCGCATGGCCTCGGGCAGGCGGTTGGAAACGATGGCCAGATAGACCAGATTATCGACGCCGAGAACGATTTCCAGCACCGACAATGTCGCGAGGCTGAGCCAGATATCGGGATTGGAAAGCCATTCCATGGCGAAGAACCTCGGCTAGGTGGTGACGGCGGCAACGAATGTAAGGCAATTTCCGCCATATTCCAGTCCGACGTCTCGCTTGTGATTTCTTGTGGCCGCGAAGCCGCGAGCGGTTGCCTCGGATGGGTGTTGCCGATACTATCGACGTGCATAGGCACCCGGGGGGAGGCCTGCGTGAGGTCGGAAATTCAGAGTGTGACAAACGATACCCTTTCCTCAGAACACGGCACCGGGCCGTTGCCGACCAAAGGGGCGGCGACGCATGTGCCCTGCGCGCCTGATGACGTGCTGCCGCGGCTGATCGAGGCCGAAGCGCGCCTGAACGGCTTATCGGCCAATCTGCCCGGCTTCATCTTTCAAAGAAGCATGACCCCCGACGGCGTCATCGCCTATCCCTGGATCAGCGACAGCGTCACCGTCCTGCTGGGCTTTTCCGCCTCGGCCATGGAGGTCAACGCCAAGGGCTGCCTGCACGTCATCCACTGGGCCGACCGCGACACCCATATGGAGGAAGTGCTGCGCTCCGCCAAGGCGCTGGACACCTGTCGCGACGAATTCCGCGCCATTACCGCCAGCGGCGAGGTGCGGTGGCTGCGCGGGGCGTCGCGCCCGCGTCGCCTTGCCGACGGTACGGTCATCTGGGACGGCGTCATCGTCGATGTCAGCGAGGGCCGCCGCGCCGAGCTGCGGCTGGACATGCTGATGGACCATGCCGACGATTCCATCGTGGTGCTGGACGCCATGGGCCGTATCGACACCGTCAACGTCGCCGCCGAGCATCTGTTCGGCCGCGCCGCCGCCGAGATGATCGGCCAGCCCTTCGCCATCCTGCTGCCCGCCGAGCTGCGTCACGACGATCTGCTCGACGCGCCGGAAAGCTCGGCGCGCTCGCTGGTGGGCGGTGGCCCCCGCGAATTGACCGGCCTGCGCAAGGACGGCACCACCTTCGATCTGGAACTCTCCACCAGCGAGGTCCGGCTGGAAGGCCAGCGCCTGTTCGTCGGCATCGGCCGCGACATCACGCGCAGGCGCCAGACCGAGACGGCGCTCCGCGAGACCGAGCAACGGCTGCGCGCCATCGCCGCCAACATGCCGGGCATGGTGTTCCAGCGGGTGCTGCGTCCCGACGGCACCTTGGAATTCGCCTATGTCAGCGAAGGCTGCCGCACCATCATGGGGATCGGGCCACAGGAATTGATGGCCGATTCCGACCGTTTTCTCGCCATGCTGCCGCCCACGGAGCGCCGCGACTTCCTGGCCGCCCTGGGACGCTCGGCCCGCACCATGGAGCCGTTCGACGAGGAAATGTCGGTGCCCGGCCCCGACGGCCGTCGGCGCTGGCTGCGCGGCCAGTCCCGCCCGACCTTGCGCGCCGAGGGCGTGGTGGTGTGGGACGGCGTCATGCTGGACGTCACCGAGCGCAAGACCGCCGAACAGCGCCTGTCCTTCCTGGCCTTCCACGACCCGCTGACGCGCCTGCCCAATCGGGTCGCCTTCCTGGAACGCTTTGCCTTCGCCGCCGAGGGGGCGAGAAGCCGCGCCACCCTGCTGGCGGTGGTCAGCATGGGCATCGACCGTCTGGGCATGATCAACGCCACCATGGGCCACGCCATCGGCGATCAGGTGCTGATGGCCGCCGCCGATCTGGTGCGCGCCGCCATCGGCGCCGCCGACGTCATGGCGCGGGCCTCGGGCGACCGCTTCCTGCTGCTGCTGACCGGCTTCGAGGCCAAGAAGGATCTTCAGGACGCGCTGGACCGCCTGCATCAGAGCGCCCAATCCACCGTCAGCGTCGATGGCCAGGAATTCGACATCTCGGCCGCCGTCGGCGTCTCCATCTTCCCCCGCGACGGCGAGGACGCCGAAACCCTGATCAAGAACGCCGACGCCGCCTTGCAGCGGGCCAAGGCGCAGGGACCGGCCACCCTTCAGATGTTCAACAAGGAAATGAGCACCCGGGCCGCCAAGACCCTGTCGCTGCAAAACCGGCTGCGTCGGGCCATCGACCACGGCGAGCTCTCCGCCCACTATCAGCCCCAGGTGGACCTGGGCAGCGGCGAAATCATCGGCATGGAAGCGCTGGTCCGCTGGAACAGCCCCGATCTGGGCATGGTCTCGCCAGCCGACTTCATCCCTGTCGCCGAGGAATCCGGCCTGATCGACGGCATCTGCGAATTCATGCTCGACGTTTGCGCCACCCAGAACAAGGAGTGGCAGAAGCAGGGGCTGATGACCATTCCGGTGGCTGTCAACGTCTCGGGCCGCCAATTCCAATATGCCCGGCGCTTGCTGTCGGCCTGCGAACGCATCTTGTCCGTCACCGATCTGGACAGCCACTGGCTGGAACTGGAATTGACCGAAAGCTCGGCCATGCGCGACGCCGACAACGCCATTGCCGTGGTCAATCAGCTCAAGGAAATGGGCATCGGCTGTTCCATCGACGATTTCGGCACCGGCTATTCCTCGCTGTCCGTGCTCAAGCGCTTCCCCATTCAGAAGCTGAAGATCGACCGTTCCTTCGTCATGGACATCACCACCGACCCCAACGACGCCGCCATCGTCGACGCCATCGTCGCCATGGCCAAGGCGCTGAAGCTGAAGGTGGTGGCCGAGGGCGTCGAGAATCAGGAACATCTCGACTTCCTGCGCACCCTGGGCTGCGATCAGATCCAGGGCTATTTCTTCTCGCGTCCATTGCCGGCCGAGGCCATGGGACAGATGCTGAGCGAACGCCGCCGCATGGATCTGAAGCCTTTGACACCCAATTGGATGATGGCGACCCCGTCATAGTTTCGTCGTTATTTCAATGCGTTCGATCCTGGTTATTGATGTTTCTTCTCAACGGCCAACATTGGCAGTTGACTGAATCCGGCGGTTGGGCTTATTCGTTTTGAAAGCATGGGCGGTTCGCCCATTTCGAAACCCGGACAGCTTGGCCGCGCCCCATGAGAGACACCGCCGAATCCGGCACCACCACCATCAAGCACTCCTATACGGTGCCCTGCTCCAGCGTCTTCCGCGACGCGGTCGAGCGGCTGGCCGAACGCCGCAAGGTCAATGTGGGCGATATCGCCCGTTCGGTGCTGCTGGTGGTACCGGGCGACACCATTTCCGCCTACCCCGATCCCGGCGAGCCCGCCCCGGACGACCGCGAGACCGTCATCTTGAAGTCGGGACCGGCCCAGGGGCGACCGTGGCGGCGCAAGCCCCGGCTGCAGGTGCGCATGGCGCCAGGCTACGAGGTGGACAGCATCCGCCGGGCGCTGGGGCTGGCGCTATCCCTGGACCGAGGCGCCATCCGGGTCCGACTGGAAGACCCCTCGGCCCCACCTCCGCAACCGCAACCGCCGCCGCCGCCCCAGCCACCGCCGCCGCCACCACCACCACCGGCCGCAGAGGCCTTTCCCAAGGTGGAACGCCGTCGCGGCACCCGTGAGCAGAACCAGAAGCTTCAAGCGGTCAGCGAGGAAATCGACCGGCTGCGGGCCATCATCAGCGTGCTGGCCTTCGAGCCGCTGCCCGAAGGTATCCAGACCCGCGCCGACGCGCTTCATGTCCTCGGCTTCGCGCCGGGCGAGTTCCCCGACGCCCGCACGCTGCGGGCAAAGTTCCGCATGCTGGCCACCATCCACCATCCCGACAGCAATCACGGCGACCATGAACGCATGAGCCAGCTCAATCAGGCCATGCAGTTCCTGCGCGATCTGCTGTAGGGGAACACACCGTTGATCGGTTAATGAATTGATATGATTCTTGAGAAAGCGTGTCGCCATAAAATGCGACCCAAGCAAGTTAATTTTCAACTATACTCGGCCAATGGGATGCCTTGATCGGCGTATGAATGGCTCTCTTCAATATGAGACCGGGGCCAACCGATATATTCAAAGGTACCAAGCACATGAACGATAAACCGAGCAATTCTTCAAAATTAGCAGAAATGGCTTTTAAGAAGGCTCTCGCACAGGCCGCGCCCCCTAACTTATCCGTGCAAGATGGAGCCATTGAGCAATTGGTTGCCGCATTTGAGGATGCAGGACGATCCGATGAAAATGGGACGCCGTTCTGGAGCGCCAGAGATCTTGCTCGACTATTGGAGTATTCAGACTATAGAAACTTCTCAAACATTGTCGAGAAGGCGAAAAGCGCCTGCACCAATAGCGGTCAGGAGGTGCCCGATCATTTCGTTGACGTCACCGATATGATCGAAATTGGCAAAGGGGCCGAGCGCGAAGTCGACGACATACGCCTGACACGTTATGCGTGCTATCTTACTGCACAAAATGGAGATCCCCGGAAGAAATCTGTTGCATTCGCACAAACATACTTTGCAATCCAAACGCGTCGTCAAGAGATAATCGACGATGAATCGTCCCAGTATGTTCCTCTCTCCGAAGATCAAAAGCGCGTCCTCTTGCGGGAAGAGATCAAAGAGCACAACAAGAACCTTGCCAGTGCCGCCAAAGGTGCAGGAGTCATCGAGCCTCGTGACTATGCTATCTTTCAAACTCATGGCTATAAGGGACTGTATGGTGGCCTTGACCGTGCGGGAATTCAGCGAAAGAAAGGATTGAATGCACAACAGCCTATTCTCGACCACATGGGAAGCACCGAGCTTGCTGCAAACCTTTTCCGAGCCACTCAGACAGAGGAAAAATTACGCCGGGATAACGTGAAAGGAAAGATTGCCGCCAACACCACCCACTATGATGTCGGACGTACTGTAAGAAAAGCAATTGCCGAACTGGGCGGAACAATGCCAGAGAATTTACCTCCGGCCGAGGACATTGCAAAAGTGGGGCGGCGCCTTAAGTCAGGCATAACAAGCCCGCCTAAGAAATTAAAATAGTCTCTATGCTTAATTAATCACCGTATTACAAACAAAAAGACCCCCTCTCGCGAGGGGATCTTCTTCGTTTCAACAGCCGCTTAGTCGTCGCGGCGCACGCCCATGAACTGCAGCAGGAACATGAACAGGTTGATGAAGTCCATGTAGAGCTGAAGAGCGCCGAACACCGCCTTCTTGGCGGCGACTTCGCTGTCGTCGCCTTCCCAGTACATTTGCTTGATGGACTGGGTGTCATAGGCGGTCAGGCCGGCGAAGATCAGCACGCCGGCCGCCGACATCACGAAATGCAGCATGGGGCTGGCGAGGAAGATGTTGACGATGCCCGCTATGATCAGGCCCCACACGCCCATGATCAGGAAGCTGCCGAAGCCCGACAGATCCTTCTTGGTGGTGTAGCCGTAGAGGCTGAGGCCCGCGAAAGCCGCCGCCGTGATGAAGAACACCCGGGCGACCGAAGCGCCGGTGAACACCAGGAAGACCGAGGCCAACGAAGCGCCCATCAGACCGGCATAGACCCAGAACAGGGTCGAGGCGGTCGAGGCCCGCATGCTGTCGATCTTGGCGCCCATGAAGAACACCAGTCCCAGCGGAGCCAGCATGAACACCCATTTCAGCGGGGAATAGACGGCGATGGCGGTCAAGGCCGGAACGCTGGCGATGACCCAGGCGACGATGCCGGTCAGCGCCAGGGCCGAGGCCATGTAATTGTAGACGCTGAGCATGTACTGCCGCAGGCCCACGTCGATATGAGCCGCTTCGGCCTGGGCGGCGGTCATGTATCTGGGGTCTGATCCGAAAGCCATGATGGTTCCTCTGACTCGGTAAGGGGAAGACTGACATCAATATGGAGCAGTCCTGGAAGGAATCAAGTTACCGTATTTTAGGCGTGGTTATTCGCCGCGCAATAACGGCGCCGATTTGACACCCAGCGCCCGCCATGTCCCGGCGAAACCGGCGGCCAAACTGGCCCCCACGCAGGCGGCCAGGGTGGCGGCGGTGATTCCGGGGAGAAACACCCACTCCGCTTTCATGACGTAAAGCAGGATGGCGCGGGCCGCCAGCGAGCCGACCCCGGCGGCGGCAAAGCCCGTCACAAGGCCGATTACCGCGAACTCGGCCAGATAGGCCCGCCACAATTGGCCGCGCACCGCGCCCAGCACCTTGAGAACCACCGCCTCCCATACCCGGCGGCGATGCCCCGCCATGACCGCTCCGGCCAGGACCATCGCCCCCGCCGCCAGGGTCACCATACCGGCCAGACGCACCGCCAGATCGGCCTGCGCGATGATGGCACGCACGGATTCCAGCGCCTCCTTGACCCGGATGGAGGACACATTGGGCAGCCGGTCGGTGACCGCCTTTTCCAGGGCGGCGTCGAAGCGGGGCTCGGCCCGCACCGTGGCGATCACCGTATAAGGCGCGCCGTCCAGGGCGCCCGGCGACAGCAGGAAGGCGAAATTCATGGACAGGCTGGACCAGTCGATCTGGCGCAGATTGGCGACGCTCACCTCGATCTCGCGGCCCAACACGTTGAGCCCCAGCCGGTCGCCGGGCCTGAGGCCGAACCCCCTGGCCACGGCGGCATCCACCGAAACCAGCGGCGGCCCCCGGTAATCCTCGGGCCACCATTGCCCCTCCACCAGCTTGGAGCCCGGCGGCGGGGCTGCGGCGGACGACAGGCCGCGGTCGCCCCTCGCCGCCCATTCCGCCTCGGGGGCGATCCTGGCCTCGCCCACCCTGACGCCCCGGATGGAGGAAATGCGGCCGCGCACTATGGCGGCGCGCTCCAAGGTGGCGCCCGGATCGGTGGCGCGCACCACCTCGTCCAGCGCCGCCACCTGATCGGGCTGCACGTCGATGAAATAGAAAGACGGCGCCTGGGCGGGCAGACGCTCGCCGAACTGGGCGGCCAGATTGCCCTCGACCAAAGCGATGGTCACCAGCACCGACAGGCCCAGACCCAGCGACAGCACCAGACTGACCACCGCCGTGCCGGGCCGGTGGAGATTGGCCAGGGCCAGCCTCCAGGCGGGGCCGACGGCGCGGCCGTGATGCAAGGACAAGCGGGCGGCCAATCGCGACAGGCCCCAGGCCAGGGCACGGAACAGAATCAGGGTCGCCACGGCGGCGCCGACGAACCAGGCGGCCAGGGGCCGATTGCCCGAGGACAAAATGGTCAGCGCCGCCAAACCCAAAGCCGCCAGCGCCAGCACCGCCAGGGATGCGGCGTCGGGCCTGCCCGCCGCCGTCACCGTCAGATGGCGGAACAGGGCCGAGGGCGGCGTCATACGGGCGCGGGCTAGCGGCCACAGGGTGAAGACCAGGGCCGCCAGCGCCCCGAACCCGGCGGCGTTCAGCAAGGCGGTGGGAAACAGGCCGGACCGGGCGGGCAGCGGCAATCCGTCGCCGCCCAGCCCGATCACCACGGGCACCAGCGCCGCCCCCAGCGCCAGTCCGATCACGATGCCCGCCGCCGACAGCAACCCCACCAGCAGCAGATAGACCCGCAGCACCAGCCCCGCAGGCGCGCCCAGGCATTTCAGGGTGGCGATAGTGGCGATCTTGCCGTCCAGATAGGCCTTCACCGCGTTGGCGACGCCGATGCCGCCCACCAGCAAGGCCGTCAGCCCCACCAGGGTCAGGAAGGCGGCCAGGGTATCGAGGAAACGTCCAACGCCCGGCGCGGCGTCGGAGGTGTCGCGCATCTGCCAGGCCGCGTCGGGAAAACGCCTGGCCAGATCGGCCTTGGCCTCGGCGGCGCTCATGCCGTTGTCCAGCGCCAGCCGGACGGTGTAGCGCACCAGACTGCCCGGAGCGATCAGGCCGGTGGCGGCGACGCCCTCCGTGGCGGTCATCAGGCGGGGACCGAAGGACAGCGCGGTGGCGACCCGGTCGGGCTCCTTGACGATGACGGCGCGGATTTCAAAATCCGCCTCGCCCACCCGCAGCCGCCCGCCCACTCCAAGGCCCAGCCGGTCCAGCAGATTGGCCTCGGCCACCGCCCCCCAGGCGCCGTCGCGGAAGGCGAAGACGGCATCGCCCCCGGGCTGCGACAGCTCCAGCCGTCCCACCAGCGGATAGGCGCCATCGACTCCCTTCAGTTCCACCAGGGCACGGTCGCGATTGCCGTCCAGATGGGCCATGACCCGCATCTCGACGCCTTCGGTCACCCGTCCCATGGCCTTCAAGGCGGCCAATTGGTCCGGTTCGGGCCGATGATGCGACTGGCGCAGATCGAGATCGCCGCCCAGCAGGGCGCGGGAATCTTCGTGCAGGGCCTGATCCACGGCGGCGCGCAAACTGCCCGAGGCGGCGATGGCCGCCACCCCCAGGGCGAGGCAGGCCACCAGGATGCGAAAGCCCTTCAACCCGCCGCGCAATTCCCGCCGGGCAAGGCGGACAGCAAGAGAGAGATTAGGCATTCCTCTCTCCCATCGTCATTCCCGCGAAAGCGGGAATCCATGTGTCCGGAGGATCCAGTTTCAGCGGCTTGGGCATAAACTGGTCCCACCATGGACCCCCGCTTTCGCGGGGGTGACGAGATGATGTGTTGTCGCTCACGTCGCCACCCGCCCATCCCCGACCCGCCCATCCTCCACCCGGACCAGCCGACCGCAGCGACCGGCCAGGCCGTCGTCATGGGTGACCAGCACCAAGGTGGTGCCGTAATCCCGGTGAAGGCGGAACAGCAGATCCATCACGGCGCGGCCGGTGGCGCCGTCCAGATTGCCGGTGGGCTCGTCGGCCAGCAACAGCCGGGGCCGCGCCACGAAGGCGCGCGCCAGGGCGACCCGCTGCTGCTCGCCACCCGACAATTGGCCGGGATAGTGGTGCAGCCGGTGGCCGAGACCGACCCCGGCCAGTTCTTCTTCCGCCGCTTCGAAGGCATCGGCGCGACCGGCCAGTTCCAGCGGCACCGCCACGTTTTCCAGCGCCGTCATGGCTGGAATCAAGTGAAAGCTCTGGAAGACGATGCCCACGCTGTCGCGGCGAAAGCGGGCCAGTCCGTCCTCGTCGAGACCGGCCAGATCGCGGCCGGCCACCACGACGCGGCCCGAGCTGGGCCGTTCCAGCCCGCCCATGATCATCAGCAAGGTGGACTTGCCCGACCCCGAGGGACCGACCACGCCGAGGGTCTCGCCGACACCGACGGTCAAATCGACGCCGCGTAGGACATTGACCTCGCCCGCCAAGCTCGCCAATTTGAGATGGAGCGCCTCCAATCGGACGAGGGGCTCGGGGACGAGAGGGCTGGGCTGCATGGAATTCCTCTTCAGGGTCGTTCTGCGATATGGGGCAGTGCTGCTGCTTGTCAACGCCATCATAGGGGACGCCATGGCCGCGCCGGTCCGAATTCTGGCCTTGGGGGACTCGCTGACCGCCGGTTTCGGCCTCAAGGCGGAGGAGGCCTTTCCCGCCCGCCTCGAGGCGGCGCTCCGCGCCGAGGGCCGCGACGTCCGCGTCATCAATGCCGGTGTTTCGGGCGATACCACGGCGGGCGGTCTGGCGCGGCTGGGCTGGGCCTTGGCGGAAAAGCCCGATCTGGCCATCGTCGAGCTGGGCGCCAATGACGGATTGCGCGGTCTCGACCCCCAATTGATGCGCGCCAATCTGGACGCCATCCTCAAGCGGCTGAAGCAGGACCGCATCGGCGTCCTGCTGGCTGGCATGCTGGCGCCCGCCAATTACGGTCCCGCCTATCAGGCCGAGTTCAAGACGGCCTTCGCTC
This sequence comes from Paramagnetospirillum kuznetsovii, assembly GCF_003284725.1. Classification (GTDB taxonomy): domain Bacteria; phylum Pseudomonadota; class Alphaproteobacteria; order Rhodospirillales; family Magnetospirillaceae; genus Phaeospirillum; species Phaeospirillum kuznetsovii. Next base: position 307,045 of record NZ_PGTO01000001.1, on the reverse strand, counting down.
GGCTGGCCTCGGATCACGACGTGGTGTTCTACCCCTTCTTCCTGGATGGGATCGCTGGCGATGCCCGCCTCAATCTGGCCGACGGCCTGCATCCCGCCGCCAAGGGGGTGGACGTCATCGTCCAACGCATCCTGCCCTCGGTCCGCACCCTTCTGGACCGCCGCGCCCGGCCGGAGAAAAAGCCATGAGTGATGCTCCCTTCACCACCGCGCACGCCCGCGCCAGTCATTGGGGCCTGGCGGCCAAGGCCTGCCTCGACGGACTGGGGAACGCCCCCGCCGCCGCCAATCTGGGCTTCCTTTACGCCAACGAGGGCTTTTCCGCCGATCTGTCGTCCATCCTCACCTTCCTGCGCGAGACCACCCGCATCGCGCATTGGGTGGGCGGCGTGGCGCCCGGAATTTTCGTCGACGGATCGGAATATCGGGGCGATTTCCCCGGCACCGGCGGCGCCCTCGGCGTGATGGTCGGCCATCTGCCGCCCGAACTTTTCCACGTGTTCGGCGGCGATTGGGGAACTTGGCCCAAGGAGCACTTTCCCAGCCTCGGTCTGGTCCACGGCGACCCCCGCGATCCCGGCCTGATGGATTCGGTGGAGGATCTGGCCGCTTGTGCCGGCTTCCTGGCGGGCGGCCTGCTGTCGGCCAGCGGTCCGCCCGCCCAACTGGCCGATCAGGTCATGGCGGGGGGATTGAGCGGCATCCTGCTGGAGTCCGGCATCCCGGCGCTGACCGGCATGACCCAGGGCTGCAGCCCCATCGGACCGGTCCACACCGTCACCGAGGTCTGGGACGGCGTGGTGATGCGATTGGACGACCGCCCGGCCCTGGAGGTGCTGAAGCAGGATGTGGGCGAATTGCTGGCCCGCGACCTGCGGCGCATCGCCGGATATATCCATGTGGGCCTGCCGGTGACCGATTCCGACACGCCCGACTATCAGGTGCGGACCCTGATCGGCATCGACCCCACCCATGGCTGGATCGCCATGGGCGACCGCCCCGATGTGGGCGATCCGCTGATCTTCGTGCGCCGCGACGCCAATTCCGCCCAGGCCGATCTGAAGCGCATGCTGGCCGATATCAAGGCCCGGCTGGGCAACCGCCCCATCCGCGCAGGCATCTATGTGTCGTGCACCGGGCGCGGCGCCCACATGTTCGGCGAGGAGGGCGCCGAGGCCGCCCTGCTGCGCGAGACCTTGGGCGAGTTCCCGCTGCTCGGCTTCTTCGCCAATGGCGAAATCAGCCGCGACCGGCTCTACGGCTTCACCGGCGTGCTGACGGTCATTCCCGGAGGGGACGAATGAATCCGACGAACGCAGATATGCGTTCGGAGGCAAGCGCAACGCGCGCCGCGCCACATGGCGCGAAAGCCAAGGGCGCTGGAAGCGCCCGCCCGGCGATTGAGGGGCTCTATAAATGATCCGGCTGTTTGTCGGCCTGGACCTGCCGCCCGCGTTGGACGAGCGCATCGCCGCGCTGGGCGTCGGCCTGCCCGGCGCCCGCTGGGTGCCCGCCCGCAATCTGCATCTGACGCTCCGCTTCATCGGCGAGGTGGACGAGGACACCGCCGAGGAGATCCACTACGGATTGGCCCGGTTGGACGTTCCCGGATTCGACCTGACCCTGACCGGGCTGGGCCTGTTCGGCGACAGCCGCCGCGCCCATACCCTATGGCTGGGTGTGGAGACGTCGGAGCCGCTGGGCCTGCTGGCCCGCCTGGTCGACGGCGCGGTGGTCCGGGCCGGGTGCAAGCCGGAACCGCGCCGCTTCTCCCCCCATGTGAGTCTGGCGCGGTTGAAGGAGGCCGATCCGGCCCGCCTGCAATCCTTCATTTCCGAGGCTCCGGTGTTCCGGGCGCGAACACCGATCTCGGACTTCGCCTTGTTCCGCAGCGTGCTCCATCGCGACGGCCCCGAATATGACGTGCTGGAACGCTATCCCTTGGGGCCGACACCCCTAATCTGAACATTCCCTTGTTCGCCCGTCGGCTTCACAGTATTTTCTGACCCATGATGCCGCAGCTCTTCCGGTTTGCCCTTCCCGTGATCGCCGGTCTGGCGCTGGCCGCCTGTTCGCGCGGCACCATGCTGCCCGCCAATTCCAGCGCGGCGTCGGACCAGCCCGCCAATTTCCAGCTGGTGACCGATATCCCCATTCCCACCGGCGCCACCATGGACAACGACCGCTCGCTGATCCTGTCCGACCGCGACCGCTGGACCGGCCGGGTGGTGATGACGCTGTCCAATTCCGCCAACGAGGTCACCGCCTTCTACCAGTCGCAGATGCCCAATTTCGGCTGGCAGCCCATGATGAGCGTGACCTCGGAGACCAGCGTGCTGACCTATCTGCGCGGCGACCGCGCCGCCACCGTCCAGGTGGAGCGCCGCACCGTCTACGGCACCACCGTCTCGGTCACCGTCGCCCCCAAGCAGTCCGATCCCGGCATCACATCCGGCGGCGGCTACGACTCCTCGCCCATGCCGCGCTCGGCGCCGTCGGGCGGCATCCGGTCGGAACCGCTCAGCCCGCCGTCATCGCGCCGATAACAAAAAAGCCCCCTCGCGGGGGCTTTTTCATGGGTGTTGAAACCTTAGCGCAGGCGGATGCGGACGCTGTCGATCAGCACGCGCAGGGAATCCTCGGCGACGCCGTCGCGCGCCATCAGATCGCGGACCATGGGATCTCCCATGACCTCGTCCAAGGGGGGTTCCGCGTTGTCGGCGAACAGCGAACGGGGATTTACGTTCATCATATTGGCGGCATGAATGACGGCGCGGCGTGCCACGTCGCGCAACTGGCTGCGGTCAGGGGTAGGTGAAACCACGCTCGATCCCATGATGCCCCCCTAGTCTAGAGGATGTCGCCCATCCTGATGACGTCATAAGAGTCACCCTACAGCATAAACGAAAGATTTGACAGACTTGCATTGGTATCAGGCCCTTGACCATCTCGGTTTTATTGCAATGCACAAATATTTGTGCGCCGCAAAAACGCACCTTTCACAAGTGGTTATGTGATGTTCCGCCCCGTGATGGTCAAGCCGGAGTCCACGAGAGTCTTCAACTCTTCATGAACATTTGGGTCTGTGGCCCCGCCTCCTCGGCAGGCCCGGTCGGTGCGAAGAGGAATTCCGAATCCGGGTCATGGGCCGCGTAACGCCGCTTGGCCCGCCCTCGGGTGGAGACGGCATAGCAATAGACACAGCCATGGGGGCAGGTGTCGTAATCGCCGATATCGCGGCTTTCGTGGCACAGGCAGCCGGGGCGGTTGCCCTTCTCCTTGGCGACAACCGGTCGGGGCAGGCCCCAGGCGGCGGCCACGTCTTCCAGCCGTCTGGCATCGACACAGCGCGACGGCAGGGCGGCACCGGCCAGGGAGTCCGTCTGGGCGCAGACGGTCAGCGTGATACCGTGTTGGGCGGCCAATTCACTGAGACCATGGATCAGGCTTCGGCGCTCCTCGGGGTCGGGATCGCTCCAGGTGAAGCCGTGGGCGCGGGCGGCGGCGGCCAGATTGCGCCCGGTCTTGCGGTAGATATTGGCGAAGGACACCGAGACCTCGTCCACCGCGCCTTCCAGCCGCTCTGCCAGTCGGGCGAAAGTGTCCCGATGCCAGGACGCGGGCGTCAGCGAGGTCGCGAGAATGGGATCATAGCGCCACACCACCGCGCGCGGCCCAAAGATCTTGGCCAGATGACGGATCATGGCCAGCGAACGCTCGGCCTCCACCACCGAGGGTTCGAGGACTCGGGGATAGCCGGTGACGGTGTACTGGACGACGAACGGGGTGCCGCCGCGCCGGATCTCCGCCAGCCCATCCAGGAAGGAAGCGACGTTGCGGGTCCAGAACACGAAGCCGTCCACCCCCACCCGCAAAGGGATGGTGGAGACGCGGCCGCCATAGGGATTGACCGCCTTGGCCCAGCCCTCCCGATACCGGTTCATGAACCAGCGTCCGTAGAAGGCGGGAATATCGGTGCGATAACTGGCGGAGACGATCATTGCCACATTATGAACCTTACGGGGTTTTGATGCCAGATTGGCTTAGATGACTCTCCATAACTCATTGTTTTATATTGTATTTACAAAACTTTTTTGTAACAGGGGGATGTTTTTTGGTTGCCCCGGGAACCTCAGGTCATTTATAAAACCGGGGACCGTGATTGGTTTTGTCGATAACCCCAGGCGGGAGAATGGCTTTGCGCGACAGACTCCTTCCGGCCGCCCTGCTGGCCGTCCTGGCAACGACATCCCCCGCCCTGGCGGGCGACGCGCCGCGCGGCGCCGCGGTGCAAGTGGCCGCCGCCGACGGTCAGATGACCGCCGCCCTCCTGCCCGGTTCCAATCGCGAGGCCCATGTCGCAGCACTTCCCAAGCCGCTGTCGGCCTCCGATCTCGAAGTGTACAAGCGGGTTCTCCATCTTCAGTCCCAGGGCCAGACCGCCGCCGCCGACCGCGAGCTGGGCAAGGTCAAGGACGAGCTGTTGAAGGGCCATGTGCTGGCGCAACGCCTGCTGGCCTCGGGCTCCAAGGCGAAATTCCAGGAATTGAAGGCCTGGCTGGCCGATTATTCCGACCTGCCCCAGGCGGAAGCGGTCTACAAGCTGGCGGCCTCGGCCAAGGGGGCCAAGGGCCTGCGCGCGCCACAGCGCGGCACCCTCAAGGGCACCGGTATCGACACCGAGGCCGATGGCGCCATGTGGGAAGAAGTCGCCTTCAACGCCGAGGATTCGTCGACCAGGGTCCGCGCCTTCAAGGCCAAGCTGCGCCAGGCGCTGCGCGACGACGAGAGCGCCAGGGCCGAAGCCATGTTGGCCAGCCCCGAGGCCCAGGCCATGACGGCGCTGGAATTCGACCGGCTGCGGTTGATGGTGGCGGCCGATCATTTCGCGGGCGGCCGCGACGAGCCCGCCGCCGCCTTGGCCTCCGCCTCGGCCGAACGCTCGGGCGATCAGCTGACCGCCGCCCATTGGATCAGCGGCCTCGCCCTGTGGCGCATGGGCAAGCCCGAACAGGCGCGCCGTCATTTCGAGGCCACCGCCAATGCCCCCGAGGGCCAGGACTGGCTCGCCTCCGCCGGAGCCTTCTGGGCCGCCCGCGCCAATCTGGTGGTCAAGCGGCCGGAAGCGGTCAATCACTGGCTGGAAGTGGCCTCGACCTATTCGCGCACCTTCTACGGCATGCTGGCCCGCGCCGAGCTGGGCTATCAGACCCAATTCTCGTGGGAAACCCCGCCCTTCACCGAGGGCGACACCGAGCTGCTGATGCGGGTGGCCGGTGCCCGGCGCGCCCTTGCCCTGCTGCAACTGGGCGACGCCCAGACCGCCGAGGACGAGCTGCGCCGCCTCTACCCCAACGCCAGCAAGGCGCTGCGCCAGTCCATGCTGGCGCTGGCCTATGCGGGCCGGATGCCCGCCTTGGCGGTGCGGCTGGGCGGCTCGCTGCCCCGCGAGAACGGGCGCGTCCACGACGCCGCCGCCTTCCCGGTGCCCGACTGGACGCCCCAGGGCGGCTGGCAGATCGACAAGGCGCTGGTCTATGCCCTGGTCCGTCAGGAATCCTCGTTCAATCCCACGGCACGCAGCGGCGCTGGCGCCGTCGGCCTGATGCAGTTGATGCCGTCCACCGCGGCTTCCGTCGCCGGCGGCAGACTGGCCCGCGACAGGCTGAGCAATCCGGAAGTCAATCTTGGCCTGGGGCAACGCTATGTCGCCCGGCTGCTGGCCGACGAGCCGGTCAACGGCAATGTCATGATGATGGCCGCCGCCTATAACGCCGGACCCGGCAATCTGGGACGCTGGCTGCAAAATATCCGCCACGGCGACGATCCGCTGCTGTTCACCGAAAGCCTGCCGTCGCGGGAAACCCGCGTCTTCGTCCAGCGGGTGATGAGCAGCTATTGGGTCTATCAGAGCCGCCTGGGCCAAGGCTCGGATACCCTGGAGGCGGTGGCCTCGGGCGAATGGCCGCGCTATCTCGGCCAGGATCCCCAGTCGGGCAAGACGTCGGGCAAGAACTGATCGACGGTGCCGCCCCTCCTCTCGTCATCCCCGCGAAAGCGGTGATCCATGGTCGGAGCAAGGAGTCCGTCAGGTCCAAAGTCAGCCCGGTTGCCCTGGACTACCCCAGGAACTGATTGACACCGGCGCCGCGCGCCGCCACGCTTTTTCCATGCTTCTCGTCCATGCCACCACGGTTGAGATCACCGGCCAGGGAGTGCTGATTCGCGGCCCCTCGGGCAGCGGCAAGTCCGATCTGGCACTGCGCCTGTTGGATGGCGGCGCCCAATTGGTGGCCGACGACCAGACCGAATTGTCGTTGCAAGATGACCAGATCGTCGCCCGCGCTCCCGACACCATCGCCGGATTGCTGGAAGTCCGGGGGCTTGGGATCGTCAAGGTCGTGCCGCGATCCTGGGCGCCGCTGGCGCTGGTGGTGGATCTGGTGGACGAAAGCCGTATCGAACGCCTGCCCGAACCGGCCTATGCCCACTTTCTCGGGGTGGCGCTTCCGCGCCTCGACCTTGCCCCCTTCCAGGTCTCGGCGGCAGCGAAGGTTCGCCTTGCGGTGGCTTCGGCAAAGCGGGATATAATGTCTTCGTGAAGACTGATCGCACCACTTCGAGGCCTGACCGGATTCCGGCCGCTTCCGTCGGCGGCGGCAACCGCTTGGTTATCGTCACCGGGATGTCGGGCGCAGGCAAGACCCTGGCGCTGAAGGCGCTGGAGGATCTCGGCTGGGAGGCGGTGGACAATCTGCCGCTGTCGCTGGTGGGCAGTCTGGTCCGCCCCGGCGAGGGGGTGCCGCGCCCGCTCGCCATCGGCGTCGATATCCGCACCCGTGATTTCGGGGTCGAATCGGTTTTGGCGGCCATCGACCGGCTGATGGCGGAACGCGGCCTGGATGTGCGGCTGCTGTTCCTTGATTGCGACGACGACGTGCTGTGCCGCCGCTTCACCGAGACGCGGCGACGTCACCCGCTGGCGGCCGACCGGCCACTGCTGGACGGAATTCACCACGAACGCACCCTGGTCTCTCCCCTGCGGGCCCGCGCCGACCTGCTGATCGACACCACCAGCCAGCCGCCGGGCGAGTTCAAGCGGGTGCTGACCGGCCATTTCGGACTGGAGGGCGACCGTGGTCTGGTGGTCTTCGTGACATCGTTTGCTTATCGTAATGGATTGCCGCGCGAGGCGGATCTGGTGCTGGACGCCCGTTTTCTCGCCAATCCGCATTATGTCGCCGAGCTGAAGCCGCTGACCGGCAAGGATCAGGCGGTGGCCGATTACGTGGCCGCCGATCCCGCCTTCGCGAATTTCATGGACTCCGTGACCCATTTGTTAGAACCGTTGTTGCCGCGTTTCGCCGCCGAGGGTAAGAGCTATCTGACCATCGCCTTCGGTTGCACCGGCGGCCGCCACCGGTCCGTCGCCATCGCCGAGCGCATCGCAGGCTGGCTGAGGGAGCACGGCAGCCGCGTCGAGTTGCGCCACCGCGAACTCGACGAAGGGGGATCATGATGAGGGGATTGAGATGATCGGACTGGTTCTCGTGACCCATGGGCGGCTCGCCGATGAACTCGTCGCCGCGCTTGAACATGTGGTCGGGCCGCAACCCAGCGTCGGGTCCGTCTGTATCGGGCCGGACGACGACATGGAGCAGCGGCGCAACGACATCCTGGCCAGCGTCGCCAAATGCGACGACGGTTCGGGCGTGGTGGTGCTGACCGACATGTTCGGCGGCACGCCGTCCAATCTGGCCATCTCCATCATGGACAAGGCCAAGGTCGAGGTGATCGCGGGCGTCAACCTGCCCATGCTGATCAAGCTGGCCAGCGTGCGCCATACCGAGCCCCTGGCCGACGCGGTGGCCAGCGCCCAGGAGGCGGGGCGCAAATACATCAACGTGGCCTCCAAGCTATTGACCCAGGACCGCAAATGAGCACGGACGCCCATCCCCAACCCGACCATATGGATGACGGCGGCCTGCGCCGTGACGCCACCATCGCCAACCGCCGCGGCCTGCATGCCCGCGCCGCGGCCAAATTCGTCAAGCTGGCCGCCACCTTCGACGCCCAGATATTGGTCGGCCATCGCGGCACCGAGGTTTCGGGTCTGTCCATCATGGGCCTGATGATGCTGGCGGCGGCGCCCGGCTGTTGCATCGAATTGAAGGCCAGCGGCACCCAGGCGGTCGAGGCGCTGGACGCCCTATGCGATCTGGTTGACCGCAAATTCGACGAAGACTGAGCGTAGCGCTGTTTTGACCATGCCGAGGTGACCATTGACCTCCCGCGCCGGCCATAGACAGAACCATCCCCACGGCCACCGGACCTGTTCCGGGCAGAGCCGGGGAGAGATCGTTCTCGACGGGTTGGGGGTCTCGCGCGGCGTCGCCATCGGCACCGTCTATCTCCATGATTCCGGCACCATCGTGGTGCGCGAGCGTCGCCTTGCCGCCAACGGGCTGGATGCCGAATGCAGCCGCTTCCAGGCCTCGGCGAGCGAGGCCATCCGGCAGGTGGAGCTGCTGCAGGCCAAGGCGGGCGAGCTGGGCGGTTCCGCTGGCGAGGAATTGGGCTATCTGCTGGATGCCTATCGCCAGATGCTGCACGGCTCGCGCCTGATCCGGGGTGTCGAGGCCCGCATCCGAGGCGAGCGCATCAACGCCGAGGCCGCCGTCCAGCAGGAAATCAACGACATCGTGCGCGGCTTCGAGGCCATGGACGACGCCTATCTGGCCGCTCGCGTCGCCGATATCCGCGATATCGGGCGCCGCCTGCTGCGCAACCTCACCAATGCCGATTACCGGCCCTTCACCGCCCTGCCCAGGAACGCGGTCATCTTCGCCGAGGAAATGACCCCGGCGGACACCGCCTTGCTGAACCCGACCACCGTGGCCGGGCTCGCCACCGTGGTGGGCGGCGCCGAAAGCCATACCGCCATCATGGCCCGTTCGCTGAGCCTGCCCTCGGTGCTGGGCATCGCCGATTTGCTGGGGCGCATAAAGGGCGGCGAGACGGCCATCATCGACGGCTCCAACGGCCTGGTGGTGGTCAATCCGCTGCCCGAGACCCTGGCCTTCTATCGCCGGGAAAAGGCCGCCTTCCTCAAGACCCGGCGGCGATTGGGCCGCCTGAAGGAGGTGCCCGCCGTCACCCGCGACGGCACCCGCATCTCGCTGCAGGCCAATATGGAACTGCCCAACGAGGTGGGGGCCGTCCTGGAATCGGGCGCCGAGGGCATCGGCCTGCTGCGCTCGGAGTTCATGTTCATGAACCGCCCCGACATGCCGTCGGAAGACGAGCAATACGCCATTCTGCGCGGCGTGGTCGAACGCATGGGCGGCCGCACCGTCACGATCCGCACCTTCGATGCGGGCGGCGACAAGCTGGCCCCGGCCCTGGGCTGCGCCATCGGTCCCAACCCGGCCCTGGGCCTGCGCGCCATCCGTCTGGGGCTGGCCCGCCAAGATCTGCTGGAAGCCCAACTGGCCGCCATTCTGCGCGCCTCCGCCCATGGGCCGATCCGCATCCTGATTCCCATGATCGCCACGGTGGGCGAACTGCGCGCCACCCGCGAGGTCATGAACCGGGTCATCCGCAGGCTGCGCAAGAAAGATGTCGTCCTGGCCGATCCCCTGCCGCCGCTGGGCGCCATGATCGAGATCCCAGGCGCCGCCCTATCGGCGGATTCCATCGCTTGGCACGCGGATTTCTTCGCCATCGGCACCAATGACCTGACCCAGTACACCCTGGCCATCGACCGCTCGGATGAAGCGGTGGCCCATCTGTTCAACCCGCTGCACCCGGCGGTGCTGCGCCTGATCCAGTTCTCCGTCCAGGCGGCGACGCGGGCCCGCATCCCGGTCTGCGTCTGCGGCGAGATGGCGGGCGACCCCCGCTATACCGCCTTGCTGCTGGGCCTGGGCATCCGGGAATTGTCCATGGCCACCTCCAATGTTCCCGTGGTCAAGAGCCAGGTGCGCGGCATCGATCTCGCCGCCGTCACCGCGCTGGCCCGCCAGATCATGGAAGAAAACGACGGCGGCCGCATCGCCGCCCTGGTGGATGGGTTCAAGATCGATGGGTGATTCCCTGTTTGTTCTTGTTGCTTGACAAGGCTGTGGAATATTCGTAGGCTGGATCCACATAGCTCCTGCGGATCGAATCGTCTCCGTAGGGTGTGCTTGTCTGGTCCCCAGACTAGACCGCGGGAGCGCCCTTCATTTGAATTCCCAAATATTTTCTATTCTCGGCCTGAGCTTGGCCCGCCAGCGGTCCGCGTTGCCGCGGGTTTCACTGTTATAGGATCGTGCGATCGCTCCGGCACACATATCGGCGAGTTGAACCAAATTATCCCGGCGAGAATCCGCGAAACGAATGCTGTGGATTTTCCCAGGTTCAATTTGCTTGCGCAGATAAGCATCAAGCGCAAGCCGAAATTCCTTGTCGCCTGATCCATCAATTTTTATGCGAGCGTGCTCAAGGCGCCCACCATCGTGGCTCATAAGAGACCTTACAAAATAATTATAGAAGCTTGCAGAGTCTGTAACTAACCGTCTAGAATGAATTATATTTTTCTTAACGACAAGTGCTCTGACGGTAAAGTTATGCCTAGTTATTTCGTCGAAAAAATGATCTCTTACATTGTCACATGATTTTGAAAATTTAAACTCTGGCTTCACTTTTTGCTTGTTGCGCAGCTCCGCAATGGCGGCACTTGTCTTTTCCGCTTCGATAAAATCTGTGAAAACCACCATCGCCACGACAAAAATTTTTGTAGATCCAGTTTCGAGCTTAAATCCGGAACAGCCACTCTCATCGATCAAAACAAGCATCTTGTCTTCCTCTCATTAGAGGAATTTGGGGCGCTGCCCTATCAAAGTCAAATTGCAAACCTCATGCCCACATAAAGATATCTTTATATCATGTTGCGTTTTGCGCGACAGGCTGTTACACAGCACCCTGCCAAACGCCATTCATTGCCTAAGGGGCGATCATGACCGACTTTCACGTTGCCGATATCAAGCTGGCCGATTGGGGCCGCAAGGAACTGACCATCGCCGAGATCGAGATGCCCGGCCTGATGTCCATCCGCGAGGAATTCGGCCCCAAGCAGCCGCTGAAGGGCGCGCGCATCGCCGGTTCGCTCCACATGACCATCCAGACCGGCGTGCTGATCGAGACCTTGAAGGCGCTGGGCGCCGACATCCGCTGGGCGTCGTGCAACATCTATTCGACCCAGGACCACGCCGCCGCCGCCATCGCCGCCGCCGGTATCCCGGTCTTCGCCTATAAGGGCGAGAGCCTGGTGGAGTATTGGGATTACACCCACCGCATCTTCGAATGGGCCGACGGCGGTTGCCCCAACATGATCCTGGACGACGGCGGTGACGCCACCCTGCTGATCCATCTGGGTATGCGCGCCGAGAAGGATCTCTCGGTCCTCGCCAACCCCACCTGCGAGGAAGAGGAAGTCCTGTTCGCCTCCATCAAGAAGAAGCTGGAAACCGACAAGACCTTCTACACCCGCAATGGCACCTCCATTAAGGGCGTGACCGAGGAAACCACCACCGGCGTGCACCGTCTCTACGAGATGGAGAAGAAGGGCACCCTGCTGTGGCCCGCCATCAACGTCAACGACTCGGTCACCAAGTCCAAGTTCGACAACAAGTATGGCTGCCGCGAGTCCCTGGTGGACGGCATCCGCCGCGCCACCGACGTCATGATGGCCGGCAAGGTCGCCGTGGTCGCCGGTTTCGGCGACGTGGGCAAGGGCTCGGCCGAATCGCTGGCCTCCCAGGGCGTGCGCGTCATCGTCACCGAGATCGACCCCATCTGCGCCCTGCAGGCCGCCATGGAAGGCTATGAGGTCACCACCATGGAAGAGGCCGCGCCGCGCGGTGACATCTTCGTGACCACCACCGGCAATGTGGACGTGATCACCGTCGATCACATGCGGGCCATGAAGGACCGCGCCATCGTCTGCAATATCGGTCATTTCGATAGCGAAATACAGGTTGCGGGCCTGAAGAACTTCAAGTGGCACAACGTCAAGCCGCAGGTGGACGAGGTCGAGTTCCCCGACGGCAAGCGCATCATCCTGCTGGCCGAGGGCCGTCTGGTGAATCTGGGCTGCGCCACCGGCCATCCCAGCTTCGTCATGAGCGCGTCCTTCACCAATCAGGTGCTGGCGCAGCTGGACATCTTCTGCAATCCCGGCAAGTACGAGCGCAAGGTCTATGTGCTGCCCAAGCATCTCGACGAGAAGGTGGCGGCGCTGCATCTCGCCAAGCTGGGCGTCAAGCTGACCACGCTCAACAAGAAGCAGTCCGACTATATCGGCGTGGCGGTGGCAGGCCCCTTCAAGCCCGATACCTACCGCTACTAAAATCCGTAGCCGACATAGCCCTCTCCCGGCGACGGGAGGGGGCTTTTTCGTGGGGGATCAGGTCGTCACGGCCGAAGCGGCGCGCAGGGTGAAGAAGAACGAGGCACCCCGGCCCGGTTCCGATTCCACCCAGATGGTGCCGCCGAAGCGATCGACGATGCGGCGGCACAAGGCGAGGCCGATGCCGGTGCCACCGGGGAACTTCATGGGTTCCAGCCGCTGGAAGATGATGAAGATCTTGTCGAAATAGCTGGGCTCGATGCCGATGCCGTCGTCGCGGACGGTGATGCGCCAGAAGCCGTCGTCATCGGTCTGGGCGTCGACCTCGATATGGGGGGCGTGGTCGGGATTGCGGTAGGTCAGGGCGTTCTCGATCAGGTTTTGCAGCAGGCTTTCGGCCTGGCGTTCCTCGCCCAGGATGACCGGCAGGGTGGCGGCCTTGATTTGCGCCTCCACCGCCTTGATGTCGGGGCCCAGCCTGGCGAGGACGGCATCCAGCACCCGGTTGAGATCCACCGGCCCCAGTTCCGGCGGGCTGGTCGAGACGCGGGCATAATCCAGCAGGTCGGGAATCATGGCCGCCATATGCTTGGCCCCGCCGACGATATAATCGATGAACTCGTCGGCGTCGCTGTCCAGACGACCCTTGTAGCGGCGCGCCAGCAATTGGGCATAGCCCGCGATATTGCGCAGCGGGGTCTGGAGATCGTGGGACGCCACATAGGCGAACTGTTCCAGATCGGCGTTGGAGCGCCCCAGCTCCTCGGTGCGATTCTCCAAGTCCCGCCAAGCCCTCAGCATGCCGAGTCCGCCCAGGGTGGTGACAAGAATAAAGGCGGCGGCCAGCGCCCCGACCTTGATGGCTTCGTGCCGCCATTCGCCGAGATAATCCTCGGTGGCCATGCCCACCAGGGTGATCAGCGGATAGTCGGCGATGGGCCGATACGAGAAGGTACGGTGGATATTGTCGGCCCCCGCCGAGGCCTCATAGGTGCCGCCCTGGGGGTTGGCGGTGATCCGTGCCCTGAAGGTGTCCGACACCGTGGTCTGGCCGACGAATCCGGCATGGGGGAAACGGGCCAGCAGGTCGAAATTCCGGCTGGCGTCGCCGCGCATGACCACGGTGCCCTTGGGGCCGACCTCCAGATCATTGAACTTCCGCTCGAACCACTCGATGGTCACCGCCGCATATGCCACCCCACCGAAACCGCCGTCGGCGAGAGTCAGGCGGCGGGCGAAGATCAGCACCCATTTGCCGCTGATGCGCCCCAGGACCGGCGCGGAGATGACCAGCCCCGATTTCGCGTCCTCGCGCAACCGGCGGAAATAGTCGCGGTCGGAAATGCTGATGCCCGGCGCCACGCCGCCAGAGCCCGCGATCGTTATTCCGTCCCTGTCGGTTAAGCGCAGGCCGTCGGCCATGGGCAGGCGCGCCTGAAGGCGGGTCAGGAAGGGGTCCAGACTCCGCGAGTCCAGACTCTCCCGGGCGCCACGCAGGCGCTCGGCCTCTTCGACCACGGCGCGCAGGGCCATGTCGACCAGATCGATATCGCCAGCGATGCTTTGGGAGACGAGGCGGTTGGTATTGCGTGACGTCGCCGCTGCCCGATCGACGTATTGGCGGTAGCTGGAATCCAAAGAGAGCCAAACGAGGGCAAGGATCGCGGCGTTGATGAAGAGCAGCAGGGCGACCAGCCGCCACCGAGAGGCCCCAATCTTCTTGGAGACCATCTTGCGCACTCTTTACCTCTCCCCGGACCAGAGCCCATTCCCCTTTTTCATTATAGCGCGGGCAAGGCGCAATGAAAATCCGCTGAATCGCGAGATGGAACACCGCCCCTTGCCCCCGGCCGCGGTTCCCGCCACACTCCGACGTGATGCATGCCCTACTTTTCATCTTCTGCCTGCTGTTCAGCCTTCCGGCCCTGGCCGAGACCGGGCATGGGCTGGCCATGCACGGCGCCTTGAAATATCCCGCCGGGTTCAAGCATTTCGACTATGTGAACCCCGACGCCCCCAAGGGTGGCGAGGTGCGCCTCGCCGAGATCGGCGGCTGGGACTCGCTCAACCCCTTCATCGTCAAGGGCGAGGCCGCCGCCGGGTCCGACCTGCCGTTCGAGACCCTGCTGACCGGTTCCGCCGACGAACCCTTTTCCGAATACGGGCTGATCGCCGAAACCGTGGAGACTCCCGCCGACCGCTCCTGGGTGATCTACACCTTGCGGCCCCAGGCCCGCTGGCATGACCGCAAGCCCATCACCGCCGACGATGTGGTGTTCTCGTTCGAGATCCTGAAGGCCAAGGGCCATCCCCGCTACCGCTTCTATTACGCGGCGGTGGACAAGGTGGAAAAACTGGCCGAGCGGCGGGTGAAATTCTCCTTCAAGCCGGGCGACAACCGCGAATTGCCGTTGATCATCGGCCAGCTGCCCATCCTGCCCAAACATTACTGGCAGGGCCGCGACTTCGGCTTGACCACCCTGGAGCCGCCGCTGGGCAGCGGCCCCTACAAGATCGCCACGTTCGAGACCCAACGGAGCATTACCTATGAGCGGGTGAAGGACTATTGGGGCGCCGATCTGCCGGTGCGCCGGGGCATGAACAATTTCGACCGTATCCGTTACGATTCCTATCGCGACACCACGGTGGCGCTGGAGGCGTTCAAGGCGGGCGAATACGACTGGCGCCTGGAGAACGAGGCCCGCAAATGGGCCACCGGCTACAAGGACTGGCAGGGATTGAAGGACGGCCGGGGCAGGCAGGAGGCCATTCCCCACCGCCGACCGGCGGGCATGCAGGGCTATGCCTATAATCTGCGCCGCCCGCTGTTCCAGGACGTGCGGGTGCGGCGCGCCTTGGCCTATGCCTTCGATTTCGAATGGTCCAACAAGACCCTGTTCTATGGCCAGTACAAGCGCACCGCCAGCTATTTCGCCAATTCGGAACTGGCCGCCGAGGGCCTGCCGGGTCCGCTGGAATTGGCGGTGCTGGAGCCCTTGCGCGCCCAACTGCCGCCCGAGGTCTTCACCGAGGCCTACCGGCCGCCGATGACCGACGGCGAGGGCAATATCCGTCCCAATCTGCGCGCCGCCATGAAACTGCTGGAAGAGGCCGGTTGGGACGTGGTGGACGGTAAGCTGGTCAAGGACGGCCAACCCTTCGTCTTCGAGATCCTGCTGGTCCAGCCGGTGTGGGAACGCATCACCCTGCCCTTCGCCCGCGCCCTGGCGCGGCTGGGCATCGAGGCCAATGTGCGCACGGTGGACACCGCCCAATACAAGAACCGGCTTGATCATTATGATTTCGATATGATTGTCCATGTCTGGGGCCAGTCCCAGTCGCCGGGCAATGAGCAGGCCAGTTTCTGGGGTTCCGAGTCCGCCGACCAGCCCGGCGGCCAGAATCTGGCCGGCATCAAGTCACCCGCCATCGACGCCCTGATCGATCAGGTGATCAGCGCACCCGACCGCGATGCCCTGGTGGCGCGTACCCGCGCCCTGGACCGGGCGCTGCTATGGGGGCACTACGTCATTCCTCACTGGCATCTGGGCACCGACCGGCTTGTCTGGTGGGACAAATTCGGCCGCCCCAAGGTCTCGCCGTCCAACGGCACCCAGTTCCTGACCTGGTGGGTCAAGCCATGATCGCCTATGCGCTGCGCCGTCTGATGCTGATCCCGCTGACCCTGCTGGGCATCATGCTGGTCAATTTCGCCGTGGTGCAGTTCGCCCCCGGCGGGCCGGTGGAGCTGATGATCTCCAAGCTGCAGGGCACCAACGTGGATGCCGCCGCCCGCATTTCCGGGGCTGGCGGCGAGACCGCCGCCCCCAAGGTTGCCCGCGCCAATTCCAACCAGGGCAATCAGGGCGCCTATCGCGGCGCCCAGGGGCTCGACCCCACCTTCATCAAGGAGATCGAGCGCCAGTTCGGCTTCGACAAGCCCGCCCACGAGCGCTTCCTTCAGATGCTGGGCCAATATATTCGTTTCGATTTCGGAAAGAGCTTCTACCGTGATGTCTCGGTGGTGGGTCTGGTGATGGAGAAGATGCCGGTCTCCATCTCGCTGGGGCTGTGGAGCACCCTGATCATCTATCTGGTCTCCATCCCGCTCGGCATCCATAAGGCGCGCCACGACGGATCGACGCTGGATATCGCCACGAGCTGGGCGGTGATCATCGGTTATGCGGTGCCCGGCTTCCTGTTCGCCATCGCCCTGATCGTTGTCTTCGCGGGCGGCCAGTATCTGGCGTGGTTTCCGCTGCGCGGACTGACCAGTTCGGGCATGGAGGGCGCGTCTTTGGGGGCGCGGGCGCTTGATTACGCCTGGCATCTGGCCCTGCCGGTCACCGCCCTGGTGGTGGGCGGCTTCGCTTCCCTTACCATGCTGACCAAGAACTCCTTCCTGGAAGAGATCAACAAGCAATACGTGGTCACCGCCCGGGCCAAGGGATTGAGCGAGTCCCGCGTGCTCTACGGTCACATCTTCCGCAACGCCATGCTGCTGATCGTCGCCGGTTTCCCCCGCGCCCTGGTGGGCATCCTGTTTACCGGTTCCGTGCTGGTGGAGATCATCTTCTCGCTGGACGGCATCGGCCTGCTGGGATTCGAGGCGGTCAGCAACCGCGACTATCCGGTGATGTTCGGCACCCTCTACGCCTTTTCCCTGCTGGGCCTGGTGCTCAATCTGGTCAGCGACCTCACCTATCACTGGGTCGATCCCCGCATCGACTTCGAAGGGAGGGGGGGATGATTCTCTCAAGATCCTCCGCGCTTGTGCTGGTCCAGACGATGGATTTCACCACGAAGGCACGAAGACACGAAGAGGGAGGAAGGAACGCCGACCATTCCGCTTCCACCGGAGCCGTCACCTCCGTCGTCTTCACGACTCCTTCGTGCCTTCGCGCCTTCGTGGTTCAAGCCCGTCGAGTCCGCAGGCACGGCGAAAGATGGAGGGCTCCATGCGCCTGACGCCGCTGGACCAACGCCGTCTGGACGCCTTTCGCCGCAACCGCCGTGGCGTCTGGTCGCTGTGGATCTTCCTGGCCGTCTTCATACTGACCCTGGCGGCCGAACTGGTGGCCAACGACCGGCCCATCCTGATCCGCTATGACGGCGCGCTCTATTCGCCCATCGTGAAGAACTACCCGGAAGTGACCTTCGGCGGCGACTTCAAGACCTATGCCGACTACCGCGACCCCTACATCCTGGGCAAGATCGCCGAGCACGGCTGGGCCGTCTGGCCACCGATCCGCTTCGACTACAAGGCCATCAATTACGACAGCACCCGGCCCCATCCGGCGCCGCCATCGGCCGCCAACTGGCTGGGCACCGACGATCAGGGCCGCGACGTGCTGGCGCGGCTGATCTACGGGCTGCGGCTGTCCATCGCCTTCGGTCTGGCGCTGACCCTGGTCAGCACGGTGATCGGCGTCGCCGCCGGGGCGGTGCAGGGCTATTTCGGCGGCAAGACCGACCTTTTGTTCCAGCGCTTCCTGGAAATCTGGGGCGGCTTGCCGGAACTGCTGATCCTGATCATCATCGCCTCCATCATCAAGCCGGGCTTCTGGAGCCTGCTGCTGGTGCTGGTGGCGTTCTCGTGGACCAATCTGGTGGGCGTGGTGCGCGCCGAATTCCTGCGCGCGCGGAATTTCGACTATGTGCGGGCGGCGCGCACCCTGGGCATGAGCGATTCCCGCATCATGCTCCGCCATGTGCTGCCCAACGCCATGGTGGCGACCCTGACCTTCATGCCTTTCATCCTCAACTCCTCCATCGTGTCGCTGACCGCCCTGGATTTCCTCGGGCTCGGCCTGCCGCCGGGCTCGGCCTCGCTGGGCGACCTGCTGCGCCAGGGCAAGGACAACCTGCAAGCCCCCTGGCTGGGCCTGACCGGCTTCATCGTGGTCGCCACCCTGCTGTCGCTGCTGGTCTTCGTCGGCGAGGCGGTGCGCGACGCCTTCGACCCCAGGAAAACCACATGATGGAAAACAACGCACCCCTCCTGGTCGTCGACGACCTCGCGGTCAGCTTTGGACCCGTGGACGCGGTCAAGGGCGTCTCCTTCACCCTGGCCAGGGGCGAGACCCTGGCTTTGGTGGGCGAATCCGGCTCCGGCAAGTCGGTCACCGCGCTGTCCATCCTGCAATTGCTGCCCTATCCCCGCGCCCATCATCCGCGGGGAAGCATCGCCTTGGAGGGAGTCGAGCTGGTGGGCGCCCCCGAGCCGGTGCTGCGCCGTGTGCGCGGCGCCCGCGTCGCCATGGTGTTCCAGGAGCCCATGACCTCGCTGAACCCCTTGCACTCCATCGAGAAGCAGGTGGGCGAGGTCTTGGAGATCCACGAAGGACTGCGCGGAGCCGCGCTCAAGGCCCGGGTGCTGGAGCTGCTGCATCTGGTGGGCATCCCCAACGCCGCCCAGCGGCTGGACGCCCTGCCCCACGAACTGTCGGGCGGCCAGCGCCAGCGGGTGATGATCGCCATGGCGCTCGCCAACACCCCCGATATCCTGATCGCCGACGAGCCCACCACCGCCCTCGACGTCACCATCCAGGCGCAGATCCTGAAGCTTCTCAAGGATTTGCAGGCCCGTTTCGGCATGGCCATGCTGTTCATCACCCACGACCTGGGCATCGTGCGCAAGATGGCCGACCGGGTCTGTGTCATGAGCCAGGGCGCGATCGTCGAATCCGGTGCGGTGGCCCGGGTGTTCGACGCCCCCGCCCATCCCTATACCCAGCGCCTGCTGGCGGCCGAGCCCAAGGGCCGCCCCGCCCATGCCGAGGCGGACGGGCCGGTGGTGATGGCGACGGAAGACCTGAAGGTCTGGTTCCCCATCAAGGGCGGTCTCTTCCACAAGACCATCGGCCATATCAAGGCGGTGGACGGCGTCAGCCTGGCGGTGCGGCGCGGCCGCACCATCGGAGTGGTGGGCGAATCCGGATCCGGCAAGACCACCCTGGGGCTGGCGCTGTTGCGCCTGCTGGGCAGCGAGGGCGCCATCGTGTTCGGCGACACCGCCATCCAATCCCTGTCGGCCGGGGCACTGCGGCCGCTGCGCCGCGAGATGCAGATGGTGTTCCAAGACCCCTATGGTTCGCTGTCGCCCCGCATGTCGGTGGGCGAGATCGTCGGCGAGGGGTTGGAGGTGCACGGCCTCGCCACCGGCCCCGGCGAGCGCGACGCCGCCATCGTCGCCGCCCTGGAGGAGGTCGGTCTGGACCCCGCCGCGCGCCATCGCTATCCCCACGAATTCTCCGGCGGCCAGCGCCAGCGCATCGCCATCGCCCGCGCCCTGGTGCTGAAGCCCAAATTCATCGTCCTCGACGAACCCACCAGTGCGCTGGACGTCTCGGTCCAGGCCCAGATCGTCGATCTGCTGCGCGATATCCAGGCGCGGCATGCCATCGCCTATCTGTTCATCAGCCACGATCTGCGGGTGGTGCGCGCCCTGGCCGACCAGCTGATGGTGATGAAGGACGGCAAGGTGGTCGAGGCCGGCCCCGCCGACGCCCTGTTCCATAGCCCCCAGACCGCCTATACCAAGGCGCTGATGGCCGCCGCCTTCGATCTGGAGGTGGCGTAAGCATGCGGGCGAGGTCGCCCGCGCTCCAAGACAAGCCAGCCCGGAGCGCGGCCGTCCCGGCCGCATCTGCCCCATGACCCAACGCCACACCCATCTCGACACCCTGGCCATGACCCTGATGGTGGGGCTGTGCGCCGTCTGGGGCCTCAATCAAGTGGCGGCCAAGCTGGCCAATGCCGGGATTTCGCCGGTCCTTCAGGCGGGGTTACGCTCGGCCGGTGCGGCGCCGCTGCTGTGGCTGTGGTCCGCATGGCGGGGAATTCCCCTGTTCGAGCGGGACGGCACCTTGTGGCGCGGTCTGGCGGCGGGGCTCATGTTCGCTGCTGAATTCGCCCTGATCTTCTGGGGGCTGACCTATACCCCGGCATCGCGCGCCGTGGTCTTCCTCTATACCGCGCCCTTCGTGGTGGCCGTGGGCATGCATGTCCTGGTTCCCGCCGAACGGCTGAACCGCGCCCAGACCCTGGGGCTGGTCGCCGCCTTTTGCGGCATCATCGCCGCCTTCGGCGAGACCCTGACGCTACCCACCGGCCGCCAATGGATCGGCGATGCCATGCTTTTGGGCGCGGCCTTGGCTTGGGGCGCCACCACCGTGTTGGTGCGCAAATCACGCCTCGCCGCGATCAGCGCCAACAAAACGCTGTTCTATCAGCTGGCGGTCTCGGCCGTGGCCCTGCCGCTGGCCTCGCTGGCACTGGGCGAGACGGGCTTCACCGATCCCACCCCGCTGACCTGGGCCTTGTTCGCCTTCCAGACCATCGGCGTCGCCTTCGCCTCCTATCTGGCGTGGTTCTGGCTGATCACCCGCTATCCCGCCACCAAGCTGTCGGCCTTCTCGTTCCTGACGCCGCTGTTCGGCATGCTGTTCGGAGCGCTCTTGCTGGGCGAGCGCATAACCCCCATGCTGGGCCTCGCCATGCTGCTGGTCAGCGTCGGCATCTGGCTGGTGAATCGGAAATCGCCATGACATTTCGCACCAAGGTGAATTGGGCCCGCCGGATCTGGCTGGGCCGCCTCGTCCTGGCGGGCGTGGCGGCAAGCCTGTGGCGCGGCGGACCGGCGCAAGCCATGCAATCCACCACGCCGGGCCTGCCGGACAGCGCGCTTCACAAAAGCAAGGGGCTGGTCATGATCAACGGCATCGCGGCCGAAGTGGGAACGCCGGTGGCGCTTGGCGACCGGGTTTCCACCGGCACGGACGGCGAGGCCATCTTCGTGGTGGGCGACGACGGCTTCCTGCTGCGGCCCAACAGCCAGGTGGTCATCCGCGACGCCATGCGCGAGATGGAAGGCGGCGGCATGACCCGCGAGATGGACCTGGAAAGCGGTCGTGTCCTCGCCGTCTTCGGCAAGAAGGAGATCGCCCTGAAGACCCCCCATGCCAATGTGAGCATCCGGGGTACCGCCGCCTATCTGGAGAGCGGGCCGGACTCCATGAATATGTGCGTCTGCTACGGCCGCGCCGTGATGACGCCCGTTGGTGCCCCCCAGCTAAGCGAGGAGGTGAACAACCACCATCACGAAACGCCGAGGATCGTCCGTCCCGGCCCCAACGGCCCGGTGATGGAAAAATATCAGATGGCCAACCATACCGACGAGGAACTGGTCATGCTGGAAGCCCTGTTCGGCCGGGTTCCCCCCTTCGTGGTCAAGAAGTAGCCTAAGGCGCTTGACCAATGAAGTGACTCGCGTGGAAAGCGGCCGGGACGGCCGCGCTCCGAAAATAGCGCACCATTGGGAGCGCGGGCGTCTCGCCCGCCGGACGGGTCACGTCAAATAACGAACGGCATTACCCCCCGCAGGTGCCGCAGCAGGTATCGGAATCGTAGGTGATGCGCGCCACCAGATGGCGCTGGCCGTCGCGAGGCGGAAAGAATTGCACGAAGACCATGGTGACACCCTTGGGCAGTTCCGCCTTCTCGCCGGTCATGCGGCCGCTGCGCGAGCTGCCGTATTGATAATCGTCGGGACCGTCGCACAGGGCGAAAGCAGAGGCCAAAGCCTGGGGGCAATGGTCGAGGGACCAGTCGCGGCTGGCGGCGACACGCCCGGCGGCCAGGGTCTCCACCACCGCCTTGTCGGCGTCCAGCCGAACCTGCACCACATTGGCATGGGCGGCGACCGCCTCATGGATCAGATCAAGCAGCTCGGTCCTGGCGAGAATGGGGGTCTGGATGGTCATGGCGCGGGGCTCCTTCGGTTGCCCGCATCAAAGCCGCCCGCCCCCACTGGCGCCTTGAGCCCCGTCAAGCCTACTTCGCCTTGGGGCGGAAGGCCTTGCACACCGCCGGATCGGTGTCGATGAAGGCCCCGCCGATCAGGTCGATGCAATAGGGAATGGCGGGCATCACCGCCACCAGGCAATCGGCGATGGCGGACGGCTTGCCCGGCAGATTGACGATCAGGCTTTGGCCCCGGATCCCGGCGGTCTGGCGCGACAGGATGGCGGTGGGCACCACCTTCAGGCTTTCGGTGCGCATCAGCTCGCCGAAGCCCGGCATCATTTTCTGGCACACCGCCTCGGTGGCCTCGGGGGTCACGTCGCGGGGCGCCGGGCCGGTTCCGCCGGTGGTCACGATCAGGGCGCAGCCCTCCACATCGGCCAGTTCCGTCAAGGTCGCCTCGATCACCGCCTGCTCGTCGGCGATGACGCGGGCCACCGGCCGCCACGGCGTCGACAGGAAGCGGGTCAGCTCGGCATGGATGGCGGGGCCGCCCTTGTCCTCGTAGACGCCCTGGCTGGCGCGGTCGGAAATGGTGACGATGCCGATCGGCACGGGATTGGGGGGCACGGACTGGGTCATGGCGGGCGTCCTAAAAAATTTCACGCGGGGGCGCGAGTTTGGGGACAGCCAACCGCTCCGGTCAAGGCTATGATGCGCGATCCATTGCTGGAGAGACCCGTGATGATCATCACCACCACCGACGCGATCGACGGCCGCGCCATCGCCGCCTATCTGGGCATCGTCTCCGGCGACGCCGTCATGGGCACCAACATCTTCCGCGACATGATGGCCAGCGTGCGCGACATCGTCGGCGGCCGCAGCGGCTCCTACGAAAAGCTGCTGGCCGAGGCCAAGGACGCCGCCCTGGCCGATCTCAAGGCCCGCGCCGCCGAACTGGGCGCCGACGCGGTGGTGGGGATCGACCTGGATTACGAAGTGGTGGGCGGCGATCACAAGACCATGCTGATCGTCTCGGCCAATGGCACCGCCGTCAAGCTGGGCTAGTTAAGGATTTCTTAATTCCCAAGCTTAGTATTTCCGCATAACTCGCAGAAAAATAGTGACTTTTTGACTGTTGTTCCGCTAGATAGATAAGGTTTGTACCAGCGGAATCGCGGCCGTGCCCTTTCGATCTCTCATCACCTTGCTCGGTCTGTTGCTGCTGGCGGCCTGCGCCGCGCCGCCGCCGCCCAAGGTTGCCGCGCCGCCGCCCATTCTCGACCCCGACGCCGCCTGCCTGAAGGATCTGCGCGACCGCCACGTCGCCTTCGAGCCGCAAGCGCCCAGCCCGCCGGGCGCGTGCAGCGTCCCCAATCCGGTCAAGGTCTCGGGTGATTCGCAAGCCAACTGGAACCGGCCTGGCGTGATGTCCTGCGCCATGGCGCGCACGGTGGACCGTTTCGAATCCCAAGTGGTGGCGCCCGCCGCCGCCAGGATTCTCGGCCAGCGGGTGGTGCGCCTTGTCCATATGGGAACCTTCGACTGCCGCACCCGCCGCACCGAGACCACCACCGCCTCGGCGGGCAATGGCAATAAAAATGGTAGTGCCGGAGGCCGCCTGTCCGAGCATGCCAAGGGCCAAGCCATCGATATCGGCGGCTTCGAACTGGCCGATGGCTCCGTCATCTCGGTCAAGAAGGACTGGCGCGGCGCGGGCAAGCGCAGCGACTTCCTGCAGGAGGTGGCGCGGGCGTCCTGCGATCATTTCAACGTGGTGCTGACTCCGAACCACAATCGACTGCATGCCGACCACCTGCATTTGGACATAGGTCCACATAGATTATGTGGGTATTAGAACAGTTCAAAAATCTTGCTGATTTTTTGATGTTGAACTATTCTAGGCCGCAGTCAGCAACCGCCTCGGCTCCCCCCCACTCCGCCGATTCGGTTCTTGATCGCCCGCCCTCCAATCTCAGGGAGACGGCGGCGCAAAGGCCGGTTTTCGCGCGCCCCTCCCCCCATTTGGAGCGCGAAGCCGCCACGGGCGACGAGGATCCCACCCATCAGAAGGCGGGATCCTCGTCGGCCCTTAATTGGGTTGCTTTTCCCGTCTGCGGTGGATGTTCAGACCGATTTCGTCGAGGAAGGTCTGTTCCTTCTTGTCGCGCTCGGCCTGGGCGCGACGATCGCGTTCGCGCTGGGTGATCTCGTAGGTCTTCAGCTCATTGAAGGCGTCGGCCAGATCGTCGCGGGCGCGCACGATTTCGGCGCGCACCATGTCCAGCATGGCCAGCAACTGCTCGCGCCGGTTCAGCCAGGCGCTGGCGTAATTGCCGTAGGAAAAGCCGATGCCGGTGGAATCTTCGGCGGCGATGCGCTGTTCCTCCTTCAACTGCTCTTCCGACTGTTTGATCCAGGACAGGATCTCGTCCTCGCGACCCTGCAGCGCCACCAGGATGCGCTGCTTCTCGTCCACATTCCATTTGGACAGGCGGATCAGGGTCTTCAGGCCTTTCTGGGCCATCAGGCGACGTCCTCAGCGGGCGGCGCGGGCGGCGGCGGGCGGCCCATGCCGTCGCCATCGAATGGCATGCCGAGAATTTCGGCCAGCAGGGCATAGCAGGCGGCAAGATCGTTGGCCTCGGTCTTGCGCTGGCCCAGGAAGGCCTCAAGCTCCGGGTAATAGTGGATGGATTCGTCCACCGCCGGGTCGGTGCCGCGCCGATAGGCGCCCAGGCGGATCAGCTCGGCCATGTCCTCGTAGGTGGACAGCAGGGCGCGGGCGCGGCGGATCAGGTCGTTTTCCTGCTCGTTGTTGCAGGCGGGCATGGTTCGCGACACGCTGCGCAGGATGTTGATGGCGGGATAGCGGCCGCGTTCGGCGATGCCGCGATCCAGCACGATATGACCGTCCAGGATGCCGCGCACCGCATCGGCGATGGGCTCGTTGTGGTCGTCGGCATCCACCAAGACAGTGAACAGGCCGGTGATGGAGCCCTTGCCCACCCCCGGACCGGCGCGTTCCAGCAGGCGCGGCAGTTCGGCGAACACGGTGGGGGTATAGCCCTTGGAGGCGGGCGGCTCGCCCGCCGACAGCGAAATCTCGCGCTGGGCCATGGCGAAGCGGGTCACCGAATCCATCATGCACAGCACGTCCAACCCCTGGTCACGGAAGAATTCCGCCACCGCCAGGGTCACGTAGGCTGCCTGGCGGCGCATCAGCGGGCTTTCATCCGAGGTGGACACCACCACCACGGCGCGCTTCATGCCCTCGGGGCCCAGATCGTCCTCGATGAATTCGCGGGCCTCGCGGCCGCGTTCGCCGATCAGCCCGATCACCGAGACATCGGCCGAGGTGTTCTTGGCCATCATGGACAACAGCGAGGATTTACCGACGCCCGACCCGGCGAAGATGCCCATGCGCTGGCCACGGCAACAGGTGAGGAAGGAATTGACCGCGCGGACCCCCAGATCGATCTTGCCCACCACGCGGGAGCGCGAATGGGCGGGCGGCGGCGGATTGCGGATGGGGAAGGCGGTATCGCCGCTGGGAAGCGGCCCCAGCCCGTCCACCGGTTCGCCGAAGCCGTTGATGCAGCGGCCCAGCCAGCCCATGTCGGGATAGATCACCGGCTCGGCATCCTGAACCTCGGTGCGGCAACCCAGCCCGATTCCCTCGATGGCGGAGAACGGCATCAAGAGGGCGCGGCCCTGGCGGAAGCCCACCACCTCGCAGATTACCTTGCGGCCGTCGCGGGCCACCACGTTGCAGCGATCGCCCACCGAGATGGTCTTCTGGATGCCGCCCGCTTCCAGCAGCATGCCTTGGACCGCCGCAATCCGGCCGTAAACCTGGATATTGGAAACACGCTCGATATCATTGATCAGGTTGCGGACCAGGAATTTCAACGCAAGGGCTCTCCCCGACTTTCGACCGATTAAGAGTCTAGCCGCCTTGAACTGGTCAGAATACCCCCTTATGGTTAATATATCGTAGAGACGGGATGGGCTGGGAACCTTGCCATGCGCGTGCTGGTGGTCGAAGACGACAAGATGATGTCCAAGGTCATCGAGACCATGCTCAAGGCGGAGGGCATGGTGGTCGATACCACGGCGCTGGGCGAGGACGGCCTGGAGATCGGCAAGCTGTATGATTACGACATCATCCTGCTGGATCTGATGCTGCCCGACATGGACGGCTACGAGGTGCTGCGCCGCCTGCGCGCCGCCCGCATCGAGACGCCGGTCCTGATCCTTTCCGGGCTGACCGAGCCCGACAAGAAGATCAAGGGCCTGGGCTCGGGCGCCGACGATTATCTGACCAAGCCGTTCGACAAGGGCGAATTGGTGGCCCGCATCCAGGCCATCGTGCGCCGCTCCAAGGGCCACGCCCAGTCGGTGATCGACACCGGCAAGCTGTCGGTCAACCTGGATGCCCGCACCGTCGCGGTGTCCGGCGACCCGCTGCATCTGACCGCCAAGGAATACGGCATCCTGGAACTGCTGAGCCTGCGCAAGGGCCAGACCCTGACCAAGGAACAGTTCCTCAATCATCTCTACGGCGGCATCGACGAGCCGGAACTGAAGATCATCGACGTCTTCATCTGCAAGCTGCGCAAGAAGCTGGCCACCGCCACGGGCGGCGAATCCTATATCGAGACGGTGTGGGGACGCGGCTATGTGCTGCGCGACCCCGAAGCCCCCCAATCCGGCAAACAGGCCAAATTGGGGTAATTTCAATCCGTTACCACAAAATATAGTTTGCCCCCGGACTCCGCTTGCGTCAGAATCCCGCGATTCCAAGGGGTCGCGCATGGATGTTCAACGACTCGCGAAAGTTTTGGCCATGGCCGCCTCGGACAACGAGGCGGAGGCGCTGCATGCCGTGCGCACCGCCAAGCGCCTGTTGGACAATGCCGGATTGGACTTCGTCGCCCTGGCCGAGCGCATGTCGGCCGCCGGTCCCATGACCTCGTCGTCGCGGGTGGAGGATCTGGAAGACGCCGTCTTCGATCTGCGCAACGAAATCCGCCATCTGCGCTCCGAGAACGAGAGGCTGCGCCAGGGCCAGCCGGTGGCGGCGCCCGCTGCCCCCAATCTGGCCGATGCCGCCGCGACGCTTCGCCTGCAAGTGGAGTTGGACACGGCGCGCCAGACCCTGGCCCGTCACCGCGCCGATGCCGAAGCGGCCGAACTGGCGCTGCGGGCCGACCTCACCCAGGCCATCGCCGCCATGGAGCGGCTGACCGAGCAATACGGCGAGATCAAAAGCCGCAACGACCGGCTGGAAGCGGAAAATCGCCGCCTGACCCTGGTGGCCTCGGCCGTGAAGGCGGAGCTGGACGAGCGCATGGCCGACCGCATTCACCCCCTGCCCACCCCCACCTTGCGCCCCGATTCCATCGCCCGGCCCGAGCCCATGGCCAGAATCGAAGCAAAATCCAAGGTCGAAGCGCCGCCGCCGCGCCGCGCCGCCCCCCACAGCGCCGCCAGCCGCGCCAAGCCGACCCCGGCCAATCAGTACGCGCTGTTCTGAACCGGGACCGAGGGACAAAACCTCCAAGATCATGATAGGATCACCCTGATCCGCTCTTTTCCGGGCCGCCCGTCATGACGATGAACGCCGAAGCCTTGTTCGCCAAGATCACCTCGCTTTCCGCCGAGCGGATGGCCGAGGTGGAGGATTTCGTCGATTTTATCCGCCAACGGGAAAGCGACTCAGTGATTGTCCGGGCTGCCGCTTCAGCCAGCGCCGCCAGTTTCGCCGCCGTGTGGAACAATCCCGAGGACGATGCCTACGATGCCCTTTGAGTTCGGCGACATCGTCCTCGTCCCGTTTCCCTTCACCAGCCATGCGGCCTCCAAGAAGCGACCGGCCGTGGTCGTCAGTTCGCGGAGTTACAATTTAGCGCGGCCCGATCTGGTCCTGATGGCCGTGACAAGTCAGCTCAGACCCGTGCCGGATTTTCGCGAAACCGGCATCGGCGACTGGCAGTCGGCGGGACTGCTCAAGCCCTCGGTCATCAAGCCGATCTTCGCCACCCTGGAACAGGGACTGGTGATCCGGACCCTCGGTCGCCTGGAGTCCGCTGATCCCGAGGCTCTGCGCCGGAACATCCGGGAAATTCTGTTTTCGTGATCCAGGCTGGACTCCCAGCCCCGGCGGCCCATATAACCCGATCATGACCCACGGCACCGCCTGGCCCTTTGTGAAGATGCATGGCCTCGGGAACGACTTCGTCGTCCTCGATGCCCGGTCGCGTGCCCTGACCCTGACGCCGGAGCGCATCCGCGCCGTGTCCGACCGCCGCACCGGCATCGGCTGCGACCAGCTGGTGGTGATCGCGCCGCCCAACGGTCAGGTCAGCGACGCCACCATGCTGATTTATAATTCCGACGGCTCGGAAGTCGCGGCCTGCGGCAATGCGACCCGCTGCGTCGCCTGGCTGCTGATGACGGAATCCGGCGCCGAGTCGGCGGTGATCGAGACCCGCGCCGGTCTGCTGGACGCCGAGAGCCGGGGCGCGCAGCTGGTGGCGGTGGATATGGGCCGCCCCGGCCTGGACTGGCGCGAGATTCCGCTGGCCCAGGCCGTGGATACCCTGCATCTCGGCATCAAGGTTGGCGCGCTGACCGACCCGGTGGGCGTCAGCATGGGCAATCCCCATGCGGTGTTCTTCGTGAATGACGCCGAGGCGGTGGAGCTTTCCACCGTGGGGCCGGTGCTGGAACACCATGCCCTGTTCCCCGAACGCGCCAATATCGAGGTGGCGCAGATGCTGTCGTCCCCCGACGCCGCCCTGGGCCGCATCCGCATGCGGGTGTGGGAGCGCGGCACCGGCATCACCATGGCCTGCGGCACCGGCGCCTGCGCCACATTGGTGGCGGCGGCGCGGCGGGGATTAAGCCCGCGCAAGGCCGAGATCGTGCTGGACGGCGGCACGCTGACCATCGAATGGCTGCCCGACAACCATGTGCTGATGACCGGCCCGGTGGCCACCAGCTTCGCCGGGACGCTGGACCCGACCCTACTGCCATGAGCGAGCCGAAGGTAAGCGCGGGAGCGTTGAGCGACCCGGAGCTTCAGCGGAGGAGCCAAGGGGCCGCGAGGCCCCGCCCGGCGCTTGAGGGACAAACGAATACAACCCAGATTCTCACCTTCGGCTGTCGGCTCAATGCCTATGAATCCGAGGTGATGAAGGAACACGCCAAGGCTGCCGAGACCGGAATCGAGACGGTGATCGTCAATACCTGCGCCGTCACCGCCGAGGCCGAGCGCCAGGCCCGCCAGGCCATCCGCAAGATCCGCCGCGAACGCCCCGACGCCCGCATCGTCGTCACCGGCTGCGCGGCGCAAGCCCATCCCGAGACCTTCGATGCCATGCCCGAGGTGGACCAGATCCTGGGCAATGCCGAAAAGATGCGCCCCGACATCTTCGCCGCGCCGCCGCTCGAAAAGATCGTGGTGGGCGACATCATGGCGGTGCGCGAGGTTGCCTCGCACCTCGTCTCCGGCTTCGAGGGCAGGGCGCGGGCCTTCGTCGAGGTCCAACAAGGCTGCGACCACCGCTGCACCTTCTGCATCATCCCGTTCGGGCGCGGCCCCAACCGCTCGGTGCCCATGGGCCGGGTGGTTGACCAGATCAGGGAATTGGTGGCATCGGGCTATAACGAGGTGGTGCTGACCGGCGTCGATGTCACCGCCTATGGCGCCGATCTGCCGGGCAAGCCGGGGCTGGGACAACTGGTCCGCCGCCTGCTGGCCGCCGTGCCGGAACTGCCCCGCCTGCGGCTGTCCTCGTTGGACCCGGTGGAGGTGGATGCCGCGCTTTTGGCCGCCATGGCCGAGGAAGAGCGGCTGATGCCCCATTTCCACCTGTCGGTCCAGGCGGGCGACGACACCATCCTGAAACGCATGAAGCGCCGCCATCTGCGCGCCGACGTCATCACACTGGCCGATCGCATCCGCGATCTCCGGCCCGACGCCGCCCTGGGGGCCGACATCATCGCCGGCTTCCCCACCGAGGATGACGCCATGTTCGCCCGCTCGCTGGATCTGGTGGACGAGGCGGGCCTCACCCATCTCCACGTCTTCCCCTTCTCGGCCCGGCCCGGTACCCCGGCGGCCAAGATGCCCAAGGTGCGCGGCGAGGTGGTCAAATCCCGCGCCGCCGCGCTGCGCACCAAGGGCGAGGCCGCCCTGGCCGCCTTCATGACCGGCCGAATCGGCAAGGATGCCAGGGTGCTGATGGAGCGAGACGGCCAGGGCCATTGCGGGCATTATCTGCCGGTGCGGATCACGGGCCGCGCCGCCGAGCCGGGGACCATCCTGGCGGTGCGCATCACCGGGATCGTGGACGGCGTGTTGATGGGTGACGTGATATGAGCCTCTTTGGTTTCGGCAAGAAGAATGCCCCCGAACCCTCTCCCCCTCCCGCCCCCCCTCCCGTGGCCGAGGAGCAGCAGGGCTGGTTCGGCCGCCTCAAATCCGGCCTGTCCAAATCCTCCTCCAAGCTGACGCAAGGGTTGGGCGACCTGTTCACCAAGCGCAAGCTGGACGACGAGGCGCTGGAGGATCTGGAAGACCTGCTGATCACCGCCGATCTGGGGGTCGCCACCGCCGCCAAGGTCACCAAGCATCTGGCCAAGACCCGCTTCGGCCAGGATGTGGATTCCGCCGATATCAAGCAGACCCTGGCCGAGGAAATCACCCGCATCCTGGAACCGGTGGCCAGGCCGCTGGTGATCGACCCCAGCCGCAAGCCCCATGTGGTGCTGGTGGTGGGCGTCAACGGATCGGGCAAGACCACCACCATCGGCAAGCTGGCCAAGCAGAACAAGGATGCCGGGCTGTCGGTCACCCTGGCGGCCGGCGATACCTTCCGCGCCGCCGCCGTCGAGCAGCTCAAGGTCTGGGGCGAGCGTACCGGCTGTCCGGTGATCTGGCGCGAAGACGGCGCCGATGCCGCCGGACTGGCCTATGATTCCATCGCCGAATCCCGGAAGCAGGGCTGCGACCTGCTGTTCATCGACACCGCCGGGCGCTTGCAGAACAAGGCCGATTTGATGGCCGAACTGGCCAAGATCGTGCGCTCCATCAAGAAGATCGATCCCACCGCGCCCCACGACGTGCTGCTGGTGCTCGACGCCACCACCGGCCAGAACGCCCATTCCCAGGTGGAAATCTTCAAGGACATGGTCGCTGTCACCGGTCTGGTGCTGACCAAGCTGGACGGCACCGCGCGGGGCGGCGTGCTGGTGGCGCTCGCCGAGAAATTCGGCCTGCCGGTCCACGCCATCGGCGTCGGCGAACAGGCGGGCGACCTCCGCCCCTTCGAGGCGGACGCCTTCGCCAAATCGCTGGTGGGGATGGATTAGGGGGGCTCCCAATCTCTCCCACTCAATCGTCATGGCCGGGCTATGTCCCGGCCATCCACGCGGATCGGTATGAATGTCATTGGAAACACTGGCTCAGGCGGATGAGCGTGGATACGCGGGACAAGCCCGCGCATGACGAATGAGATGGAAATCCGCCGCACTTTATCCTTCGCCCGAAACTGTAAACTCACGGAGATGCCGTTCATGGTGGTGATGCCTAGGCTCATAGGCAAGTGCCGTTACGTAGCCCCTGACCCCGCCCCGCTTTCCTACCGGTTTCGTGGACCTCACATTTTCGTGGTGTTGAAAGCTACGGCAATAAGAGTCCGCATGGACAAATCGACCATAGCATCATAAACTTTTTGGCGATTTATCTGCCGAGGGGTTTATTATGGATCGAAATATTTGTGTCCGTTTTTTTACAGTTGAGCGCTCAGGAAACAACGCCATTAGATTCGGCGACGCTCTGCGGCAAATTGCAGGAATCATGGACCTCGCTAACAGGGAGTTAGAGGTCGAGCCAGAAGTAATCCTTCGCCTGGAAAAGTTGAGAGATGAGCGAGGAATGATCAGCGGTGAGTTTGTACGTCGACAGACTCAAAACTTGCCCTCAAGAGCTCCTCATGGCGAACCCATTTCAAGGCTAGGTGTAGACTCAATCGGCCACTCAACCGCATTTGCTTACAATCCAGATTTGTCGATTATTGCGCTTCAGCTTGCGCGAAACGGCGTGACACCCATGAGGGTCATGCTCTACGTGTCTAATATTTTAAATCTTTCCGGGTATCAAAGCTACCCAATCCCAACGGAAGAGGGTTGGGCTGCATTGCAACGAGGCAATGTAAGAGCTGTTCTATTACGTGTCGCGAGTCCCGCTAACCTAGTTGCCGTAGAACCTCGTCACACCACCATTAAGGATGGATTGCAGGCGATGAAAGCGGCTGTAGACACCACATACGTTGAGGCGACGTTCGGTATGGGGCGTGGAGATCATGATATGGACAACCGCAGTGCATTAAATATTATGCGCTGGCTATGGCGGGAACGTTCCGAGGACCGAGGCGGCATTTCGAAATTGGGGGCTAAGGTTATTGAAGATGGCAGTTCGGCTCGGTGGCTCAATCTGCTAAGCTACCATCTTGGGGGAAATCAAACGCTTGACCTTCCCCCGGATGACCCAGATAGGAATTTTGCTATCCGCGAAGCTTTCGTACGTCAAGTCTATCGTGATCATCTCGATGTTCTTCGACGGCTATACGATCAGGCTGCTATGTAATCTAAAATGGACTTTGCACTTACTTGGCAACGGTCATATCCGTTCGTTCTCGGCTCAGCTGCAGCGCTGAGTTGGTTAGCGTTCGGCCACGAGTTTGCCAGTTATTGTGGGCGCGACGTTCTTTGCGAGTTTGCAAAAATCTTCGAATCAATGTTCGGGTTTTGCTCAATAACAACAGGATTTTTGGCTGGATTTTATGGGACAGTCCAGTCTATCACGGAGGGATTCATACAAAAAATACGTGGCTCAACTACATTCGATACATTTTTAATGTACATTAAGCATGGTATAATATACGGGTTTGTATTTGCAATATATACGATCCCATTTATGATAATAAAGCCTCTGCCTTATGAGCAATTTTCTTTAACAAACTATCTTGTATCTTCGTGGATTTTTTTGGCTGTTGCTACGATGTCAATGTTTTGGCGTGTTGCTCAGAACCTTTTCTGCCTATTTGAGACGCGAATACGCCAGTCCCACCCCGGTGGGTGATATTGTAATATCAATCTTCATTGCGTTCGATCAGGTCGGACTCGCTATAGAGATCGGGCTCATCGGTAAGATGCGCGAAAGCCCCGCCTTGGGCGTTCATCTGCGTGATCGAAATCTCGTCGTCGTCATCGACGGTCTCGAGGATGACCCGCAGCACGCGGCGCGGCGCAAGCCCAAGCCGCAGCAAATCCTCTGTCGGCAGCAGCCGCCCCGCTTCGATGCGCTCTATGGTCGTTCTCATGGCCGTCGGGCTGCCTTTGGGTGTGATACTCTCCGTGTGGGCATTCTACACCTCCTCGCCCGCCGCTTTCCTTGCCCCAGATCGCTTCTCGCCCCCTATCCCCCCGCCCCCCGCTGGTGCAACACCGGCATCAGTTCGAAATAGGGGCGGATGATGGGGGATTCGGAGGCTTCGAACGCCTCGAACGGGCCGTCGAACGACACCTGTCCGTCGTGCAGCATCACCACCCTGGGCCGCAGGCGACTGAGCAAGTCCTTGTCGTGGGTGATGATCACCGTGGTGCGCAGGCCCGAGGCGGCATCGCCATGGGTGGACAGCAGCAGATCCTGGATCTGGGCGGCGGTGACCGGGTCCAGCCCGGTGGTGGGCTCGTCGAAGAACATGCAGCGCGGGTTCATGGCCAGGGCGCGGGCGATGGCGATGCGCTTGGCCATACCGCCCGACAGGCTGTCGACCCGGCTGTCCAGGAAGTCGCGACCGGCGGGCAGGCCCACCGCGCCCAGCACCTCGGCGGCGATGTCCGCGATGGCCGCCTCGCCCAGATGGCGGACTTCTTCCAGCCACAGGCCGATATTGTCCAGCACCGTGCCCGAGAACAGGGCGTTGCGCTGAAACACCACTCCCCAATGGGTATGAAGATCGTCGAGATCGTTGGGACCGAGATCGGCCAGATCCACCAGCGGACAGCCCGGAAGATCGGGAGCCGCCACCAGGACGCGGCCCCGGTCGGGTTGCAGCAGCCCCAGCACATGGTTGAGCAGCACCGTCTTGCCGCAGCCGGAGCCTCCGACCACCGCGACGAAATTGCCCGACGGGATGGCGAGATCGACTCCGCGCAGCACCGCGCGGTCGTCGAACGCCTTGCACAGGCCCTCGACCCGGATTTCCATCCCCGGCTCGATCACGGTATCCATGGCGCCAGCTTATCGCCTCGGCCGGTGGGACGCGAGCGGCAAGAGGGAATGGATTAATGGCCGCCTTCGTGCTTTATTGACCGCCTTTCGCGCCACCGATCATCGGATTCAGATGCAAAGCTTGAACACCTACCGCGCGGGACCGGACGAGCGCGGCCATTTCGGCATTTTCGGCGGCCGCTATGTGGCCGAGACCCTGATGCCGCTGATTCTCCAGGTGGAGAAGGCCTATGCCGCCGCCAAGGCCGATCCTGCCTTCGAGGCCGAGTTCCGCGAGCTGCTGGCCCAATACGTGGGCCGTCCCAATCCGCTGTATTTCGCGCGGCGCCTGACCGAGGCGTTCGGTGGCGCCAAGATCTTCCTGAAGCGCGAAGACCTCAACCATACCGGCGCCCACAAGATCAACAACTGCATCGGCCAGATCCTGCTGGCGCGGCGCATGGGCAAGCAGCGCATCATCGCCGAGACCGGCGCGGGGCAGCACGGCGTGGCGACCGCCACCGTCTGCGCCCTGTTCGGCATGCAATGCGTCATCTATATGGGCTCCACCGATATCGAGCGGCAGATGCCCAATGTCTACCGCATGAAGCTGCTGGGCGCCGAGGTCAAGCCGGTGACCAGCGGCGCCGCCACCCTGAAGGACGCCATGAACGACGCGCTGCGCGATTGGGTTTCCAACGTGGACA
The DNA here is from genome assembly GCF_003284725.1 of Paramagnetospirillum kuznetsovii. Classification (GTDB taxonomy): domain Bacteria; phylum Pseudomonadota; class Alphaproteobacteria; order Rhodospirillales; family Magnetospirillaceae; genus Phaeospirillum; species Phaeospirillum kuznetsovii. Next base: position 271,918 of record NZ_PGTO01000001.1, on the reverse strand, counting down.
GCACCTATTACCTGATCGGCACCGTCGCCGGGCCGCATCCCTATCCCGCCATGGTGCGCGATTTCCAGTCGGTGATCGGCGAGGAAGTGCGCGCCCAGATCATGGCCGCCGAAGGCCGCCTGCCCGACTCGCTGGTGGCCTGCATCGGCGGCGGCTCCAACGCCATGGGCCTGTTCCATCCCTTCCTGGACGAGCCGTCGGTGCGCATCATCGGCGTCGAGGCGGCCGGTCACGGGCTGGACAAGCTGCACGCCGCCTCGCTGACCGGCGGCAAGCCCGGCGTGCTGCACGGCAACCGCACCTATCTGCTGCAGGACGGCGACGGCCAGATCGCCGAGGCCCATTCCATCTCGGCCGGGCTGGACTATCCCGGCATCGGCCCGGAGCATTCCTGGCTGCACGAGAGCGGCCGGGTCGAATACGTCTCCATCAAGGACGACGAGGCGGTGGAAGCCTTCCAGCAGTGCACCCGCCTGGAAGGCATCATCCCGGCGCTGGAATCCAGCCACGCCATCGCCTATGCGGGCAAGATCGCGCCCAACCTGCCCAAGGACCACCTGATGGTGATCAATCTGTCGGGTCGCGGCGACAAGGATGTGTCCACCATCGCCAAGGCCTTGGGCGATGTGCATCTGGGGGGGCTGGTATGAGCGAGATTCGGCGATTCCCCCTCTCCCTCGAGGGAGAGGGTCGGGGTGAGGGGGGGATGTCGGCCATCCACGCCCTTGGCGACCATTCTCCCTCACCCGCCCTACGGGCACCCTCTCCCGCTGGGAGAGGGGTTGTCCGGAGGCCGATGCCATGAGCCGTATCGCCAAGCGCTTCGCTACCCTGAAGGCCGAGAACCGCGCCGGTCTGGTGAGCTTCATCATGGCCAATGATCCCGACCGCGCCACCTGCCAGCGGGTTCTGAACGGATTGCCCGCCGCCGGTGCCGATCTCATCGAGCTGGGCATGCCGTTCACCGATCCCATGGCCGACGGCCCCGCCATTCAATTGGCGGCGCAGCGGGCCCTGGCGGCGGGCGGCTCGCTCAGGGGCACGCTGGAGATGGTGGCCGAGTTCCGCAAGACCGACAAGGACACCCCCGTCATCCTGATGGGCTACTACAACCCCATCTATGCCTGGGGCGCGGAGAAATTCGCCGGTGACGCCGCCCTGGCCGGGGTCGATGGGCTGATCATCGTCGACCTGCCGCCGGAAGAGGCGGGGGAACTGGTCCCCCATCTGCGCGCGGCCGCCATCGACTTCATCGTGCTGACCACGCCCACCTCCGACGACGCCCGCCTGCCGGTGGTGCTCGCCAATGCATCGGGCTTCGTCTATTACGTCTCCATCGCCGGAATCACCGGCACCGGCTCGGCCACCAAATCGGCCATCGAGGAAGCGGTGAGCCGCATCCGCCACCATACCGACCTGCCGGTCTGCGTCGGATTCGGCATCAAGACGCCCGATCAGGCGGCCGAGGTGGCACGGCTGGCCGAAGGCGCCGTGGTGGGCTCGGCCATCGTCTCGGTGCTGGCCGAAACCAAGTCGGCAGAAGCGCCGCTGGCCCTGGTCAAGGAACTCGCGGTCGGCGTTCGGGAGGCGCGGAGGTAAGGTATTTGGGCCACAGATGAACACAGATGGGCACAGATGAGCGGCATGGACGGCAAGGATCCCCTAACGCACCGGATTCTGGCCGCTGCTTTCGAAGTGTCCAATTCCCTGGGTCATGGATTTCTTGAGGTCGTCTATCAGAAGGCCTTGGTCCATGAATTGATCCTCGCGGGCATGACCGTCGATCGTGAAAAAGTGTTCAAGGTGATTTATAAGGGTGCCGATATCGGAACCTATATCGCCGATATGGTGGTCGACGAACAGGTTGTGGTTGAGCTCAAATCCGTGGAAGCGCTTAATCCGGCTCATACCGCGCAATGCCTGAATTATCTCAGGGCCAGTGGGCTCAAGACGGGGCTGCTCCTCAATTTCGGCAAGCCCCGGATCGAATACAAAAGGTTGGTTCTGTGACAGCTATCTGTGCCCATCTGTGTTCATCTGTGGCCAATATATTCTTCGTTGATCGTGGGGACTCTCTATGAACTGGCTTTCCAACTTCGTCCGTCCCAGCCTGAAGGAAAAGCTGAAGGGTCTGGTCACCCAGAAGGAGGTGCCCGACAATCTGTGGCACAAATGCCCGGGCTGCGGTCACATGATCTTCCACCGCGATCTGGATAAGGCGCTGAACGTCTGCCAGCATTGCGGCCATCACATGCGCCTCACGGTCAAGAAGCGCCTCGGCATGCTGTTCGACGACGGCCATTACCAGCGAATCGAGCTGCCCAAGGTCGTCGACGACCCCCTGAAGTTCAAGGATCAGAAGCGCTATAGCGACCGCTTGAAGGACACCCGTTCCAAGACCGGAGAGCACGACGCCATCGTGGTCGCCCATGGCCGCATGGGCGGGCTGAACGTCGTCGTCGCCTGCTTTAATTTCGACTTCCAGGGCGGCTCCATGGGCATCGCGGTGGGCGAGGGCATCGTCGCCGCCGCCGAACTGGCGGTGTTGCAGGACGCGCCGCTGATCGTCATTCCCGCCTCGGGCGGCGCCCGCATGCAGGAAGGCATCCTGTCGCTGATGCAGATGGCCCGGACCACCGTGGCGGTGGACAAGGTCAAGGACAAGCGGCTGCCCTATATCGTGCTGCTGACCGACCCCACCACCGGCGGCGTCTCGGCCAGTTTCGCCATGCTGGGCGACATCGCCATCGCCGAGCCGGGCGCGGTGATCGGCTTTGCCGGTGCCCGCGTCATCGAAAGCACCATCCGCGAGAAGCTGCCCGAAGGCTTCCAGAAGGCGGAATACCTGCTGGAACACGGCATGATCGACATGGTGGTGCCGCGCCGCGACCTGCGCGCCACCATGATCCGGGTGCTGTCGCTGCTGCGCAACCGCGCCCCGGCGGGTGAGCTGGTCGCCCTGCCCATCGACACCCCCGACGACGTGGACCAGGATTGATCGATTCCATTCTCGAGCGCCTGACCCGGTTGCATCCCAAGGTCATCGACCTGTCGCTGGATCGGGTGCTGCGGTTGCTGGACGCGTTGGGCAATCCCCAGGACAAGCTGCCGCCGGTCATTCATGTGGCGGGCACCAACGGCAAGGGCTCCACCGTCGCCACCCTTCGCGCCATCTTCGAGGCGGCCGGTCTGCGGGCGCATGTCTACACCTCGCCCCATCTGGTGCGTTTCGCAGAGCGGATCCGCATCGCCGGCGCGCTGCCCGACGATGCCGAGCTGCTGGCCTTGCTGGAAGAGGTGGAGGCGGCCAACGGCGGCGCCCCCATCACCTTCTTCGAGATCACCACGGCGGCGGCCTTGCTGGCCTTTGCCCGCAGCCCCGCCGATGTCTGCATCCTGGAAACCGGCCTGGGCGGGCGGCTGGACGCCACCAATGTGGTGGCGCGACCGGCGCTCACCATCCTGACACCCATCGCCATGGATCATCAGAACTTCCTGGGCGGTCGCATCGAGGCCATCGCCGCCGAGAAGGCCGGTATCATGAAGCGGGGAATCGCCTGCATCACCGCCAAGCAGGGCCGCAAGGTCATCAAGGTGCTGGAGGCCCGCTCGGGCGAGCTGGGCGTGCCGCTGATCCGGGAGGGCGAGGACTTCTTCGTTCGCACCGCCGCCGACGGCGGCTTGATCTATCGCGGCAAGACGGTGGAATGGAGCCTGCCCGCCCCCAATCTGGTCGGCAGCTTCCAGGCCCGCAACACCGCCCTGGCCCTGGCGGCGGTCGAACGGCTGTCGCGGATCGAGACGCCGCCGGTCTTCCCCGGCTTTCCCGATGGCGCCCTTGCCCTGGGCATTCGCTCGGTGGAATGGCCCGCCCGGCTGCAACGCCTGCGCAAGGGACCGCTGGTGGATCTGCTGCCCGAGGGTTGGGAGCTTTGGCTGGACGGCGGCCATAACCCCCATGCCGCCGAGGCCATCGCCCAACACACGCGAAGCTGGCGCGACAAGGCGCTGATGGGGGTGTTCGGTATCTTGTCCACCAAGGATGTGGACGGCTTTCTCGAACCGCTGGCGGCCCGCTTTCACACCTTGCGCACCATTGCCATTCCCGGCGAGACGGCCAGCCTGTCGGCGGAAGACGCCGCTGCCGCCGCCACCCGGCATTTCTGCCTGGACGCCAAGCCGACGCCCGGCGTCGAGGTCGCCATACGCCAACTGATCGCCGCCAATTCAGGCCCTGCCCGCATCCTCGTTTGCGGTAGCCTGTACCTGGCCGGAACGATACTCGCCGATAACCAGTGATATGACCTTGGTTTGGGAGTTGACAACGGGCGGGAAGACCTCAATCTAGAAGGATTATGCCTTTCGAACGGGCATGGGGCGTACCGGGAAGGGGCTGGTTATGATTTCGTGGCGCGACGCCATGTCGGTGGGCTCCCCGGCCCTCGACGCCGACCATAAAAAACTGATCGAATTGCTCAACCTCGCCGAGGAATGGGTCAGCCGTGAAAGCTGGCCGCAGGTCGGCGCGGTGATCACCGACCTGCTGGTCTATGTGCGCGACCATTTCGCCCGCGAGGAAGCGGTGCAGTCCGCCATCAAATTCCCCGAGGCCGAGGCCCATAAGAAGCATCACGAAGCGCTGGCCATGAAGGCCAAGCTGCTGCACGACAAGTTCAAGACCGCCACCAGTGACGACGGCCGCAAGACCTGCGGCGGGGTGCTGATCAAGGTGCTGAACGAGTGGCTGATCGATCATATCTTGAAGCAGGACATGAAGTTCAAGCCGCTGATCCCCAAGAAGGCGCCGCCGCCCGCGCCGCCTGCGGGATCGGACCTGCAGATGGGGCTGCCGCAACCGACCGAGGCCGAATTGGCGGCCGAGCGCAAGGCCCGCATGGACGCGCGCAACAAGGACGTCGAATACGACCTGCCGCCCAATCTGGCCCATCTGCTCAAGCGCATCGAATACGTGGTGCCGCAGCTGCCACAGCCCGCCAAGGGATTCGAGAGCTTCGAGAAATTCGTCGAAGCCGCCATCTGTGGCCGGGTCGACAAGGTGCTGGTGTTCTTCCAGCGGCATAATCCCGAGCTGAACCTGGAACTGCCGACCTTCTTCCTGGCTTCACCGGAATTCGCCGAGAAATTCCACCAGGCCATCGCCAAGTTCATCGTTCCGGTCATCTGGGAAAGCCGCCAGATCCGGGTGCTGGCCACCAGCTTCGCCTGGGCCGAGGAGGACACCGACAGCTTCTGGGCCCATGTCACTCGGCCGCTGGAGGCTTGCATCCTGCAAGGCTGGACCCAGGGCTGGGACGATCTGAAGCTGGTGGAGACCAAGAAGGACGGACTCAAGGTCTTCCAGGTCAAGGACAACACCAAGGCGCTGCGCGAGATGCTGGCCCCGTCCAGCGCTTCGGCCTACGACATTCCCAAGATCACCAATCGCGAGATCGATACCTTCAAGTCGCTGCTGGATCCCACCAACGACTGGTGGGACTACCTGGAGCGGGCTTGGCGCATCTGCCACGATCTCTACGAGCAGGAAAAAGACCCCCGCATCTTCCAGCAAAAGGCCCGCGAAGGCGCCTTCCGCGACAATCTGCTCAACGCCTTCACCAAATTTCCGCCGGAATGGGTGGATTTCATGGTGCTGGCCTGCCACCGGGTGTTCCCGCGCATCACCACCGGCTTTTTGGAGAATTTCGCCCGCAATCTGGGACGCAGCGAGGCCGAGCGCGAGCAGCACATCCCCTATACCATCCGCTATCTGCGCCAAGCGCGCGAGCACCCCGACATCTTGGACCGCGAGCGCTACGAAGAAAACGAATGGCAGGCCAAGTTGAAGGAACTCAGCGACTATCTGGCCAACCGGCCCAAGAAGGAATAGGTCCGCTCGGCCGATGAGAAGACGCTTGTGGAATGCGGCCGGGACGGCCGCGCTCCAAGAGTAGCGCTCCCACGGGGTTCACCGCCCGTAGACGTCCTCGAGCCGGACGATGTCGTCCTCGCCCACATATTCGCCCGACTGTACCTCGATCAGGCGCAGCGGCACCTTGCCGGGATTTTCCAGCCGGTGGGCCGTCCCGGCGGGGATGAAAGTGGATTCATTCTCGCGCAGCACGAAGGACTCCTCGCCACGGGTAACCAATGCGGTGCCCTTGACCACGACCCAATGCTCGGACCGATGCCAGTGCTTTTGCAGGGATAGTTTCGCCCCCGGATCGACATGGATCTGCTTCACCTTGAAGCGCTCGCCCTGCTCGATGGTCTGGAACCAGCCCCAGGGGCGCCAACCACGGGTGCCCTGGGTCGCCTCGGGACGCCCGTCGCGCTTCAAGGCCTCCACCACCGCCTTGACCTCCTGGTCGCGGCTTTTATCGGCCACCAGCACCGCGTCGTCGGTGGCGATCACCACCAGATCGCGCAGGCCGACGGCGGCCACCAGATGATCCTGGCTGCGCAGATAGCAATTGCGGGTGTCGATGGCCAGCACGTCGCCCTTGACCGCATTGCCGAATTCGTCGCGAGTCGATTCCTGCCACAGCGCCGACCACGAGCCGATATCGGACCAGCCCATGTCGACGGGCACCACCGCCACCTTGTCGGAATGCTCCATGACGGCATAGTCGATGGACTGGCCCTTGAGTCCGGCGAAAGTCTCGTCATCCAGCCGAAAGAAGAACAGATCACTGCGGCCCTTGGCCAGGGCGGCGCGACACGACGCCACCATGCCCGGCGCGTGCTGGTCCAGTTCCGCCAGGAACAGCCCCACCGGCAGCAGGAAGATGCCGCTGTTCCAGGTGTAGGCGCCCGAGGCCACATAGGTCTCGGCGGTGGAAAGGTCGGGCTTCTCGACAAAGCGCTCCACCGTGAAGCCGCCGCCCAGGGCGGCACCCGCCTTGATATAGCCATAGCCGGTATTGGGACCGGTGGGCTGGATGCCGAAGGTCACCATGCGGCCATCTTGGGCCAGCGGCGTCGCCACCGCCACGGCACGGCGGAACGCCTCGGAATCGGCGATCAGGTGATCGGACGGCATCAGCAGCATCAGGGCGCCGGGATCGGTTTCGGCCAGCATCAGCGCCGCCACCGCCGCCGCCGGGGCGGTGTTGCGCCCCACCGGCTCGATCACCACCGCCTTGGGCTCCAAGCCGACCTCGCGCAGTTGCTCGGCGACGATGAAACGGTGTTCGTGATTGCACACCACCACCGACGGCTCGGCGACCCGCAAGGCGGTTTCCTGCAACAAGGTGCGCTCGCCGGTCAGCTTCAGCAACTGCTTGGGCATCAGCTCGCGCGACAGCGGCCACAACCGGGTTCCGGCGCCGCCGGATAGAATAACCGGTGTGATTTGGGTCATAAGTCCTGCTCCCTGTCGCGCCACCACCGGGCGGTCAATTCAAGGCCGTACTCCAAGCTGTCGGGCGGTGTCCAGCCGATTGTGTCGGAGATGGCCGTCAAATCAACCTCCAGCGAGGCGGTCAGCCGCTGCACCGCCGCCGCCTTGCCGACCAAGTGCCCGGCCAGACGCATCAGACCCACCGGAATGGGAAGCAGCCGCGCCGGACGGCCCAGGGCTGCCGCCAAGCGCCGTACCAGCGCCGCCGTCGACACCGTTTCGATATCGCACAGAGTGAAGACGCGCGCTTGTCCGGCGGCGGGGCGATCCAGGCAGGCACGGACCGCGTCCACCAGATTGCCGATGCCGATCAGCGAGCGGCGATTGTCCACCAAGCCCAGCGGCAGCGGCACGCCGCGAGCCACCAGGGAAATCAAGGAGCGGAAATTGCCCTTCACCCCCGGCCCGTAGACCAGCGGCGGCCGCAGCACGGTGACCGCCATGCCCGTCCGGGCGGCGATCTCCGCCAAGCCTTGCTCGGCTTCCCGCTTGGAGATGCCGTAGGCATCCACCGGAGCGGCATGGTCGGGACCGAAGGGGGTGCCGAAAGTCTCCTCGCCATTGGCCTTGATGCTGCTCATGAAGACGAAATGCCCCACCCCCGCCTGCGCCGCCTGCTCGGCCAGCCGCAGGGTTCCCGCCACATTGGCGGCGCGGAATTCAGCCAGCGGATCATGGGAGCGGTCATGCATGACATGGACGCGGGCGGCCAGATGCACCACCGCCTTGCAGCCATCCAAGGCCGCGCTCCAATCCGTGGTAGGGGTCAATCCGGCGACATTGCGCGGCTCGACGCCCTCGGGCAGGACGGCGTTGGGCCGCACCGCGCCCGCCACCCCATGGCCCAAATCCCGCAGCCGGGCGCAAAGCGGACGGCCCACGAAGCCATTGGCGCCGGTGACCAGGATCTTCATGGCCGCGCCCAATGCGTCAACAGGACCAGCATTCCCGCCACCACTATCACGGCCAGCACCGCTCCCGCCCAGATCCAGCCGGACCCGGCCACCAGTGCGCAGCCCATCAACAAGATATTGCCCCCGGCGATGGCCAGCGAGACCTGGGAATGGCTTTTGCCGCCCTGGACGGCGCGCTGGTAGAAATGGCGGCGATGGGCCTGCCAGATCTTCTCGCCGTCCTTCAGCCGCCACAGCAGGGTAATGGTCGAATCGGCCACGTAATAAGCGGGCAGGATCAGGGCGGCGGCCAATTCCCCCTGCCCGGCCAGCATGACCAGCAAGCCGCCCAGCACATAGCCCAGCGGAATGCTCCCCGAATCGCCCAGGAAAATACGGGCGGGATGCCAGTTCCAGGCCAGGAAACCCAGCCCGGCGGCGGCCACGATCAGGGCCTGGGGCGCCAGATTGGGGGCGACCAGTGCGATGCCGATGCCGATGCCGCCGGTCTCCACCCCGGAGATACCGTCGATGCCGTCCATGAAATTGTACAGATTGACGAACCACAGCCAGCCCAACCCCACCAACAGGCGGTCGGCCCACAGCGGCAACAGGCCGGAAAAGGCCAGAATATGGGTGTCCAGCCCCAGCAGGGTGGCGGCGATGACGGCGGCTTGCAGCAGGAATCGGGGCAGCGGCGGCAGCCCCCGGCGGTCGTCCAGCCAGGACACCGCCATCAGGATCAGGGCGCCCGCCGCCAGCACGGTGACATAGCCCGGCGCGACGAAGGCCACCAGCACCAGACCGGCGGCCATGACCGGCGTCACCGCCAGCCCGCCGCCGCGCGGCGTCGGCAGGGCGTGGCTGGACCGTTCATTGGGATGGTCGAGTATCTGCTTATGACGCAGCCAGGCCAGAACCCCTCGCGTGGCCGCCACGCTGGCGATCAGGGTCGCGAGGGCGAAGGCGAGGGCGATCTCCACGCTAGTCCCTCAGGCTGACCCGCCGCCCGTCCGCCAGGGACTCCAACACGGCGACGGTGGCAAGGCCGGTTTCCAACAGCTCCGCCTCATGGATGGGGGCGGGGCCTCCCGAGGCAACCGCCTTGACGAAGGCTTCCAACTCGGCGCGATGGCCCTTGTCCTGGCCCAGCGCCTTTTCCACCTTGGTCTTGCCGCCCTGGGTGACCGACAGACTAAGGAAATTGTCCAGCGCAACGACCGTTCCGCCCGCGAAACACTCAAAGCGCTCCTTGCTGGCGGCGGTATCGCCTTGGGCGGTGTAGACAATGGTGGCCAGACTGCCGTCGGCGAAGGTCAGCGAGACCGACAGATCGTCGCAGCCGCCATGGGTGACGCGGGCGGCGTCGGCCAGCACGGTCAGGATCGGCGCGCCGGCCAGGGCGCGGGCGAGATCGACGAAATGGCACAGCTCGCCCAGGATGCGTCCGCCACCTTCCTCGACGGCATTGATCCAGCTTTCGGCGGGCAGCGCGCCTGCATTGACGCGCAGCATCAGCACCTTGGGCCCGGCATGGCGGGCGAGATGGGCGCAAGCCTTGACGGTCATGGGGGCGAAGCGGCGATTGAAGCCGACGGTGAAGAATCCGGCCGACGCCGCCCTTGCGTCTTCCACCTGCGCCAGTTGGGCGCGGTCCAAGGCCAGCGGCTTTTCCACCAGCACGGATTTGCCGGCGGCGAGGCAGCGGGCCGTCATTTCGGCATGGTTGCCGTGACGGGTCGCCACCAGCACCGCGTTGATGGCGGGATCGTTCAGCACCGCTTCGGCGTCGGTCACCGCTTGGGCGAAGCCGAACGTCTGTTGGCCGTGCTCGGCACTGGCGCCCCGCTGGGTGCAGATGGTGCGCATCTCGACGCCGGGAATGCGGGCCAGTTCGGGCAAGAGCACGGTGCGGGCGAAATTTCCGGCGCCGATGACCCCCAGCACGCATTTTCCCGTGGCGGGTTTGGGGGCGGGAAACACCTTGGCGACGGATGGGGCGGCGGATGGGGCGACGCCCTCATAACGCAGCACCACGCCGAGATGGGGCTCGCCGCCCTCGGTCACCAGCCGGTAGGCGTCCTCCGCCCGGTCGAAGCCGAAACGATGGCTGATCAAGGCCCCCACATCGAGGCGGCGGGGCAGCGACGGGCTCATCAGGCGGACGCATTCGCGCAGATTCTCGGTCTCGGTCCAGCGGACCCAGCCCACCGGATACTTGACGCCGCGAGACTCGAATTCCTCGTCATAGCGGCCCGGCCCGTAGGAGCGCGACACCGTCAGGGTCAGCTCCTTCTTCATATAGGCGGCATAGTCGAATTCGGTGCCGGTCTTGCCCACCAGAACCACCTTTGCCCGGTCGCGGGCCAGCTCGGCGGCCAGCGCCAGGGGCTCCGACGACTCGGTGGCCGCCGCGATGACCACCGCGTCACAGCCCAGACCGCCGGACAGGGCGGCGACCGCCTCCATCAGGCCGGGCTCGCCCAGGCTCCACACCAATTCAGCCCCCAAGGCCTTGGCCAGGGCCAGTCGTTGCGCATTGACATCGATGGCGACGACGCGGGCGCCCTGCAAGGACAGCAGCTGCACCGCCAATTGGCCGATCAATCCGACGCCGAGCACGGCCACCACGTCGCCCAATTGCGCCCCGGCGGTGCGCACCCCGGCAAGGGCGATGGCGCCGCAGGTGCCGAAGGCGGCTTCATCGTCGGAAACATCGTCGGGAATGGGGGCGCACAGATTGCGCGGCACCACGTTGAGTTCGGCGTGATTGGCCAGACCGGCCCCCGCCATGGCGACCCGCTGGCCGACCCGGTAGAGGCCTTCCAGGCCGGACCCCACCGCCACCACCCGCCCGGCGGCGGAATAGCCCAACGGCAGCGGCTCGTCGAGCCTGGCCATCACCGCCTTGAAGGTGGAGACCAGACCGTCGCGCCGTGCCTTGTCGATGACCTTGCGCACCAGATCGGGCCGGGCCTGGGCCTTGGCCGCCAGACTCTTCTTGGCGAAGTCGATGACCATGCGCTCGGTGCCCGCGCTGATGAGCGAGGCGCGGGTTTCCACCAGCAGATGCCCGGCGCGCACGCGGGGCTCTGGGACTTCGCGAAGCGAAAGCTTGCCCGACTTGGCGCTTTGAATGACCTGTTTCATGGGGTTCTTCTTAGCGCGAATCCGAGGGAACGTCGAGCGGGTGGCGCGCCAACGAGCTGATTCAACAGAGCCACAGACGGGCACGGCTACGCCATGGCCAGCCGCTACCTGTTCCGGGGACCGGCTAAGGTGCCGGTGAAGGCCCCCAAGGGCTGACGGCGAAGCCCTCCGGCGGGCAGCCTTGGCTCCAGGTCTCCCACATGCGCTCATAGGCGGCTTCCAACTGGCGGGTAAAGGCGTTCATGTCGAACAACGCCGAGGTGTCGCGAGCCGCCGCCAACCGTTGCCGCAACCCGGCCAGCCGGGCGGGATCGCGGGCCAGATCCAGCGCCGTCGCCTCGTAATCCGCCAGCGAGCGGGTCACCAGCTCGTCCAGCCCCAGGCATTCCAGCAACCGCCCGGCCACCCGACCGGGAAAGGTCGGACCGCTACAGGTCAGCACCGGCAGCCCCATCCACAATGCATCCATGGCCGAGCCATGGGCGTTATAGGGCAGGACGTCCAAATAAAGGTCGGCAAGCCGGTGGCGCACCAGATAGTCGCCGACCTCGAGCCGCTGGGAAAACACCAGCCTCTCGGGATCGACGCCACGCGCCACCGCCTCGCGGCGCAGATTGTCCGCCGTGGTCTTGGCCGAATCCAGCAACCACAGCACGCTGCCGGGCAATGCCTTCAGCAGACGCATCCAGGCATCGAAGAAGGGCGGTGTGATCTTGAAGGAATTGTGGAAGCAGCAGAACACCAGCCCGTCCTCGGGCAGGCCGCATTCCGCCCGGCTCGGCGTGCGTTCCGCCACGGCGCGGCGGGTATCGAAGGGCAGATAGCTGCCGGGCAGATGGACGATGCGCTCGTGGAAGCAGCCCTGTTGGTCCATGGGCGCGATGGCCGGATCGGCGATGATGTAATCCACGAAGTCGGCCCCCATGGAACCGGCGAAGCCCAGGTAATTGGCCTGGATCGGGCTGGGCCGCGCCGCCAGGATGGCGGTGCGGGCGCCGCTGGTATAGCCGGTCAGATCCACCAGGATGTCGACCCCGTCGTCACGAATGCGGGTCGCCGCCGTCGCGTTGTCCAGATCGCGGATATGGACGAATTGGTCGAAGGCGGTCTCGAGGCGCCGCCGCATGGGGCTGGAATCATCCTCGCCGTAGGAATAGGCGCTGACGGTGAAGCGGGCGCGGTCATGGCGCTCGATCAGCTCACCCAACAGGAAGCCCACCGGATGGCAGTGCAGATCGGCGGACAGATAGCCCACATGAATCCGGGGCTTGGGCGGACCCGGCCGGTGCCGGAAGGCCTGGCCGCGCGGCGGCGCGATCTCCGAGGCCCAGCGGCGCGCCGCCCCAAGATGGTCGGCGGCGGTGGCCCCCGCCGCATGCAGCACCATGAAGGGCGCGATGCGGAAGCGGCGGCTTCTCACCGCGTCCAGCAGTTTGGCGTCGTCCTCGGCGAAGCGCTCCCATCGGCACATCTTGCGCCGCAAATGGGACAGATTGGGCAAGGGTTCCACAAAATTCGGGTCCAGCGCCATGGCCCGCTCGTGACAGGCGGCCGCTTCCTCGGTCTCGCCCAGCCCCTCCAGCGCCAGGCCGAGATTGGCGCTTGCCCGCACATGGCGGGGATGGGCGGCCAACGTTCGGCGGAGAATGGTGACGGCTTCGGAAAATCGTTCCTGCTTGAGCAGGATCAGGCCGAGATTGGACAAGGCGTCGGCATGATCAGGGCGCAGCCCGATGGCGCGGTGGAGCAGATTCACCGCCTCGTCGGTGTGATCAAGATCGCGCAGACACATGGCAAGGTTCGAGATCGCATCCACGTAATCGGGACGCAGCCGGATGGCCTCGCGGTAGCAGACCACCGCTTCGTCCTTGCGCCCCAGTTCATGGAGCACGTTGCCCAGATTGAAATGGGGGTCGGCAAAGTCCGGCTTCAATGCCGTGGCGCGGCCATAACTGGCCATGGCCGCATCGATCCGGCCCAAATCCTTCAGGGCATTGCCGAGATTGGAGTGCGCCTCGGCGAAATCCGGCTTCAACGCCACCGCCCGGGCGATGCGCTCGGCCGCCAGTTCCTTGCGGCCGGTCTGATAGGCCACCACGCCCAGGAGGTGAAACAGCAGCGGGTTATGGGGCTCGGCCTCCAGCAATTGTAGATAGAGGCGCTCCGCCTCGGGCAGCATCCCGGCGCGATGACGGGCGAGCACCTCGTCGATGGTGGGCAGCACACAGACCTCCAACTCTGATCCCGAGGCAGCCTATCGTCAGACATGACCGGGGTCCATGGGCACAATTTTCCCCGTTCGGTGCCGACAGACCGGATTCTGCCGGGTCGCTTGGCCAAAAAACATTTGAAAATCAATGAGGTGCCATTGGCACGGCGATTGCGTGGGAGCTTGTGTCCATACCCGAGGTGACGTCAATGTCCGTCTCAGCCGTATCCAACGTCTTGCAATTCGAATCGCCCGATTCCCTTGTGCCGCGGCTGCCCTCGGAACTCGCGACGCCGTCCACTCCCGGTTCCAAGCATCTTCATATGTTCGGGGCGGATGACGACTCGCCGTCCTTCGAGGACTTTCTCGATGTCATCAATCCGCTTCAGCACATCCCCATCGTCAACGACATCTACCGCGAGCTGACCGGCGACAAGATCGGCGTCGGCGCCCGTCTGGCGGGCGGCGCCCTGTTCGGCGGGCCCATCGGCCTGATCGGGGCGGCGCTGAACGCCACCTTGGAAGAAGCCACCGGCAAGGATGCGGGCGGCCATTTGATCGCGCTGTTCAAGGATGACGAAGCCCCGTCCTCGGGCACCGCCCTGGCCTCGGCGCAGGCGCCCAATCCCGGCGCCGAGGCGATTGATTCGTCCAAGACACCTCTGTCCGATCAGCTATCGGCCGCCAAACCGCTGATGCTGCCCGACATGGCGGGTGACGACGCCAGCCTGGCCGCCGCCGCTCCGCCGCTGCCCTTGGCGGCGCCCTTGGCGCCCGTGACCCCAGCCGCCCCGGTGGCCCAGTCCGTTCAGGCCACTGCCAAGCCGGAACAAGTGGCCGCCCTGCCCGTCGAGGCGGCCGAGGGCAAGGCCATGCCGCTATGGGGCAATCGCCAGCCGCGCCTGATGCCGGTGCCGTCGCGCAACACCCCCGTCGCCACCCAATCGCCACCGGCGGTGGGAACCGCCATCTCGCAAGGCGGCATGCGCTCCAATACCCCTATCACCGGCGCCCGGCCCAACCGCGCCCCGGTCACGCCCGCCATGGTGCAGGAAATGGCCCAGGCCCAGTCCAGCGCCAATGCGGCCAATGCCGCCTCGGGTGATTGGTTCAGCGGCGCCATGATGCAAGGATTGAGCAAATACGAGCGCAATGCCAAAATAGGCCAAAGCTCCGCCGCATCCGTTTCCGAATCGCAATGACCCTGGCGCTGGCCGCCCGCCGTCTGAAATCAACGTCCGACCGCGTCTGGAAGGGACCAGCCCTGCTGCTGGTCACCGATTCCGAACGGCTGCCCGATCCCCTGGCCGCCATCGCCCACTTGGCGCCGGGAAGCGGCGTTCTTCTGCGTCACTATGATCACCCCGACCGCGACGCCCTGGCCCTGGCCGTGGCCGCCCTGGCCCGGCGCAAGCGCTTGATCTTGCTGGTGGCGGGCGACTGGCGGCTGGCCGCCCGGCTGGGGGCGCGAGGGCTGCATCTGCCCGAGGGACTGGCTCGCCGGGGCGTCCTGGCCCCGGCCCTGGCATGGCGACGCCGCAAGGCGGTCTTGCTGTCGGTGGCCTGTCATTCAGCCAGGGCGCTGGGCCGCGCCAAGGCGTTAGGGGCGGATGCCGCCCTGCTGTCGCCCGCCTTCGCCACCGCCAGCCATCCCGGCGCGAGGCCCATCGGGCCGGTTCGCTTTGGTCTTTGGACGCGCCGCGCACGCCTGCCGGTGCTGGCCTTGGGGGGAATGAACGGAAAGACGGCCATGCGCCTGCCCCAGGGCAGCGCCTGCGGCTTGGCTGCGGTTGGCGGATTGCTGTGAAATTAGGCCCCGGAAAGCCAGGGCCAATCGACATTCAAGCGGATAGATGGGACATGGGCCACAGATGCACACAGAGTCCCGCTGCGCGGGACACAGATAAGGAAATCTCTCACTTCATCTGTGCTTATCTGTGTTCATCTGTGGCTAAAATTCCTGCTGGACAGACGTTCCAAACCAAAATCAGCCGAATTCCCTGACTGTCGATACAGCCTAGAACAAATGCCCGCCCCGCGTGGCCTTGGTGCGCAGATAGCCCTGATTGTGGTCGTTGGACGGGAAGACATGGGGCACCCGTTCCGCCACCTCGATGCCATGGCGGGCCAAGGACTCCACCTTGCCGGGATTGTTGGTCAGCAGCCTGACCCGGCCGATGCCCAGCAGACGCAGCATCTGCGCCGCCGGTAGATAGATGCGTTCGTCGTCGTCGAACCCCAATTGCAGATTGGCATCCAGGGTATCGAAGCCCTCGTCCTGCAACTGATAGGCCCGCAGCTTGTTGACCAAGCCGATGCCGCGCCCTTCTTGCGCCAGATAGAGCAAGACACCGCTGCCGCGCTGGGCGATCTCGGCGATGGCGCCGCGCAGCTGGTCGCCGCAATCGCAGCGCAGCGAACCCAGCAGATCGCCGGTGAAGCATTCCGAATGCAGCCGGGTCAAGATGGCCTGATCGGGATCGGGCTCGCCGATGATGATGGCCAGATGCTCGATACCGCCGTCGGAGGGCCGAAACGCCACGATGCGGGCGTTCTCGGCGTTTTCCAGCGGCACCCGGGCCTCGCTGACCTGACGCAGGGTCTGGGCGGCGGTGACCTGATAGGCGGTGATATCGTCGGCTTCCACCTGAACCACGTCGAAAGGCGCATGGCTGGTGGCCTCGGCCATGACCGCCGCGGGCAGCAGCCGCGCCAGCTTGGTCAGCGCCACGCAGGCGGGCTCGAGGCCCGAGGCGGCCGCCACCTGAAGGCGATTCAGGTCGGGCGAACCCAGGCTCGCGGCGCAGGGATCCACCAGGAAAGCTATCGTTTCCGTATCAAAACCATCCAGCGCGGCCACCCGGAACACGCCGGTTTCGGACTCGGTCAGGCCAAGCACGCCCGCGCGCCGCCCGGTCAGCGCCAGCATCGGCTCGGAACCCGCATCGGCCTTGAGGCGCGCCAGGGTCTCGTCGCCCACCGCCTCGGCCGCCAGCATCAGCACCCGGCCGACCGGCGAGCGCACCAGCACCGGCGCGCCCCGGCGCAGCTCGGTGATGGCCCGGTCCACCGCCACCAGGGGCTTGGGCGCCGGTGCTTCCGGCTTTGGCGTTACGTCGAGATGGCGCGTCATTGATTACGCTTGAATCCTGGAAAATCGAGGGCCGAACCATACAGGCTTTCCCACGGGGGCAAAAGAGGCAGCAGTCGGGCCGCCATCGCTTTGCCGCATTCCGCCGTTCGTATATGGTGGATCGGGTTCTGTTTCCGAAAGCCTTCCCATGACCGGCCCTTCGCGGATCCTTCTGGTCGTCGCCGATGCCATGCTGCGCCAGACCATGGCCGAGCATCTGGAGACCGCCGCCGCCATGTCGGCGTCCCAGGCCGAGGACATGGAAAACGGCATCGCCCAGGCGGAGGGTCACGACCTGATCGTGGTCGACGATGCCTTCGCGCCCATGTGCCGGACCTTGCGCGACCACGGCAGCGCCGCCGCGCTGCTGCTGTTGAGCGCCTCGGCCTCGCTTCCCGTCGGCTGCCCCGCCGATGGAGTGCTGGCCAAGCCGCTGCGCCTATCGGCCCTGGCGGGTCGCATCACCGAGCTGCTGAGCCGCCGCGCCGAGCCGGAGGAAATGCGCATCGGGCCCTGGCTGGTGGATTGCGGTCGCCGCGTCCTGGTGGCGACGGATGGGCGCAAGCTGCGCCTGACCGACAAGGAAACCGCCATCCTGGTCCGCCTCGCCCAGGCGGCGGGACAAGCGGTGGCGCGCGAGACCCTGCTGGCCGAGGTGTGGGGCTATGGTGCCGGGATGGATACCCATACGCTGGAAACCCATATCTACCGCCTGCGCCGCAAGATCGAACCCAAGGGCGCGCCCGCCCTGCTGCTGTCGGAAAACGGCGGCTATCGGTTGGTCTTATAGGTCCAAATCCACCATCACCGGCACATGATCCGACGGCTGGGTCCACGACCGGGCCTCGCGGGCGACCAGGGTGGAGCGCAGACCGGCGCGCAAGGCGGGCGTCACCCACACATGGTCCAGGCGGCGGCCGCGATCGTTCTTTTGCCAGTCGGGCGAGCGATAGCTCCACCAGGTGAAGAGTTTTTCAGACGGCGGCACGAAATGGCGCATCGCGTCGACGAAATCGGCCGAGGCCTGGAAGCGCTCCAGCAGCTCCACCTCCGCCGGTGTGTGGCTGACCACCTTCACCATCTGCTTGTGCGACCACACATCGTTTTCCAGCGGCGCCACATTGAAATCGCCCGCGATGATCACCTTGTCCTCGGGTCCGATCGTCGCCGCGCACCACGCCGCCATGTCGCGCAGGAAATCCAGCTTGTGGGCGAATTTATCGTTCTGCTCGGGATCGGGGATGTCGCCGCCCGCCGGAATATACAGGCTGTGGACCTGGACCCCGCCCGCCAGCTTGACCGCCAAATGGCGGCGATCATCGCGGCCGCAGCGCGACAGGCTGGTCACGTCCTCGAAGGGCAGCTTGGACAGAATGGCGACGCCGTTATAGCCCTTCATGCCGCTGAAGGCGACGTGGGGATATCCAAGTTCCTGGCAATCGGCCAGGGGAAACAGCGGGTCGTCCACCTTGATCTCTTGCAGGCAGATCATGTCGGGCGCCATCACCGAAGTCAGTTGGCGCAAAAGACCCATGCGCAGGCGGATGGAGTTGATGTTCCAGGTGACAAGGCGCAAGGGGAATGACTCCGAACACGTCCGACGGGCGACCCAGCCCGGAGGCAAGGGCAAAGCCCGCCGCGCCGCGTGGCGCGAGAGCCAAGGGCCACGGAAGTGGCCCGCCCGGCGATTGAGGGACATACTAAGCACGAAAAGAGCGCCCGGTCAGGGGGGTAACCGGGCGCTCTATTGGCTCCGTGAGGAGCGTGGGGCTGGCAGGGGAGACCGCCCCACCGGCGCGACCGTTGCGGTCACCGCCGTCCTCCTGATGATTTGGGGCATACCCCCCCTCCATGACAGGCGACGCCAACGCATTGCAGCCATGCGCCTATCGCATGGCTGGGGCGCCAGCGCAGGAAACAGGCAAACCAGGGGGATTCCAGCTTAGAAATCGAGCAGCGCCCCCCGCCCCAAAGCTGTCCAAAAGGACGGCTTGACGAAAAAATCCCCGGAAGACGCGTGGTTTGGCCAATCCGGCACGGTCCTTGAAAGGGAAACTGCGCGGAACATTCGCAAGACGGCTTGCGACCGATCAACCGTGGTCCATCTCCTGGCCCGCCGAACAGTCTCGGCGGGTTCCGCACCGGGAGGTAGGGCCCATGGAATTGCATGGGGACCAGAGATGAAGATGATCATGGCCATCATCAAGCCCTTCAAGCTGGACGAAGTTCGCGAGGCCCTGACCCCGCTGGGAGTTCAAGGCCTGACCGTGAGCGAGGTCAAGGGCTTCGGCCGCCAAAAGGGGCAGACCGAAATCTACCGTGGCGCCGAATACGTGGTGAATTTCCTGCCCAAGGTGAAGATCGAAGTGGCGGTCAACGACGAGCTGGCCGACCGCGTGGTCGAGGCGATCCAGACCGCTGCCCGCACCGGCAAGATCGGCGACGGCAAGGTGTTCGTCACCGATATCCAGCAGGCCTTCCGCATCCGCACCGGCGAAAGCAACGCCGAGGCGCTGTAAGACCCTTTCCTTCGGTGCAAGCCCCGAGCCCGGAAGACGGTTGTCTTCCGGGCTCTTGCATATCTGAACCTTGGGCCCGGAAGACGCATGCCATCCGGGCTCTTGCATATCTGAACCTTGGGCCCGGATGGCGCATGCCATCCGGGCTCTTGCATGTCTGAGCCTTGGGCCCGAATGGCGGGCTTTCGCATTTGCTCAAAAATTGCTCACTCACCGGATCGGCTGATTAAAAATAGGTCATGGACTCGGCGGCCCCGAGCCGGTGGGTTGGGCTTGGGGATGTAAATCCTCGGGAATCCTTGGAAATCGTGTGGTTGGCACGGTTCTTGTTACTGGAAGGGCCAAGCCGACCGACTTTGGTTGGCACGTCCTCTCGCTGAGCCGCTTCGGGGGTAAATATGAGCAATCGTTTGAAGACCATCCTTTCCAGCGTAAGCCCGGCGCTCGGCCTTACGCTTGCCGCCACGGCGGCCTGGGCCGAGGAAGCCGCCGCGCCCGCCGCCGCCGCCGCGGCTCCCGTCGTGCTCGACACCGGCGCCACCGCCTGGATGCTGACCTCGACCGCCCTGGTTCTGATGATGACCATTCCGGGTCTGGCCTTGTTCTACGGCGGCATGGTCCGCAAGAAGAACCTGCTGGCCACCATGATGCAGAGCTTCGCCGTCACCTGCCTCGTCACCGTTCTGTGGGCCGTCATCGGCTACTCGCTCGCCTTCACCGGCGAGGGCGCCTTCGTCGGCGGCATGGATCGTTTCCTGCTGAACGGCCTGACCAAGGAAGCCCTGGCGCTGCCGAACCCGGTTCCCGAATCGGTGTTCATGATGTTCCAGATGACCTTCGCCATCATCACCCCCGCCCTGATCACCGGCGCCTTCGCCGACCGCATGAAGTTCTCCTCCATGCTGGTGTTCATGGCCCTGTGGCTGCTGATCGTCTACGCGCCGATCTGCCATTGGGTGTGGATGCTCGACGAGAAGGGCGGCGCCGTTGGCTTCCTGGCCAAGATGGGCGTTCTCGACTTCGCCGGCGGCACCGTGGTGCACATCAACGCAGGCGTCGCCGGTCTGGTGGCCTGCTTGGTTCTCGGCCCGCGCAAGGGCTATGGCACCGACAACATGGCTCCCCATAACCTGAGCCTGTCCATCATCGGCGCCTCGCTCCTGTGGGTGGGTTGGTTCGGCTTCAACGCCGGTTCCGCCGTCGCCGCCGACGGCCGTGCCGGTATGGCCATGACCGTCACCCAGATCGCCACCGCCGCCGCCGCCATGTCGTGGATGCTGGCCGAGTGGATCCTGCGCAAGAAGCCGTCTGCCCTCGGCATCATCTCCGGCGCCGTCGCCGGTCTGGTCGCGATCACCCCGGCTTCCGGCTTCGTCGATCCCAAGGGCGCCCTGATCATCGGTCTGATCGCCGGCGTGGTCTGCTACTGGGGCGCCACCGGCCTCAAGCATGCCCTCAAGTATGACGACTCGCTGGACGCCTTCGGCGTGCACGGCATCGGCGGCATCACCGGTGCCATCCTGACCGGCGTCTTCGCGGTCGAGAAGATCGGCGGCACCGCCGGTCTGCTGGAAGGCAATAGCGGCCAGGTCATGACCCAGGTCTATGGCGTCCTGATCACCCTGGTCTACACCGCCGTCGTGTCCTTCATCCTGCTCAAGGTGATCGACATGGTCATGGGTCTGCGGGTCACCGCCGAGGAAGAGCGCGAGGGTCTCGACCTCGCCCTGCACGGCGAAACGGTCCACTGACCGCCTTCTCCCGCCAGCGCGGGGGACGAAATTGGGGCGCCGGGGAAACCCCGGCGCCCTTTTTTATGTCCCGCAGGCGCCGGGCGCTGCCTCCGGCAGCTTGGCTTTCGCGCCACGAGGCGCGGGCGCTCCCTGCGGGCAATTGCCCGCCCGGGTCTAAAGACAATGCGCCAGTCGCTGCGCTCCCTGCTTTGTCCCTCAGGCGAACAGATCCTCTTGCATCTGTGTCCCGCGCAGCGGGGATCTGTGTGTATCTGTGGCCCATGTCCTGGCCTATACGCCGGAATGTCGACTGGTCTTATCCCATCCCTGTCCCTCGGGCGCCGTTTGACGATTTGCAACTTCCCCCTGGGGCCGAAGCGGGGAATGGGGTAAAACTCAAAAGTTTCCCGATGAATTGTCCCATGGCCGCCGCGACCCACATGATCATTCCGCCCAATCTCGACGCCCGTCTCGACACCCTGCCCGATTATCCCTTCGCCCGGCTGGCCAAGCTGTTGGGCGCGCCGCCCAACGCGGATTCCATCGTCATGTCCATCGGCGAGCCGCAGCACACGCCGCCCGCCGTGGTGGCCGACATTCTGTCGGCCAATGCGCCGCTGTGGGGCAAGTATCCGCCCGCCAACGGCTCGGCCGAGCTGCGCCAGGCGGTGGCCGATTGGGCCAAGCGGCGCTATGACCTTCCCGACGGATTGATCGACCCGGAAAAGGCCATCCTGCCGGTGGCGGGCACCCGCGAGGCGCTTTATCTCATCGCCCAGACGGTATGCGGCGACCGTGGCGGCCAGCGCCCGCTGGTGCTGCTGCCCAATCCCTTCTACCAAGTCTATGCCGGGGCGGCGGTGATGGCGGGGGCCGAGCCGGTCTTCGTGCCGGGAAGCGCCGGACCGGCCAGCCAGCCCGACTTTTCCGCCCTGCCCGCCGAGGCGCTGGACCGCACCGCGCTGGCCTATCTGTGCACCCCCGCCAATCCCCAGGGCATGGTGGCCGATGCCGAACTGTTGGAACGGCAAGTGCGGACGGCGCGCAAGCACGGCTTCGTGCTGGCCTCGGACGAATGCTATTCCGAGATCTGGGACAAGGCGCCGCCGCCCGGCGTGCTGGGCGCCTGCGCCAGCCTGGGCGACGGCCTCGCCAATGTCCTGATGTTCAACTCGCTGTCGAAACGATCCAGCGTGCCCGGCCTGCGCTCCGGCGTGGTCATCGGTGACGAAGCGGTGATCCGCGCCTTTTCCCGCTTGCGCTCCTATGGCGGCGCCGCCACGCCGCTGCCCATCGCCGCCGCCGCCGCCGCCCTGTGGGGTGACGAGACCCATGTGGTGGAAAGCCGCGATCTCTATCGCGCCAAGCTGGACATGGCGGAAAAACTTCTGGGCGACCGTTTCGGCTTCACCCGTCCGGCCGGGGGCTTCTTCCTGTGGCTGAACGTGGGCGACGGCGAACAGGCGGCCATCAAGCTTTGGCGCGAAGCCAATATCCGGGTATTGCCCGGCGCCTATCTGGCGGCCGAGGATTCCGAGGACGGCAATCCCGGCCAGCCCTATATCCGGGTCGCCCTGGTCCATGACCTCGCCACCACCGAAACCGCCCTGAAGGCGATCGTTTCGGTCCTGGGGGGCTGATGGCGGCACCGTCGCGCAAAGCCAAGATAAACAACGGCTTCCTGCCCCGGGGCGCGGTGGAGTTCGTCCGCCGCCGTCTGATCCAGGCGGGCGGGCTTTTGATCCTGCTGCTGGGCTTGGCGGTGTTGACCGCCCTGATCACCGCCGATTCCCACGACCGCAGCTTCAACAACGCCACCGATGACCCCATCGGCAACGCCATGGGCGCGCCAGGCGCCTATCTGGCCGATTTCCTGTTCCAGGCGGTGGGCGGCGGCGCCGTCCTGCCCGGCCTTCTGGGCCTGACCTGGGGCTTGCTGGTGCTGATCCGCATCCGGCCGCCGGGCCTGTGGCCCTGGCGTTTGGCCGCCCTGCCGCCCGCCATGATTTTGGTGGCGCTGGCCCTGGCGGCCTTGCCGCTGCCGGGAGCGCCCGCATTGCCCGCCGGAATCGGCGGCGCCCTGGGCCAGTTGATGGTGGAGGGAATCGGAGTTGCGCTGCCCCCCGAAATCGCCTGGATCGCCGGACCGGCGGCGGCGGTGCTCGGTGTGGTCGCCTTGGTCTTCGCCCTTGGCCTGACCGGCGGAGAATGGGCCAGCCTGGGGCGCCGGTCGCTGAGAATAGCGACGGCCACCGTGGATGCCGCGTCCATGCTGCGCCGCCACGGCCCCGACGAGGCGGAACCGAGCCCCATGCGAAGCGAGCCGATCATGCGGCCGCGACCTGCGGCGGCGGCGATCCTCCACGACGATAGCGATGACGATGGCGATGACGACGCCTTCGTTCCGCCGCCGCTGACCGCCGAGGACGAGCCCGCTCCCCCCGGTTCCCTGGTCCAGCCCAAACGGCCGCCCGCCGTGCCCGGCAAGCGCGAGCGCGCCGCCCGCCAGGGCAGCCTGGATCTGGGCACGGCGCCCGGCCTGGGCTACGAGCTGCCGCCGCTGACCCTGCTGGCGCCGACCCCCGACCAGGGCAATGTGCGGATCAACCAGGACGCCCTGGCCCAGAACGCCAAGATGCTGGAATCGGTGCTGGAGGATTTCGGAGTCAACGGCAAGGTGCTGAAGGTGCGGCCCGGCCCGGTGGTGACGCTCTACGAGCTGGAACCGGCGCCCGGCACCAAGACCAGCCGGGTCATCGGTCTGGCCGACGACATCGCGCGCTCCATGAGCGCGCTCTCCGTGCGCATCGCCACCATTCCCGGCCGCTCGGTGATCGGCATCGAGCTGCCCAATTCCCGGCGCGAGACCGTTTACCTGCGCGAATTGCTGGCCGCCGAGCAGTTCGAGAAGGCGCCCGCCAAGCTGACCCTGGTGCTGGGCAAGGATATCGGCGGCGGCCCGGTCATGGTCGATCTCGCCCGCATGCCCCATCTGCTGATCGCGGGCACCACCGGGTCGGGCAAGTCGGTGGCCATCAACACCATGATCCTGTCGCTGCTCTACCGGCTGACCCCGGAAGAGTGCCGCATCATCATGATCGACCCCAAGATGCTGGAACTCTCCGTCTATGACGGCATCCCCCATCTGCTGGCCCCGGTGGTGACCGAGCCGGGCAAGGCCGTCGTCGCCCTCAAATGGGCGGTGCGCGAGATGGAGGACCGCTATCGCGCCATGAGCCAGTTGGGGGTGCGCAACATCGCCGGCTACAACCAGCGCCTGGGCGAGGCCAAGGCCCGCGGCGAGGTGCTGACCCGCACGGTGCAGACCGGCTTCGATCCCGACACCGGCAAGCCCACCTATGAGGACCAGACCCTGGCGCTGGAGGCGCTGCCCTTCATCGTGGTCATCGTCGACGAGATGGCCGATCTGATGCTGGTGGCGGGCAAGGACATCGAGGCCGCCGTCCAGCGACTCGCCCAGATGGCGCGGGCCGCCGGTATCCATATCCTGATGGCCACCCAGCGCCCCTCGGTGGATGTGATCACCGGCACCATCAAGGCCAATTTCCCCACCCGCATCTCGTTCCAGGTGACCAGCAAGATCGATTCCCGCACCATCCTGGGCGAACAGGGCGCCGAACAGCTGTTGGGCCAGGGCGACATGCTCTACATGGCGGCGGGCGGCCGCATCACCCGCGTCCACGGCCCCTTCGTCTCCGACGAGGAGGTGGAAAAGGTGGTCGAGCATCTGCGCTCCCAGGGCGAGCCCTCCTATGTGGAGGCGGTCACCGAGGAGGAAGGCGGCGAATTCGGCCTGCCCGGTTCTGATTCGGGCGGCTCGGGCGACGAGCTCTACGATCAGGCGGTCGCCCTGGTCTGCCGCGAGGGCAAGGCGTCGACCAGTTTCGTGCAACGCCACCTTCAGATCGGCTATAACCGCGCCGCCCGCATCATCGAACGGATGGAAAGCGAAGGCGTGGTGAGCAAGCCCAACCATGTGGGCAAACGCGAGGTTCTCGCCCGCACCGGGGTCGAGTATTAGGGAAATGGGCCACAGATGAACACGGATCCCCGCTACGCGGGACACAGATATAAGGAAAATCTGTGCCCATCTGTGTTCATCTGTGGCTGAAATTTTCGCCGGAGAGGCGTTCCGGCCCGAAATCGGTCGCATTCCCCGACTGTCGATAAAGCCTAGGATCCAGTGACCATGAGCAGATTTATGAAAGTGGTGATAGCGGCGGTTCTCGGCCTGTGGGCCGTGACCGCCCAGGCGGCCGAGCCCAAGCGCGCCGCCCTCTCCGAGGCGGACAAGGCCGATGTGGCCCGCGCCGAGGACTATCTGAACGCCGTCACCACCCTGAAGGCCCGCTTCCTGCAGGTCTCGCCCAACGGCGCCAGCGTCGAGGGCGACGCCTATCTGTCACGGCCCGGCAAGCTGCGCCTGCAATACGATCCGCCCAGCCCGCTGCTGGTGGTGGCGGACGGCACCTTCCTGATCGTTCATGACAGCCAGTTGGGCGAGCCGAGCTGGCTGCCGCTCAATTCCACCCCGGCCGGGGTTCTGGTGCGGCCCAATGTCAAGCTGACCGGCGGCGACGTGGCGGTGACCCGCGTCACCCGCATGCCCGGCGTGGTGCGGGTATCCCTGGTGGGGGTCGAGGATCCGGCGGCGGGCGAGATCACCCTGGTGTTCTCCGACCGCCCCTTCCTGCTGCGCCAGTGGCAGGTCAAGGACGCTCAGAACCAGATCACCACCGTCTCGCTGTTCGAGGCGCAAAGCGGTCTGAGCCTCGATCCCAAGCTGTTCGAGTTCAAGGACCCCAAATTCACCAAGCCCAAACTGAATCTCTAGCATGACCGAACCGACTTCCTTCGACGTCCTGATCATCGGCAGTGGGCCGGTGGGCGGTCTGTTGGCGGTATCGCTGGCCCAGGCGGGCGTCACCGTGGCGGTGGTGGAAGCTGCCCCGCCCGAGGCCCTGGCGCGGCCCGGCTCCGACGCCCGCGCCATCGCCATCGCCTACAGCGCCCAGAAACTCATCCAGGCCACCGGCGCCTGGGACGGCATGAGGGACGAGGCCGGGTCCATCCTGGAAATCCGCGTCACCGACAATGCCTCGCCGCTGTTCCTGCACTATGATCACCTGGATATCGGCGACGAGCCGCTGGGCTGGATCGTGCCCAATCCCGCCATCCGCCGTTCGGTCACCGCCGGTCTGAGGGCCTCGCCCAGCGCCAAGCTGTTCGCGCCCCGCCGCGTCGCCCGCCTGGAACGCACCGCCGGGCGGGTCGAGGCGGAATTGGACGACGGCCGCATCCTGCGCGCCTCCCTGGTGGTCGCCGCCGATGGGCGCGGCTCCAAGACCCGCGACGGAGCCGGACTCAAGATTACCCGGCGCGATTATCGGGCCAGCGGCATCGTCTGCTTCATCGAGCATTCCGAGCCCCATCACGGCATCGCCCATGAACGCTTCCTCCCCGCCGGGCCCTTCGCCTTGCTGCCGCTGGCAGGCAATCGGACCGGCGTGGTGTGGACCGAGGCCAATGACGTCGCCGCCGCCATCTGCGGCCAGAGCGACGCCGACTTCCGCGCCGAACTGGCTGGCAAGATCGGCGGATTCCTTGGGGAGATCAGGCTGGACGGTCCCCGCTTCCACCACCCGCTGACGCTTCATTTCGCTGACGCAATTATCTCCCACCGCCTTGCCTTGGTGGGCGACGCCGCCCATGGCATGCATCCCATCGCGGGCCAGGGCATGAATATGGGCATCCGCGACGTGGCGGCCCTGGCCGAGGTGATCGTCGATGCCCGGCGTCTGGGTCTCGACCCCGGCGGTCCCGACGTGCTGGAGCGCTATCAGCGCTGGCGGCGCTTCGACACCCTTCTGATGCTGGGGCTGACCGACGGACTCGACCGTCTGTTCTCCAATGACGTGGAGCCGCTGCGACTGGCCCGGCGCCTGGGCCTGGCCGCCGTTGACCGCCTGCCCGACGCCAAGCGCTTCTTCATGCGCCACGCCATGGGACTGGTGGGCGACCTGCCCCGACTGCTGCGGGGCGAGCCGCTATAGGCTCAGCTGCAGCCGCAGCTGCCCGCCGCCTTGCCCGAACCGCAACCGCCGGATTTGGGCGGCGGCGCCTTGGACAGGACCGGATCGCGCGACAGACCGGCGGCCTCCAGCTCGGCCAGGTAATTGGCCCAGACGGCATCCTGCTGCTCGCCCAGGGCATGGAGATATTCCCAGGTATAGATGCCGGAATCATGCAGATCGTCGAACACCAGCTTGACGGCGTAATTGCCCACCGGCTCGACACCGATGATGCCCACATGCATGCGGCCCGCCACCACCTTCTTTTCGCTGGGGCTGTGCCCCTGGACCTCGGCCGACGGGCTTTCCACCCGCAGCAGCTCGGCCGGCAGCACGAAGGTCTTGCCGTCGGAGAACACCACCGTCAGGGTCCGCGCCGCCTTATCGACCTTGATTTCTTCCGGCCAGGGCTTCGCCTCGCTCATGGGGTTGCTCCCTGGTCCAGGCTGCGGGCCTCGTCGGCCAGCATGATGGGAATGCCGTCGCGGATGGGATAGGCGAGACCGGCCTTGTCGTCGATCAGTTCCTGGGCCTCGGCATCATAGCGCAGCGGCGCATGGGTGCCGGGCGCCACCAAGATCTCCAACAGCTTGGTGTCAAAGGTACTGGCGCGTTCGGGCATGGGAGTCTCCTAGTGAATGGAGGAGCCGGCGCTTTCCAGCAGCAGCTCCCGCTCGATCAAGGCGGTCATCAGGCGGCAGCGCTCGGCATGACCGGCGGCCTCCAGCAAGGATTGCTTTTCCTCGGGCCGGAATGGACAGGCCATGGCGAGGCGGATGGTCAGTTCGGCATCGTCCGCCTTCTCCAATTGGGCAAGGTCGGTGGCCATTCCAAGTCCCGCCAGATAGGTATGCACCATGGCCAGCAACAACCGACGATCCACCGGACCCTTGTCGGTGCCTGCCAGATCGGCCGGGAAGTCGCTGTAATCGGCCAGCACCCGGCGATACCCCGAGCGGATATCCACCTCGCCCGCCACCCTGAAACGGCTGAGGCCCGCCATGGTGATCAGATAGCGGCCGTCGCCGGTCTCGCCAAAGGCGGTGATGCGACCCAGGGTTCCCACATCGTGGAGGCCCGAGGCCTGCCCGGCCTCGTCGTCGCGCGGCTGCACCAGCGCCAGCAGGCGCCCCGCTCCCAGGGCGTCGTCCACCAGCGCCAGGTAGCGCGGCTCGAACACCATCAGCGGCATGGTGCCGCCGGGCAGCAAGATGGCGCCCGACACCGCGAAGACCGGCACCGTGCCGGGCAATTCCTCGGCCTTGATGTGTCGCTTGAGGGCCATGACCATGTCAGGCGAACATCATGGTGGACAGGCGCGAACGGCCCGACTTGGCCAGGGGATGGGCAAAGCCCAGCACCTCGAAGATCTTGACCAGCTGCTTGCGGGCGGCTTCCTCGTTCCAGGTCCGGTTGCGGCGATACAGTTCCAGCAGCTCGTCCACCGCCGCTTCCGTCTCGTTGGCGGCGTAATAGGCCAAGGCGAGGTCGAAGCGGGCCTCATGGTCGTCGGGATCATTGGCCAGACGGCGGCGCAGACCGGCGCTTTCGCCCACCGAACCGGCGTGGCGGGCCAGTTCCAGGGCGGTCTTGACCGCCTGAATCTCGGCGTTCCTTGCCATGTCGGGGGTCACCTGGGTCAGCATGGCCTCGGCCTGATCCAGCTCGCCCACCGCCATCAGGCAGCGCAGCAGCCCGGCCATGGCGGGCGCATTGTCGGGATCATGCTGCAGCACCTGCTGGAAGATACCGGCGGCGGTCTGGGCATCGCCCTCGGCCAGGATCTGCTTGGCCTCGGCCACGTAGTCGTCGAGGCTGGGGCCGGCCTCGCCGCCGGTCAGCTTGGCGATGAAGGCCTTGATCTCGCTTTCGGGGATGGCGCCGGCGAAGGCGTCCACCGGACGGCCGTCCTTGAAGGCATAGACGGTGGGAACCGACTGGACGCGGAGCTGTCCCGCCAATTCCTGATTTTTGTCCACGTCGATCTTGACCATGCGCACCGCGCCCTTGGCCGCCAGCACCGCCTTTTCCAGCATGGGGCCCAGCTGCTTGCAGGGGCCGCACCATGTCGCCCAGAAATCCACGATCACCGGCGTCTTGCGGCTGGCCTCGATCACATCGGCGACGAAGGTGGCGGCGCGGCCTTCCTTGATCAGATCCCCAGCGGATCCGGGCGTTCCGCCGCCCTGGCCCTTGGCCCCGGAATTGAACATGAGATCCATGACTGCTGCTCGTCCGTAGTCTGCGATTCGACCCGTCATAGATGGACCGTCGCCCGCCCACTGGCAAGTGCAAACCCGCGAATATAGCCACTCGGCGCCTTTGACGGCGGGTTTGGCAAAAAAGGTCTTGCGTCGCCAGCGACTTTTCGTATTATCCGGGCCTCCGACGCCCACGGGTGCTCGGAGACGCCGAATTGAGCGGGCGTAGCTCAGGGGTAGAGCACAACCTTGCCAAGGTTGGGGTCGAGGGTTCGAATCCCTTCGCCCGCTCCAATCGGACCACGATGAAAGCCGCGGGAAACCGCGGCTTTTCGCGTTTTCTGGACCGCGTTGACCCAGGAATGAAAACGCCCCCCGGATCGGGGGGCGTTCGTTGTCTTGCACTGCTGTTGGGCTTACTGGAGGCCGGTGCTCACGGTGCCGAAGGTGGTCAGCAGACGGGGGCCGATGGCCTGGAAGGCGGTCAGGGCGGCGATGGAGATCAGGGCGGCGATCAGGCCGTATTCGATGGCGGTGGCGCCGTTTTCGCTGCGAATGTACTTGCTGGTCAGGCTGCGAATGGACTTCAACATGATGGCTCTCCTTGGTTGTCATGCCGCGTCACACTATTGGGAGCGACATTTTATTTGATCTGAACTGGGGCTTACTTCGGTTTTTCCCGCCCCCTCAACTCTATGACCAAACATTACCACCAAGACTTGGCCTACTCTGTGAGATATCCCACAGAGGCAAAAGATTTATTCTGTTGTAACTGCATCAAATTTTATGAAATTGCCGCCAGCAGCGACAGCGTGGCCAGACCGGCCAGGGCCTGGAGCAAAGAGCCCAGGGTGATCCGCCGTAATCCTTCCAGCGGCCGCAGCCCGGCGAGATGGGAGGAAAGCCAGAAATAGCCGTCATTGACATGGGGCAGCGCCGTGACCCCCGCCCCCACCGCCAGGGCAGCCAGGGCGCGTCCCGGCGTGCCGTCGAGGCCCAGCGGGAGCAATAGCGGCTGGATCATGCCGGCGGCGGTGATGGCGGCGGTCAAGGGCGAACCCTGCAAGGCCCGGTTCACCAGCGCCACCGCGAAAGGCACCGCCACCCCCAGACCCGGCGGCAGGTCGAGCAGCCGCTCGGCCAGCATATCGGCCATGCCGTTGTTGTGCAGCACCATCTGGAAGCCGCCCGCCGCGCCGAGGGCCAACAGGATTCCGGCGCAGGAGCGGGCGCCCTGGCCGACCCAACCGTCATCGGAGAGCGCGTGGCGGCCCAGTTGCCCCATCACCAGCAACGCCACCCCCAAACCGCCCAGGATCAGGATCATGGGTCGGCCGAGGCCGAGATAATTCTCCCGGATCGTACCACCGCCCAACGGCTCGGTGGGAATCTGGCCCAGGCTTTGGCCGATGATCAGGCCGATCATCACCACGATCGCTAAGCCCAGGCCCAGCCCGGCGCGGCCGGATGGCGGGGCCTCCTCGTCTTTCGGAGTTGTTTCGATATCATAACAACGCCGTGCCAGAACCAAGCCGACCGCCAACTGCGCCCCCGCCACCAGCAGTCCGAACAGCAGGGCTTGGCGCCAATCGCCGCCGAGAATGGCTAGGGCGGCGATGAGTATGGGCGAGGGAACCAGGCAGCCATGACCGGCATTGACGGCGAAGCAAGCCATGAGACCGATGCGGGCGCGAGACCGCGCGCCTTGCACCACGGGGCTGAGCACCGCCAGCGCGCCGAGCTGGGTGCCGCCGAGACCGGCCAGGGCGCCAAGGACCGCCATGCCCGGCAGTCCCAGGCGGGTGGCGCGCCGTCGCCACCAGGCCACGCCGCCCGAGGCGGCGCCCAGCCGGGCCACCATGGCGCCCGCCACCAGAGCCAGACCGGCCGCCGCCATGGTCTGACCGAAACCGGTATTGAATTCCTTGCCGGTCCAGGGCAGCGAACCGCCTTGCGCCACGCCGTAGATCCCGGTGGCCAGGACCAGGACGAGAAACGGCATGGCCCGGTATTTCTCGGCGGCGATCACCGCGAGAACCATCACGACCAACAGGTAAAAGGCCTTCATTTCCGGCAAGAAGACGCCCCCCATCCGCTGAGATTGCGTGATTGGCTATTATCATTGCGCCTGGGCATGGGAAAGCTTATTCGAGGATGGAACCTCCGGTTTTCAAGGTCTGCCATGGGAATAGGATACTCCGTCATCGGCGTCATGGCCGCTCTGTGCCTGTGGGCGGCCCCGGCGGCGGCCCAGCAGGGATTCATCCATGCCCAAGGCCGCGTCCTGGCAGACGAGTCCGGCAATGAGTTCGCCATCAGGGGTATCGGCCTGGGCAACTGGCTGATGACCGAAGGCTATATGTTCAAGTTCAAGAAGGCCAAGGCGCCGCGCCAGATCTCGGCCCTGGTGGAGACCCTGGTCGGACACGACGATGCCGAGCGGTTCTGGGAACTGTTCCGCGACCGCTATGTGGGTCGCAACGACATCCGCCTGATCAAGCAATCCGGCCTCAACACCGTGCGGGTGCCGCTGCATTACGGGTTGTTCCTCGGCCAGAACGACCCCCTGGGCGCCGACAGCCTGCGGCCGACCAGCTTCGAAGGTCCGGGCTGGGCCCTGCTGGACCGCCTGATCGGCTGGTGCCGCGAGGACGGCCTGAAGGTGCTCATCGACCTGCATGCCGCGCCGGGCGGCCAGACCGGCATCAATCACGACGACAGCACCGGCTTTCCGCTGGTGTTCTACGTCCCGCGCGAACGCCGCCGCACCGAAGAGCTATGGCGCGAGATCGCCCGGCGCTACCGCGACGACCCCACGGTGCTGGGCTACGAACTGCTCAACGAGCCCATTTCCACCTATAATGACGAGGACGTCCTCAATCCCCACCTGGAAACCTATTACCGCGAGCTGACCGAGGCGGTCCGCGCGGTCGATCCCAACCACCTGATCTTCCTGGCCTCGCCCCAATGGGGCCAGAACATGGGGGTGTTCGGCCCGCCCTTCACCCGTGATCTGGTCTATGTCTTCCACGAATTCTGGTCGACCACCGAGCGCGACGCCATCCAGGATTACATCAACTTCTCGCTGCTGCACCGGGTGCCGATCCTGCTGGGCGAGGCGGGCGAGTTCAACAACCAGTGGAACCGGGCCTTCCGCGCCCTGAACGAGCGATTCGGCTTCGGCTGGAGCTTCTGGTCCTACAAGAATCTGGACAGCCCCACCGCCATGGTCTCGGTGACCTCGCCGCCGGGCTGGGACAAGATCGCCAAGGCGGGCTCCATGCCCGATCCGTCCCTCGCCAAGGCGGGCCTAAGCCGCCAGGAGGCCAAGGCCATCCTGTGGGCCTATCTGGACGCCCTCGCCCTCGGCAACGCCAAGGTCGACGACTGCTATGTCCGCTCGCTGGCCGACAGCGAAGCCTCCTTCGCCGCCCATTGCCCGCCCGCCAAGCCATAGAATGCCATGTCATCCCGCCAATCATCGGGATGATCAAGGAACCTGTGTTGAAACCTCGCGCCCTGGTATCATCTAATGTGCAGCACCCTTGACGGTTGGATGAACCAAGGTTGAAACTCCCTGCTGCCTTCCGTTGGATTTTCCCCGGAACTGTCAGCTTTTGGCGAAGGAGGAGAGTGTCATGAGACGATCCGTCACGATCCCGGCCTTGGCGATCCTGGCTCTGCTCGTCGCTGTTCCGGCCGACGCCGGACCACTGGACGAGCGCAAGGCAGTCGAGCATCTGGACGCCGTCGCCGCGGGTAACCTGGATGTCTTGATGCGTGATTACAGCGCCGACGCCTATATGGATTGGGTGGGCGGCGGTCTAGACGGCCGCTATCGGGGCAAGGAGCAGATCCAGGCGGTGTGGACCAAGTTCATCGCCAACAACGACGGCCAGCCGCGTCCCGCCAAATTCAGCAAGCCGCATGCCTATGCCAATCCCAAGGGCGCCTCCATCGAGGCCTCGGCGGAATATGGCGGCAAGGCGCCGGTGAAGGTCTGGCATGTGATGGTCTATCGCGATGGCGAATTGGCCACCGAAATCTGGCAGATCGACCCAACCATAAAAGCGGGTCCATGATCCATCGCCGGACGGTACTTTTCGTCCTTGCCCTGGCGGCATGCGCCACCGAAGCGTCGGCCGCCGAGCTGAGCGCATGCGTGACCGGCCCCACCGGGCGCCCGATCCCGGACGCGGCGGTGGTGGTCGAGGGCGCCACCGTGGATCCCCGCATGCCCAGGCCGCTGGCCGCCATCGAACAGATCGACCGTGACTTCGTGCCGTTTCTGACCATCGTGCGCCAGGGAACCGAGATCGAATTTCCCAATCGCGACCCCTTGAAGCACCACGTCTATTCGTTTTCCGCCGCCAAACCCTTCGAGATCAAGCTTTACGCGGGCAAGCCCGCCGCCCCGGTGCTGTTCGACAAGACCGGCGACATCGCCATCGGCTGCAACATCCATGATTGGATGGAAGCCTATGTGCTGGTGGTCGAGTCCCCCTATTTCGCCAAGACCGGCCCCGACGGCTGCGCGAAAATCGCCGATCTTCCGGCCGGGCGCCATCGGTTGCGGCTGTGGCATCCGCTGCAACGGCAAGCCGTCGCGGAGCGGCCGCTTGTCCTGGACGGGGCCGACTCCATTCGAATCGACGCGACCATGGAGGTTTCGCCACGGACGGCCCGGCGCAAGCCACCGGCCGACAAGGACGATTACTGATGGTGTTCCGATCCATCGAGCGGCGCATCGTGGCGGTCTTCGTCGGACTGCTGGCCTTGGTGACCAGTCTGACCCTGCTGCTGGTGATCGAAAGCAACGACCGCGTCGTTTCCGGGGAATCCGAGCGCCGCCTGGGCGCCGGGGTGCGAACCTTCGACTATCTGGTTGCCTATAGCCAGAGCCAGATGGAAACCGCCGCCTCGGTGCTGGCGCGGGATTTCAGCTTCCGCGAAGCCATCGCCACCCAGGATCGCGCCACCGTTCTGTCGGTGCTGCGCAATCACGGATCGCGCATCGGCGCCGGTTTCATGATGGTGGTGTCGCTGGACGGCATGGTGATGGCCGACACCCTGGCCCCCGGCGGCAAACCGCGACCCGCGCCGTTCGACGGCTTGTTGCGCGCCGCCCAGGCGACCGGCCAAAGCGCCGGATTCGACGAGATGGACGGCCGCCTTTATCAGATCGCCATCGTGCCCATCATGGCGCCGGGCCAGATCGCCTGGGTCGCCATGGGCTTCAACGTGGATGATTCCTGGGCCCGCAGCTTTTCCGCCATGAGCGGCTTGGGCATCGCCGTCCTGGCCGAATCCGACGGCCGCACCGTGGTGCCGGCCGGTTCGTTGAGCGCCGAATTGCGCGATGCCCTGGGCGAGCGTTCGGCCCTGCCGCCGCCAGATATCCCGATCCTGATGTCCCTGAACGGTCAGCGCCATCACGTCATGGCGCGGCCCATGAGCGAGAGGGCGACGGCGGTGCTGCTGTTGTCGCTCGATCAGGCCGAGGCGGTGTTTCGCGATCTTCACCGCTCGCTGGCGGTGATCGCCCTGGGCGGCGCAGTGCTGTTCATCCTGGGCAGCCTGCGGCTGGCCCGCCACATCGCCCGGCCGGTCAATACCCTGGCCGAAGCGGCTCGGCGCATCGAGGCGGGCGATTATCACGAGCCGGTCCCGGATTCCGGGGCCGACGAGATCGGTCAACTGGCGGCCAGCTTCGACCGCATGCGCCAAGGCATCGCCGCCAGGGAGCAAAAGATCCTGCGGCTGGCCTATGAGGACGGTCTGACCGGCCTACCCAACCGCACATGGCTGCTGGATCGGCTGGGACGAACCGGCCCAACGCCGCCCTGCGCCGTGCTCATCCTCGATCTCGATCGCTTCGGGCTGATCAACGACGCCCTGGGCCATGCGGTGGGCGACCGCCTGCTGCGGCTGGTGGGCGACCGGCTGGTCGCCACCGTCGCCCCAGGCATCGGGGTCTGCCGTCTTTGGGGTGATGAATTCGCCGTGGTCCGTGACGGCACCGATACCGAGGCGGCCATCGCTCTGTCGGTGACCATTCACGCGGCCTTGCAGGAGCCCATCTTGCTGGACGGCCAGCGAATCGACGTGGGCGGCAGCCTGGGCATCGGTTTCTGGCCGCAAGACGCCGCCGATTCCAATACCTTGCTCCAGCGCACCGAACTGGCGGTGCGCGAGGCCAAGCGGCAGTTTCGCGGCTATGCCCTGGCGTCGGAGATCGGCGCCGGGCCGCCTCATGAGCAACTGTCGCTAATCGGCGAGATGCGCGATGCCTTGCTCCGCCAGGAATTCGAGGTGTTCTATCAGCCCAAACTGGATCTGGCGAGCGGGCGGGTGACCGGCGCCGAGGCGCTGCTGCGCTGGCGCCACCCAAGCCGCGGCCTGATCCCCCCGGCGCAGTTCATACCCTTCGCCGAACAGACCGGCTTCATCCGCGAGATCACCCCCTGGCTGCTGGACCAAGTGGTGGCGCGCACGGCGGCTTGGCGGGCCCAGGGCCTGAACCTCGTGGTGTCGGCCAATCTGTCCACCCTGGATCTGCTGCATTCCGGCCTGGCGCCGCTGGTGAAGCGCCTGCTCGCTTCCAGTGGCCTGCCCCCTGGGCAGCTTTGCCTGGAAATCACCGAAAGCGCCCTGATGGACGACCCCGATCTGGCGCTGGCAACCCTCAATCAGTTGGCTGAGTCTGGAGTTCGTCTCTCCATCGACGATTACGGCGCCGGTCATGCCTCGCTGGCCTATCTCAAATCCCTGCCGGTCCACGAGTTGAAGATCGATCAGGCCTTCATCTTCTCCCTGATGGAATCGGGCAAGGATGCCGAGATCGTGCGCTCCACCATCGCGCTCGGCCATGCGCTGGGGCTCAAGGTGGTGGCCGAGGGTGCGGAAACCGACGCCGAGCTGGGCTGGCTGAAACGCGCCGGTTGCGACGTCGCCCAGGGCTACGGCATCGCCCGGCCCATGCCGGGCGCCGAAGTGACCGGTTGGATGGCCGATCAGGACAGCGCCGTCGCGCGCTGACACCGGACGGGCGACGGCTCAGAAGCGGTCGCGATACTGCACGAACAGCGCCATCCAGGTGGCGAGCACGGTCAGCGGAAACAGGATATGCGATCCCCGCCGCACGATGATCATCAGGCGGGGCCAGTTGCTCAGCCGCAACCGTTCCTCCACCAGGGCCGACAGCATGGCCATCAGGCCGGCGAAAAAGAAGATGTAGAAGATCACTTCGGCCGCCGTGGTATAGCCGATGTCGCCCAGGCGGGCCTGGACGCCCGACAGCAGCACCGAGGCGGCCAGCATGGCGGCCACCGGCACCGTCAGGCGCTCCTTCAGCATGCTTTCCGGATAGAACAGGGTCGAATAGACCACCAGGGTCAGCAGCCCCAGGGGCAGCAGGTTCTTGCGCAGGAATACCATGACCTGGCGCTGCGCCATCAGTACCGCCTTGAAGCCGGAAAATTCCAGCGCCCGACCCGATTGCATGGCGTCGAGATCGCCCAGCGCCCCCTTGGACACCAGATCGTCGCGGAACCGGTCCACCTGGCGGCCATCCCATTGCCCCGGCATGCGCCACGACCCGGCATCGGCCCGCCCCGACGGCAGGGCGTCCACCGCATAGACCACCTCTTCCCGGGTCAGATGGGTATTGGCCAGCCGGATGATCAGCTGCTGCTGGTCGAAGGGATAATCCGCGAGGTTGAATTCGTTGCGAAAATCTCCCTTCACCCGATACAGCAGATAGGTCATGCCGTCGGCCTTGCGGCTCGCCACCGGCTGGGCCGGATTGTAGCCGCCCCGGATCATGTCGGGAAACTGGACGGCGGTGATTCCCTCGCGCTCGACGAAGCGCATCCACATATAGAAATCGGCGGAAAAGAACCCGTCTTTGGTCTCGATCTTGTCGATGGAGACCGGCTGGATGCCGGTATAGACGATTCTTTGCCGCCAGAAATGCTCCTGGCCGATCTTGCGGACGGTATCGGCCGCCATGGCACGGGGCAGGTCCACCGAGCGGGGATCGGCCACCGGCACCAGTTGGACCGGGGCCGAGAGGAAACGGCCGCCCTGAAAGCGGCCGACCCGGAACGAATCCACCCGGTTGCGCTCGGCATCGAACAGGATCGGCCCGGTCAGGCCGCCGACCGCCGTGGATGGCGAGTCCATCGCCGCCAGCGCCTGGCGTACCGACGCGCGGTCCTTGTCCCGGCTCTGGGCGGTATTGCCGATCGCGGCACGCCCCAAGGCCTGGACCACGGCGCGGGCCGCCTCGTAATACTTGACCCCGATCCAGCCGGGCGAGGCGCCGAACCGCGCCCGGTAGGCCAAGGCGAAATCCAAGGTGTCCTTGTTGGCGGTGTCCAGGATGGTCGGCGCCATGGCGTAAAGGCCCTCGGCGAAGTATCCCGGCCGCGCCGCTTCCTCCGGCTCGTCCTTGAACAGGGTGATGAAGACGTCGCGGGCGAAGGCCTGCGAGCCCAGCACCGGGGCTTCGTTGCCGCGCCGCCGCTTTTCCGCCAGGAAATGCTTGGCGTCGAAGTCCTGCATGGCGATGACGATCAGCCCCGGATCGGCCGCCAGATCCGTGACCACCGCCGCCCAGTCCACCGGACCCTTGGGCAAGGGCATGGCGCGAACACGGCCGCGGCCGCCCTTGGTGAACTGGTCAGAATAGGCGTGCAGCAGCGAGCGCCCGAAATTGTCGTCGCGATAGACGATGGTGGTCCGGGTCTGGCCCAATTCTTCCAGGGCATAGATGGCGGCGGCGCGTCCTTGCGCGTCAAGCGCCGGAATGATGCGGAAGAAGGTGGCGAAATCCTTGGTCAAGGCCCCCTCGGCGGCGCTGGACAAGGTGGCGAGGCCGCCATCGCGATAGATAGGCGCGGCGGCCAGGGCGACCGGGCTGTGGGCATGGCCGATCACCGCCAGGGCGGGACCGGCGCTGATCTCGGCGGCGATCGTCTTCGCGACGTCCGCGCTGGTGGCGTCGTCGAACAGGCGCACCGTCAGCAAGCGCCCGCCGATGCCGCCGACGGCATTGGTCTCGTCGGCCAGCAGCTGGACCGCATTGGCGATCTCGGGACCGATATGCTTGCCGCCGCCGCTCATGGGCGCCGCCACCGCGATGGTCAGCGTGTCGGCCGCGACGGCATCCGGGCAAGCGCCAACGGCCACCGTCATTGCCAGACAGGCCAATACCCCGCACCAATACGTGATGGAGAAATCATGTCGCACCGGCCAGTCCCCGCTTTCCCGCCTCCGTCATGCATATGTAATCAAGTGCCGGGGAACGTGTAGGGGTTCCGTTCGGTTTATTCCCTTACGGATACCCGTACTTGGAAGTATCGGCCGGTTCGGTTAGGGTGATTCCAAACTAGCGCCAATTTGATTGATTTTCAGGCCTTATGACCTTGGACATATCCACTCTTTTCACCCTCCTCGTCGTGGTCGCCGCCATGGCGGCTATGTTCGTCTGGTTTTTGTCCATCGGTCATCATTCCATTCCCGGCATCCGCTCCTTCGCCTTTTCCAATACGTTCCTATTCATCGGCCTCACCCTGATCGCCCTACGGGCCGTATTGCCGCCGATCCTGTCCTTCGTCGTCGCCAATATCATCGTCTGCATCGGCTATACGCTGATCCTCCACGGGGTTGGGAAATTCTTTAGGAGACGCGTCAGCAACACGGTTTTATGTATTGCCATTATTTGTTATTCTTTTGAATTCACCTATTATTTCATGGTCAATAACCAGTATAATATAAGACTGTTCTTCTATCTTATTTACTACGCGGCCGTCATGGCATTCGCGTTATTCATAATTTTGCAGGAATACCGAAAGGTTCGCCTGGTATCGCATTTGGCGGCGGCCCTGTTCATCGGCCTGCTGTCCCTGACCTTCACGCTCATCGCGGCGGCGGCGCTGTCGCAGACCAACGCCGCCCAGATCTTTTCCCCCAGCGCCATCAACGCCGCCGTGGTGCTGGGACAGCTGATCTTCGTCATCGGCTGGACCTTCTCCTTCACCCTGCTGGTCAGCGAGCGGCTGAACGATGAGCGCGTGCGGGCCGAGACCTCCAGTCGCGAGAAGTCGGAGGCCCTGGCCAATATGAGCCATGAGCTTCGCACGCCGCTCAACGCCATCATCGGTTTCGCCGACGTGATCGACCAGGAGGCCCTGGGTCCGGACAATCCGCGCTACAAGGATTATGTGAAGGATATCCTCGCCTCGGGGCGGCACCTGCTGTTGCTGATCGAGGATATTCTCGACATTTCCAAGATCGAGGCGGGCAAGCTGGAACTCGCCGAGCAGGAGGTCGATATTGCCGCCCTGGTGGAGGCGGTGCGCCACATGGTCATGCTGAAGGCCACCGCCAAGTCCATCGCCCTGATGACCAAGATCGACGGCGCCTTCCTGCGCATGCGGGGCGACGATCTGAGGCTGCGGCAGATTCTGCTCAACATCGTCAGCAATGCCGTCAAATTCACCCCCGATGGTGGCCGTGTGCTCGTTTCCACCCATCTGGCATCGGACGGCACCGGCCGTTTCATCGTCGCCGATACCGGGATCGGCATGGATAAGGCGGGTATGGAGCGCGCCCTGAGCAAATACTGCCAGGTGGAGAACAGCCAAAGCCGCTTGCAGGAAGGAATCGGGCTGGGCCTGCCCTTGGCGGTGGCCCTGACCGAGGCCCATGGCGGCCGCCTCGCCATCGACAGCACCAAGGACAAGGGCACCACCATCACGGTGGAATTTCCCGCCCAGCGCTGCGTTTTCTAGAGTGCCGTGCGTCAACTATGACGCACGGCACGATCTGCGGCCATTGCGGCCGCGGCCAAGCCGCCGGAGGCGGCGCTCAGGCAGAGGGACATAAAGATAGGCTAGACCGTCTTGGCCCCCATCACCGCGTCGGGCAGCCATACCGCGATGCCGGGGAACAGGCACAGCAGGACCACCGCCAGGATCATCAGGCCGACGAAGGGCATCACCCCCCACAACACGTCCTTGAGGGGAATATCGGGGGCGACGTTCTTGATGACGAAGATGTTGAGCCCCACCGGCGGATGGATCAGCCCCATCTCCATGACGATGGTCATCACCACCCCGAACCACACCAGATCGAAACCGGCCGCCTTGAGCGGCGGCAGGATGATGGGCGCCGTCATCAAGATGATGGAAACCGGCGGCAGGAAGAAGCCCAGCACCACCACCAGCACCAGGATGGCGGTCAGCAGCACCCATTTCGACAGGTGCATGCCCACAATCCACTGGGCCGCCGACTGGCTGATCTGGAGATAGCTCATCACATAGGAATACAGCAAGCTCATGCCGATGATGAACATCAGCATGGTGGATTCGCGGATGGTGCTGGCCAAGATCGGCGCCAGATCGCGGGGCCGCCACATGCCGTAGATGGAGGCGATCAGCACCAGCGCCAGGATGCCGCCCAGTCCGGCGGTCTCCGACGGCGTGGCATAGCCGCCATACAGCGCCACCATCACGCCGGTCAGCAGGATGACGAAGGGCATCACCCGGGGCAGCAGCCGCGTCTTCTCGGCGAAGGTCAGGGTCATCTCGTCCAGATAGGCCGATTTATGGCCGCCGCCGTGCCAGGTGGCCAGGGCGGCGGCGTATTCCCGCTTGAACTTCCACACCGCATAGGCCGAGAACAGCGCCACCAGCAGCAATCCGGGAAAGATTCCCGCCAGGAACAGCCGCCCGAGCGACTGTTCCGCCGCCACCGCGAACAGGATCATGGTGATGGACGGCGGCAGCAGGATGCCGAGGGTACCACCGGCCGCGATGATTCCGGCGGCGAAGCCGGGCGAATAGCCGCGCATGCGCATTTCGGGAATACCGGCGCTGCCGATGGCGGAACAGGTGGCGGGGCTGGACCCCGCCATGGCGGCGAAGACGGCGCAGGCGAAGACATTGGCGATGCCGAGGCCGCCGGGAATGCGGTGCATCCAGGCGTGGATGGCGCCGTAGAGATCGGCGCCCGCCCGCGACTTGCCGATGGCGGCACCCTTCAGGATGAACAGCGGAATGGACAGCAAGGTGATGCTGGCCATCTCCTCGTAGACGTTCTGGGTGACGGTGTCGAGCGAGGCCCCCGGCATGAAGAAGTACATGAAGGCCACCGCCACGCCGCCCAGGGCGAAGGCGATGGGCATGCCGGAGAACATCAACAGCAGGGTGGCCACGCCGTAAAGGCTACCGACCAGGGTGGCGCTCATGGCCGCCTCCAAGCCGCCAGGGCGGCGGCCACCTGCAGGACGATCTGCAAGGACAGCAACGTCATCCCCGTCGCCATCAGGCCATAGGGAATCCACAGCGGCGGCCCCCAACTGGACGAGGTGGTCTGGCCGTCCGCCAAGGCCTCGTGGAACAAGGTCCACGACTTCCAGGAAAAAAAGGCGCAGAACCCGCCCGAGGCGGCGTCGCAAACCAGCAGCCGCAGCCGGTTGACCCCGGCGGGAAGCAGGCCCGCCAAGGCCTGGATGCCGATATGGCCGCGCCCCGCCTGGACCGCCGCGCCACACATGAAGGTCAGCCCCACCAGCAGGAACACCGCCGCCTCATCCTGCCAATCGGTGGGAATCTTGAGGAAATAGCGCAGCACCACGCTGCCGGTCAGGATCAGGGCGGCGGCGACGATGGCCAGCATGGACAGGCCCATCACCGCCTTGTTGATCCAGGCCATCAGCCGGGCGGTGCGGGCCAGAAGGCCCGGACCGGTCGGATCGAGCGCCGCCTCCGGCGGCGCGGCGTGGCTCACAGGGCCTGCTCCGCCAGTTTGAGGATCTTGGCGCAACTGTCGCTGCGCGCCGCGTAGTCCTTCCAGGCGGTCTCGCGGGCGATGTCCTGCCAGCGCTTGACGGTGTCGGCCGACAGGTCGCTGACCTGGGCGCCCGCCTTGGCGTAGATCCGGGCGACGTCCTGATCGTCCACCTTGGCCGCCTCGGTGCCGAATTTCTCCATCTCGGCGCCCACAGTCATGATCACGTCCTGCATGTCCTTGGGCAGACCCTCGAAGATGGAGCGCGAGATCAGCAGCGGCTCCAGCATGAACCAATAGGCCTTGCCGCGCCCGGTGGTCAGGGTCTTCGCCACCTCTTCCAGCCGGAACGAGATCAGGCTGGTGGACGAGGTCATGGCGGCGTCCAGCGCCCCGGTCTGCATGGCGGCGTAGATTTCGTTGGACGGCAGCGAGATCACCGCCGCCCCTGCCGCCTTCAGCACCATGTCCATCTCGCGCGAGCCGCCACGGACCTTCATGCCCTTGGCGTCGGCGGGCTCGACCAGCGGCGTCGAACGACCGGCGACGCCGCCCGCCTGCCAGATCCAACTGACGATCTTTATGCCCTTGTCCATCAGCAGATCGGCCAGAACCTTGCCCACCGGGGCCGATTTCCACGCCGTTCCCTGCTCGTAATTGGTCACCACGCCGGGCATCAGGCCGATATTGACCTCGGGCACCTCGCCGCCCGCATAGGACAGTGGGTAGAGCGACATATCCAGCGCCCCCTTGCGCAGCGCCGAGAACTGGGCATTGGTCTTCATCAGCGACGAGCCGGGGAACACCGTCCCCTTCAGGGCGCCATTGGTGCGCTTTTCCACCTCGGCGGCGAAGACGCGGCAAAGACGGTCGCGAAAGTCACCCTCTGTCAGGGTGCCGCCGGGGAATTGATGGGAAATCTTGAGGTCCACCGGAGCGGCGGCATGGGCCGCCCCCCGAGGCAGAGCCAGCAAAGCGGGCGCCGCCAAGGCGCCCAATACGACATTGCGTCTGGTTACGGTCATGGTGTCGCCTTCCCTTGTGCCTGTCGCTTTTCGCGATCTGACGGTTATCCGCGCGTGATCAGTTCAGTCGCTCAACTCCGAAAGATATTGGTATGCCGGGCCAAAATATCAGGCCCCACAGCACTTCTTGTATTTCTTGCCCGATCCGCAGGGACAGGGGTCGTTGCGGCCGGCCTTGACGGCGACGCGGCGCTGTTCCGGCTTGGGTCCGCCGATCTGGCCGTCCACATAGTACCAGCGGCCCTCTTCCTTGCGGAACAGCGAGACTTCGCGATGGGCCTCGGATTTGCCGTCCAGCTTGAAGCGGGCGGTGAAATCCACCGTGCCCCGGCTGTCGTCGGGACCGCCGCCATCGGTGCCGTGGATGTCGAGCCCCAGCCACTGGGAATTGCGCGCCCATTTCTCGGCGTCGGCCTTGTTGAAATCGTGGCGCGCCTCGGGGGCCAGGGTGTCGTGGAGATAATCGATATTCACCACGGTGAAGGCCGTGTAGCGCGAGCGCATCAGGGCTTCCGGCGTGGGCGCCACGGCGCCGCCGGTGATGAAGGGTTCGCAACAGGCGGAATAGCTCTGTCCGGAGCCGCAGGGACAATCTGTCATGTTTGCCTAAAATTCTATGAGGTTGGAAAAGGTGAACATGCCGATCACGGCGGCCAGATAGAAGGCGCCGCCGAGGCCGAGCATGAACAAGATATTGCCCGCGGTGCGCAGGGGATGCATGTGGCGGTCGCGATGGATGCGACCGATATCGCGCCGCTCCTGGCCGCCCACCACGGTGACGAAGTAGCGGTTGCCGACGAAGGGAAAGGTGATGCGGATATTGATGGGATGCTTGCGCCAACTGACCGGCTTGGCGGCGTTCCACAGGGCGGCGCGCTGTTCCGGGCTGAAGGTCTGGACCACCGCCTCGGGTATATTGGCCAACAGCTCGTCGAGCGGTCCGCTGCCTTCCTGTTCCGCCATGGTCTCAAGCCCCCCTGATCCGTCCCGACCCCAGTGTACAAAGGGTTGGCCCCTCTTCATAGAGGCAAGACTCCGCCCCTACACCTCGTCGAGATCGTCGTTGACCCGGCCCGGCGCCCGGCTGAGCCGCGCCAGCACGTCGTCGAGCTGTTCCAGCGAACCATAGGCGATGGTCAGCTCGCCGCCCTTGCCCAGGCTGCGGATGGAGACCTTGCAGCCCAAGGAATTGGTCAGGTCGCGTTCCAGGGCGGCGATGTCGGCATCCTTGCCCGGCTTGGCGGGACGGCCGCCCAGGCTGGGTTTGGCCTTGCCCTCGTCGTTGACCAGCTTTTCGGTCTGGCGCACGTTCAGCGCCCGGGCCACCACGTCGCGGGACAGCCGCAGCGGATCGGCCGCCGTCAGCAGGGCGCGGGCGTGACCGGCGGTCAGCTCGCCCTTTTCCAGCATGATCTTGACCGGTTCGGGCAGGGCCAGCAGACGAATCATATTGGCCACGTGGGAGCGGCTCTTGCCCACCGCCTTGGCCAGTTCCTCCTGGGTATGGGAGAAGTCGTCCATCAGGCGGCGATAGCCGTCGGCTTCCTCCAGCGGCGACAGATCCTGTCGCTGCAGGTTTTCCACCAAGGCGACTTCCAGCGCCTCGCGATCGGACAGATCGCGGACGATGACCGGAACTTCGTGCAGCTTGGCGCCCTGGGCGGCGCGCCAGCGGCGTTCGCCCGCGATGATCTCGAACTTGCCGGGCTGGCCGGGCAGCGGACGCACCAACAGCGGCTGAAGAATGCCCTTCTCGCGGACCGATTCCACCAGATCGTTGATGCGGTCCTCGTCGAAGCTGCGGCGCGGCTGGAACTTGCCC
This sequence comes from Paramagnetospirillum kuznetsovii, assembly GCF_003284725.1. GTDB lineage: Bacteria > Pseudomonadota > Alphaproteobacteria > Rhodospirillales > Magnetospirillaceae > Phaeospirillum > Phaeospirillum kuznetsovii. The sequence continues at coordinate 226,947 of NZ_PGTO01000001.1, read as the reverse complement.
GGCTGCAACTGGCCCACCGGCATGGTGCGCAGACCCTTGATGGCGGCGGCGCCCTCCGGCCCCGCCTGGGCCGCGCTGGTCACCGCCTGGATGGCCGAGGCCGCGTGATCGCCCAACAGGGCGGACAGGCCACGACCCAGGCCCTTTTTCTTTTCTTCAGCCATTTATGCCCTCAACTCGCGCTCGCGCTTCAACACTTCCGACGCCAGATTGATATAGGCCTCGGCCCCAGAGCATTTCATATCGTAAAGCAGCACCGGCTTGCCGTGGCTCGGCGCCTCGGAGACCCGCACATTGCGCGGGATCACCGTCTTGTAGACCTTGTCGCCGAAGAAGTCGCGCACATCGGCGGCGACCTGATCGGACAGATTGTTGCGCTTGTCGAACATGGTCAGGATGATGCCCTGCAGTTCCAGGCCGGGATTGAAGGCCTGCTTGACCCGCTCGATGGTCTTGATCAGATGGCTGACGCCTTCCAGGGCGAAGAACTCGCATTGCAGCGGCACCATCACCGCATTGGCCGCCACCAGGGCGTTCAGCGTCAGCAGGTTGAGCGACGGCGGGCAATCGATCAGCACATAGTCATAGGCGGCCAGGGTACCGGCCAGGGCCTCGGCCAGACGCTGCTCGCGCCGCTCGAAGGTCACCAGCTCGATCTCGGCGCCCGACAGATCGACGCCCGAGGGCACCAGATGCAGGCCGGGAATGGTGGTGGCGATCACCGATTCGGCCAGACCGGCCTCGCCGATCATGACGTGATAGGAATTGACCTCGCGGGCGGAACGGTCGACGCCCAGCCCGGTGCTGGCATTGCCCTGGGGGTCGAGATCGATGATCAGCACGGTCTTCTTGGTCGCCGCCATGGCGGTGGCCAGATTGATGGCGGTGGTGGTCTTGCCCACGCCGCCCTTCTGATTGGCGACGGCGATGACACGCGCGCTCTTGGTCTCAGCCACGACGGACCTCATGAAGCTGTAGGACAAGACCGGCCGGATCGGTCAGGGAAGGAATTCGGCGGAGCCCGATATTCCATTCTTTCGCAGTTGCGGTCAATTCGTCTTCCGCTCCCCTGCCCTTCAGGAACAGACATTGGCCGCCCGCCGCCAGGTGGGGAAACGCCCAATCCAGCAATTTACCCAAGGGCGCCAGGGCGCGGGCCGTCACCACGTCGGCGTCAAGGCCCGCCACCTGCTCGATGCGCTTGTTGAAGATGGTGACCGGCGTCCCGGTGACGCGGGCGGCTTCGCGCAGGAAGGCGCATTTGCGGGAATCGCTTTCCACCAGATGCACGTCGGGCGCCCCCATCACGGCGAGAACCAGACCAGGGAATCCCGCCCCCGACCCCAGGTCCACCAGCCGCTTGGCGGTGGCGGGGATCAGGGGGAACAGTTGCGCGGAATCAAGGATATGGCGCGACCACAGATCGGGCAGCGTGTCCGGCCCCACCAGATTGATCTTGGCCTGCCACTTGACCAGTAGATCGGCGTAAAGACCGAGTCGGCGGAGTGTTTCACGTGAAACACCAGATTTTGTTTGGAACTCGGCGGGAGTCACACAAGCCCTCCCCTGCGCTTCACATGACCCAGCAAGGCGGTCACCGCCGCCGGAGTGATGCCGGGAATACGGGCCGCCGCCGCCAGGGTCTCGGGCCTTGCGGCCTTGAACTTCTGGCGTACCTCGTTGGATAGCGACCCGATGGAATCGTAGTCGAGATCGTCGGGCAAGGCCAAGCCCTCCTCGCGGCGATAGGATTGGATGTCGGAATCCTGGCGGGCCAGATAGGCGGCGTATTTGCCCTCGATCGCCAACTGCTCGGCCACCGCCCCGGTCAGGACCGCGAGCTCGGGCCACAGGCGGGACAGCCGTTCCAGATCGACGCCGTTATAGGACAGCAGATCCCAGGCGGTGCGCACCACCCCGTCCTGGTTGATCTCCAAGCCCTGGCCGCGCAGCACATTGGGCGAAGCCTTCAAGGCACCCAGCATCGCCCTGCCCCGCTCCACCGCCTCGGACTTGGCGGCGAAGGCTGCCGCCCTCACCGACCCGACGCAACCCGAAGCCAGCCCCTTGGGGGTCAGTCGCAGATCGGCATTGTCGGAGCGCAGCAGCAAGCGGTACTCGGCCCGCGAGGTGAACATGCGATAGGGCTCGCTGGTGCCAAGGCTCACCAGATCGTCGATCATCACCCCCACATAGCCGTCGGCGCGGTCGAACACCACCGCCTCGGAGCCCGCGCAGAGCCGCGCCGCGTTGAGCCCGGCGACGAGTCCTTGCGCCCCCGCTTCCTCGTAGCCGGTGGTGCCGTTGATCTGCCCGGCCAGGAACAGCCCCGCCACCGACCGGGTCTCCAGCGAGCGATGCAGGGCGCGGGGATCGACGAAATCGTATTCGATGGCATAGCCGGGCCGGATCAGGGTGCAGCGTTCCAGGCCGGGAATGGTGGCGATCATCGCCCGCTGGACCTCCTCGGGCAGCGAGGTGCTGATGCCGTTGGGATAGACGGTGTGATCGTCGAGGCCCTCGGGCTCCAGGAAGATCTGGTGGCGTTCGCGCTCGGCGAAGCGCACCACCTTGTCCTCGATGCTTGGGCAATAGCGCGGACCGGTGCTCTGGATCTGGCCGGAATACATGGGCGCCCGATCCAGATTGGCGCGGATGATGGCATGGGTTTCCGGCGTCGTCGCGGTGATGCCGCACTGGATCTGCGGCGTGGTGATGGACCCTGTCAGATAGGAGAACGGCACCGGCGGATCGTCGCCCGCCTGCATGGCGAGTCCGGCCCAATGGATGGTGCGGCCGTCCAGCCGGGCTGGCGTTCCCGTCTTCAACCGGCCCAGCGGCAGACCCAGCCGGGCCAGTGAAAGAGCGAGACCCACCGAGGGGGCATCGCCCACCCTTCCTGCCGGCCAGGTCTTCTCGCCCTGATGGATCAGCCCGCGCAGGAAGGTGCCGGTGGTGATGACCACGGCGCCGCAGGCGACGGTGCGGCCGTCGTCCAGCAGCACGCCGGTAATCCGGCCTTCCACCACCTCAAGCCCTTCCACCGAGGCTTCCAGCAGGTCAAGCCCCGGCGTCTCGTCCAGAGCTTGGCGCATGGCGCGGCGATAGAGCTTACGGTCGGCCTGGGCGCGTGGCCCTTGCACCGCCGGTCCCTTGCTGCGATTGAGGATGCGGAACTGAATTCCGGCCTGGTCGATGACGCGGGCCATCAGCCCGTCCAACGCGTCGATCTCGCGCACCAGCTGACCCTTGGCCAGCCCGCCGATGGCCGGGTTGCACGACATCTCGCCGATGGTATCCAGCCGCTGGGTGATCAGCAGGGTACGGGCGCCGACCCGCGCGGAGGCCGCAGCGGCCTCGCAGCCCGCATGCCCCGCCCCGATCACCACCACATCACAACAGCTTGTCTGTTTCACGTGAAACATACCATATATATTGCCACTCAGTCGCCGTGCGCCCCACTCCGTGAGGCTTGGCTTTCGCGCCATGGGGCGCGCGCCCTCAATGGGCTAGTCGCTGCGCTCCACCCGATATCGACCACTATGGACTTTCACTTCCCGATGCAGAACTCGTGGAAAATGACGTCCAAAACCTCGTCCACCTCGACCCGGCCGGTGATGCGTCCCAGGGCGCGGGCCCCCAGCCGGAGGTCTTCCGCCGCCAGTTCCGGCTCGCCCGCAGGGTCGAACCGGCGCAGCGCCGCCAGACAATCCTCCACCGCCGCCCGGTGCCGCGCCCGCGTCAGCACCGGCGCGGTGCCGATTGCGAAGCGGTTTTCCACCTCGGTCCCGATGGCGGCCAGCAATTGGTCCAGCCCGGCGCCGGTCTTGGCCGATACCGCCCAGGCCGGGCGATCCCTCACCCGTTCCGGCGGCGGCCCCGTCATGGTGTCGGTCTTGTTGATCACCACCAGGGTGGCGTCGTCTATCATGTCCAAGGTGGCGGCGTCCAGAATCGTGCCGCCGAACACCGCCAGCCGCAGGTCGGCGGCCTCGGCGCGGGCCAGGGCGCGGCGCACCCCTTCCGCCTCGATCTCGCAGGCGGCGTCGCGCAGACCGGCGGTATCGGCCACCACCACCGGCCAGCCGTCAAGATCGAGATGAATCTCGATGATGTCGCGCGTGGTGCCCGCCTGGGCCGAGACGATGGCGGCATCCCTGCCCGCCAGCCGGTTGAGCAGGCTGGACTTCCCCGCATTGGGGGCGCCGATGATGGCGATGTGGATACCGTCGCGCAGCCTCTCGCCCCGCTGGCCGTCGGCCAGATGGGCATTCAGCGAGGCGGCCAGCCGCGCCACCTCGTCGCCCGCCTGGACCAAAAGCCCGTCGGGAATCTCCTCGTCGGAAAAGTCGATCACCGCTTCCAGATGGGCCAGGGCGCCCACCAGGGCGGCCCGCCAGCCCTCGGCGAGACGCGCCAGTTCGCCGTCCATCTGCCGCAGGGCCTGACGACGCTGGGCCTTGGTCTCGGCATCCACCAGATCGGCGATGGCCTCGGCCTTGGTCAGGTCCATCTTGCCGTTGAGGAAGGCGCGGCGCGAGAACTCGCCCGGCTCGGCCGGACGCAAGCCCAGTCCCCCCATCGCCTCGGCCAGCCCCTGCGCCACCGCCCGTCCGCCATGGAGGTGCAGTTCCACCACGTCCTCGCCGGTATAGCTGGCGGGCGCCGGGAACCACAGGGCCAAGCCGTCGTCCAGATGATCGCCGTCGACGTCATTGATGCGCACCCGCACCGCCTGGCGCGGCTTGGGCAGCGCCTTGCCGGTCAGCCGCGACAGCGTCGGCCCGGCCATGGGACCGGACAGGCGATAGACCGCCACCCCGGCCCGGCCGGCGGCGCTGGCCAGGGCATAGATGGTCTCGGTCATTGGGGCTTGGCGGGATCGTCCACCATCAGCCGGGGGACGCGGCCGCCCTTGACCAGATGGGCGTCGAGGATTTCGTCGAGATCGGCGGTGGTGGCAAAGCTGTACCACACCCCCTCGGGATAGATCACCAGCACCGGGCCATGGCCGCAGCGGTCCAGGCAACCGGCGGAATTGATCCGCACATCCTTGAGGCCGAGGCGCTTCTGGGCGTCCTTCAGATGCTCGCGCAGGGCTTCCGATCCCCTGCCCGCGCAAGACCCGCGCGGATTGTCGTCGGGTCGGCGATTGGTGCAGATGAACACATGCAGGCGAAAATGCAGCGGCGGATCGGGCGGCAGGCTCACGCTTACTACTCCTTGGGCCGAGTGGCGGCCGTGGTGAACTGGGACCACAGCATCTTCTGCAGCTGCTCCATGCCCTGAATACCGGCGGGCAGCCACACCTTGAACATGGCCTCGGGCTCCATGGCGTGCAAGTTGGTCGCCATCTGATCCTGGATCTGCTTCATCAGCGCGTCCTGCATGGGCCGCACGTCGGGCAGGCCGAAGAAGGTCCGCAGTTCCTCGGGCGTGCAATCCACATCCACGGTAATCTTCATGATGTCCTCGCCTTGCGCTTTAGGGCTCCACACCCAAACTAAGCCTAGTAACCAAGCCGCGCAATGTCCTCGGGAGCCCTCCTTCATGTCCCACAACCGACTGGCCCTGGAGTCCAGCCCCTATCTGCTGCAACACGCCCATAATCCGGTTCACTGGTGGGCCTGGGGGACCGAGGCGCTGGCGGAGGCCAAGGCCTCGGGCAAGCCGATCCTGCTGTCGGTGGGATATTCCGCCTGTCACTGGTGCCACGTGATGGCCCATGAGAGCTTCGAGGACGAAGGCGTCGCCGCCCTGATGAACGATCTGTTCGTCAATATCAAGGTGGACCGCGAGGAACGCCCCGACCTGGATTCGCTCTATCAGATGGCGCTGGCCATGATGGGCCAGCAGGGCGGCTGGCCGCTGACCATGTTCCTCACCCCCGACGGCGAGCCGTTCTGGGGCGGCACCTATTTCCCCCCCACCGCCCGCTGGGGCCGGGCCGCCTTTCCCGATGTCTTGGAGGGCATCGCCGGAACCTTCCGGCGCGATCCCGACAAGATCACCCACAACGTCGCCCAGATGCGGCGCGCCCTGGATCAACTGGCCCGCTCGCCCGGCGCCATGGCGCTGGAGATGGAGGTGCTGAACAAGGGCGCCGCCGATATCCTGAACAGCATCGATCTTGATGACGGCGGCACCCTGGGGGCGCCGAAATTTCCCCAGCCCGGCCTGTTCCGCTATCTGTGGCGGGCCTATCTGCGCACCGGCGACGACCGCTTGCGCCAGGCGGTGACGGTGACCCTGGATCATATCTGCCAGGGCGGCATCTATGACCATCTGGGCGGCGGCTTCATGCGCTATTCCACCGATGCCGAATGGCTGGTGCCCCATTTCGAGAAGATGCTCTACGACAACGCCCAACTGATCTCCCTGCTGTGCCAGGTATGGAAGCGGACCGGAAGCCCGCTCTACCGGGCGCGGGTGTTCGAATCGGTCGGCTGGCTGATGCGCGAGATGATGGCCGAGGGCGGTGCCTTCGCCGCCGCCCTGGATGCCGACAGCGAGGGCGAGGAAGGTCTGTTCTACACCTGGACCGCCGAGCAGATTTCCGCCTTGCTGGACGCCGAGACCGCTCTGCGCTTCGGGCGCCTCTACCATGTGAAAGCCCACGGCAATTGGGAAGGCCGCACCATCTTGCATCGCAATCATCCCCAGGGCGGCGGTGATGACGCGGAGCTCGACGCGGCCAAGGCCGATTTGCTGGCCGAGCGCGACACAAGGGTGCGGCCGGGGCGCGACGACAAGGTGCTGGCCGACTGGAACGGCATGATGATCGCCGCTTTGGCGGAAGCCGCCATGACCTTCGACCGGCCCGACTGGCTGGCGGCGGCCAAGCGGGCCTATGACGTCGTCCGCACCGCCATGGGCAAGCCGGACTTCCGTCTGTTCCATTCCCTCTGCCGGGACAAGGCGGCCCATCCCGGCGTGGTGGACGATTACGCTCATATGGCCCGTGCCGCCCTGACCCTGTTCCAGGCGACCGGCGACACGGCCTTCACCGCCCAGGCAGGCCGGTGGCTGGACGCCGCCCATGACCATCATTGGGACAAGGAGGGCGGCGGCTATTTCGTCTCGGCCCTCGATACCACCGACATCATCCTGCGGACCAAGCCCTGCTTCGATTCAGCGGTACCATCGGGCAATGGCGCCATGGCCGAGACCCTGGCCCTGATGGCGCTGGCCAGTGGCGAGGCCAAATGGCGCGACCGCGCCGAAGCGGTGCTGGCCGCCTTCTCCGCCGCCATTCCCGATCAATTGCCCAATATGACCGTCATGCTGGACGCCTTCGAGATACTGGCCGATCCGCTGGAAGTCACCATTACCGGCCCGGTCGGCGATCCGGCCAGCGAAGCCCTGTGGCGGATCGCCGCCCAGGCGCCGCGCCAGATCCATGTGCTGCGCCGGGAAGCGGGCGCAGCGGCGGCGGCCATCGTCTGTCGCGCCTCGGTCTGTTCGGCGCCGCTTGCCGATCCCGACCAGTTGCGGCAAGCTCTGGCGGCGCAATAGGAGTCCGCCATGCCGCAGCTCGCCTTCAATTCCCCCATCGGGCCGCTGGCCCTGTTCGAGGCCGACGGCGCCATCGTCGCGGTGGATTGGGGATGGCTGCCCGAGAACGAGGACTCGCCGCTGCTGCTCAGGGCCCGCGACCAGCTGGAGGAATATTTCGACGGCAAGCGAAAGAGCTTCGACCTGCCGCTGGCCCCCCAGGGCACCGCGTTTCAGCGCAAGGTGTGGCAGGCCCTATCGGAAATTCCATTCGGTAAAACCCTGTCCTACGGTGAGCTGGCCGCCAAGCTGGGCACCGCGCCGCGCGCCCTGGGCGGCGCCTGCGGCCGCAATCCCATTCCGGTGATCATCCCCTGCCACCGGGTGCTGGCGGCCAATGGCGGCCTCGGCGGCTATTCCGGCATCGACGGCATCGAGACCAAGCAATTCCTGCTGCGACACGAAGGAGCACGCAAGTGAAGACCCACGCCATCCGCATCCATCAGACCGGCGGCCCCGAGGCCATGGTCTGGGAAGAGATCGCCGTCGCCGCTCCCGCCGCCGCCGAGGTGGTGATCCGCCACACCGCCATCGGCCTGAATTATATCGACGTCTATCACCGCAGCGGGTTGTATCCCGCCCCCCTGCCCTTCACCCCCGGCCTGGAAGGCGCAGGCGTGGTGGAAGCGGTGGGCGCCGCCGTCACCGAGTTCAAGCCGGGCGACCGGGTGGCCTATGCCAATCCGCCTCTGGGCGCCTATGCCCAAATCCGCGTCATGCCCGCCGACCGGCTGGTGAAGATTCCCGACGGCGTGTCCGACACCCAGGCCGCCGCCATGATGCTGCAAGGCATGACCGCGCAGTATCTGCTGCGCCGGACCTACAAGGTCCAACCCGGCGACACCATCCTGATCCATGCCGCCGCAGGCGGGGTCGGGCTGCTGGTCTGCCAGTGGGCCAAGCATCTGGGCGCCACCGTGATCGGCACCGTGGGCTCCGAGGACAAGGCGGAGCTGGCCCGCAAGCACGGCTGCGACCACCCCATCCTTTACAAGAGCGAGGACTTCGTCGCCAAACTGCGCGAGATCACCAACGGCGAGGGCGTGCCGGTGGTCTATGATTCCGTGGGCAAGGACACCTTTCTCAAATCGCTCGACTGCCTGCGGCCCTTGGGCATGATGGTTTCGTTCGGGCAAAGCTCGGGCAAGGTGGAACCGCTGGACACCGGCCTGCTGGCCGCCAAGGGCTCGCTGTTCCTGACCCGGCCCTCGCTGATGGCCTATACCGCAAAGCGCGCCGATCTGGTGAACAGCGCCACCGAACTGTTCCAGGTGGTGGCCAAGGGCGCCGTCAGGGTCGAGATCAACCAGACCTATCCCCTCAAGGACGCGGTTCAGGCCCATCGCGATCTGGAAGCCCGCAAGACCACCGGTTCGACGGTGCTGTTGCCCTAGACCAAAAAGTATTAGACTGTGGGAAAGCTATGGTTTTTCCACGGGAGACAGTGTCGTGAGCGGGTCCAAACTGGGCAAATGGATGGTCACCGGCGTCAGCCTGATCTGGATGGCCTGGGCCGGTTGGGACCAATTCGGCAATCTGTCCGAATCCGACATCGAAAATCATTCCTCAGGCTCGGTGCAAGAGCGCCTGAAGGATTGCTCGGGCAGCTACAAGCAGCGCTACGAGTGCAAGGAAAACATCGTCATCAAAAGCACCAACAGCACCTTCTACGCCATGTTCGGCCGCCTCGCCATCGTGGTGGTCCCGCCCATGCTGTTGGCCACCGCGCTCCACATGATGACGCGTCGTCGCGACGACGACGACGGCCCCAGCGACGATCTGCTGCAAGAACATCACCGTCGTCACAAGCGTCGGCGCACCTCGGGACATTTCTGACCCCATGACCCTCACGAAATTCGAGACAGACGGGCAATTGGCCACCATCACCATGGCCAATCCGTCCAAGCGCAACGCCTTGTCCGACGCCATGATCACCGAGATCCTGGAGTCTTTGAAAAAGGCCGAGGATAGCCGGGCGCGCTGCGTCATCCTTCGGGCCGAACCGGGGGCCAGGATCTGGTCGGCCGGCCACGACATTTCCGAATTGCCCAAATCCCACCGCGACCCGCTGGGTTGGAGCGATCCGCTGCGGGTGGTCATCCGCGCCATCGAGGAATTCCCCGCCCCCATCATCGCCCTGATCGAGGGTGGCGTCTGGGGCGGCGCCTGCGAGATGGCGCTGGCCTGCGACATCATCGTCGCCACCCCGGATTCCACCTTCGCCATTACGCCCGCCAAACTGGGCATTCCCTATAACGTGACCGGTCTCTTGACCTTCATGAATGCCGCCAACCTGCACACCGTCAAGGAAATGGCCTTCACTGCCCGGCCGGTGGACGCCCAGCGCGCCCTGCTGGTGGGATTGATCAATCATCTGGTGGAACCCAGCGAGATCACCGACTTCTGCCTGGAGATGGCGCGCGGCATCGAAAAGATGGCGCCCTTGGCCATCGCGGTGATGAAGGAGGAATTGCGGGTGCTGGCCTCGGCCCATTCCATCACGCCCCGCATGTTCGAGCGGGTCCAGGGCATGCGCCGCAAGGTCTATGACAGCACCGACTACGAGGAAGGCGTCAAGGCCTTCAAGGAAAAGCGCCCGCCGGTATTCAAGGGCGAATAGTCGGACAGCTTGCGCTGCGACCTTGGTATTGAAGCGGAAGCGCAGGGAAATGGGCCACAGATGAACACAGATCCCCGCTGCGCGGGACACAGATGAAAGAGAATCCGTGCTTATCTGTGTTCATCTGTGGCTGATATTTCTGCCGGACAGACATTCTGGCCCGAAATCAGCCGTGTCGATACAAACTAGGTCGTCACCCCCGCGAAAGCGGGGGGTCCATGGTCGGGTGATTTCCAATATTTTCCATAATATGGAATTCGTGGATGCATGGATTCCCGCTCTCGCGGGAATGACGGCTAAAGTTTGGAAGTTCTCGAGTCAATACCCTAGGAATTCATCGCTTCGAAGAAATCGCCGTTGTTCTTCGAATGCTTCAGCTTGTCCACCAGGAATTCCATGGCGTCCACCACGCCCATGGGCATCAGGATACGGCGCAGCACCCACATCTTGGACAGGATGCCCTTGTCGACCAGCAGTTCTTCCTTGCGGGTGCCCGACTTGGTGATGTCGATGGCGGGGAAGGTACGCTTGTCCGACAGCTTGCGGTCCAGGATGATTTCCGAATTGCCGGTGCCCTTGAACTCTTCGAAGATCACCTCGTCCATGCGCGAGCCGGTATCGATCAGGGCGGTGGCGATGATGGACAGCGAGCCGCCTTCCTCGATATTGCGCGCCGCGCCGAAGAAGCGCTTGGGGCGCTGCAACGCGTTGGCGTCGACGCCGCCGGTCAGCACCTTGCCCGAGCTGGGCACCACGGTGTTGTAGGCCCGCGCCAGGCGGGTGATGGAATCCAGCAGGATGACCACGTCGCGCTTGTGTTCCACCAGCCGCTTGGCCTTTTCCAGCACCATCTCGGTGACCTGGACGTGGCGGGACGCCGGTTCGTCGAAGGTGGAACTGATGACCTCGCCCTTCACCGAGCGGGCCATGTCGGTCACTTCCTCGGGGCGCTCGTCGATCAGCAGCACGATCAGGTAGACGTCGGGATGATTGATGGAGATGGCGTGCGCCATGTTCTGCAGCATCACCGTCTTGCCGGTGCGCGGCGGCGCCACGATCAGGGCGCGCTGGCCCTTGCCGATGGGCGCCACCAGATCGATCACGCGGGTGGTGAGATCCTTGCGGGTGGGATCCTCGATTTCCAGCTTCAGCCGCTCGTCGGGATAAAGCGGCGTCAGATTGTCGAAATTGATGCGGTGCCGGACGTTTTCCGGATCCTCGAAATTGATGTTGTTGACCTTGAGCAGGGCGAAATAGCGCTCGCCATCCTTGGGGCTGCGAATCTGGCCTTCCACCGTGTCGCCGGTGCGCAGACCGAAGCGGCGCACCTGGCTGGGGCTGACATAGATGTCGTCGGGACCGGGCAGATAATTGGCCTCGGGGCTGCGCAGGAAGCCGAAGCCGTCCTGCAGGATTTCCAGCACGCCGTCGCCGTAGATGGGGGTGTCGTTGTCCGCCAGTTGCTTGAGAATGGCGAACATCATGTCCTGCTTGCGGAGGGTCGAGGCGTTCTCGATCTCCAGTTCCTCGGCGAAGGCCAGAAGCTCGGCCGGGGTTTTCTTTTTCAAATCCTGAAGGTGCATGGAGCGGAATTCCGTTGAAAACCCTGGCGCGGGAGAATCGGCTTAAAAAGATTGAGTCCGACCAAGCGGACCGGTTGCCGATAGGGAACGGATGCGAATGATCCGACGCGGGAGGGCGAAAGGGAGGGAGCAGGCCGTGCCTCGGCCCGAAGATTTCAGCCCAGCATTAGCCAAACCGCGTCCCGGTGTCAATGCCCGAACACCGGCTTGACGATCACCAGAATCACAATGGCGATCATCAGCAGGGTCGGAACCTCGTTGATGACACGATAGAATTTCTCGCTGCGGCTATTGCGGTCCTCGGCGAAATCATTCTTGCAGCGGGTCAGGAAGACATGGGCGCCGGTCATGCCGACCACCGCCAGCAGCTTGGCGTGAAACCAATGCTGGGCGAACAGGCCGCCGTCCACCGCCATGGTCAGACCCAAGACCCAGGCCAGCACCATGGCCGGTGTCATGATGGCCTTCAGCAGACGCCGCTCCATCACCTTGAACAGCGCCGAGGTCTCCGACTTGGGATGCACCTGGCAGTGATAGACGAACAGCCGGGGCAGATAGAGCAATCCCGCCATCCACGAGATTACCGCGATGACGTGTATCGCCTTGACCCACAGATAGGCTTCGCCGCTCAGCATGCCAGACCGACTCCCGGGCAGGTTCTTCCCGCGCGCTTGCAGAAACCGGCGCCGATCGCGACGGGATGGACGATCAATTCCGCCAGGGCAGCGATGAAACGGGGATGACAGCCCAGGGCGGCAACCCGCACATAGGCGGGCACCCCCCATTCCACGGCGCGATGACGGTATTCGATATCCAGTTCCACCAGGGTCTCCGAATGCTCGGAGACGAAGGCGATGGGAACCACCACCACCGGCACCTTGTCGCGGCCGGCCCGCTGCAATTCGGATTCGGTACTGGGACCGATCCATTCCATGGGGCCGACCCGGCTTTGGTAGCACACCACCCAATCCAGCCCCGGCAGGTTCAAGCCCTCGACCACCGCCTTGGCGGTGATTTCCACCTGGGCCTGATAGGGATCGCCCGCCTCGATCACCGTCTTGGGCAGGCCATGGGCGGAAAACAGCACGCGCGGACGGCCGGTGACGGACGCCTCGGCGAACCCCTTGCCCACCAGATCGGCGAATCCCGCGATCAAGTCCCGGTGATCGGGATAGCAGCAGATACCGCGGGTCGGAACGTTCAAGCCCTGACGCCTTGCCTCGCGATGCCATTCCCCCATGGAGGAACCGACGGTGGTGCCGGAAAACTGGGGATAGAGCGGCAGCAGGATGATTTCGTCCGGAGCCCAGGCCTTGACCGCCGTCACCGTCTCATCGGTCAGCGGATGCCAATAGCGCATGGCGATGAAGCAGCGATAGCCCTCGCCCAGCGCCAGTTCCAGTGCCTTGGCCTGCGCCTCGGTCTGAGGCAGCAATGGTGAGCGGCCGCCCAGATGGGCATAGATCTCGCGGGCGACGGGTGCCCGCTTCTTGGAAATATACTTGGCCAGCAACCAGCGGATCGGACCCGGCGCGCCGATGATGGCCTTGTCGTTGAACAGGTTGAACAGGAACGGCTCAACCGCCTCGGGGCAATCGGGTCCGCCCAGATTGAACAGAACGATCGCCGTCTTGGTTTTGCTCAACCTTTCCAGCCTTTCACCCGCTCTGCCAGCCGGGCCACGTTTTCCGGCGGGGTCGGCGGCACGATGCCATGGCCCAGATTGAAGATGAACGGCCCCTTGCCCAGCGTCTTCAGCACCCGGTCGATACCGGCGTCCATGGCCTCGCCGCCCGCCACCACCAGCAGCGGGTCCAGGTTGCCCTGCACCGTGCATTTGGTCTGCAATTCCGCCGCCGCCCAATCCAGCGGCACCGACGGGTCCAGCGAGACGCCGCTGACCTTGGTCTCGGTCACATAGCGCTTGTAGAGATATCCCGCCTGACGGGGAAAACCGATCACCGGCACGCCGGGACGCTCGGCCCGGATGCGCTCCACCAGGGTCCGGGTCGGCTCGATTACCCAGCGTTCGAACTGATCCTCGGGCAGGGCCCCGGCCCAGGTGTCGAAAATCTGGATGACCTCGGCGCCGTTGTCGATCTGACGGATCAGATAATCGCCGGTGGCCTGGACCAACAACGCCATCAGCCGGGCGAACAGTTCCGGCTCGCCGAACATCATGCCCTTGGCCTTGGCGAAATCCTTCGAGCCGCTGCCCTCGATCATATAGGTGGCCACCGTCCACGGCGCCCCGGCGAAGCCGATCAGGGCGGTGGTCTCTGGGATGGCCTTGGAGAGATTGGCCACGGTCTGGTAGACCGGCGCCAGATGGTCGTGAAGGCCCGAGGCGTCAAGGCCATCCAGATCCCTTGCCGAGCGAATCGGCGTCAACACCGGTCCTTCGCCTTCCTTGAAGGCAACCTGCTGACCCAAGGCATCGGGAACCACCAGAATGTCGCTGAAAAGAATGGCGGCATCGAAGCCGTAGCGACGCAGCGGCTGCAGGGTGACCTCGGTGGCGAAACCGGGATTGTAGCACAGGTCGAGGAAGCTGCCCGCCTCGGCGCGGGTGGCGCGGTATTCGGGAAGATAGCGTCCGGCCTGGCGCATCAGCCAGAAGGGCGGGGGCGTCAGGGTCTCGCCGGCCAGGGCGCGCAGGAACGGCTTGGAAGCTTTGGACGTGTTGGAAGCTCTAGACACGGGGGATCGCCTCGGGGTCAGGTGTTTGGTCACTCTTACAGTCTTTAAGGTTTAGATGAAAGGTGGCTGTGGTAAGTGGGTGCCTGTGAAAGATGGGGATTAGGTTTGCTCCACACCTCGTCCACAGCCCTATCCCGAGATATCGTTGCCGCGGTGCAATCTTGTGGATGATGGCGACATGGCCTTGATTCGGAAGCGGTAAACTTCCCGTTCGGGGTGGAATAAGTCCGGGAAATCGGATGTGAAAACCATGAATTCACGGTATTGTCGGCCAAGGGAGCATCACTTTTCCGACGACCGATGACTCGGGGGGCCGAAACGCGGCCAGCGGGGAGCGTTTCGGCGGAATTTCCGCGACCCCCCACTTATCCCCGGACTTGAGGTTTATCCACAGGCATGAAGAACTTTCACCTTCATCTCGTGTCCGACGCCACCGGCGAGACCGTCACCTCGGTGGCCCGCGCCTGTCTCGTCCAGTTCGAGGGTGTCCAGCCCGTCCAGCATAATTGGTGGCTGGTGCGCACCCAAGGCCAGGTGGAACGGGTCATCGCGGGCATCGAGGATAATCCCGGCCTGGTGATGTTCACCCTGGTGGATGGCGGCGTCCGCGTCTTGCTGGAGGAAGCCTGCCGTCATCGCAAGATTCCCTGCATCTCGTTGCTGGACCCGGCCATGGCGGGGCTGTCGGCCTTTCTCGGCGAGGAGGTCAAGGCCCTGCCCGGCCGCCAATACCAGATGGATGCCGAATATTTCCGCCGCATCGACGCCATGCAGTTCACCCTGGCCCATGACGACGGCCAGCTGATCGAACTGGTGGAAAACGCCGATGTCGTGTTGGTGGGGGTCTCGCGCAGCTCCAAGACGCCGACTTCCATGTATCTCGCCAATCGCGGCCTCAAATGCGCCAATTATCCCCTGGTGCCCGGCGTGCCGCTGCCGCCCGAGCTGGAGCGCGCCAAGAAGCCGCTGGTGGTGGGCCTGACCAAGGATCCCAAGAGCCTGTCCGATATCCGCCGCGCCCGGCTGCGCCTGCTCAATCAGGCGGAAGAGGCCGACTACGCCCAGTTCGAGAAGGTCAAGGAGGAGGTCCAGGCCGCCCGTCGCATCTTCACCCGGCTGGGCTGGCCGGTGGTGGACGTGACGCGGCGCTCCATCGAGGAAGCCTCGGCCGCCATCATCCAGTTGCACGCCAAGCATGTGGAAAAGCAGGAAGCGGAAAAGACGAAATCATGATCGTGCTCGCCTCGGGCAGCGCCGCTCGCCGCGTCATGCTGGAAGCGGCCGGAGTCTCCCTGACGGTGGAGGTGGCCGCATTGGATGAGGACTCCGTCAAGCAAGGTCTTCGCCAGCAGACCAACAATCCGGCGCGGGCCGCCGAAACCCTGGCCGAGCTGAAGGCGGTGCGGGTCTCGGCCCGCCATCGCGGCGCCCTGGTCATCGGTGCCGACCAGATGCTGGATCAGGAGGGCGAGTGGTTCGACAAACCAGCCGATCCCGCCGCCGCCCGCGCCCAGCTCATCCGCCTGCGCCACCGGACCCACCGGCTGACCAGCGCCGTGGTGGCGGTCCGGGACGGACGGCGGTTGTGGTACCACACCGATTCCGCCCTGTTGACCATGCGCAATTTCTCCGACGCCTTTCTCGATGGCTATCTGGAAACGGCGGGCGACGCGGTGCTGGGCGCGGTGGGGGCGTATCAATTGGAAGGACTGGGGGCGCAGCTGTTTCTCAGCGTGGACGGCGACTTCTTCACCATCCTCGGCCTGCCCCTGCTGCCATTGCTAGACTTTCTGCGTGAGAACGGAGAGCTCATTCCATGATATCGGGAAAAGCCAAGCTGGCCGGCGTCATGGGATGGCCGGTGTCCCATTCCCGCTCGCCGCGCTTGCACGGATTCTGGCTGAACCAGTACGGCATCGACGGCGCCTATGTGCCGCTGGCGGTGGCGCCGGAGAATCTGGAAACGGCGCTCGCTGCCCTGCCGCGCCTGGGGTTCCGGGGCTGCAACCTGACCGTCCCCCACAAGGAAGCCGCCCTGGCCCTGGTCCACGCGGTGGAGCCGCTGGCGGCCCGCATCGGCGCGGTGAACACCATCGTCGTTCAAGCGGACGGAAGCCTGCTGGGCCGCAACACCGACGCTTTCGGCTTTATGGAGAATCTGCGGCGCGGTGCCCCCCTCTGGAAACCGCGGAGTGGTCCGGCGGTGGTGATCGGCGCGGGCGGCGCGGCGCGCGCCGTGGTGGCCGCGCTGGTGGATGAAGGGGTGCCGGACATCCGCCTGATCAACCGCAGCCGCGACCGCGCCGAAGCCCTGGCGGCGGATTTGGGCGGTCCCATCGGCGTGATCGCGTGGGAGGATCGCGAAGCGGCGCTGGACGGCGCCGCCTTGCTGGTCAACACCACCACCCTGGGCATGAGCGGTCAACCGCCCTTGCAGTTGAGCCTTGCCGCCCTGCCGAAAACGGCGGTGGTCAACGACATCGTCTATGCCCCCCTGCGGACTGAAATTTTGGTGGCCGCGCTAGCGCGCGGCAATGTTGTGGTGGACGGGCTAGGCATGCTGCTGTGGCAGGCGGCACCCGGTTTCGAGGCCTGGTTCGGGGTGCGCCCCGAAGTGACGCCGGAGCTGCGGGACTTCGTTCTGGCATGAAGATCCTCGGGCTGACCGGCTCCATCGGCATGGGCAAGACCACGGCGGCGGCCATGCTGCGCCGCCTCGGCCTGCCGGTGCACGATGCCGACGCCACCGTGCACGCCCTGTTCGCGCCGGGCGGCGCGGCGGTGGCGGCGGTGGATGCCGCCTTTCCCGGCGTGGTCAAGGGCGGCGCGGTGGATCGGTCGGCGCTGGGAGCCCAGGTGTTCGGCGACGATGCGGCCTTGAGGCGGCTGGAAGCCATCGTCCATCCCCTGGTGCGCCGGGCCGAGCGGGACTTTCTGGCGCGGCAGCGCAGGCGTCACGCCCCGTTGGTCGTGCTCGACATCCCGCTGCTGTTCGAGACCGGCGGCCAGACGCGCTGCCACAAGGTGGCGGTGGTCAGTGCCCCGGCTTTTCTCCAGGCTCAGCGGGTGCTGGCCCGGCCCGGCATGACCGAAGCACGGCTCAAATCCATTCTCGCCAAGCAGATGCCCGACCGCGAGAAGCGCAAGCGGGCGGATTTCGTGGTTCAGACCGGCTTGGGCCGTGCATTCGCGGTGAGAAAACTCAAGACCATCATTCGAAACATGGCCTGAGGAAAAGGCCACAGATAAACACAGATCCCCGCTACGCGGGACACAGATAAGATTTTCATCTGTGCTCATCTGTGCTCATCTGTGCTCATCTGTGGCTGAAATTCCATGAATGACGGAATCCCCCCGAATGCGCGAGATCGTGCTCGATACGGAAACCACCGGCTTCGATCCCCTGTCGGGGCATCGCATGGTGGAAATCGGTTGCGTCGAGCTGTTCAACCACCTGCCCACCGGCGAGGTGTTCCACCGCTATCTCAATCCCGAACGCGACATGCCCGACGAGGCCTTCAAGGTCCACGGCCTGTCGCAGCAATTCCTGTCGGATAAGCCGGTCTTCGCCGAGGTGGTGGCGGATTTCCTGGAATTCATCGGCGATTCGGTGCTGGTGATCCACAACGCCGAATTCGACATGCGCTTCATCAATGCCGAACTGGCGCGGCTCGGCTTCCAGACCCTGCCCATGAGCCGCTCCATCGACACCGTCGCCATGGCGCGCAAGCGCTTTCCCGGCGCCCAGGCCAATCTGGACGCCCTGTGCCGCCGCTTCGAGATCGACAACACCCACCGCACCCATCACGGCGCCCTGCTGGACGCCGAACTGCTGGCCGAGGTCTATCTACAGCTGATCGGCGGCCGCCAGCCCGGTTTCGAGCTGGGACTGGCCAAGTCCGGCGGACCCGCCGCCAATGCCAAGGGCATCGAGCGGGTGGCGCGTCCGCCGCGTCCCCATGCGCCGACCGAGGCGGAGGCGACGGCCCATGCGGGCTTCGTCGCCAAGCTCAAGAACGCCGTCTGGCTGAGGGAATAGAAAGAGCGGCCGGGACGGCCGCGCTCCCAGACACGGAGCGCGGGCATCCTGCCCGCTGGGACCAAAGATGGAGCGCGGCCGTCCCGGCCGCTGGGATCAGGCGTTGCCGGCCGGTGCTTGCGCCGACATCTCTTCCAGACGCGAACGATACAGCGCCACGAAGTCCAGCGGTTGCACCATCAGCGGCGGGAAACCGCCGTCGCGGGTCATGTCGGCGATGATGTTGCGGGCGAAGGGGAACAGCAGCCGCGGGCATTCGATCATCAGCACCGGATGCATCTGCTCTTCCGGCGCCTGCACGGTGAACAGACCGGCATAGTCCAGCTCCAGGATGAACAGCGGCTTGGTGGGCAGCTTGGCCTCGATGCGCATGTGCAGCACCACCTCGAACAGATTGGGGGCGAGGCCGGTGGCATTGACGTCCACGTGGATCGGAATTTCCGGATTTTCGCTCTGCTGCTCCAAGAAGACCTGGGGCGCGGCGGGGATCTCGAAGGAGAGATCCTTGATATACTGGCCGTTGACCTGCAATTGCAGCTGTTCGGCGGGCTGGGTCGGGGTGTCGGTCATGGTCGCTTCCTTGCAGTTCGCACCGCCCAATGGGGTCGGAAATTATGGCAGGGGGTTAGCACGGATCGCTTAATGCTCCAAGCGTTTGGTATCAATGGACGGCTCGGGCTCCACCACCGTGAAATCGCCGTCGATGGTCACCGGCCCCGACGGCGGTGGTTGCATCACCACCATATGGGCACCAACCCAGCCGCGCAGGGCGCCGCGAACCGGCGGCAACAACAGGGCGACCGCCACGGCGTCGCTGACGAAACCGGGTAGGGCGAAGAGAAAACCGGCGGCGGCGAGACACAGGCCGTCGAAGGCGGCGGCCAGCGGCATTTCGCCTTGCGCCAGCTGGGACTGGGCATTCAGCAGCACCGCCAGACCCTGGCGGCGCAGGATGGCGGTGCCCACCATCACGGCGGCGATGGACAGCCCCAGGGTGGACCAGAAGCCCATCAGCTCGGCCGCCTTGATCCAGACCATGATCTCCACCACTGGCACGGCGATCACCGCCGTCATTATCAGCCAAGCCATGCTTGCTCTTTCTCCCAAGCCGCCTTATGTCTTGAGGACACGGCGGCTTCGGCCAGCCTACCTCGGAACCAGCCCATGAACGACGGATTCCATTTTCTCGATATCGTTTTTTTCGCCATGGTCGCCGCCTTCCTGGTGCTGCGCCTGCGCAGCGTGCTCGGCCGCCGCACCGGCGCCGAACGGCCGCCGGAACAGTGGGTCGGCGATCCCGAAGCCGTCAATAATGTCGTGGATCTGGCCGCGGCCAAGCGATCGGTCTCGGAACCGCCGAACGATTCTCCGGCGGGACAGGGATTGGCGGCCATCCGGGCGGCGGATCGCGGTTTCGATCTCGATCAGTTCCTCGGCGGGGCGCGGGCCGCCTTCGAGATGATTCTCGGCGCCTATGCCGTCGGCGACAAGCGCACCCTTCAGCCGCTGCTGGCGCCCGAGGTCTACCGGCATTTCGCCGACGCCATCGATGCGCGGGCCCGCAATGGCGAGACCCTGTTCACCGAACTGGTGGGCATCCGCTCGGTGGAGCTGGTGGAAGCCCGCATGGAGGGCAGCTTCGCCGCCGTGACGGTCCGCATGGTCAGCGAGCAGGTCAACGCCCTGCTCAGTCATGACGGCGAGGTGATCGAGGGCAGTCGCGACCGGGTGGTCGATGTGGTGGATCAATGGACCTTCCGCCGCGATACCAAGGCAAGCGATCCCAATTGGGCGCTGGCGGCCACCAGCACGCCCGAGGAATAGGAGCGGTGAGGAGGCTGCTGCCGTTCGTCGCCGCCCTGGCCATGCTGGGCGCCTGCGCCCCGGTGGAAAAGCCGCCGGAACCGCCCGCCGGTCCTGACCGCATGACCCTGGCGCCCCTGACCTTCCAGCAATTGCCCGGCTGGAGCGAGGATGCCGCCGCCGCCGTGCTGCCGGCCATGCTGAAATCCTGCGACCGCATCACCAAGCTGCCGGTGGATCGTTCCATCGGCTTCGACGGCATCGGCGGCACCGCTGCCGATTGGTATGCGCCGTGTTCGGCTGCTGCCAGGGTTCCCGCAGGCAATCATGGCGCCGCGCGGGCCATGTTCGAGGACTGGTTCACCCCCTGGCGGCTGGCCAATGACGGCAAGCCCGACGGGATGTTCACCGGCTATTTCGAACCGGAGATCAAGGCGTCGCGTCAGCGCCAGGGCCGCTTCACCATCCCCATCCACGGCAAGCCCGGCGATCTGGTGACCGTCGATCTGGGCAAGTTCCGCCCCGATCTGGGCAGCGAGCAACTGGTGGGCAGGCTGGACGGATCAAAGCTGCTGCCCTATCCCGCCCGCGCCGAGATCGAATCGGGCGGCATCGACGCCAAGACGCCGGTGGTGGCCTGGACCGACGACGCGGTGGATCTGGCCATCATGCAGATCCAGGGCTCGGGCCGGTTGCGCCTGGAGGACGGTTCGGTGCTGCGGCTGGGCGTCGCTGGCAGCAACGGCCATAAATTTCTCGGCATCGGCAAGATCTTGAAGGACGCGGGCAAGCTGGACGGCGACACCTCCATGCCCGCCATCCGTTCGTGGCTGAAGGCCAATCCCGCCGAGGGCCGTGCCCTGATGGCGAAGAATCCGCGTTATATCTTCTATGCCGTCAATACGGGGGAAGGGCCGCTGGGCACCGAGGGGGTGGCGCTGACGCCGGAGCGCTCGCTGGCGGTGGACCCGCGCTTCATCCCGCTGGGGGCGCCGGTCTGGTTGGACACCGTCGACCCCAAGGGCCGCCCGCTGCGCCGCCTGATGATGGCCCAGGATACCGGCGCCGCCATCAAGGGCGTGGTTCGGGGCGACGTGTTCTGGGGCGCGGGCGAGGCGGCGTTCGAACAGGCCGGCCGCATGAAAAGCCCCGGTCGCCTGGCCCTGCTGCTGCCCAAGAGTCGCAGCCCTCGCATGGCGGAGCGATAAGCCTCTCTTGCCAAGCGCGCTTGGCTTGTCCATCCTTCGCTGCGACGGCAACCGAAAGAGCCAGACCCCATGAGCCAATTGCTGGCCGAGTGGCGTGAAAAGAAGCACCGCGAGGATGAACAGCTGCACGACCAGCTGCGCGGCGCTGTCACGGCCGGTCGGGTCGCACTCTTCACCGATCCCAAAGTGCTGGATTTTCAGGGCTCGCCCGTGCATCAGCACTGGGATCACCTGCTGCCGCTGACCGGGCTGATGACCCTGGCGCTGATCGTCTTGCTGGCCACCAATGTGGTGGTGGGCATCGTGGTCATGACCCTGTGCACCCTGGCTCATGTGTTCGGCAGCCGCCATTACGTGGCGTGGCGTCTGAAATTCCGTGCCCAGGCCTATATGCTGACCGACGTCATCCAGTTCCAGACCCTGTGGCAGATGGGTGGCGTCGCCATGGTGGTCAAGGGCGGCAACGAGCCGCCCTGTCTCGCCCCCAAGGGCGACTGGCGCAAATTCATCCGCCGCAATCTGGGAGAGGGCGAGGCCCCGCGCCGCGAGCAATTGGCCAATGCGCCGGTCCCGACCCAGCACGTGCCCGAATACACGCCGCCTCCTGTCGTGGAGATGGAACCGGAGCCGGACCCCTTTCCCTTCGCCGACGCGGTGCAGCCCGATCCGGTTCCGCCGCAACCCATGGAACCGGAAGCGCCGCGGACTCATTGGGAGTCCATCGACGACGACCCGCCGCGCGACGCGGTGATGCCGCCGGACCACCGGCCGCAATGAGCCGACGCCTGGTCGAGCCGCGCCAGCCCCGGCGGCGCGCCGTGACCGCCGACGAGGTCAAGGTCTGGCGCGCCGTGGTCAAGGACGCCAAGCCGCTGCCCGGCAAGACGGTGCCCGACGAACCCGACTCGGTATCGGCTGAACCGATCCCCTCGCCGCCGCCGCCGCCCGGTTCGCCGCCGCGCCGACCCTCGGTGCATCCCATCGCGCCGCGCCTGCATGCCGGTCAGCTGGAACTGGGCCACGGCCATGCCCCCGGCCTGGACCGCCGCTCGGCCGAACGCATGAAGCGGGGCGAAATGGAGATCGAGGCCAGTCTCGACCTCCACGGCCATAGCCAGGAGATCGCCCATGGCGAGCTGGCGGCCTTCATCCAGCGGGCCTGGGCGGCGGGCAAGCGCTGCGTGTTGGTGGTGACCGGCAAGGGTGTCCAGGGCAGCGGCATCCTGAAGAACCAGGTGCCGCGCTGGCTGAACCAAAGCCCGCTGCGCGAACGTATCCTGGGATTTTCCTATGCCCGGCCCCATCACGGCGGCGACGGCGCCCTTTATGTTTTGGTGCGGAGGCAAAGGGGATGAACGGAGGTCCAGGCGGGCGGGACGCCCGCGCCCCTGGTGACGTCGCTCTATTCGGAGCGCGGGCGTCCCGCCCGCAATGTCAGGCATGACGCCGTTCGGCGCCAAGATCCGGGCGCTGCGCGACGCCAAGGGCATCCAGCTCAAGCAAATGGCGGCCGATCTCAACGTTTCGGCCGCCTATCTGTCGGCGCTGGAACACGGCCATCGCGGCAAGCCCGCTCCCGGTCTTGTCATGCAGATCTGCGGCTATCTCGACTGCATCTGGGACGAGGCGGAGGAGCTGAAGACCCTGGCCGAGCTGTCGCACCCCAAGGTGACCCTGGACACCTCCGGCCTGTCGCCCGCCAAGACGGAACTGGCCAACCGGCTGGGCGCCGATCTGCGCAAGATGCCGGACGACAAGGTGGCGCTGCTATTGGCCGTGCTGGACCAGCCGGAATAGGCCCTGGCCCGGCCGTTCCAGCCGACCGTCGGCGACCAGTCGGGCCAGCGTCCGATACAGGGCCTCGTGAGTCAGGCCCAGTTCGGCGGCGACGGCCAGCAGCGGCCGGTCCAGCCGGATGGTGGAATCCATGGCGCCGCCCTGGATCAGCCAGACGACCACCCGCTCGCGGGCGCTTTTCAGCCGGGTGATCTCCAACCGGCCGCGCAGGGCTTGCACCTGCCGGGCGAGAGCGGCGGAAAACGCCAGATTGATCTGGGGATGGGCGGACAGATGCAAAAGCACCGCCGCCTTGGGAAAGATCTCGACCCGTGACGGGATATCCGCCACCGCGTCGCAATCGAAGACCGGGGCGAACAGCGAAGCCTCGGCCAGCAATTCCCCCGCCTCGGCGCGATGCAGGGTGACGCCGTGGCGCGATACCAGGATGCGGCCGCGTTCCACATGAAACAGCGACCGCGCTTCTTCGCCGACGGCGAACAGGGTCTCGCCCGCCGCCAGGGAGACCGAGCGGGTGCGGATTCCCTTGAACAGATGATGCCAGTCCCCGGCCATGCACGCGCCCCAAACTATGATTGAGATCATAATCAGATTGAGGATTGCCGTCACCCCCGCGAAAGCGGGGGTCCATGGCGACGCCTGGATCATGGGATTCCCGCTTTCGCGGGAATGACGGCGGGGAAGGTTACAGGATGAACTTGGCGAGATCGGCGGTCTTGGCCAGTTCGCCCACCCGTTCGCGCACCAATTCGGCGGTAATCACCGTCTTGGTGCCGGGCGTCTGGTCGGGGGCGGAGAAGCTGATCTCTTCCAGCAGCCGTTCCATCACCGTCTGCAGGCGCCGGGCGCCGATATTCTCCACCGTGGAATTGATCTCGGCGGCCAGATCGGCGATGGCGTCGATGGCGCCGTCCTCGAAGGACAGGATGACCTCCTCGGTGGCGAGCAGGGCCTCGTATTGCTTGATCAGGCTGGCTTCCGGCTCGGTGAGGATGCGCACCAGATCGTCGCGGGTCAAAGGCTTCAGCTCGACCCGGATGGGCAGGCGGCCTTGCAGTTCGGGCAGCAGGTCCGACGGCTTGGCCAGATGGAAGGCGCCGGACGCGATGAACAGGATATGGTCGGTCTTGACCGATCCGTGCTTGGTGGCGACGGTGGTGCCTTCGATCAACGGCAGCAGGTCGCGCTGGACACCCTCGCGGCTGACATCGCCGCCCACATGGTGCTCGGCCGAGCGGGCGCAGATCTTGTCGATCTCGTCGATGAAGACGATGCCGTTGTTCTCCACCGCCCAGATGGCGTCCTTGACCACCTTGTCCTGGTCCAGCAGCTTGTCGGATTCCTCGGCGGTCAACTGGGCCAGGGCGTCCTTGACCGAAAGCTTGCGCGGCTTGGTGCGGCCGCCGCCCAGCTTGCCCAGCAGGTCGTTGAGGTTGAGCATGCCCATCTGGGCGCCCGGCATGCCGGGAATGTCGAAGGTGGGCAGGCCGCCGCCGCCGGATTCGGCCAGTTGAAGCTCCACCTCCTTGTCGTCCAGGCTGCCTTCGCGCAGCATCTTGCGGAACTTCTGGCGGGTCTCGGCGCTGGCGCCATCGCCCACCAGGGCGTCCAGCAGGCGCTCCTCGGCGGCGATCTCCGCCTTGGCGGCCACCTGCTTGCGCAGGCGGTCGCGCGTCATGGTGATGGCGACTTCCATGATGTCGCGCACGATCTGCTCGACATCGCGGCCCACATAGCCCACCTCGGTGAACTTGGTGGCCTCCACCTTGAGGAAGGGGGCCTGGGCGAGACGGGCGAGGCGCCGGGCGATCTCGGTCTTGCCGACGCCGGTCGGCCCGATCATCAGGATATTCTTAGGCAGCACCTCTTCCCGCAGCGCCTCGCTGAGCTGCTGGCGGCGCCAGCGGTTGCGCAACGCCACGGCGACGGCGCGCTTGGCGTCATGCTGGCCGACGATGTAGCGGTCCAGTTCCGAGACGATCTCACGGGGGGAAAAGGCGGGGGTCATAGGGATTCCACGATGATGTTGCCGTTGGTGTAGACGCAGATTCCGGCGGCGATGGCCATGGATTTGCGGGCGATGGCCTCGGCGTCCAGACCGTCCACGTCGATCAGGGCGCGGGCGGCGGCCAGGGCGTAATTGCCGCCCGATCCGATGCCGATCAGCCCGTCTTCAGGCTCCAAGACGTCGCCCTGGCCGGTCAGCACCAGCGAGACGTCCTTGTCCGCCACCGCCATCATGGCTTCCAGCTTGCGCAGATAACGGTCGGTGCGCCAGTCCTTGGCCAGCTCGACGCAGGCCCGTGTCAGTTGGCCGGGATGCTTCTCCAGCTTGGCTTCCAGGCGTTCCAGCAGGGTGAAGGCGTCAGCGGTGGCACCGGCGAAACCCACCAGGATGGAATCGCCGCCCACCTTGCGCACCTTGCGGGCATTGGCCTTGATCACGGTGCTCCCTAAGCTGACCTGACCGTCACCGGCGATGACCACTCGGCCTGATTTGCGCACGCATAAAATGGTGGTGCCGTGCCAGCTGGGAAGTTTCTCTTCGGACATGACCGCTCCGCTGCTGCAAGTCTCGGCCAAGAGATAGGACGTTTGCGGGCGTTAGGGAAGGGCGGGGTTATCTCGACGAGCCATGAGCGAGGAGTTGCGGGCAATGCCCGGCGCGGCTCGTGCCGCGGGAGGCAAGGGTTTCGGAGAAACCCGCCCGCCGATTGAGGGGCTATAAGAAACTGCTCAGCGAGCGAATTTGGCGTTCACGGATATCCTGGGCGATCTCGGCCTGGGTGATTCCACGGCCGCCGCCGTAATTGGCGATCATCACCCTTTGGGTCTTGCGGAAGGCGTCGTAGCCGCGCTCCTCCCATTCCTCGACGCGGGGGCTGCCCTCGAAAGTCACCACCCGTCGCGGCTTGGTGCTGTCGCGACGGATGCCGAAGGTGGCCTCGGTGACCACCACGTAAATGCTGTCGGTGTTGAAGTAACCGGCGATGGCCCCAAGCGCCAGGCCCGCCGCCAGTCCGATACCGGCGCCGCCGCCCACTCCGGTGGGGGTGAATCCGCCCGCGGTGCCGCCCGCCACCGCGCCGCCCGCCCCGCCCAGGAAGGCGTATTCCGACAGCATGGTCCGGTCGAACTGCTGCGAGCGGATCACCGCCAGATCGATCTTGAGACCGAAATCCGACCCATTGGAGCGGTCATAGCCCTTGTCGAGAAAGACGCGATAGAGATTCTCGCGGGTGGAATCCAAATCCCATATGGAATCGCCCGACATGTTGCGGACCGTCAGCTTGAGGCGGCGGTTGGGAAACAGCGAGGGATCGGTGAAGATGGGCAGGCTGTCGCTGCGCATGCCGTACATGCGGCCGGTGGTGGAATCCACCACCATGTCGCCCCGGTTCTCCCTTTGGCAGCCCGCCGCCAGGGCGGCGAGTCCGGTGACCATGAAGGCGCGTCGGTCCAGGGACATGACTACTCTCCCTTAAGGGCGTCGGTGATGAAGCGCTGGGCTTCGGAATAATGGACGGTGAAGTTCAGGCCCGGAACCTTGGTGACGGCGCTGTCGGACCTGAGCTTCTCCAACTGGCCCCAATCGGAAATTCCCACCACCTTGTTGCCGACGAACATGGGGCCACCGGAATTGCCGTTGTTGATGGCGGCGTCCGTCTGGATATAGAGCACCCCGTCCTTATGATGAGGTGTGCTGTAATTGGGAACGTTGCGCAGGGAGTCCCGCTCATTGACCCCCTCCATGATGGCGGGTTTCAATCGCCTGATCCCACTGACCAGACCACGGGTTATGGTAAAGGCATAGCCGTTGGGATGGCCGATGACCTCGGTCACGTCGCCGGGCTTGATCTCGCGGCCTTGTGCGAACTCCACCGGGCGGCCGCGATCTTGGACCTTGATCAAAGCGAGATCCAGCCGGGTGTCGCGGGCGATGACCTGACCAAAGGTCTCGCGGCCGTCATAGCGCTTCAGCTCGACGATGTCGCTGCCATTGACCACATGCCAGTTGGTCATGACGATGTTGGAGCGCACATAAAAACCGCTGCCCAGGGCGTTGTGGCGGAAGATGGCGACGACGCTGTCGAAGCGGGGATCGTTCAAGGGGCGGGCGTCGAAGCGCTCGGATTCCAGCCGGGCGGCGGCGGTGCTTCGGTCGCGGGCCAATTCGGCCAGCAGCGGCTGGACCGAGGTGAAGCTTCGCGCCTCGCCCTGACGCTGCAGGGCATGGTTCAGCAACTTGGACAACGGCACGATGACGGCGGCGCGCTCCCAGTCGCGCACATCCTTCTCGAAGGAATGATCGGCGTGGATGCGGCCCTTGTTGGGGTCGGTGTCGGCCATGTCGTAGGCCATGATGAAGTGCTGCGCCTCCATCACGTCGAAGGTCGACTTGATGTAGCGCTTGGCCTGCTTGTCGATGACGTAATAATGGACGGTCAGGGTCTTCTGGGCGTCCACGTCGGCGGCCTTGTAGGTGTACTTGCCGTAGACCGGTGTTTCCAGGAACGGCGGGATGGATGCCAGCTTGGCCTGGGTGGTGTCGAGGATATTGGCGATCTTGGGCGGAATCGGCTGGTTCTTGTCGGCATAGCGCTCGGCCCGCAGTCCCGCCTTATCCAATTCGGCAAGGGCGCGCTTATAGGCCGGGTTCTCGCGGCGCACCATTTCCACCACCTTCTGCGATTCCATGCCCTGGACATCGCGGACCTTGCGCGAAGCCTTGGCCAGGGCCACGTCGAACACGATGACATGGCGGCCGGTCTCGGCCATGGGACCGGCCACGGTGGACGAAAGCGGCTTGGGCTGCAAATCGATGGGCAGGTCGATGCCGACGGAGAACTGGAAGTCGATATCGCCCTGGCGCAGCAATTGTTGGCTGGTGGCCGGAGCGATGGCCATGGGGGTAAGGTCGGCGGCGTCCGGTTCGGCGGCGCGGGCATTGTCCAGCAGAGCACGCAGGTCGGCGGCGTGCTGGTCCGCCGCATGCGCCGGACCGGCCAGCAGCAGGGTCAGAACGAGCCCCAGCCTCCCCAACGTCCTGGCCCTCATACGACCCCCGAATAACGCCAAAGGTTGCGGCAAGGCCATTATATACAATAATTCGGCCCGGGCCACAATTTCCGCCCCAACCCTTTCCCCCCCCCCCAACCCTTCCCATCAGCCCCCATTGCTGCTACTAGAGAAATCTTCGTTCCAGGAGGATTCCATGCGCCAGGGCAGTATCGCGCGCAACACCACCGAAACCAGCATCGCGGTCAAGCTTGATCTGGACGGTAGCGGCAAATATGCCGTCAAGACCGGGATCGGGTTTCTCGACCATATGCTGGAACAGTTGTCGCGCCACTCGCTGATGGATCTCGAGGTCGAGGCCAAGGGCGACCTGCATATCGACGCCCACCACACCACCGAGGACGTGGGAATCGCCATCGGTCAGGCGGTGGCCCAGGCCCTGGGCGATCGCAAGGGCATCACCCGCTATGGTTCGGCCTATGTGCCCATGGACGAGGCGCTGACCCGCGTCGCTCTCGACCTGTCCAACCGACCCTATCTGATCTGGAAGGTGAAATTCACCGGCGACCGGCTGGGGTCCATGGATTCCGAACTGTTCAAGGAATGGTTCCAGGCCTTCGCCCAGGCGGCCGGTGCCACCTTGCACGTGGAATGCCTGTATGGCGACAACGACCACCACATCGTCGAGAGCTGCTTCAAGGCGCTGGCCCGCGCCCTGCGCGCGGCGGTGGAAATCGATCCGCGCAAGGCCGATGCGGTTCCCTCCACCAAGGGAACCCTTGGGGGGAGCTTGTGAGCGGCCTGGTCGCCATCATCGATTACGGATCCGGCAATCTGCGCTCTTGCGCCAAGGCGTTCGAGCGGGTGGTGGCCGAACGTGGCCTGAACCTGACCATCGAGGTTACCGCCGAGGCGGCGCGCCTCGCCCAGGCCGAGCGTATCGTACTGCCCGGGGTCGGCGCCTTCGCCGATTGCAAATCCGGTCTCGCCGCCCTGCCCGGCATGATCGAGACGCTGGAGCGCCGGGTGCTGGGCCAGGGCGTGCCGTTCTTCGGCATTTGCGTCGGCATGCAATTGCTGGCCACCACCGGCCGCGAGCACGGCGATCACGCCGGTCTCGGCTGGATCAAGGGCGAGGTGGTGCCGCTGGGCGTCGAGTCCCAGGGTCTCAAGGTGCCGCATATGGGCTGGAACCAACTGGTCGCCGATGCCCCAGCGCATCCCCTGCTGGCGGGTCTGAGCCCCGACGCCCATGCCTATTTCGTCCATTCCTACCAATTCCATTGCGCCGATTCCGCCCAGCGCCTCGCCCATGTGGATTATGGCGGTGCCGTCACCGCCATGGTGGGGCGCGACAATCTGGTGGGCAGCCAATTCCACCCCGAAAAGTCCCAGGCCACCGGCTTGCAGGTCATTGAGAACTTTCTTAAATGGAAGCCTTAGAAGTTATCCACGAATGAACACGAATGAACACAAATATAAGAAGATGACGTTTAACGGGCTGCGGAAAAACCCCGTCATTCCCGCGAAAGCGGGAATCCATGCATCAGCCACCCAATATTTTGTGGCTAAAGCCCAGCCTTGCATCAACATGGACCACCGCCTGCGCGGGGGTGACGATAAAAGGGGGCGGGAACGAGTTTTTCCGCACCCTGTCAAACCCAGACGGGATTTGTATTCGATCCGTGTTCATTCGTGTTCATTCGTGGATCATATTTATTTCTCTTATCCGGACTCATCCCCATGATCCTGTTTCCCGCCATCGACCTTAAGGACGGCGCCTGCGTTCGGCTCAAGCTCGGCCTGATGGAAGACGCCACCGTGTTCAACCTCGATCCCGGCGCCCAGGCGAAAAGCTTCGCCGACGCGGGGGCCGAGTGGATCCATGTGGTCGATCTCAACGGCGCCTTCGAGGGCAAGCCGGTCAACGGCGCCGCCGTGGACGCCATCCTGAACGCCGTTTCGGTTCCGGTTCAATTGGGCGGTGGCATCCGCGACATGGCCACCATCGAATCCTGGCTGGGACGCGGCATCCGCCGGGTCATCCTGGGGACCGT
This sequence comes from Paramagnetospirillum kuznetsovii, assembly GCF_003284725.1. Taxonomy (GTDB): domain Bacteria; phylum Pseudomonadota; class Alphaproteobacteria; order Rhodospirillales; family Magnetospirillaceae; genus Phaeospirillum; species Phaeospirillum kuznetsovii. Next base: position 196,567 of record NZ_PGTO01000001.1, on the reverse strand, counting down.
CGCCTTGAAGAATCCGCAGTTGGTCAAGGACGCCTGCAAGTGTTTCCCCGGCCGGGTGGCGGTCGGCATCGACGCCAAGGGCGGCAAGGTGGCGGTGGAAGGCTGGGCCGAGACCTCGGACCTCACCGTGCTGGAGCTGGCGCGCAAATTCGAAGATTGCGGCGTCGCCGCCCTGATCTATACGGATATCGACCGCGACGGCGTGTTGGCCGGACCCAATGTGGCGGCCACCGCCGCCCTGGCCGACGCCATTTCCATTCCGGTGATCGCCTCGGGCGGCGTCTCCTCGCTGGATGATCTGGCGGCGCTGAAGGCTTATCCCAAGCTGGAAGGCGTCATATCGGGCCGCGCCATCTATGACGGCCGCATCGATGTCGCCGAGGCGATCCGGGTGCTCCAATGCTGAAGATGCGGATCATCCCCTGTCTCGACGTCAAGGACGGCCGGGTGGTCAAGGGTGTCAATTTCGTCGATCTGATGGATGCCGGCGATCCGGTGGAGCAGGCCAAGCTCTACGACAAGGCCGGTGCCGACGAGCTGACCTTTCTCGACATCACCGCCAGCGTTGATAATCGCGACACCATCTACGACGTGGTCAGCCGCACCGCCGAGCAATGCTTCATGCCGCTGACCGTGGGCGGCGGCGTCCGGGTGGTGGACGATATCCGCAAGCTGCTGCTGGCCGGGGCCGACAAGGTCTCCATCAATACCGCCGCCGTTCACCGGCCTGAATTCGTCCGCGAGGCGGCCGAGAAATTCGGCAGCCAATGCATCGTGGTCGCCATCGACGCCAAGCAGACCGGACCGGGCAAGTTCGAGATCTTCACCCATGGTGGCCGCAACCCCACCGGCATCGACGCGGTGGATTGGGCAAGGCGCATGGTGGAGTACGGGGCGGGGGAAATCCTGCTGACCTCCATGGATCGCGACGGCACCAAGCAGGGCTTCAACATTCCGCTGACCCGCGCCGTCGCCGACGCCGTGTCGGTGCCGGTGATCGCCTCGGGCGGGGTCGGCACCTTGGACCATCTGGTGGACGGCATCCGCGAAGGCCACGCCACCGCCGTGCTGGCCGCCTCCATCTTTCATTTCGGAACCTTTACCATCGCCCAGGCCAAGGCTCATATGCGGGCGGCGGGCATTCCCGTCCGGCCTTAAGTATGCACGAGAGTGGTGACAGCGGCGGCGCCTTCTGATAGGGAAAGCCCTTGGAAAGTTACAACTTAGAACGATTTCGAAGAGGGGGGTAGGCCATGGCACGCGACGCAACCGTACTGGACGAGCTTTACGGCGTGATCGCAAGCCGCAAGGGCACCGATCCCGACAAATCCTATACCGCCAAGCTGTTTTCCCGCGGCCGCGGCAAGATCGCCCAGAAATTCGGCGAGGAAGCGGTGGAAGCCGTGGTGGCCGCCCTGTCGGAAGGCAAGGACGAGCTGGTGGGCGAAAGCGCCGACACCCTGTATCATCTGCTGGTGCTGTGGGCCGATTGCGGCATCGATCCGGCCAAGGTCTGGGCCGAGCTGGATCGTCGCGTCGGCACCTCGGGCATCGACGAGAAGAAGTCGCGCGCCAAGAAGTGAGACTCCCATGACCTACGATCCCAACAACATCTTCGCCCGCATCCTGCGCGGCGAGATTCCCTGCAAGAAGGTCTATGAGGACGATTTCGCCCTCGCCTTCCACGACATCAACCCGCAGGCCCCCGTCCATATCCTGGTGATTCCCAAGGGCGCCTATGTGTCGGCGGATGATTTCACCGCCAAGGCCTCGGATGCCGAGATCGTCGGGCTGATCCGCGCCATCGGAACGGTGGCCAGGCAGGCGGGGGTCACGGCTGATGGCTGGCGTCTGCTCAGCAATATCGGGGTCAACGGTCACCAGGAAGTGCCGCACCTGCATTTCCACATCTTCGGCGGCCGTCAACTGGGCCACATGCTGCCCAGCAGCGGCAACACGATCTAGCTCCGCCCCGGCATCAGTCGGCGATAGGACAGCGCCTCGGCCACATGCAGGCGGCGCACCGAATCCTGGCCGTCGAGATCGGCCAGGGTGCGGGCCACCCGCAGCACCCGGTGCCAACCCCGCGCCGACAGCCGCATGCGCTCCGCCGCTTCGGTCAGCAACTGGCGTCCGGCGGCATCGGGCGCGGCCACTTTTTCCAGCAGCTCGCCATCGGCCTCGGCATTGCAGCGCGGCCCCAGACCGTCATAGCGCTCGGTCTGGATGGCGCGGGCGCAAGCGACGCGGGCGGCCACCTCGGCCGAGCCCTCGGCGGGCGGCGGCAGCGACAGGTCGGCCGGGCTGACGGCGGGTACCTCCACATGCAGGTCGATGCGGTCGAACAGCGGGCCGGAAATCTTCGACTGATATTCCTGGCCGCATTTGGGCGCCTTGGAACACGCCAGGGCGGCGTCGCCCAGATGGCCGCAGCGGCAGGGATTCATGGCGGCGACCAGTTGGATGCGGGCGGGATAGGTGACATGGGCATTGGCGCGGGCCACCACGGCGCGTCCCGATTCCAGCGGTTGGCGCAGGGCTTCCAGGGCGCCGCGCTGGAATTCCGGCAATTCGTCCAGGAACAAAACGCCGTTATGGGCCAGCGACACCTCGCCCGGCCGCGCCCGCAAGCCGCCGCCCACCAGGGACGGCACGGAGGCGGAATGGTGGGGATCGCGGAACGGGCGGCGACGCAGCAGGCGGCCGCCCGCCAGTTGGCCGCTGACCGAGTGGATCATGCTGACTTCCAGCGCCTCGGCCGGGGACAAGGGCGGCATCAGGCCGGGCAGGCGTGCCGCCAGCATGGACTTGCCCGAACCCGGCGGTCCGATCATCAGCAGGTTATGAGCTCCGGCGGCGGCCACTTCCAGGGCCCGCTTGGCGCTTTCCTGGCCCTTGATGTCCTTCAGGTCCAGCGGCAGGGAATCGTCCTCGGCGATCTCGGGCACGGGCCGACCCAGCACCTGGCTGCCCTTGAAATGATTGATCAGCGCCAGCAGCGAGGCGGGCGCCAGCACCTCGATGCCACCGGCCCAGGCCGCTTCGCCGCCCTGCGCCGCTGGGCAGATCAGGCCCTTCTCGGCGGTCTTGGCGGCGATGGCGGCGGGCAACACGCCCGCGACAGCGGAAATGGAGCCGTCCAGGCCCAGCTCGCCCAGCACCATATAGCCCGCAAGCTCGTCGCCGGGCAGCACCCCCATGGCGGCCAGCAGGCCGCAGGCGATGGGCAGGTCGAAATGGCTGCCTTCCTTGAGAACATCGGCGGGCGCCATGTTGACGGTGATTCGTTTCGGGGGCAAAGCCAGCCCCAGGGCGTTGAGCGCGGCGCGCACCCGCTCGCGGCTTTCCCCCACCGCCTTGTCGGGCAGACCCACGATGGTGAAGGCGGGCAGACCGGCCGCCACCTGAACCTGAACGTCGATCTCAAGCGCGTCGATGCCCTGGAAGGCGATGGTAGCGATACGAGAGGTCACGGTTGTTCCAATCCCCAATCAGGCGCGGGGGGGATGATAGCCAGGGAATGCGGCATATGCCAGCGCTTGGTCTGAAAGGGAAGCGAAGGCGGGCAGGAAGGAATAACGACCTATCTTGACCGACCGCCGGAATTGTCGCCGGGATGGAATTCGCCGGGCAAAAATCCTCGGCCAAGGGCCGGAGAAAAATGCCTACATTTGTAGTTAAGTGTGGTTGATCCCCGGGTGTTGCCCAACCACACTTGTAGTTTTATCGTCCGACGCCAACCGCAAATGCAGATCAAAAAGCCGCTTTATATCGTATTCTCAATACGTTGGCGCATCCTAAGCCACCCTGCGCCGGGTCTCGATGGCATCCCAGATCAGGGCCTCGATGCAAACGCCATCGAACCGATCGATCTGCTGGATGCCGGTGGGCGAGGTGACGTTGATCTCGGTGAGGTAGTCGCCGATGACGTCGATGCCCACGAAGACCAGTCCCTTGGCCTTCAGGGTGGGGCCGATGGCCGCGCAAATCTCGCGGTCACGCTTGGTCAGCGGTGATTTCACCGCCTGGCCGCCCACATGCAGGTTGGAGCGGGCCTCCCCTTCGGCGGGCACCCGGTTGACGGCGCCGACCGCCTCGCCGTCCACCAGGATGATGCGCTTGTCGCCCTGGCGGACCTCGGGCAGATAGCGCTGCACCATCACCGGTTCGCGGTAGAGCTGGGTGAACATTTCCAGCAGCGAATTGAGATTCTCGTCGCCCGGCATGATGTGAAAGACCCCGGCACCGCCGTTGCCGAACAGCGGCTTGACGATGATGTCCTTGAACTCGTTGCGAAAATCCAGAATCTGGTCACGGTCCGAGGTGATCAGGGTCGGCGGCATCAGATCGCCGAAATGGGTGACCAGCAGCTTTTCCGGCGCGTTGCGCACCTCGGTGGGATCATTGACCACCAGGGTCTTGGGATGGATGTGGTCCAGCAGATGGGTGGCCGTGATATAGGCCATGTCGAAGGGCGGATCCTGGCGCATCAGCACCACGTCCATGCTGGACAGATCCACCAGTTCGGCCGCTCCCAGGGTGAAATGGTCGCCCTTGACGCGGCGAACGTTGAGCGGCCGCACCCGCGCCAGCACCTTTCCATTGCGAAAGGCCAGATCGCGCGGCAGGTAGTGGAACAGCGCGTGTCCCCGCTTCTGCGCCTCCAAGGCCAGCACGAAGGTGGAATCGGCGTCAATGTCGATGGATTCGATGGGATCCATCTGAATGGCGACGGCGAGGCTCATCGGTATAACCCTTTCTGTTGTCCCTCAAGCGCCGGGCGGGATGCTCCGCATCCCTTCCCTTAGATCCCGCAGGGCCACACCGGCCCTGCTGGGGGGCTTACGCCGCCCGAGCGGCGGCGGCCCTCGGCCTTGCCTCGGCGTGTCCCACGCCTCGGGTCTTGAAAATCAGCTCAATCGGCTCTTCAACTCGGCCAGCATGGATTGGGTGCGGGCGCGGGCCATGGCGTTGGTGGTGCGGGCCACGAACTGCTCCAGGGCCGCCACGGCGCCGCTGGGGTTGTTCAGCCGCAGATGCATCAACCCGGCTTCGCGCCACAGCATGCAGGTTTCGGGCGCCACCAGCAGGGTGGCTTCCACCAGCCTCAGGGCGCGCTCCATTTGGCCGCAGCGCAGCAGCCGCAGCTTGGCGTCGTTTTGCAGGCGCACCACCAGATCGCGATTGCCCATGGCGGTGTAGTGCGACGGTTCCAGTTCGGCGGCATTGCCGGCCGCCGCCTTGAGCAGGGCGCGCATGCCGGGCGGTTCCACCGGCTGGCCGTCCAACAGCGGATCGAGTATCACCCGCCGCCCGCCCTCGTCCTCAAGCCGCAGCAGCATATGGGCGGGAAAAGCCAGCACATGGGCGTTCAGCCCGGCCAGCCGGGCGGCATCCATGGCCAGGACGGCCAAAATCCCCCCGACGCCCTGTCGATGCTCGATCACCCAGATCAGGTTGGAATTGGAAATATCGTCATCGTCGCCATGGTCGCCGCGAAATCCATAGGCGTGGCCCAGCACCTGGAAGATGGCCTCGGCCAGTGGCAGGGCGCCGTCCACGCCGCGTGTCGCCGTCCGGACATCCTCGGCCAGTCCGTCGAGAAAGCCGCGATAGCCGTCGAACTCGCACTCGGGGCAATCCAATGCGGCCAACAGCAGCAAGGCCTCGGCCGGGCGCAAATCCGGGTCGGCCAACCGCCCCAGCGCACTCAACTTCATTTGCAGATCGCGGGCGGCTTTCGGCATTACCCGTTCCGTCTGGCGTCGGTCTTGAGGCGGATATGATTGATCACCCGCTTGACGCCCTTGACATCGCGGGCATGGGCGACGACACGATCCATCTCGGCGGAATTTTGCGCGATTCCAAGCAGATAGACGACGGAATCGGTCACATCGACGATGTAGTTGATGTTCTTGACGTCGCCGTCGGTCAGCAGCCGCGCCTTCAACTTCTGTTGAATCCAGAGGTCGTTGGCCTGATCCAGACCGGGTTCGCCCTCGGCGCGGACCAGCACTTCGTTGAGGACTTCCTTGACCCCGGCCACCTGCCAGGTCAGGCGCACCGCGTCGGCCCTGGCCTGCTCGGTGGTGACCACGCCGGTCAGCATGACGCGGCCTTCGCTGATGTTCAGCGTCATCTGGCGGTACATCTCGATGTCGCGGTCGAACCACAAGCGATTGATTTCAACCCGAATCTTTGCGTCGTCGAGGGCGCCGTCCAGGCCGCGCTCCTCGGCGGCGGCGACGCCCGCGGTGGCGCCCGCGCCGATCACGGTGGCGGCGCAGCCCGAGACGGCGGTGCCGACAGAGGCCAACAGCAACGCGCTCAGCAGGGAACGAACACGAATCACGGCAAGTCTCCTCTTCCATCTCGATGGGGGCAGTCTAAGGCTTGGCGGTTTGCTCCGTCCATCTTTCCAAGGTTGGGCCACATCTCAGCCCCTTGGCCGCCACGCATCGCGAATATGGTGGGGCAGCCGCCCCGGCGCCACCACCAGGGCGTCGAAGCGGATCTGGCACGATGCAAGCTCGGGCCGCCGCGCCAGGAAGGCGGCCGCTGCCGTCTCGATCCGCCGACGCTGGGAATATCCAATGGATTCAATCGCTTCATCCAAGGTGGCGCGGCTCTTGACTTCGACGAAGATCAGGGTTCGGCCGCGCTTGGCGACGATGTCGATCTCGCCTGCCCCCGATCCGCGCCCGGTCTGAACCCCTCGGGCGAGGACGCGGTACAGCTTGAGACGCAGCCAAACCACCGCCAGACCCTCGGCGAGGCGACCACGGCGGCGCGCCTGCAAGCGGCGGGGATCGGCGCCATAGGCATTCATTCCTCGTTGCCCCCTCGGAACAGTCGCAGGGCGAGGGCATAGACATCGCGCCGGGGAGATCCCGTCTCGGCGGCCACCAGGGCGCTGGCATCCTTGATGGACGATCCCGATTGGATGGCGGCGCGCAGGCGCTCCTCCAATTGGGCGGGACCGGCGGCGGCGATTTCGCCGGGTGGGGCGACCACGATCACCACCTCGCCCCGGGGGGAAGTCTCGGCATAGCGCCGGGCAAGCTCGGAGAGGGCGGCGCGACCCACCTCCTCGTGCATCTTGGTCAGTTCGCGGGCCACCGCTCCCAGCCGGTCGCCCAGAACGGCGGCCATGTCGGCCAAGGTATCGGCGGTGCGATGGGGGGATTCGAAGAAGATCAAGGTGGCGGGCACCGCGTCCAGCTCCTTCAGGGCGGCGCGGCGCGCCGTGGTCTTGTTGGGCAGGAAGCCTGCGAACAGGAAGCGGTCGGCGGGCAGCCCCGACAACTGCAACCCGGTCAGCGCCGCCGAGGGGCCGGGAACGGACGTGACCGGAATGCCGGCCTCGACACAGGCCTGCACCAGCTTGAAACCGGGATCGGAGACCAGTGGGGTTCCGGCGTCGGACACCAGCGCCACCACCCGGCCCTCGGCCAGCTTGGCCATCAGGGCGGGGCGCGCCGCGTCGGCGTTATGATCGTGATAGGGGGTCATCCGTGCCTTGAGCCCCAGCAATTGCAGCAGACGGCCGGTGACGCGGGTATCCTCGCAGGCCACCAGATCGGCCGCCGCCAGCACGTCCAGGGCGCGTAGCGTGATGTCGCGCAGATTGCCGATGGGGGTCGCCACCAGATACAGACCGGCGGCTGGTTCGCTTCCGGGCCCCCCCGGTTTACTTCTGTGCTCCCACGGTCTACCCTCTGGCACGTCGGCGGGGTCGTCCGCGCCGAGCGTCTTATCCGAGGAGGATTTGCTTGCGCCGGTCCGCGTTCCGGTGGCGCTCTGTCGCTGCCTTGCCATTGATTGCCGCGATTCTGATGGTGACGGGCTGTCAACAAACGCCAGAGTTACCACCTTGGCTCGGCGGAACCAAGCCCGCTCAGGCTTCCACCCTGCCGCCATCTGTATCTTCCCCGGCGGTGAAGCCCGCCGCGGCGGCGTCGGCTCCCCAGACGACCCAGACGACCCAGACGCCGCCGCCGCCCGTCACCGCCGACACCCAGCCCGGCCGTCTGCCCCAGGCCAGCGTGACCGAGACGAGCGTCACGCCGCCGCTCCAGGGTGGCGCCACCCAGCCGCAACGCGCCGCCAATCCCAAGGGCGAGGTGCGGGCCGCCCTGCTGCTGCCGCTGTCGGGACCGCAGGGCGCCATCGGCCAGGTCATGTTCAATGCCGCCCAGTTGGCCCTGTTCGAGATCGCCGACGCCAAGTTCAGCCTGTTGCCGCTGGACACCAAGGGCAGCGCCGAAGGCGCCGCCGCCGCCACGCAGCAGGCCTTGGCCCAGGGCGCAGACATCATCCTGGGGCCGGTGTTCAGCTTCGAGGTCAAGGCCGCCGCACCCTTGGCCCGCGATGCCGCCATTCCCATGCTGGCCTTCACCACCGACCGCTCGGCGGCGGGGGCCGGAGTCTATGCCCTGGGCTTCCTGCCCGGCCCGCAGGTGGCGCGGGTGCTGGCCCATGCCAAGGAGCAGCGGCGCACCCGCATCGGCGTGCTGGCGCGGTCCGACGATTACGGCCGCGCCATGGCCGAGGCGGCCAAGGACTCCATCACCGCCCTGGGTTTGGAGCTGGTGGCGCTGGAGTATTACGATCCCGCCGCCACCGATTTCACCACCGTGGTCAAACGGTTCAGTGCGCGGCGCCCACCGCCGGGCTCCAAGACTCCGTTCGACGCCGTCCTGGTTCCCGATGACGGCACCCGGCTGCGCAATATCGCCTCGCTGCTGACCTATTTCCTCAGCGAGGGCGGCATGGAGCCGCCCAAGCTGCTGGGCAGCCTGTTGTGGGACGATGCGCGGCTGATCACGGAACCGGCCCTGGCCGGGGGCTGGTATCCGGCACCGCCCGCCGCCGGACATGGCGAGTTCGAGCAGCGCTATGCCAAGGCCTTCGGGCCGGTGCCGCCACGCACCGGCGGTCTGGCCGGTATCGCCTATGACGCCGCCGCCCTGGCCGCCGCCCTGGCCCGCAACGGCCAGGGCGACTACGCCAGCCTGACGTTGCAGAATCCCAACGGTTTCGCCGGGGTGGACGGCATCTTCCGTCTGCTTGCCTCGGGCATGTCCGAACGGGGCCTGACCATCAAGGAGATCGCGCCTACCGGCGCCCGCGAGGTAGCCCCGGCTCCGGCGGCGTTCGGGCGGTAAGGATGGGGATTCAGCCGCAGATGAACACAGATAGGCACAGATGAAATTCTTATCTGTGTCCCGCGCAGCGGGAATCTGTGTGCATCTGCGGTAAAACTCTTCTGTTGGCCCGACTGTGGAACCGCCTAGGCCAATAGCTTCGCCAAGACAGCGTTAAGGATCAGCCGCCCCTTTGGGGTGACCCGCAGGCCGACCGCGTCGCGGACCAGAAATCCGTCCTCCGCCAGGGATGCCACCGCCGCCGGGTCCAGGCTGTCGGCCAGTTCGCCGTCGATGCCCCGGGTCAGGCGCAGCCCCATCATCACCCGCTCCTCCCGCAGCGAACCCGGATCCAGCCTTTCCCGGCTTTCGGTGCCGTGGCCCGACTGCTCCACCGCCGCCAGCCAGGGGCCGGGATTGCGCAGCTGCACAATGGCCTCGCCCCGGATGCGGCCATGGGCGCCGGGACCGATGCCCAGCCAATCTCCGCCCCGCCAATAGGTCAGGTTGTGACGGCATTCCGAACCGGGACGCGCGTGGTTGGAAATTTCATAGGCGGGCAGCCCGGCGGCCTCGGTCATCTCCTGGGTCAGCTCGTACAGCGCCACCGCGTCATCGTCCCGTGGCAGGGCGATGTCTTGATGGGCGAAGGCGGTGCCGTCCTCGATGGTCAGCTGATAGAGCGACAGATGCTCGCCCGCCAGGTCCAAGGCGCGGGCCAGTTCATCCCGCCACGCCGCCACGCTTTGGCCCGGACGGGCATAGATCAGGTCGAAGGACACCCGCTCGAAGGTGGATCGGGCGGTCGCCAGCGCCGTCAGGGCTTCCGCCGCCGAATGCTGGCGGCCGAGAAAGCGCAAAGATTCGTCGTTCAGCGCCTGGATGCCCAGGGATAGCCGATTGATCCCGGCGTCGCGAAAGGCGCGGAAGCGCCCGGCCTCGACGCTGGTGGGATTGGCTTCCAGGGTGACTTCCAAATCACTGTCCGGCCAATGGGTGCCAATGGCCTCCATCAGCGCCGCCACCGTCTCGGGCTCCATCAGGGATGGGGTGCCGCCGCCGAAAAAGACGCTGGTGGGGGCAAGGTCACGGGTTTCGGAGGCGAAATGATCCAGCTCGGCCAGCAGCGCGGCGCGCCAGCGTCCATGGTCGATCACCGATCCGGCATGGCTGTTGAAATCGCAATAGGGGCATTTGGACAGGCAGAACGGCCAGTGGATATAGAGTCCGAAGCCGGGCTGGGTCAGCCGAAGCAAGCCGCCACCAGCTTGCGGAACGCATGGGCGCGATGGCTGATCTCGTGCTTGGCCGCGGGCTCCATCTCGCCGAAGGTCAGGCTGCCGCCCCGGGGCAGGAAGATGGGGTCGTAGCCGAAGCCTTGGCCGCCCCGGGCGGGCCAGACGATCTCGCCCTCGACCACGCCCTCGAAGCTTTCGCAATGCCCGTCGGGCCAGGCCAGCGACAGGGCGCAGACAAAACGGGCGCGGCGGTCCTTCTCGGCCCCCATGGCGGTATGGACCTTGGCCATGGCCTGGGAAAAGTCCTTGGATTCGCCCGCCCAACGGGCGGAATAGATGCCGGGGGCGCCGTTGAGCGCGTCCACCGCCAGACCGGAATCGTCAGCCAGCGAGGGCAGGCCGGAGGCCAGGGCGGCGGCCCTGGCCTTCAGCTCGGCATTGGCGACGAAACTCTCGCCGGTCTCCTCCGGCTCGGGCAGGCCCAGGGTTCCGGCCGAGACAACCTCGGCGCCGAACGGGGCCAGCAGTTCGCCGATCTCGCGGACCTTGCCTGCATTGTGGCTGGCGATCACCAGCCTGCCGCCCGGAAATTTACGGGTCATTGTTCAAGTCCCTCAAGCGCCGGGCGGGGTCTCACGACCCCTTGGCTCCTCCGCTGCGCTCCGGGGCGCGCAATGCGCCCGCGCCGCGGCTTCGCCTTGCTCACAGTCCAAGCGCCTTCTTCTGGGCCGCCACCAATTGAGCGACGCCCTTATCGGCCAGGGCCAGCAGCTCCAGCAGTTGGGCATGGCTGAACGGGCGTTCCTCGGCGGTGCCCTGGACCTCGACGATGCCGCCATTGCCGGTCAGCACGAAATTGGCGTCGGCCTGGGCGTTGGAATCTTCGGGATAGTCCAGATCGGCCACCGCGACGCCTTCATAGATGCCGCAGGAAATGGCGGCCACATGGTCGGTCAGCGGCACGCTGGCCAGCTTGCCCTCGGCCACCAGCTTCTGGAAGGCCAGATGCAGCGCCACGAAGGCGCCGGTGATGGAAGCGGTCCGGGTGCCGCCATCGGCCTGCAAGACGTCGCAATCGACCTTGATCTGACGCTCGCCCATGGCCACCAGATCGGTGACCGAGCGCAAGCTTCGGCCGATCAGGCGCTGGATCTCGTGGGTGCGGCCCGACTGCTTGCCCTTGGCCGCCTCGCGGTCGGTGCGGGTGTGGGTGGAGCGCGGCAGCATGCCGTATTCGGCGGTGACCCAGCCCTTGCCGGAATTGCGCAGGAAGGGCGGCACCCTCTCCTCGATGGAGGCGGTGCACAGCACATGGGTGTCGCCGAACTTGGCGAGGCAGGAACCCTCGGCATGGCGGGAGAACCCGGTCTCCAGGACGATGGTGCGAAGCTGGTCGGGGGCGCGGCCGGACGGTCTCATGGGGGGCGGTTTCCTGTGGATAATTCGGGGCGGCACCCTAGCGCTTTGCACGGGGTGCGTCCAGCATTGCGGGCTCCTGCATTGACGGACCCGCCACGGCCCACTAGATATTGGCCGCAATGAAAAGGGAATTCCGGTGCGCGGCAAGAGCCCCGTCATAACCGAGCTGAACGACCGCTCGCGCGAAATCTTTCGCCAGATCGTCGAGGCCTATGTGGCCACCGGCGAGCCCATCGGCTCGCGCACCCTGTCGCGCCGCCTCAACGTCGCCCTGTCGCCCGCCACCATCCGTAACGTCATGGCCGATCTCGAGGATTTCGGGCTGCTTTACGCGCCCCATACCTCGGCCGGGCGGCTGCCCACCCAGGCGGGCATGCGGCTGTTCGTCAACGGTCTGCTGGAAGTGGGCCGCATGGCCGAGGAAGAGCGCTCGGCCATCGACGTCCAATGCCGGGCGGCGGGCAAGAGCATGGAGCAGGCGCTGACCGAGGCGCTGTCGGCGCTCTCTGGCCTGTCGCGCTGCGCGGGCGTGGTGGTGGCGCCCAAGATCCAGCGCACCCTGAAGCATGTGGAATTCGTCTGGCTGGGCCGCAACCGCGCCCTGGTGGTGCTGGTCACCGAGGACGGCATGGTGGAGAACCGCATTCTCGACCTGCCCGACGGTGTCGAGATGTCCACCCTGATCGAGGCGGGCAACTTCCTGAATTCCCGGCTGGCGGGCCGCTCGCTGGACGCGGTCAAGGACGAGATCGCCATCGAGCTGGAACAGCAGCGCAGCTTGCTCGATTCGCTGACGAAACGGGTGGTCGAGGCGGGATTGGCCACCTGGGGCGGCGGCGACAATCATTCCGCGCTGATCGTGCGCGGCCAGTCCCATCTGTTGGAAGACGTCACCGCCGTCGAGGATCTCGAACGCATCCGCACCCTGTTCGAGGCGTTGGAAACCTCGGAACAGTTCCTGCGGCTGGTGGATCTGACCCAGACCGCCGACGGCGTGCAGATCTTTATCGGGGCCGAGAACGACCTGTTCGGCGTCACCGGCTGCTCGATGATCGTGGCGCCCTATCGCGATGCCCGTGAACGCATCGTCGGCGCCATCGGGGTGATTGGTCCCCAGCGCATCAATTACGCCCGCATCATTCCCATGGTCGATTACACCGCGAAGGTGATCGGCCGACTTATTGGACAACCGTGAGGACCGAAGGCAAGACCATGACCCAGGACCAGACCAGCGAAACGCCCGCCGACGTCGTCGAGACCGCGCCCATCGAGGCTGTCGCGGCCGCCCCGGACGTGGCCGCCCCGGCATCCGATCGCCTCGCCGAACTGGAGGCCGAGGTCGCCAAGCTGAAGAATGATGTGCTTTACGCCAAGGCCGAAACCGAGAACACAAGGCGTCGGCTGGAACAGCAGGCCGAGGATCGCGGCAAATACGCCGTGGCCAATTTCGCGAAGGACGTTCTGGCGGTGGCCGACAATCTGCGCCGCGCCCTGGATGCGGTGCCGCCGGGAACCCGCGAAGCCAATGAAGGGGTCAATACCCTGACCATCGGCGTCGAGATGACCGAGCGCGAGCTGCTGACCACCATGGAACGTTACGGCATCAAGCAGATCGCCGCCCAAGGCGAACGGTTCGACCCCAATCTGCATCAGGCCATGATGGAGGTGGAGGACGCCGCCCAGCCGGACGGCACCTGCGTGCTGGTGATGCAGGCGGGCTATACCCTGCACGACCGCCTGCTGCGCCCCGCCTTGGTGGGCGTCTCCAAGGGCGGCCCCAAGGCGACGGGCGCCAATGTGGATACCAGCGCCTGACGGCTTGCGGAAAAATTCCCGTGAAAGCGGCCGGGGCGGCCGCGCTCCGAGAATAGCCGCCGTTCGGAGCGCGGGCGTCTCGCCCGCCCGCAGGGCACATCACGTGACGAGCGGGTTTTACAGCCCCAGCACGTCGCGCATGGAATAAAGGCCCGGCTTCTGGGTCTTGGCCCATAGGGCGGCGCGCACGGCGCCCTTGGCGAAGACGGCGCGGCTTGACGCCTTGTGGGTGAGTTCCACCCGCTCGCCCTCGGCGGCGAACATGACGGTGTGATCCCCCACCACGTCACCGCCGCGCAGGGTGGCGAAGCCGATCTCGCCCTTGGGGCGGGCGCCGGTATGGCCGTCGCGGCTCTTGCGCCACACCGAATCCAAGGCCACGTCGCGGCCCTTGGCGGCGGAGCGGCCCAGGCCCAAGGCGGTACCGCTGGGGGCGTCCACCTTGTGGCGGTGGTGCATCTCGACGATCTCGATATCGTAATCATCGGCCAGGATGGCGGCGGCGCGCTCGGTCAGGGCCATCAGCAGATTGACGCCCACGCTGAAATTCGGCGCATAGACGATGGCGCAGCGCTCCGCCGCCTTGGCCAGCGCGATCTCGTCCTCGGGGCTCATGCCGGTGGTGCCCACCACCAGGACGGTGCCGAATTCGGCGGCCAGGGCGGCATGGGCCAGGGTGGCGGCGGGGGCGGTGAAGTCGATGATGGCGTCCGAGCGCTTGAACAGCGCCTTGGCGTCGGATTCGATGACGGCGCCCGCATGGTCGCGGCCCACCAGCTCGCCCATGTCATCGTCCAGGGAATCGCTGCCCAGCCGCTCGGTGCCGCCCGACAGGGCGCAGCCCTCGGTGTCCAGCACGGCATTGATCAGCATGCGACCCATGCGCCCGGCGCAGCCGACGATTCCGATCTTCATGGCGGTGTGTCCTTTTCTCAAATGCCGGTGAACAGGAAATCCAGGGCGGCAATCATATCATGGCGCCTCGCCGCGAGCGAGGCGACGGGAGGAGCGAGAATCTTGGCGGGGATGGCGGACAGTTGATCGGTCAGCATCACCAGGGCCTCGCCATTCACCTCGACCACTGGATTGAGATGGCGCGTGGGCATGACCCCTGGACCCGGACGGGCCAACGGCACCAGAATCCGGGTGGGAAGGCCATGCAGGCAATCGGCCTGAATATCCATGACATAGGGGACGAGATCGCCACCCTTGCGGTTGGGATTGGAATGAATGTCGAATTGGGCCATCAGAACAGCCTCAGTCCGTCGCTCCACAGACCGTTCTCCTCGACCCAGCGATGGCGGGCCTCGATAGCCTCGCGGTTTTCCTCGCTCCAATCCTTGGCCTTCGCGGCACGCACGGCCTCGCCGATGCCTTGCTCCAACGCCTGGCTGAGATTGAGTCCCAGCTCGCGGGCCTGGCGCAGCAGATCGGAATTGATGGAGAGATTGACCGCCTTCTTGGGCGCCTTGGGATCGAACAGAGTGTTCATGGCCCACTTCCTTTATGGATCATGCGCATAATATATGCGCATCAGCCCTCATAGGCAATGGCGACGATCTCGATCGTTTCGATCCCGGTCGGAGTGCGGACGGCGACCAAATCGCCCTCGGTGGCCTTGAGCAGGGCGCGGGCGACCGGCGAGATCCAGCTGATCAGGCCTTTTTCCAGATCGGCCTCATCCACGCCGACGATGGTCACGGTGATTTCCTCGTCGCGGGCATTGGCATAGGTCACGGTGGCGCCGAAGAACACTTGGTCGCGGTTCTTTTGCAGGGATGAATCCACCACATGGGCGGATTCCAGCCGCTTGGTCAGGAAGCGGATGCGGCGGTCGATCTCGCGCAGCCGCTTCTTGCCGTAGAGATAGTCGCCGTTTTCCGAACGGTCGCCATTGCCCGCCGCCCAGGACACCACCTCCACCACCTTGGGCCGCTCGGTGCGGCTGAGATGGTTGAGTTCATCCTTCAGGGCCTGATAACCCTGGGGCCGGATATAGTTCTTGGTGCCGGGCGGCAGGCCCTGCGGCTCGGCACCGTCATCCTCGTCGCCATCGGTTTCCTTGGTAAACGCCTTGCTCATTGCAAATGCCCCTCAGGCGCCGGGCGGGTTTCTCCGAAACCCTTGGCTTTCGCGGCACGAGCCGCGCCGGCCTGTGGCCGCAACTCCTCGCTGACGCTCGTCGATCCCGTCTTGCTCATGCCTTCACCCCGGCGAAACCGACCTTCTTGGCGTGGGGGTCCAGCGGCCAGCGCGGTCGGGGGGCGAAGTCGAGGCCATCCACCAGCCCCAGGCGGAAGCGTTCCAGCCCGGCCCAGGCGATCATGGCGGCGTTGTCGGTGCACAGCGACAGCGGCGGGGCGAGGAATTCCAGGCCGCCGTCATTGCCGAGCCGAATCAAGGTCTGGCGCAGCAGGGTATTGGCGGCGACGCCGCCCGCCACCACCAGATGGCGGCCGGTGGGCCAGCGGGTCTTGAAGTCGCGGATGGCGCGCCGGGTGCGATCGGCGATGGAATCGGCCACCGCGATCTGGAAGGCGGCGCAGACGTCGGCGCCGTCTTGGGTGCTCAAGGGCTTGGGCAGGCTTTCGATCAGCAGGCGCGTGGCGTTCTTCAGGCCGGAGAAGCTGAAATCGCAGCCGGGCTTGCCCTTCATGGGTCGGGGCAGGGTGAAGCGGGCGGGATCGCCCACCCGCGCCGCCTGTTCCACCAAGGGGCCGCCGGGATAGCCGAGGCCCGCCATCTTGGCGACCTTGTCGAAGGCCTCGCCCGCCGCGTCGTCGATGGTGGTGCCCAGGCGGGTGTAGCGGCCGACCCCTTCCACCGCCAGCAATTGGCAATGGCCGCCGGACGCCAGCAGCAGCAGATAGGGAAAGTCGATGCCATGGGTCAGGCGCGCCGTCAGGGCATGGCCTTCCAGGTGGTTGACCGCCAGGAAGGGCTTGCCGGAGGCCAGGGCCAGGGCCTTGCCGGTCATGACGCCGACGATGACGCCGCCGATCAGGCCCGGCCCGCCGGTAGCCGCCACCGCGTCCAGCTGGTGAAAGCCGAGACCGGCCCGCTTCATGGCCTCGGCCACCAGCCGGTCGATATGCTGGAGATGGGAGCGCGCCGCCACTTCCGGCACGATGCCGCCGAACGGACGGTGCTCCTCCAATTGCGACAGCACCACCTCGCCCAGGATGCGGCGTTCCGCGTCCACCACGGCGGCGGCGGTCTCGTCGCAACTGGTCTCGATGCCCAAAATCACCATTGATGTCCCTCAAACGCCGGGCGTTCGCTCCGCTCACTTGGCTTTCGCGCCACGGGGCGCGCGGCCTCAACGGCCTAGTCGCTGCGCTCCGACGTGAATCCCTTTGCACAGTGCCGTCCGACTTACTACAACAGCCGGACCATGAGCACAAAGACTCCCATTCTTCGCATCGGAACGCGCGGCAGCCCGCTGGCGCTGGCCCAGACCCACGAGACCCGCGATCGCCTCGGCCGCGCCTGGGCCGAATTGGCCGAGATCGGCGCCATCGAGATCGAGATCATCAAGACCACCGGCGATCTGATCCAGGACCGGCCGCTGGCCGAGATCGGCGGCAAGGGCCTGTTCACCAAGGAACTGGACGAGGCCATGCTGTCGGGCCGCATCCATCTCGCCGTCCATTCCATGAAGGACGTGCCGACCGTGCTGCCCGACGGCATCGTGCTGCCCTGCATCCTGCCCCGCGAGGACGTGCGCGACGCCTTCATCAGCCTGAAGGCCAAGTCCCTGGCCGATTTGCCCCAGGGTGCGGTGATCGGCAGCGCCTCCCTGCGCCGCGCCGCCCAGATCCTCAACCGGCGGCCCGATCTGAAACTGGTGAACTTTCGCGGCAATGTCCAGACCCGGCTGCGCAAGCTGGAAGAGGGCGTGGTGGACGCCACCCTGTTGGCCATGGCCGGTCTGCGCCGCCTGGGTCTCGCCCAGCACGTCACCTGCGCCTTGGAGGTGGCCGACATGCTGCCCGCCGTGGCCCAGGGCGCCATCGGCATCACCTGCCGCGCCGACGATTCCGACGCCCATCGCTATCTGGCGGCGCTGAACTGCCCCGATTCCCAGGTGCGGGTGGTGGCCGAGCGCGCCTTCCTCGCCCGTCTCGACGGATCATGCCGCACCCCTATCGCCGCCTTGGCCGAATTGGACGGCGACCACCTGTCGTTCCGGGGCCTGATCATCAGCCCCGACGGTACGGTTATCCATGAGACGAGCCGCGCCGGTTCGCGTGCCGATGCCGCCGCCCTGGGGACCGACGCCGCCGAGGAACTGGCCGCCAAGGCCGGGCCGGGGTTCTTTGACGTCAAGGCTTAGAGTTTTGTCCACGAATGAACACGAATAAACACGAATGTAGTAATAATTAGACCCACTGATGATTGGGGTGGGTTCAATATTAATTTTAAAATCCGTGTTTATTCGTGTTCATTCGTGGACAATTAACAAACCATAAGACGATCAAGCTTATGCATAACACTGCGTCCAACCTCCTCGCCCTGGTCACCCGTCCCCGCGAGGATTCGGAAAGTGTCGCGCTGGCCTTGGCCGAACGCGGCCTCGCCGTGATGATCGAGCCCTTGCTGGAGATCGAGCCGGTTCCCGGCGCCGTGGTGGATGCCTCGGGCGCCCAGGGGGTGCTGGTGACCAGCGCCAATGGCATTCGCGCCCTGGCCCGGCTGCATGCCGACCGCTCGCTGCCGGTTTGGGCGGTGGGTGACGCCTCGGCCAAGGTTTCCCGCGACCTGGGCTATGGGCAGGTGGAAAGCGCCGACGGCGATGTGGACACCCTGGCCGCGCTGGTGGCTGCCCGCGCCGATCCGGCCAAGGGGGTGCTGCTGCACGCCGCCGGGACCGTCAACGCCGGTGATCTGGCGGGGCGGCTGGGCGAATGCGGGTTTCAGGTGCGACGGCAGGTGCTGTACCGGGCGGTCGCCGCCGAGGCGCTGAGCGGGGACTTGCGCCATGCCCTGGAAGATGGCTCCATCCAACTGGCCCTGTTTTTCTCTCCCCGCACCGCCGCCACCTTTGTTAGGCTGGTTCAGGCGGCCGGGCTGGGGGAGAATGTGGCCCGGATTCGGGCCTATGGTCTGTCCGCCAATGTATCGGCCAAGCTGGAACCGTTGCCCTGGGCGGCGGTTCGCATCGCCGCCGAGCCCACCCAGGCCGCATTGCTCGCGGTTCTCGATCAAGACCTCGCACGGGGACGAGCTTCATGACGCCAGAGCCTACCGCCCAGAATGCCGCGCCGGAGAGCGCCGAGCCCGATACCGCCGCCTTGGGCCGTAAGTCGTCTCGGGGCACCGTCGCCCTGCTGCTGGGGCTGCTGCTGTTCGCCGCCGCCTTGGCCAGTTTCCCGCTGTGGCGGGAATGGGCGGGATATCCGTTGGATGCGGGCGGTTTCGAGGTGGAGGATCTGCGGGCCGAACTGTCCGCCGCCACCCAAAGACTGGCCCAATTGGAAGCGCGCCCGGCGGTGGCGGCGGACGATGGCCGCCTGAGCGCCCTGGAACAGGCGGTGAAGACCGCCCAGACCCAGGCGGCGGCGCCCTCCCATCTGGCCGCCGATGTCGATGCGCTTTCGAAACAAATCACCGAGGTCAGGAAGACCGCCGCCGATGCCGCCACCCTGCTGCGTCTGGCCGACCGGGTCGAACAGGTGGAAGCGTCCCTGCGCGAGATGCAGGCCAAGCGCTCGTCCGCCGTCGCCCTGCTGCTGGCGGTGGGGCAATTGCGCGAGGCCGTCAATCTGGGCATGGCGTTCGACGCCGAGCTGCGCACCGTCAAGCTGCTGGCGGGCGAGGATGCGGCGCTGGCCAAACCCGTCGACGTCCTCAAGGACAAGGCGGCAACCGGCATCAGCACGCGACCGACCCTGGTCGACGGTTTCGAAATCCTGGCGCCCCGCGTCATCCGGGCCGAAATCCTGCCCGAGGGCGAAAGCTGGCAGCGCCGGGTGATGGACAAGCTGCTGGCCCTGGTGACCATCCGCCGCGAGGATGGCAGCGCCGCCGGAAGCAATGCCGCGGCCGTGGTGGGCCGCGCCCAGGCGGCGCTGTCCCGCGCCGATCTGGCTGGCGCCATTTCCCAGATGGACTCCTTGGGTGTCGGACCGGCCGAGGCGGCCGCCCCCTGGTTGGCCGAGGCCAAGGCCCGGCTGGCCGCCGAAAAGGCGCTGTCCGAGATCACCGCCCAGGTTCTCGCCCAGGCCGGGGTCAAGCCATGAGGCGGCTGCTGGCCTTTCTGCTGATCACCGCAATCGTGGTGGCCGGTGCCGTCTGGCTGGCCGACCGGCCGGGCGAGGTGACCATCCGCTGGCAGGGCTGGCGGGCCGATACCAGCGTGCCGGTTCTGCTGGCCGTCCTGGTGGTGCTGGTGGCGGCGCTGTCGCTGTTGGGGCGCCTGCTCCGGCTGGTGTTCGGCGCCCCCGGCCGCTTCCTGGCAGCACGGCGTGCCCGGCGCACCCGCAAGGGCTATGTGGCCCTGTCCGACGGGCTGGCGGCGGTGGCGGCGGGCGATTCGCGCCAGGCGGCCAAGCTGGCGCGCCGGGCCGACAAGCTGTTGGCCGATTCGGCCGTGACTGGGCTGTTGAGCGTCCAGGCGGCCCAGATGAGCGGCGATGCCGATGCGCTGCGCAGCCGTTTCCAGGCCATGACCGAGCGTTCGGAAACCGCCTATCTCGGCCATCGGGGCCTGATGGATCAGGCGCTGAAGGCGGGCGAGCGCAAGGCGGCCCTCGATCATGGCGCCCGCGCCTTCACCCTGCAGCCCGGCGCCGAGGGATTGGCCGCCGGTCTGTTCGAACTGCAATTGGAAGCAGGCCAATGGCCCGAGGCCGCGCTGACCCTGGCCACGGCGCGCCGCCATTCCGCCCTGACCGGCGACGATCCGTCGCGGCTGCGCGCCCTGCTGCTGTTCGCCCGCGCCGAGGCGGCCCAGGCCTCGGGCGATACCGCTTCCGCCCTGTCGCTGGCCGAGGACGCCCGCGATTGCGACCCGTCGCTGGTCCCGGCGGTGGTTCTGGCCGCCGCGCTTCTTGGCGCCAGGGGCAAGCTCCGCAAGGCCGCCGCCCTGATCCTGTCGGCCTTCAAGACCGCGCCGCATCCCGATCTGGTGGCCCAATGGGCGGCGCTCGGACCCAATGATTCGGCGCTGGAACGGGTCAAGCGCATGCAGAAGCTGGTGGAGGCCAACCCGGCCTCTCCCGACGGCCATATGGGTCTGGCCGAGGCCGCCCTGGCCGCCAAGCTGTGGGGTCAGGCCCGCACCCATCTGGACAAGGCCCGCGACCAGCGGCCGACGCTCAGGACGCTGACCCTGCTGGCCCGGCTGGAGCGCGAGGAACGGAAGGACGAGGCCGCCGCCGTGGCATGGCTGGCCAAGGCGGGCGAGGCCAAGCCGGAATCCGCCTGGACCTGCGGGTCTTGCGGCCATCCGGCCTCGGTGTTCTCGGTCAATTGCCCCGCCTGTCACGCGGCGGGCCGGATGGAGTGGCGATGATGCGGTGGATACTGGCAGGAGTCATGATGGTGCTGGCCGCCGGGACCGCCGAAGCCGCCGACGGCAAGGCGCTGTTCGCCGCCAAGGGCTGCACCGCCTGCCATGGCGCCGAGGGCCGCAAAGCCCTGGCCGCCACCCCCCATCTGGCCGGGCAGAACGCCGTCTATCTGACGCGCCAGATGAACGAGATCGCCGAGGGTCTGCGCGCCGCCCCGGCCCTCAAGCCCATGAAGCCCTTCATCGACAAGACCGCCGCCGAGGAGCGCAAGGCCATGGCCGATTGGCTGGCCGCGCAGCCTCCCGCCGACAGCGGGACCGGCGATGCGGCCAAGATAGCCCGGGGCGAGGAACTGTTCGACGAACAGGGCTGCATCGGTTGCCACGGCGCCAACGGGGCCAAGCCGCTGTCCGACTATCCGGTGCTGGCGGGCCAGCGCAAGGACTACCTCGCCGCTCAGATCAAGGCGATCCGCGACGAAGTGCGCTCCACCCGGCGGGCGCGCCTCATGGTCGCCAATGTCCGAACCCTGAAGGACGCCCAGGTGGACGATGTGGCCGAATTCCTGTCGCAATCGAAACGGAAATGACCGCGCTGGCCGTGACGACCTTGGTGCTGGGCGGCGCGCGCTCGGGCAAGTCCGGCTACGCCGAGGGACTGCTGGCCGGTCGTCCGGCGCTCTATCTCGCCACCGGTCAGGCCCTGGACGGCGAGATGGCGGAACGCATCGACCATCATCGCCGCCGTCGCGGCGAGTCTTGGAGCACCCTGGAAGAGCCGCTGGACCTGCCCGAGACGCTGGCCGGACTCCCGCGTCCCGACCGACCGGTGCTGGTGGACTGCCTGACCTTGTGGATCTCCAATCTGATGCATGCGGGGCGCGACGTGGACGAGGCGACGGCCCGTCTGTGCCAGGTCTTGGCCGAGCCCGCCGGTCCGGTGGTGCTGGTCTCCAACGAGGTGGGACTGGGTCTGGTGCCTGAGACCAAGCTGGGCCGCGACTTTCGCGACCATCAAGGCCGGGTCAATCAGCGGGTGGCCGCCGTCTGTCGCAAGGTGGTGTTCGTCGCCGCCGGTCTGCCGCTTATCTTGAAGGACGTAGCCTGATGCGCAAGATTCCCGCCACTGTGATCACCGGCTTCCTGGGGGCTGGCAAGACCACCCTGGTGCGCCACCTGATGGCCAATAACCAGGGCCGCCGCATCGCCCTGATCATCAATGAATTCGGCGATCTGGGCGTCGATGGCCAATTGCTGGCCGCCTGCGGCGTGGCTGGCTGCGCCGAGGACGACATCATCGAACTGGCCAATGGCTGCCTGTGCTGCACCGTGGCCGACGAGTTCCTGCCCACCATCTCCGCCCTGCTGGACCGCGCCGACCCGCCCGAGCACATCATCATCGAGACCTCGGGGCTTGCGCTGCCCAAGCCGCTGGTCAAGGCCTTCCGCTGGCCGGAAATCCGCTCGCGCGTCACCGTCGATGGGGTGGTGGCGGTGGTGGATTCCCCCACGGCGGCCACCGGCTTCTTCGCCAGCACCGAGATCGAGCGGGCGCGGCCCGACCACGATAATCCCCTGGAAGAGGTGTTCGAGGACCAACTGGCCTGCGCCGACATGGTGCTGCTCAACAAGGCGGATCTAATGGATGCGGCGGATTTGGCCGCGCTTCAGGGCGACATCCAGGCCCGTCTGCGCCCCGGCGTCAAGGCCATGGCGACGCGGCACAGCGCCCTGGACCCGCTGGTGATCCTGGGTCTCAGCGCGGGCGCCGAGGAGGATCTCGATGCCCGCCCGTCCTGCCACGACGCCGAGGACGGCCACGACCACGACGATTTCGAAAGCTTCGCCATCCATCTTGCTGAAATCGCCGATCCGGCGGCGCTGGAAGTCCGGCTGATCCAGGCCATCGCCGATCATGCCATCTTGCGCCTCAAGGGCTTCCTGGCGGTGGAGGGCAAGCCCGCCCGCCATGTGGTCCAGGCGGTCGGTACGCGGGTGGAACGATACTACGACCGGCCGTGGAAGTCGGGCGAGGCGCGCCAGAGCCGTCTGGTGGTGATCGGCCAGAAGGGCCTCGACCGCGTCGCCATCGAGGCGGTGGTGAGGGGATAGATGCACCTCCTCGCCGCCCAGGCCGGGACCATCTCCGACGGGGCCGAGGCCGTGGATCTCGGCCAGACGCCCGCCGAGATGGTGGTGCTGTCCGCCGCCGATACGGAACTGGCCTGCCTGGCGGCGGCCCATGACGGCGCGTTCTCCCTGCGCCTCGCCAATCTGCTGCGTCTCGGCCACCACATGTCGGTGGACCTCTATGTGGAGCGGATGATCGAACCGGCCAAGCTGGTGGTGGTCCGTCTGCTGGGCGGACGCGGCTATTGGCCTTATGGAATCGAGCAGATCGCTTCGGCCTGCAAGCGCAAGGGAATCAAACTGGCCCTGCTGCCCGGCGCAGACCAGCCCGATCCCGATCTCAGCCAGGACTCGACCTTGCCGCCCGAGGCGGTGGATCGGCTGTGGCGCTATCTGCTGCACGGCGGTCCCGACAATGCCCGCAACGTCCTGGCCTATGCCGCCAGCCTGATGGGGCGGAAGAATGCCGAGTGGTTGGAGCCGCGTCTGCTGCCGCCCGCCGGGATTTATGGCATCGCCGATCCGGCGGATGACCGGCCCCGCGCCCTGCTGGTGTTCTACCGCGCCCTGGTGCTGGCGGGCGATTGCGCTCCGGTGGATGCGTTGATGCTGGCCTTGCGTGATCGGGGCATGGCGGTCACCGCCGTCTTCGTGCAAAGCCTGAAGGACGGGTTGAGCGCCGCGACCGTCACCGCGTTGCTGGCCGAGAGGCCCGCCGACGTGATCCTCAACGCCACCGGTTTCGCGGTCTCCTCGCCGGGCAAGGCCGAGGCCGGACCCTTCGGCCCCGCCGATTGTCCGGTCCTGCAGGTGGTCTTGGCGGCGGGGACCGAGGCGGCGTGGCGCGACGGCAACCAGGGCCTGGGGCCGCGCGACATCGCCATGAACGTGGCGCTGCCCGAGGTGGACGGCCGCATTCTCAGCCGGGCCGTCTCGTTCAAATCGGCGCGGCGTGACGTGGCCACCCAATGCGACCTCGCCGTGCATGCCCCGGTGACGGATCGCGTCGACTTCGTCGCCCGGCTGGCGGCCAATTGGGCGAAACTGCGGCGCAAGGCGGCCTCGGAACGTCGTGTGGCCTTGATTCTCGCCAATTATCCCAATCGCGACGGCCGCCTCGGCAACGGCGTCGGCCTCGACACCCCGGCGGCCACGGTGGAAGTCCTGCGCGCTTTGGCGGCGGCGGGCTACCGGGTGGGGGAGATTCCCGAGACCGGCAATTCCCTGATCGAACATATGCGGCAAGGCGCCACCAACGACTGGCGGGCCTTGGCGGCGCGCGAAGTGCGCGAGACCCTGTCACTGCCCGATTACTACAGTTATTTCAATGCCCTGCCCGAATCCTTGCGCGACCGGGTGACCGGGCGCTGGGGGCCGCCGGAGGGTGATCCCTTCTTCGTCAAGGGACGTCTGCATTGCGGCGATTTCGTGCTTCCCGCGACGCGTTTCGGCAACGTAACAATCGCGGTGCAGCCAGCGCGGGGCTATAATATCGACCCTTCCGCCAGCTATCACGATCCCGACCTGCCGCCGCCCCACAATTATCTGGCCTTCCATGCCTGGCTCGCCGAGGGCTTTGGCGCCGACGCGGTGGTCCATATGGGCAAGCACGGCAATCTGGAATGGCTGCCGGGCAAGGCCCTGGCGCTGTCGGCCGAGTGTTTCCCGGAAGCGGCACTGGGTCCGCTGCCCCATCTCTATCCCTTCATCGTCAACGATCCCGGCGAGGGCACCCAGGCCAAGCGGCGCTCGGGCGCGGTGATCATCGACCATCTGACGCCGCCCTTGACCCGCGCCGAAAGCTACGGCCCGCTGCGCGAGCTGGAACGGCTGGTGGACGAATATTACGAGGCGGCGGGCGTCGATCCACGGCGTCTGGCGGTGCTGCGGCGGGAAATCCTTAGTCTCACCGCCGTGGCGGGTCTCGACGTGGATCTCGGCATCCGTCCCGACGACGCCCCCGACGACGCGCTGAAGAAGCTGGACAACCATCTATGCGAGCTGAAGGAGCTTCAGATCCGCGACGGCCTGCACATTTTCGGTGTCTCGCCCCAGGGCGAGCAACGGACCGACCTGCTGGTGGCGCTGGCCCGTGTCCGCCGGGGGGGACAGCCCGCCGACGAGTCCATCCTGCGCGCCCTGGCCGGTGATCTGGGGCTGGATTTCGATCCGCTGGATTGCGTGTTGGCCGAGGACTGGACCGGCCCTCGCCCCGCCGCCCTGGCCGGGGACGCGCCGTGGCGCAGCCTGGGCGACACGGTGGAACGGCTGGAAGCCCTGGCCAAATCCCTGGTGGCAGGCGAACGGGTGGCGGAGCCGGGCTGGAGCCGGACCCAGGCGGTGCTGCACTGGATCGCCGGGACCATGGGCCCGGCGGTGGAGGCCTGCGGCGCCGCCGAACTGGCCGGTCTGCTGACCGGGCTGGCTGGGCGCTTTGTCCCCCCCGGTCCCTCGGGGGCGCCGACGCGGGGGCGGCCCGACGTGCTGCCCACCGGCCGCAATTTCTATTCGGTGGATACCCGCGCCGTGCCCACGTCCGCCGCCTGGAGCCTGGGCTGGAAGTCGGCGCAATTGCTGGTGGAACGTCATCTGCAGGATCATGGCGCCTGGCCCAAATCCCTGGTGCTCACCGCCTGGGGCACCTCCAACATGCGCACCGGCGGCGACGATATCGCCCAGGGCCTCGCCCTGATGGGGGTCAAGCCGCAATGGGAAGTAGGCTCGGGCCGGGTCACCGGCTTCGAGATCATTCCCGCCGGGCTGCTGGATCGGCCGCGGGTGGATGTGACGCTCCGGGTGTCGGGTTTTTTCCGCGACGCCTTTCCCGGTCTGATCGACCTGTTCGATTCGGCGTCCCGCGCCGTCGCCGCCCTGGACGAGCCCGCCGACATCAATCCCCTGGCCGAGCGGGTGGCGTCCGAGCGCGCCCGCCTGATGGCCGAGGGCTTGAGCGAGATGGATGCCGCCCGCCAGGCAGGGTTCCGGGTGTTCGGCTCCAAGCCTGGCGCCTATGGCGCCGGATTGCAGGCCCTGATCGACGAGAAGGGCTGGAACACGCGCGGCGATCTGGCCGAATCCTATGTGGCCTGGGGCGGCTGGGCCTATGGCGCCGGGTCCGAGGGTGAGGCCGGTCACGGGCTGTTCCGCCAGCGTCTGTCCAAGGTGGAGGCGGTGGTCCACAACCAGGACAACCGCGAGCACGACCTGCTGGATTCCGACGACTACTACCAGTTCGAAGGCGGC
This sequence comes from Paramagnetospirillum kuznetsovii, assembly GCF_003284725.1. GTDB lineage: Bacteria > Pseudomonadota > Alphaproteobacteria > Rhodospirillales > Magnetospirillaceae > Phaeospirillum > Phaeospirillum kuznetsovii. The sequence continues at coordinate 170,063 of NZ_PGTO01000001.1, read as the reverse complement.
CTGAGCGCGGCGGTGGAGCAGGAATCGGGCCGGGCGCCGATGGTCTATCACTCGGACCATTCGCGGCCCGAGACGCCGCGCATCCGTACCCTGGACGAGGAGATCGCCCGCGTCGTGCGCGCCCGGGTGGTCAATCCCAAATGGATCAAGGGAGTGATGCGCCACGGCTATAAGGGCGGCTTCGAGATGGCGGCCGGCGTGGATTACCTGTTCGCCTTCGCGGCCACCACCAACGCGGTCAAGGACCATCACTTCGATCTGGTGGCCCAGGCCTATCTGGAAGACGACGCGGTGCGGGCCTTCCTGGAAGACAACAATCCCGCCGCCCTGGCCGATATCCGCGCCCGCCTTCGGGAAGCGCTGGATCGCGGGTTGTGGCATCCGCGCCGCAACCTGTTCTTTCAATTGCTGGATGAGGGAGGCACGCCATGACCCCCAGAGCCTTCACCCTGGCGGTTCTGGCCTTCGCCGCCGTACTGGCGGGCTATTGGCTCAGGCTCAGATTGATCGGCTGAGAGTCCGGCCGTACCGCCAACCGCAGCAACAGCTTGTGGCCCAGGCTGTTGTCCCAGTTGAAGGCGTTCTGCAGCACCACCACCGCCGTCTTTCGCTCCAGGTCCAGGCCCATATAGCTGGTATAGCCAGCGACGATGCCGATCTGATAGGTGATGGCGTGCCCATCCAACCGGTCCACCACCCAGGCGGTGGCGGCGGCTTCCTTGTCGCGCGGCACCTGGACCCGAAGATTGGCCGCAAGGGCGCTGTCGCGCTCGTTCAGATGGGCTGCGGCAAAACGCAGCAGGTCGCGGGCGGTGGACGACAGGGCGGCGGACCCGCGCATCAGGGGGGTGAAGCGCCAATCGGGGGCGGGCTTGCCGCGGGCGATGAATTTGGGCTGGTCGCCCGCATGGCCGAAGGCGCGCTGGGCATGACAGGGCAGCGCCTCGGGCAGATAGCCGGTGCAGGCCAATCCCAGGGGCCGGGCCAGCCGGTCCTCCAACAGGTCTTCCAGCGAGCGCCCGGTGCGGCGCTCGACGGCATGGCCAAGCAGCGCATATCCGATATTGGAATATTGCGGCTGTCCCGGCTCGTCGATCTCCACTTCGGCCAGATAGTCGAACACGGTGGCGGCGTTGAAATGGCGATAGAAATTCTCGCCGTCGAACAGATACTCGACGAAATAGCGCAGCATCCGCAGCGTGATGGGCTGGCGCGGCAGGCCCGAGGTGTGGGTGGCCAACTGGCGCAGGGTGATCCGCCGCGCATCCTCGCTGAGTGGGGTGCCGGGCGGCAACAGGGCGGGCAGGGTTTCGTCCCAGGACAGGACGCCTTGTTCCACCAACTGCGCGGTCAAAGCCGCCAGGAACCCCTTGGACAGCGAGCCGATGGCGAACAGGGTGTCGGCATCGGGCCGGCGGCCGCTGTCTTGGTCGGTGACGCCATAACCGGCGAAGCGGGTGGTTCCGTCGGGCAGCAGGACGCCGACCACCAACCCCGGTGTATAGCCGCTCTCGACCATGGGCCGAGCCAGGGTATCGATCTCGATCTGAACGGGGGCGGCGGGCGCTTGGCCCAGGGCGGCGATCTGGCCGGAATCAAGCTCGGTGGTCGACAGCGAACCGCAGGCGCTCGGCAAAAGGGCGGCGAGAAGTCCAAACACCGCCGACGCCAGACCTCGGACAAGGCCGGTTGCCTGTCGCCTGGAATCCTGCCCCGCCATACCGTCCCCAAAAATTGTGAACACCCAGGCCGACCGCAGCTAATCTCGGTGGCGGCGCTACCATAGTGGAAACCAGGCACGGCGAAAAGACGGGAACGCCGCCAAAGGCGCCCTCGTCGTCACCAGTTTGCTAAATCTTCGGCGGCGGGCAGGCGCCGTCGCTGCGAGGGCAGACCTCCGTCAGCGGCGCGCCTTCCGGCACCAGTCCCAGCCAGGCATCGACGGCGGCTTCGTCGAAACCCGCCATGCGGGATCCGTCGGATTCCATCAGCGGGCGGCGGATCAGCAACGGGTCCATGCACATGGCGGCCAGGGCCTCATCGGCCTGGATCAGCTCGGGCACCACGGCGCCCGACTTGACCCTGGGCGCCGCCCGATTGAACCATTCGGCCACCGGCCGACCGGCGAAGAATGGCCGCAAGGTCTCGGGAGTCCAGGCCTGTACGCGGATGTCCAGGGCCACCACGTCATGCCCCGATCGAAGCAAAGCCTGCTTCTGCCGGGTGTTGTTGGCGCAGCCCGGCTTTTCGTAGAAGACGATTACCGCCATCTCGGTGTTCCTAATTTGCCGCCTTCGCGGTCGGTTGCCTTCCCAGGTGCGGACATTGATGCAAGAGGTGTACCTGTTCGGCACCCGGCGCGGTGCCGGACTTCAGCCACTGCCGTGCGGCTCATAAAGCGGGCAATTGCCTTTTTTCACGGCAAACCCTGGCATCTTGCATACGGCTAATGTATTAGAAGGCGGTTCAAATGGAGCGAGGGTCCCATGCGGGTCAATGAACCAAACACCGACCAGGAGATCGAACTCCCGGAAGGCACCATCCTGGTCTCCAAGACGGATTTGGCCGGATGCATCACCTTCGTGAACCAAGCCTTCGTCGATATCAGCGGCTTTACCGAGGAAGAGCTGATCGGCGCGCCCCATAATCTGGTCCGCCACCCGCACATGCCCGCCGCCGCCTTCGCCGATCTGTGGCGAACCATCAAGGCGGGCAAGCCGTGGGAAGGCATCGTCAAGAACCGCGCCAAGAACGGTGATTATTACTGGGTGCGCGCCAACGCCACCCCGGAGATCACCGACGGCGAGATCACCGGCTTCATCTCCATCCGCTCCGCCCCCACCCGTGCCCAGGTGGCTGCGGCGGAAAGCCTCTACGAAAAGATCCGCAACGGCACCGCCCGCAACATCAAGGTGGAGGAAGGCCTGGTGCTCGGCACCACCCTGGCCGCCCGCTTGGCACGCTGGTCCAGCAGCATCGCAGGCCGCCTGATGGCCATCGTATGCGTTCTGATGGGTTTGATGGGCGCCGCCACATGGATCGTGCTGGACGGCATGGGCGATTCCAACGAGGCGCTGCGGACCGTCTACGAGGATCGCACGGTCCCGGCCGGGCAATTGGCCGACATCCTCGACCGCATGCGGGAGAATCTTCTCAATGCCGAGCTGCTGCAAACCGAGGTCGCCATCGGCAACGCGGCGGGAGTCCAAAAGCGCGCGCTCCGCATCCACGCCAACCGAGACCACATCGCCACCGTCTGGTCCGCCTATCGCCGCAACCCGTTGGCCGACGACGAAAAGGAACTGGCCGAGGATTTCGAGATCAAGCGAAAGAACTACGTGGTCAACGGCCTGGACGTGGCCATCGCCCTCGCCGAAGCCAAGGATCTGGAAGGATTGCGGCGCCACAGCGCCAACACCTTGCACATGCTGTTCGATCAGGTCCACGAGGTGGAAAAGGACTTGCTGATCCTGCAATTGCGGGTGGCGAGCGAAAAATATGAAGAGGCCAAGAAGGACTACACCCACCATTCCGGCCTTGGATTGGCGATCTTGCTGGCGGCCATTGCCCTGTCGGTGGCCCTCGCGGCCTTTCTGATCCGCTATCTCCGACAGCCCATCGCCCGTCAAGAACTGCATTTCAACGCCATCGCGGGCGGCGATTTCACTTACGAAATTCCCCTGGAGCCGGTGATCGAGTTCCAGCGATCCAATGCCCAATTGCGCGCCATGAAGGCCAAGTTGGGCTATGCCGCGCTGGAGCGCCAGGAAAACTCCCGCAAGGCCGAGGCCCATCTGAAGACGGAAATGCTGAACCTGACCGTCTTGCTGGAGGGCGAGGTGGAAACCACCGTCGCCGAGATCTCCACCCAGGCGGACCGGCTCAAGGAAGGGGCCAGCAAGCTGCTCCAGACCGCCGAGGAATCGCGCAAGATGGCGCAGGCCATGACCGGCGCCATCGAGATCACCAGCGGCAATGTCCAGACCGTGGCCGGCGCCACCGAGGAACTGGAGGCCTCGTCGCGCGAGATCACGGCGCGCATTCAAAGCAGCTCGGACTACAGCGAGGCGGCGCGGCGCAAGGTGGACGCCGCCAGCGCCAGCGTCGGCACCCTGACCGAGGCAACCGCTCGCATCGGCGACGTGGTGGCCCTGATCCAGGCCATCGCCGGCCAGACCCGCATGCTGGCGCTCAACGCCACCATCGAGGCCGCCCGTGCCGGTGAATCCGGCAAGGGCTTCGCCGTGGTCGCGAGCGAGGTCAAGGGACTGGCCGGTCAGACCGAGGACGCCATCGGCCGCGTCAATGCCCAAGCTCAAGAGATCGAACGCACCACGAGGGAGGCGGTCTCCACCGTCGAGGCGGTGGCGGAAACCATCCGCGACATCGACGCCATCGCGGGCCAGATCGCCGAATCCGCCGACCAGCAGCGGGCCGCCACCGCCGAGATCATGGCCAGCGCCGTCCAGGCCGCCGACCATACCCGCGACGTGGCGGTGAATGCCGCGGCCGTGCTGAGCGGCGCCGAGCAGACCGGCGTCACCGCCCGCAAGGTCAGCGAACTGTCCACCCTGGTCAACCACGATATCGGCGCCCTGCAACGCCGCCTCAACGTCATTCTGCGCACCTCCTACGGCGGCAATCGCCGGACGGTGGAACGCATCCCGGTCTCGGTGGAATTCACCGCGACGTTCAACGGCGAAGCCTTCAGCGGCCATACCGGCGACCTTTCCGTCATGGGCGCCCTGCTGGTGGTGGGAAACGCGCCCAAGATGGAAGGCGCCTTGGGCACCATCACCTTTCCCGGCATGGAACCCTTGCCATCCAAGGCCATCTTGGGCAGTCCGCTGGGAATCCAATGCCAGTTCGTCAAGACTAGCAAGGAGCAGAAGCAGGCCCTGGCCGACACCATCGAATCCGGCAAGGCGCGCGACCTGCCCTATATCGCCGCCGCCCAGCAAGCCGCCGCCAAGATCGCGAACGCCATGGAACAGGCCATCAATGCCGGCCGTATCTCCCTGGCCGACATGTTCGACAGCGACTATACCCCCATACCCGAATCCGATCCCTTGCAGGTGATGTCCAAGCACACCTTGCTGACCGACCAGATCCTGCCCGATATCCTGGAAGCCGAACTGGCCCGCGACCCCGCCGTGGTGCTGTGCTGTGCCTCGGACCGCAACGGCTATATCGCCACCCATAACAAAAAGTGCGCGCATCCGCAGCGGCCGGGCGATCCGGTGTGGAACATGGCCAACAGCCGCAACCGCAGGATCTTCGACGACCGCACCGGTATCCTGGCGTCGCGCAATCTCCAGCCCTATCTGGCCCAGACCTATGCCCGCAACATGGGCGGCGGTGCTTTCGTGCTGCTCAAGGAAATCGACTGCCCCATCATGATCGGCGAACGCCACTGGGGCGCGCTGCGCTACGCCATCAAACTGTGATGCCGTAGCGCCCATCGGCGGGGCTTGATCGCCGTCAATTACCTGATCATTTTGCTTGGTTATTGTCGCCATACGACATCAGAACCAAGGATTTCCGCCATGAAAAAGACAGACCATTACCGCAAGCATCATGACGAGCTGCGCGCCATTGTCGGTCGGCTCGAGCCCATGCTCGACGTGGCCCGCATCACCGCCGACCCGGCCCTGGTGGCGACGGTGGTCCGCGATCTGTTCGGCAAGTTCTCGCTGCATCTGGCCATGGAGGACAGTGCGCTTTATCCGAAATGCGCCGTCGCCGACGACCCCAAACTGCGCCATGTGGCGCTGAGTTTCCAGACCGAGATGGGCGATTTGTCCAAGACCTTCGACGCCTATAAGCGGGATTGGGCAGGCCCCATCGCCATCGGCCGCGATCCCACGGCCTTCGTCGCCGCGACGCGGCAAATGCTGGTCTCGCTCAAGACACGGGTGCGGCGGGAAGAGGACAGTCTGTACGATCTGATCGACAGGGCGGCCTGAATTCGTCTTGACGCTTGACTCTGGAGACCGGGTGGGACTACAACCCCACCCTCTTCAGATGTCTGGAGACCATCGCCTCCACGGAGGCCCGTCGGTCCGCGAATTTACGCGCACCGGCGTGTAATTGCTTATGGGTGTCGGGTTCGCATGTTCGAGAGCTTAAGCTCAAAACTGGGGCAGGTGTTCGAGAAGCTGACGGGGCGCGGCGCGCTGACCGAGGCCGACGTCACCGAGGCCCTGCGCGAAGTGCGCGTCGCCCTGCTGGAAGCCGATGTGGCTCTCCCGGTGGTCAAGGACTTCATCGGCCGGGTCAAGGCCCGCGCCGTCGGCCAGGAGGTGATCAAGTCGGTCACCCCGGGCCAGATGGTGATCAAGATCGTCCATGACGAACTGATCGCCACCTTGGGCACCAAGGGCACCGAGCTGAATCTGTCGGCGGTGCCGCCGGTGGTGATCCTGATGGTCGGCCTGCAAGGCTCGGGCAAGACCACCACCTCGGCCAAGATCGCCTTCAAGCTGAAGCGCGAGAAGAAGAAGGTTCTGCTGGCCTCGCTCGACGTCTATCGTCCCGCCGCCCAGCAGCAGTTGCAGATTCTCGCGGGCCAGGCCGAGGTCGGCTCGCTTCCCATCGTCATGGGCGAGATGCCGGTCGCCATCGCCAAGCGCGCCCTCGATATGGGCCGCAAGGAAGGCTACGACGTCGTCATCCTGGACACCGCCGGTCGCCTGCATATCGACCAGGAGCTGATGGCCGAGGTCGCCAATGTGCGCGACGCCGCCAAGCCCACCGAGACCCTGCTGGTCACCGACGCCATGACCGGCCAGGACGCCGTCACCCTGGCGCGCGAATTCAACGAAAAGGTCGGCGTCACCGGCATCGTGCTGACCCGCATCGACGGCGATGCCAGGGGCGGCGCCGCGCTGTCCATGCGCGCCGTCACCGGGCGTCCCATCAAATTCCTCGGCGCTGGCGAGAAGCTGGACGCCCTGGAAGTCTTTCACCCCGACCGCATCGCGGGGCGCATTCTCGGCATGGGCGACATCGTCGGCCTGGTCGAGAAGGCCATGGAGACCCTCGACCAGGAAGAGGCCGAGCGTCTTGCCAAGCGCATGGAGAAGGGCAAGTTCGACCTGGAAGACATGCGCAAGCAGTTCGCCCAGGTGAAGAAGATGGGCGATCTCAAGGGCATCCTCGGCATGCTGCCCGGCATGGGCAAGATGGCGAACCAGTTGAAGGACGCCAATATCGACAACAAGATGGTGGCCCGCCAGGAAGCCATCATCTCCTCCATGACTCCGGCCGAACGCAAGAATCCCGACCTGATCAAGGCGTCGCGCAAGAAGCGCATCGCCGCCGGGTCGGGCATGAGCGTGCAGGACGTCAACAAGCTGCTCAAGCAGTACCAGCAGATGGCCGACATGATGAAGAAGGTCGGCAAATTGGGTCAGAAGGGGCTGATGCGTCACGGCATCGGCGGACTTTTGCCGCCCACCATGAGGTTCGGGCGCTAGCCCGACGAGCCATGGGCGTAAAGCCCTTGGCGAGGAGTTGCGGGCAAGGCTTAGGCAGCGCCACATGGCGCGGGAGCCAAGGGTGGCGGAGCCACCCGCCCGGCGATTGAGGGACATTCGGTGAAACCCGCCAGGGAATTGCCGTCGGAAAATTTTTTATAGAGGAAGACAGACCAATGGCTCTGAAGATTCGTCTCTCCCGCGGTGGCGCCAAGAAGCGCCCCTTCTACAAGATCGTCGTCGCCGACGCGCGCAGCCCGCGTGACGGCCGCTTCATCGAGAAGGTGGGCACCTACAACCCCATGCTGCCGGTCGAATCCGAGCAGCGCTGGATCCTCAATGACGAGCGCGTGAAGCATTGGCTCTCGGTCGGCGCCCAGCCCACCGACCGCCTGATCCGCTTCTTCGCCGATCGCGGCCTGGTGGCCAAGACCGCCAAGCCCGAGCAGACCAAGAAGCCGCAGCCCAAGGCCAAGGCCCAGCAGCGCGCCAAGGACAACGCCGAACGCGCCGCCGCCCTGGCCGCCGAAGCCGAAGCTCCCGCCAGCGCGGAATAAATGTATTCCGCGCTGGCCATGTTTGACGAATGCGATCCGATTTATCGGATCGCGGGCGCCGAGTAAGCCATGACGGACCGGGTGTGCGTCGGCCTGATCGTTGGCGTGCATGGGGTCAGGGGCGCGGTCCGGATCAAGAGCTTCACCGAGGAGCCGAAGGATATCGGCTTTTACTCCCCGGTGGAGGACGAGACCGGAAGCCGCAAGATCCGTCTCAAGGTGACGGGCGAGGCCAAGGGTTCGGTCATCGCCACCCTGGAGGGGATCGCGGACCGCGATGCCGCCGAGGCGTTGAAGGGCACCAAGCTTTGGGTGGCCCGTCATCGCCTGCCGAAGGTCGAGGAGGACGAGTTCCTCTATTCCGACCTGATCGGATTGGCGGTGGAGGACTTGGCCGGAACCAGATTGGGAACCGTTTCGGCGGTGCACGATTTCGGAGCCGGTGACGTGTTGGACATCGCGCTGGCGCCGAAGGGAAACCTGATGGTCCCCTTCACCAAGGCGCAGGTGCCCGAGGTGGATGTGCCGGGTGGACGGCTGGTGGTGATCCCGCCGGTCTATGCGGCCGAAGAGGAGCGGGACGGTGGAGAATAGGCAGCCCTGGCGGGCGACCGTGTTGTCCATCTTCCCCGAGATGTTTCCGGGGCCTCTCGGTCTGTCTTTGGCGGGCCGGGCGCTGGAGGACGCGATCTGGTCCATGGACGCGGTGGACATCCGGGGCTTCGCCACGGACAAGCACCGCAACGTGGACGATTCGCCCTTCGGCGGCGGGGCCGGAATGGTGATGCGTCCCGACGTGCTGGACGCCGCCATCCGGGGAACTCCGGGGGTCGGGCCGTTGGTGTATATGACGCCGCGAGGGCGGTTGCTGGACCAGTCGCTGGTCCGCGAATTGGCCGAAGGGCCGGGCGTCAGGGTGTTGTGCGGGCGTTTCGAGGGCGTCGACCAGCGGTTGCTGGAGGCCCACCGGGCGCTCGAGGTCAGCGTCGGCGACTTCGTCCTTTCGGGCGGCGAGACGGCGGCGCTGGTGATGTTGGACGCCATCGTGCGGCTGCTTCCCGGTGTCATCGGCAAGCAGGAGTCGCTGGCGGAAGAGAGCTTCGAGTGGGGATTGCTGGAATATCCCCACTATACCCGCCCCCAGGTTTGGGACGGGCGGGCGGTGCCGGACGTGTTGCTGTCCGGTCACCACGAGAAGATCAGCGCCTGGCGAAAGCGTCAGGCGGAGGACATAACCCGGCAGCGCCGGCCCGATCTGTGGGATCGGTACCGCGCTGCCACTAAAGTAGGTGAGGGTTGAGCCATGGTGAACATCATTGAGCAGCTCGAGAAGGAGCAGATCGAGAAGCTGACCGCCACGCGCGGCGTGCCCAGCTTCGCTCCGGGCGACACGGTGAAGGTGAACGTGAAGGTGATCGAAGGCAATCGCGAGCGCGTGCAGGCCTATGAAGGCGTCTGCATCGCCCGCAAGAACGACGGCCTGAATTCCTCCTTCGTGGTCCGCAAGATTTCCTACGGCGAGGGCGTGGAGCGTATCTTCCCGCTGTATTCGCCCAACATCGCCTCCATCGACGTGATCCGTCGCGGCGATGTGCGGCGCGCCAAGCTGTACTATCTGCGCGACCGTCGCGGCAAGTCGGCCCGTATCGCCGAGCAGACCACCGGCCATTCCGGCAAGGTCTCCGCCGGTGAGCGCGCCGATGCCGCCGCCGCCAAGGCCTCGGCCAAGGTGGAAAGCGCCGCCAAGGCCGCCGCCAGCGCCAGCGCCGAGGAATAGGACGGGCGACTTTCGTCGTCCGGCCCTCACCCTCCCACGCCTCATGGCGTGGGGCCCTCCCTCTCCCGCAAGCGGGCGAGGGCATAGTGCATCGCTCCCTCTCCCACCTTTTGGGGGGAGAGGGTCGGGGTGAGGGGGGCTGGATGCCGGTCGTCCGCTCCGATGGTTATTGGGTTTAGTTAGGGAACTGCCATGGCCAAGCTCCGCACGTTGTTCGACAAGATCTGGGACGCCCATCTGGTGGATGTCCAAGACGATGGCACCTGTCTGATCTATATCGACCGCCATCTGGTCCACGAGGTCACCAGCCCGCAGGCCTTCGAGGGCCTGGAGATGAGCGGCCGCAAGGTCCGCCATCCCGAGCTGACCCTGGCCGTGGCCGATCACAACGTGCCGACCACCGACCGGTCCAAGGGCATCGAGAACGAGGAAAGCCGGGTCCAGGTGGAAACCCTGGCCGCCAATGCCAAGAAGTTCGGCGTCGAATATTACGGCATGGACGATATCCGCCAGGGCGTCGTTCATATCATCGGGCCGGAACAGGGCTTCACCCTGCCCGGCACCACCATCGTCTGCGGCGATTCCCACACCTCGACCCACGGCGCCTTCGGTTCGCTGGCCTTCGGCATCGGCACCTCTGAGGTCGAGCATGTGCTCGCCACCCAGACCCTGGTGCAAAAGCCCGCCAAGAACATGCGCATCACCGTCAACGGCAAGGCGCCCGCCGGCGTCACCGCCAAGGACATCGTGCTGGCCATCGTCGGCAAGATCGGCACCGCCGGCGGCACCGGCTATGTGGTGGAATACGCGGGCGAGGCCATTCGCGACCTGTCCATGGAAGGCCGCATGACGGTCTGCAACATGACCATCGAGGCGGGTGCGCGGGCGGGGCTGATCGCCCCCGACGAGAAGACCTTCGCCTATATCGCGGGCAAGCCGCGCAGCCCCAAGGGCGCCGCGTTCGAAGCCGCCGTCCATTACTGGAAGACCCTGCACACCGACGACGGCGCCCGTTTCGATAGCGAAATCACCATCGACGCCGCCGCCCTGGTGCCGCAGATCACCTGGGGCACCAGCCCCGAGGACGTCATCGCCATCACCGGCACCGTGCCCAATCCCGCCGACATCAAGGACGAGGCCAAGCGCAAGGCGGTGCAGCGCTCGCTGGACTATATGGGTCTGACGGCGGGCATGAAGGCCACCGACATCGCGGTGGACGTGGTGTTCATCGGATCGTGCACCAACGGCCGCATCGAGGACTTCCGTGCCGCCGCCGAAATCTTCAAGGGCCGCAAGGTGGCCGCGAACGTCCAGGCGCTGATCGTGCCCGGCTCCGGTCTGGTCAAGGAACAGGCGGAAGCGGAAGGCCTGGACAAGGTCTTCATCGAGGCGGGCGCCGAATGGCGCGAGCCCGGCTGCTCCATGTGCCTGGCCATGAACGCCGACCAGCTGAAGCCCGGCCAGCGCTCGGCGTCCACCTCGAACCGCAATTTCGAGGGCCGCCAGGGTCGCGGCGGCCGCACCCATCTGGTCAGCCCCGCCATGGCCGCCGCCGCCGCCATCACCGGCAAGCTGACGGATGTGAGGTCGTTGTAGACTTGGATTACCCCGCCTCCCCCCTCCCCCTCGTGGGGAGGGGGGAGGCGGGGGATGCTTGAAGAGGGCGCGGACGGTGGCCGACACGCGGGCAAGGTGGCTCAGGGCCAATCAGACCGATGCCGAACGCGCCCTTTGGAAATGTTTGAGGGAGTTGAAGACCGTCGGGTTCCATTTCAGGCGTCAGGCCCCCATTGGACCCTATATCGCTGATTTCGCCAGTCACGCGGCGCGATTGATCATCGAGGTCGATGGCGGCCAGCACGGATTGGAAGACGGTGTTATCGCCGATACGCGGCGGACGGTTTGGCTTGAAGGGCAAGGATATCGGGTTCTGAGATTCTGGAATTCCGATGTCTTGGGTAATATGGATGGGGTCATGCGGGTGGTGCGCGAGACGCTGGGTCTTCAGGCCTAGGCCGACGCGGTATCACCCCACCCCCGACCCCTCCCCATCAAGGGGAGGGGAGCAAAACGAAGGTGCCCCCTCCCCATCAAGGGGAGAGGAGCAAAACGAAGGTGCCCCTTCCCCATCAAGGGGAGGGGAGCAAAACTAAGGTGCCCCTTCCCCATCAAGGGGAGGAAAGCAAGAGATAAGGCCCCCCTCCCCATCAAAGGGGAGGGGGGTTGGGGTCATCTCGCTCCCCCCCTCCCCCTTGTGGGGAGGGGCCGGGGGTGGGGGTGCAAGGAGATGGAAGAGCAGATGGAAAAGTTCACCACCCTGACCGGCGTCGCGGCGCCGCTGGCCATGATCAATATCGATACCGATATGATCATCCCCAAGCAGTTCCTGAAGACCATCAAGCGCACCGGGCTGGGCAAGAACCTGTTCGACGAGATGCGCTACACGCCCGAAGGCGCCGAGGTTCCCGACTTCGTGCTGAACAAGCCCGCCTACCGTGCCGCCAAGATCCTGGTGGCCGGGGCCAATTTCGGCTGCGGTTCGTCGCGTGAGCATGCGCCCTGGGCCATCAATGATTTCGGCATCCGCTGCGTCATCGCGCCCAGCTTCGCCGACATCTTCTTCAACAACTGCTTCAAGAACGGCATCCTGCCCATCGTCCTGCCCCAGGACGAGGTGGACAAGCTGCTGGATGACGCCTCGCGCGGCTCCAACGCCATCGTGACGGTGGATCTGGAAAAGCAGACCATCACCGGCCCCGACGGCGGCTGCATCACGTTCGAGGTCGATCCCTTCCGCAAGCATTGCCTGCTCAATGGTCTGGACGATATCGGCCTGACCTTGCAGCGCGAAGCCAAGATCACCGCCTTCGAGGACGCCCGCAAGGCCTCCACCCCTTGGCTGTAATCACAGCCCATCACACGCATTCGATCTTTGTGGGAGAGTAGCATGGCCGCCAAGAAGCTCTTGATTCTGCCCGGTGACGGCATCGGCGTCGAAGTCATGACCCAGGTTCGCCGCATCATCGATTGGATGGCGAAGAAGCGGAAGATCGAGTTCGACATCTCCGAGGGCCTGCTAGGCGGTGCCGCCTATGACGTCCACGGCACGCCTTATCCCACCCAGACGCTGGAAGCCGCCCTGGCCGCCGATGCCGTGCTGCTGGGCGCGGTGGGTGGCCCGAAATGGGACGATCTGCCGTTCGACAAGAAGCCCGAGCGCGGCCTGCTGGGCATCCGCAAGGATATGGGCCTGTTCGCCAATCTGCGCCCCGCCACCGTGCTGGACGCCCTGGCCGACGCCTCGACCCTGAAGCACGACGTGGTGGCGGGCCTGGACATCATGATCCTGCGCGAGCTGACCGGCGGCCTGTATTTCGGCGAGCCGCGCGGCATCGAGACCCTGGCCGACGGCAGCCGCAAGGGCTTCAACACCCTGGTCTACACCACCCCGGAAATCGTCCGCATCGGCCGCGTCGCCTTCGAGCTGGCCCGCAAGCGCAACAAGAAGCTGTGCTCGGTGGACAAGGCCAATGTGCTGGAATGCACCGTGCTGTGGCGCGAAGAGATGATCAAACTGCAAAAGGAAGAGTTCCCCGACGTGGAACTGACCCATATGTACGTGGACAACGCCGCCATGCAGCTGGTGCGCAATCCCAAGCAGTTCGACGTCATGGTCACCGAGAACATGTTCGGCGACATCCTGTCTGATTGTGCCGCCATGCTGACCGGCTCGCTGGGCATGCTGCCGTCGGCCTCGCTGGGCGCCGCCGACGCCGAAGGACGCCGTAAGGCGCTCTACGAGCCGGTGCACGGCTCGGCGCCCGACATCGCGGGCAAGGACATGGCCAATCCCCTGGCCACCATCCTGTCCTTCGCCATGTGCCTGCGCTATTCCTTCAACATGGACGCCGAGGCCGAGATGATCGAGACCGCCGTCAAGACCGTGTTGAAGGGTGGCCTGCGCACCGCCGACATCATGCAGGCGGGCAAGGCCAAGGTCTCGACCACCGTCATGGGCGAAGCCGTGGTCCGCGAGCTGGACAAGATCAGTTAAAGCATCAAGCGACGGGCGGCCGAACAGGCCCATAGGCCCGCATCATGATGTCCACGGCGGTGTCGATGACCTGCTCCGGCGATTGATCCTCGCGCAGGGGCAGGCCCAGCAGCTTGCGCATGAACAGATCGGTGCGCAGCATGCCGATGAACATGTCGGTGGCCTGCCAGGGATCGGACAGGGTCAAGGCGCCGCGCCGCGCCAGTTCCGCCATGATTTCGGCGATCTGAGCCTTGCCCGCGGCGGGACCGGATTCATAGAAGGCGCGGGCCAAATCGGGCTGGCGCATGGATTCGGACACCACCACCCGATACATGGCCAGGGCCTCGGGCGACAGCAGCAGCCCCAACAGCCGCCTGGCGACCTGGGTCAGGGCGGTCCTGGCGTCGGGCAGTCCCTCCGGGGCCTGGAAGACGGATTCCCGCTCGCAACGCCGTTGGATCACCGCCGCGAACAGCTGATCCTTGCTGGCGAAATGGGCATAGATGGTGGCCTTGGACACGCAGGCGCCCAGCGCCACCCCATCCATGCTGGTGGCGGCATAGCCGTCCTCCAGGAAGGCGGCTTGGGCGGCGTCGAGAATGGCTTCCCGTTTCGCCGAGGGTTTGCGTCCGACTTTGGCCATAGACTGGGTTGCTCCACACGCTTCCATGAAACTAAACCATCCGGTTCAGTTTTGAAAGAACCGGAATTTTATGCAGGAAACGGACCAGCCGCTTGCTTTTGCCTTTCCGTCTAAACCCGGATTCGTATAGTTAGGGCTGCACCGCCGCTAGGTTTTGAATCGCCATGACATCCGCCGCCGATGATATCGCCACCGCCCGCCGGGTGCTCGCCATCGAGGCGGAGGCTCTGAGCGCCCTTGCCGCCGGTCTGGGCGATGCCTTCCTGGCGGCGGTGGGGATCCTGGAAGCGGCCAAGGGCCGCGTCATCGTCACCGGCATGGGCAAGAGCGGCCATGTGGGACGCAAGATCGCCGCCACCCTGGCGTCGACCGGTCGGCCCGCCTTCTATATCCATCCCGCCGAGGCCAGCCACGGCGATCTTGGCATGGTGACGGCCGACGACGCGGTGGTGGCGCTGTCCAATTCGGGCGAGACGCCGGAACTGGGCGACATCGTCGCCTATACAAGGCGCTTCGAAATCCCGCTGATCGGCATCACGGCGCGGGACGGCAGCACGCTCGCCACCTCGGCCGACATCGCCCTGGTACTGCCACCCATCCCGGAAGCCTGTCCCATGGGGCTGGCGCCCACCACCTCGACCACCATGATGCTGGCGCTGGGCGATGCCCTGGCGGTGACCCTGCTGGAGCGCAAGGGCTTTACCGCCGCCGATTTCAAGGTCTTTCATCCCGGCGGCAAGCTGGGTCAGCGCCTGCTCAAGGTGCGCGATCTGATGCATGGCGGCGACCGCCTGCCACTGGTATCGCTGGAAACCGTCATGTCCGAGGTTCTACTGGTGATGACCGCCAAGAGCCTGGGCTGCGCCGGCGTGGTGGATCGGGGCGGCCGGTTGGCCGGAATCATCACCGACGGCGATCTGCGCCGCCACATGCGCTCGGATCTGCTGAACCTGTCGGCCGAGGCCGCCATGACCGTGGCGCCCAAGACGGTCGGGCCCAATTCGCTGGCGGCCGAGGCGCTGCGCATCATGAACACCAAATCCATCACCAGCCTGTTCGTGGTGGAAGATGACGGCACACCGGTGGGGGTGCTGCATGTGCACGACTGCCTGCGCGCGGGGGTGGCATAGCGCCATGGTTCCGCGGGCGGGTGCCAATCCCATGGAAATGATCAGGCGGCGGCTGCGGGCGCCGCTGACCGGGCCTTTCGCCCGCTATTCCCGTTTCGTCGGCTTCATGAAGGTGCTGCTGCCCAGTCTGGCGGCGCTGCTGCTGGCCCTCGTGGTGGTCTGGCCCAAGCTGGCCATGGAGGACAAGCGCTTCCAGATCGGCTTCGCCAACCTGCCCTCCGCCAAGGTGGAGACCTTGGCCATGCAGAACGCCCGGTATTTCGGCGTCGACGAATCCAACCGGCCCTTCGCGGTGACCTCGGATCTGGCGGTCCAGGAACCGGGCAATTCGGATCTGATTCACCTGCAGGCGCCCAAGGCGGACTTCACCTCGTCGTCGGGCGCCAATATCGTGGTGGACGCGGTCACCGGCCTCTATCACCAGTCCACCAAGATTCTTGATCTTTCCGGCGGGGTGAATCTGTACCACGATGCCGGTTACGAACTTCACACGCCGACCGCCGTGATCGATCTGGGGCATAATTCGGGCAAGGGGTTCGATCCGGTGGATGGACACGGCCCGCAAGGCCGCATCGAATCCACCGGTTTCGAGCTGGCGGGCAAGGGACGCGAAATCATTTTCACCGGCAAGGCCCATCTCAGCTTGAAGGGTGCCTCGCCGAAGGGCCAGGGCAAGGGAGCCAAAAGTCGATGAAGCCGACCGCCCTCTTACTGAGCGTGCAGATATCGCTGGGTTTGGCGTCAATGGGCCTGACGACGGGCGCCCTTGCCCAGGGCTTCGAGATGAGCAAGTCCGGCGACCAGCAGATTCAGGTCTATTCCGACAACGGCATCGAATGGCATTCCGAGGAATTGCGGGTGGTGGCGCGCGGCAACGCCCACGCCATCCGTGGCGACATGACCATCGACGCCGACGTGCTGACCGCCCATTACCGCAAGGGGGCCAAGGGCGACGAGATCTGGCGCCTCGACGCCGACGGCAATGTGGTGATCCGTTCCCCCAACGATACCGCCACCGGCCACAAGGCCATCTACGACCTGGACAAGGCGGTGTTCGTGCTGAAGGGCAGCCCCGCCAAGCTGGTCACCCCCACCGACAGCTTCCAGGCCACCGACTCGCTGGAATACTGGGAACTGAAGCGCATGGCGGTTTTGCGCGGCGACGCCGTCGCGACGCAGGATACCAAGACCCTGAAGGGCGACGTGCTGACCGCCCATTTCAAGGACAAGGATCCCAATGCCGGGGCCAAGGGCAAACCGGGGGCCAAGCCCGCTGCGCCTCAGTCCAAGCCGATGGATGGCAAGCCGGGCGCCAAGAGTGACTCCGGCGGCGGCCTTGAACTGCAACGCTCGGACGCCTATGGCCATGTCCAGATCATCACCCCCACCGAAGTGGTGACCGGTGAGCGCGGCGATTATAACGCCGAAACCGGTATCGCCACCGTCTCCGGTTCGGTTAAGATCAGCCGCGAGGGTGGCAATCAGCTCGAAGGCGGCTGGGCCCATGTCAACCTCAACACCGGGGTGAGCAAGCTGTTCCCCGGAACGCCCGGCGGCGCCGATACCGGCAAGCGGGTGCAAGGCGTCTTCATCCCCCAGAAAAAGGGCGACAAAGGCGACGCCGCGGATACGGAGCCCAAGGGCCGCGCCAGCTTCTCCGGCAGCGTCCCCGGCTTCAAGAGGGAAGGGGAGAGATGAAGCCTGTAACCCATGCGCCGCTGTCCCTGGACAAGGGGCACCCGGGCGGTGCTCCGGACAAGGGCAAGGCCGGACCGCGTCTGGTGACCGCCAACGCCGGTCTGATGGCGAAGGGGCTCGGCAAGAGCTTCAAGAAGCGCCCCGTGGTGCGCGACGTCTCCATTTCCGTCCAGCGCGGCGAGGCGGTGGGCCTGCTGGGGCCCAACGGCGCGGGCAAGACCACCTGCTTTTACTGTATCACCGGCCTGATCTCGCCCGATACCGGCGCTATCTTGATGGACGGCGAGGACATCACCGCCCTGCCCATGTATCGTCGCGCCCGTCTCGGCATCGGCTATCTGCCGCAGGAAGCCTCCATCTTCCGGGGCCTGTCGGTGGAGGGCAACATCCTGGCCGTCCTCGAAGTGGTCGAACCCGACCGCGAGCGGCGCGAACACGATCTGGAAAGCCTGCTGGCCGAATTCTCCATCAGCCATCTGCGCCGCGCTCCCGCCATGGCGCTGTCGGGCGGCGAACGCCGCCGCGTGGAAATCGCCCGCGCCCTGGCGTCGCGGCCCCATTTCATTTTGCTGGACGAGCCGCTGGCCGGTATCGATCCCATCGCGGTTTCCGATATCCGTGACCTGGTGTCGCATCTCAAGGATCGCGGCATCGGCGTGCTGATCACCGATCACAATGTGCGCGAAACCCTCGATATCATCGACCGCGCCTATATCCTGCACGACGGCGCGGTCCTGATGGAGGGTCGCCCGGCCGAGATCGTCGCCCACGAAGGGGTGCGGCGGGTCTATCTCGGCGAACGGTTCAGTCTGTAGACGACATCGCCATGGCGCTCGGTCCCCGGCTGGATATCCGCCAGACCCAATCCCTGGTGATGACGCCGCAGCTGCAGCAGGCGATCAAGCTGCTGCAGTTGTCCAATATGGAACTGACCGCCTTCATCGACCAGGAACTGGAACGCAACCCCCTGCTGGAGCGCGAAGACGCCGACCGGCCGGTGGAACGCGCCGAGCCCAAAGCCGATGCCGCCGATCTGCCGGTGCTGGATTCCATGCCCGCCGATGTGCCGCTGCTGGACGGCATAACCTCCACCTCGGCCAGTGAAGGCCTCGACGTGGATTACGACAACACCTTCAACAACGACAGCCCGTCCGACGGCACCGACGGCGAAGCCTTCGGCCAATGGAGCTCGCGCAACGGCGGCAGCCACGGCTTCGACGATTCCGAATCCAGCCTGGAAGCCACCATCGCGGGCGAAATCAGCTTGCGCGACCACCTGGTGGCCCAGCTCAACATGGATGTGCCCGATCCCGGCGACCGCATCATCGGCCTGCACCTGATTTCCATGCTGGACGAGGCTGGCTATCTGATCGGCGATCTGGCGGAACTGGCGGCCCGGCTGGGCTGCGCGGCCTCACGGGTGGAACAAGTGCTGGCCCGAGTCCAGGGCTTCGACCCGGTCGGCGTGTTCGCCCGCTCGCTCAAGGAATGCCTTGCGCTGCAACTGGCCGAGCGCAATCGCCTCGATCCCGCCATGCAGGCCATGCTGGACAATCTGGAAATGCTGGCGCGGCGTGATCTGCCGGGTCTGACGCGGGTCTGCGGCGTCGATCACGAGGATCTGGCCGAAATGATCGGAGAGATCAAGGCGCTGGACCCCAAGCCCGCGCTGCGCTTCGACCATGTGGTCGCCCAGCCCATCACCCCCGAGGTGTTGATGCGCCGTGCCCAGGACGGCGGCTGGCTGGTGGAACTGAACTCCGACACCCTGCCCCGCGTGCTGGTCAACACCCGCTATTATTCCAAGATCGCGGGCGCGGCGCGATCGCGCGACGACAAGACCTATATCAGCGAGCGCTTCCAGTCGGCCAATTGGCTGGTCAAATCGCTGCACCAGCGCGCCACCACCATCTTGAAGGTGGCCACCGAACTGGTGCGCCAGCAAGACGCCTTCTTCCGCCACGGAGTCCAGCATCTGCGGCCGCTGGTGCTGCGCGATATCGCGACGGCCATCTCCATGCACGAAAGCACGGTCAGCCGGGTGACCTCCAACAAATATATCGCCACGCCGCGCGGCATCTACGAGCTGAAATACTTCTTCACCCAATCCATCAATTCCGCCGATGGCGGCGACGCCCATTCCGCCGAGGCGGTGCGCCACCGCATCAAGGCCCTGATCGACGCGGAGGGACGCGCGGTGCTGTCCGATGATCAAATTGTGGTGGCGCTCAAGGCCGACGGCATCGACATCGCACGGCGAACGGTGGCAAAATACCGGGAGGCCATGAACATCGCGTCGTCGGTTCAACGCCGCCGCGAGAAGTCGATGGGGATGTGACTCCCGTCAAGCTTGACTCCCGACCGGGGCGGAACTATTTTCCGGCCCTTCTGTCGGGAGCAGGAGAGGGGAGGCCACTCCGGCCCGGGCAGAGAATTCGCGGATCACGCATATCCGCACAATAGGGTGGATTCATGGAAATCACCGACCTGAT
Organism: Paramagnetospirillum kuznetsovii; assembly: GCF_003284725.1. Taxonomy (GTDB): domain Bacteria; phylum Pseudomonadota; class Alphaproteobacteria; order Rhodospirillales; family Magnetospirillaceae; genus Phaeospirillum; species Phaeospirillum kuznetsovii. Next base: position 150,252 of record NZ_PGTO01000001.1, on the reverse strand, counting down.
CAGCCCCGCCGCCGTCATACCCAATCTGCGCGCCACCTCGAAAAAGCAGGCGCTGCAGGATCTGGCGCGGCGCGCCGCCGAGATCACCGGCCTACACGAGCGGGCCATCTTCGACGTGCTGCTGGAGCGTGAACGCTTAGGGACCACCGGCGTGGGCAACGGCATCGCCATTCCCCACGGCAAGCTGCCCAGCCTGGACCGGCTTTACGGCTTGTTCGCCCGGCTGGAAAAGCCGATCCATTTCGAATCCATCGACGAGCAGCCGGTCGATCTCATCTTCCTGCTGCTGGCCCCGGAATCGGCGGGCGCCGATCACTTGAAGGCCTTGGCCCGCGTCTCGCGGCTGTTGCGCGATAAAAGCGTGTGCGAAAAGCTGCGCGGCACCGACAACGCCGACGCGTTGTATGCCCTGCTGACCGAATCACCGGCAAGCCGGGCGGCGTAGCAAGGGTGCGGGCGGGACGCCCGCGCTCCCAAGACGGTGTTCGGAGCGCGGGCGTCCCGCCCGCACCCTCTCCCTTTCAATGCACGCTCAGCGGTTCCAGCTCGTGCTGGCGCACCGCCGCGAAGGCGGTGGCGCGGTCCGGCGCGGCGCCGATGGTGGTGCCGTCGGCGGCGTGAATGGTCCAGCTACCGGCCCCCTGCTCGCCCTGATGGCGCACATAGGCGACGATGGGCAGGCCCCAACTGGCCAGATCGGCGGTGGTCATGATTTCGGCGGCCATGCCGTCATGCTGTTTGTTGTCTGCGGTTTTCATGTCAGACCTCCCTCTTCTGGCCGGTTCTGGCCCGGGATTTATGAGTATCCTCGCCCTCGCCTTCGGCAGCGACGGTGATGGTCTTGGCGGTCGCGCGGGCTGCCCCGGCGCCTTCGATGGGAATGGTGCGGATGCGCGGCTCGGGGACTTCGCGTTTGAGGTCGACGTGCAGCAATCCGTTGTCCAGGGCGGCGCCCCTGACCTCGATGCCTTCGGCCAGCACGAAGGCGCGCTGGAATTGGCGTGCCGCGATGCCGCGATGGATGAAGATCCGACCGTCTTCCTCCTCGTTCTGGCGCCCACGGATGACCAATTGGTTGTCTTCCAGGGCCACCGACAGGTCGTCCATGGAAAAACCCGCCACCGCCAAGGTGATGCGCAGGGCGTTTTCCGAAGTCTGTTCGATGTTGTAGGGCGGATAGCCCTCGGCCGAGGTCTTCGAGATGCGGTCAAGCACCCGTTCGAAGTGATCGAAGCCGAGAAGCAAGGGGCTGTTGAATGCGGACATACGGGACATCGGGCGTCGTCCTCCTCGTGCGTGAGCGAGTCCGGTGACGAAAGGCCCGACCATCGGCACCTTTCACATATACTATCTTGGGTCTGATTAAGGTTTCGTCAAGCGCCATGCGTGGACCCGAGGCGATCGGGCAGGTGCGGGTAAAGTTCAGATCCATTTGACAAGAGTAACAGAATGTTACAACTTTAGTATGCAGATTTGCGTATTGACTGTATACGCGAAGCCCCGTGGGGACGGCGGGAAATAGGGAAGGCGATGGGGCATGGCGATCGACCGATCACTGACCAATGTGGCTAGGACTTTTCAGTGGGATGACGTCATCGTCTCCAAGACGGATCTCACCGGCAAGATCACCTATGCCAACGAGGTCTTCATCGATATCAGCGGATACACGGAAAAAGAGTTGTTGGGCGCGCCACATTCTATCTTGCGTCATCCCGCCATGCCGCGCTGCGTCTTCAAATTCCTGTGGGACAGGATCGCCGATGGCCACGAGGTCTTCGCCTATGTGATCAATCGCGCCCGGAACGGCGATCATTATTGGGTCTTTGCCCATGTCACCCCCTGCACCGACCACACCGGCAAGATTGTCGGCTATCATTCCAACCGCCGGGTGCCCAAGGACGAGGCCATAGCCACCATCGCCCCGCTGTATCAGACCTTGCTGGGTATCGAGGAAAAGGCGGGTGACCGCAAGCTGGGGGTCGAGCAATCCTTCGCCGCGCTGGTCAAGACCATCGGCGATCTGGGCTTCGACAGCTATGACCGCCTCATCATGACGCTTAGTCGGTAGGAGCGCTCTCCATGTCCTCATCCTCGCTCCGCCGCTCCATCGGCAGCGCCACCACCATGACCATGGTCGCCCTGCTGGTCACCGGCGCGGTGGCCTATGCCTCCATCTTCTATGGCCTGGTCATGGACGGCGCCATCGCCGACGCCCTGGCGGAATCGGCCAAGGGCGGCGATTCCTGGCGCCAGGCGCTGGAGGGCGCGACGCAAAGCCATCGCAGCTTCGGCTGGATCATGGTGGCCCTGGCGGTCCTGTCGGGCGGCGCCCTGTTCGTCTTGACCATCGGCTCCCATCGCAAGCGGTTGGAGATCATCGATCTCATCGAGCGCGGCGAAAAGGTGGCCTCCCAGGCCGCCCAAGGCGATTTCAACGCCCGCGTTCTGCTGATCGGCCGCAAGGATGAGCTGGGCCGCATGATGATCGGCTTCAACCGTGTTCTCGATCTGACCGAGGAATTCGCCAAGGATGCCGGTGCCGCCATGAAGATGGCGGGCCAAAAGCAGTATTTCCGCCATATTCCGCTGCAGGGCCTGCGCGGCGACTATCTCGGCTATGCCGAGGGCATCAACAAGGTGCTGGCCGACATGGACGCCCGCGATCAGGAAACCCGGCGCTTCGAGCAGTCGGTCCATTCCTTGGTGTCCGACGTGGCGGTGGCGACCAAGAGCATCGGTCTGACCGCCAGCACCATGGCCAACCGGTCGGAAAATGCCGGCGGCCGTTCGCTGGACGTGGGCGAGGCGGCCGAGATCACCACCGAGCGGGCGGGCGCGGTGTCCGACGCCAGCCGCCAACTGGCCAGCGCTATCAATGAAATCGCCCAGCAGGTCGGCATGTCGGCCCAGGTGGCGCAATCGGCGGTGGGCGATATCGGCGAGACGGTGGAACGCATGAACGGTCTGGCCGATTTGGTCAGTCAGATCGGCGAGGTGGTCCAGTTGATCAGCGATATCGCGTCACAGACCAATCTCTTGGCGCTGAACGCCACCATCGAGGCGGCGCGGGCCGGTGAGGCGGGCAAGGGTTTCGCCGTGGTGGCGGGCGAGGTGAAAAACCTCGCCAACCAGACCGCGCGCGCCACCGACGATATCACCCGCCAGGTCGCGGCGGTGCAGGACGCGGCGCGATCGGCGGCGAACGGCATCAAAGGGGTGGTGGAAACCATCCGCCGCATCGACAGCATTTCCGCCGCCATCGCCGGGGCGGTCCAGGAGCAGGAAGCGGTGACCCGCGAAATCTCCAGCCATATCGACGATGTGGCCACCAAGGCGGGCGAAGTGTCGGAAAATGTCGCCCATCTGTCCAAATCCTCGGCCGAGGCCTGCGGCGGCACCGTCCGGGTGATCTGGAGCGCCCGAAAACTGAGCGCGGTGGTGGACGCGCTGTCCAAGCAGGTCGAGGACTATATCAGCAAGGTGGGCTAGCCAGAGTTTTTCGAATCGGAAGGTCGAAAAACGCTCAAGCCCGAGCGGCGCTCTAACTCACCGGCCGTTCGGTCTTGGCATTCAGCACCTCATCCAGGCAGGCCCGGTCCGAGACCGGACTGCCGACAGGGCTGCGCACGGCGTAATGGGCCACCATGCGCCCGGCGGTCTCGACATAGAGGAACAGGTCCAAGGTGCAGGACTTGACCCGGTACTGCCAAATCTCGGCCGGTGGATCGCGGCGGCGGAAGCCGGGGGTGCCCAGGGCATCCTCCACCTGCGCCGCACTCAGCCCCTTCAGCCCCTCTGGCGTCAACGGCCCGCTTTGTACACGCGGCAGGGCGGCGGTCTCGGTGCGCTGGGACGGTGATTCCACCGCCGGGCCGCCGCCGGTCTGCGCCGCGCCGTTGCAGGCGGCCAGGGCCATCAGGGGAAGCAGGAGCAGGGGGCGGAGCTTGGTCATGGTTTGCATCATAACGTTTCAGGCCTCGTCAGGGAACACGGATGGGACGGAGCAAAACCATGAATGCTTAAAATTCAGCCACAGATGAACGCAGATAGGCACAGATGAAATTCTTATCTGTGTCCCGCATAGCGGGGATCTGTGTGCAACTGTGGCTAATCTTGATGTATCACCTTTCCGCCCGCTGTCACCGCCGCCGCAATCCCTGCACCACATGCACCATGAAGGCGGCGGCCGTCACCGGCGCCGTCAGGTTCAGCAGGGGGATCTGGAACAGCAGGTTGATCACCGCGCCGCACAGCCAGACCTTGCCCAGATTGTGCTGGAACAGCAGCCGGGCCTGATCGGCCTCCATCCGGCGGCTGGCCACCAGTTCGAAATATTCGCGGCCCAGCAGATAGCCGTTGACCGCATAATTGAGGATGACGCCAAGGCCGAAGAACAGCAGCGCCACGTAAAGCGGCGCCGCCGCCAGGGTTACCGCCACCATCACCAGCAGGAAGCGGGTCGACGCGATCAGCACCTCGGTCCAAGACAGATCGCGGGCGGGGCCGAGGCCGGGATAGTGGCGCGCCTCCACCACGTCGCAGACCTCGTCCAGCCAGAAGCTCATGACGAAGGTGGCCAGCGCCGAGAAGAACAGCAGCGGCACCACCAGGGCCGACAGGCCCAGCACAACCCCGGCGCCGGTATCGGCCCAACTGTTCTCGAACAGCCGCACATGGGACAGAGCCCAAGACGCCGCCATGGCCAATCCGACCCAGCAGGCCAGGGCCACCGCCACCCCGATCTTGAGGATTCGGCGCAGACGGGGATCGCTCAATTGGGCGAAGGCTTTGACCAGGGCGGAAAACATCCGGTGCAACTCCATGGAATCCCAGTGATTCAAGCACGCCCCGCGCTTTCGGCCAAGCCCCCCAGCGTTTTCGGCCAAGTCCAATGCAGGAGTTTTTGTTGTTTATGGCGGGCCGGACAGTATACTGCGCCGCAAAATTACTCCCTGGGCCGCTTGAAGCGCCCCGGAGGCGGCCCGATATGGTTCCGGGCCGGACCCGCGAAAGGCTGCACCGACCATGGCTGACCAATCCATCCACGTCGCCGGAATCGGCAACGCGATCGTCGATGTGCTTGTCCATGCCGACGATCTGTTGCTGCACAAGCTGGGGCTGACCAAGGGCGTCATGACCTTGATCGACGCCGGGCAGGCCGAGGCCATTTATGCCCAGCTTCCCCCCGGCATCGAGTGTTCCGGTGGTTCCGCCGCCAATACCGTCGTCGGCATCGCCGCCCTGGGCGGCCGCGCCGCCTATATGGGCAAGGTGCGCGACGACCAACTGGGCCAGGTATTCCGTCACGACATCCGCAATGCCGGCGTCGGTTTCGAGACCAAGCCGGCCGCATCCGGCCCGTCCACGGCGCGCTGTTTCGTGCTGGTTACTCCCGACGCCCAGCGCACCATGCTGACCTATCTGGGCGCCTGCGTGGATTTCGGTCCCGAGGACGTGGACAAGGCGGTGATCGCCGCCGCCGCCGTCACCTATCTGGAAGGCTATCTCTACGATCCGCCCGGCGCCAAGCAGGCCTTCCTGGAAGCGGCCGCCTGCGCCCACGCGGCGGGCAAGCTGGTGTCGCTGTCGCTGTCCGATCCGTTCTGTGTCGATCGTCACCGCGCCGCCTTCCTGGAACTGGTCTCCGGCCATGTGGACATCCTGTTCGCCAACGAAGCCGAGCTGTGCTCGCTGTATCAGACCGAGATTTTCGACGACGCCATCCGCGCCGTGCGCGGCCATTGCACGGTTGCCGCCATCACTCGCGGCGCCCTGGGCTCCGTGGTGGTGGCGGGCGAGGACACCCATGTGGTGGCCGCCGACCCCATTGACCAAGTGATCGACACCACCGGCGCCGGCGATCTTTACGCCGCCGGCTTCCTCTACGGCTTCACGACGGGCCAGGATCTGCCCGTCTGCGCCATGCTGGGCGGCATCGCCGCCGGCGAAATCATCTCCCATTTCGGCGCCCGCCCCGAGCACCCGCTCAAGGATCTGGCCCGCGCCAAACTTCCCGAGACTGTCTAATCCCATGCAACTCCGTAATATCGCCATCATCGCCCACGTCGACCACGGCAAGACCACCCTGGTGGACGCCATGCTTCGCCAGTCCGGAACCTTCCGCGAAAATCAGCAGGTGGCTGAACGCGTGATGGATTCCAACGATCTGGAAAAGGAACGCGGCATCACCATTCTCGCCAAATGCACCTCGGTGGAATGGAAGGGCGTCCGCATCAATATCGTCGATACCCCCGGCCACGCCGATTTCGGCGGCGAGGTGGAACGCATCCTGTCCATGGTCGATGGTGTCGTTGTTCTGGTGGACGCGGCCGAAGGCCCCATGCCCCAGACCAAATTCGTCACCGGCAAGGCGCTGGGCCTCGGCCTGCGTCCCATCGTGGTGGTCAACAAGGTGGATCGCGGCGACGCCCGCCCCCATGAAGTGCACGACGAGTGCTTCGACCTGTTCGCCGCCCTGGACGCCAATGACGACCAGTTGGACTTCCCCACCATGTTCGCGGTGGGCCGCGACGGCTGGGCCGACGACTCGCTCGAAGGCCCGCGCAAGGATCTTGGCGCGCTGTTCGACCTGATCGTCGCCCATGTGCCGCCGCCGGTCCGCGACCTGGACGCGCCGTTCTCCATGTTGGCCACCACCCTGGAAGCCGACCCCTATCTGGGCCGCGTGCTGACCGGGCGCATCTATTCCGGTACCGCCAAGCTCAACGCCCAGGTCAAGGGCCTGTCCCATGACGGCCAGGTGCTGGAAACCTTCCGCATGGCCAAGATCCTGGCCTTCCGCGGCATCGAGCGGGTGCCGGTGGACTTCGCCGAGGCGGGCGACATCGTCGCCATTTCCGGCATGACCAAGCCCACCGTCGCCGACACCATCTGCGCCCCCGAGGTCACCGAGCCCCTGAAGGCCAATCCCATCGATCCGCCCACCCTGTCCATGACCTTCTCGGTCAATGACAGCCCTCTGGCCGGCCAGGAGGGCGACAAGGTCACGTCGCGCATGATCGCCGCCCGTCTGGCCCGCGAATGCGAAAGCAATGTGGCCATTCACATCAAGGAAACCGCCGGTAAGGACGCCTTCGAGGTGTCGGGCCGTGGTGAATTGCAGTTGGGCGTGCTGATCGAGCAGATGCGCCGCGAGGGTTTCGAGCTGTCCATCTCGCGTCCCCGCGTGCTGTTCAAGACCGACGACGACGGCAAGCGTCTCGAACCCATCGAGGAAGTCTTCATCGACGTGGACGACGAATATTCCGGCGCCGTGGTCGAGAAGATGAGCCTGCGCAAGGCGGAACTGACCGGCATGCGTCCCTCGGGCGGCGGCAAGACCCGCATCACCTTCCTGGCGCCCGCCCGTGGCCTGATCGGCTATCACGGCGAGTTCCTCACCGATACCCGCGGCACCGGCCTGATGAACCGCATGTTCCATGGCTATGCCCCCTTCAAGGGCGCCATCGAAGGCCGTCGCAACGGCGTCCTGATCTCCAACGGCCAGGGCGACGCCGTCACCTATGCCCTGTGGAATCTGGAAGAGCGCGGCGCCATGTTCATCACCGGTAACGTCAAGATCTATGAGGGCATGATCATCGGCGAGCACAATCGCCCCAATGACCTCGAGGTCAATGCCCTGAAGGGCAAGCAGCTCACCAATATCCGCGCCTCCGGCAAGGACGAGGCGGTCAAGCTGACCCCGCCGCGCAAGATGAGCCTGGAACAGGCCATCGCCTATATCGAGGACGACGAACTGGTGGAAGTGACGCCCAAGTCCATCCGTCTCAGGAAGCGCCTGCTCGACCCCAACGAACGCAAGAAGGCCGACCGCGCCGCCAAGAACGATTAAGGATCAAGGCCTTGGGGGCGCGGCCCCCAAACCCCCAATCCTACCCGCCCATGAATCAAGGGCGCCTCCGTGTCATGCGGCGGCGCCCTTTTTCTCGGCTGGGCTGTCGTTCCGTCATGCCCGTACTCGTCACACGGCTGTCCGGTTTAAATTGGCGTGGTTTCATCGAGCGCCTGAGTCTGCCTGTATTTGAGGCCGTCACCTTCGGTATGGGACTCGAAAGCCGATTGACCACCAAGGCACCAAGGACACCAAGAGGGCGGAGCAAACGGCCAAGCCGCACTCGTTCGTCATGGCCGGGCGTGTCCCGGCCACCCACGCGGTTCCGCTTGAAAGCCTTTTGAGCCGATAATCCAGACGGATGGGCGTGGATGCCCGTGACAAGCACCGGCATGACGGAAGGCAAAAAACCGTGTCGGCCTCTTGGTGCTCTTGGTGTCCTTGGTGCCTTGGTGGTCAATACCCTCGGCAGCCAGCGGATCGTGTCGGCAAATTTAAACCGCAAGAAGTGATGGGGTCAGAGTCCGATTTCCCTCATCCCCGTTCATCCGTGAGCCGCGAAGCGGCATCTGTGTTTATCCGTGTTCCCCATTACCGGTGTTATCCAGTACGGCGGCATTTTTTTCGTTCCGTCATTGCCTGGCTTGACCCGACAATCCTTGGACCCTCGGGTCAAGCCCGAGGGTGACGAAGAAAAGCATTCTGCCCCAGCCAAACGGGCGTTATCCCGCCGCGCCGACGGTGATGATGCCCAGCTTGGTCCGGGCGGCGGCGATTTCGGCTTCGCCGCCATTGAACTGGTAGCCCTGCTCCACCAGCCGCAGCGTATATTGCTTGTTGTAGATGAAGGCCCAGATGAAACCGGCCACGCCGAAGGTCAGCAAATTGATGACCAGCACCACCAGGCCGATGACGATCTCGCCGCGAAAGATGGCCGGAAATCCGCCGAAGAACAGCGTGGTCCAGCTGAAGCCATAGATGCCCTTCTTGACGATTCCGGTCTGGGGATGCGTCATCTGAATTACCGTCGCCATGGTTTTCCCTCCCTATGGTATTGAAATCATGCCCGTTCGGGGAACAGCGCCTTCAACCCCGCCGGGCTGGCCTCGCAAACGCCGCGTTCGGTGATCAGCCCGGTGACCAGCCGGGCGGGCGTCACGTCGAAGCCGTAATTGATGCAGGCCGAGCCGTCGGGGGTGACTTGGACCTCCACCACCTTGCCGGATTCGTCCTTGCCGAAGATGTGGCTTTGCTCGCGGGCCGAGCGCTGCTCGATGGGGATCTCCTTGACGCCGTCGGCCACATTCCAGTCGATGGTGGGGCTGGGCAGGCCCACATAGAACGGAACATTGTTGTCCTTGGCGGCCAGGGCCTTGAGATAGGTGCCGATCTTGTTGCAGACGTCGCCGTTGCGGGTGGTGCGGTCGGTGCCGACGATGCACAGGTCCACCATGCCGTGCTGCATGAGATGGCCGCCGGTATTGTCGGCGATCACCGTATGGGGCACCCCGTGCCAGTTCAGCTCACGCGCCGTCAGGCTGGCGCCCTGGTTGCGCGGCCGGGTCTCGTCGACCCAGACATGGACGGGAATACCGGCATCGAAGGCCTTGTAGATGGGAGCGATGGCGGTGCCCCAATCCACCGTGGCCAGCCAGCCGGCGTTGCAGTGGGTCAGGATATTGACGGTCTTGCCGGTCTTGCGGTGGATCTCGGCGATGATCTTGGCGCCGTGCTCGCCCAGGGCGGCATTGGCCGCCGAATCCTCGTCGCAGATCGCGGCGGCGCGGGAATAGGCGGCGGCGCGGCGCTGGGCGACGGGAAGCGGCGACAGCACCGCCATCATCTCGTCCAAGGCCCATTTCAGGTTGATGGCGGTGGGCCGGGTGGCGTGGAGGGTGTCATAGGCGGTCTTGAGGGCGGCGTCGGAGGCATCGGCCAGCGTCGCCAGCGCCATGCCATAGGCGGCGGTGGCCCCGATCAGCGGCGCCCCCCTGACCCACATGTCGCCAATGGCCAAGGCCGCGTCGTTCAAGCTTCGGAGCGTTATCGTAACGAATTCGTGCGGCAGCTTTGTCTGATCGATGATCTCGACACAATCGCCATCCTTGGCCAGCCAGATGGTGCGATAGGGGGTTCCGTTGATCTTCAAGGCCGCTCTCCGAAATTTCGAGTGCGAACTGTAACGGAACCCGCGTGCCGCCTCAACCGCCGTCGCCCACCAGGGAGAACGGCGCCCAGAAGGTGGGATGGGCGTAGACGAACTGCTCCTTGCCCGCCCCGTCCAGCGGTCCCGGCCCGTCCATCAGCCCCAGCATGGCCTTGCGCATGGCCTGGGCGCGCGACAGTTGGGGGTCGGCGGCCTGGCGGCGGAACAGATCGGTGGTCAGCAGCCGGGCCGAGATGGTCTCCACCGGCCAGTTGCTGACCAGCAGGGCGCGCGCTCCGGCATAGAAGAAGGCGCGGCCGAGGCCGGACACCGCCTCCGCCCCCGAGCCTTCCCCGGCGGCCGTGTTGCAGGCCGACAGCACCACCCAGTCGGCATCCAGCTTGAGGCCCATGATCCGCTCCATGGTCAAGACGCCGCTTGAGCCGTCGCCGCTGACCTCGGGGCTGGTCAGCGCCAGGGCGGGCTGGTCGAGGCCGGTCAAATCGCCGGGCACCAGACCGTGGGTGGCGAACATGACGACCCGCCATTTGGACAGGTCGGTCTTGCGCACCATGGCCTCGGAGGCGCGGGCTTGCAGGAACAGATCCTGGTCGGGCTCGGCGCCCAGCACGGCGGCGATGCTTTTCACCTCCTCGGCGGTGTCGGGCAGGCGCGGCAACTGTCCCAGATCCGAGGTGAAGTCGGGATTGGGTTTCGGCGCCGAGCGGCGCTTGACCCCACGGGTGGCGAGGGCCGAGCCATCGCCCGCCGCCTCCAGCGCCTGTTCCTTGGAAAACAGCGGATCGCCGAAGGCGATGAAGGATCGCCGGGGCGTGTGCCGTTCGGGCAAGGCGCGCAGCGTCACCAGGGCGCCCACCGAGGGCAATTGGGCGATGGCGGCCTTGCGGGCCAGCCAGGGCACGTCGCGGTATTTGGCGAAGAGCGGCCCTGCCGCCGGTTTTGCCGCCGTCTTGACCGCCGCCGCGACCACCGGCCGGGTGGGCAGCAGCGCCAGGGGCAATTGCCCCAGCGGGCCGTGGGGAACGGTGAACAGGGTTTCCGCCTGGGTCCAGGCCGCCTCGGTGGGCGCGATGACGGCGGTATAGATATCGGACGCGGTCTTCAGATCGAAATCGGGGATTTCGTCGATGCCGCTGACCGACAGGTCGAGGGCGTCGCGCAGATGCTTGACCTTGGCCTCCAGATCGATCCGACCCAGCGGCGCCGAGGCGAAACCGGCGGCGCCGCTGGCCGGGATCGCCCAGGCGTAAAGCCGCTCCTCGGCGCTGTAGAAGGCCAGCATGGCCTCGGCGGGGCGCAGCTTGGCCTGGACATCGGCCACGGTGAAGGGCTGCGGATTGAGCATGCGGGCGTAATCGGGGAATTTGGCGGCGATCTGCTTCATGGTGTCGGCGCGCTCGGCCCGCAGCGCGGCGATACGCTTTTTCAACCCCTCGATGGCATCGCCGTCCTGATCCTCGGCCCTGGCGCTGATGGCGTTGGCCAGCAGGCCCGACAGGGCCGCCATCTGCTTTTCCACATCCTGGGCACGGCGTGCCATATGGGCCACGGCCGGGTTATCGGCGGCGGCGCGGGTGGCCGAGGCGGCCAAGGCGCGCTGGACGCTGCGGCCACGGGCGCCGTCGGCCAGCCGGAAGCTCTCGGCCACCGGATCGATCCCCGCCGCCTGGGCCACGCCACGCGACGAGGTCAGCAAATCCATATAGGATTCCAGGATCAGGCGCAGCTTCTGGTCGCGGGCACGGTTGCCGGTTTCCTGGTCTTCCTCGTCGTCCTGGGCGGTCAGGACCGGCACGGCGGCCTGGAAATGGGCGAGCGCCTCGCCGCCGCGTCCCAGCGCCGCCAGCGCCGCTCCCATCAGGCCGCGTGCCTGGGCGGTGGCATAGGCGCCGTCTCCCAGCTTGGCCCTTAAGGTGTCGTAACTGCTGTTGAAATAGCCCAGGGCCTGATCGGGACTGCCGGTCTTGAGCAGCGCCAGGGGATAGTTGGGGTCGCGGCGGGCGATACCCTCGAAGGTCTCGGGATCGTCGGCATTGGCCTTGCGCACCATCTCGAACTGTTCCCGCGCGTCCTTCCAGCGGTAATCCATGGCCAGGATATCGGCGATGATGACGCGGGGCGTGCCGTTGCCGTTCAGGCCCGCCGCCTGGATGACGTCGAGCCCCTTGCGGGCCAGGGCCTCGCCGTCCTTGACGCGGCCCTGCTCGGCGATGATGCGGCCCAAGGCCTGCAAGGCGGCCCCGGTCCGCTGCGAGGCGGGACCGACCGTGCGCTGAAAGATGGCCAGCGCGGTGCGCGCTTCATTCTCCGCCTCGGCCAGCTTGTCCTGGGCGCGCAGATTCTCGGCCAGCTGCTGATAGCGGTTGCCCACCACATAGGTGTTGCGGGTGTTGGGGGCGTCCTCGTAGGCGGCGATGACCTTGCGCATCAGGGGCTCGATCTCCGCCACCTGTCCCTGGGCGGCGTGCAGCGCGATCTCGCAGCGCATCAGATTGACCCGTCGCCAGGTGGAAAACGTGGGATTGCGCGTTTCCGCCTGCATGGACACCATGCGGCCGCTTTGCGCCTGACAGTCCTTGAGCGTGGCGCTCGCCCCTTCCATATTCCCCAGCTTGCCGTATTGCTCGGCGATCAGCGCCAGATTGCGCATGACCGAACTGGGGGCCTGTTCGTCCCGGTTGGCGGCTTGCAGGACGGGAATGGCCTTGGCCCACTGGCCTATGTTGAGCATGGCCTGGCCTTGGTAATAGTGGGCATCGGAGCGTTCTCCGGGATGGCTCAGCAACTCGGCCGCCTTGCCCATCTCGCTGACCACCTGGGACTGGCGGCCAAGCTGGAGGGCGGCGAGACCGCGCTTGTAATGGGCGGCTCCCATCTCGTCCCTGTCGCCGGTTGTCGGCGGCGCCTGGCCGAGAAGCGCCTGGGCCTCGGCCCGTTTTTCCGGGCTGCTGAGCAGGGCATCATCCAGCAATCGGTCGGCCGAGGCCTCGGTGGCCTTGCGCTGCATGGGCTCGCCGACGCTCTCCTGCGCCCAGGCGGGGGCGGCCATGGCCACCGCAATGATCAATACAGCGATGCTGGACGTGGTCATGATCAACCTCTCACGCAGCGGTCGAAGTTATGGATGCGCGGCACGTCTCCCTGGGGGGCCGCCCGGCCGCATATAGCCCTGGGCGCGGCCGAAGGCGATGTAGACGGCGAAGTCACCGGGCGCCCTTCCATCAAGATGGGTGGTCCCGGTCAAAAAGTAAGGCATAGGGAAGGGCTTGGGCCAGGACCGCCGCCGGACACAGCAAGGCAAGTCCCAGGATGGCAAAGGCGGTACGACCCTGCACGGGCTCCTCCCTCGGCGAAAGCGGAAGAGCGATGCTACGCCGAGGGTTGGAGCTTGGAAAGACTCAGCTCAACTGGCCGAGGCCATGCGTCCGGGCAATGCCCGGCCCAGGCGGGCGCGGTCGAAGCGAACCAGATCATTGCGCCGCATCAGCGCCCGGATGGTGCCGACATAGGCGTCGCCCCGTTCGGAATAGCCGTGCAACGCCGCCACCAAGGCCTGGCCGTCCGGCGCGATGCCGCGGGCGCGGGCGGTGGCGCGGGCGCGGCGCAGCTCGTCATAGGCGCGATGGGTGTTGAGGTTATGGACATAGGCGCGGACCGCCTCGTAAAGCGAGGCGAAATTGCGCATGGCGGTTTCCTCGCCCGGCACCTCGACGGTATGGCCGAACAGATTCTGGCTGCGCCGCACCAGTTGCGAGGTGCCCCAGCCGGATTCCTCGGCCGATTGGGCCAAGGCCAGGGACGGCGGCACCACGTCGACACGGCTGATCAGCTTCTTGAGATTGCCGTCTTCCACGTCATAGCGGCGCGCCAAGGCGTTCAGCCACTGACTGTCGCTGGGCGAAAGGGACTGGCCGGCCGACTTGCGGGCGGCCAGGTCCAGCAGACGGGCGCGGTCGTTGGCGATTTCCTCGTCCACCGCCAGCACCAGCGGCAGCATGACGCGCAGGAACACCGCCTTCTTGGTGTCGGTATCGGGAAGGTCGTCCAGATCCTTGGGAACCTGGGCCAGGAACAGCGGCGGCACGTCGGTCAAGCCCTGGCCGACATCGTCGAGGCTGTAACCCATGCGCTGGAATGCCCGATCGAGGCGGGCGGCGCTTGAAATGTCTTCCCGGCTGAGATAGGCGGTTTCCGCCGCCGACGGCATGGCCCGCTCGGCGATCCGGACCGGCGGACGCGAACCCTGGAGAACCATGGTAAACAGCCCGCCAACGGCACCGAGAACGGCGACCAAACTGAAGGCTATGAATAGTCGGGATCCGATTGACCCGTGCGCCATGTCGGCTCACCTCGCTTTATGTTGCAGTGCAATATTAAGCGGTACCGTAGCGGCTTGTTTTCGAAAAAGCAACCCTAACCGTCGCCGGGGCTTGGAACAAAAACAAAACACCCTTCGCGGCCGACCCGCGAAGGGTGTCAGGACTTGTTTTATTTCAAGGAGTTAGTCGACGGCCTGAACGGCCATCACCTCGGGGACATAGTACTTCAGCATGTTTTCGATGCCATGCTTCAAGGTGGCGCTGGAGCTGGGGCAACCGGAACAGGCGCCCTGCAAATGCAGATAGACGATGCCGTCCTCGAAGCTGCGGAAGATGATGTCGCCGCCATCCTGGGCCACCGCCGGACGCACGCGGGTGTCCAGCAGTTCCTTGATCTGCATGACGATGCCGTCGTCGTCGCCCGAGGCGGCCGCATCGTCCTCGCCCTCGTTGATCACCGGCTGGCCCGAGGAGAAATGCTCCATGATGGCGGCCAGGATTTGCGGCTTGACCGCCTGCCAGTCGGCGGCATCGGCCTTGGCGACGGTGATGAAATCGGTGCCGAGGAAGACGCTGGTCACGCCTTCGACCGCGAACAGGCGGGTCGCCAGCGGCGAGCGGGCGGCGCGGGAGGAATCGGCGAAATCGGCGGTGCCATGACCCATCACGACGGTTCCCGGCAGGAACTTCAAGGTGGTGGGATTGGGCGTGGGTTCGGTCTGGATGAACATGGCGATCCTTATGGTCGGCGCTGCATTGGCTCTTAGAAATGGCGCTCCGACCATCTGGAGTCAAGGACTTGGGCATTGATGAATTGAATGGAGCGTAGCGACTGGCGCATTGTCTTTAGACCCGGGCGGGCAATTGCCCGCAGGGAGCGCCCGGCGCCTGAGGGACACATATTACGTTATCTGGTCGATCTGCTCGGCGGTCAGGCTGCCGGGAACGATGGTCACCGGCACGCGAAGCTTGCCCACATACTTGCCGGTCAGCGCGGTGACCAGCGGCCCCGGCCCCTTGGACCCGGTGTCGGCGCCCAGAACCAGGACCGAAATGGACGGTTCCTCGGTGATGACCTTGATCAGTTCCTCGCGGGGGTCGCCCTCGCGCACATAGAGCACCGGCATATGGCCGGACACCGAATTGACCTCGCCGGCCAGACGATCGAGCAATTCCTCGGCGGCCTGGCGCGCCTCCTGGCGCATCAGATTGCCGATGGAGGCGAAATGCTGGTATTCCGCCGGTTCGATGACGCGCAGCAAGGCCACCTGACCGCCGGAAGAGCGGGCGCGGCGGCAAGCGAATCGCAGCGCCGCCCGCATTTCGGGGGAATCATCGACCACCACCAGGAAGACACGACTGGACGGCATGATCTCGCCTCCCTTATCCGGCGGTCCAAATGCTTTGGCCCGCCTAATTGTCCCTCAAATGCCGGGCGCTCTCGCTTGGCTTACGCGCCATGAGGCGCGGCGGCCTTGGCCTTGCCTCCAAGCGAATGAAACCTCATTCGCTTGTCGGAGTTATCCCTTCTTGAACGCCACGGCCGCCAGCCAACCGGCACCGGCGGCCAGCAGAATGGCGATGATGCCGTAGGCGGCGGCCTGATGATGGGCGAAATCGTAGACATCGGCGCCGACGCCGATCTTGCTCACCACCAGGGGCGTGGTCTGGGCGCTGACCACCTGACGGTCAACCACCAGATAGACCTCGACCATATAGGTTCCCACCGGCACATTGGCGGGAAAATGCATGTCGGTGCGGAACAGGCGCTGGCTGAGCATGCCGATTTCCTGCACGCCGGTGCCGTAAAGGCCGGACTTCTGCTTCAGGCGTAACAGGGCCTGGCGATAGTCCGCCTTGTCCACGTCGCCGTCCTTGACCGCGATGTCGATGTCCAGATGGTCAAGCCCGATCTGGTGACGATCCAGGATGACCGTCGGCGCGATGTCCTCGAGTGGCCGAGTCGCCGCCACCCGATAGAAGGAGGGCGCGCTGTCCACCTTGCCGGTGCCGGAATTGATCCAGATCCCGCTGGTGCGTGCCTTGCGCCGCAGGGTCTCGGGCTTGGCGGGGCCGCGCACCACCACCACCACGTCGCCGCCGCTCTTGCCGTCCACTTCCTCGATGGCGCCGAACAGCAGCACGTCGGTTCCGGCGAAACCGGTGGTGATGGCCACCAGATGGCTGGACAGATCGGCCACCAGCGGCTCGACCGCGCGGGCGGGAAGCGCCCATGCCATGGCGACGCAGAGAAGGACGATCCGAACGAGCCCTTGGGCTCGGAGTTGCGGGCAAAGCCCGGCGCTTGAGGGACTATGCGACAGAACACCACCCATCAGTGCTTGCCCCCGGTTCCGGCCGCGAACAGTTCGCCCGGCACGGTGACCATGTCGAACAGCAGCTTGGCGCAGACGCCCAGCACCATCAGCGCCAGCAGCGAGCGCAGCTGCTCGCCCTTCAGCTTGACGCCGAAACGGGCGCCGACCTGGGCGCCCACCACGCCGCCCAGCAGCAAGAGCAGGGCCAGCACCACGTCCACGGTGTGGTTCATGGTCGATTGCAGGAAGGTGGCGTTGGCGGTGACGAAGATGATCTGGAACAGCGAGGTGCCCACCACCACCGCGGTGGGCATGCCCAACAGATAGATCATGGCCGGAACCATGATGAAGCCGCCGCCGACGCCCATGATGGCGGCCAGGATGCCGACGAACAGGCCGATGATGGCGGGCAGGATGGCGCTGATATAGAGCTTGGAGCGGCGAAAGCGCACCTTGAGCGGCAGGCCGTGCAGCCAGCTATGCTGGTGCAGCTTGCGTTTGGGCGCAACGGTTCCGCCCGCGGCATGCTTGCGGCTGGTGTTCAGCGCCTGGATGCTTTCGATCAGCATCAAGCCGCCGACGATGCCCAGGAAAACGATGTAACACAGCGAGATGACCAGATCGATCTGGCCCAGGCTGCGCAGCCAGCGAAACAGAAAGACGCCGAATGTCGAGCCGACGAAGCCGCCGCCGGTCAGGATCAGCCCCATCTTGATATCCACGTTGCCGCGCCGCCAATGGGCCAGCACGCCGGACACCGACGAGGCGACGATCTGGTTGGCCTCGGTTCCCACCGCCACCGCTGGCGGCACGCCCAGGAATATGAGCAGCGGCGTCATCAGGAAGCCGCCGCCGACCCCGAACAGGCCCGACATGAAGCCGACGCCGCCACCCAGTCCAAGGATGACGAAGACGTTGACCGACATTTCAGCAATGGGAAGGTAGATCTGCATTCCCGCCGTCCCCCGTGCCCCCCCTGCGCTCTCCCGGCGCATCTGGGCTATCTCGGTTTTCGCTCCAACCGAGGCGGAAGGCAATAGGAATTTTACGGTTTTCTAATATTTAGTCCCGCCAGCATTTCAGCGGCTTGCATCCTGGCCCGCAGCGTCAGGTAGCCCTGGGCGGCGAGATGGTTGGGCAGGAAGCTGGAATCCGGCGCCCCGCTCCACACCATCCACGGACGCAGATGGGCGGCGGCGGCCAGTTGTTCCACCAGACGGGTCCAGTTCTCGGTCTGGCGGCGCTCGGCCAAGGCCGTCTCGAAATCGCGACCCAGGTCGCGCAGCACGATGGAATGGGCGTAAAGGCGCCCCTTGTTGCCGTAGAACACCCCGGCGACGGTGAAATCCAGGAAGGGATAGCGTTCGGCCGCCAGATGATGGTCGATGGCGGCGGCGCAGTCGTCCAGGTCGCGGATCACCGCCTCGACCACCGCCGCCAGGGCTTCCGGACGACGGTCGAAGCTGGCGGTTCCCGCCGACAGATAGTCGTTGAAGCGGTCCAGCGAGCGCTGGGCGTTGCGATACTGCTTTTCCGCCGAGGCGGTGGGCAGCCAGCTGGTGCGGGTGTCGAACTTCCACACGGTGCCGGGATATTTCAGCAGACCGGCGGCGTTGTTGAGATCGCTGTCGGGACCATTGGGGCCATAGCCCGGTCCCTTCTCGCCCGCCATGGCGGCGGTGACCTTGGACAGGGCGCCCACCAGACCCAGCTGGAAGGCGGGCATGTCGCGCAGCCAGCCGCCCGGCGTGAAGAACGGGTCGTTGGCCCGCCAGCGGCTGACCTCCAGCTCGCGGTTGATCAGGGCGGCGGCCACCGCGACCGCCCGCGAGCGATTGCCGGTCGCCGTCTGAACGGTGGAATTGGGCGAAACGGTGAAATTGGGATTGTCGTCGATCTTGCTGATGATCAGCATGATCACCGGGAAGACCAGCACCACGACCGCCGCCACCGCCCAGATCACGAAGCGGCGCGACGGATGGCGCAGCAGTTCGCCCAGCAGCCGCAGCAGGCCGATGGTCGCGAACAGGGCGGTGTCGAGGATTTTCTTCACGGCTTATGGAACCCCACGATCTCGTAGACCTCGGACATGATCGGCCGGGCGATGGCGTCGGCCCGCTCGGCGCCCGAGCGCAACACGGCGTCCATATGGCTGGTATCGCTCATCAGCCGCTTCATCTCGGTATTGATGGGGCCCAGCACCGAGACGGCCAGATCCACCAGTTCCTTCTTGAAGTCCGAGAACTGGCGGCCTTCGAACTGGGCGATCACCTGGGTCTTTTCCTTGTCGGCCAGGGCGGCGTAAATGCCCAGCAGATTGGAGGCCTCGGGACGGCCTTCAAGACCCTCGATACCGCCCGGCAACGGTTCCAGATCGGTCTTGGCCTTGCGGATCTTCAAGGCGATGGTGTCGGCATCATCGGTCATATTGATGCGCGAATAATCGGATTCGTCGGACTTGCTCATCTTCTTGGTGCCGTCGCGCAAGGACATGATGCGCGCCGCCGCCCCGAAGATCAGCGGCTCGGGCAGCGGGAAGAAGTCGACGCCGTAATCGTTGTTGAATTTCTGGGCGGTGTCGCGGGCCAGTTCCAGATGCTGCTTCTGGTCCTCGCCCACCGGCACATGGGTGGCGCGGTAGGCCAGGATGTCGGCGCTCATCAGATTGGGATAGGCGAACAGGCCGACCGAGGCGTTTTCCTTATGCTTGCCCGCCTTGTCCTTGAACTGGGTCATGCGGTTCAGCCAGCCCATGCGGGCGACGCAGTTGAAGATCCAGGCCAACTGGGCATGGGCGGGCACCATGGACTGGTTGAACACGATGTGCTTGGAGGCGTCCACTCCGGCGGCGATCATGCCGGCGGCTACCTCGCGGGTGTTCTTCACCAGTTCCTTGGGGTCTTGCCACAGGGTGATGGCATGCATGTCGACGATGCAGAAGATGCACTCGTACTCGGATTGCAGGCGCACCCAGTTGCGGATGGCCCCGAGATAATTGCCGAGATGGAGGTTTCCGGTCGGCTGAACGCCGGAAAAAATGCGCTGCATGGCTGATCATGGCTCCGGGAGAATTCTATCGGGCTCAGGTATACCCTGCGAGGCGGCAGCGTCAAGACACCTGAGCAGCCGGGAGAAGGCTTGAAAATTGCCACGGATGAACACAGATACCCGCTGCGCGGGACACAGATAGGAAATTCATCTGTGCTTATCTGTGTTCATCTGTGGCTGAATCAAAAGCTTATCCGCAAGGAAGCCCAATGCCCGATCGCAAACCCATCATCCTGACCCGATCCTGCGGCACCCGCATCGCGGTGCCCACAGGCGCCAGCGTGCTGGACGCCTTTCGCGCTCACGGCATTGCCCATGCCTCGGTGTGCGGCGGCAAGGCGCGCTGCACCACCTGCCGGGTGCGGGTGCTGCATGGACTGGAATTCGTGGCGGCACCCGGGCCGCTGGAGGTGGACGCCCTGGCCCGCATCGGGGCGCCGCCGGAAGTGCGGCTGGCCTGCCAGCTCTGCCCCACCGCCGATCTGACGGTGATGCCGCTGCTGCCCGCCGACGCCACCGCCGAGGATGTCATGGGCAAGGGCGGTCTGGATGGCCGCGAGGGCGAGGTGGCGGTGCTGTTCGTCGACCTGCGCGGCTCCACCACCCTGGGAGAGGCGCGGCTGCCCTACGACGTGCTGTTCATCCTCAACCGCTTCTTTCTGGAGATGAACCGCGCCCTGGTGGCAACCAATGGCCATTATTCCAATTTCACCGGCGACGGGCTGATGGCCTTGTACGGACTGGAACGTGACGACCCCGCCCAGGCGGTGCGCGACGCCCTGGCCGGGGCCAAATCCATGCTGGCGGCCATGGAGCGCATCAACCGAGACCTCGCCACCGAACTGGCCCAACCGCTGCGCATCGGCATCGGCATCCATGCGGGCGAGGCCATCGTCGGCACCATGGGACCGCCCATGGCCCAGATCGTCAGCGCCATCGGCGATATGGTGAACACCGCCGCCCGGTTGGAGGGGCTGACCAAGGATTACGGCTGTTCCGTGGTGATTTCCCGCCATGCCGCCGAACTGGCGGGGCTTTCGCTTCCGGCCGAGAGCCTGAGGACGGCGGTGGTCAAGGGCCGAGCCGAGCCGGTCGAGGTCCATGCCCTCGACCGGATCTCCTGAAATTCAGGCGGCGCGCACCTTGGCGACGAAATCACCCACGGTGCGGCGCAGGGTTCCCGATTGCGCCGACAGCGCGCGGGCGGCGTCCAGCACGGTGGCCGAGGCTTGCCCAGTCTCCCCGGCGGCGTTGGTCACGCCGGAAATATTGGACGAGACCTCCTGGGTGCCGCGTGCGGCCTCTTCCACGTTGCGGGCGATTTCCTGGGTGGCGGCCGATTGCTCCTCCACCGCCGAGGCGATGGCCGAGGAAATCTCGTCGATGCGGCCGATGGTGGCGCTGACGTTGCGGATGGCTTCCACCGCCCGACCGGTCTCGGTCTGAACCGAATTGATCTGCTGGGCGATCTCGTCGGTGGCCCGCGCCGTCTGATTGGCCAGATTCTTGACCTCGCCCGCCTCGCCCGCCTCGCCCGCCTTGCCCGCCTTGCCCGCCTCGCCCGCCCGCGCCGCCTCGATGGTGGCGTTCAGCGCCAGAAGATTGGTTTGGCTGGCGATGTCGTTGATCAGACTGATGACCTGGCCGATACGGCCGGCCGCCTCGGCCAGACCGCGCACGATGGCATCGGTATGGGCGGTCTCCTCCACGGCGCTGCGGGCGACCTGGGCGGATTCGCTCACCTGACGGCCGATTTCGCCCACCGAGCTTGACAGTTCCTCGGCGGCGGCGGCCACCGTCTGCACATTGGCGGCGGCCTGATCGGAAGCGGCGGCCACGGCGGTGGCCTGGGCCGCCACCTGACCGGCCAGGGCCGACATGGTCTGTGCCGTCTGCTCCATGTCGCCCGACGCGCTGGCGACGCTATCGACCACCTGGCCCACGCTGGTTTCAAACTCGCCGGCCATGCGGTTCATATTGGCCCGATTCTGCTCCTCGGCGCGGTGCTTGGCCGCGGCCGCCTCGGCTTCCAAGCGCTTCTTGTCCAGGGCATTCTGCTTGAACACCTGGACGGAACGGGCGATGTCGCCCACCTCGTCCTTGCGGTCCTGGCCGCCTACCTCCACCGAGGTGTCGTCCTTGGCGAGGCGTTCCATCACGGCGATGGACGCCGCCACCGGCACCGTGATGGAGCGGATGATCAGCAGGGTCATGACCAGGGCGCCGACCAGGCCGACCACCGATACGGCGACGGAGAAGGTCCGGGTCGCGGCATAGGTCTCCTCGGCCGCGTTGAAGTCCATCTTGCCGACCCGGATCTGAAGCTGCTCCAGGGAGGACAGGATGTCAGTGGCGGCGACGAATCGTTTCGCAATCTTGTGGTCGGGAGACGTCATGGCCTTGGCTCCGGCCAGATCGCCGCCCTGGATCGCGGCCATGGCCATCGCCCGATCGGCACGAGTGGCGGCAAGACCGGCGCTGAAACGGTCGGCCAGGATCTTTTCCTCGGGCACCAGGTTGGTGGCGGTATAATCCTTCCATTCCTTGTTGATGAGGCTGTCGTATTCGGCGATCTTGCCCAGGTGAGCTTGCCGCTGGGCATCGCTCGGTGCGTCGACGGCCCACATCAGTCGGGTGCGGATGCGCTGGAACGCGTTCTGGATATTTGCCAGTTGTCCCAGACAAATCACCCGATCCTCGTAAATGGACTTCATGCGCGCTTCCATGACGCCCATGCCGTTGATGCCGAGCGAGGCGACGACCACCGTAAGGACGACGGTCAAGACCGTCAGCCCCAACAGACGGGTGGAAATGCGGAGATTGGCGAACATGGCGGAGTTCCTCGGACCCTGGACAGAAAACCGCCCCAAGGGGCGACGGCTATGGGTCATGCCATATTTTCGTCTATGCGCAAGGTATTGGCCAGGATGCCCGGTTTCGCACAGACAAAATCCACACCTGAATCCGAGCAATAAATTTCCAGCCGTTTCCAGTCTTTGATCAAAAAACAAGAAAGGCGCGCCATGAGATAGCGCGCCTTTACATTGCTGCCATGCATTTTGGTCAGGCGTTTTCCAGCGCCTGCTTGCGGAGTTCCACAACTTTTTCGGCAACACGGCCGATCAATTCCTGTAAATGGTCGAAAGCCCAGGAGAAGGTTCCGACTCCCATGGTCAGCGAACGCAATTCGACGATCAGATCGTCCATCTCCGCCTGGGGCAGATAGGCCGACACCGTGTCCCAACCCTGCCAGCCCGCCTTGGCGTCGAAGCCGAGGATCTGGCCGCGGCGGCCGGAGACGATGCGCTGGGCCTTGGCGGTGAAATCGGCGGGAACCGAAATCTCCACCAGCAGGATGGGTTCCAGCAGCACCGGGTCGCATTGGGGCATGCCTTCGCTCATGGCGATGCGGGCCGCCGTCTTGAACGCCATGTCGGAGCTGTCCACCGCGTGATAGCTGCCGCTGGTCAGGGTCACCGACAGGTCCACCACCGGAAAGCCGAACGGACCCTGGTGGAGGAATTCGGCGACGCCGTGCTCGACGGAGGGAATGTACTGGCGCGGCACCACGCCGCCGACGATCTTGTCGATGAAGTGGAAGCCCTGGCCGCGCGGCAGCGGCGCGATATCCAGATGAACATCGCCGAACTGGCCGTGGCCGCCGGACTGCTTCTTGTGGCGGCCGTGGACCGAGACGGCTTTGCGGATGGTTTCCTTATAGGGAACCGTCGGCTTCTTGGTCACCACCTGCATGTTGAAGCGGCTTCTCAGCCGGTCGATGGCCACTTGCAGATGGATCTCGCCTTGGCCGCGCAGCACCAACTCGCCGAATTCGCCATGTTCCAGACCGAGCGAGGGGTCTTCCTCGGACAGTTTGGCGAGCGCGCCGGTCAGCTTGACGTCGTCGCCCTTCTTCTCGGCCTCCAGGGCGAAGGCGAATAGGGGCTTCAGGGGCTCCGGCCAGGGCGCCAGGCCGGGTTCGTCGGAGCCCAGCGCGTCACCGGTGGCCACCGGATCGAGACGGCCGAACGCCACCAACTCGCCGCTGGCGGCCTTGGCGGTCTTGGTGGGCGTGCCGCCGGTCATGGCGTACAGGCCGCCGATGCGCGATCCACCCACCGTCTGGTTGTCGGTGAACTCGCCGCGCCAGACGCGCACGAAGCTGAGCTTGCCGGTATGGGCGGCATGCACCGTCTTGAACACCTGGGCCAAGGGTCCGCCGGAGGATTGAATGCCGAGGCGGGCCGCCGTGACGCCGGGATCGGGCACGTCATGGCGCAGCGCCTTGAACAGGCGATGGATGCCGCCGTCGTTCTCGGCCGAGCCAAAGAACACCGGCACGATCAGATCCTCGGCCAGATCCTTGCCCAGATCGGCATAGACCTCGTCGGTGGGCGGCTGGATGTCTTCCAGCAGCTCTTCCATCAGATGGTCGTCGAAATCGGCCAGATGCTCCAGCAGCTCCTGGCGGGCCAGGGCCTCCTCGCTTTTCAGCGCGTCGGGGATCTTGATCATCTGCGAGGTCTGGCCGGGGCGGTATTTATAGGCGCGCTCGGACACCAGATCGATATAGCCGGTGACCGCGTCGCCCTCGCGGATGGGGATCTCGCGCATGATCAGCGGCCGGTCGGACACCGCCTGCAGCGCGTCCAGGGTCTCCTTCAGCCTTGTGCCGGCGGCGTCGATCTTGTTGACGAACAAGATGTGCGGGATCTTGCGCTCGTCGAGGAATTTCAGCACCGGCGCCACCATGACGGCGCGGGCGGGATCGGGCTCGCACACCACGATGGCGGCGTCCACCGCCATCAGGGCGTTATAGGCGTCCTGCTGGAATTCCACCGAGCCGGGACAATCGATGAAGCTCCAGCTTTCGCCCAGATAGGTGGTGGTGGCGATATTGGGCTCGACGCTCATGAAGCGGGCGCGCGCCTCGGCGCTGGAATCGCCGACGGTGGTGCCGTCCTTGATGCGGCCCTGGCGCGTGATGGAACCCGAGGCCAGCAGGAGGGCTTCGAGCAGGCTGGTCTTGCCGCTGGCGAACGGGCCCACCAGGGCACAGGCGCGGGGCAGGGATGGAGACTTGGCGGTCATGAACCCTCCGGACGTCGATCTTATGGGTCGCGGCCGATATTCCCCTTGGCCGCGCTGATCCCATGGTTCCAGGTGAATCCCACGCTGGCAACAGCGAATTCGCGCATGCCAGCACGCCGCTCTTAGGTCGGCTGCCCAAGATTTAGGCTGGTTTGCCCGAATTTACGGCATAAATCCTGGCGACCGGACTGATATTGCCCACTTTTCCCGGTGGTAGAACTGGCATAAGCCGTGCTAAATGAGTCGCGCGTTCGACGCGGGTTCAACGCCACTCCTTTAGACGGCGGTTTCATGAAGAAGATCGAAGCGATCATTAAGCCCTTCAAGCTCGACGAGGTGAAGGAAGCCCTTCACGAAGTCGGTTTGCAGGGGCTCACCGTGACCGAGGCCAAGGGCTTCGGGCGGCAAAAGGGGCATACCGAGCTTTATCGCGGCGCCGAATACGTGGTGGATTTTCTGCCCAAGGTGAAGATCGAGCTGGTCATCGAGGACAATCTGGTGGAGCGCGCCGTCGAGGCCATCCAGCAGGCCGCCCACACCGGGCGCATCGGCGATGGCAAGATTTTCATCTCGACGGTGGAGGAAGCCATCCGCATCCGCACCGGCGAGCGCGGCAACGACGCCATCTGAGCTCCGCGCCACCTCACCTTAATTCTATCCGTACCAACTCTCAGCTATCAGGAATCTGACCATGTCCGACGACGTCAAGAAGGTCCTCGAACTGATCAAGGAAAACGACGTGAAATACGTCGATTTCCGTTTCACCGATCCGCGCGGCAAGTGGCAGCACACCGCCCAGCACGTCTCCACCGTCGACGCCGAGATGCTGAACGAAGGCATCATGTTCGATGGCTCGTCCATCGCTGGCTGGAAGAGCATCAACGAGTCCGACATGATCTTGAAGCCCGACCCGGCTTCCGCCGTCATGGACCCCTTCGCCGCGCAGCCGCAGCTGATCATCAACTGCGACATCGTCGAGCCCGCCACCGGCCAGCTCTATGACCGCGACCCCCGTTCCATCGCCAAGCGCGCCGAGGCTTTCGTGAAGTCGTCGGGCGTGGGCGATTCCACCTATTTCGGCCCCGAGGCCGAATTCTTCGTGTTCGACGACGTCAAGTACGAACTCGGCATGAACAAGGGCTATTACGAGCTGTGCTCGGAAGACGGCGTCGAGGCCCAGGGCCGCGACTTCGCCGAGGGCAATCTGGGCCACCGTCCGGGCGTCAAGGGCGGCTATTTCCCGGTTCCGCCGGTTGACGGCCACGTCGACATGCGCGCCGAGATGCTGACCGTCATGGGCGAGATGGGCCTGCCCATCGAGAAGCATCACCACGAAGTGGCCTCGTCGCAGCACGAACTGGGCATCAAGTTCGGCAGCCTGGTCCAGGCCGCCGACTGGATCCAGATCTACAAATACGTGGTCCACAACGTGGCCGCCTCCTACGGCAAGTCGGCCACCTTCATGCCGAAGCCCATCTATGGCGACAACGGCTCGGGCATGCATGTGCACCAGTCCATCTGGAAGGCGGGCAAGCCGCTGTTCGCCGGGTCCGGCTATGCCGACCTGTCGGAGACCGCGCTGTACTATATCGGCGGCATCATCAAGCACGCCAAGTCCATCAACGCCTTCACCAACCCGCTGACCAACAGCTACAAGCGCCTGATCCCCGGCTTCGAAGCCCCGGTCCTGCTGGCCTACTCGGCCCGCAACCGCTCGGCCTCCTGCCGCATCCCCTACTCGGCCTCGCCGAAGGGCAAGCGCGTCGAGGTCCGCTTCCCCGATCCGGGCGCGAACCCCTACCTGGCCTTCTCGGCCATGCTGATGGCCGGCCTGGACGGTATCGCCAACAAGATCCACCCCGGCGATCCCATGGACAAGAACCTGTACGACCTTCCCCCGGAAGAGCTGTCCCAGGTTCCCACCGTCTGCGGTTCCTTGCGCGAAGCCCTGGAGGCCCTGCGGGCCAGCCACGACTTCCTGTGCAAGGGCGACGTGTTCTCGAAGGAATTCATCGAGAGCTATATCGAGCTCAAATACGAGGAAGTCTACCGCTTCGAGCACACCCCGCATCCGGTCGAATTCCAGATGTACTATTCGGTCTGATCCGAGTCATCGGTTCCGTCCGCGAAACCCCCGTCGGGAAACCGGCGGGGGTTTTTGCTTGGGTGAACAATGGTGGCGCCCAGATGGCGCAAACGCGCGAGAATCCCTTTGCGAACCCAGGATGTTGGCGCTATAAGAAGCGCCTCGCAGGCGACCGGAGTGTAGCTCAGCCTGGTAGAGCACTGTCTTCGGGAGGCAGGGGCCGGAGGTTCGAATCCTCTCACTCCGACCAGCGAAAGCCCTGGCGAACCAACGGTTTGCCGGGGTTTTTCATTTTCCGGGGGATTGTCGGCCTTCCCTGGAAGGCCCGATGGACGGTTGTACGGATGGAATCAGGGTGGCCGTATGCCGACATCGTCCTCTCGCTAGCGGCACTTCGAGAAATCCGGGGGCCGTTTTTCCGAAAAGGCGGCCACTGCTTCCTTCAATTCGGGTCGCGTCAGGCATTGGTCGAACACCAGGGCCTCGCGGGTCAGGCGATCCATCACCGGCTCGGGCGGCGTCTTCATCAGCGCCTTGACCATCCGCATGGTGGCGCGCGGCTTGGCGGCGAGCTTGCGCGCCGCCGTCATGGCCACCGCGTCCAGTTCGGCATCGGGCACCACCGCGTTGATCAGCCCCGCCGCCAGCGCGGTCTCGGCATTGAACGGCTCGCCCAACAGCAGCATCTCCGCCGCCTTGCGGTGACCGGCGAGGGCTGGCAGAGTCATGCTGGACGCCGCTTCCGGCACGATGCCCAGATTGATGAAGGGCGTCAGGAATTTTGCGGTGGGCGAGGCATAGGCGAGATCGCAATGGGGAAGGATGGTGGCGCCGATCCCCATGGCGGCGCCGCGCACGGCCGCGACCACGGGCTTGCCTGCCCCGGCCACCGCGCGGATGAAGCCGTCGGCCACCGACCCGGACAGCTTGTCCCAGGTCAGGAAATCGGGCAGGTCGTTGCCCGCGGTAAAGTCGGCGCCGACCCCGGTCAGCAGGAAGACTCCGACCGCGTCGTCGGCCTCGCCCTTGGCAAAGGCGGCCGCCAGGGCTTCGTACATGGCGCCGATCAGGGCGTTCTTCTTGTCCGGCCGGTTGATGCGGATCACCTGCACGCCGTCGTCCAAATGGGATAGGACCAAGTCCGTCATCGTCGCCTCCTCGTTCATTTTGACGGGAGTTTAGCCGAGCGCAGGCGGCTGGCAAGTCGCTCGCGACCCATATATGGTTGAACCCGCCCTTTATCAGCGGATGCAGCCATGGCCCTCAATCCCGTCGTCATCATTCCCGCCCGCATGCACGCCACCCGCCTGCCGGGCAAGCCGCTGGCCGATATTCATGGCGAACCCATGATCGTGCATGTGTGGCGGCGCGCCGTCGCCGCCGGGATCGGGCCGGTGGTGGTGGCCTGCGCCGAGCGCGCGGTGTTCGACGCGGTCCACGCCCATGGCGGCAACGCGGTGATGACCGATCCCGATCTGCCCACCGGCTCGGACCGGGTATGGCAGGCGCTGGAACAGATCGATCCCGACAGGGGCTTCAACGCCATCGTCAATGTCCAGGGCGACCTGCCCACCATCGATCCGGCGGTGATCCGCGCCGTCTTCGCGCCGCTGAAGGCCAAGGGGGTCGATATCTCCACCCTGGTGACCGAAATCACCCTGGACGAGGAACGCACCAATCCCAACGTGGTCAAGGCGGTGGTCTCCGTGGCCCCTGGCGCCCGGGTCGGCCGGGCGCTGTATTTCTCGCGCGCCACCGTGCCCGCCAATGCCGGGCCGCATTACCACCACATCGGACTTTATGCCTATCGCCGCAAGGCGCTGGCCAAGTTCGTGGCGCTGCCCCAAGGGGTTTTGGAACAGCGGGAAAAGCTGGAACAGCTGCGCGCCCTGGAAAACGGCATGCGCATCGATTGCGCTTTGGTTGACACGGTTCCGCTGGGTGTCGATACTCCCGCCGACCTCGAGAGGGCCCGCGCCCTGCTGAACGCGCCCCGCTGAAACGGTGACCATGACCGATACGCCCGATCCCAGCCGCGCTATCGCCTTCCAGGGCGAGCCCGGCGCCTATTCCCATCTGGCCTGCCGCAACGCTTATCCGGCCATGGAGCCTTTGCCCTGCGCCACCTTCGAGGACACCTTCGCCGCCGTGCGCGAGGGCCGCGCCCGCTATGCCATGATTCCCATCGACAATTCGGTGGCGGGCCGCGTCGCCGACGTCCATCACCTGATGCCCTATGCCGGGCTGCACATCATCGCCGAGCATTTCGAGCGCATCAGCCATCATCTGCTGGCGGTGCCCGGTGCCACGCTTGCGACCATCAAATCGGTGAAGAGCCATGTCCACGCCCTGGGCCAGTGCCGCAATCTGATCCGCGAGCTGGGCCTGAAGGCGATCGTCGGCGCCGATACCGCCGGTTCGGCCGCCGAAATCGCCGAGAAGAAAGACCCCACCGTCGCCGCCATCGCCTCGGAACTGGCGGCCGAGGCCTATGGGCTGGTGTCGCTGAAGGCCAATATCGAGGACGCCGCCCACAACACCACCCGCTTCGTGGTCATGGCCCGCGAGGCCGTCGAGCCCAATCCCAACCAGCCCTGCGTCACCACCTTCGTGTTCCGGGTGCGCAACGTGTCGGCCGCGCTGTACAAGGCGTTGGGCGGCTTCGCCACCAACGGCATCAACATGACCCGGCTGGAAAGCTACATGGTGGGCGGCGAGTTCGCCGCGACGCAGTTCTATTCCGACGTGGAAGGCCATCCCGCCAACCGCAATCTGCGCCAGGCGCTGGAGGAGCTGGACTTCTTCAGCCACGAGGTCCGCATCATCGGCGTCTATCCGCTGCACCCGTTCCGCATGAAGCAGCGCCCTCCGGCGGAGTAGGGGGCTGGGCGTTTTCCCATAGGCCCGCATCATGATGTCCACGGCGGTGGACTCGCTGTCCCGGCAGGTCGAGGACGACATCGGCAAGCTGGACTGGACCACCGTGCGCCAGATATGGCGCACGCCGCTCTAGAACTTCCGGGCGCCCACCAGATCGCGCGGCATGCGGTTCATGCGGATGAACTGGGCCAGGACATGCATCAGCGACTGGTGGACATCCTCGATGATGCCGTAATTGTCGGCGCTCACATGCAGATTGACGTCGGCCAGCTTGGCGGTGCGCCCGCCGGTAAAGCCGGTCAGCGCGATGGTGGCCATGCCGTTGTCCTTGGCCCATTGGACGGCGCGCACCACGTTTTCCGAATCGCCCGACGAGCTGATGGTGATCAGCACGTCGCCGGGGCGCCCGAAGGTCTTCAGCTGGTAGGCGAAGACCTCGGCATAGTCCAGGTCGTTGGCGATGGCGGTCAGCATCTCCATGGTCGACGACAGCGAGTGGACGCGGGGGCGCAAAGCGGTGTCGGTCTGGATGCCCTTGGCGTGGTCGCAGACCAGATGGTTGGAAATGGCCGCCGACCCGCCGTTGCCGCAGGCATAGACATGGGCGTCGGCCTCCAGGGCGCGGCTCAGCACGATCTCGGCGGCGGCCAACGCGCTTTTCGGCACCGAGGCCAGCGCCTGGGTCACCTGTCCGGTATAGGCCTCGTAGAAGGCGGCGATGCTGGAATGGGGCTTTTCCGGGAACGACATTGGACTGGTCCTTAGGTAAAAGCGGTTTCCAGAACCGAAACGATGCGCCGGGCGGCATGGCCGTCCCAGAATTCCGGGATGCGTCCGGCCTTGCCGCCTCCGGCCAGGGCCTCGCGGGCGCAGGCCAGGATACGGGCGGGATCGCGGCCCACCAGGGTATTGGTGCCGAATGCCACCGTGGCGGGGCGCTCGGTGTTGTCGCGCAGCGTCAGGCAGGGGATGCCCAGCGCCGTGGTCTCTTCCTGGATGCCGCCGGAATCGGTCAGAACCAGCGTCGCATTCTTCATCAGCCCCAGCATGGCCAGATACCCCTGCGGCCCCAGCGGCAGGATGGTCTTGCCGTCCAGCTTGGCCGACAATCCGCAGGACTCGATGCGCGCCCGGGTGCGCGGATGCAGCGGCAAAATCACCGGCAGATCGCGGCCGATCTCCGAAAGGCAATCCAGCAGGCAGCCCAGCACCGAGGGATCGTCCACATTGGAGGGGCGGTGCAAGGTGGAGACAGCGAAACGATCCACCACCGGCAATCCGGCGGCGGCCAGGGTTTCGGCGGGGCTGATGGCGCGGGGCAGGTTGGCGACAAGGGTGTCGATCATCACATTGCCGACGAAATGGATGCGCGCCGCGTCGATGCCCTCGGCGGTCAGATTGGCGGCGGCGGAACGTTCGGTGGTGAACAGCAGGTCGGAAATCTGGTCGGTCAGCACCCGGTTGATCTCTTCCGGCATGGCGCGATCGCGTGAGCGCAGACCGGCTTCCACATGGATCACCGGAATGCCCTTCTTGGCGGCGACCAGGGCGCAGGCGATGGTGGAATTGACGTCGCCCACCACCAGGAGGATGGGATCCTGGGCGGCATCGAGCACCGGCTCGAAGCGGATCATCACCTCGGCGGTCTGCACCGCGTGGCTGCCCGATCCGACTCCCAGATTGGATTGAGGCGCTGGCATGCCCAGCTCGGCGAAGAATTTCTCGTTCATGTCGGGGTCGTAGTGCTGGCCGGTATGGACCAGCATGGGCGTCAAGGCCGCAGAGTCCCTCAAGGCGGCGACGATGGGCGCCGCCTTCATGTAATTGGGTCGGGCGCCGACCACGCAGACAACCGTTCTGGACCGCTTCGTCATGACCGGGAAACCTGTTGGAGCAAGGGGTTGTATATAGCCGTCACGGCCGATGAGCTCTAGCGAAATTTCCCGCCTGCCCTCGGGCGCGGCCTGTGCTATATCCCCCCACAAATCCCGTTCGTGCCGGAGACTTTTTGCCCATGTCCGACCTGATGCCCGTCCGCCGCGCCCTGATCTCGGTCTCCGACAAGACCGGCCTGATCGATTTCGCCCGCTTCCTGGAAGCCCAGGGCGTCGAGATCCTGTCCACCGGCGGCTCGGCCAAGGCCATCCGCGACGCCGGGATCAAGGTGGTGGAAGTGGCCGATCACACCGGCTTCCCCGAGATGCTGGACGGCCGCGTCAAGACCCTGCACCCCAAGGTGCATGGCGGCCTGCTGGGCATTCGCGGCAATGCCGAGCACGAGGCGGCCATGAAGGCGCATGCCATCGCCCCCATCGACCTGCTGGTGGTCAACCTCTATCCCTTCGAGGCCACGGTGGCCAAGGGCGCCGAATATGACGAATGCGTCGAGAACATCGATATCGGCGGCCCCGCCATGATCCGCGCCGCCTCCAAGAACCACGCCGCCGTCACCGTGGTGGTGGACGTGGAGGACTACGCCGTGGTCAAGGCCGAGATGGAAGCGAACAAAGGCTCGACCACCCTCGGCTTGCGCAAGACGCTGGCGGCCACCGCCTATGCCCGGACCGGCGCCTATGACGCCGCCATCAGCCAGTGGTTCGCCAAGGAATTGGGCGACACCTTCCCCCGTCGCGTGGTGGTGGCGGGCGAATTGAAGCAGTCGCTCCGCTACGGCGAGAACCCCCATCAGGCCGCCGCCTTCTATGTCACCGGCCATCATCGCCCCGGCGTCGCCACGGCAAAGCAGCTCCAGGGCAAGGAACTGTCCTACAACAATCTCAACGACACCGACGCCGCCTATGAACTGGTGGCCGAGTTCGAGGCGCCCGCCGTCGCCATCATCAAGCACGCCAATCCCTGCGGCGTCGCCACCGGCGCCGACATCGTCTCGGCCTACAAGGCGGCGCTGGCCACCGATCCGGTCTCGGCCTTCGGCGGCATCGTCGCCATCAACCGCCGCCTGGACGGCGCCACGGCGGAAGAGATCGCCAAGCTGTTCACCGAAGTGGTGATCGCGCCGGAAGCCGATGACGCCGCCGTGGCCGCCTTCGCCGCCAAGAAGAATCTGCGCCTGCTGGTGACCGGCGGCATGCCGGACCCCAATGAAGCGGGCATGACGCTGCGCCCCGTCGCGGGCGGCTATCTGTTCCAGACCAAGGACAACGGCCGGGTCAGCTTGGCCGAGCTGAAGGTGGTGACCAAGCGGGCGCCGTCGGAGCAGGAGCTGAAGGATCTGCTGTTCGCCTTCCGCGTCTGCAAGCACGTCAAGTCCAACGCCATCATCTATGTGAAGAACGGCACCACCGTCGGCATCGGCGCCGGTCAGATGAGCCGGGTGGATTCATCGCGCATCGCCGCCTGGAAGTCCCAGGAAGCGGCCACGGCCGCCGGTCTGGCCCAGCCGGAGACCATCGGTTCGGTGGTGGCGTCCGACGCCTTCTTCCCCTTCGCCGATGGTCTGCTGGCGGCGGCGGCGGCGGGCGCCACGGCGGTGATCCAGCCGGGCGGCTCCATGCGCGACGCCGAGGTCATCGCGGCGGCGGATGAAAAGGGCCTTGCCATGGTGTTCACCGGCATGCGTCACTTCCGGCACTAATCCCCAGGAGCGAGCCGATGTCCCTTACCAAGCTGACCATCGTCATTCCCTGCTACAACGAGGAAAAGACGCTGGAGGCCATCGTCGACCGGGTGATCGCCGCCGACCGCTGCGGCCTCGATTTGGAAATGGTCATCGTCGACGACGGCTCGCGCGACAAGTCGGTCGAGGTGATGAAGGCGCTGGCCGCCAAGCATCCCCAGATCAAGACGGTGGAACACGGCATCAACCAGGGCAAGGGCGCCGCGCTACGCACCGGCTTCCAGCATGCCACCGGCGATATCGTGCTGGTCCAGGATGCCGACCTGGAATACAGCCCGTCCGATTATCCCAAGCTGTTGAAGCCATTTCTGGACGGCCGCGCCGATGTGGTGTTCGGCTCGCGCTTCAAGGGCGGCGACGAAAGCCGGGTGCTGTATTTCTGGCATTCCATCGGCAACCGGGTGCTGACCCTGACCTCCAACATGTTCACCGACCTGAACCTCACCGACATGGAGACCTGCTACAAGGCCTTCAAGCGTGAGATCATCCAGAGCGTGACCATCATCGAAAACCGCTTCGGTTTCGAGCCCGAGATCACCGCCAAGGTGGCCCGCATGCGGCCGCGTCCCCGCATCTATGAAGTGGGAATCAGCTATTCCGGCCGGACCTACGAGGAAGGCAAGAAGATCGGCTGGCGCGACGGCGTGCGCGCTCTTTACTGCATCATCCGCTACAACCTGCTGGATTGACATGCGGCTGATGGCGGCCTGGGTCTGGGTGGTGCTGGTTCTGGCGCTGTATCTGGCCCAGTTTCGCGGTCTGCTGCCGACCGTGAGCGGCGTGTTCCAATGAGCGCACTCCGTTCCATTGCCGTCACCCCCGCGAAAGCGGGGGTCCATGCCACGGTCAGCGAGAACGCCAAGCGCCAGGGCATGCGCCGCCGATCCATGGATTCCCGCTTTCGCGGGAATGACGGGTGGGAGGTGAGATGACCGTGCTTACCGCCCTGCTGATGGCGCTTGCAGCTTTGGGCTGGGGCGCCCTGGCGCTGCGGGCCTGCGGCGTGGCGGGCGAGCTGCCGTGGCGCGAACGCGCCGCATGGTCGTTCGGACTCGGTATGGGCATTCTCGGCTGGCTGGGCTTTTTCCTCGCCCTGGCCGCTCGGGTGGATGCCATGGCCATCGCGGCGGTCCTGGTCGCCGGTCTGCCCGGCCTGTGGCTGCTGCGACCCATCGGCCGCGATCATGAACCCTTGACGCCGTGGACCTGGGCGTTGCTGGCTGCGGCGGCCTTCATCGCCCTGGGCGATCTGGCGGAAGGTCTGGCACCGCCCACCGACGCCGATTCCCTGGCCTATCATTTCGCCATCCCCCGCGAGATTCTGCGCCGGGGTCATCTGATCTTCGTGCCGCGCGCCGCCGATGGGGCGATTCCGCTGTTGCAGCAGATGAGTCATATGCTGGCGCTGGGCCTGGGCGGCGAGCAGGCCATGACCCTGTGGGCCGGGCTGTCGGGCTGGGCGGCGGTCTTCCTGACCTATGCCGTCGGGCGGCGCCACCTGTCGCGGGACTGGGCCTTGGCCGCCGCCGTGGCGGTGGCCAGCCTGCCCGCCGTGCTCTATGGCGGCGGCTCCGGGCAGGTGGAGACCCGCATGGCCGCCTTCACCACCATGGCTTTGGTGGCGGTGATGGAATCGCGCCGTCGGCCCGGTTTGGCCTGGGCGGCGTTGGCGGGACTTGCCGCCGGATTCTGCATGGCGTCGAAATATCCCGGCCTGCTGGTCACCCTGCTGTGCGGGGTGGCGGTGCTGGCCCAGCGGGGTGGACTGGCCAAGGCGGCGGCGTTCTCGGCGGCGGCGCTGGTGGCGGGTTTGCAATGGTATGGCTGGAACTGGGCCAATACCGGCGATCCGGTGTTTCCCATGCTGTTCGGGCTGGTCCCTTATCACCCGGCGACCCCATGGAACGCCGCCCAGCACGCTTTGTTCAAGGTCTGGGGCGCCCATATGGAATCCCCCTTGCCGCGCGGTTTGGCCGATATTCTGAGCTATCCCTGGCGGGTGACCTTCGCGCCGCCGGATTCCCTCGATGCCGGGCGGACCGGGTTGGGGCCGCTGGCCATGCTGCTGGCGCCGTTCGCCGTCTTGGGCGCCTGGCGGCATCGGACCCATCCGGTGGTGCGGTCATGGCTGGTGGCGGCCCTGATCGGCCTGGGATTCTATGCCCTGTGGTCGGTGTTCGGGGCGTCGCAGCGGGTGCGCCACTACCTGCCCTTCATGCCCATGGTCGTCATCGGTCTGCTGGCGGCATCGTTGCGCGGCACGCCGAGGCTGCCGCTGGCGGCGGGGCTGGCGGCGGTGATCCTGATCCAGGTGGGGGGCCAAGCGGTCTTCGCCAGGAATTTCGTCCATCGCCTGACCGCCCATGAAAGCCGCACCGCCTTCGTCGAGCGCAATGTGGGCTGGGCCTATGGGGTCACCTGGGCCAACGCCCATCTGGGGCCGTCGGACAAGATCATCACCAATCAGCGCCAATGGCTGTATCTGCTCGATCCCCCCGCCCTGTTCGTCACCCCCAATCAGCAGGCGGAGGTGGAAGTCCGCGAGGACAACACCGAACCGGCGCCGTTCTGGCGGCAGCTTCGCCGCAACGGCATCAGCCACGCCATGCTGCCCGATAGTCTCGCCGCCCTGGCCACCCAGGCGGGTGGCGACGGCCTGCCACCCATGATGGGCCGCCTGCTGGCCCTGGGCTGCGCCGGGGTGGTGGAGGAATTGCAGGGTCCGGCGCCGCCCGCATCGCGCACCCTGTCCACCGGGACGGGAAGGTCGAGCGTCGTCGTCCTGGCTCTCAAGACCCGGGGCTGTCCCCTGGACGAAGGAAAATGACTTGAAAAAAGCCCATAGCTCTCCGCGTGCCTTGGCCCTCGACCTGCTGTCGGCCGTGCTGGACCAGGACCGCCTGCTGGACGAGGTGCTGGAGGATTCCCGGCTGGGCAAGCTGGACGAGCGCGATCGCGGCTTCGTCCGCCTGCTGCTGGCCACCACCTTGCGCAGGCTGGGCCAGATCGACGCCCTGATCGCCGCTTGCGTGGAAAAGCCGCTGGCTGCCAAGTCGGCCCCGGTTCAGCACGCGCTCCGGCTCGGCATTGCCCAGTTGCTGTTTCTCGACGTGGCGCCGCACGCCGCCATCTCCACCAGTGTCGATCTGGTCAAGAACACCCAACTGGCCGGATTCGCCAAGCTGGTCAACGCGGTGCTGCGCCGCCTGGACCGCGACGGCAAAGCCATGGTGGCGTCCCAGGACGCCGCCCTGCTCAACACGCCCGACTGGCTGTGGCGGTCGTGGACGCGGACCTATGGCGAGGAGACGACGCGGGCCATGGCCGCCGCCCATCTGGTGGAAGCGCCCATGGACATCACCGTCGCCCATGATCCGGCTGGCTGGGCCGGGCGGCTGGAGGCGGAGTTGCTGTCCACCGGCAGCCTGCGCCGCGCCGGTGGCGGCGCGGTGGCGGGCATGTCGGGCTTCGACGACGGCGGCTGGTGGGTCCAGGACGCCGCCGCCGCCCTGCCCGCCCGATTGCTGGGCGACGTGGCGGGCAAGTCGGTCGCCGATCTGTGCGCCGCCCCCGGCGGCAAGGCGCTGCAACTGGTGACGGCGGGGGCCAGGGTGACGGCGGTGGACCGCTCGGCTAAGCGGCTGGTGCGTTTCACCGCCAATTTGAAGCGGCTGGGCCTTGCCGCGACGGTCGTCGAGGCGGATGCCGGGGCGTGGACGCCGCCGGAACCGTTCGACGCCATCCTGCTGGACGCGCCGTGCTCGGCCACCGGCACCTTGCGCCGCCACCCCGACGTCGCCCTGCACAAGAACCCCGCCGAGGTCACCAAGCTGGCCATGGTGCAGGAGCGGCTGCTGAAGGCGGCGGTGGCCATGTTGAAGCCGGGCGGGCTGCTGGTCTATTGCGTCTGTTCGCTGGAA
The DNA here is from genome assembly GCF_003284725.1 of Paramagnetospirillum kuznetsovii. Taxonomy (GTDB): domain Bacteria; phylum Pseudomonadota; class Alphaproteobacteria; order Rhodospirillales; family Magnetospirillaceae; genus Phaeospirillum; species Phaeospirillum kuznetsovii. Next base: position 112,934 of record NZ_PGTO01000001.1, on the reverse strand, counting down.
CCGGAAGAGGGCGTCGAACAGGTGGAGCGCCTGCTGGCCTCGGGCGCGCCCCTGATCCGCATTCCCATCGCGGCCGGGGAGCTGGGCGGTCTGGGCGAGCTCATAACGCCCCTCGGCGATTTGCGCACCTTGCCCTGCCACCTTGCGGACAAGGGCGGCATGGATGCATTCTTCGCGGCGCGACTGCAAAGGATCTGACATGACGGAACGGCGTTTCGTGCTGATCGACCGCGACGGCACCATCAATGTGGAAGTGAACTACCTGTCCGACCCCGACCAGCTGGAACTGTATCCCGGCGTCGGGGCGGCCATCCGGCGGCTGAACCGCCTGGGCCTCGGCGTGGCGGTGGTGACCAATCAGTCCGGCGTGGCGCGCGGCTATTTCGACATGGCCCGGCTCGAGGAGATCCACACCCGCCTCTACGCCATCCTGGAAGCCGAGGGCGCCGCCATCGACGGCATCTATATCTGCCCTCATGCGCCGGAAGACGACTGCGACTGCCGTAAGCCGCTGCCCGGTATGGTGATGCAGGCGGTGGCGGAACATCGCTTCGACCCCGCCCGCTCCTTCATGATCGGCGACAAGACGGTGGACGTGGAACTGGGCCGGAGCGTCGGCGCCACCACCTTCCTGGTGCGCACCGGCCATGGCCCCAAGCATGTGGAGGGCAGCACCGCCGACTATGTGGTGGACGACCTGCCCGCGGCGGTGCGCATCATCGAAAAGCTGCTGGTGGCGGAAGGGGCGGCACTTAAAGAGCCGCGGTGAGATCCGTTCTTGAAAAGTCGTCACCCTTGAACAACAGCGGAAGATTCCTGGTCTTGGCCAGGGCATAAGCGAAGACATCGCCGAAGTTGAGCCCGGCCGGATGGCCGCTTCCCTTTCCGTAGAGAACGAAGGCGTTGAAGGCGGCGTCCATCTCCGCCGGGCCGGGGGCAACCACCTCGAAGCCCGGCATGCGCATGAGATCGTCCAGGAGGACCACGGCGCGGGGACCGAAACGGCCAAATCCGACCATACGCGCCTCCACCGCCGATACGGTGCTGATCAACGCCCGTTCCGCCCGCTGCAGACGGTCCAGATAGCGGCGGCAGTCCGGCTCGTTGAGCAGGATGGCGATCAGGGCCGAGGTATCGACGGCAATCACTTCGGCAATCCCATATGGTCGTATTCAACCGCGTCGAACGCGTCGTGACGTGGCGCGAGCTGATGCATCTGGGCGACGATCGCCTCGATCCCGCCCCATGGCGCAGGCTCTGCCCTATCCGCCAGCTCCGCCAGCATGCGGTCCACCGCCGCTTCCACCACGGCGGTCTTGCCTAGGCTGGTTGCGCGGGCAAGGCGATTGATCTTAGCGACGACCTGGGGGTTGGCGATCTGGATGGACATCTTCGCCTCATATACATATATACAGTGTCACTATACATAATCCATGCCGCAATCGCCAGCTTTGGTCTTGAGCTTGCGGACGGTCCGGCCCACGATCACGCCCGGTGAGGAGATCAGTCATGACATTCGACCTTAGGGGCAAGCGGGTCTGGGTGGCGGGCCATCGCGGCATGGCGGGCTCGGCCATTATCCGTCGCCTAGAACAAGAAGGCTGCGCGGTCCTGACCGTGGGGCGCGAGGACTTGGACCTGCGCCGCCAGTCCGAGGTCGAGGATTGGCTGGCCGCCAACAGGCCCGACGCGGTGTTCCTGTGCGCCGCCACGGTGGGCGGCATCATCGCCAACAGCACCCGCCCGGCCGAGTTCCTCTACGACAACATGGTCATCGAGGCCAATGTCATCCATGGCGCCTGGAAGGCGGGCGTCGCCAAGCTGCTGTTCCTGGGCTCCAACTGCATCTATCCGCGCGCGGCCGCCCAGCCGCTGGGCGAGGAGCTGCTGCTGACCGGGCCCCTGGAGCCCACCAACGAGTGGTACGCCGTCGCCAAGATCGCAGGCGTCAAGATGTGCCAGGCCTATCGCCGCCAATACGGCTGCGACTTCATCTCGGTGCTGCCCGCCAGCCTGTTCGGCCTGGGCGACCATTACGACCCGACCCAAAGCCATGTGGCCGCCGCGCTGACCATGCGCATCCACGACGCCAAGCGCCAGGGGCTGGAGGCGGTCACCCTGTGGGGCACCGGCACGCCGCTTCGTGAATTCCTCTATACCGAGGACATGGCCGACGGGGTGGTGTTCCTGATGAAGAGCTATTCCGGCGAGGAGATGCTCAACCTGGGCAGCGGGCTGGAATACTCCATCCGCCAATTGGCCGAAGCCATCGCCAAGGCAGTGGGCTGGACCGGCAATTTCGCGTTCGACACCACCAAGCCCGACGGCATGCCGCGCAAATTCCTGGATTCCGCCAAGGTCCACGCGCTCGGCTGGCGGGCATCGACCAGCTTGGCGGATGGATTGGCGGCCGCCTATTCCGACTATCTGGCGCGCTATTCCCCCGGCTGAGCCAGGGGAGTCGGAGCGGGCGGGGTTGGCGGAATGGTGCCCCGCTTGGGGCCGCTCACCAGTCCGAGCTTCCACATGTAATAGGTCCAGCCGCCGACGATGACGGTGAAGTCCAGCCGGGTCAGGTGGTCGATGGCGCGCTTGGTCAGATAGATGTTCTTGGCCAGGAAATGCAGCACCGGGTAATCCGGCTGCTCCTCGTCATAGCCGCGCACGAAGCCCAGTAGCCGGTCGAAGATCCATTTGGGCGGCTTGACCGTGCCCAGCACGTAATGCAGGACGTTGCCCATGGTCTTGCGGGTGTCCAGATAGGACGAGTTGATCTTGCGCGGGTCGCCCATTTCCGGATGGACGGCGAAATATTCCCACAGCTTGGTCTTGGGGAAGACCCGAAGCGAGAAGATGGTCAGGGTGAAGGGCCGGTCCAGCTCGTAGAGGAAGCGCAGGGTCTCGACGATGTCGCTGCGGGTTTCCAGAGGATTGTCGGCGATGATGTCGTAGGCGGGCGGGATCATGTCGTATTTGCGGGCGGCGGCGGCGAGAATGGACACCGAGGAGCGGATGCGCTCCACCTTGGTGTTGCGCTGATAGAAGGTCAGCATCTTCTCGTTGCCGCTCTGCATGCCCATGCGGGCGCGGTTCATGCCCGCCTCGGCCAGCATCTCGAACTTCTCGTGGGTGATGATGTTGGGATGGACTCCGAACACCACGAAGGGCAGGCCAATGCGCTGCTTGTACTTCTGGGCGAATTCGCGGATCACGTCCACCGGCAGGGCGATGAGGTTGTCGTCGTAGAAGGCGACGGTGGAAATATAGGGATGCGCCGCGATGCCCTCCTCGATCTCGTCGAGCAGGTAATCGACCGAGGGGAACCGCAGCTTGGTGTATTTCTTGTCCAGGGCGATGAAGGCGTCGTTGGCGCAGAAGGTGCACGAGAACGGACAGCCGATGGACCACACCGTGCGATAGGTCAGTCCCATGAACTGGGTATAGTCGAATTTGTCGAACGGCCGAAAATCGTGCTCCTTCAGGTCGTAGATTTCGCAATCCAGCCCGTAGAAGATATGGGGAAACGAATTCAGATCGGCCTGGCTGTTGAGCGGAAGCGCCGGAGTCTTGCGGATGCCGTCGGCCGTCTTGAACCACATGCCGGGCACCGCAGTGTAATCCTCGCCCGCCGTGAAGGCGCGATAAAACATCTCGAACGGCTTTTCGCCCTCGGCGACGCAGATGGCGTCGGCCACCGCCATGGCCTCTTCGGGATAGATGATGGGATGCACGCCGCCGAATAGCACGAAGGCCTTGGGATTGTGGCGGCGGATGCTGGCGATGATGGCTTCCACTTGCTTCGACGACGCCGTCATGGAGGAAAAGCAGATCAGGTCCGATCGGGCGAGACGCTTGCCCACCACCTCGGCATCCAGATCGCCGAAGCTGATCCGCTTGGACGGAAAGATATGGCTGACCAGCGAATAAAGATTGTCGGTGGCGATGAACAGGATGTCGGTGGCGGCGTCCAGGCCGCGCGCCACCGCCGCCACGCGACGAAACCCCAGGGCGGTGATGCCCGATTCCACGGACACGAAGGTCATCTTGCACGACCGGGGGGCGGCTGCGGCGGATGTCATGGGATTTTCATTCATCAAGAGGGCAATCCGGCAGGGACTTGTTGCGAATCATAGCCAATATAAAGTCGGTCCGGGCGATACTTCAAGGCTGGACCTTTCATTATCCGGACCTGCGGGTGTCGGGGCAAGGCGGAAACCGCCCGCCGGGTGTTTGATTCTGGCCCGTCGCCAGGGCCTGTGGTAGCGTCCCGGCGCTTTTTGGGCCAAGGCGCCTTTTCACGGAGATTCCGCCGTTCATGCACCGCTTGTCCGCAGCCGATCGTCTTCTCCCGGCTTTGGAGGCCTTGGTGATGCCGTCCTGGGCCCGGCTGCTGGAACAGGGGATCAGCCTGCCCCAGTGCCGGGGTGGGCGTGGCGGCGACCGAAATGGCATTTGCCCCGGTCGGGGAACGGGGTAAGTTCGGACCTGGGGTTCAGTAGCTTGGTGATTTGATGAAGGACGGGTTCTCGCGGGCTCATATCGCGTTCGGCCATGACGTGGTGATGGCGGCGCTGTCGTTCGTGCTGGCGCTGTATCTGCGCCTGGGCGACGAGATGGGCCGCTATTGGGGCAATGGCGACCTGTTGTTGGGCGCCGGGCTGTTCACCGCCGTCGCCGTGCCGGTCTTCCTGTCCCAGCGCCTGTATCGCGGCGTCTGGCGCTATGCCTCGGTCAGCGACATGACGGCCTTGGTGCGCGCCGCCACCCTGACGGTGCTGATCTTCATGGCGGTGCTGTTCCTGATGACGCGGCTGCAAAGCCTGCCGCGCTCGGTCCTGATCATCAATTGGTTCGTGCTGCTGACCCTGCTGGGCGGGCCGCGTTTTCTCTACCGCACCTTCAAGGACAAGGTCCAATCGGTGCGGGCCGCGCGCGGCGGCGCGATCCCGGTGCTGTTGGTGGGCGCCGGCGACGAAGCGGAACTGTTCATCCGCGCCACCCGCTCCGATCAGGCGGAATACCGCGCCGTCGGGCTGGTCAGCGAGCGCGGCGGCCGGGTGGGGCGCAATATCCATGGCGTCGACGTGCTGGGCGGTATCGATCAGTTGGACGAGGTCATCGCCGCGCTGACCCGGCGCGGCCAGGCGCCGCAACGGCTGATCATCACCGACCACCGCCTCGACGGCGCGGTGGTGCGCGAACTGTTGGACGCCGCCGACCGGCTGGGTCTGGGCTTGGCCCGCATTCCCCGCCTGACCGATCTCAAGGACGGGGTGGAGGAACGCCTCTCGCTGCGCTCCATCGCGGTGGAAGACCTGCTGGGTCGTCCGCAGTTGGCGCTGGATCGCGGCGGCATGGAACGCCTGATCCGGGGCCGCCGCGTCATGGTCACCGGGGCGGGCGGCAGCATCGGTTCCGAACTGGTGCGCCAGATCAGGGATTTCGGGCCGTCGCGCCTGGTCCTGTTCGAGGCCTGCGAGTTCAATCTCTACGCCATCGACCAGGAACTGTCGCAAGGCGGTGCCCAGATCGAGCATGTGCCGGTGGAGCATGTACCGGTCCTGGGCGATGTGCGCGACGCCGAACGGGTGGGCCAGGTCATGGCCGAGCACCGGCCGGACCTCGTGTTCCACGCCGCCGCCCTGAAACATGTTCCCATGGTGGAATACAATCCCGACGAGGGGCTGCTGACCAATGCGGTGGGCACGCGGATCGTGGTGGATGCCTGCATCCAGGCCAAGGTCGGGCTGATGGTGCAGATTTCCACCGACAAGGCGGTCAACCCCACCAATGTGATGGGGGCGTCCAAGCGGGTGGCGGAAATGTACGCCCAGGCGCTGGATCTGGCCCAGCCCGATGGCACCCGCTTCGTCACCGTGCGCTTCGGCAACGTGCTGGGCTCCACCGGCTCGGTGGTGCCGCTGTTCCAGAAGCAGTTGGAGGCCGGTGGCCCCATCACCGTGACCCATCCCGACATGACCCGCTATTTCATGACGGTCAGGGAAGCGGTGGAACTGGTGCTGCAGGCCTCCGCCTTCGGCGCCGGTCACCCTGATTATCGCGGCAAGATCTTCGTGCTCGACATGGGCGAGCCGGTGCGCATCGTCCATCTGGCGCGTCAGATGATCCGCCTCGCCGGTCTGCGCCCCGACAAGGACATCCAGATCACCTATACCGGCCTGCGCCCCGGCGAGAAGCTGTTCGAGGAAATCTTCCACGGCGCCGAGCCGCCGGTTCCCACCAGCCAACCCGGCATCCTGGTGGCGACGCCGCGTGCCGTCGATGCCGAGGAGCTGGGCCTGGCGCTCGATGATCTGTCGCAGGCCTGCCGCGCCCATCGGATCGAGCCCGCCGTGGCCATCCTCCGGCGCCTGGTGCCGGAATACCAGCCCACATGATCGCCGCCGCCCTTGCCGCCGTGCAAGACCGCATCAATGAGGCCGCCCGCGCCGCCGGGCGCGATCCCGATTCGGTCGCCTTGGTCGCCGTCAGCAAGACCCATCCCGCCGAGGCGGTGGAAGAGGCGGTCTTGGCCGGTCAGCTTGTGTTCGGCGAGAACCGGGTCCAGGAGGCCAAGGCCAAGTTCCCCGACCTGAAAGCGCGCTTCCCCCAACTGGAGCTGCACCTGATCGGGCCGCTGCAGACCAATAAGGTGCGCGAAGCGGTGGCGCTGTTCGACGTCATCGAGAGCATCGACCGCCCCAAGCTGGCCCGCGCCGTGGCCGACGAGATGGCCCGAATCGGCCGCAAGCCGCGCCTGCTGATCCAGGTCAATACCGGCCGCGAGGACCAGAAGGCCGGTTGCGATCCCGACCATGTGGATTCCCTGATCACCGTCTGCCGCGACCAGTACCATCTGGAGATCGAGGGACTGATGTGCATCCCGCCCGCCGAAGCCGACCCGGCCCCGCATTTCCGCCTGCTGGCCGAGATGGCGGCGCGCAACGGGCTGTCGGTTCTCAGCATGGGCATGAGCGGCGACTATCCCGCCGCCATCCGGGCGGGCGCCACCCATGTGCGGGTGGGCTCGGCCATTTTCGGCCATCGCGATTACGCCTGAACCATCCGATCCAGGTGCTGACGCTGCTCGCCATAGGCCAGGGCCAGGGCGCCGTCCACCGCCAGCATCCGCCACGTCGGAGTGGCCGCCAGATCCACATGATCGCCGCGCAAGGCCAGGGGGGCGGTGCCCTTGCCGTTGACGCCCCGCACCCCGGAGCGGCAATAGCGGTGATGGCGGCCGATCAGATGCAGGGACTCGGCGTCGATGCTGTCCACATCGCCGAAGGTGTAGGCGAACCAGTCCGGCGTTTCACCCAGCCGCGAACGAAGCGCCTCGGCGGCTTTCTCGATCTGCTCGGCCTTGGCGTCGGCGCTCAGTTCGGTCAGCCGGAGATGGTCGCTGGTATGGTTGCCGATGGTGTGGCCCAGAGTCACCAGCCGCTCCACCGCCGTCCAATCCATCAGCGGCTCGGGGGCGGGTTTGAGGCCGCGCAGCACATTGGCCGACACCGCCGCCGCCTGCTCGTCCTTCGATAGGTCCATCAGGCCGGGGCAGACGAAGAACAGGGCATGCGCCCCCAGCGGCGCCAGGATGGTCTCGGCCACCTCCAGATTGGAGGCGAAACCGTCGTCGAAGCTCAGCAGTACCGGCGGCAAACCGGGGCTTGCGCCGCCGTGGCGCAACCGGCTGGCCGCTTCCGCCGGGCCGATCAGGCGGTTCTCGGCGACCAGCCGTTCCACCAGCCGCCGCAGCGCCGCGCGCTGGGAATCCGGCACGTCGTGGAACATCAGGATGCGAAACGCCCCCGGCGGCCGGGGCAACAGCGGTCCCACCAGCCGCCATGCCGCTCCCGCCGGTCCCGCCAGGGTCTCGCGCAGGCTCATGACGACCCCATCTGAGCCGCGTGCACCCGCTTGGCCCAGCCGCGCAGCGAGGTCTCGCCCAACCATTGCGCCACCGGCACGGAAAAGCCGGTCTTGGGCCGGTTGAGAATGGATTCGGGCAGGGAAGGACTGGCGCACAAGGCCATGTCGCGCTTGGTGGGCGCCTTGTCGGCGGCGTGCAGCGCCATGACCCCGCGCAGCAGGGCGGTATCGACCAGCGGCACCCGGATTTCCAGGGAATGGGCCATGCCCGCCCAATCGGCGTCGCGCAGCAGCTGATTGCGCATGTAGAACTGCATTTCCAGCGCCGAGATGGCCAAATGGTCGTCGGCCATGCCCTCGGCCGCCTCGGCCAGCCGCAGACGAGGCGCCAGGGTTTCCAGACCGGCGCGGGCCATCTGGGCATCCATCACCTGATCCAGCTCCCACGGCATGAACAATCCGCGCCGCAGCAGATAGGCGTCGGACAGCGAGGTTCCGTATTCCAGCACGCCTGCCAATTTGGGCTTGCCCAGCAGGCGCTCGAAATTGGAGGCGACCCTGCGCAGGCCGCGCCCCAGCGACGGCACGGCGCCGAAGGGGCTCAACATGGACACCATCTTGGGGATGGCGCGGAAATTGTCGTAACCGGCGAACAGCTCGTCGCCGCCCAATCCCGACAGCGCCACCTTGAGGCCGCAGGCGGCGGCGGCGCGCGCCACGAACCACACATTGACGCCGTCGATGGAGGGCTGGTCCATGTCGGCCAGGATCCGGTCGCGCTGGGCCGCGAAGTCCGAGCCGGGAATGCGCACGGTGGTGTGGTCGGTGCCGAAGTGATGGGCCGCCAGTTCGGCCAGCGGCACTTCATCGCGCTCGTCGCCCTGGAACTCGGAAAAGCCCAGGGTGACCGACAGCAGCTGGCCCGGCGCCTGGCGGGCCGCCATGGCCGCGAGCGTGGTCGAGTCCAGTCCGGCCGACAGGAAGACGCCCACCGGCACGTCGGCGATCAGGTGATGGGCGACGGAATCTTCCAGCGCCGCCTTGAGATCGACGCCCGCCACCGGCTGGGGCCGCCGCAGCTCGGCCCCCAGATCGAAGAACACGCCGGTCTCGCGGCCGCCTTGCTTGTCCCACCATTCCCAGGTGCCGGGCTTCACGGCGCGGATGGCTTTGTACAGGGTATGGGGCTCGGGCACATGGCCCCACAGGAAGAACCCGGCATGACCGGCGGGATCGGGCCTCGTGTCCACCTTGCCGCCCGCCAGCAGCGCCTTGACCTGGGAGGCCAGCCGCACCGTCTTGCCGTCGTCGGCGACGTAAAGCGGCTTGATGCCCAGCCCGTCGCGCGCCGCCAGGATGCCCTTGCGCCGCTCGTCCCAGATCACCAGCGAGAACATGCCGCGCAAGCTGCCCAGCATGGCGGCGCCCTCGCGGCGATACATCTCCAGGATCACCTCGGTGTCCGAGCCGGAGCGGAACTTGACGCCCTGGGCTTCCAGACGCTTCTTCAAGAACCGGTAATTATAGATCTCGCCGTTGAAGACGATGACGGCATCGCCCTCGGCGCTGGCCATGGGCTGGGTGCCCAGATCGGTCAGGTCGATGATGGACAGGCGCCGATGCCCCAGCACGACGCGGCCGTAATCGCCCATCCAGGCGCCGCTGCCGTCCGGCCCCCGCTTGGTCATGGCGTCGCGGATGCGGAGCATCTCCATGGGATCGACCAAGTGCGCGTCGGGTCCATGGGCGAAGATGGCGGCGATACCACACATGCGGGGGATGACTCTCCGGTGGCGGGCGGGCGTCCGCCAGCCTTACCCCATTTCCCCAGCGGGTTCCAGTCTAACGGGTCGGCTTGCGGGCCGAGATATGCCAGGCGAAGCCCATGATCTTGCCCAAGGCAAGCTCCAGCGGCGACTGGATGGGCCAGGGCTCGCCATAGACCAGCACGCCACCGGGATGGGTGCCGTAGCGCTTGATCTGGTATTTGCGATAAAGGCGGCCCAGCTTGGGCACCAGATACCAGTAGAACTCGCCCTTGCGCATGGTCAGCGACTCGAAGCCCTGGAACAGGCGGCGGATGCCGTCGGCGGTGTAGCAACGGGTGAAGGGATTGGCCACGGTCTGGCGGTTCTTGCCGCCCCATTCGGTGGCCTTGCCCAGCCAGTTGCGGTCCTTGAACAGCTTGCCCTGAAGGATGCCCACCGGCAGCACCATGTTGATCCAGTAATGCCACGAGCTTTTGCAGTACAGCAGGATCACCGCCTTGCCGCCGGGCTTGAGCACGCGGTAAACCTCGGCGAAGGCCTTTTCCGTATCGGCGGTGTGGTGCAGCACTCCGTTGGAATAGACGATGTCGAAACTGTCATCGGCGAAGGGCAGGTTCTCGGCGTCGCCTTGCAGTGCATGGCAGCCTTCGGCCCCCATCAGGCGGAACTTGGCCTCGGTGGCCCTGGCCCGGGCATTGGTGAGATCCACCGAGGTCATCCGCGCGCCATGCTTGGCGAACAGGGCGGAATGGCCGCCGGCGCCGGGGCCGATTTCCAGGACTTTCTTGCCCGCCAGCTCGGCCAGCGGCATCTCGACCACCGCCAGATGCTCGCGGTAGCGGAACATGTCTTCCAGATCGTCCAGCGCCGCCATAAGGTCGGCCCGCGTCAGCCCGGCGTCCACATCCTCGTAGAGCGAGTCGTACAGGGACTTCCAGAAGGCCTGAATGTCGGACTTGGCGGGAGCGGGCATGGTGCGTTCCTCTATAGCGTCCGGCCCTTCTCTCCGCTACAAGCTTTTTCATGTCCAATGCGATCACCCGCAAGCTGCGTCAACTGTCCGACGACCCGGTGCTGCGCCGCTGGCTGGCGCTGCGCCTGTTGCGTCTGACGCCGGGCGAGCCCCGCTTCACCCCCCATCTGCCGCCCAGCCTGGGGCCGGATTGGAACGGGCTGGACGCGGAAATCCCGCCGGTGGTGTTCTCGGCCCTGCCCCAGGGCGCGCCCAAGGGCCGCCTGACCCTGCGGCTGCCCGGCCAGAATGTCGAGATCGAGCCGGGGGGCGAGGCGGCGGCGGTGGCGCGGGCCTATGACGATCCCGAGACCCAGTTGGGGCTGCACCGCTTCGCCTGGGTGCCGCTGATGAAATCCTCGGACGACGCCCGCTGGGTGGGGTCCATGTGGGCGGCGTGGCGCGCCCGATTCGGCACGCCCGATTCGTCTTGGGCCTGGCATCCCTATACGGCGGCCGAGCGGGCCATCAACCTGCTGGCCTTCGTCAACCGTCACGGCCTGCCCGGCCCGGCCGAGGACACCCTGGCGGTGCTGGCCGCCCATGCCCCGGCCATGGCGGCGCGGCTGGAATATTTCGGCGAGCACCATACCTCGAACCACCTGTTCAACAATGGCCGCGGCCTCTATCTGCTGGGCCTCGCCCTCGGCCTGCCCCGGACCGTCGAGACCGGCGCCCGCGTCCTGCTGGGCGAGCTGGTCCGTATCTTCCGCCTGTCCGGCGTGCTGCGGGAAGGATCGACCCATTACCATCTGCTGCTGACCCGATCCCTGGCCAGCGTCTGGCTGGGGGCCCGCGCCCATGGCCGCCCCGAGGCGGAAGCCTTCGAGAAATCCTTGCGCCGGGCGGTCGCCGCCCTGCCCCATTTCGATCTGCCGGGGCGCTTTCCCCTGGTGGGCGACATCTCGCCCGATTGCCCGCCCGATCACCTGTTCTGCCTGATGCCGGGCGGCGACCGCCGGTCCGGCTGGATGGAACTGCTGACCCCCGACGACCGGGTGCGGCTGGCCACCGTGCTGGACAGCGTCGCGCCCTCGGACTCCCTGGCGGACGACGGCTGGCTGAAAGCCGGGTTCGGCGACTGGACCGGATTGTGGCATGCCGATCCCGACGGCTGGAGCCAGATGCCCGGCCATGGCCACCAGGATTGCGGCGGCTTCGAGCTGCATTTCGAGCGCGAGCCGGTCTTCGTCGATCTGGGACGCGGCAGCTATGCGGTGGCGGGCGAGGCCGACGAGATGGTTTCGGCCCGCGCCCATAACGGCCTGTCGGTGGACGGGCTTGATCCCTATCCCGCCAACAAGCCCTATTACGCACCGGCCTTCCGCCGCAAGGTGGCGGGCGAGCCGCCCCGGCTGGAAAAGCGGGATGACGGCGTCGCGCTGAGCTTCGAGGGCTTTCGCCGCCTAAGCGGCGTTGGGGCGGTGACGCGGATTTGGCGTTTCGCAGGGCGAAATCTGGAAATCGCCGATAGCGTGGCGGGCAAGGGCGTCCATGTCCTGATCCGCCGCCTGCACACCACTTGCACGGTGGAGCGGCTGGACGGAGGGGTTCGGCTCGGCGCACCGGGCGGGCGGCGCTTCACCATCCATGCGCCGGGGGCCGAGATCGCGGTTTCCGACACCATCGTATGGAGCGCCTATGGGGTGGGACGCCCGGCGACCCGATTGGAATTCACCGCCACCGCGCCGCTGCCCTGGACCGGCACCATTACCGTGGAGGCCGATTGACATGTGCGGCCTCGCCGGACTGTTCCTGCCCGCATCCGCCCCCGTGGCCGAGGCCGACATCGCCGCCATGCTGCGCGTCATGCGCCATCGCGGTCCCGACGGCACCGGCATTCATGTCTCCCACGATCACCGCTTCCAGGCGGGCTTCACCCGGCTGGCCATCATCGATCTGGCCACCGGCGATCAGCCGCTGGTGCGGGGCGGCGGCGAATTGGTGCTGCTGGGCAATGGCGAGGTCTACAACTACCGTGAACTGCGTTCGGAGTTGAGCGCGCGGGGCCATGCCTTCAAGACGCAGGGCGACATGGAAGCGGCGCTGGAGCTGTTCCACGCCAAGGGCGGCGATTTCGTCCACGGCCTCAACGGCATGTACGCCATGGCGCTGTATGAGCGCGACGCCCACCGGCTGCTTTTGCTGCGCGACCGGCTCGGCATCAAGCCGCTGTACTGGACGCGGGTCCGGGGCGGCGGGGTTCTGTTCGCCTCCGAGATCAAGGCGCTGTTCGCCTCGGGCCGTGCCGCGCCCGAGATCGACGAGACCAGTGTCGCCGCCTATCTGGGCCACGGCTACGTGCCCGCCCCCGCCACCTTGTACAAGGGCGTATTCAAGCTGCCGCCCGCCTCGCTGATGACGGTGGAGGCCAACGGCGAGATCAGAATCGAGCGCTATTGGCGCGCCTCTCCCGCCGCCGATCTGCCCCAGGACGAAGCCGGGATCAAGGCGCGGCTGGTGGAGATTCTCGACGACGCGGTGGGGCTGCAACTGCGCTCCGACGTGCCGGTGGGCGCCATGCTGTCGGGCGGCATCGATTCCGGCCTGCTGGTAGCGCTGGCGGCGCGTCGGCTGGACCGGCCCCTGAAGACCTATACGGTGCGCTTTTCGGGTGCCAGGGTGGACGAGACGCCTCTGGCCGCCCAGGTGGCGGCGCGCTACGGCACCGACCATACGGTGTTCGAACTGTCCACCGATTCCGCCGCTCAACTGCTGCCGCGGTTGTGCTGGCACGCCGACGAACCGCTGGCCGATGCCAGCCTGCTGCCCAATCATCTGATCAACGAAGTGATCGGCCGCGAGACCCGCGTGGTGCTGAACGGCACCGGCGGCGACGAGCTGTTCGGCGGCTATGGCCGCTATTTCCGCCTTCCGGTGGAGGCGCGTTACCTCACGCTGCCCCGGACGCTGCGCAAGCTGGCGGAAGCCGTGGTGGGCACCGCCAATCCCTTCCTGGCGTGGCAACTGGCCCGCGCCGAGAAGTTCGACGGCAATCGCGGCGCCTATCTGTTCGACCATTGCACCTTGTTCCCGCCGCCGGTCATGGCGCTGCTGGGCGGCAAGCTGGCTTTGCCCCATCCCGCCCAGGCCGGGTTCTTCGCCCAATACGCCGGACCGGCCGACAGCGCCGCCCTTTATGCCGAGCTCAACACCTATCTGCCGGAAGACCTGCTGTGCCTGCTGGACCGCACCACCATGGCGCATAGCGTCGAGGGCCGGGTGCCGCTGCTGGATCACCGGCTGGTGGAGGCCGCCCTGGCGGTTCCGCCCGAAATCCGCAATCCGGGCGGGCGGCAGAAGGCGCTGGAGCGCGCCATCGCCGCCGATTACCTGCCGGACTCCCTGCTGAGCGCGCCCAAGCAGGGCTTCGCCTCGCCGGTCCCCGCCTGGTTCGAGACCGGCGGCCTCGCCCCCCTGGCGCGGCGCCTGCTGACACGCAAGCAAAGCCTGGACCGGGGTTGGTGGAGCAAGGACGGAATCGAGCGCCTGTTGGCCCAACCCGGCCGCCACGCCTTCCGGCTTTACGCCCTGCTGGCGCTGGAGCTGACGGTGCGGCTTCACGGCGAGGGTTCTTATGGCGAGGCCCCCACCGCCAGTCTGGCGGAGATGGCCGATGGCTGATCTCGCCGACGTCTCCGTCATCATGCCCGCCTATAATTCGGCCGCGACCATCACCCGCGCCCTGGCCTCCATCGCCGCCCAGGAGGTCAGGCCGAAAGAGGTCATCGTGGTGGACGACGGCTCCACCGACGACACAATCGAACGCATCAAGAGCATGGCGGGTCGCATGAATGGCATCCATTTGCGCGCCTTCACCCAGGCCAACCAGGGGGCGGGGGCGGCGCGCAACCGGGCCATCGCGGCGGCCACCGGCACATGGCTGGCCTTCTTGGATTCCGACGACGAATGGCTGCCCGCCAAGCTGCGCCGCAGCCTGGAGGTCAGCGAGGGCGGCGGCCTGATCATGTCGTCGCACAATCTGTTCAATATCGGCCCCGACGGCACCGAGACCCTGAACGACAGCCGGGCGCGCTGGCTGCGCGACCCCGATGATCCCTACCGCACCCTGTTCCTGCGCGGCTTCATCTCGTCGTCCACCGTGCTGGTGCGCCGCGACGCGGTGGTGGCGGTGGGCGGTTTCGACGCCACCCTGCGCTCGGCCCAGGATTACGAGCTGTGGCTGGCGGTGCTGGCGACGGCGGGGAACCGCTTCGAGACCTTCGCCGACCCGCTGCTGCGTTACACCCTGGCGCCGGAAGGCATCACCAGCCGCATCGACCGCAAGGTGGCCTGCTCGCTGGCCATCCTGCGTCGTCACATGGGGGTGCTGAAGCGTCTGCCCGGCCCCGTGGTGGCACCGCTGCTGCTGCGCAGTCTGATCATCCATTACGAGGCGGTCCAAGGCTATCGGGCGCGGGGCGAATGGGGCGCCGCCCTGCTGCAGCTTGTCCTTTTGCCGTTTCGCACAGTGGAATTGCTGGCGCGCCTGCCCTTCGCCACCGGCGAGCGGCCCGACTTTCTCGCCCGGCTCGGTCCCGCCCAGGAGGTGCCGTTATGTGCGGCATAGCCGGAGCCTCCAATGCTTCGCCCCAACTGCTGAGCGGCATGCTGGAGCGCCTCGCCCATCGCGGCCCCGACGGCCAGGGGAGCTTTGTTTGCGAGCGGACCGGCTTCGGCCTCGCCCATGGCCGCCTCGCGGTGATCGACCTGTCCGAGGGCGGCCGCCAGCCCATGGCGTCGGATTGCGGCCGCTGGGTCATCGCCTTCAACGGCGAGATCTACAACCACGCCGAACTGCGCGCCGAGTTGGAAGGGCGCGGGCATTCGTTTCGCAGTCACAGCGATACCGAGGTGCTGCTGACCCTGCTGGCGGAAAAGGGCGAAGCGGCGCTGGACCGGCTGGTGGGCATGTTCGCCTTCGCCCTGCTGGACCGCGCCAACGGATCGGTGCTGCTGGCCCGCGACCGGGTGGGGATCAAGCCGCTGGTCTGGGCGGAGCTTCCCGGCGGCGGTCTGGCCTTCGCCTCGGAAATCCGCAGCCTAAGTCTGGTTCCCGGTGTGGATTTGA
Organism: Paramagnetospirillum kuznetsovii; assembly: GCF_003284725.1. GTDB lineage: Bacteria > Pseudomonadota > Alphaproteobacteria > Rhodospirillales > Magnetospirillaceae > Phaeospirillum > Phaeospirillum kuznetsovii. The sequence goes on along the minus strand of NZ_PGTO01000001.1, from coordinate 97,213 downwards.
CCATGGACCGACAGGCGCTGTCGGACTTCCTCGCCTGCCTCTATGTCCCGGCGCCCCGCACCCTGCATGCCGGAATCAAGAAGCTTGCCCCCGGCCATTGGCTGCGCTTCACCCCGGGAAAGCCGGTGGAGATCCGTCCATGGTGGCGGCCCGCCTTCACCGGCGAGCGCGATCTCACCACCGATCAGGCGGTTGAGGAACTGATGCCGGTGCTGACCCAGGCGGTGCGGTCCTGCATGGTGGCCGACGTGCCGGTGGGCTGTTTCCTGTCGGGCGGCGTCGATTCCTCGGTCATCGCCGCTTTGATGGCGAAGGAGCGCGGCCGGGACGCGGTGTCCAGCTTCACCATGACCTTCGATCAGGCCGCCTATGACGAGCGCGACGCCGCCAAGGCGGTGTCGGAGCATGTGGGCACCCGTCACACCGAGCTGCCCGCCTCGGCCGATCTGGTTGGCGGGCTGGACCGCATGATCGCGGCGTTCGGCGAGCCGTTCGGCAATCCCACCGCGCTCCTGATCGGCGATCTGTCGGCCAGCGCCCGGCGCCATGTCACCGTCGCCCTGGTGGGCGATGGCGGCGACGAGGTGTTCGCCGGTTATCCCCGCTATCACGGCGGCCTGCTGGCGGCCCAGTGGCGGCGCATTCCGGCGATCTTGCGCAAGGGGCTGATCGAACCGGCGGCGCGGCTGCTGCCGGAAAGCAATTCCGGCAACCACACCCTGCGGCGCATCCGCGAATTCATCGCCGGAGCCGGTCTGCCCGATGCCGAGATGTATGCCTCCTGGGTGGAGTATTTCAGCCCCGCCGAGCGCCGCGCCCTGCTGGGCGGCGGTCCGGTGTCGCGGCCCATCGCTGATATCTACCGCGCCACCGGGCGGGGCAATGCCCTGGACGCCATGCAGGAAACCGACCTTCTCGCCTTCCTGCCCGGCAATCTGATGGCCTATGGTGACGCCATGAGCATGATGCATGCCCTGGAACTGCGCCTGCCGCTGCTGGACCATCGCCTGATCGAGCTGGTCCAGCGCCTGTCGGCCGCCACCCGCTTCGCCGCCGGCAAGAAGACCCTGCTGAAGGCGGCGGCGCGCCGCCTGCTGCCCACCGCCATCGTCGACCGTCCCAAACTGGGCTTCAATCCGCCCATGGGACTGTGGCTGCGGAACGAACTGGCGGGCATGGTGGCCGAACGATTGGTGCCCGACCGCATGACCGCCCTCGGCCTGGACTGGAGCGCGGTGGAGCGCCTGCTGGCCGAGCACCGGGCCGGACGGCGCGACGTGTCGCTACCGGTCTGGGCTTTGCTGGTGCTGGAACGCTGGCAGGCCAATGTGGAAAACGAGGCAACCTCCCAGATGAAAACAGCATGACTATGGCCACAGATGAACACAGATACCCGCGATGCGGGACACAGATGATGACGTCATCTGTGTCCATCTGTGGTCATCCGTGGCTGAAGCTCTTGGACCGCCATGGCCCTCGCCTGCCATTCAATGGGGCGTTCGTCCCATGATCACCACCGCGCCGCTGCCCAGCTGGGGCGATCTGTTTCGCGCTACCCGCGCCGTCGCCGCCGATCCGGTCATCATCTCGCCCTGGCTGAAGCCGTGGGACAGCGGCTTTCTGTCGCCGCGGTCCAGCTGGTCGCTGGCGGCCTTGGCCGAGGCAGTCGCCAGGCGCCACGGCCTGCCCGCCCGCGTGCTGTTGCCCGGCTGGATCTGCAATCAGTCCCTGTGGCCGCTGCGCCAGACCGGGGCGGAACCGGTCTTCCTGCCGGTGCTGGCCGATGGCAGCATGGATTGGCGCGCCGCCGAATCGCTCGGCACCCTGGACATCGTGGTGGTGGTCCATACCTTCGGCTCTCCCGTCCCGATGAAGGCCGCCCGCGATTTCGCCAACAGCCGTAACGCCCTGCTGGTCGAGGACGCCGCCCATCTGCTGATGCCCATTGCCGGCGCCCATGATGTCGGTGACGTGGTGCTGTATTCGCCGCACAAGCTGCTGCCCGCTCCGGAAGGCGGCATCGTGGTGGTGCGTCCCCGCGCCGAGGGATTGAGTGACGAGATCGGCGCCGCGCTCGGCCGCGCCGCCGACGCGGCCAACGACTGGAAGTGGTTGGCAAAGCGCATGGTCCAGGGCATGATTCCCGACCGCCTGCGTCCGTTCATGCCCCAGGGCGGCCAGGAGGATTTCCTCTCCGATCCACCGACCCAACCCATGGCGCCGCCCGTATCCCCGTCGGAGATTTCGCGCCGCCTGCTGGCCACCCATTCGCTGGACCATGAGGCGGCCCGCCGCCGCGTCAACGAGGCCGCCCTGCGCGAGGTGATCCGGAAGACGCCCGATCTGCGTCCGCTTTATCACGCCGACGAGGCCATTCCCTATCGGCTGGCGATGCGCGCCACCTCGCCCCAGGCGGCGGCCAAGCTCTACGACGCCTTGCGCGCCGCCCATTTGCCGGTGGAGACCTGGCCCGACCTGCCGCCCGAGGTCGCCGCCGATCCCCGCCATGCCGAAGGTGCCGTGGCGCTGCGCCGCTCGGTGCTGCTGCTGCCGGTGCACGGGGCGCTGGACCCCGACCGGCTGGCGGCGGCCTATGCCAAGGTGCTGAAATGAGTCTGCTGGTCGCCTGGGACGTCACCGACCGCGCCGAATGGGAGGATCTGTTCGCCCAGGCGGGCTGGTCGACCCTGGTGCAAAGCTGGGCCTATGGCGAGGCCAAGCGGGCGGTGGAAGGCTGGCGGCCGCGCCGCGCCGTGGTGAGCTGGGCCGGTCAGCCGGTGGCCTTGGCCCAGGTGCTGGAGAAACGAATGGGAGGCCTCGTGCGGGTGGGCCGTCTCAATCGCGGCCCCGTCTGGCTGCGCGAGATGTCGGTGGCCGACAAATTGGTGGTGATCGACGCACTGCGCAAACGCTGGCGCTGGTTCAATCTGGGGGCATTGTCGCTGGCCCCCGAACTGCCCGAGGGCACACTGGTGCCGGGCTTTCGCCGCCGGGGCGGCGACCCCTGGTGCTCCGCCTGGATCGACCTGTCCCAGGGGCCGGAGGCCTTGCGCAAGCGGCTTGACGGCAAGTGGCGCAACATGCTGAACGCGGCGGAAAAGTCCTCGCTGCTGGTGGAGGCCTCGCCCGACTATCGGCCCTGGATGCTGGCCCGCTATTGCGAACTGCTGGAAGACAAGGGCTTTGGCGCCACCCCGCCCGCTTTGATCGAGGCCCTGGCCGCCCATGCCCATCGTCCCGACGACATGCTGGTGCTCAAGGCATCCAGCGGCCACGATCCGGTGGCGGGCATCCTGCTGGCCCGGCATGGCAACGCCGCCACCTATCTGATCGGCTGGAACGGCGATGCCGGGCGCAAGCTCAAGGCCAACAACCGCCTGCTGTGGGAAGCCGTGGTGGAATTGCCCAGGCGCGGCGTGCGCTGGCTCGATCTCGGCGGCATCGACGACAAGCTGACGCCCGGCATCGCCGCCTTCAAGCGCGGCATGAACGGCGAGGAGTACCGACTCGCCGGGGAGTTCATGGGGCTTTAGGGTATTCGCACTTAAGCTGAATCGGAAAGTCGAAAAACTCTCAAACCCGAGCGGCGCTGGTCAAGGCTGTCGGCTATGTGATGAATCCGCGCCGCATCATCCGCACGCTCAAGACCATCTTCGGCGACGGTGCCGGAACATCGGCTGAAGGACGCCTTCAGCCGATGGCGAGCTTCCGCAAAATCCCCCGCACCGTAGGGCGATCGTAGCGGATCTTCACCAACTGCGCGCCGGGCGGAAGGCTGACGGCCATATGGGCACCGTTGGCCTGTTCCAGCGGCATGCGGACACCGTTGGCCTCGGCCGTCCAGAATTTGAAAGAAGCGTTGTTGATCACCAGGACGCCGCCATCGGGGGCCTCCACGTCCACGTCATAGCCGTCCGGCAATTTACGCCAGCCCACGACCTTGAAAGGGCGCGCCGGTCCAAGCCGCCGGGCGGCGGCGGCGCTCACCACGGCAACGCGCTCGGCCGATCGACTCGCCGCCTGCTCGACCATGGCGGAGAATTGATCGCCCTCGGCCACGGCGACGGATTGGGCGGCGAAAATGCGGGGGACGGCATTTTCCACCTCATAGACCCAGAGCTGGCCGGCATTGGTCAGACGCGACAGGCGATTGCGGAGAAAATCGCCGGTTGACGTGAAGAAATCCGGACGGACCCGCGTGTATTCGTCGCCGCTTCTAGGAGCTTGCACCAGCCGCAGTCCCTCGGCGGTGAGCGGCAATCCGCTGAACAGAAATCGGACATTGGCCAGGCGCAACAGGTCGAGCCGCAGGAACTCTCCCACATGGTAGAGCTTGCCGTCCCAGAAGGCCCAGTCCAGCCGGGTCCGGGTGGTTCGGAAATAGTCGGGCCGGTCCCGCATGACCTTGTGCCAGAACTCGCCATAGGCCTTGGGGTCGAGATTGGAACCCGCATCGAAGCAGTCATAGCCGTAGAATCCGGCGACCACATTGGGGTGGGGATAGTCCAATAAGGTCACCACCCGGAAGTCTTCCGACGGTTTCCACGGCGGATTGATCAGATTGTCGTGGGTCGTATAGGCGGCCTGTCCGCCGAACCAGACCCACTGCCCCACATTGGTCAGCTTGATCCAGACCGTCACCGCCACTCCGGCGGCGAACAGCCCAGCCGTCAGCCGCCGACCGGCGACGGCGTAGCCTTGCCGCTCCAGCGCGGCCAGTGTCATGGACACGGCCAGCGCCGCCAGGGACGGCAAGGCCAGTCTGTTATAGGAATGGGATAGGGTATTGACGATATCGAGGCCGAAGGCTTCCCAAGGCGTGGCTTCAAGCACGGCGAAGCTGCCCACGAACCATGCCAGCGCCAAGGCCACGCGGACGGCCGACCGCCGGTCGAGGACGGCAAGGCAGCCCAGCGCCCCCAGCAGCTGCCAGCCCGGCACCCATTCGTGCTGGTACACCATGGCCAAGGCGATGCGCAAACTGGCCAGCGCATTGTGTTTTTCCAGCATTTCAATGCGGGTGGTGAAATTGGCTCCCTGGAAAAGCCCGAACAGGACCTCGTGCCAATTGGCCAGGCTGGCCAGCACGTAGAGACCGAAGACTGGAACGATTCGCCGGAAATCCCTGCATCCCATCAGGATCATGGCGCCCACCAGGGCGATGGCCAGCGGGGGGAACACTTTCATGGGCTGGGCGAAAGCCACCAACACCGCGACGGCCAGGGCGCGCGGCCAGAACAGGTGATCGCGCGGTGCCGCCAGCGGCACCCACAAGGCCAGCGGTATCATGGCGAAGCCGGTTCCGAACTCGGTGGAGTAGTTGAGCAGGTAATCCTGGGAGACAGGGAACAGCAAGGCGATCGCCATGGCTGTGCCCGGCCGTTCGGGCAGCCGCTGGCGCGCCAGCAGCCAAGCCCCCCAGAACCCCAGGGATCCGACCATGAGCTTATGCAGGGCGACGGCGACCCAGGCGGGGAACAGGCGGGCGAACACCACTTCCGGCTGGAGATATTGATAGCCGGGAAAGAACAGCGCCAGATCGATGCCACCCGCCAAGGCATGACTGAACCAGCCACCGGGATGAAAATGGGCGATATAGTTGTTCATGGCGACGGCCAGATTGCCCTCGCCGTCCCAGGCGATGAACGAATATGGCCCCATGATCCAGAATTCAGCGGTAAATCCCGCCAGCCATACCCAGTAAAACAGTCGGACTTGGCCGATCCGCCAGTCGCCGACGCGCCACCGCGATCCAGCCCAGATGAACAGCGGCCACATCGCCATGGACATGATCGCCATCAGCAGCAGGATGCGGTTGGTGAGAATCTGGTCCCAGGTGTAGTTCATGCGGTCTCTCGAAATCGGCGAAGGTTGGGCTGTCCGCAGGGACGGGGCCTTAGGGTGACGGCGTCGCTTCGACGATTTTGCCGTCTTCGCCGACGCTCCCGCGTCGGCGCGCCGGATTGCCGTACCACAATTCGAAAGGGGGAACGTCGCGCGTGACCACGCTGCCGGCCCCGATCATCGCGCATTCGCCGATGGTTACCCCGGCGACGATGGTGACATTGGCACCGACGGAGCAGCCGCGTTTCAGCACCGTGGGGAGGAACTTTTCGGGCCGCCGCCGCGAGCGCGGCAGGAAATCATTGGTGAAGGTGGCGTTGGGACCGATGAAGACGTCGTCTTCCACCCGCACCCCATCCCACAGTTGAACCCCGGATTTCACCGTCACCCGGTCGCCGATCACCACGTCGTTCTCGATGAAGACCTGCGCGTTGATGTTGCAGTCGCGGCCGATGCGCGCCTTGGCCAGCACCACGGTGAACTGCCAGATGCGGGTGCCCTCGCCCACATGGGGAGTGGCGACGCGGGCGTCTTCGTGAATCATGCCAAGGCCTCCACCACCCGCTCCACCTCGGCATCGGTCAGTTCGGGGAAGCAGGGCAGGGTCACGATCTCGGCCAAGGCCCGCGCGGTCTCCGGCAGGGACTGCAGCAAGCCGAGATGACGCAACGCCGGCTGGTCGTAATCGGCGATGGGGTAATGAATGGCGGTTTGAATGCCGGCCCCGGCCAGTCGTGCCTGGACGGCGTCCCTGTCTTTCATCCGCGCCACCGCCAGATGGGCCACATCGTCCATGCCGGTTTCCGGCATGGCGCCGTCCGGCAAGGCGTCGCGATAACGGGCGCAGATGGCCCGTCTGCGGGCGTTCCAGCCGTCCAGCAGCGGCAACTTGACCCGCAGGATGGCCGCCTGCATCTCGTCCAGGCGCGAATTGCGGCCGCCGGGGCGGGATGCCTGATATTTGGTGGCCCAGCCGTATTGGCGCAGGCTGACCAACGCCTCGGCCAAAGCGGGATCGGAGGTCACCACCGCGCCGCCGTCGCCCAATGCGCCGAGATTCTTGGTGGGAAAGAAGCTGAAACAGCCCAGTGCCCCGAAGGCTCCCGCCCGAACGCCGTCGCGCTCGGCGCCATGGGCCTGGGCGCAATCCTCGATGATGGGCAGATCGCCGCAGACGGCGCGGACACCGGCCAGATCGGCCAGCCTTCCGTAGAGATGGGTGACGATGACGGCCTTGACCCGTCCGGTGATCTTGGCCGCCAGCGAGGCCGGGTCTATGGTCAGTCGCAGCGGATCGATATCCACGAAAACCGGTCGAGCCCCAACCGCGCAGATGGCCGAGGACGCGTACATTCCGGCATTGGCGACGGTGGCGACCCTATCGCCGGGACCGATGCCCAGCGCGCGGAGGGCCAGTTCCAGGGCATCGGTGCCGTTGCCCACCCCAATGCAGGACGCGGTTCCGCAATAGGCGGCGAAGTCCCGTTCGAACGCCGTCACCTCGCCGCCCAGGATATACCAACCGCTGTCGATGACGCGCTCGCTCGCCTGCTTTAGCGCGGTGGCCAGCGGTGCGTTGTGGCGTTTGAGGTCATTGAGCGGAATCGGGCTCACCGGCCGCGCTCCAGGGTTAGTTTCAGATACTGTCCGTAGGCGCAGTCCTTCATGGTGGCGATGATGGCCTGCAGCCGCTCGTCGTCGATCCAGCCCTGCCGCCACGCGATCTCCTCGATGCAGGCGATCTTGAGTCCCTGGCGGCGCTCAATGGTGGCGATGTAGTTGGCGGCGTCCAGCAGGGCGTCGGGCGTCCCGGTGTCCAGCCAGGCGAAGCCGCGTTCCAGTCGGCGCACATGCAATTCGCCCGCGTCCAGATAGAGGCGGTTGAGATCGGTGATCTCGGTCTCGCCACGCGGCGACGGCTTCAGCGAAGCGGCCAGATCACAGACCTTGCCATCGTAGAAATACAGGCCGGTGACGGCATAGTTGGACTTCGGGTTCTTGGGCTTTTCCGCCAGATCGACGGCGTTGAAGTCCTTGTCGAAAGTTACGACGCCGAAGCGTTCCGGGTCCGAGACCCAATAGCCGAAAATAGTGGCGCCCGACGGATGGGCGGCGGCGTCACGGAGGATGGAACGCAAGCCATGGCCGAAAAACACGTTGTCGCCCAGCACCAGGGCGCAGGGCTCGCCCTTGATGAAATCGCGGCCGATGATGAAGGCCTGGGGGATGCCGTCGGGGCTGGGCTGGGTGGCGTATTGAATATCCATGCCCAGCCGGGCGCCGTCGCCGATCACCTTGGCGAAGATCTCGGAATCCTCGGGCCGGGTGATGATCAGCACCTCGCGGATACCGGCCAGCATCAGGGTCGCCAGCGGGTAATAGATCAGGGGCTTGTCGTAGACCGAGATCAGTTGCTTGTTGGTGGCCGCCGTCAGCGGGTAAAGCCGCGAGCCGGTGCCGCCCGCCAGGATGATGCCCTTCATGCCTTCGCTCCCAAGCGGCCGCCGTCATAGCGCTGTTCCAGGATGGCGCGCCACCACGGCTCGTTGTCCAGATACCAGCGCACCGTGTCCTTCAATCCGGTCTCGAAGCCGTGCGCCGGTTTCCAGCCCAACTCACCGGTGATCTTGGCCGGATCGATGGCGTAGCGGACGTCATGGCCGGGCCGGTCGGCCACATGGGTGATCAGGCGCTGGCGCGGGCCGTCCGGGGATGGGACCAGATCGTCGAGGATGGTGCACAGCGTGCGAACAACCTCGATATTGGGCCGCTCGCCATAGCCGCCGATATTGTAGGATTCGCCCAACTGCCCACGCAGTAGAACCGCCAGCAATCCGTCCACATGATCTTCCACATGCAGCCAGTCGCGTATCTGCATGCCGTCGCCGTAAACGGGAAGCGGCTTTCCTTCCAACGCCCGGATGATGATCAGCGGGATCAGCTTCTCGGGGAACTGGAAGGGGCCGTAATTGTTGGAGCAATTGCTTAAGACAACCGGCAGGCCGAAGGTGTGGCGCCATGCCCGCGCCAGATGGTCGGCGGCGGCCTTGCTGGCCGAATAGGGCGAGGTGGGGGCGTAAGGGGTGGTCTCGCTGAAACGGCCGTCGGCCCCCAAGCTGCCGAATACCTCGTCGGTGGAAACATGGTGGAAGCGGAATTTCGCCTGCACCTCGGAGGTAAGCCCGCGCCAATATTGGGCGGCCACTTCCAGCAGGGTAAAGGTGCCGACGATATTGGTCTGGATGAAATCCGACGGCGCGTCGATGGAACGGTCCACATGGCTTTCGGCGGCCAGATGCATGACGGCGTCCGGCCGGTGGCGGGCGAAAGCCGCGGCCAGGGCCGGGCCGTCGCAGACATCGATCTTCTCGAAGACGTAGCGGGGATTGCCCGCCGCCACCGCCAAGGCTTCCGGGCTGGCGGCATAGGTCAGCTTGTCGACGTTGACCACGCGCAGCCCGGTCCGGCTCAGCAAGGTGCGGACGACGCAAGAGCCTATGAAACCGGAACCGCCGGTCACGAGAATGGTTGAGGTGTTCTGATCCATCGACCGGGTCGGATGCCTTGGTTTGACGCCATGGACGACGGGTCCGGCGGGGCGGAGTTTAGACCGGATTTATGATAGTCCGCAATATCAAGGGGTTTACACCCGTTCCAGCACGGCGATCAGGCTGACACCGCGGCGAAAGCCGCGTTTGGTCCTGCCCCGCAGCAGGTCAAGCAGGCGATGCCGTTCGGCTCCGAACAAAAAGGCCAGCACGGCTTCAATCGGTCCCAGCGGTAATTGGAAATCCGAATGGGACTGGCTCTTCAACTTCAGGCGGCGCAGCAGCCAGCGTGCCAGCCGAATCGGGAAATAGAGCAGGCTGTTATAGGGCGATAGCATGTGCTCCTTGACCGGCAGGCCTTGCCAACAGCGGCGCAAGCTTTCCATGTCGTAACGCCGCTGGTGCAGCGCCGCCTCGTCATGGACGCTCCACAGCCGCATATCGGCGGGAACGGTAATCAGCAAGGTGGTGCCCGGACGCAGTGCCTCGACCAGGCTCGCCAGGGCGGCGCGATCGTCGGGGATATGCTCCAGCACATCCATCATCAGCACCAGCCCCGTGCGGTCCAGAACGTCGACGATGGATTCGGGCGCCATTCCCAGGCGAAAGGAACAGTGCGGATATTTGGTCCGGGCGATGGAAACGGCCATGTCGGAGGTGTCGACCCCCAGGCAGTCGTGGACATGGGCCAAAGGCCCGATATTGCCGCCGGTGCCGCAGCCCACATCGACGATCAGGCGGCGCTGGGCGCCGTCCATGATGTCTTCCACCAGGCCGTAGACGATCCGCCGCCGCGCCTTGAACCACCAGTGGCGGTCCTCGATTTCGGCATGGCTTTCATAGACGTGTTCAAGCATAGGGCATCAAAGACCTTGACCTGGGACAAGGCGGTTTGTCCCCCAGTTCCGCCGCCCCTGTCAAGGAAGTCGGACCGACCCGCGTCGCGGCAATGAATACCTTGTCACCCCGGCGACCCTCGGGCTAAAAGAAACCTCGCCGGGCGGGCCTGATCCGCCGTGTCCAAGGGGGCGTCCCATGTGTTCCGATCACGACCATCATCATCTTCACCCCAAGATCCGGCCGCTGACCGAATCGGAGCGCGGCACTTGGCCGAAGACGGTGGTGGTGCCGCTTGAGAAGCCCCATGTGGACGAGCGGGGCGTGATCCAGCCGCTGGTGGACATGCCCATGGAAAGCTGCGTGATGATCACGTCCAAGAAGGGCGCGGTGCGGGCCAACCATTACCATCGCAGCGACTGGCATTTCTGCTATGTGGTCGACGGCGAGATCGAGTATTACGAGCGCCCCCACGGCAGCGCCGAAGAGCCCAAGAAATACGTCATCAAGAAGGGTGAGCTGTTCTTCACCGGCCCCATGGTGGACCACGCCATGGTGTTTCCCATGGAGTCCACCTTCCTGACCTGGGGCCGCAATTCCCGATCCCAGGACGTCTACGAGGCCGATGTAGTCCGCATTCCGGCCATCAATCCCTGATGAACGGCGCCAATCACCATCGCCGCGACACCTGCCGTCTGTGCGGCGGCAAGCATCTGTCCCTGGTGGTCAAGCTGGCGCCGACGCCGCCCGCCAATGCCTTCGTTCCCGCCGCCGAACGGGCGCGGGAGCAGGAGCGGTTTCCGCTCGACGTGTTCTTCTGCGACGACTGCGCCCATGTGCAATTGCTGGACGTGGTCGATCCCCGCGTGCTGTTCGAGCACTATGTCTATGTCTCGGGCACCTCGCCGGTTTTCGTGAAGCATTTCGAGGATTACGCCGGTTTCGTCATGGAGCGGTTCAAGCCGGTGTCCGGCGGGCTGGTGCTCGATATCGGCTCCAATGACGGCACCTTGCTGTCCTTTTTCCAAAAGGCGGGCATGACGGTGTTGGGGGTCGATCCCGCCCAGGAGATCGCGGCCGCCGCTTGCGCCCGGGGCATCGAGACCCTCTGCGGCTTCTTCGGGGCCGACATGGGCGCCGAAATTGCCGCCAATCGGGGTAAGGCCCAGGTCATCACCGCCAACAACGTCTTTGCTCATATCGACAACTTGGCGGGCGTGGTGGACGGGGTGCGCGCCCTGCTGGCGCCAGCGGGCGTCTTCGTGTTCGAGGTGTCCTATCTGGTGGACGTGGTCCGCGACACCCTGTTCGACACCATCTATCACGAGCACCTGGACTATCACTCGGTGGGTCCGCTGGTCCGCTTCTTCGCCGCCAAGGGCATGCAACTGGTCGAGGCCATCCGGGTCGGCTCGCACGGCGGCAGCTTGCGCGGCATCGCCCAGCTGAAGGGCGGCCCCCATGCGGTGGGAGCCTCCGTCGCGGCGGCGGTAGCCGAGGAGGAACGCCTGGGCCTGGACAAGGCCGAGACGCTCCGCGCCTTTTCCCGCGATATCGACGCCCTGGGTGCCGAGCTTGGCGGTCTGCTGCGCGATCTGAAGGGCCAGGGCAAGCGTATCGCCGGATTCGGCGCTCCGGCCAAGGCCACCACCCTGATGTATCATTTCGGCATCGGCCCGGATCTGGTGGACTTCATCATCGACGACAGCCCCCTGAAGCAGGGCCTGTTCACGCCGGGCATGCATGTGCCGGTGCTGTCGTCGTCCGCCATCGCCGAGCAAAAGCCCGATTATCTGGTGATCCTGGCCTGGAACTTCGCCGCCGCCATCATCGCCAAGAACGCCGCCTTCCGCGAATCCGGCGGCAAATTCATCATTCCCATTCCCAAGGTCGAGGTCGTCTGATGGCCGAGTTTCTGCTGCAATCCGATATCGCGGAGATCTGCGAGCGCCTGGGCGAGACCGCCCATGATTTCGCGGGCAAGACCGTTCTGCTGACCGGCGGTCGCGGCTTTCTCGGTCGCTATTTCATGGAGATCTTCGCCTATCTCAACACCCATGTGCTGAAGAAACCGGTGACCCTGGTGGCCGCCGACAATCTGATCACGGCGGGCAAGGAAGGCTCGGTGGTGGCGGATTATCCCCATACCACCTTCATCCAGCACGACGTGATCCAGCCCATGAAGTGGAAGGGCAAGCTGGATTACGTCATCCATGCCGCCGGCATCGCCAGCCCGTTCTACTATCGCGCCCATCCGCTGGCGACCCTGGAAGTGGCCATCACCGGCACGCGCCGCATGCTGGAATTGGCCAATGACCATAAGGCGCGCTTCACCTTCTTCTCGTCCTCGGAAATCTACGGCGATCCCGACCCCAAGCATGTGCCCACCCCGGAAAGCTATCGCGGCCATGTGTCGTGCCAGGGACCGCGCGCCTGCTACGACGAGTCGAAAAGGGTGGGCGAGACGCTGTGCTACATCTTCCACGGCGAGCACGGCACCGCGACCAACACCATCCGCCCGTTCAACGTGTTCGGTCCCGGCATGCAGGAGACCGACTACCGGGTGCTGCCCAATTTCGCCAACCGCATCAAGGCGGGGCTGCCGCTCAACGTCTACGGCTCGGGCAACCAGACCCGGACCTTCTGCTACATCACCGATGCCATGGTGGGCTTCCTGCTGGTGATCCTGCGCGGCGTGCCGGGCGAGGCCTATAATGTCGGCAATCCCAAGCCGGAAATCTCCATGGTCGACCTGGTCCAGCGCATCCAGAAAGTGTCGGGCAAGCCGGTCACCTACAACATCATCGAATACCCGGATTCCTATCCCGCCGACGAGCCCAACCGCCGCTGTCCCGACATCAAGAAGGCACGGCTGCAGTTGAAATTCGATCCTAATGTGGATTTGGACGAGGGCCTCAAGCGCTTCCTCGACTGGGCCGATGGCGTCTATACAGGCGCCCAATAGACCGGTGCGCCTCGCCCTGGTCGGGGCTGGCCGCTGGGGACGCGTCATTCTGCGCAATTTGGCCGGAATGCAAGGAGCCGTCCTGGCCGCCGTGGCCAGCGGCAGTCCCGAAACCGCCGGACTGGTTCCGGTCGGCTGCCCGGTCTTCGCCCATTGGCGCGACATGCTGGCGGCGGGCGGTTTCGACGGCGTCGTCATCGCCACCCCGCCCGCCAGTCATGCCGAGATCGCCGAGGCGGTCATGAGTCACGGGCTGGCGGTGCTGATCGAAAAGCCGCTGACGCTGGACCTGGGCGAAGCGCTCGCCTTGCGCGACACGGCCATCCGTCACGGAGCCCTTGTCCAGGTGGGCCATGTCCATCTCGCCGCTCCGGCGTGGCGGCGGCTCAAGGCCCTGGTCGGCGAGATCGGCCCGGTACGGGAAATCCATGCCGTGGCAGGGAATCACGGCCCCTATCGCAGCGACGCCACCGTCTTGTGGGATTGGGGGCCGCACGACATCGCGCTCTGCCTGGATCTGCTGGGACAGCCACCCGATCGGGTCGAGGCGCGATTGTTGGCGCGGCGGAACGTGGCGGCCGACGTCACTTCGGGCATGGCCGAGCGCTTGCGGCTGGACCTGGGATTCGGCGTCGTGGCGGCCGACATCATCCTGGGCACCGACATGGACAAGACCCGCCGATTCGAGGTGGTTTGCCACGGCGGTACCCTGGTCTATGACGATCTCTCCGCCGCCAAGCTGACCCTGGACGGCATTGAGATGGGCGTCGCCGCCGATCCGCCGCTGGGCATTCAACTGCGCGAATTCGCCGCCGCTATCGGTGCCGGATCCCGCGACATTTCCGGTCTGGATCTTGGAATTGCGGTGGTGGAGGTCCTCGGCCGCTGCCAATCGTCCCTGGTTGCGGCGGAGGGCCTATGATAGCGTACCGGCCTTCCAAGCACAGATGAAAGAGGCATTGATGGCGAAGACTCTGACAGTCCTGCTTGTCGGTCTGGCGCCGGTTGTCAGCTTTTTCGCCTTTCGCGGCACCGTCGTTCTACTGCTCGCCCTGGCCCTGGTGGGGCTCTGGTCCGAGCGGGGACGGTGCCTCGCTTTGCCTCCCCTGAGATTGTGGCTGGTCCTGCTCGCGATGCTGTTGGCCTGGGCCGGTCTGTCGGCCTTGTGGGCCCAGGCTGCGGGGCTCGCCTTGCCCAAGACGGCGTCTCTGGTTCCCTTGGTTCTGGCCGGGGGCATCGTGCTGAACTATTTCCGCTCCATGGACCCGGTCATGGCCCGCCGCATCGTTGTCGCGCTCTTGATCGGGCTGGCGGCGACGGCCGTGGTGGCGGGAATCGACGGCCGAACCGGCGCCAAGGTGTTTCGCTTCGTCCACGATTTGGGGAGAGAACCGCTGGCGGCCGACCGGTCATATGCCCTGCCCAAGGCGGCGGCCACATTGTGCGCCATCTGGGGCGTCATCTGCGCCGCCATTTGCTGGTCGTGGGGATGGCGTGGCAGGGCGGCCGTTCCGGTGGTGGCGGCGGCGATTCTGGTCTGGTCGGTTTCCAGTAATACCGGCCTGTTGGCCCTGGCGGCCGGCCTGGGCATGTTCGTTGTTGGAGCGATATCGGCGTGGCTTGGCAGGACGTTGATGGCGGCGGCGATCATCGCTACTTTCGCGGCCGCTCCGTTCGCATCGTCCCTTCCCGACACCATGGATATCGCCATGCGATTTCCATGGCTTCCGCACTCCGGGCTCCATCGTCTGGCCATTTGGCATTTCACCGGCCAGCGCATCGACGAACACTCCATACTCGGCTGGGGAATGGATGGGGCGCGTTCGGTGCCCGGCGGCGAGGACAACTCATTGGTGACGCTTCACTACGGCGGGGAGCCCTTCAATCCTGACAACAACTGCCTGGCCAAGACCACTTGCGTGTTGGCGCAGCAAAATCTGCCGCTGCATCCCCACAACTTCGCCCTTCAGGTATGGCTGGAACTGGGCGCCGTGGGAGCGGCTTTGTTCGCCGCCATGCTTCTGGCGGTGATGGCCGCCGCGACCAGGATAGAGAAATGGGCCACCGCGCCGTTTTTGGCGACCATGACCGCCGTCTTGGTCGTGGCGTCGACGGCCTATGGCATTTGGCAGGCATGGTGGCTCGCCTCGATCTGGTTCACGGCGGCGATTGGAATCGCCGCCTTTCGGGTGCCGACCGAGGCCACCCGGCAATCGTCGTAAGGCGGCGGATTCATGGTGCGATGCCGGGGTTTTTCGTGGCATTGCCCGAAATCCAGGGTAAGGGCGGAAAACGGGCCTTTTCGTCGGCTTGAAGAACGTTTATTCGTGTAACTTGGTGATATGGGTGGAACATGAGAAGGCGCTTGATATGCACGGGATGAAAGCCGTCATCCTCGCCGGGGGCTATGGCACTCGCATCAGCGAGGAAACCGTGGCCCGGCCCAAGCCCATGGTGGAAATCGGCGGCAAGCCGATGCTTTGGCATATCATGAAGATATACTCGGCAGCGGGCATCAACGATTTTGTGATTTGTCTCGGTTATAAGAGCTATATGATCAAGGAGTACTTCGCCAATTACTTCCTGCACATGGCCGACGTGACCTTCGATATGGCGACCAACAGCATGGAAGTCCACCAAAATCTCGCGGAGCCCTGGCGGGTGACACTGGTCGATACCGGTGAAGGGACCATGACCGGCGGCCGCTTGAAGCGGGTCCGCGATTACCTTGGGGATCAGGACTTCGCCTTCACCTATGGCGACGGGGTCGCCAATGTGGATCTCGCGGCGCTGGTTGCTTTCCACAAGAGCCACGGGCAGCCAGCCACGGTGACGGCGGTGCGGCCGCCGGGGCGGTTCGGCGCGCTGCAGATTGTCGGCGACGAAGTCGTATCCTTCGAGGAGAAGCCCAAGGGCGACGGCGGCTGGATCAATGGTGGTTTCTTCATTCTGTCGCCGAAGGTGATCGATCTGATCGACGGCGACGACACGGTGTGGGAGCAAGCTCCATTGCGGCAGTTGTCGGCGCAAAAGGGCCTGCGGGTGCACTATCACGACGGGTTCTGGCACGCCATGGACACGGTGCGCGACCGTGCCCACCTGGAAGACTTGTGGGTGAGCGGCAAGGCGCCGTGGAAGGTCTGGTAATGTCGTTTTGGACTGACAAGCGAGTCTTCCTGACCGGCGACACCGGCTTCAAGGGCAGTTGGCTGGCCATTTGGCTGACCCGTCTTGGTGCCAGGGTGAGCGGCTATGCCCTGCCGCCGCCGACCCGCCCCAGCCTGTTCGAGGCGGCGCGGGTGGGTGAACTGATCGACCACAAGGACGGCGACATCCGCGACGCCGAAGGCTTGGCCGCCGCCATGATCGCCGCCAAGCCCGAAATTCTGATCCATATGGCGGCGCAATCCCTGGTGCGCCCCTCCTATGAGGATCCGCTGGGAACCTTTGCCACCAATGTGATGGGCACCGCCCATGTGTTGGACGCCATGCGCCGGGTTCCTTCGCTGCGCGTCGGCCTGATGATCACCTCGGACAAGTGTTACGAAAACCGCGAATGGGTCTATGGCTATCGCGAGACCGACGCCATGGGCGGCTTCGACCCCTATTCCAGCAGCAAGGGCTGCGCCGAACTGGTCACCGCGGCTTGGCGACGGTCCTTCCTGGGCGACCGGGCCGTCGCTTCGGCACGGGCGGGCAATGTCATCGGCGGCGGCGACTGGGCCGCCGATCGGCTGGTTCCCGATCTGGCCCGTGCCCTCGTCAGGGGCGAGAGCCCGATCATCCGCAATCCCCGCGCCACTCGGCCCTGGCAGCACGTGCTGGATCCGCTGGCGGGATACATGACCCTGTGCCAAAGACTGTGGGACGAACCGGCGGCTTTTTCCGACGGCTGGAATTTCGGCCCCCTGGATGACGACGCCAAGCCGGTGGCCTGGATCGCCGACACCGTCTGCCGCGAATGGGGTGATGGCGCCAACTGGACTCTCCAGCAGGCGGGGCAGGCCCCGCACGAGGCGCATCTGCTCAAGCTGGATTGCTCCAAGGCCCGCGCCGAGCTGGGCTGGAGCGGCCGTTGGCACATTGCTGATGCCCTTGCCCATGCGGTCGGCTGGTACAAGGCGTTCGGCGTCGGCGCCGACGCCCGGTCCTTGTGTTTCGCCGACATGGATGCATTCGACAAGGTGGCGGCGCCGTGACCGGTATACCGCCCGTCAATTCCACCGTCGACTTCGCCCGCAAGCTACGGGTCCAGGCCCTTCATATGGTCCACAAGGCCGCCGCCTCCCATATCGGTGCCTGCCTTTCCATGGCCGACATCCTGGCGGTCTTGTACGGCCGCGTGCTGAGAATCGATCCCCAGCGGCCCCATTGGCCCGATCGCGACCGCTATCTGCTGTCCAAGGGTCATGCCGCCGCCATTGTCTACTCCGCCTTGGCCGAGCGGGGGTTCTTCCCCAGCGAATGGCTGGAACAATACTGCCAGGACGACGGCCCCTTGCCCGGCCATATCAGCCATGTGGGCGTCCCCGGCGTCGAAGTCTCCACCGGCTCGCTGGGCCACGCTCTGCCCATCGCCGTGGGCATGGCCTTGGCGGCAAAGCAGGATGGGGCGGACTGGAAGGTCTATGTCCAGATGTCGGACGGCGAATGCGACGAGGGCTCGGTGTGGGAGGCGATCCTGTTCGCCGCCCAGGCCGGGCTTGATAACCTGGTGGTGGTGGTCGATTACAACAAGATCCAAAGCCTGGACCGCGTGGCCAATGTTTCGGAACTGGAGCCCTTCGCCGACAAGTGGCGAGCGTTTCGGTGGTCGGTGGTGGAGGTCGACGGCCATGATCACGATGCGCTCACCCAGGCTTTGACCAGTCCTCCGGCACGTCAGGGTCGCCCCAGCGTGATTATTGCCCATACGGTCAAAGGCAAGGGCGTCAGTTTCATGGAAGATACGGTGGCCTGGCACTACCGATCGCCCGATGCCGATCAGTTGGCCAAGGCGGTGGCGGAGCTGTCGGCATGAGAACCGCCTTCATCCAAGCCTTGATGGACGTCGCCGCCGCAGACAGCCGCATTCAGTTGGTAACCGCCGATCTGGGCTATTCCGTGGTGGAAGGATTCGCCGAGTCCTTCCCCACCCGCTTCATCAATTGCGGCGTCGCCGAGCAATTGATGGCCGGCATGTCCGCCGGTATGGCCATGAGCGGACGCGTCGTCTTCACCTATTCCATCGCCAATTTTCCGACCATGCGGTGCCTCGAGCAGATCCGCAACGACATCTGCTATCACAATGTCCCGGTGAAGATCGTCGCCGTGGGCGGCGGATTGGCCTATGGCGCCCAGGGCTATACCCATCACGGCATCGAGGATCTGGCGGTGATGGCGGTGCTGCCTCATATGACGGTGATCGCGCCGGGCGACCCCCACGAGGTGCGGGCCCTGGTGCCGCAGATCGCCGCCCTGGACGGTCCGTGCTATCTGCGGCTGGGACGCGGCGGCGAACCCGTGGTCCACGCCCCCGACGCCGAGATCGTGCTGGGCAAGGCCGCCGTGCTGAAGATTGGAACCGACGTCACCCTGATCAGTACCGGCGCCATGCTGAAGCCCGCCCTCGACGCCGTTGCCGCGCTGGCCGCCCAGGGAATTTCCGCCGGACTGCTGTCCATGCACACCGTGCGTCCGCTGGACGTCGGCGCGATCATCGAAGTGGCCCGGCGAACCGGCAATCTGGTTACCGTCGAGGAACATGTCCTGGCAGGTGGCCTGGGCACCATGGTGGCCGACGCCCTGCTGGAGGCCGGAGTTCCGGCCCGCCTAAAGAAATACGGCATCGGCGCCGAGCTGCACGGGGTGGTGGGCTCGCAGGCCTATCTGCGCGGCCTGATCGGTGATCTTCCCGCCATGGTGCGGTCCTTCGTGGAGGCGGGGCGATGAGCGGTTTCGGCGTGACATGGCGGACCACCTGCCGCCATTGCGGCGGCACCGACCTGATCCCCTATCTGACCCTGCCGTCGCTGCCCATGACCGACGGGTTCCTGAAATCCGCCGACCAGCCGGACCTGTTCAGCCACCCCATCGCGGTCCATCTGTGCCGCGGCTGCGGCCTGTCGCAGATTCGCCACGAGGTGCAGGTGGCGGAGTACTACAGCGATTATAATTACTCCGCCGCCTCGTCGGGATTCGCCAGCCGCTTCATGGCGGATTTGGCCGAGACCGTCTGGCGGCGCTACGACTTGAAGGCAGGCGATTCCATCATTGAGATCGGCTCGGGCGACGGCGCCCAACTCGCCTGTTTCCGCGACCTGGGGGCGACGGTGCTGGGCTTCGAGCCGTCCGAGGCGCTGTGCGCCACCAGCCGCCGCATCGGCGTGCCGGTGGTGACGGGGCTGTATCAGGCGGGGTCCGAGGCCCTGATCCCGGCACCGATGCGTCCGGTCAAGGCGGCCCTGCTGACCTACACCTTCGACCATCTGCCCGAGCCAAGGCTGTTCGCCCAATCGGTTGCCCCGGCACTGGACCCCGATTGCGGGCTGCTGATCCTGGAAGTGCACGACCTGGAAAAGATCTTCGCCCGGCGGGAATTCTGCCTGTTCGAGCACGAGCACACCATCTATCCCACCGCCGCCACCCTTCAGCGCATCCTGGCCGATTGCGGCCTGCTGGTGGTGGAGATCGGGGTGCTGCCGGAAGAGCGGCGGCGCGGCAATTCGCTGCTGGTGGTCGCCACGCCGAAGACGTCGCGCTTCGCCCCTCGGGCGCTGGCGCCGCTGCCGCCGGGACCGTGCTCGGACGAGGAATCCTGCCTCGCCTTCGGCCGCTCGGTGGAAGACAGCATCCGGCGACTCGGCCAATGGACCGCCGAGCGGCGCAAGGCGGGCAAGCGGCTGGCGGGATACGGTGCCGGCGGGCGCGGCGTCATGACCCTGGCCGCCTTCGCCAAGCCGGGCGATTTCGCCTATGTCTGCGACCGCAACACCGCGTTCCATGGCTGGTTCACCCCCGGGGCCAAGGTGCCGGTGGTGCCGCCCGAGCATGTTTTCGCCGATCCGGTGGACGAGATCCTGGTGTTCTCGTTCGGCTATATGGACGAGATCCGCGCCGATCTGGAGGCGTTCACAGCCAAGGGCGGGCGGCTTACCTCGATGCTGGATATACTGTAAGGTTTTCCGGATTGAGGGCGAATCGCAAAATCGAAAAGCTCTAAAAGCCCAGCCTGGCGGCCAGCACCGTCCGCAATCTCGGACGCTCATAGCGGAATTCCAGGCGCTTGGTCCCAGGCGGAACCACTGCCGCCATCTGCGCTCCATTGACCGCGAAGAGGTCGGTCGGACTGCCGTCGGCATAGGCATGCCAGAACGGCAGCCAACTGGAGTTGAAGACCACGAGGCCGCCGCCCGAGGCGACCTCCACCGCGACCATGTCGGCTTGCAACCGCCACTCGCCCAGTTGGGGTATTCCGGCGGGAATGGTGCCGACGGGCACGTCCTGGGCCAATACGACCGGCGTGCGGTCAAGACCGTGAC
Organism: Paramagnetospirillum kuznetsovii; assembly: GCF_003284725.1. Taxonomy (GTDB): domain Bacteria; phylum Pseudomonadota; class Alphaproteobacteria; order Rhodospirillales; family Magnetospirillaceae; genus Phaeospirillum; species Phaeospirillum kuznetsovii. The sequence continues at coordinate 76,499 of NZ_PGTO01000001.1, read as the reverse complement.
GGCGGATCAGGCTGTAAAATTCAGTCTCGTCGGTGCCGACAGGGGCACGGATCAAACCCTTGGCGGCATAGACGCGGGGAAGCGGGTCGCCAATGGAATAGACCCTGATGACGGCGGGGTGGACGAACAGCCGCAGCAGTCGCCCGATCCGCTGGGCGATGCCCTGGGTGGAGCGGGGCAGATCATCGGGCGGGCCAACCGGCCCCGCCACCTGGACGATGTTCGCCCCTTCCAGGGGAACGACGCTCAGGACATAACCCACATTGGCGATGCGCAGCAGCGTGGTGTCGGCGAAGCCGGGAAAGTCGTAGGACGCGCAGCAGCGGAAGTCCACATCGACGAAGAACAGGCTGGGATGGGATGTGTAGACATGCGCCGGGGCCGCCACGTGCCGCCAGTATTCGTGATGGGCGCGGGGGCTGAGATTGACCACGGCGTCAAAGGTGTCGAGGCCGGCGGCGGCCGCGATATTGGGCGACAGGCGGTAAGAGGTCGACACCGTGCGGACGGGCTGTTTCGGCAGCCAGGGCGGATCGGTCAGTTGGGTCAGGGCGGCATGGTAGATGCCGAGACCGCCTTGGTTCAGCCAGACGACGGCATTGAAGGCCCGGTTGTGGAGGAACCAGCCGGCCGCCATGGCCGCCAGCGTGGCCGCCACCACCGGAACCGCGTGGCGGAGCAGGCGTCCGTCGCCTGCCGCCCGCGTCTGGGCAGCGCTGGCGCCCATGCCCAACGCCAGCAGCAGCGGAACTTCCAGCCGCGACAGCATTCCCGACGCGCTGATGACCTTCAGGGCCGCCAGTCCGGGAATGCTGTAGGCGAGATAGAGCAACAGGCTGGGGCCCGATAAGGCGGTGGCCAGCATGATGAGCACGCGCAATCCCAGAGCCCGTTGTCCCCACAACGCCAGGGCGCAGGCCGCCGCCGCCATCCAGAGTCGCGTGCCCGCCAGCTGTGGCCGGGTGATCGCCGACAATTCATTGCCGCGGGCGGAATAGGGGCCCATGGCGATCTTGGCGAATATTCCCTCGTGGCTATTGGCGACGACGAAGGCCACCACCACCATGATACCGGGAAGGGCCTGGAGCAGCGACCGCCAACTCCGCAGCATGGCCACCAGGAACAGCGCCGGGACAAGGCCGAGAACGCTGTGGCTGGGCGTCGAGCTGATGGCGTGGAACGCCGCCATGGCCAGGACGCCCGGCCAGTAGTGGGATCGTCCCAGTCGTCCCACCACCAGGTGGCAGACCAACGGCGCCATGCCCAGCCCAAGCCCAAGGCTCCACGGTGCAGGCTCCATGGACAAGGCGAAATAGGCCGCCGCCGCCGCCGCGGTGGAGCGATCCAGCCGGGGAAAGCCCCGGCACAGGCGATAGATGCCGATGAAGCTCAGCGCCAGATGGGAATTGATATAGATGAACTGCGCCCCGCCCACCGGGAAGGTGGTCCGCAGCCAGGCTTCCAGGGAAACCAGCCGACCGGTCATGATGGTGGCGGCATCCATGTCGATACCGCCGCCGAATCCATGGATGAAGGAGGCACCGGCCGGATTGCGGACGAAGGCCTCGTAGAGCGGGAACGAGAAATCCAGCTCGGCTTCCTTGAGCAGGAACGAGTCCCGACCGGCGATCCATAGCTCGAAATTGCCGAATATGACGCAGACGAGACCAAGGATGACGACGTCGCGGCGGCTCATCTCCATGTGAAGCCCGCGCCGCCACCGGATCGCCAGGAAGGCGACGAACCCGACCCAGTAGATTGCGGTCAGCAGCTGCTCGAACATGGCGGACAGAACCCTACGAGGCCTCGGGCGGCTCGAAGTTGATGCGCCCGCGCTCGGTCACCAGCGGCCGTTGCCGGACCTGGGAATGGATGGCGCCCACATACTCGCCGATGACCCCCAGAAAAAACAGCTGCACGCCAGCGAAGAAGAACATGCCGACGATCAGGGTCTGGATTCCCGGCGCCGCTTCCTCGCGGAAATGGACCAGGCTGATGATCAGGCTGATGAGCGCATAGCCCATGCTGGCGAAGGACAGCAGCAGGCCCACCAGCATGCACAGCCGCACCGGCGCGGTGGAAAACGAGATCATGCCGTTCAGGCCCTGGTCCACCAAGCGGATCAGGCTGTTCTTGGTGACGCCGCGCTTCCTTGCCACCCAGTTGTAGGGGACCGCCGCCGACTTGAAGCCGCAGGACGCGATCATGCCGCGGATATAGGGATAGTAGTCGTTAAACTGCTTCAGATATTCCAGAACCTTGCGGTCGATCAGCTGGAATTCGCCCACGTTCTGCGGAATGTCGATATGGGACAGCAGCGATACCACCCGGTAGTACATGCGCCGTACCCAGGCCATGACGGCGTTTTCCTCGCGCTGCTGGCGAACGCCGTAGACCACGTCGAAACCCTCTTCCCACTTGCGGACGAACGTGACGATGACTTCCGGCGGGTCTTGCAGATCGGCGGGAAAAAGCACCACCACCGCGTCGCCCTTGGCGCTTTTCAGCGCATTGAAACATGACCGGAAGGTGCCGTAGTTCCTGGCGTTCAGGATCACCTTGATCCGCTTGTCGTCATGGGCGACCTGGGCCAGGATCTCCACCGTCCGGTCGCTGGAATTGTTGTCGGCGAAGATGTGTTCGTAGTCATAGCCGGCCAGCGGACCGGCGAACAGGTCGCGTATCGCCTGGACGCAATGGCTGATGTTGAGCTCTTCGTTGTAGGCCGGTGTAAAGATGGTGATGGTCTTCATGACAGCCTTCAGGTGAAAAGGTGGCGGCGATGACGGTACCACGCGACGGTTTCGGCCACTCCGGCCTGGAAATCCACCGTGGGGTGCCAGCCCGCGGCTTCAAGCCGGGAGATGTCGGCTTCGAGATGCATGACCTGATCCGGTCGGTAGGGAACCTCGCCGAAGCCCAGCGGCAGCGATGGTGAAATCTGATCGCGAACGGCCTCGACCGCTTGCCGCAGCGTGACCGCCCGTCCCGAGCCCAGGTTGTATAGCCCGCCGCATTCCGGGGTTTCGGCCACGTGCCGGATGGCGGCGGCGGCGTCGGAGACATGGAGGTAGTCCCACAACTGCTCGCCGGGCGTCAAGGCGGGTTTTTCACCGCGCAGCAATCCAAGAATCAGCGAAGGTATCATCCAATGGGGCGAATCGCCGCCGCCATAGGTGGAAAATACCCTCAGCCAAGCAAACCGCATCCCGGCCTGGCGGGCCAGGATGCTGGTGGAATGACACACCGACAGCTTGATGGCGCCATAAAGCGTCGCCGGTTGGGCCGGGCCGTCTTCCTTGGGTCTGGCCGTGTGGTCGGGGCCGTACTCCGCTTGCGATCCCAGGCCGATCCAGGCACCGGCACCGGCGGCGGCGGCCAGCGCCACCAGGCCGGTGGCCTGATCGAAATTCAGCAATTGGCGGGGATCGTTGCGGGCGGCGCCAGCCACCCCGTCCCAGGCGCAATGGATCACGGTGTCGGGACGAAAGGCGTGAACCGGCGGGGAGATCGCATCCCAATCGCCCAGCGCGCCGTGAATGACCGTGGTCGCGGGCAGCAGATCGGAAATGGAGGCACTGCCGTCGGGGCTGCGCAGCAGCGTGGCCACTTGGTGGCCACGAGCGAGAAGATCGCGCAGTAGATGCGAGCCAATGAAACCGGCGGCACCGGTCAGGAAAATCCGCATGTCGTCCGACAACTTTAAGAAGGATCGGACGATAGCGTCGCGGGGGGGCGAGTTCAACGGCAATCTTCGACGCCCATGGAACCCTGGAAATCCAAGCGGTTTGATGATATTCCCGCTCCATTCCTTTCGTAAGGGGACCGGTCTTGACCAGCAACACCGTCAAAGTCGCCCTGGTGGGCTGCGGCCGCATCGCCGGGCACCATGCGCGCTCCATTGTCGCCACCGACGGCGTCGAACTGGCGGCGGTCTGCGATCTTGCCCAGGACAAGGCCAAGGCTTATGGCGACGAATTCGCCGTCCCCTTCTATACGGATTACCGCAAGATGCTGAGTGATCATCCCGATGTGGCGGTGGTCGCGGTGATCACGCCGTCGGGCATGCATTTCGAGCACGGCATGGAGATGATGGAGCGCTGGGGCAAGCACATCATCCTGGAAAAGCCCACCATGATGCGCCCCGAGCAGCTGACCAAGGCCTGGGCCACCGCCGACCGACTGAATCTTTCCATCTTCCCGGTGTTCCAGAACCGTCACAACAAGGCGGTGCGCCGCGTCAAGCAGGCCCTGGAGACCGGCGAGCTGGGCGAGATCCGCATCATGAGCGTGCGCGTGCGCTGGTGTCGGCCGCAGCGCTATTACGATCTGGCGCCCTGGCGCGGCACCTTCAGCCATGACGGCGGCGCGCTGACCAATCAGGGCATCCACCATGTGGACCTGCTGCGCCATCTGGGCGGCGAGGTGGACAAGGTGTCCGCCACCATGCGCACCCTGGGGGCCGCGATCGAGGTGGAGGACACCGTGGTCGCGACCCTGTCCTACGCCACCAAGGCGGTTGGCGTTCTGGAAGTGACCACGGCGGCGCGGCCCGATGATTTCGAGGCCTCCATCTCCATCGTCGGCGAAAAGGGTCTGGCTCAGATCGGCGGCATCGCCGTCAACGAGTTGCAGGTCTTCACCCCCGAGCCCGCCGCCTGCGCCGCCCATTCCGAGGATTTCAAGGGCATCGAGGGTCACGGCGCCGTCTACGGCTTCGGCCATGCCCAGATGTATCGCGACATCGCGGCCGCCTTCCACCAGTCCAAGCCTTATCCGGTGGACCGGGAGGACTGCATGGCGACCATCCGGCTGCTGCACGCCTTCTACCGCTCCGACGAGGCGTCGGGCGGCTGGGTCAGTGTCGATTCGCCCGAGCAGTCGGCGCGGCTGGGACGGCCCAACGAGGCCATTTCCGATCGCTACCGGACGCCCGAGCATGCTTAGGGTCGGCATCGCCGGTTACGGGGTGGTGGGCCGCCGCCGCCATCAGGTGATCGACGCCCGCGCCGATATGACGGTGGTCGCCGTGTGCGACCAGCGGCTACCCCAGGACGGGGCGGTGGTGGATGGGGTCAGGCACTTCACCCACTACAAGGCCTTGCTGGGCGAGGCGCTGGACGTGCTGTTCGTCTGCCTGACCAACGACATCGCCGCCGAGGTCACCATGGCGGGGCTCGAGCATGGCCTGCATGTCTTCTGCGAGAAGCCGCCGGGACGCGACGTGGCCGATATCGCCAGGGTCATCGAAGTCGAGAAGCGCCATCCCGGCCTGAAGCTGAAATACGGCTTCAACCACCGCTACCACGACTCGGTCAAGGAGGCGCTGGCGCTGGTGAAGTCGGGCGAGTTCGGCCGGGTGCTCAACATGCGCGGCGTTTACGGCAAGTCCACCATCATCGATTTCCGCTCGCCCGATCACTGGCGCACCAAGCGGGCCATCGCGGGCGGCGGCATCCTGCTGGACCAGGGCATCCACATGGTGGACCTGATCCGGCTGTTCGGCGGCGAGTTCGAGGATATCCACGCCATCATCACCAACGATGTCTGGGGCCACGATGTCGAGGACAACGCCTATGCCCTGATGCGGTCCAAGGACGGGGTGGTGGCCATGCTGCATTCCTCGGCGACCCAGTGGCGGCACCGCTTCAACCTGGAAATCACCCTGACCAAGGGCACCCTCATCCTGTCGGGCATCCTGTCGGGCTCCAAATCCTATGGCGCCGAGACCCTGACGGTGTCCTGGGCGGCGCCCGACGACGCGGGCGATCCCAAGGAACAGACCACCCGCTATAACCAGGATCCCAGCTGGTCCGAGGAAGTGGCGGAATTCGCCGATTCGGTGCTGCGCGACCAGCCCATCGTCAACGGGTCATCGGATGAGGCGCTGAAGACCATGCAACTGGTCTACCGCATCTATTGCGCCGATCCCGCCTGGAAGGCGCGCTGGGGCCTGACCGACCAGATCCCGGCCCGGCCCGGTGTCTGAGCGGGTGCGGCGCCGACGCGTCCTGGGGTACGGCGCCGCCGCCCTGGCCCTCGGGCTCGGCATCGCGGCGCAAGAGCTGGTGGTGCGGCTCGCGGTTCCCGAATTCGACCCATCGCGGCAGGTGCACTACACCGACAAGGTCGGCGACACCCCGATTCTCGCCGCGCCCGGCCTGCACCGTCAGGCCAAGAATACCGGCGACTACAATGTGGTGGTCCGCATCAACCGCCACGGATTCCGCGATGGCCGCGACATCGCCGAGGCGACCGGCGACGACTGGATCGTGGTGGGGGATTCCTACGCCTTCGGCTGGGGAGTCGAGGCGCGCGACCGCACCAGCGAGCAGTTGGAAAAGCGCCTGGGCGGTCCCCGCGTCTTCAACATCGCCATGACCGGAAATTTCGACGATTACGGCCAGTTGCTGCGCCACGCCGCCCGCCTGGGCGCCACGGTCCGCAATGTGGCGGTCATGGTGACCATGGAAAACGATCTGGGGCTCTATGGCCCGGCGGCGCCGGGGCAACAGGCGGCCTCTTCCGAATCCGACTGGAATTTCCTGCTGTTCAAGAACTGGCTGATGGCCCATTCCGAACTTTATTACCTCGCCACCAGCATGGTGCATCACACCGAGGCGCTGCGCGACCTGGCGGTGCGGGCTGGCATGGTGCGCGCCAATCTGGACGGGGTTCACAAGGCCGAGGAGAATGCCGAGGTGCCCTTGCGTTCGGCGAACAGGCTGGCCGAAGTGCTGCGCGATTACCCCCAGTCGCGGGCGGTGATCATACCGTCGCGCGCCCTGTGGGCGGGATCGGCGGAGGACCGCGCCACCGCCGACCGGGTCCATCGCGCCTTCGTCGCCGCCCTGGCGGCTCATGGCGTGCGGGTGATCGACATGCGGCCCGACTTCGAAGCGGGCGGCGCGCCGCTGTCCTTTCATTTCGCCCATGACGGCCATTGGAATCCGCGTGGCCACGCCTTGGCCGCCGAGCGTCTGGCCTGCAGCATCCGGAGCTGCCCGCCATGATCTTTTCCAGCCTGGAATTCCTGTTCGGCTTCCTGCCCCTGACCCTGGCGGTGTCGTGGCTGGCCATCCGGGTCGGCGGCCAAAAGGCGCTGCTGGTGTGGCTGGTGGCGGCCTCCATCGGCTTTTACGGCCGCTGGCACCTGCCCGACCTCCTGGTTCTGGGCGCCTCGGTGGCGGTCAATTTCGGCATCGGCCAGGTGCTCTACCGCCGCGCCGCGCGGCCGCTGCTGGTCCTGGGCATCGCTTTCAACCTGATCCTGCTGGGCTATTTCAAATATGCCGGGTTCCTGGCCGAAACCGTCAATGCCGTGCTGGGCACCCATTACGGCTCCGACAAGCTGGCCCTGCCCCTGGCCATATCCTTCATCACCTTCCAGAAGATCGCCTATCTGATCGACGTGTTTCACCGCCGCACCTCGGACCGCTCGTTGCTGAGCTATCTGTTCTTCGCCAGCTTCTTCCCCCAGCTGATCGCCGGACCCATCGTCCATCACCGCGAGATCGTGCCCCAATTGCGCAGCGGTCGTTTCGGCCATCTGACCCGCGACGGACTCAGCAGGGGCGCCGCCATGTTCAGCATGGGGCTGTACAAGAAAGTGATGCTGGCCGACGGCATGGCCACCTTCGCCGACGCGGTGTTCAACGCCTCGGCCGCGCCCACCCTGGTGGACGCCTGGGGCGGGGCGCTGGCCTATGCCTTCCAGATCTATTTCGATTTTTCCGGCTATACCGACATGGCGCTGGGGCTGGGGTTGATGTTCGGCCTGCGGCTGCCGGTCAATTTCAACTCGCCCTACAAGGCCACCAGCATCATCGATTTCTGGCGACGCTGGCACATCACCTTGTCCCATTTCCTGCGCGATTGCCTGTACATCCCCCTGGGCGGCAACCGCCACGGGGTCTTGCGCCGCCATGTCAGCCTGATGGTCACCATGCTGCTGGGCGGATTGTGGCACGGCGCCGGTTGGACCTTCGTGGCTTGGGGCGGACTGCACGGCGGCTATCTCGTCGTCAACCACCTGTGGCGCGGCCTTCGCGGCGAACGCCGACCGGGCGTGATCGGCCGCTGGGCCGGACGGGTTCTTACCCTGGCGGCGGTGGTGGTCGCCTGGGTGTTCTTCCGTGCCGACAGTTTCGGCCGCGCCTGGGAGATTCTGGGCGGCATGGCCGGAGCCAACGGATGGGCACCGCAGGCCGATGTCGCCTTGCTGGATTCCACCGCCTATGTCTGGGAGGCGGTCCTGCTGGGCGTCGTCTGGCTGTTGCCCAATACCCAGGAATGGCTGACCTTCCGCCGCCCCCTGTCCAGCGAGCCCGCCCATCCGCCGCTGACGCCCACCGGCTGGGGCAAGCCGCTGTGGCGCTGGCGCGGCTGGATCGCTCCGCCGCTGCTTGCCTCGGCCCTGGGGATCGTGGTGGTGGTTCTGCTGGCCACCAGCGGCCGGAATCAGCCCTTCATCTACATGATCTTCTGAATGAGTGTTGACAGCGGCCCAAGGCCGCTTCAAGACATCAGCGGCCATACCGTCCCGAAAGGCCCCGCCACATGACCAAAATCGTCGGCCTTGTCCCCGCCCGCATGGCGGCCAGCCGTTTCCCCGGCAAGCCGCTGTTCAAATTGAGCGGCCGTCCCATGCTGGAGCACTGCTTCCTGCGCGCCGCCAAATTCGGCCGCTGGGATGCCCTGGCGGTATGCACCTGCGACGCCGAGATCCGCGATTTCAGCGCGTCCAAGGGCTTTCCGGTGATCTGGACCAAGGACAGCCATACCCGCGCCCTGGACCGCGTCGCCGAGGCGGCGGGCAAGTGCGGCGTCGATCTCGCCGACGATGATATCGTGGTCTGCGTCCAAGGCGACGAGCCCATGCTGCGGCCCGAGATGATCGAGGCGGTGGTCAAGCCGTTCGACGACGACCCGGCCGTGAAGGGCACCATGCTGGGCGTCCACATCACCGACGAGGCGCTGTGGCGCAATCCCGATATCGTCAAGATCATCCATGATCTCGCGGGCAACGTGCTCTACACCTCGCGGGCGCCGGTTCCCTATGCCAAGCAGTTCTCGCCGGAGCTGGGCGCGCGCCGGGTCGGCGGCATCTTCGCCTTCCGCTGGAAAGCGCTGCGCTGGTTCACCGAGACGCCGGAATCACCGCTGGAAAAGAAGGAATCCTGTGATTCCAACCGTATCCCCGACAATGGCTGGTTCCAGCGCCTGGCGCCGTTTCCCGCCGTGACCTATTTCTCGGTGGACAGCCCCTCGGACGCCGATCTGGTGGAAGCGGCCATCAAGGCCGATCCCCTGTGGGGGACATACTGATCCGCCGCCGCCACGGACCCGACTGGCCCAGCCGGTTGGCGCGGATCACGCTGGCGACAGGCGCCATTGCCGCCTTGCTGGGATTCGCCCTGGTGCTGCGCGCCCGGGATCACCTGCCCGACGGCACCCTCGGCCTTGTCATCCGCACCATGCCGCTGGCGGTGGCGGGGTTCCTGACCCTGTCGCTGGCCTTGCCCCGTGGCGCGCGGCTGCAACTGGCAATCATCCTGGTGGCGATGGCGGCGGGATTGTGGGGGGCCGAGGGTTTCCTGGCCTGGAAGTCCGGCACCGTGCAAAACGACGGCCGCGCCATCAGCGATGTCGTGGGCGATTCCCGCACCAAGCTGCAGGTGATCACTGCCCTGCGCGCCCAGGGCCGCGACGCCTATCCCGCCCTGTTCCCCGCCTATATCCTGCGCCCGAACGCCGATGGCTCGCTGGCCAGCCCCATCGTCGTCGATGGCAAGCCGATCCTGCCACTGGGCGGCGCCGCCAATGTGGAAACGGTGGTGTGCAACGAGAACGGCAATTGGCTGGTCTATACCGCCGACGAGCGCGGCTTCGCCAATCCCAAGGGGACATGGTCGCAGCCCGGTCTCGATCTGGCGCTGATGGGCGATTCCTTCGCCCAGGGCTATTGCGTCGAGCCCGACCAGAGCTTCGCCGGACGCCTGCGCGCCCGCTACCCCGCCACCCTCAATCTGGCCATGTCGGGCAACGGCCCCCTGATCGAACTGGCGGCACTGGTGGAATACCTGCCCGAGCGCAAGCCCAGGGAGGTGCTGTGGTTCTTCTGCGAGGGCAACGACATCCCTGAAAATCTGGCGGTGGAGCGCCGCGCCGAGGTTCTGCTGCGCGCCCTTGACGGCGGCAGCCAGGGGCTGGACGCCATTTATCCCGAGCTGGACACCTCGGTGCGGGCCTATCTCGAACGAATGCTGGCCAAGGGGGAAGCCTCGGTGGATGCCGGACCGATGCAGACTGTGATCGGCATTTTCACCCTGTCGCACCTGCGTATCGCCCTGCGCCTGCCCACCGCCTCGGACAAGCCCGACTGGCCGCTGTTCGAGCGCATCATGAGCATCGCCCACGAACGCACCACCGGCTGGGGCGGCCGACTGACCCTGGTCTATCTTCCCGGCTGGACCACCGCCATGGGCGCGGGAGCGCAACTGGCCGAGCAGCGGGCCATCCATGACGGCGTCGCCGCGACGGTTCAGCGCCTGGGCATTCCCATGATCGACCTTACCCCCCGCTTCGCCGCCCATGCCGACAAGACGGCGCTGTTCGCCCGGCGCCGTCCCAATCACTACAGCGAGACCGGCCATGCCCTGGTGGCCGAGGCGGTGCTGGAAGACCTGGAGAAGCGCCCGTGAGCCGCGCCATCGTGTTCGACCTGGACGGAACCCTGATCGACAGCGCCCCCGACGTTGCCAACGCGCTCAACCGCCTGTTGGCCGAGGAGGGGCGGCCCACCCTGTCGCTGCCCGAGGTTCAGCAATTGGTGGGCGAAGGGGCAAGCGCCCTGATCGAACGCGCCTGGACCGCCACCGGAGCCTCGGCCGCGACCGACGCCGTCAGGCCGTTGGTGGAGCGCTATCTCGCCTTCTACCGCGCCTGCCCGGCCGATCACACCCATGTCTATGACGGGGTGCGGGACGAGCTGGCCCGGCTGGCGGCGGCCGGTCATCGCCTCGGCATCTGCACCAACAAGCCCGACGGCATGACCAATCTGGTGCTGGAAACCCTGGGTCTGGCGCCCTTGTTCGCCGCGGTGGTGGGCGGCGACTATGTCCGGCGCAAGCCCGACGGCGAGCATGTGCGCGAAACCCTGCGCCAGATGGGCGCCGAGGGCATGCAGGCGATCTATGTGGGCGATTCGCGCACCGATGTGCTGGCGGCCAAGGATGCCGGTCTGCCGGTCGTCGCGGTCACCTACGGCTATGCCCGCATGCCGGTGGAGCAACTGGGCGCCGATATCCTGATCGAGCGGTTCGGCGATCTGGGGGCCGCCATGGACAAGGTGTCGCCATGAAGGTCGCAATCGCCTCGCGCTCGTTCTCCAAGCATCCGGTGCTGCGGGCCGAACTTCTGGAACGGTTCCCCGACGCCAGTTTCAACGACGCGGGAGTCAGTCTGGCGGGCGACGCGCTGGTCGCCTTCCTGAAGGGCCATGACGCCGCCGTCACCGCCTTGGAGCGCATCGACGACGCGCTGCTGGCCCGGCTGCCCGGCCTCAGGGTCATCGGCAAATACGGCGTCGGCCTCGACATGCTGGACCTGGACGCCATGGCCCGGCGCGGCATCCGTCTGGGCTGGACCGGCGGCGTCAACCGGCGCTCGGTGTCCGAACTGGTGATCAGCATGGCCATCGCCCTGCTGCGCTTTGTCCCCAAGGGCAATCTGGAAGTGCGGGCGGGCGGCTGGCGTCAGCTTCAGGGCCGCCACCTGTCCGACCGCACCGTCGGCATCGTCGGTTGCGGCCATATCGGCCAGGATCTGGCGCCGCTGCTCAAAGCCTTCGGCTGCGCCGTGCTGGCCCATGATATCCGCGACTTCCCCGATTTCTACGCCGCCCATGGGGTGGAGAGGGTCGGGCTGGAGGATCTGCTGCGGCGCTCCGACGTGGTGACCTTGCACCTGCCGCTGGACGGTTCGACCCGCAACATCATCTCCGCCGAGCGCATGGCGCTGATGCGGCCCGACGCCGTGCTGATCAACTGCGCCCGCGGCGGTCTGCTGGACGAGGCGGCGCTGAAATCCATGCTGCTGGATGGCAGACTGGCGGGCGCCGGTCTCGACGTTTTCGCCGACGAGCCCCCCACCGACTTGGAATTCCTGCGTCTGCCCAACCTGCTGGCCACCCCCCATATCGGTGGCAGCGCCGAGGAAGCGGTGCTGGCCATGGGGCGCGCCGCCATCGACGGGTTGACGGAAAACGCGGTTCCCGCCCCCGGTTCCGAGGTCTGGCGGGCCGCCGGTCTCCCATGATAAAGATGCCGTCATGAAGAAGCTCAGCGTCGTCGTTCCGGTCTATTTCAACGAAGGCAGCCTTGTCCTGCTGCACGAACGTCTGGACGGCGTCGGCGCGCAGTTGGCGACGCTGGGTGTCGATCTTGAAATGATCTTCGTCGACGACGGCTCCGGTGACCGCTCGGCCGAGGTGCTGCTGGATCTTCACGCCAAGGATAAGCGGGTGAAGGTCGCCCGCCATACCCGCAATTTCGGATCCTTCCCCGCCATGAAAAGCGGCATCGGTCTGGCCACCGGCGATTGCGTCGCCACCCTGTCGGCCGATCTGCAGGATCCCCCCGAATTGCTGCTGGACATGGTCAAACGCTGGCTGGACGGCGAGAAGTTCATGATCGCCGTGCGCGCCACCCGCGATGATCCCGCCGATTCCAAGCTGTTTTCCATGATGTATTACCGCCTGCTGAAATGGCTGGTGATCGCCGACTATCCCACCGGCGGCTTCGACTTCATGCTGGTGGATCGCGCCATGGTGGGCCATATCGTCAACGGCCCCAAATGCGTCAACATCAACCTTTACGCCTACTGGCTGGGTTTCGCGCCGTCCATCATCACCTACGACCGGGTGGCGCGCCGACACGGCAAGTCGCGCTGGACCTTCACCAAGAAGCTCAACCTGTTCGTCGACACCTTCACCGGCTTCTCGGTGCGGCCGATCCGCTTCATGACCATGCTGGGCGTCGGCGCCGCCGTCCTCGGTTTTCTCTACGGCCTCTACGTGGTCGGCTTCGCCCTGATCAACGGCAGCCCGGCGGCCGGGTTCCCCACCCTGGCGGCGCTGGTCAGCCTGTTTTCCGGCCTGATCATGGTGATGCTGGGGCTAATCGGCGAATATCTGTGGCGTATCTTCGACGCGGTCAACCGCAAGCCGGAAGCGGTGATCGGTGAGGTGCACGAGTGAGCGGCCCCGCCCTGATCACCCTGCCGGAATTTCGCGACGAGCGCGGCGCGCTGGCCTTCGCCGAAACGCCGGGCCACTTCCCCTTCGAGGTCCGCCGCGTCTTCTTCATGTACGAACTGCCCGAGGGCGGCCATCGCGGCGGCCATGCCCACCGGACCTGCCATCAGGGTATCTTGTGTTTGCACGGCAGCCTTGATCTGTCGGTGATCTCGCCCTGGGGGCGGGCGAGTTTCACCCTGGACAGTCCCCGCCTGGCGCTGCACCTGCCCCCCCTGTCCTGGGTGGATATCACGGTGCGCCGGCCGGACTCGGTTTGCCTGGTCCTGGCGTCGCATGCATACGACCCGGCGGATTACGTCAATGATCGCGGCGAGTTCGACGCTCTAATCGCCTAGCAGGCTCCGCCATACCGCCAAGTCGGGCGGACTCAGAACATCTTCGTAGCGGACGGGTGGAGACTGGACGGCCGACGCCAGGGCATCTGAAAGCTCATCCGGCGTGACCGCCATGGCCTTGATCCCCGTCGGCAAGATGTCCACCGCCAGCCGGTCGTCCGGCAGCAGCCGGACGGTGGGCACTCCCAGAAGCAAACCCTCCAGGCTCGAGGTACCGGTGGCCGAGACCACGGCCGATAGCCGGGCATGGCCGGTGATGCCGATGTCGGTGGGTTCCAGATTGGCTTCCGGCGTGAAGGCTAGCGGATACATGGGGTGCTGCTTGATCAAGGTGCGGCGGCCGGACCGCGCCAGCCTCCGTCCCGCCTCCACCTGCAGACGGGCGATGGCCGGGATGGCCGACAGCGGCACGAAGACCGGCGCGGAGGGATCGAAGTGCCCTCCCGCCACTGGCGGCAGCCGCCAAGCCCCGCCGACGATCAGGCGTTCCGGTGGTACGTCCCAGGCGATCAGTTCGTCGCGATAGGCGGGACCGTCGGCGATGATCAGGTCGGGCAGGCTCTCCAGGCCATCTACGTTGGCGCGCGGCGAATAATTGATCTGGTGCGGGCCGATCACCGTGTGCTGATAGCCCAGGCTACGGGTTTGGGACGCATGCGCGGCGCGGCAGAAATCGCGCTCCCAGGCATGATTCTCCCATGGCCAGCACACCGCGACCGGCTTGGCTTCGGCCAGGAAGCGGCGTTGGCAATGCATCTGCCAGCTATTCATGGCGGGACCGCCGCCGCCGTTCTCGCGGGCTGCCGCCCGACGAACCAGCCAGCCGAATTCGCCGGAAACGTCGTCCCGTCTTGTTCGCCATGCTTGAAACGGCATGGACAGGGCGAACAGGGGCGAGCCCCAGCCATGCAGCGAGGCGGTCCGGCCATCCTCGGCCAATCGCGCGGCGTGGCCAGGCGGGCAGTCGCAATGGAGCAACCGCTTCACATGGGGGAGATCGCGCATCATGGGGCCGAAATAGGCGTCGAAGCCGTCGGCCCGGCTGGCGGGATGACCATAGACGAGCAGGACGTTGGCACCGGGCGGGATGGCTGCCTTCAGACGTCTCGTGGCCAGGGCGGCCAGAACGAGCCGAAGCGCCAGTCTTGCACGGGCGGCAAAACCGCGGAGCGCCAGCTTCAGCTCCACCAGCCGCAATGGTGGCGGTTCACCCGCCTGGATTCCTGGTCGCGCGGCGATTTGGCGAAAGAGCCAAGGATCATCGCACACCATCAAGATCCGCTCGGGCTGCGCGGCAAGCGCGCGGGCCATGTGATCCCAAGCCAGCATAAGGCCGAAATCGGAACCGAAGGCGCCGCAGGCCATGGAATGGGACAACTTGGCCGTGGGCGTTTGTCCCAGCCGGCGGGCGAGGCCCCACCACGCGTCGCGGCACGCCTCGAAGGCGCTTTCAAGCCCATGGGCCAATCCGGCCAGCTTGCGCGACGGATCCAGCCCGGACCCGTCGGACCCGGTGACGGCCAGCCACGTGCATGATGCGGCGTCCTGTGGCAGGTCTCTCGATGTGCGAAGAAGAATGGTCATGAGTGAAAATGTTGTGGCATAAGGCCGCACGTGGCGCAAGGCGCGGCAGCCATGCCCTTGGCCGGAGACGACTCTATTCTCACCGTCGGGCAGTTATGGCATACTGCCGCCTCCTGCGATACGTGGGGGAAATCAACGATTAGGTGTGGGGCGGTTATGAGTACCAAGGAGTTTTTCGACCAAGTTCTCGCGGCGCTGCGCGCCGCAGACCAGGACGGTTTGCTATCGGACAAGGGCGCTGCCGTTCTGGGTGGTTTGTCGGGCCGTTCGACCGTGGGGGCCCTGCAGCGGCTGGTGGGCTTGATCGATAAGAGCTCCGATACCCTGTGCTATCTGGAAATCGGTGTGTTCCAGGGCTTGTCCCTGCTGTCGGTGGCGATCGAGCATCCTGATTTTCCGTGTTTCGGCATCGACAACTTTTCGATCCTCGATCCCAATGGCGAAAATCTCGGCATCGTCGAAGACCGCACCCGCCGCCTGAATGCCGCCAACGCTCATCTGATCAACCGGGATTACGAAGCCGCGCTGGAAGATCTGCGCAGCTATATCGGTGAACGCAAGGTGGCGGTGTTTTTCGTGGACGGAGCCCACGATTATCGCAGCCAGTTGATGGCATTGTTGCTGATCAGGCCCTATCTGGCCGAACGCGCGGTCATCATCGTCGACGACGCCAATTATTTCGACGTGCGGCAAAGCACTCGGGATTTCCTGATCGCTCACCCCGAATTCAAGATGGTGTTCGAAAGCTATTCGCCAGCGCATCCGGCCAATCTCGATCGCGCCATCTTGGAAAAATACGAGGCGAGTTGGCTGAACGGCGTCAATGTCCTGGTGCTCGATCACGCAAATCTGCTGCCGGTGATGTTGCCCCGTGTCGAGCCGTTGGCCCGGGAACTCTATGTCAATGAGTGGCTGGTGCATCGCCACCGGCTGGCGGAACTGGCGCCGCAGGCGCTGGACTTGGCCCAGGCGGTCCTGACCGGCGCCGACTCCTCGGCTGCCGTGGCGGCGCTCAAAGCTGCCCACAAGCCGGAATTCCATACCCGCAACCCGGATCGCAATCTACATTGCGAGGGACTGCCGGAGCGGCACTTCACCGTGTGGAAATAATGTGTCAGCCGACGTTGTGCTGCCTTGATTTCTCGCATATCAGTTTTGCCCATGGGACATCGCGAAAGCCAAGACATGACGGAAAACCAGGCGGGCAAGACATGCTGCGTCGTGATGGCGACCTATGATGACTGGCAGTCCGTCGCCTATATCATTCCCTTCATCGACAAGATTCTGGCGGAGCGCGGACTCGTCGGACATGTGGTGATCGTCGATGATTCCTCGCGTCAGACCGACGGCCGCGCCGAGGTGGCTGCGCTGTCTCTGCGTGCCATCCGCACCGTTGATGAAGTGCAACTGGGCAGCAACCAGGGCAACCAACGCGCAACCGCGGTGGGCCTGGGCTATGTGGCCCGCAATATCCCCTGCGATTTCCTGGTGGTGATGGATTCCGACAATGAGGACAAGCCCGAGGATATCGCCGACATGCTTGAAGCCGCTCAGGCGGGCGACTGCAGGCAGATCATCTTCGCCGACCGGACCAAGCGATCGGAGAGCCGGTCATTCAAAGCCTTTTATTACCTCTATAAAAAGCTGTTCAAGCTGCTGATCGGCCGGACAATCTCCATGGGGAATTTCTGCCTGATTCCCGGAAAGCTCGTCAAGCGTATCGCTCATATCGCCGAACTCTGGAATCATTTTCCCGCCAGCATCATGCGGGCCGGCTTACCCTTCGCGACAGTTCCGACGGAACGCGGCCGGAGGGTGTTCGGCAAGGGCAAAATGAATTTGGTCCGGCTGATCATTCACGCCTTCAGCGGGTTCACCATCCATGCCGACGTCATGGCGGTGCGGATCATGTTGCTGTCCGGCTTGCTGATGGCGGTTTTCTCGGTCATGTTCGTGGCCGCTTCCGTGATTCGGGCTTTCGATATCCTGGACTTTATCCCTGTCGGCTGGATGTCCCAGATGCTGATGGGAATGTTCCTGCTGGTCGCCCTGGTGGCGTCCACGGCGGTCATTCTGCTGATCACCATCTTGTCCCTGCGTCTCCACCTGCCCATGACCCCGTTTCACGACCACGGGCGATTCATATTCGGGGTGACTCGCCACTATGGCGACGGCTTGCCGCCGATGCACGACTGGTAGTCGGGGATGTCGTAAGGGTTTATGCCCCCCTTCTCCAGGTAGTGCTGAACGGCACAGAGCCGTTCCAGCAGCTTGGCGCGCTCTGCCGGGGCCATGGCGTGCAACTGTATATTGGCGAATTGGCGCCCGTGGTAGAGGGCATTGATGAGGTATCCCGGCGCGTGGACGACCGAGGTCTGGACTGCCAGCACCGCCATCAATCCCAGAATTCCTGCCGCCACCCGGTTTTTCCAGCGCTTCCACACCTCTTCGTCGATCGGTGCGGCGCAGGTTCGTTCCAGCCGCTCAAGGGGGCGTTGCATGAAGCTTGGGGGCCAATGACGCAGTGCCATGATCATTTCTCCGCCGGGAACGCGGTCACATAGCCCAGAGTTCCCAGGCATTCGCGGGGCACGGTGCCGGCCGCGATCCGCATGCCGCGCAGCAGGGCGCGATAGCATATGTCGGTGACGGGCGCGCCGGGACGGGCCGCCATAATCTCGGCCTCGGTCATGGCCTCCAACTCGGCATGGCTCACGCCGCCAAGATGGTCCGATGAGGCGGGACGCAGCTTTTCCCAGGGCTGATATCCACTGGCCAGCGACACGACGGCATAGAGGATCAGCCCCAGCCGCCAGTGTGCGGCCCGGCTCGGCAGACAGGCGCGTGCGAGAACCGCCGCCATGATCATGCCGGTCATGGCCAGGGGAGGCAGGCTGGAATGGGTGGTGCCGTGCTGGTCGTGTCGCAGCAACACCCAGGTCGCCAGCGTGACCAGAATGGCCACGTCGCCGCAGCGATAGATCTCGCGAAATTCGGGATGTGCCCGGCCCAATCCCTCGGTGGCCTTCATGGGGACCAGCCAGTACTTCAAGGCCATGAGGACGGCGATGAGCAGGATGCCGACAGAATAATCCTGATTGGAGAACCAGGCGACGGTGTCAGGGCGCAGCAGCGAATCCATCATATTGGGGTAATAGTCGAGGCTGGCCCGTCCGCCTAACGGATTGAACAAGGTGATCTTGTAGCTGGCCTGGGCATGCAGATGCGGCCGGATCACCGTGACCACCATCAGAGTGGCGGCTATGATGCCGGATAGCAGGACGGTGGGGTGAAGCATTTGGCGGGGAAAGCGGGTCGCCACCCACAGGAAGATCAGAAACGGCACGTAGGCCACGGAGAGCTTCGCCGTCGCGATGGCGACCAGGACGAAAAGAATGTCGCGGGCGGCGGTCTGGATGTTTTGCCGCTGCCAATAGATGATCAGGCCAAGTTCCACGGCCAGAACCCAAAAGACATAAGTGGTGATGCGGGCGCTGGCGTCGAATTCACGCTGAAACACCACCAGTTCAACCGCCAGGACCAGGGGCACCGATTGCCACAACGCCAGTCCCGAGCGGGACAGTACATGATAGGCGATGCGGGCCATGGCAAATGTCAGCAGCAGGAACCAGATTTCGATCCCCTGCAGCATCGTGACCTTGGGCAGCAGACAGCCCATGGCGGCGGCGGTGGTGGTCGCCAGGATATGGGCCGAGGTCATTTCGAGGGGATAAGCGGCGGGAACCCGCAGCGGTGACAGGTAGTCAGCGAGAAAAATTTCCACCACCGGGCCGAACATGTAATTGAGCTCGCCTATGGCGACGAAGCGATAATGCATGGGTAGGGTGGACGGAACGGCGATGGCGACCGCGACGAAGGCCAGTCCGATCTTGGGTCCGATCTTGGGTCCGATCTCGGACCAGGAGAGGTGCGGATGGTGGCGCCACAGCACATGGCCCCAAACCACCAGTCCCGACACCGACATGATCCGCAGGAACGGCGCCACCAGACCGGCGACGCTATAGCAGAGGATGCCGGAAATGCCCGACGTAATGACAAGCCCTGCGACAAAATGGCGCCCAAACGGAGATCCGGGAAGAAGTAGCCTGCCGATACCAGACAGTCCGAGCGATGAGACGAGAATGATGATGTAGTCTGTTGCCGTCATAATAGCTTCTGGGTCCGCCTGGAGTGTTTAAAGCCAGTCGCCGCCGGTCAGCGGAATCATCTGGCCGGTCATGAAGGCCGACCAGCCCGACAGCAGCCAGATCATCAGAGCGGCGGCCTCGTCCACATGGCCGCCGCGCTTGAGGGGCACCAGTTCAGCCCGCTCGTCCATCTGCTGGGGCGTGCGCTGGTGCCAGCGCTGGTGAAAGCCGGATTCGATGAAGCCGAAGCGCAAGCCGTTGACCAGGATGGAATGGGGCGCGCCCTCCCGGGCCATGCCCTGGACCATGCATTCGGTGCCGCGCTTGGCCACTGCGTAGGGGAACGAGGTCGCCGAGCCGCCGTGAATGGCGGATTCGGTGCCGGTTAGCAGCACCCTTCCGCCGGTTCCCTGAACGGTCATGCGCTCCATGGCGGCGCGGGCGAGGAAGAAGGGCTGGTCCAGATTGACTGCCTGCTCACGGCGCCACTCATCCTCGCTAATCTCCTTCCAATGGCCTGTGTAGAGAATGGACCCCGACAGCACCACCAGGGCATCGATACCGCCGGCCTGGGCGATGAATTCGTCCACCACGGCGCGGCAATCAGCCTCGCCCTCGAAACGGCGGCGGATGGGAATCAGGCCGGGCGCCGGCTCGAAGGATTGGCTGGCGCCGTGAACGCCGATCACCCCGTCGGATCCCTCGCGCAGCATGGAGACCAGGGCGCGGCCGAGGCCCCCGGTGGCGCCGGTGATCAGGATACGCATGCCGTCGGGCACAGCGGGAACCCAGTCGGGACGGATGAAGGGGCTCATGGGGCGCTCCCATAGTTGGCGCGGATGGCGGCCACGGATGCGGCGATATCGGCCAGCGGATCGGCTTCGGTCAGCATGCGCTGTTCCGACGACACCCAGCCGCCATAGCCGATACCGGCCAGATGCCGCCCGATGGCGGCATGATCCACCTGACCGGTCGAGCCCACCACCACAAGGCCCGGATCGTTGGCGTGAACATGGTCGAGCCGGCCTTGAACCGCCCGGAAGGTCGCCTGGGTTAGTTCGTCATTGTCCATCAAGGCCTTGGCATCCAGCTGGAGTCCCAGCGCCGGATGGGCGAACCGCTCGGCCAGCGCGAGGCATTGCCCGGCGGTATTGAGGAAATCGGTGTCCTTTGGCCCCAGGGGTTCGAAGCACAGCTTGGTCCCGTGGCCGTCCATGCGGGGCAGCAGGGCGTCCAGGAAAGCGTCGCACTCCGCCTCGGCCTCGGCCGGGGGAAGCTGTCCCCGCTTGCGGCCGCCGCCATAGATCAGGGTGGTGCCGCCCAGATCGCGGCAGACCGCCGACAGATGGGCCATGAACGCCACCGTGTGGGTTAGCGTATCGGCTCCCTTGAACAGGCCGAGGTCGGGATGGTCGAAAAACAGCGAATGCAGCCCGACGACCGTCAGCCCTGCGTCCCTCACGGCCTTGCCGTAGGCGGCGACCTCGGCCGGGGGTAACTCCATCCAGGTGTCGCGCCAGACCCGGCTGGGCGCCACCTCAAGCCCTCCGACGCCCATCTCGGCCAACCGGGGAAGCAGGCCCAGATGGTTGAATGCCGGCAGGCCGATATTAGAGACGGCGATTCGGATCATGTCGCCCCCGCCAGTTCGGGGTGGCGGTCGGCAAGCTGGGCCAGGGTGCCGGTATCGGCGATGGCGCCCTGGCGCATCAGCAGCACCCGATCACAGTCGCGCACCGTGGTCAGACGGTGCGCGATGATCAAGATGGTCTTGCGGCCCTTGAACGAGCGGATGGCGTCGATGACTTCACGTTCGGTCTCGTTGTCCAGGGCCGACGTGGCTTCGTCGAACACCAGCACATCGGGATCGCGGTAGAGCGCCCGGGCGATGCCGACCCGCTGGCGCTGACCGCCCGATAGCCGGGCGCCGTGCTCGCCCATGGGGGTGTCGAGCCCCAGCGGCAGACGAGACACCACGTCGTCCAACTGGGCCAGGGCCAGGGCGCTGCGGACCTGCCGATCGTCGATGGCTTCGTCCGGCAGGCCGAAGGCGATGTTGCGGCGAAGGGAATCGTCGAGTAATTGAATGCGCTGGGGTACGTAGCCGATGCGGCTCTGCCATGCGCGCCGACGGCGCAGCACATCGACGCCGCCCACCCGGATGGAGCCGACCGACGGGCTCAGCAATCCCATCACCACGTCCACCAGGGTGGACTTTCCCGAGCCGGAGGCTCCGACGATGCCGACCGCCTCGCCCTCGGCGATGGTCAGATCGATGCCGTCCAACGCATCGCTCTCGGCGGCGCCGTAGCGGAACCGGAGTCCCAGGATTTCGATCTTGCCGCCCACTGGAGCGTCACCGGTCTGGTCCACCGCCTGATCGGCGGTGCGCACGGCGGTGCGGGCCGCTTCGAGGTCGGCATGGACCCGCCCGATCACCTCGTCGCGGCGGCGGATTTCGGTGAGGTTGTTGAGAATCCGGTTGGCCGAGGGCAGCAGCCGCATGGCGGCGATGCCGAACAGTCCGGCGGTTGCCACGGCGCCGCCGGCCGAGGCGGCATCGCGCGACACCATCATCACCATGGCCAGAATGCCCAGCACCAGACCGCTTTCCAGCAGAATACGGGCGGTGGTGTGATTGGTGTTGGACAGGCTGTAATAGCGGGCATTGGCATGGGTGTCGCGGGCATAGACCGTGGACAGGTAATCCTGGCAGTGGGCCAGTTGCACGTCGCGAATGGCGGCAAAGCTTTCCTTGGCCAGGGTGAGGAAGCGCAGTTCGTGCTCGTAGGAACGCTGTCCCCAACGGCGGAACATGGGACCAGCGACGGTCTGGAAGCCGATGCCGATGGTCAGCAGCACGGCGCCGCCAGCCAGGGACAGCACCGGCTCGACCGCCAGCAACAGGGCGACGGTTACCCCGGCCAACAAGACTTCCAGCACGGTGGACAGCACCACCCGGACGGTGTCCAGCGCCTGCGGAGTGCCGATCTGGAGATTTTGAATGAAACTGGCGGTGTTGGTCTCAAGGTAGCTGGTATAGGGCAGGCGCAGATAGTTGCCGAAAAACTCGGCCTGGAAGCGGGCGATGAGATGGGCCGAGATGCTGTTGGTCAACCAGGTGAGCAGCAGCAGGACGGCATTCTTGACCAGGAAGAAGGCCCCCACCCCCAGCATGAAGACGTTGACGTCGACGACGCGGGCCAATTCGCCGATCCAGGCGGTGGCGACGCCTCCCGGCGGCAGGCCGCCGAACGCTACTTGCAGGGCGCCGAACAGCAGGCCGATGCCGAGTAGCTCCAATACGGCGGCTATGGCCATGGGCAGCAGCAGCAGCAAGACCCTTATCCGGTCGGTCGGCGCCAGCAGGCTTGTCAGTTTTGTCAGGGTTCTCAGCATCTGCCATCCACCCAATCGGTCATCTGGCGGATAGTCTCCAGGTCCGCGTCGCGGTGACGCGGGCAGAATGATGGCGAAGCGCCGGAGCTGTCAATCATCGCCGCCCGCCCCCGGTTCGCCCAGCACCGTTGGATGAACCTCGGCGAACAGCGCCACCGACAGCAAATCCAGCGATAGAGCCGTTTCGTAGGCGTGCCCGTCCAGGCGTTGCAACAGGGCCGTCAGGTCGAAGGCCTGGGCCAGCAGGTCGCATTTGGCGATGCGGGCGCGGATGGCGGCCCGATGGGTGGTGAAGAATTCAGCCGAGGCCCAGCGCGCTCCCACCTTTTCCGGCCGCCATGTCAGGCGCTGGTCGATAACCGGCGGCATGGCCTTGCGCAGCGCCCATTTGTTGAAGCCGTCGCGATATTTGTCCTCCTCGGGCAAGCGCATGTATTTGGCGAGCGTCATGTCGAGGAACGGACTACGGTTCTCCACCGAATGCTGCATGGAATTGTGGTCGGCATAGGCGGTGAAGTCGGGCAAGCGGCCGGTCAGGCAGTCTTCCAGCTGGTTTTCCGCCAAGGATTGCCGGAAATGGTTCTTCTCTGGGTAGTAGAACGGGGTATGCGCCACCGCGCCCCGGTATCGGGGGTGTGCCAGATCAGCGAAATGACGCAGGGGTGAACTGCCATAGGGCTTGCCGGTCAGCCGACCGTAGGCGTAGCGCAGCACCATGGTACGATCGACCCAGCGCTTGCTCCAGGCGGTTCGGCCCAAATCCAGGGCGTGGCCCAGCCGTCCTCGCCCGATCAATCCGGCCACGGCGGTCAGGACGTAGTAGTCCTTGTAGCCGCCGAAGATTTCGTCACCACCGGTGCCGTCCAGCACGCATTTGATGCCGTCGCGCCCCATGGCACGGTACATCTCGTTCATGGCCGCGGTGGTTCCCACAATCGGCACCGGCAGATCGTACTGGGCCGCCAGGGCCGTCAGATGATCGAAGGCGCCCAGATCGATCTCCATGCCCACTTCGCGCAACTCGATGCCCAGATCCTTGGCGGCCATGCGCGCGAAGGGCAGGTCGCGTCCCACGGTGCCGGGATTGCTGGCGGTATAGAAGGCGACCTTGTCACGGACCGCTTTGTCCATGCAGGCAAAGGCGGCGATCATGGTGCTGTCGATGCCGCCCGACAGCAGCACCGCGACAGGCACGTCGGCGCGCAACCGGATCTCCACGGCGCGGCGCACGTCGTCGGCGATATCCTCGGCCCGCGCCGACCCATCCAGGTAATGGTCGATGGTATTGTTGGCGTCCTCGGTGACGCGAAGGCTGTCGGCGTCGATGGTGAGCGAGGTTCCCGGCACCAGCCGCCGGATGCCCTGGAAGAACGAACGCTGGCCATCTCGCAACGGCCATTTGCGGAAGGCGAGGAACGCCATCAGATGGTCGGGATCGACCACCCGCTCGCCGCCCAATGCGGCATAGAGCGTCTTGATCTCGGAGGCGGCGACAAACGCGTCGCCGTCCTGGTGGAAGAACAGGGGACGCTCGCCGTAGCGGTCGCGGGACAGGGTGACCGTGCGAGCCGCCATGTCCAGCGCGGCGAAGGCCCAGGCACCGTTCAACCGGCGCACGGCATCCGGCCCCTTCAGCGCCAGCATGCGCACCAGCACTTCGGTGTCGCCGGTGGTGGTGAAGCGCTCGCCTTCCGCCTCAAGGCCGGCGCGCAATTCCACGAAATTATAGATGCAGCCGTTGAAGGTGATGGCCAGCCGACCGTCGGGCGACGCCATGGGCTGGTTGGACCGCGGCGTCGGGTCGTTGATGGCCAGACGGTTGTTGCCCAGCACCACATGGGCGCGCCGCCCCTCCAGGCTGCCGTCGGCCAGCCGCTCGGCCAATCGTTCGATACGCTCGGCGTTCGCCCCGTCCCAGACCCACAGGGCCTGATTGTCTGGCCCTCGATGGTTCTGGACCAACAGCGCCCGGGCGGCACGGGCAACGTCCACCGCTCCCCGACGATCGATCCACAGGAAGATTCCGCACATCTGACCTCTTCCCCCGTTTCAGCGGCACATGGCCCGGATTTGCGCGAACATGGCCTGGGCATCCCGGCGAGCCCGATCGCGGAAGCACTGGGCTGAATCGTGGTCGGTGGCGGTGAACGGCGCCGTCGCGGCCAAGTCCAGCCGCTCCAACGCAGTGACCGGACACAGGCGGTGGGCCAGTCCGGCGTCATTCAGCATGGCTTCTATCTTGCGCGAACTGGACGGAATGGCAAGGAAAGGAGTCCCCGCCAGGATGGCGAAGCAGATGGCGTGAAAGCGGCCGCTGATAAGCAGTTCGGCTTCGGCGATCCGGCGGAGGGCCTCGTCCGCCGTGGCGGAGGTGCCGGTATAATTGGTGGTTCGTGGGCCGGGCCGCGACGGGCGCAACCAGCGGAATAGGGTGGTCTGAATCCACCATTTGGCCAGTTCCCCGGCCCCGGTTCCGGAAGGCGGCGTCAGGAACGACAGCCAGCTCGAATCCGGCGACGCTCCGGCCAACCGCCACAACATGGCGGTGACGTCGTCGCGATTGCTGTCGGTGAACAGGATGCCGGAACGGGCGGCCTTTTGCGGCGGCTCCACCGATAGGGTGAGGTCAGGGACCACCGTAGCGGCCAGTCCGGCCGCCGCCAGTTCGTCGCGGCTGGCGGATTCGCGCACCCAGATGGCGGCCAGGGATCGGGCGGCTTCAACGAAGCGGGAATCGTTGTTCTGCCAGATGGAATTGATCAGCACCGTCGGCACGCCAAGACCGCGCGCATGGGCCGCCGCCTGCAACAGGCCCAGCACATGCGGCTTGGAGCCGTGGATGGTGCCCTCGCCGTTGATGATCACCATGTCGGCACCGGCCATGGCGGCGACGACGCCCGGCCAACTCCGCCAGTCCTGGGCCACCGGGCAGCGGGCGACGATCTCCATGCCGCTGGCCCGCGCCAGCTGGTCGATCCGGCGAGAGACGAGATGACAGCCATGGTGACGGTTGGCGGAGGTGTCGTTGAGCAGGACGACCGGCTTCATTTCGCCGCCAGCCCCAGATCCTTGCGGATCTCATCGAGATAGACGCGGCCAGTCAGGTCCACCAGCCCGCCGAATTTTTCGCGCGGATACGGATGGGTGCCGTCCTCGTGGGCACGAATGCGCTCGGCCACCTGGGCTGCCGAGGTCACCACCAGATCGGGGAAGGGGCGGAACATGCAGGAAGGATGCACTGGCATCATATCCATGAAATAGGTGACCAGTCCGGCCTGGATGGCTTCGACCACCACCGCCGAGGCGTCGCTGACGGCATAGCCCGCCAGAGGCAACAGCTCGTAGGCGGGCACCGGGCAGTAGCGGACATGACCAAGACCTTCCGTGCAGGCGGCGACGAAAGCCCGGTTGGCCTCCTGCCGCAAGCCGCGTACCTGCAACAGGATATCGCGGTCGGGCAAGGCCTCGGCCAATCCGCGCACCAGGGCCAGGGTGGTTGCCAGCCCGGCAGAGTTGTCGGTAAATACCACCACGTCCTTGGGCCGCGACCCGGCCTCGCGGAAGCGGCGATGCATGTCGCGGGTGAAGCCGAAGCTCCCCACCGCCCGGACTTCCATGTCCGCCGCCCAGGTGGATTTGTAGAAGGTCTCGTAGACCCAGCGCCCGAAAACGTAATAGGTATCGAAGCTGATATAGCGCCACATGGGCTGGATGCAGGCGACGTTGGGAATGGAATGGTTGACGCCCAGCGACCGGCCGCCCAGCCGGACCAGTTCCTGGCGCCGCAGGATATGGTCGGTGTTGTAGTCGTCGCGGCCGAAGAAGAAGGCCGGACGGAAGCGGGCGAACAGCGCCCGGTATTTCAGCCGCTTATGCGGCAAGGTGGCGAGGCGGCCAAAATGGGTGGGGCTTCGCGAACCGGCAAACCGCCACAGCCGCCACAGCTCCGCCGCCACTCCGCCCAGGCTCGACAGGGCGGCGCCCACACCCAGCCAGCCCTCGTCGGAATGGGCGGTGGCATAAGGCGCCAATTCGGGGATTTCGGCGGTGGAAAAATCCCGGTTGCGCATCACCAGCAGCACCGTCCCACCCTCGGCGGCATCGTCATAAATGCCGTAATCCCGAGGGTCCTTCAGGAAATCGGCGGCCAGGAAGACGGCTTCGGCCGGGGGCGGAGCCAGCCGGATGCGCCGCGCCATCCATCCGAGGCAATAGGCCATCACCATCAGGGCGGTGACGGCGTTGATCAGCCGCCTTGGCGCCCTGACCGGCTGGCCGTCGACCGGCAGTCCGGCGAAGGCGGCAAACAGCCCCAACAGGTCGGGGTCGGCACCGTCCACCCGAGGGGCGCATCCCTGGGCGCGAGCGATGGCGTCCAAGATGAGGACGGCACGAAAATGGCGGACGACGTCATTGCAGGTGGCATGTTTGTAGGCCATGGCGAGAGCTCCCAGCCGCGCCTCGGCCGCGTCAAAGCGGAAATGGGCGTCGTGCCAGGATTCGGCGCGGCCGAACACGTCGTGGTAGTGAAGCAGGCTGCCCTTCAGTTCCGCCACGCCGGGCGCCAGCCGTCCGGCATCGCGGGCTCGTCCGCTGGCCTTGGCCCAGGCGGCCAGCCGGTCCAAGGGTGCGCGCAGCCAAGGCAGAAGCGGCGCGACCGCGAGGATTTCCGGCGTCTCGCCTCGGATGAGGCTCAGCAGGAACCGAGGCAGGGTTGCTTCGCCCAGTATGATGAAGGCAGGAGGCATGGAGGCTCAGTCGCCCAGGCCGGCGAAGCGGTGGAGCATGCGAAGACCGGCCTCGCCGCTCTTTTCCGGGTGGAACTGGCAACCGGTGACGGCGCCGTGGCCGATGGCGGCGGTGACCGGGATGCCGTCGTAATCGACGACCGCCAGCAAATGCGCCGGATCGGTGGGCATCGCGTGGAAGGAATGGACGAAATAGACGGAAGTGCCCGGCCTGGTGTCCTGAAAGATGGTTCCCTGCCAGCGTCCGGGCGCAGGCTCGGCCAGATCGGCCCAGCCGATATGGGGAATGCGATGGGTGCGGCCGTCGCCGCCCGTGGAGGGAACCGCCTGGACCCGGCCCGAAATCAACCCCAGCCCGTCGTGGCTGCCGAACTCATCGCTGCCATCAAGCAGCAGCTGCGCCCCCAGGCAGATGCCGAGGAAGGGCCTGCCGCAGCGGCCCCGCTCCCTCAAGGCGCCGGTCAGGCCGCGCCGCTCCAGTTCCATCATGGCGGCGCCGAAGGCTCCGACGCCCGGCAGAACCAGAAACTCGGAGGCCAGAATGACGGCCGGATCCGATGACAGAACCGGCGCGGCCCCCACATGGGCCAGGGCGCGGGTCACCGACAGCAGATTGCCGACGCCGTAATCGACCACCGTCACATTAACCGTCATGGCGCACCGTGATGCCGGAGTTGCGGGCATGGGCGCGGATGGCGTCCAGGCTCAGCTTGTCGTAATGCAGCACATGGGCCATGGCGACGGCGTCGGCCTTGCCCTCGCCGACCACGGCGTCCAGATGGTCCAGCTTGCCCATGCCGCCCGAGGCGATCACCGGAATGGTCACCGCCTCGGCCACCGCCCTGGTCAGGGCGAGATCGAAGCCCTTCTGGGTGCCCTCCTGATCCACCGAGGTCAGCAGGATCTCGCCCGCCCCCAAGTCCTGCGCCTGCCTGGCCCAATGGATGGCGTCCAGCTTGGAATGCTCGCGACCGCCATCGGTCAGCGCCTCCCAGCGGCCGTCGGTCTGCCGCTTGGCCTGGATGGAGACCACCATGCATTGCGAGCCGAAGGTTTCCGCCACCTCGCGGATCAAGTCGGGCCGCGCCACGGCGGCGGTGTTGATTGCGACCTTGTCGGCTCCGGCGCGCAGCATGGCGCGCACGTCGTCGACCGAGCGCAAGCCGCCGCCCACGGTGATGGGGATGAAGACGTTCTCGGCGGTGTGGCGGACCAGATCGGTCAGGCTGTTACGGCCGTACAGGCTGGCCACAGCGTCCACATAGAGCAGTTCATCGACGCCCTGGTCGTAATAGCGCTGGGCGAAGGTCTGGGGATTGCCCACTACCCGCACGCCTTCCAGATGGATGCCCTTGATCAGATTGGGGGCCTTGATGTCGAGGCGGGCGATCAGACGGAGATGGGCCATGACTCAATCCTCGGAGAATTCCCGCAGGAACTCCCGGTTGGCCTGGGCGAAATCGTCCATGCGGCCGATGTCGAGCCAGTATTCCCGGATGGGGAAGGCGGCGGTGCGCTTGCCTGCCGCCATCAGCGCCTTGAACACGTCGGGCATGTCGTGGAAGGTGTCGGCGGGGATGGACGCCGTCACCTCGGGTTCCAGCACATAGATACCGGCATTGACGAAGAAGTGATGGATGGGCTTTTCGTCCAGCGCCACCACCGCGTTACCCTCCACCGTGACGACGCCGTAGGGCACTTGGAATTCGTAGTCGCGCACCGCCAAAGTGGCGCGCGCCTCCTGCTCGCGGTGAAAATCCAGCATCTGGCGCAGATCCACCTTGGTCAGCAGATCGCCGTTCATCACCACCAGGGATTCCTGGGGGGGATCGGGGATCAGGGATAGGGGTCCGGCGGTGCCCAGGCGCTTGGTCTCGTCCAGATAGCGGATCTCGACGCCCAGGCGAGAGCCGTCGCCCAGATGCTCCTTGATCACCTCGCCCCGATAGTTGACCGAGACGTAGAAGCGGTGGAACCCCTGCTTGATCAGATTGTCGAGGATGATTTCCAGCAGCGGCTTGGACCCCACCTTCAGCATGGGCTTGGGCGTGTCCTCGGTCAGCGGCCGCAGCCGGGTGCCCAACCCCCCCGCCATCAGAACCACCCAGTTGTCGGGCCGGTCGGCGCGGATCAGATCATCCAGGATCGCCAGATCGAAGACCTTGCCGTCCTGGTCGAGAATGGGCAATTGATGGATGCGCCGCTCGCGCATGCGGGCCAGCAGGGCTTCGCGGGACTGTCCGATCGCCCCGGAAATGGGGGTGCGGTTCATGATCCCGGCGACGGTGTCCGACAGCGGCACCGAACGCAGGATGGCGCGCCGCACATCGCCGTCGGTGACGGTTCCCAGCAGGCGGTTCTCCTCGTCGACCACCAGACAGATCTGGGTGCCGCCGCGATCGATGATGCGGATGGCGTCGGTGATCGGAGCCGAGGGCGGAATGATGGATTTTTGCCATTTACTCATAAGAACGGCCGACCGCCTTGTCATTCTCGACCAAAAAGTCCCGGATCATAGGGGCTTGGCCGCTGGAATGTCCAGCGGGCTGCATGTGGGACCGGATTTACGGCGCCCCGAGCAGCTTATGGCGCAGCAAGGGACGGTCCCATCGCAGTTCAAGGCGCTTTCCCCCCGGCGGGACGGCCACCGCGAGATGGATGACATTGGCGGAGACCACGGGCCTCGCGACCCCATCCACCCGCGCCTTCCAGAACGGCATCCATGGCGTGTTGATGATGGCTATTCCGCCATCCGGGGCATCCAGGACAATATCAAAGCCGTTCTCGACAAGGGTGGCAGCGGTGATCGTCATGGTCCATCGGTCAGGCGCGTCGAGTGTCGTGCCATCCGTGGCGCGCAGGACGGCCGCGCGGCTCATGGCATTGCTCAGGACGTCACGCACCATGGCCTCGTCGCCGGCATCGTCGGCGACGAGATGCAGGCTCGTGGCGGCAAAGACCCGTGGCAGAGGAGAGTCCAGACCATAGGCGTGGATGGGTGGTGGCTTGGCAAGGTAACCCACATAGCTTCGCAAGGCATCCGACCTGGGCGTGTCCGTGCGGGGCGGCGAGACGCTGTCGTCGGTGGCGCTGATCAACCGAAGGCCTTCGCCGCCGAGTGGCAGTCGGCTCAGGATGATGCCGACATTGGCGATTCTGAGCGCGTCCAGATTGATCAGTTTGGCCATGTCGTAGCGGCGGCAGCATTTCAGGTCGATTTGGGTTTCAAGCGTCAGATTGCCGGTATTCGGCTTCTCCTTCACCGGACCGATCGCCCATTCCCACCAGATTCCCAATGACCGGGGCAACAGAGCGGTGAACCCGTCAAGGGTGTCGAACCCTGCGCTGGCGGCGACGTTGGCCGGAAGGCGATAGGGGACGGAAACCACGCGGGTCGGTTCGACAGGTCGCCACGGCGCCGTCTTGAGCGCCTCGGTGGAGACGGTGTTCACGCCTCCTTGACTGAGCCAGACCGACGCCTGATATGCGTCCAACCACGCAAGGCGGCCGACCGCCAAAGCACACACAAGAATGCCGACGAGCGGCGCGCGCCCGTTCCAGCGCTGCCCGGCCTGGGCCATGAGCAGGATGACCACCACCGGCAGCCCATAAAGCAGGTAGGTGAAGTTGAAAGCCCCCAGCGGCTTAAGCCCGATTCGGCTCCACGGGGTCTGAAACAGGATCAGCGGTGCCATGAAGAGAGCCGCGGTGATGGCGGTGGGCGCCATGGCCCGCTTCCAGCCTCCGCGCCAGAGCGACAGGATAGCCAGGGCCAAGGCGGCGAAGGTCTCCTTGTAGATCGAGGCCATATCGGTGAGCCGGGCGATGACCTCCAGGATCGGCGGGCTGTCCACCGCGAGGCTGGCGCGATAGCTCCAGACGCCCAGGCTGGCCATGCCAAAAAGCATTTCGTGCCATACCAGTATGACCACCAACACCACGACCGCCGTTCCCGGCACTGCTCTGAGCGCCGCTTTCGGCCCCACGAGCAGCATGGTGAATCCAAGAGTGGCGCAGGTCGCCACCATGCTATGGGTTGGCGTGCAGGAAAGTGCATTGAGGATCGCCACCGCCAGCACGCCCAGCCAATAATGGCGTTTGCCTTGCCGCAGCACCACGGCATAGACCATCAACGGCAGGATCGCGTAGCCCAGCCCCACGGTCCAGACAACGGTGGTGGTGAATTCGCCCGCCACGGTCGCCAGTGCCGAGACGCCGAAAGCGGTGATCCGGTCGCATCTGCCCCAGCGTCGACAGATCAGGTAGCCGCCCATGAGGCCAAGGGAGGTGGCAAGGATCCGATTGACGGTGAACGCCAGCCACAGCGGGAGATGGGTGAGCAGAAAGCGATCCAGCGAAACAAGCTGGCCGCTGAAGGGCGACATGCCGAAAACGTCGTTGCCGGCCGCAAATCCATGGGCGAATTGGGTGCCCTCGGGCAGCCCCGCAACGAAAGCGTAGAGCGGAACCGCGTAATCGAGTTCTTGGTTGATGATGGCGAACGAGTATGGACCGGCCACCCAGTAAAGCAGACTGGTCAGGGCGACCCACCCGAATCCGGCGCCCAGGATGGCCCGGCGGCTCGGTTCGGCCTTGACCCGGTGGGTCAGGAATGCGGCGGTCGCCATCGCCGCCAGTTGTATGCTTCTCAGGACCAAGAAAAACATGGGCGCCTCACTTGCTGTCGGTGCTTTGCCCCGGAAGTGAGGTCTTGCGCCACTCCGGGCCGCTCTCGGCAAATTCCGTGGGAACCGCTTGCTCGATGATCGTCAGGGGATCGTCCTGGGAGTTGCGATAAATACGCGCCACATACTCGCCCAAAATACCCAGTTGGATGGCGTTCAGGGTGATGGAGAACAACATCAGGATGGCCAGCGTGGCAAAGCCGCGCGGCCAAGTGTCACTGTGGATGAATTGTGCGATGACATAGGCGATCGACGCAAACATGGTGATGACCGCCACCGCCAGCCCCACATAGGTCGCCAGACGCAGCGGAACCACCGACTGGCTGACGATGCCGTCCACGGCGATGGCGAAATAATCCGCAAGCGAGAATTTGCTTTCGCCGCCAGCGCGTGCCAGCCGGTCATAGTGAATGCCGGTGGTCTTGAAACCCGCCTTGGCGATGGTTCCGCGCAGGTAGGGATTGGCGTGGCGGCAATTCTTCAAGATGTCGAGGATGGACCGGTCGATGAGGCGGAAATCACCCGCATCCAGGGGGAGATCCACCTCCGATAGGGTTCTGATGATCCGATAGAAGATCTTGCGGGTCAGCGAAATGGCGGCCCCTTCCTGGCGGGTGATGCGGACGCCATAGACCACCTTGAAGCCCTCCTCCCACTTCCCTATGAATTCGGGAATCAGGGTCGGCGGATCCTGGAGATCGCAATCCAACTGGATGGCCGCCGCTCCCCTGGCCCATTGGTAGCCCGTCAGGATGGAGCGCTGATAGCCAAAATTACGCGAGAATCTCAGAACCCGGATGCGCGGGTCACGTTGCGCCAAGGCCTGCAGCAGAAAAAATGTGTCATCCGTCGAATGGTTATCGGTGAATACCATCTCGAAATCGTAACGGTCCGCCAGCGAGTCCAGGATCGGCACCAGGGTCTCATACATCAGCCGGATGTTGTCGGCTTCGTTATAGGCCGGGATCACCAGGGATATCAGGGTCTTGTCAGCCATGGGCGAGCACATCCAGTAAACCGTCGTCCAGTGATATGGCCGGTGTCCAGCCGGGGGGCGGCCGATCTGCCGGGCAGGGTCGGAACACTTGGCCGGGTCCATAACCGACGCTGCCCCAGTCCACCAGGGGGGGGCGACCGGCAAGGGCGGCGACCCGTTCGGCCACCTGGCGCAGGCTGACCATCGGCTCCCCGCTGCCCAGGGTATAGAGGGGGCAGCCTTCCTCTTCTGCGGCGGCGGCGGCAAGCAGGCCGTTCACCACGTCGTCCACATGAATCAGGTTGACCAACTGAATCCCCTCGGTGGCGGGCATCTTGGTCTCGAAGGCACGGCATAGGGCGCTCACGAAGCGGCCGCGCCAGTCGCCAGGGCCATAGACATCGAACGGCGCGCAGGTGCAGGCCGACATGCCCTGACTGGCGTAATGGACCAGCAAGTCGTGAACCGCCTGCTTGGCGGCGGCGTACAGATTGGTCGGCTTGTAGCGGCCGTCATCGCCGATCTGCCACCACGTGCCCACATTGACAAAGCGCAGTCCCGACACCGCGGCGGCGCCCTCCATCAGGTAGAGGGAATAGCGCAAGTAGTCGTCGATCATGGCTGGGCCAGCGCGGCCGGGAGGGGCCGCCAGATGGAAGACTTGGCCGGGGGCGATGCTGGTTACCAATGCGGCCAACTTTCCGCCATCGGCGGGGGCGCGGTGAAGCGTCGGGCGGCGGGGCAAGGCGTTCAGCCTTTCGGCGTCGCCGCCCCTCGTCAGAACATGAACGTCTTGGAAAAGCTCGCCCAGTCTGCGGACAAGACAATAGCCGATATAGCCGGTGCCTCCGGTGACCAGAACGCTCTGGGTCATGGCGCCGCCCGCGTCCCACCGACGGCGGCAACGTCGCTCCTCACCTGGCGACGTCCTTGACGCTGGTCGCCAGGGTTTCGACCATATAGTCGATCCGAGCCTGATCGATCCCGGGCCAGATACCGACCCAGAAGCTGTCGCACATGATCTTGTCGGTATTGGCGAGGTCGCCGACCACTCGGTGCTGGATATCCCGGAATGCGGGCTGGCGCAGCAGATTGCCGCCAAACAGCTGGCGGGTGCCGATTCGCTTTTCCTCCATGCGGCGCACCAGGGGAAGGCGATTCAGCCGGTCGGCATCACGCACGGTCATCAGGAAGCCGAACCAAGACGGATCCGAGCCGGGGGTTGCCTCGGGCAGGATGAACCACTCCTCCAATCCGGCCGCCACCATGGCATCGCGCATGGCTTTCCAGTTTTCGCGCCGCCGGGCGATGAACCCATCGACCTTGCTCAACTGAGAGGCGCCGATTGCCGCCTGCATATCGGTCATCTTCATATTATAGCCGATATGGGAATAGGTGTATTTGTGGTCGTAGCCCCGTGGCAGATCGCCCATTTGCTGATCGAAGCGTTTGCCGCAGGTATCGTCGCAGGCGGGCTTGCACCAGCAGTCTCGGCCCCAGTCGCGGAAGGATTCCGCCAGCTTGGCGAGGCTCTTGCGGTTGGTCATCACGGCACCGCCCTCGCCGGTGGTGATGTGATGGGCGGGGTAGAACGACAAGGTGGCGAAGTCGCCGAACGAGCCCACCGGCTTGCCCTTGAACATTGCTCCGAGCGCATCGCAGCAATCTTCCACCAGGAACAGGCCATGTCGCTTGGCCAAATCCGATACCGCCGTCAGATCGAAGGGATTGCCCAGGGTATGAGCGATCATGATGGCCTTGGTCCTCGGCCCGACGGCCGCTTCCAGGCGGTCGGTCATGACATTGGCGGTGGCGAGGTCCACATCCACGAACACGGGAACGCAGTTGTTCTGGATGATGGGGGCAACCGTGGTCGGGAACGACGCCGCCACCGTCAGAACTTCGTCACCGGGCCGCAATCCGCCATGAAGCTTCGGGCTGGTGAGCGCGCTTATCGCCAGCAGATTGGCGGCGGAGCCGGACACCGTGAGCATGGCATGCTTAAGGTGGAATCTCTTGGCCAGATCGGCCTCGAACCGCTCGGCGAAACGCCCGGTCGTCAGCCACATATCCAGGCAGGCATCGACCATCAAGGCGCAATCCTCGCCGTCGACGATCTTTCCGCTGGCCGGAATGAATGTCTTGCCGGGAACGAACGGAGCAGCCGGGGCGGCGTCGGTGTAATCGCGCACAAGGTCGAGGATGTGCTTCCGTGCTTCCGTCCTGGCGTCCAAGGTCAAGCCTTTGCTGTACTGAGAGAATGGCAATAACGGGCCGTCGAGCTATACAGCGAGGTCCAGAGAGGGGTCAAGCTTGCGGTTGGCGGTCAGGCCGCGGCCCTCACCGTGTCGAGCACGATGTCCCAGAACGGCCGCTCCTCGCTGCCCGGCCTCTTGATGTACTTTTCCACGTAGCCGTCATAGCGCGCGCCGTCGAAGCCCTGGGCGTCGGACAGGTCGGCGGTGGCGGCGTCCTCAAGGAAAATCAGCCGTCGGCCCAATTGAGCGCAGATGGGATCGATATAGCGCCAGACCACCGGCAGCGGATAGTGATCATGGGTGGAGTAGATGATCAGCGGCTTGCGATACAGCACGGCCAGACTCATGGCCATGCTGGTGGAGTTGATCACCAGCCGCGATGCCCGGACCAGGTCCGAACTGCGCCCGCTCACGATCCGCCGACCGGAGCCGAACAGGTGTTCGCGCCCGGTATAATCGGCCCTGGGATGGGCGGCGATGACCACCTTTAGGCCCAATTCGGCCTCGACGCGGTCGAACAGCAACCGCAAGCCGCCGAAATAGTTGTCGGGATCGATTCCCTTGAATCCGGGAACCAGGGTCCAATCCTGATGAAAGGGAAGATACTGGTCGAGAAAGACCGCCGTGTCGGTGCTTTCGATCACCTCGCCGCGCTGGGCCAGATAGGATTCGTAGTCGGGCGCGTGGGCCCATATCTCGCGGGTTGTCGGCATGATCAGTCGCTGCGGCCGACGGCTGGACAGCCCGCCATAGACAACCCAGGCCGCCGGAGCGACGCCGAGCAGGCTTAACGGAAGCCGTGCCGTCAACGACGCCCGCAGCGACAGGCGGGGCAGGCGCTGGACCATGTTGAGCAGACGCTTGGACCGCGATCCCGATTCGCCGGCTCTGTTGTTGACGTCGGGCATGGCGCTGGCCGAGACCAGCAGATAGGGCAGGCCCAGCCGGGTCACCCAACGCAGGACCGGTAGATTGGCGGGCGTCACCAGCCCGCTGGTGGCCAGCATCACCACCAGATCGCAACGGGCCAGATCGGGGGCCAGACGGGAGAGATCGTCGGAATCGCTCAGCCGATGCACCGCAGTGTCGTCCGGCGGCGTCCACGGCGTGCCGGGGTCGACCCGGGGGTGGCAGATGCGGGTGGTGTCGAACACGGTGACGGCGATGCCCTGCGCCGTCATGGTCGCGACGCCGGTGCGATCATAGTCACGCGGCCCGAACGGATTGGCGACGACGATGGCGATTCGGCTCAGGATCACGAGGACTCGCCGTCCAGCGGACGGGTCTTCTTGAAGCGCTGCGACAACTGCGCGTCGGCCTCGACGATCTGGACGCGCATGGGAACCTTGTACTTTTGCAGCCGGGCCTTGCAGTGGTCGCGCAAGCGCCGGAACAACGCGTCGGGATCCTCGGGCGTGTTCAGGGTGATTCGGGCGGCGACCGCCTTGCCCAGCAACGGATGGGGGATGGCGTAAACCGCCGCTTCCACCACGTTCTCCGCTTCGAGCAGGACGGATTCCACCTCCGATGGGAACACCTTCTGGCCGCCGACGCTGATGATCTCGGACTTGCGACCGAGGAAGCGCAGATATTCGCCTTTGACTTCCACATGGTCGCCGGTGCAGTACCAGCCTTCCGCGTCGAACGGGCTTTCCACGTTGAGATAGCCCAGCATGTTGGCTTCCGAGCGCACCCACAGAATGTCGTCGACCACTTTGGTTTCGAAGCCGGGGCCGCCGATCTTCACCCACAGACTGTCGTTGGCGTCGGATTTCGAGCGCAGCACGCCCGATTCGGACAGGCCGTAGGTCTGCTTGAGTTCGGCCTGGGGAAACATCACGCGCACCGCCTGCAAGGTTGCCTCGGCCATCATTTCGGTGCCGTAGGTGATCAACTTCAGCGAGGACAGGTCGTGGCCCACATAGGCCCGCGACGCCGACAGCAGATTGAGGAAGGTGGGCGTCGTCGGCAGCAAGGTGGCGCGGGCCGCCGCGATGGCGGCGCAGACCGCCTGGGGCGAGCGGGATTCCGGGCACACGCCGACTCCGCCATAGGCAAAGGTGCCCAGCAGGGTGTTGAAGCCGCCGAAATGATCCATCAGCAGGAACAGGACGGTGCTCCAGCCGGCGCGGGGCTGGACGAATTTGCGCATAACCCGGTCGCAGTCGTGCAGGATTCCCTTGGGAATACCGGTGGAGCCCGAGGTGAAGACCACGAGGCCGGGCGTTCCGCTTTCGTCAAGGCGGGAGAACAGCGCGGGACGCGCCGACGGGGTCAGCCTGCCATGGTTCCACGAATCGTTCTCATCGAAGCGCAGCAAGTGCTCGGCGCCCGAGATATCGAGGAAGCGTGGGATCTCGGGCTCGATGGCCGGAGTGAGCGGGACCAGGACGGCGCGCGCCTTCATCAGGGCGAAGACCAGCGCGATTACGTTGGGGGAGTAATCGCCGCAGAAGGCGCAGACGCTGCCGGGTCCGATTCCCAAATCCGCCAGCCGGGCTTCCCATTGGGCGATCAGGTCCAGGAACGCGTCATAGCCGTGGGTCCGGCCCCGCCAATAAAGTGCCGGGGCGGATCCGAATCCGTCCATCCGGTCCAGGATCTGAGTGATCGCCTGCATTGGAGTACTCCTTGGGAGCCGCCCGGGTCAGGCCGTCACTTTTTCCAACATGACGACGAGGGCATCCACCGATGCGGCGGTATGCAATTGATCTTGGGGAGGCAGTTCGACGTTGAACTTCTCCTCGACGCCCATCAGGACGCTGGCGAAATCCAGGGAATCGAGCCCGCATTCCAGCAGCGAGCGGCTGTGATCGGTCAGATCCGGCTCGGTGGGATGGCAGACGTCCTTGACGATCTGAACGACCTGATCGCGGATTGCTTGGCTCATGGAATTGATCCTTCGTTCCTGGTTGCGGATGATTAGCCGGGGTTGCCCAGCGAAAAGAAGATGTTGCCGATGACACCGGCCGGCGTGGAAATTTCGCTGCGGGTCAGGCTGGTACCGACGCGGTGGCGCAGGGTGACGGAAACGTCGTGTCCGTCGGCGGCGCAGAGCGGCCGGATCAGGTCCAGGCGGCTGTCCAGCCACTTCACGCCGGCCGATGGCGGCGCCAGGGTATTGTGCAGTTTCACCGCCAGCGAGGTGATGACTTCGATGGGGGTGCGACGGCTGTCTCCGGCCAATCGGATCGATTGCCCGTCCAGGGCGCAAAGGGCGTGAATGGGTGCCTCGTCATAGGCCACCCGCTCGGTAAGCGGACGGTCGGTTTCCACGTACCAGGCCCGCACGATGCTGCCGTCGGCAGTGACCACGGACATGTCGACCGAGGCGTCGGCGGGTTTCGACACCTCGGAACCGGCGGCGGGGCCGAGGATGTGCAGCTCCAACGCGTTGTGCATGACCTTGCGGATGGTCAGCCGCAAGGCGCCGGTCACGGTTCCGAATCCCGCCGCTTCCACATGCTCCACCAGCCGGTCGTAAAGATCGGTGGTGTGGATATAGTTCCGCCCGGCGCGGAAGCTGAACTGGGGGTGGGTAACGATCAAGGGGGCGTCCTCCGGCTCAGCAGGTCAATCCGCCGTCCACCGTCAGGGTCTGGCCGCTGACGAAGCGGGCATCATCCGAAAGCAGGAAAGCGACCACGCCGGACACATCCTCGACCTGTCCGGGGCGGCCCAGCGGCGTGCGGCGCACGATCTGCTTCAACTGCTTCGGGTTCATGTCGTGGACCATGTCGGTTTCCATATAGCCGGGGCAGACGGCATTGACGGTGATGTTGCGCCCGCCAAGTTCACGGGCCAGCGCCCGGGTCATCCCCAGCAATCCGGCCTTAACCGCCGAATAGGGCGCCGTTCCCTTGTAGCCGCGAATGCCGGTCACCGACGAGATGGTCACGATCCGTCCGAAACGCCGGACCATCATATGCTTGGTCACTTCGCGGGTCAGCATCAGGGTTCCGGTCAGGTTGACGTCGAGCACCCGATGGATGGCCTCCTCCGGCTGCAGAACCAGAAGTTGCTCGAAGGTCATCCCTGCATTGTTTACCAGCCCCGTGATGGGGCCGATATCGCGCTCCACCGTCTTCACCAGCTTTTGCAGGGCCGGGACATCGGCCAAATCACCGGTAAGGAAGTGGAATCTGCCACCATATTGCTTGGCGAGGCGATCGGTGTCCTCGCTGGGTCGGCGGCTGAACGCCACGACCGATTCTCCCCGGCCGAGCAGAACTTCCGAGATGCCCAGTCCAAGTCCACGGCTGCCGCCACTGACCAGGGTAAGGGGGGAAAGGATGCGCGTTGTCATGGGCTGCAAGTCCGATCAGGCGGGCCGTGGAAGGAAAGTCGGCGTCAAACGCGCCAAGGGCGGAGTTCCGGCGGGCGGACGCACCAGATATAGGGGTCGCGCTTGAACGAGGAAACAGCGCTTTTCACGAATTCGCCCATGGAATAGGCGTAGATGCTTCCCCGTCCGACATCCGCCTTGCGGATCGTGTGACAGGCGGTGAAATCCTCGAAAACGTACTGGCCGAAGCTTCGCTCGATGTCGCTGTCGGCGTAGCGGACCATACGATAGAACGGCTCGACCTGCCGGACGCCGTCGCGCAGCACGGGATGCATGTATTCCTTGGTGTAGCGGTAGGGCACCGCCATCAAATGCTCCACATGGTGCATGGTGCTGCAGCTGAAGCGGGGATACAGCCCGATGCTGACCGAAAGCGCGTCGCGTTCGGCCATGCGGCCTTCCGGGCTTTCGGGGCCGAAGGCATGGCGCGACGCATCGTCGATTATGTCCGCCGCCAGGGAGCCGACGGCCGCGTATGATTCGAACGGGTGCATGCTGCGACGGACGCCGGGCTGGCGGCGGATGAATTCGGACAGCATTCCCACATTATGGCTGGGGGTATTGGCGGGGTCGAACAGGATGTCGGTATTGCACAGATTCAAGTTTGCCGTGGGGATCACCAAGGTGCCTTCCGGCCCGATCAGGTCCAGCAGAGCCCGATAATGCGCCTCGAGGACTGCGGTCTTTCCCGGCGTCTCGAAGGTGAACAGCTTGCCGATATCGCTGGTGAGGTAGACGAGGCGGCCCCGCTCGACGCCAAGTTCGGCATAGGCCGCGACCAACTCGTCGTAGGTGTAGGGTTGCCCCCGGCCACTTTCACTCATTACCGATACCGCTCCGCAGGCCAAGTTTGGCCGAATCCGCAAGATAGTTCGTCATCTCTTCTGGCGTCAAGGTCAGACGTTTGACGGGTTTCACCGGAAATCCAGCACCTTGACGCTGGTGGAGCCGAAGGCGTCGTTGGCGCCGACGCCCACCCTGGCCACCTCCTCCAGCGGCAGGGTGTCGTGGTGGAAGGCGTAGAACCAGCGGCCCGGCCGTGTGTCGAAATCCAGGTTGTCGGTGATGAACCGCTTGCCCCTGGTCTCGATGGCCAGATAGGGCTGCGGCCCGAACACCGCGCCCTTGGCGGCGATGATCTCCACATAGGCGCAATCATCGGCGCTGGCCGGATGCAGGCGCATCTCCAGCTCGAATTCGGGGAAGCTGTCGCGCTCGGGCCACAGCACCTTGCGGAAGGCCTCGCGGGCCTCGGCGAATTTCACCGTCACGCCGGGATACTTCTTCTGGGCCTCGGCGATCAGGTCGCGCACATGATCCACCTCGGGGCCGATGTCGCGGTGATCGTGGCTGCACAATCCCACCAGGGTGGGCAGGCCGGTCTCGGCGCGGGCGAAGGCCTTGTCCATCTCGCGCTGATCGATGGAGGCCATGCGGTTCATGATGTTGAGCGCCCGGCCGATGGCGCGGCGGCAATTGCCGGGGCGCTGGTAGTCGTCGTGGTCGGGGCGATAGACCGACCAGTCGGCGGGCGCCCGGCGCCAGTCGCCCGAGCGGCCGTTGCGGAAATCCACCGTCTTGTCCAATTCGGTGGGATCGTCCAGCGCCATATTGGTGATGTCGAAGGGGATGAACTGTTCCAGGAACCAGTGGATATCGGGGCGTTCCGCCTGGAATCCGGCGCGGAAGGCGTGGGGGAAGAAGCCGCGCTCGATCACCTTGCGGGCCAGCACCTCGAAGAATTCCGGGTAGCGCAGGTAATGGGTGCCGCAGTAATGGGCGTCGCGGAAGGTGGAGATGGGGTGGAAGTGGAAATGCACGCCGTCGCGGCAGTTGGGGTCTTGGGCCAGGCGCTCGGCGAAATGGTCGTAGATGTTGTGGAAGCCCAGATCGCGGCGGCGCGGATTGTTCACATAGCCCACCAGATCGATGCAGAACCAGTTGAACACCCAGCCCTCGCCGAAGGAATCCACCATCTTGGTGCGGAATTCCGGCGCCAGGATGCGGTCCAGCATGGCGTTCACCTGGGTCCAGGTGGCGTTGTAGTTGGTCAGGTGGCCGTTCAGCACCAGCTTGACCATCTCGGTCTTGTCGCCCAGGTCGATCTCGCCCGCCCGCAATTTGGCCAAAGTGGCCTCGGTGCGGTCCAGTCCGTCGATGCCGAACAGATGCTTCAGGCGGTCGAACTTGGCCTGCAGCGATTCGTAAAGCGGGCCTTCGGTGTCGATGGCGTGGACGATGTAGACGGTGCTCATTCAAACGATCCGATCGCGTTCAGTTTTAGGCGGTGCCGACCTGATAGAAGAAATCGTCGGCGCTCATTTCCTCGCTCATCTTGCGTAGCGTCAGATTGGCGCTGTGGGAGCGGAACTGGGACAGTTGGCGTTCCAGCATGTTCTTCTGGCGCTCGCCCAGGAAGAATTCGTAGTCGTAGCGGGCACTGCCGCCCATGGCCGCCGGGGGGCCCTGGTAGCCGCTGGCCCGCCACGACAGCAGATCATAGCTGAAACTGCGGCGCTTGCGGTCCACCACCCCGTCCAGCTCGCGGGTCAACTCCACCCGCAGTTCGGCGGCGAAGGCGAGGATTTCCCGGCACTGATCCAGCAGGGCGGCGGCATCGGGCAGGCCGCGCCGGGTCACCTCGGCCTCGGCCACCTCCATCAGGAAGCGGTTGAAGGCATCGTAATGGCCCAGCAGGATCTCGTAGGTGAACATGTAGTTCAGCTTGCCGTATTTGCCCTGGCGCAGCCGTTCCAGGTTTTCCGGCTTGGCCCAATGGGCGCACAGATCCTGGTAGGTGGCGAACATTTCCAGGTCGTGGTCGGACTGGAAGCGGGCGAAGACTTGGCCGATCTCGCCCGTGGCGGTGCGGAAGGCGTCGTCCACCGCCACGATCAGGTCGATGGGATGCAGGCCGGCCTGGCGGAACAGCTGGAGGAAATCATAGTACCACTTGCGGCTCCACATGAACTGGATCAGGAAGTGGATCAGGCGGAAGCCGCGCAGCTCCGCCATGCTCATGGCGTTGGTTTCCAGCACCACTTCCTGGCCCTCGAACACGGTGACGCCGTCATAGATTCCAAAGGCGTTGTCGTGCAGCCGCCAGCCGGTGCGCTTGAAATAGTCGCGCCGCGACTGGGCGGAATCCATCTCGGTGCCGGGCAGCAGATGGAGGTTGTAGTTGAACACCTCGGCCCCGGCATCCAGCAGGATGCGGTTGCCGTCCAGATGGCTTTCGCGGGTCTCGTTGGGCAGGCCGATGATCAGTTCCGAGAACAGTGGCGCCTTGAGACCGGCGTCCTGCATCCGGCGATTCATGTCCAGCACCTGATCCAGCGCCAGATTCTTGCGTTTGATGGCGTCGAGCACCGACGGATTGAACGACTGCATGGAGGCGCCCACCTCGGACAACTCGCCCAGGGCGATGGCGGTCTTCAGCACCCGGTCGGGGCGGGTCTTGTTCCACTGGCAGATGACGTGGCCGGGATAGCCGGTGCGGTCGTGATTGGCCCGCAGCCTCGCCGCCACCTCCTCATCGCGGTCCAGGATGCCGAAATTGGCATCGGCGATGAACAGATTGGCGGTCTTCTTGCAGCGTTCGGCGATGTAGTCGATCTCGGCCATGATCCGCTCGTCGCTGAAGCGGGCCAGCTTGCCGGTGCCGATGCCCCAGGCGCAGAAGGTGCAGCGATAGGGGCACGACCGGTTGGTTTCCATCACCGGCACGAAGGGCTCGGCGAAGAACGGGTCCAGCAGCCCGCCCAGATAGGGCGACGGGATCTCGTCCAATTCGAACAGGGGGTCCAGCGCCTCGCCCACCGTGACGGCGCTGCCGCCCTGATGGACCAGGCAGCCGGGGACCGGCGCGGATTTCAGCCGGTTAAGATCGCCCTCGGCGGCCAGCCAGCTTTCCAGCAGGCTGACGAAGCCGCGTTCGCCCTGATTGACCACATAGGCGTCGCAATGGGGGCTCTTGTTGGTGAAGAAGGCGCGGCCGCCTTCCTCATTGGCGTTGAGGCTGGTGAAGACCGGGCCGCCGCCCACGGTCAAGGTGGCGGGATCGGCCTGTTTGGCCAGCTTGAACACCAGGGCCGACAGATTGGCGTTCCAGACGTAATGGGACAGGCCGACCACGTCGGGCTTCTCGGCGCGGATGGCGTCGATCATCTGCTGCGGCCGCTTGAACAGGCGGAACTCGAATCGGCCGGGGAACCGCTTTTCGGCATAGGCGGCCATATAGGCGATATTCAGCGGAAAGGTCCACAGCGAGACCTTTTCCCAATCATGCACCAGATCGCCCAGAAAGATTTTCATCGGCTCATCGCTCAACCCGGATATGGCGGCTAGTTACGCCGTCGCGCCCCGGAGATTCAACCCTATTCCGCCAAGGGATCATCCCGCAGCAGCAGTTCCGCCACCCGGAAATCCAGCAGCGAATCGATGTCGATGGAGCGTTCCACCGGCATGGCGTAGCCCACCGTCTCGTCGGTGACGAAGTTGCCGGATTTGCGCAGCCAGTCCACATCGGCGGCGAACACCGCGCCGTTGGCGGCCCAGACTTGCGGCAAATCCTGGCGCCTGGTCGCCGGATTGGGCATCAACGGCACCAGCCGCCCGGCATCGTCCATGCGAAACATCCAGAAGGGCGGCTTGGCCGGTTCGATCACGCCGATGGCGGCGGGCGCGTCCTTGGCCAGCATGAG
Organism: Paramagnetospirillum kuznetsovii; assembly: GCF_003284725.1. Taxonomy (GTDB): domain Bacteria; phylum Pseudomonadota; class Alphaproteobacteria; order Rhodospirillales; family Magnetospirillaceae; genus Phaeospirillum; species Phaeospirillum kuznetsovii. Next base: position 32,000 of record NZ_PGTO01000001.1, on the reverse strand, counting down.
GTCCAGGCAGGCGTCGATGTCGGCGCCGGTGCGCAGCGGCGAGGTGGGCTGCAGCAGCACCACCAGATCGAAAGACTCGTCCAGGCTGTCCAGCGCGTGGAACAGCACCGGCATGGATGGCGTGTCATCGCGGGCCAGTTCGGCGGGGCGCACGAAAGGCGCCTCGGCCCCGGCCTCGGTGGCGGCGGCGATGATGGCGGGATCGTCCGAGGTGATCACCACCCGATCCACATGGCGCGCGGCCTTGGCCGCCGCCACCGTCCAGGCGATCAGCGGCTTGCCCGCCAGGGGGCGGATATTCTTGCCCGGCAGCCCCTTGGAGCCGCCGCGCGCCGTGATCACCGCCAGAACCCGCTTGCCGCCGATCATGCTCGCTAAGGCCGCCAGACCGTATGCCGCAACCGCCATTCCCCGTTGTCGCGCATCCACAGATGGGGCGAGCGGAATTTATCGGCCAGGGTGTCGAAATAGTCCTTGGTCATGACCGGCTGCTCGAAGCGGGAATGGGCCTTGGGGAACTCCGCCTCGGTCACCGAGAGATAGCGGAAGATCTCGTCGGCGAAGCGGTCGGGGAATTCGCCGTCGAACCGCTGGATCAGGGCGACGCCTTCCTCGCGGGTGATGTCGCCGCTGCGCACTTCCTGGGCGGCGTCATAGGTGGCGCGGCCGATGCCGAATTTGATGAAGGTGGTGTAGTAGTGGAAGTCGTCGATCTTGTCGTCGATGGAATTGTACTTGGAATAGGTGCCCTGGGTGCGCTCGGGGGCGGCCTGGAATCCGGTGTGCTCATGGGCGTAGTAATAGGCGCCCTGGGGATGCCAGCGCAGGTAATAGCCCAGATAGTGGATCTCGGTCTGGACCCGCTCCATGTCGCCGGGATTGGCGGGCAGATAGGCGTCGAGATCGTTGGGATGCAGGCCGTATTCGCTGCCGAGCTCGGCCACCGAGACGCCGCTCAGATAGACCTGGCTCTTGTCCTCGGCGGTGGAATAGGCCCAGCTGCGCTTGGCGCTTTCGATGTCCTCGCGCGGATTGCCGTATTCCGCCTCGTTCTCGCCGTAGAAGATCAGCGGGATGTTCATCATCACCGAGAACTTCGCCGCCAAGGCCTTCTGGCCGATGATGAAGGGCTGGAACGGGTGGAACAGCTTTTCCACCGCGAGGCGGGTCAGCAGCCGGTGGACGCGGGGATTGGGCGTCACCAGATGATTGTCGAAGCCCGAATTCAGCCAGGACTGGAAATTCTTGTAGCCCCAGTCGGTGTACATATGCGGCGCCCAGGTGATGGTCAGCGGGTGCATGCCGTATTTGTACTTCAGCAGGTGGGACTGCATGACGCTGTCCTTGCCGCCCGAACCGGGAACGATACAGTCGTAATGGCCGTCGTCGCGGCGATAGCGGTCGCACAGCTCGCGCAGTTCCCGCTCACGCGAGTCCCAGTCGATCAGCGCCTTGGTGTCGGACACCCGGCAGGCGTCGCAGATGCCGTCTTCGTCGAAATGGATGGCCACCTTCTTGCTGTCGGCGGTGTGCTTGTATTCCACCGCCGAGCTGGGGCGCTGGTTGGAGACCACGCAGCGCTTGCAGAATTTCACTTCGCGGGGCAGACCGTATTTGACTTCCAGTTCTTCCATTTCCTCGTGACCTTCGCAGCGTTTCGGCGGGCAGGACGTCATACCCTATCGGCGGAATTCCCGCCATATTCCCATCACGGATCAAGCGGCTCGTCTGGCTCATGGCTCCGTTGCGCCGCCGTGCCCAGCCGCGCCCAGTAGCCCAGCGGCGAGGCAAGGCCGCCCGCCCGCTTCACCGCCAGATTGTCGGCGGTGAACATCTCGCCCGCGGCGATGGCGCGGCGCGCCACCAGACATTTGCGGGCGATGGGGATGTTCTTCAACTCGGCGGCGGCGGGGGCCTTGATGCCGTCGCCCAGGGCGGCTTCCACCTGCCGGATGCCGGTGATCATGGCGGTCAGCTCGGCCGGTTCCAGCGAGGCCTGATGGTCGGGGCCGGGCAGCGAGCGGTCCAGGGTGAAATGCTTCTCGATCACCGTGGCGCCCCGCGCCGTGGCCGCCAGGGCCACCGCGATGCCCGGCGTGTGGTCGGACAGGCCGACGCGGACGCCGAAGGCCTGGGCCAGGCTGTCCATGGCGCGCAGATTGACGTCGGCGAAGGCGGCGGGATATTCGGTGGTGCAGTGAAGCAGGGTCACCCGCTCGGCCACCCTTTGCCGTCCCGCCGCCGTTCCCCAGGCGCGGGCGAAGGCCTCGGCGCCCGGCGGCTCGCTCTCGTCCAGCAGGCCGAAGGCCAGCACGCCCAGCGCGGTTTCCACCTCGCCCAGGGTGCTCATGCCGGTGGACAGGATGATGGCACAGCCGCTGCGGGCGGCGTCCAGCAGCAAGGGCGCGTTGGTCAACTCGCCGGAGGGCAGCTTCAGGGTCTTAAGCCCCAGCGGCCCCGCCAGCAGGGCGAGGCTGGGCCGGTCGAACGGCGTCGACAGGAAGGCGATGGCGCGTTCGGCGCAGCGCCGGATCAGGGCGCGGTGGGCCGCCTCGTCCAGCTCCAGCTTGCGCACCATGTCGAGGAAGGATTCGTCGGCGCCGGTGGCCCGCAGGGCGTATTCCGCCTTTGGGGCATGGCGGCCGATGATCTCCTCTGCCTTGAAGGTCTGGAACTTGACGGCGTCGGCTCCGGCGGCGGCGGCGGCATCCACCAGATCCAGCGCCATGGCGAGATCGCCGTTATGGTTGACGCCGGCCTCGGCGATAATGGTGACACTCATGGCTTGCCTCGATGGAACGGGCGGGCGGGAACCCCCTTGACGGAGGCGTCGGCGGCGACAGGGGCGATCACCACCGCCCCGGCGGCGACCAGGGCGGAAGCGCCGATGGCGATGCCCTGGATGACGCAGGCGCCAATTCCCATATGGGCATCCTCGCCCACGGTGACGTCGCCCGACAGGGTGACGCCGGGGGCCACATGGGCATGGGCGCCGACGGTGCAGTCATGGTCGATGGCGGCGCGGGTGTTGACGATGGCGTTGTCGCCGATGGCGCAACCGGGCTGAATCACCGCGCCGGCCATGATCTGGACACCCTCGCCCAGCCGGACGTCCTCGGCCACCACCGCATGGGGGTCGACGATTGTCGCGAAGCGATAGCCGCGCTGGCGGAAGGACTCGAAGACACGCTGGCGCGCCGAGCCGGGGGCGATGGAGCCGATTCCGTTGACCAGTTGAACCTCGTCGGGGGAATGGCCCAGCACCGCTTCGTCGCCGCCCAGGCATGGAATGCCCAAATCGCCGCCGTCGCGGTCGGCGCTGCCCAGCACCTGGGCGCCCAGGCGGCGCAGGCTGGCCAGCAGAACCTTGGCGTGACCGCCAGCGCCCAGCAGGATGACGGGCTTGGTGGGATCAAAGGTCATGGAACGGCTTTTTCCCAAGAGTGTGCAGCGGGAAGGCTTTCACGGCGGCGCAAATGCGTTCGGCGCTGTGGCCGTCGCCGAAAGGCGACGGAGCGGCGGCGGCCCTGGCGCGGAAATCCGGTTCCAGCGCCCGGTCGAGGGCGGCCAGGATGGCGGCGGCTTCGGGGGCGGCGTCGATCACGCCTGCACCGCGCAGGCGGCCCTGCTGACGGTCGCCGATATTGACGGTGGGAATGCCCAGGATGGGGGCCTCGATGACCCCCGACGAGGAATTCCCCACCACCACGGAGGCCTGCGCCATCAGGCTGAGATAGCGCCGCCAGCCCAGCGAATCGACACAGATCGTATTGGCGCGGCTCTCGGCGAAGGCGGCGAGCCGTTCGGCGATGGCGTTTCCCCCCGCGTCGGCGTTGACGCCGGTGATCACCACCGCCAGATCGGGGCGGGCGTCCAGCGCGGCCAGCATGCCCGCCACGCCCGCCTCATCCTGCCGGGCGTCGGCCGTGGTGGGGTGATAGGTCACCAGCGCCACCGGCCCGGCCAGGGACAGGCCCAGATCGGCTTCCAGCGCCGGACGCGTCAGCTTGTCCAGCCGCCGGGCATTGTCGGCCCCCAGCATGCCGACGGTGAACACGGTGTCCGGGCGCTCGCCCATTTGGATGATACGGGTCCGGTAGGGTTCGGCGGCGGCGAAATGCAGCGACGCCATCTTGGTCACCGCGTGACGGATGGAGTCGTCGATGGCGCCTTCGGTACGCTCGCCGCCATTGATATGGGCCAGGGGAATGCCCAGCAGCAGGGCGGCCTGGGCGGCGGCCAGGATCTCGTAACGGTCGCCCAGGACGACCACCAGATCGGGCCGCAGCCGGTCCAGCGTCTCGGCCATGCCGGTCACGCCCCGGCCCACGGCGCGGGCGATGTCCAAGGGCGAATCGCCCGCCAGCGCCATGTCGACGGTCTCGAAGCTTCGGCCGTCGGCCTCGATCTCGCGGCGGGTCAGGCCGTGGCGGGGCGACAGATGGCTGCCGGTGACCACCAGGGTCACGGCGAGATCGGGATCGGCCTCGAGCACCCCCAGCAGCGGCGACAGCAAGCCGTATTCGGCGCGCGAGCCGGTGATGACGCAGACGGACCTCATCCGGCCAGCCGGGGGCTGGAGGGAATATTGATCAGCCGCTGGTTCAGGCCAACGGTCACCGACAGATCCATGCGCGGGCAGTCCCGGTACATGGGCAGGTCGTGCATGGGCGTCCAGGCGGGGCGGCATTGCAGCCCCTCGCCATTGGCGCGCTCCAGCAGGGCGTGGACCAGTCCGGTGTCGGGCTTATCCAGCAGCAGCACATTGAGCCAGTAATTGGAGCGGCCATAATCGGGCTCGCGGAAGAAGCGGATGCCCTCGATGCCGTCGAACGCCGCGGCATAGCGCTCGGCCAGCAGCCGCTTGCGCGCCAGGAAGCCGGGCAACTGCTCCATCTGGGCGCAGCCCATGGCGGCGTTCAGATTGGGCAGGCGGTAGTTGTAGCCGACCTCGTCGTGATTGAACAGGAAGGGGTGCGGCGTCTTGGCGGTGGTGGTCAGGTGCTTGGCCCGCTTGGCCAGGGCCTCGTCACTGGTCAGGATCATGCCGCCGCCGCCGGTGGTCACGATCTTGTTGCCGTTGAAGGACAGCGAGGACACCAGCCCATGATTGCCGGTATGGCGGCCCTTATAGGTGCTGCCCAGCGATTCGGCGGCGTCTTCCACCAGCACCACCCCATGCCGGGCGCAGACCTCCGCCACCGCGTCGAGATCACAAGCATGCCCGAAGGTGTGCATGCAGCAGACGGCGCGGATCACCCGCCCGGTCCAGCGGTTGATCAGCACCCCGTCGCGACGCGCTCCCACCTGCGTCAGATGGGCATCCAGCTTGGCGGCATCCAATCCCAGGCTGCGCTCCTCCACATCGGCGAAATGGGGAAAGGCCCCGCAATAGGCGACCGCATTGGCGGTGGCGATGAAGGTCAGGGAGGGGGTGATCACCTCGTCGCCCGGCCCGACGCCCGCCAGCTTCAGGCACATATGAAGCGCGGCGGTGCCGTTGACGGTGGCGACGGCATGGGAAGCGCCGGTGAACTCGGCCACCATGCGCTCGAAGCGGTCCACATAGGCGCCGACGGTGGAGACCCATTCAGTGTCCAGGCATTCCTTGACATAGACCCACTCGTTGCCCGCCACTTCCGGGGCGTGCAGCAGGGCCTTGTCACCCGCCACGGCGTGGATGGCGGCGACGGTCCTGGCGAGGTCCAGGCTCAAACCTGGGGCTCCCAATTGCCGTGGAAGCTGGTGGGCTGGGCGATGTCGCGGTACAGCCCCTGCTTCAGCGCGTCGATCAGCTCGGCCACGCCGTCCTCCACCGTCCATTTCGGCACGAAATGCAGCCGTTCCTTCACCTTGGTGAAGTCGACCCGATAGTTGCGCGGGTCGGAGCCGTGCTCCTGATAGCGCACCTTGGCCTCGGGCAACTGGGTCAGGATGGCGTCAACGATCATCTGCTTGGTCTTGTTGTTGACGTCGCGGCCGGCGTTGAACACCTCGAAGGCGACCCGTTCGGCGGGCGCCTCGATGGCGCGGCGGATCAGCTCGGCGAAGTCGCGCACATGGCAATAAGGCCGCCAGGTATGGGCGTCGAACACCAGCAGATCCTCGCCCAGCGCCATGGCGCGGGTGAATTCGCTTACCGTCAGGTCGAAGCGCATGCGGGGCGACAGGCCGAAGGCGGTGGCGAAGCGCAGCACCACCGGGGTGTAGTCCACCTTGCCCCGACCGCCCAGCAGGGTCTGTTCCACCCGCACCTTGGACTTGGCGTAAAGCGACAGCGGCGACAGTTCGAAATCCTCGTCGGCAAGCTGGTCGCCCTGGATCAGGCCGTAATTGGAACAGGTGGAGACGAACACCACCCGGTTGAGCCCCTTGCCCGCCAGCAGACGCAGCATGGCGGAATGGCCCTCGTCATTGATGCGCGCCGCCGCGTCGGGGAAATTCTTGGTGACGGGATCGCCCACCAGACCGGCCAGCAGCACCACGTCGGTGACGCCGTCCAGGGCCTTCACGAAGGTGGCCTCGTCGGCCAGATCGCCGCCCATGAACTGGTAGTTGGGATGGCCCAGCCAGGGGGCGACGCAGACACCGTTGTTGTAGACCACCAAGTCGAGGTTGCGCACCCGATAGCCCTTGGCCAGCAGATCGCCGCACAGCACCGAGCCGATATAGCCTGCGCCGCCGACGACGAGGACCAGGCGGTCGCGGTCGACCCGCAACTGTTCGCCCAGCAATTCGGCCTGATAATCCGGCGGCAGATGGGCATTGATCTCGAAGGCGACGGTCTTGGCGCGTTCAAAACGGGCGGCGGCGTTGGTCATGGGCAAGGACACTCTGGCCAGGGGTGGGACGGAAACGGTCGGGCATGCTACCGCAGCCCGGGTGACAATCCCAGGTGCGAAAGCCAAACAACTCACCTCAGGCGCAGGCCACCACCGAAGCGGCGGGTAGCGTTACCCTGAGGGTGCGCCCAAGCAGGGAAAGCATCACGATGACGCGCTCGTCTCCCGCCTCGGCAACAAACAATCCATCCAACGACCGGCAGGCACCTTGGGTCACCATCACCGGCTGACCTGCCTGGAAGCGAGGTCGTTCCGTCAAAACGATCAGGCCGTCCTCGCCCTCGCGGTCACGAATCTCGTGGATCACCGCATCGTCGATCGGGGTCGGCCACTCGCCCAGACTGACCAGACCGGCAATTCCGACAGTGGACTTCACCGCCCGCCAGCGTTGTGCCTCCAGATCGAGGGCGACGAACAGGTATCGGGGAAACAGCGGCGCCGTCGTCTTGGAGATCCGACCGGCATGGCGAATGGTGCGGCCGATGCGCGGCAGATAGGGAGTGAAGCCTTGGCGCGCCAGATGTCCAGCGGCCTGTTCCTCCGCGCGGGCATGGGTATGGACCACGAACCAGCCGGTCATGGCGCCACCTCGAGAATTTTCGGCGTCAGCACCCGCTCGGCGGGCATCCGGGCCACCAGGGCTTCCCAGGCGGCCAGCGGATCGGCAAGGTCGGTCAACAGCACCGCGTCCACCTCGCCCAATTGATCCATATGGGCGAGGGAGGCAATGCCGACAATCACAATGTCGAAATCGGCGGCGGTCAGCGCCGCGATATCGGCCAGATCGCTGGCGCCGCACAGGGCGACCCGGCGCCAGCCGCGCTTTTCGCATAATTGGAACAGCTCCTCGCACTGGCCGCGAGCCTGGCGGAAGAAATTCAGCGACTGCGACAGATATTCGCCCACCAGCCGACTTTTCTCGGCGAATCCCTGGGGGGTCAGGAAATAGGCGTAACGGTTGGCGGGAACCGCCATCACCTTGACGAGGCCCTTCTTGACGCAGCGCTTCAGATAGCTGTTGGCCAGACCAAGGGCGATGCCCAGCTCGCCCGCCAGCTTGCGCTGGGTGACATTGGCATCGGCGTGGATCAGCTTCAGCAGATCGAGTTCAAGGCGGGCTTGGCGCGACATGGGGTCTTCGATAGCTTTGAAAGACGCACGATCCTACGGCGTTCATCATTTGAACGTCAAGCTTTGTTCAATTCGTGAACGATGCCGTTGTTTTCGGCCGTCACGGCTGCTAGCTCGTTTTCGCACTTAAGTTGAATCGGAACGTCGAAGAACTCTCAAGCCCGATCAGCCGTGACTGTGCCGGCGCCAGACGGCACGGTAAAGCCGTTCCAGGTTCCTGGTCCATTTTCCGGTGTCGCATAGGCTCGACGCGCGGACGGAGTCGCGGATTTCGGCCCGGCGCATCCGCCAGTGATCCACCGATCCCGCCGCCTCGACCGCGAGGGTCACATAGTCTTCCGGCGAGGTCGCGACCAGTTCGGACAGTCCGACCCGGCGCAACATGGAGGCCGACCATCGGCTGACCATGGTTTCGCCCGGCAGGGTGATGACCGGAATCCCCATGGACAGGGCCTGGAAGCTGGTGGTCGAGCCACTGAACGGAAACGGGTCGAGGGCGATGTCCACGTCGTTATAGAGGGCCAGCATGGATTGGTCGCTGGCCTGCTCGCCGATGAATTTGATCTGTCCGGGCTTGGCTCCGGCGGCGCGAATGGCTGCCGTGAACCGGTCCCTGAGACCGGCGTCGGCATAGAAGTTATGATACTTCAGCACCAGATGGGCGGTGGGCTGCCGCGCGAGGATATGTCCCCATAGGCCGAGTATGGTCGGAGTGATCTTTGCCGGGTAATTGAAGCAGCCATAGACCGGCGGCCCGGTGCGCGGCGATATCGGCAGTGGCGGCAGATCCCTCGGCATATCCGCCACATAGAATTGCGGCAGCCGCAGCAAGCGTTCGGTAAAGAACTCCTTCCCGCCGCGCGGCAGCAAACGGTAATCACCGATCAGGTAATCCATCGCCTTCAGGCCGCTGGTGGCGACGTCGTGAAGGCTGATCTGAACCGGTGCCGCCCGCCGGGCGCAAACAGCGGGGCGGTTGTCGTCGAAATGGGAGGCCAGGCAGACGAGGATATGGATGCCGTCGGCTCGGATGCATCGCGCGATATCCTGGTCGGACAGCAGCGATACATCGCGCCACTCTCGCGCCTCGGCGCGAAACTGAGAAGTGACCTGATCGGCTTTGGTGGTGCAGGAGTAGAGATAGGGCGCAAACAGCTCACGATTGTGGGCCCGGATCACCGGCAGCATGTTCGATGCGATGGAATGGTGACGGAAGTCCGACGAAAGATAGCCGATGCGCAAGGGAAACTCGGACTGGAGGGCGGGGAGCAACTCCACTTCGCCGATGTCATTCTCCACGAAGGAACCGTAGCGGGCATGGATGGCCGCGGCTTGTTCAACGCTTATATCATCGCGGTAGAGCGACAATGCCATGGCGTTGCGCAGAAAGGATTCGCTGGGTGCCTTCTGCTCCATGGCGTCCAGACTCCGTGCGGCCTGATCGTGGCGCCCGGTTTCCTGATTGAGCGCGGCAAGAGTGACGGTGGCTTGTCGGTGGGTGGGATCGAGGGCTATGGCCTTGATGAGGGCTTCTCGGGCGGGCTCGTAGCTCCGCTGGTCGCGCAAGGTGATGCCGAGAAAATAGTAGATCACGGCGGAATCGGGTGTTTGGCGCAGCGCGGCGCGATAGATGGCCAGGGCCTGGTCCGCTTGACCCGAATCGGCGAACAGCCGGGCCATTCCCACATGGGCATCGATGAAATCGGGGCGCAGTTCGACCGCCCGGCGAAAACACGTCATGGCTTTGGCTCTTTGGCCTCGTGCCAATTCCGCGTTGCCCAGATTGTAATGTGCCTCCACCAGGTCAGGTTTCATGGCGATGGCGCGGCCATGCAAAAGAACAGCCTCGTCCAGGCGCCTAAGGGCGGTCAGGGCATTGCCAAGATTGGTAAGAATCTCGGGGGTTTCGGGGCCCAGCGCCAGGGCTTCGCGGAACAGGTGTTCCGCTTCCGCCGCCCTGCCCGCCGCGGTCAGGGCGATGCCGAGATTCGACATGGCCATGCGGTGCGTGGGTTGCAGCGCGATGGTGCGGCCGTAGGCCTCCATGGCGGCGGCCATATCGCCCAACGCCGATAGCGCATTGCCGAGATTATACGAGATGGCGGCAATCTGGGGTTGAATGGCTTGCGCGGTGCGAAACGCTCTCACGGCTTCGTCAATCCGCCCGGCCGCCTGAAGCGCATTGCCCAGATTGATCCAGCCCCCAACGTCACCGGGGGCCAGCTTGACGCAACGCGACAGCGTTACGATGGCGGGCTTCAATTTACCGGCCATGTATTGGGCGCTGCCGTGCAGGAGCAGCAACCCGGGATGATCGGGATGTTTCTTGCGAGTCTTTTCGCACAGGGCAATGGCGTCGCTGATGAAGCCGCCACGCAGCAGGGCTTCGGCTTTGGCTAGAATTGAGTCGGGAACAGACATGGCTATCAATCTCTAGGTGCAACTTGCCCGGCGGATGGTAGTCCATTCGCGCCATGGCGAACAGTCGCCGTCTAGTCGGCTCGGTGACACCACCGGCGCCAGACGGCGCGGTAAAGCCGTTCCAGGTTCCTTGCCCATTTTCCAGCGTCGCACAGACTCGACGAGCGGACGGAGTCGCGGATTTCGGCCCGGCGCATCCGCCAGTGATCCACCGATCCGGCCGCCTTGACCGCCAGCGCCACATAGTGTTCCGGCGAGGTCGCGACCAGTTCGGACAGCCCGACCCGGCGCAGCATGGATGCGGTCCAGCGGCTGGCCATGGTTTCGCCGGGCAGGGTGATGACCGGAATTCCCATGGACAGGGCCTGGAAACTGGTGGTCGAGCCGGAGAACGGCCGCGTGTCCAGCGCGATGTCCACCTGACCGTAGCGGGCGATGAAGTCCCGATAGCCGTCCTTGGCGAACAGAAATTCCAATTGATCCGCCCTTGCGCCCGCCCCGACCATCTGTTCCGCGAGACGCTGGCGCACCGAAGGCGAGGAATAGGCCTCGTGATATTTGAGGGTCAGCCGTGATTGCGGCGCCGCCGCCAGGATTTGTCCCCACAGCCGGGTCAGGCCGGGGCTGATCTTGGCGGGATTGTTGAAGCTGGCGAACCAGGCCGGACCTTGACGGGGATCCTCCGCCAGCGGCGGCAGGGCGGACGGAAGATCGGCGATATAGAAGCTGGGCAGCCGCAGCGGCCGCTCGGCGAAATATTCCGGCCCCGAACGCGGCAGCAGAATGCCGTCGCCGATCAGATAGTCCATCTCTGTCAGACCGCTGGTGGCCACGTCATGCATGCTGATCTGGATCGGTGCCGCCCGATAGGCGCAGATCTGCGGACGATTGAGATCGAAATGACCGGCAAGGCTGACCAGGATATCGATTTCGTCGGCGCGGATCAGATCGGCCGCCTGCCGGTCGGTCAGGGCGTGGATGTCGCGCCAGCCGTCGGCCAAGGCCTTGAATTGCTCGGTGAAGGCATCGGGGCGTACCACATGGGCGTAGAAATGCACCGACACCTTGGCCCGGTCATGACGGCGCAGCACCGGCAGCAGATTGGTGGCCACCGGGTGATTGCACAGATCCGACGACAGATAACCGATCCGCAAGCGACGCCCCACCTGATCGGGGGAGCCCCGCACCAGCGGCGGCGCGCTCGGCAAGGGCCGCGCCATGGCGGCGCCGAAGCGGCGGTGAATCTCGCCGATCCGCGCGCCGGTCAGGTCGTCGCGATACATGGTGGCATTGAGCAGTTTGCCGAAGGCCATGGCGTTGACGGGCTGGGCGGCGAGGATTCGCTCGTAGCACTCCGCCGCCAAGGCGGGCAGGCCGAGAAACTGATGGGCGATTCCAAGATTGACCAGGGCGGCGGGAAAATCCGGCCAAATCCGCAGCGCCTCGGCGTGTTCCGCCACCGCGTCGTCAAGGCGCCATTGGGACTGCCAGACCATACCCAACGAGCCGTGCGCCTCGGCGGAATTGGGCTTCAAGGCCAGGGCGGCCCGCAGGCTGGCGATGGCTTCGTCCGTGCGGCCGAGGGCTTTGAGCAGATTACCCCTGGAGATCAGGGCCTCGGGGAAATCCGGCCGCAGGCGAAGCGCCGCCTCGACCGAGGCCATGGCCTCTTCCATCTTGCCCAACTGGGTCAGGATGAGGGCGAGGTTGTTATGGGCGACGGCATAGTCGGGTTGCAGCCGCAGGGCAGCGCGCTGGCGCTCGGCCGCCTCCTCCAATCGCCCGACCTTGGCCAGCGCCAGACCGAGATTGCCATGGGCGGGGGCGAAGTCGGGCGCGGCGCGAATGGAATCTTCCAGGCAGGCGATGGATTCCTCGTTCCGACCGGCCAGTCCCAGGGCGATGCCGAGCCCAATGGTGGCGCGGGGATGGCCGGGGGCCAGGGCGAGGGCGCGGCGCAGAGCGGCGATGGCACCCTCGACCCGGCGGCAGTCGGTCAGGGCGAGGCCGTGATTGACGTGAAATTCAACGAATTCCGGACGCAGTCCGGCGGCCTCGCCATAGGCCTGGGCGGCGTCATCCAAGCGACCGGCGGCGCGAAGGGCATTGCCCAATCCATTGCGAAGATCGGCGTTGGCGGGCAGCAAGGCGCAGGCGGCGCGGTAGGCTTGCGCGGCTTCGGACGGACGACCAAGCCGCTCCAGCGCCATGGCCAGATTGACGGCGGCCTCGGGATAGTCGGCTTTAAGCGTCAGCGCGCGCCGGAAGGCCTCGGCGGCTTCGTCGATGCGCCCCACGGCCAGGCGGCAGACCCCGAAATTATTGTGGACCTCGGCGAAATCGGGGCGCAGGGCCAGGGCGCGGCCATAGGCTTCGGCGGCCTTATCCGGCTGGTTCATGCCCTTGAAGGCATTGCCCAGATTGTTGAGTGCTTCCGGGAAATCCGGCTTGGCGGCCAGGGCGCGGGCGATCCAATCGACGGCCTCGGCCATGCGTCCGGTTTGAAGGGCAATGATGCCCAGCAGGTGCAGCGCCACGGCATGGTCGGGCTGGCGAGACAAGACCTCCTGGTAAAGCGGCGCCGCCTCGGCCAATTGCCCGGCCCGGTGAAACGCCAATCCCCGGCCGATCTGGTCCTGCACCATGGCTGCTCCGCAAAAAGAAAGGGTGGCCGAAGCCACCCTTTCCCTAGACTAAACCGAAGTCGTCGACCTATTAGAAGGTCAGCGACAGACCGGTCATGGCGGCCCAGCCGCTGTTCTCGTAAGCGGCGTCGATGGTGCCCATCGTGCCCTTGCGCTGGTCCTTGTAGTCGGCGTAGCCGACGGTGGCCAGAGCGTCCACACCCGGGCCGAGGTTGTACTTGCCCGAAGCCTGGTAGAACTCGATCACGTCGCCACGACCATTGTTGCTGTTGGCAGCGGTGGTCGAAACATTGGCGATGCCGTTCACTTCCGAACGGAAGTAGCCGACGCTGACGGCATAGGGGCCGGAGGCGTACATCAGCGAGACGTCGTAAGCGACGCCGCCGAAGTCGAGCTGCTGGGAGTTCTTGGTGGCCGACAGGGAGACGAGGCCCGCACGGGTGTCGCCGGTGGCCGACAGCAGCGTGTTGGTCAGGGCGGAGCTGCGGTGATCGTCGCGGGTCACCTGGGTCGAACCGCCCAGGGTGAAGCCGGCATAGGAGATCTGAGCACCATAAACCTGCGAGGTCATGGCACGCTCGCCAACGGCACCGGAGGCGGAGATGTCAACCCAGATATAGCCGGCCGAGGCCTTCACGCCCACCGGGCCGAAGGTGTTGGCATACAGAGCGGTACCGCCCCAAGCTTCGGCGCGCGACAGCGGGGTGGTGCGGACGTCCTGACGCATCACGTTCGGGATGTAGCTGGCGCCCAGGGTCAGACCATAGAAGCTCGGAGCCACATAGGTGATCTTCTCGGCCTTGTCGTCCGCGATGAAGGCGGTGGTGTTGGTCGAACCGCTGTAGCCAACGATCTGGTTCATGCCCATGACCGAGGTCGGCTTGGCGACGGCGAAGTTCAGACCGAGCATCGAGCCACCGATGGTGCCGTTGGCGGCGTCGGGGGCCTGAACATGGGTCAGGGCAGTGCCGTTCGGAGCGGTACCGGCGATCACCTTACCGAAGCCGCCTTCGATCCAGGCGTAGCTGGCGTCGATCACGTCGGTGGTGAGGTCGGAGTGGCCACCGGCTTCCAGGCTGACGAAGACGCCGACGCCGAGGCCGTTGTCCAGCTTGGTGGAGCCCGAGAACCAAATCTCGTTGTCGCCCTTGACGTCGAAATTGGCGCGCTGACCGGAACCGTTGGTCGAAGCGCCGATGCCCTGGGTGCCGGCCAAAACGTTGTTGTTCAGCGGACCGCCGACATTGCTGATGTTCTGGAACTTGTCGGACTGCCAAACGCCGACAACCCACCACTTGCTGTAGCCACCGACATTCAACTTAATCTTGTCAGCGGCCTCGGCGGCACCGGCATGCATCATGCTGGCGGCGACCAGGGCGGTGCTGGCGAAAAGAATCTTCTTCATGGTATCTCCTCTCTTTGGCTTCCGGAAACGACCCCCAATGGCCGAGCCCGCTATCCAAATGAACGAACGACCGACATCACGCCATACCGACCGGCAAAGATCAAGCGCACCGGGGGTGCTCTGTGTCGAAACGCGCTCACTGTGGCAGGAGTGCAACAGTCGGGCCGTCGAGGGGGAATGCCGTCGCAGCCTTTCTTGCTTGCCGCAAGGGGGGCACTCGTTGCATTCTCGGCGTGCGAGGATGGACGTGCCGCCTTCGCGGGCCGTTGGTGCGCCAAATTGCCGCGTCGTGGGCGCGGCGGGATGAAGAAGAGACATGATGAGGAAGATTCGAGCGGGCGTCGTTGCCCTTGCCGCCATGGCGATGACCGTGGCGCTGTCCGCCTGCGACAAGTCCGAGGCGGTCTATCCCCAGTATGAAAAGGGCCAGAGCGCGCCGCGCATGGGCAACGAAAAGCGGGAAACCATATTTGGCCCGGAAGGCATGTTCGGCAAATCCAAGCCGGAAGGCGAGGGCGGCTCGGGCATCGGCGTCAACGCCTATCTGTGGCGGGCCTCGCTCGACACCATTTCCTTCATGCCCATCACCACGGCGGACGCCTTCGGCGGCACCATCATCAGCGACTGGTACCAACTGCCCGAGACGCCCAACGAGCGTTATAAGGTCAACGTCTTCATCCTGGACCGCACGCTGAGGGCCGATGGCGTCAAGGTCTCGCTGTTCAAGCAGGCCCGGGATGCCGTCGGAACCTGGGTGGACGTCAAGGTCGATCCCCGCATGGCGGTCGATCTAGAAAATTCCATCCTGACCCGAGCCCGCCAATTGCGCATCGTCTCGACCGAATAGCGCGCGGCACCGGCCATACGACCACAGTGACTCCCCATAAGAACGGACGACGACATGTCGCGCCCCGAAGGCAGTATTGACGAACGCTACAACGTGAAGGAAACCGAGGCCAAGTGGCAGCGCGTCTGGGAAGATCGCCGCTGTTTCGAGGTCGGCGAGGATCCGTCGCGGCCCAAATACTACGTGTTGGAGATGTTCCCCTATCCGTCGGGACGCATCCATATGGGGCATGTTCGCAATTATACCCTGGGCGACGTGGTGGCGCGTTACAAGCGGGCCAAGGGCTTCAACGTGCTGCATCCCATGGGCTGGGACGCCTTTGGCCTGCCCGCGGAAAACGCCGCCATCCAGAACAAGGTGCATCCCGCCAAATGGACGCGGGAAAACATCGCCGCCATGCGCGAGCAGCTCAAATCCATGGGCCTGTCCTACGACTGGCGGCGCGAGGTTGCCACTTGCGAGCCGGAATACTACCGCCATGAACAGAAGATGTTCCTGGACTTCCTGAAGGCCGGGCTGGTCTATCGCAAGGAATCCTGGGTCAATTGGGATCCCGAGGAAAACACCGTCCTGGCCAATGAGCAGGTGATCGACGGCCGTGGCTGGCGTTCCGGCGCCCTGGTGGAAAAGCGGCTTTTGTCCCAGTGGTTCCTCAAGATCACCGCCTATGCCCAGGATCTGCTCGATTCGCTTTCCACCCTGGAGCGCTGGCCCGAACGGGTGCGCCTGATGCAGGAAAACTGGATCGGCCGTTCCGAGGGCGCCCGGCTGATGTTCGATCTGGCGGGACGGTCGGATCAGCTCGAGGTGTTCACCACCCGGCCCGACACCCTGTTCGGCGCCAAATTCGTCGCCATCGCCGCCAACCATCCCCTGGCGGCCGAACTGGCGGCGGGGAATCCGGCCTTGGCCGCGTTCATCGCCGAATGCAATCGCATGGGCACCTCGGAAGCGGCCATCGAGACCGCCGAGAAGAAGGGCCTCGACACCGGGTTGAAGGCGGTTCATCCCTTCGACCCGGCCTGGACCCTGCCGGTCTATGTGGCCAATTTCGTGCTGATGGATTACGGATCGGGCGCCATTTTCGGCTGTCCCGCCCATGATCAGCGCGATCTGGACTTCGCCAACAAATACGGCCTGGGCTACACCCAGGTGGTCGAGCCCGCCGCCGACAAGGACGCGGCGGTTGCCGCCCTGGCCAAGGGCGAGGCCTATACCGGCGACGGCACCGCCATCAATTCCAACTTCCTCGACGGGCTCAGCGTTGACGCCGCCAAGTCCGAGGCCATCGCCCGCATCGAGACCCAGGGACGCGGCGAACGCACCATCAATTACCGGCTGCGCGATTGGGGCGTGTCGCGCCAGCGCTATTGGGGTTGTCCCATCCCCATCATCCACTGCGATTGCTGCGGCGTGGTGCCGGTGCCCGAATCCGATCTGCCGGTGCGACTCCCCGAGGATGTCACCTTCGACAAGCCGGGCAATCCGCTGGACCGTCACCCGACCTGGAAGCATGTGACCTGCCCGAAATGCGGCAAGCCCGCCCGGCGTGAGACCGACACCTTCGACACCTTCTTCGAATCAAGCTGGTATTTCGCCCGCTTCACCTCGCCGGATCGCTCCGACGTGGCCTTCGACAAGGCGGCGGCCGACTATTGGATGGGGGTGGATCAGTATATCGGTGGCATCGAGCACGCGGTGCTGCACCTTCTGTATTCCCGGTTCTTCACCCGCGCCTTGAAGGAATGCGGCTATCTGAACGTGAAGGAGCCCTTCGCCGGGCTGCTGACCCAGGGCATGATCTGCCACGAGACCTATAAATCGGCCGAGGGACAGTGGCTCTATCCGACCGAGGTGACCGACGGCCCCGGTGGCGGTCTGGTCCATGTGGAGACCGGCGCTCCGGTTTCCGGCGGCCGCTCCGAGAAGATGAGCAAGTCCAAGAAGAACGTGGTGGACCCGGCCGGCATCATCGACGGCTACGGCGCCGATACCGCCCGGCTGTTCATGCTGTCCGACAGCCCGCCGGAACGCGATCTGGACTGGACCGAATCCGGCATCGACGGCGCCTGGCGCTACGTCAACCGGCTGTGGCGCATGGTCATGACGGCGGACCTGCCGCCGGTGGGCTCGGCCATGCCGGAGCTGGGCGCCGAGGCGGTCAAGGCCCGGCGGCTGGTTCATAAGACCGTCGTCCAGGTGGGCGAGGATCTGGAGCGCTTTCATTTCAACAAGGCGGTGGCCCGCATCCGCGAAATGACCAATGGGCTGGCCGAAATTCCCGGCAATGCCATGGGTGGGGGCTGGGTGCTGCGCGAAGGACTTGAAGCCGCCGCTCGCCTGATCGGTCCCATGATGCCCCATCTGGCCGAGGAGATGTGGGCGGCCCTCGGCGGTGCCGGATTGCTGGCCGAGGCAAGCTGGCCGGTGGCCGATACCTCCCTGCTGGTGGAGGATTCCGTCACCGTCGCCGTGCAGGTCAACGGCAAGTTGCGCGCCACCATCGAATTGCCCAAGGATGCGGATTCCGCCCTGGCGGAGCAGACGGCGCTTGCGCAACCCCAGGTCATTTCGGCAATGTCGGGAAAAGTTCCGCGCAAGGTGGTGGTCGTGCCCAATCGGATCGTCAATGTGGTGGTCTAGAGCAGTCCTTCTGCTCGCTCTTCTGGCGCTGGGCCCGGTGGGCTGCGGCTTCAGCCCCATTTACGCCAAGGGCGGCAGGGCCGACGGTTCATCCGTCAGCGCCGATCTGGCGCTGATCCGGGTGTCACCCATCAAGGATCGGCTGGGACAGCAATTGCGCAACGCCCTGGTGCGGCGGTTCAATCCGCAGGGCGAACCGGCGGAATACACCTATGACCTGCAAGTCGAGGTCTCACAGACCTCTACAGATCTCGGCTATCGCCGCGATGCGCTGGCGACTCTGGGGCGGATGGCCGTGAGGGCCTCATACTCCTTGACGGGCAATGGCGTCGTGGTGGCAACCAATTCCGTGGAAGCCATCGTTTATTTCGACTATCTCGGGCCTCGCTACGCCAGCGTCGCGGTCGAACGCGACGCCGAGGAACGGGCCATCATTCAGCTGTCCGACGAAATTCGCACCATCGTGGCATCGTCGCTGGCCCGCTATAAATCCAATCCCCAGGACGCTAGGTTCCGCCGGACCGGCGAACTCGATACCTTCAAGCCGCTGGAGCGGCGGTGAAGCTCTCCGGAGCCCGCATCGAGTCCTTTTTGAAGTCGCCCGACGCGTCGGTCCGCGCCGTTCTGGTGTTCGGTCCCGATCTCGGACTGGTCAGCGAGCGGGTCCAGCGCCTGATGAAGGGCGTCGTCAAGGATCTGTCCGATCCGTTCCGTATCGCCGAACTGACGCCCGCCTCCCTCAAGGAAACGCCGTCGCGACTGGCGGACGAGGCTGCCGCCATGGCGCTGGGCGGTGGTCGCCGGGTGGTGGTGTTGCGCGATGCAGGAGATGGGCAAAGCGCGGCGATCTCCGCCTTTCTCGCCCATCCCATGGGCGATGCCCTGGTGGTGGTGGAAGGCGGCGAGTTGGGGCCGCGCTCTAGCCTGCGCAAGCTGTTCGAGGGCGCCGACAACGCGGCGGCGCTGGCCTGCTATGGCGACGAGGGCGGTTCACTGGCTGGGGTCATCCAAGAAGAGTTGAAAGCCGCGGGCCTGATGGCCGAACCCGACGCCATGGCCTATCTGATCGAGCATCTGGGCGGCGACCGCCGCCTGACCCGTGCCGAATTGGGCAAGCTGGCGCTGTATATGGGTGGGCCCGGCCGGGTCAGCCTGGCCGACGCCACCGCCTGCATCGGCGATACCGCCGCCCTGGGTCTCGATGATCTTGCCCTGTCCACCGCCGATGGCGATCACGGCGGCGCCCAGCGGGTGCTGGACCGCCTGCTGCGCGAGGGAACCTCGCCCATTCAAATGCTGCGCTCGGTGTCGCGCCATTTCCTGCGGCTGCATCTGGCGGCCGGAGTGATCGCCCAGGGCAAATCGGTGGATCAGGCCATGGCGGCCTTGAAGCCGCCGGTTATCTTCAAGGCCGCCGACCGTTTCCGCCGCCAGTTGTCGCGCTGGCCCGCCGACCGGCTGGGCAAGGCCTTGGACGTGCTGACCGAGGCGGAACTGGATTGCAAGACCACCGGCATGCCCGCCGCCGAGATCACCTCGCGGGCCTTGATGATGATCGCCCGCGCCGCTGCGCGGCGCTGAACAAATTTTGAGTCTGAGGCCGCTGCGCGGCGCTGAACAAATTTTGAGTCTGAGGCCGCTGCGCGGCGCTGATGATCAAATCCCTTGTTGAATCATGGGCGCGGCCCCACCTTTAGCTGAATGGCGGAAGGGGACGGGAACATGGACTTCGCGACTTTTCTTGAGAAGCGCCTGGCGGAGCTTTCGCCGTCCTTCATGGATCATGGTGCCGGTCGCCTTATCCGGCAATACATCGCCGGTATTCCGGTCAATGATCTGGCGCGGTCCGATCCGGAACTGGTGTTCGGCGCCGCGCTGGGGCTGTTCACCTTCATCCGCGAGCGCAAGCCCGGGGCGCCCAGCCTGCGGGTGTTCGATCCCGATCTCGACCGTCACGGCTGGGTCAGCAGCCATACGGTGATCGAGGTGGTCAACGACGACATGCCGTTCCTGGTGGATTCGGTGGCCATGGAGCTGTCGCGCCGCAATATCGGCATTCACCTGCTGGCCCATCCGGTGATTTCGGTCCATCGGAATTCCGTGGGCAAGCTGGATGACGTCTTGGAGAACGGGACCGGCGGTGTCCGCGAATCGGTGATGCATATCGAGGTCGACCGGCAATTGCCGGAGACCCATGCCGCCTTGGCCGAGCATCTTTTGGCGGTGCTGGCCGAGGTGCGTCTGGCGGTGGACGACTGGCGCCCCATGCTGGAATGCGTGTCCGGGGCGGTGGCCGAGTTCAAGGCGGGCACCGACACCCTGGCGGACGAGGAAAAGACCGAGACGCTGGAATTCCTCCACTGGCTGTCGGACAACCATTTCACCTTCCTGGGCTATCGTTGGTTCGATCTGGGGCACGATGGTTCGGTGAGTGCCGATGTGGGCGGCGGGCTGGGCGTGCTGCGTCATACCGACGCCCTGGTGTTCGACGATACCGTCACCCTGGCCGCCATGCCGGTGGAGCTTCGCGCCTTCCTGACCCGGCCCGATCCGGTGCTGGTGACCAAGTCGGCGCGCCATTCCGCCGTGCATCGGCCGGTGCGCATGGACATCATCGGGTTGAAGCGATTCGGCCCCAAGGGGGCGGTGGTGGGCATGCACGCCTTCCTCGGCCTGTTCACCTCCTCGGCCTATACCGACCGCCCGGCCCAGATTCCCTTGCTTCGGCGCAAGATCCGCCGTGTCGAGGATGGGACCGGCTTTGTCGCCTCGGGGCATGCCGCCAAGGCGCTGGCCAACATCCTGGAGACCTATCCCCGCGACGAGTTGTTCCAAATCTCGGAAGAGGCATTGCGCGACACCGCCATCGGCATCCTGCATTTGCAGGAACGCCAGCATGTGGCGGTGTTCCTGCGCAAAGATGAATTCGAGCGCTTCATCTCCTGTCTGGTCTTCGTGCCCCGCGACCGCTACGACACGCCCCTGCGGCTCGCCATCACCAAGCTGTTGGAGGAGAGCTTCGCCGGAACCCTGGACGCCTTCTACACCCAGGTGGCGGACCAGCCGCTGGCCCGGCTGCATTTCATCATCCGCACCACCCCCGGCGCGGTGCCCCATGTGGACAGCCTGGCCCTGGAGGCGCGTATCGCCGAGGCGGCGCGGACCTGGGACGAACACCTGCGCGGCTCGCTGATCCAGGCCCATGGCGAGGCCGCCGGTCTGGCCCTGGCGCGCCGCTGGACCCAGGCCTTCCCCGCGTCCTACCGCGAGCGCCACTCGGCCCTGGCGGCGGTCGCCGATGTGGACCGCATCGAGGCGGTCTTGGAGCGGGGCGGCATCGGCCTCAACCTCTACCGGCCGGTGACGGCGGCGGCCCATCAGGGCCGATTGAAGCTGTATCGCGCCGGCACGCCGGTGGCGTTGTCGGGCGTGCTGCCCATGCTGGAAGCCATGGGTCTGGTGGTCATCGCCGAACTGCCCCATGAAATCCAGTCCGCGACCGAAGGGGCCGATGGGGTGTGGATTCATGATTTCGAGGTGGAAAGCGCCGATGGCTCTGCCCTGGACGTGTCCGAACGCCGCGACTTCTTCCAAGACGCCCTGGCGGCGGTGTGGCGGGGCGAGGCGGAAAGCGACGGCTTCAACCGGCTGGTGCTGGCCGCCGGGCTGAACTGGCGCGCCGTTATGGTGCTGCGCGCCTATGCCAAATATCTGCGCCAGACCGGCGCCACCTATAGCCAGACCTATATGGAACAGGCGCTGTGCGGCAATCCCGCCATGGCCAAGGCGTTGGTGGATTTGTTCCTCGCCTGCTTCGATCCCGATGGAAAATCCGGCGATGCCGCCCAGGCGGAAAAGCACCTGCTGGCCGGGCTGGAAGCGGTGGTCAGCGCCGACGACGACCGCATCTTGCGCCGCTTCCTCAACCTGATCCGCTCGACCTTGCGCACCAACTTCTTCCAGAAGGCGGACAGCGGCGGGCCGAAGCCCTATTTCTCCTTCAAGCTGGACAGTCGCATGGTGGACGATCTTCCGGCGCCGCGCCCCATGGTGGAAGTCTTCGTCTATTCGCCCCGCGTCGAGGCCATCCATCTGCGCGGCGGCAAGGTGGCGCGCGGCGGCATCCGCTGGTCCGACCGGCGCGAGGACTTCCGCACCGAGATCCTGGGCCTGATGAAGGCGCAGATGGTCAAGAACGCCGTCATCGTGCCGGTGGGCGCCAAGGGCGGCTTCGTGGTGAAGAAGCCGCCGACCACGGGCGGGCGCGAGGCGTTCCTGGCCGAGGGCATCGAGTGCTACAAGACCCTGATGCGCGGATTGCTGGACATCACCGACAATCTGGCGGGCGAGGCGGTGGTGCCGCCGCCCGACACCTTGCGCAAGGACGGCGACGATCCCTATCTGGTGGTGGCCGCCGACAAGGGCACCGCCACCTTCTCCGATATCGCCAATTCCATATCGCTGGAACGCGGCTTCTGGTTGGGCGACGCCTTCGCCTCGGGCGGCAGCCAGGGCTATGACCACAAGAAGATGGGCATCACGGCGCGGGGCGCCTGGGTGGCGGTGGAACGCCATTTCCGCGAGATGGGCATCGACACCCGCGCCCAGGATTTCACCGCCATCGCGGTGGGCGACATGTCGGGCGACGTGTTCGGCAACGGCATGCTGCGCTCGAAACACACCAAGCTGGTGGCCGCCTTCAACCACGCCCATATCTTCCTCGACCCCGAACCGGACGCCGAGAAGGCCTTCGCCGAGCGCGAACGGCTGTTCACCGCCGTCAAGGCCTGGCCCGATTACGATGTCTCCACCATTTCGGACGGCGGCGGCATCTTTCCCCGCACCGCCAAGACCATTCCGCTCAGTCCCCAGGTCAAGGCGCGCTTTGGCATAGAGGCGGACGCCTTGGCGCCGACCGAGTTGATTCGGGTGCTGTTGAAGGTGCCGGTGGATCTGCTGTTCTTCGGCGGCATCGGCACCTATGTGAAGTCCTCGGACGAGACCAATGCCGAGGTGGGCGACCGCGCCAACGATTCCCTTCGCATCGACGGCCGCGACATCCGGGCCCGGGTGGTGGGCGAGGGCGCCAATCTGGGCTTCACCCAATTGGGCCGCATCGAATACGCCCAAGCGGGGGCAGGCGGCGGCGGCGGGCGCATCAACACCGACGCCATCGACAATTCGGCCGGGGTGGATTGTTCCGACCACGAGGTCAATATCAAGATCCTGGTCAACGACCTGGTGGGGGCGGGCGACCTGACGCCCAAGCAGCGCGACAAGCTGCTTGTCGAGATGACCGACGAGGTCGGTGCCCTGGTTCTGCGCGACAACTACCTTCAGACCCAGGCCATTTCCATGATGGAAAGCCAAGGCGCCGATCTGCTGGATTCCGAGGCGCGCTTCATGCGGCTGTTGGAAAAGGCCGGACGGCTTGATCGCGGCATCGAGTTCCTGCCCAACGACGAGATGTTGACCGACCGCGCCGCCCGCAAGCTGGGCTTTACCCGGCCGGAACTGGCGGTGCTGCTGGCCTATGGCAAGATCTGGCTTTACGAGCACATCCTGGCCTCGGATCTGCCCAGCGATCCCTTCATGGCGGTGGATCTGGCCAAGTACTTCCCGACCGCGCTGCAAAAGCGGTTTGGCAATGATATCGCCAAGCACCGTCTGCGGCGCGAGATCGTCGCCACGGTGGTGACCAATTCCATCGTCAACCGGGTGGGCGGGGCCTTCGTCGCCGAACTGATGGAGACCACCGGCCATCATCCCGCCCAGGTGGCCCGCGCCTATATCGTGGCCCGCGATGCCTTCCGCCTGCGCGAGGTCTGGACCGAGATCGAAAGGCTGGACGGAACAGTTCCGGCCGCCGCCCAGACCGCCATGCTGGCCGAGGCCAACCGACTGGTGGAGCGCGCCACCCTGTGGGTGCTGCGCTCCATGCCCTCGCCCTTCGCGCTGGGCAGCGGCATTTCCGAACTGTCGCCCGGCGTGAAGGCGCTGGAAGAGGCGGTTCCCGATATCCTGCCGCCCGACGCGGCCGCCGCGGTGGCGGCCCGCATCGCTCAGTTCGTCGAGCAAGGGGTGCCGGAATCCCTGGCGCGGCGGGTGGGCAATCTGATCGTGCTGGCCTCGGCCGCCGATATCCTGCGCATCGCCACCCGGCGGGGAATCACCATCAGCGATGCGGGGCGGCTGTATTTCGCCGTTGGCGCCCGCTTCTCGCTGGGCTGGCTGCGGGCCTCGGCGGAAAAGCTGTCGGGGCGCGGCCATTGGCTCAAGCTGGCGGCGGCGGCGGCCATGGAGGATCTTTACGGCCATCAGCGCGACATCACCCACGCGGTGGCGGCCAGCCAACCGGGGATGGCCGCCGAGGACGCCATCCGCGCCTGGGCCGAGGGCAACCGGGCGGCGGTGGAGCGGGCCGAGGCGCTTTTGGCCGAGCTCAGGGCGGCCTCCCACATCGATCTGCCCATGATCATGGTGGCGGGGCGGCAGTTGCGCACCCTGACGGAAACAACGGTTGCTGGCGGGGCGGAGACCGGATAAGGAATCTGTCTCCGCCGCTGATCGAGGCCTGACCGCCATGGAATTCGCCAAGTTTCTCGACCAACAGTTCGCCGAGCACGCCGAGGTGGTGAGCCGCACCGCCGCCGCCGTGCGCGAGCCTTTCCAGAAGCTGGTGGAGGCCTGCCTGACCAGTCTGAACAGCGGCGGCAAGATCCTGTTCTTCGGCAATGGCGGCTCGGCGGCCGATGCCCAGCATCTGGCCACCGAACTGGTGGTCCGCTACCGCTATAACCGCAAAGCGCTGGCCTCCATCGCGCTGACCACCGATACCTCGCTGCTGACCGCCTGCGCCAACGACTTTTCGTTCGAGGAAATCTTCTCGCGCCAGATCGAGGCGCTGGGGCGGCCCGGCGATGTCGCCATCGGCATCACCACCTCGGGCAACAGCCCGAACGTGCTGACCGCCCTGGCGGTGGCCCGCGACATGGGACTGGTGGCGGCCGGATTCGGCGGCCGCGACGGCGGCAAGATGGTCGGCCTCGCCGATCCGCTGCTGATCGTGCCGTCCAACGTCACCGCCCGCATCCAGGAAATGCATATCCTGCTCGGCCATGCGCTGTGCGACCAGGTGGAAGCCAAGGCGGCGCCCAAGGAGTGACGCGATTTGCCTCGCAGGGTCGGCTGTGCTAGAAGTCGCCGGTTCTTGATCGGATAGGCGCGGCGTCAGCATGAGCAAGCCCCAGGGCACCTTCGAAGGACAATCCCATGGCCGCAAGGTCGAGATGGGCTCGGACCGCTCGTTCGGTCTGGTCTTCGCGGCGGTCTTCGCCATCGTCTGCCTGTTGCCGCTGAAATCCGGCGAGGAGCCCCGACTGTGGGCCGGATTGGTGGCGGCCGCCTTCCTGGTGGTGTCCTTCGCCGCGCCCAAGCTGCTGAAGCCGCTGAACAAGCTGTGGTTCCTGGTGGGCATGGCGCTGCATCACGTCGTCACCCCGGTGGTGATGGGTCTGCTGTTCTTCGTGACCGTCACCCCCATCGCCCTGATCATGCGATTGATGGGCAAGGATCCGCTGCGGCTGAAACGCGATGACGCCGCCGCCAGCTATTGGATCCTGCGCGATCCGCCCGGCCCCGCCCCCGAGACCATGCGTCGTCAGTTCTAGGAGACACTTCGTGGGATTCCTCATCGAGCTTTGGCAGTTCCTGCGCGAACGCAAGAAATTCTGGCTGCTGCCCATCCTGATCATGATGGTGGTGTTCGGCGGCCTGATCGTGCTGTCCCAGGGTTCCGCCGTGGCGCCCTTCATCTACACCCTGTTCTAGGCGGGCCGCCCCTTGCGCATTCTCGGTCTCTCGGCGCTTTACCACGACAGCGCCGCCGCCCTGGTGGTGGACGGCAATGTCGTCGCGGCGGCCCAGGAAGAACGCTTTACCCGCAAGAAACATGACGCCGGATTCCCGGAACACGCCATCGGCTATTGCCTGGGCGAGGCCGGAATCGGTCTGGGCGATGTGGATTACGTGGTGTTCTATGACAAGCCGTTCCTGAAGTTCGAGCGGCTGCTGGAGACCTATGTCTCCTTCGCCCCCAGGGGCTTCACGTCGTTCAAGGCCGCCATGCCGGTCTGGCTGAAGGAAAAGCTGTTCCAGAAGGACATGCTGTCCAAGGAACTGAAGCTGTTCGCCAAGGACTTCGACTGGATCAACAAGCTGCTGTTCGCCGAGCATCATCTCAGCCATGCGGCGTCGGCCTTCTTCCCCTCGCCCTTCGAGGATGCCGCCGTGCTGACCATGGACGGCGTCGGCGAGTGGACCACGACCTCGCTGGCCATGGGATCGGGCAATAAGCTGGAGATCCACAAGGAGCTGCACTTCCCCCATTCCCTGGGGCTGCTCTATTCCGCCTTCACCTATTACACCGGCTTCAAGGTCAATTCCGGCGAATACAAGCTGATGGGCCTCGCGCCTTATGGCGAGCCGAAATACACCAAGCAGATTCTCGACAATCTGGTGGATCTGAAGGAGGACGGCAGCTTCCGCCTCGACCAGTCCTATTTCGATTACTGCACCGGCCTGCACATGACCAACGACCGCTTCGCGGCGCTGTTCGGCCAGCCGGTCCGGAAGGCCGACAAGGATCCCCTGACCCAGTTCCACATGGATATCGCCGCCTCCATCCAGGAGGTGACGGAAATCATCGTCTCCCAGCTATGCCGCGGCATCAAGAAGGAGACGGGGGCGAAGAATCTGTGCCTGGCCGGTGGCGTGGCGCTCAACTGCGTCGCCAACGGCAAGATCCTGCGCCAGAACATCTTCGACAATATCTGGATCCAGCCGGCGGCCGGCGATGCCGGTGGCGCGCTGGGCGCCGCCCTGGCCGGTTATCACATCCACAAGGGCCAGCCGCGCAAGATCACCGGCAACGGCAAGGACGCCATGAAGGGCTCCTATCTCGGCCCGGTGTTCGAGCAGAGCGATATCGAGGCCCGCCTGACCGCGTGCGGCGCCAAGTTCTCGGTGCTGGACGACGGTTCCATGATCGCGGCCACCGCCGAGGCCCTGGCGGCCGAGAAGGCGGTGGGCTGGATGCAGGGCCGCATGGAATTCGGCCCCCGCGCCCTGGGCGGCCGCTCCATCCTGGGCGATCCCCGTTCGCCCACCATGCAGAAGCTGCTGAACCTCAAGGTCAAGTATCGCGAGAGCTTCCGTCCCTTCGCGCCGTCGGTGCTGCGCGAAGACGTGGCCGAGTGGTTCGATCTGGACGGCGACAGCCCCTATATGCTGCTGGTCGCTCCGGTGGCGGAAAAGCATCGCCGCGCCATGACCGAGGATGAGCAGAAGCTGTTCGGCATCGACAAGCTGAACGTGCCGCGCTCAAGCCTTCCCGCCATCACCCATGTGGATTATTCCGCCCGGGTGCAGACCATCCATGCCGACACCAATCCGCGCTACCACGCGCTGATCTCGGCCTTCAAGGGGCTCACGGGATGCGGCGTGGTGGTCAACACCAGCTTCAACGTGCGCGGCGAACCCATCGTCTGCAGTCCGGAAGACGCCTGGCGCTGCTTCATGGGCTCGGAGATCGAGGTGCTGGTGGTGGGCAACTGCTTCCTGCGCAAGGAAGACCAGGATCCTGCGCTCAAGCTCGACTACAAGAACGCCTTCGAGCTGGATTAGGCGCCTGCGGGCGGGACGCCCGCGCTCCTATATTTGGACGGGCGGGACGCCCGCGCTCCTATATTTGGACGGGCGGGACGGCCGCGCTCCTACATTCGGAGCGCGGCCGTCCCGGCCGCTCTATTCAGCCCACCACATTCCGGAAATAGGCGATGGTGCGCTCGAGGCCCTGTTCCAGGGTGACCTTGGGCTCCCAGCCGAGCTTTTCCTTGGCCAGGGCGATGTTGGGCTGGCGCTGCATGGGGTCGTCGGCGGGCAGCGGGCGGTAGACGATCTGCGACTTCGAGCCCACCATCTTGACCACCATCTCGGCCAGTTCGCGCACCGTCATCTCGCGGGGATTGCCCAGATTGATGGGGCCGGTTACGTCGTCGGGCGCGTTCATCAGGCGGATGAATCCCTCGATCAGATCGTCGACGAAGCAGAAGCTGCGGGTCTGGCTGCCATCGCCGTAAAGGGTGATGTCCTGGCCCTGAAGCGCCTGGACGATGAAGTTGGAGACCACTCGGCCATCGTTGGGATGCATGCGCGGGCCGTAGGTGTTGAAGATGCGGGCCACCTTGATGCGCAGGCTGTGCTGGCGCCAATAGTCGAAGAACAGGGTCTCGGCGCAGCGCTTGCCCTCGTCATAGCAGGCGCGCGGGCCGATGGGATTGACGCTGCCGCGATAATCCTCGGTCTGGGGATGCACCTCGGGGTCGCCATAGACCTCGGAGGTGGAGGCCTGGAAGATCTTGGCGTTGACCCTTTTCGCGAGGCCCAGCACGTTGATGGCGCCGTGCACCGAGGTCTTGGTGGTCTGCACCGGGTCGCGCTGATAGTGGATGGGCGAGGCGGGACAGGCCAGATTGAAGATCTCGTCCACTTCCACGTAAAGCGGGAAGGTGACGTCGTGGCGCATCAGCTCGAAATAGGGATTGCCCAGCAGATGGGCGATATTGTCCTTGGTGCCCGTGAAGAAATTGTCGGCGCACAGAACGTCGTTGCCCTCGGCCAGCAGCCGCTCGCACAAATGGGAGCCGAGAAAACCGGCGCCACCCGTCACCAGAACACGTTTGCGACCGTATTTCATCTGAGGTCCAGTCCGCTTCGAGCCAATGAACCCTCTCTACGGCGGCTGGGCGTAAATGGCAATCCCATTCCCGCCGCGTCCTGCACGATTCGCTGGACAGCTTGCGCGAACGGGGCCATGAGTCATTTTCGTGGGGCCCCTCAATCGCCGGGCGCACGCCTCCGCGTGCTTGGCTTTCGCCGCATGAGCGGCGGCGGCCTTTGGCCTTGCCTCCGGTCGCGTGAAGGCTTTCACTCGACCATCGGGAAATGCGCAGTGGTGGAGTTGCCATGTGATCGACTTTCGGCCGGTTCTCTTCGTCAACGGCTTTCTGCTGCTGGTGCTGGCGGCCGCCATGGGGATTCCGGCGGTGGTGGACCTGCTTTCGGACGACGTGGACTGGAAGGTCTTCGCCCTGTCGGCCATGACCACCGCCTTTTTCGCCATGGCGCTGGTGTTCGGCGCCCGGCCCAAGGGGCGCGCCAGCCTGACCAGCCGCCAGGCCTTCATGGTGCCGGTGGTGGCGTGGACCCTGACGGCGGGTTTCGCCGCGCTTCCGTTTGTCTTCAGCAATTTGCGGCTCGGCCCGGTGGACGCGCTGTTCGAGGCCATGAGCGGCCTGACCACCACCGGCGCCACCGTCATCGTCGGCCTGGACCGGGCGCCCAAGGGCATCCTGATCTGGCGGGCGCTGCTCAATTGGCTGGGCGGCGAAGGCATCATCATCATGGCGGTGGTGATCCTGCCCTTGCTGCGCATCGGCGGCATGCAGGTCTTTCGCATGGAAAGCTCGGACAAGTCCGACAAGATCAAGCCGCGCATCACTCAGGTGGCGGCCTCCATCACCTTGATCTATGCCGGGTTCACCGGTCTGGCGGCGGTGGCGTTCTGGGCGGCGGGCATGAGCCGTTTCGATGCCGTCTGCCACGCCCTGGCGGCGGTCTCCACCGGCGGCTTCTCCACCTCGGATTCCAATCTCGCCCATTGGGGCACCGCCGTGCAATGGGTGGCGGTGTTCGCCATGATGGTGGGCGGGTCCAGCTTCACCCTGTGGACCGGGCCTTGGAAGAACTGGCGGCCCAAGGTGTTGGACGATGCCCAGACCCATTGGTATCTGATGTTCCTCGGCGCCTTCGCGGGGGTTCTGGCCCTGTGGCAGTGGGCGGTCAACGACATGACCCCCGGCGTGGCGTTGCGCCATGCCGCCTTCTCGGTCACCTCGGTGGTGACCACCACCGGCTTCGTGTCCACCAATTACGGCGCCTGGGGCGGCTTCGCCCATGTGGTGTTCTTCGTCCTGCTGTTCATCGGCGGCTGCACCGGTTCGGCGGCCGGTGGGGTCAAGATCTTCCGCTGGGAGCTTTTGTTCGCCCTGGCCGGAATTCATCTGAAGCGGCTGCTGCATCCCCACGGCGTCTTCGTCATCCACTACAACCAGCGGCCCATCATTCCCCAGGTGCTGGATTCGGTGCTGGGTTTCGTGGTGATGTATTTCTTCACCTTCTCGGTCTTCGCGGTGGCGCTGACCATGGTGGGGGTCGATCTGATCACCGCGCTGTCGGGCTCGGCTTCGGCGCTGGGCAATGTGGGACCGGGGATCGGCGGCACCATCGGCCCCATGGGCAGTTACCGCTCGCTGCCGGACGCGGCCAAGGTGATCCTGGCCTCAGAGATGGTGTTGGGGCGCCTCGAACTGTTCACCGTGGCGGTGCTGTTCTCGCGCAGCTATTGGCGGGAGTGAGACGAGCGTCATGACCATCGACCTTCGCCCCGTCTTTCAAGTCATCGGCATCCTGCTCTGCATCGTGGCGCTGTCCATGGTGCTGCCCGCCTTGCTGGATTATCGCGACAACCATGCCGAATGGAGGGTCTTCGCGGTTTCTTGCGGCCTGACCCTGTTCGCCGGGCTTTTGCTGGTGCTGGGCACCCAGACCGAGCGCCAGCGCCGGACGGTGCGCCAGACCTATCTGGCCGCGACTTTCGGCTGGCTGGTGCCCGCGCTGTTCGCGGCGCTTCCGTTCATTTACGGGCCGCTGCAGATGTCCTTCACCGACGCCGCCTTCGAGGCCATCAGCGGCCTGACCTCGACCGGCGCCACCGTGATCCACGGCCTCGACGGTCTGCCTCGGGGATTGCTGCTGTGGCGGGTGCTGCTCAACTGGCTGGGGGGGCTGGGGGTGATCGCCATGGCGGTGGCGGTATTGCCCAATCTGGCCATCGGCGGCATGCAGATGTTCCGCCTGGAAATGCCGGGACCGACGGAGCGCACCACGTCGCGGGCCAAGCGCATCGCCTTGGTGATTTTCGGCGTCTATCTGGGCCTGACCGGGGGATTGGCGTTGCTGCTGTGGGGGGCGGGAATGACCGGATTCGAGGCGCTGGCCCATGCCATGGCCACCATCTCCACCGGCGGGTTTTCCACCTCGGACGCCTCCATCGGCCATTTCGACAGCCGCTGGGTGGAACTGATCATCGTCATCGGCATGGTGGCGGGCGGCATGCCGTTCCTGCTGTTCTTCCAACTGGTGCAAGGCAATGCCAAGGCCTTCCTCAAGGATGGTCAGCTACGCTGGTATTTCGGCTTGATGGTGCTGGGCTGCCTGGGGGTTTCCGCCTGGCTGGCGGCCAGCCGGGGATTGGCGCCGTTGGACGCGTTGCGCTCGGGCTGCTTCACCGCCATCTCGGTGATGACGGGAACCGGGCTGTTCACCTTGGAATACGGCAACTGGGGCGGATTGCCCGCCGCCATCCTGTTCTTCCTGGCCTTCGTCGGCGGCTGCGCCGGGTCCACCAGCGGCGGCGTCAAGGTGTTCCGCTTCCAGTTCCTGTTCGCCGACGCCCTGGTGCAGATGCGCCACCTGCTGCGGCCGCATGCCGTGCTGATCCCCACCTTCAACCGGCGTCCGATCCCGGAAGAGGTGCTGGCCTCGGTGATGGGCTTCCTGTTCGTCTATGCCCTGGCCTTCGCCATGCTGTCCATGGCCCTGGCCTTCCTGGGCGTCGACTTCATCACCGCCATTTCCGGCGCTGCCTCGGCCCTGGCCAATCTGGGGCCGGGCCTGGGCAACGAGATCGGACCGGGCGGCGGCTATGCCGGTCTGCCCGATCTGGCCAAGTGGCTGCTGGCGGGCGGCATGCTGTTCGGGCGGTTGGAACTGTTCACCGTGCTGGTGCTGTTCGTGCCGACCTTCTGGAAGCAGTAAGAACCGTGGGCCAACCGACATTCAAGCGGATAGGATGAGACATGGGCCACAGATGATGGGGTGGACGGCCCCTGCTCACCGGCGTCGCAATGCGCCAAAGTGGTCGTTGGAAACAGACCATAAAGAGG